>JAEWZT010000001.1 GCA_023458375.1 Bacillota bacterium
TTTAAATAGATACTTAAATAATAGCACGTAAGAGCATATTTGTAAAGGAATCTCCAATTTTTTATCAAAGAGAGTACGTGATTACAAAATAGCTGTAATAATGTACCAATATTTGTTATTCTATAATGGTGATTTTACAAGCAATGATACCATGACAACAAAAGTATTCGGTGTTAGTGAAGTTTACAAGTGGAACTGAAATTACCTTATAAAATTAGGACCTTGACAAAAGGTTCTTTTTTATTAATTTATAGACAAAAACTTAAACAAGTGATATAATATAGGTGTCCGATGGAAGGATTAGTTTCCTCAAAGTATTTGAGTAACGGGATTTATCTTGACTCCTCTGTGCGAGTGGGAGAGTTTAGATAGATAAACTTACAAATATTATTTTGATCAAATTAAGACTTAAGCAACTGGGGTTATTCTACTTACTGCTAGAAGTGGGTACCTCTTATCGGCATAGGTCTTTTTTGTTTCCTCTCGGACAATAAAATAAATAGGAGGAATCAAAATGAAAATGCAAGATTTACGTGAACACTTAGATGATGTTCAAAAGAAGATTGGCTACTGGTTTGATAATGAGGACTTGCTTTTACAAGCTTTCACCCGTAGCTCTTACTCATCACAACATGGTGGTGAAAACAATGAAGTACTAGAATTTTTAGGCGATAGGGTTCTAGATTTTTATGTAGTAAAAGTTATCTCTGATAGATTTGGCTTTGTGAAATCGCAATCTGATTACTATGATGAAGAGAATGATCTTGACGAATACTGTATCGTTGCTCATAAGAATGAAGCAGATTTTACAGAACTAAAGAAACAAATAGTATCTAATGAAACACTCGCAAAAACTATTGATAAACTAGGGTTATTTAAGTACATGTATTTAGGTGATACAGACCTAGAAAATCCAAAGTTCAAAGATAATCTGATAAAAGTTAAGGCGGATCTTTTTGAAGCTATACTTGGTGCGGTTGCAATAGACAGTAATTGGAATCCAGATGAACTTCAAAACGTAGTAGAGTTTATGCTTCAGATAGATGACTTCCTAGTAGATGTCGATACTGAAGAGCCAAGACCATCAAAGTTTCAGTTAGAGAATGCGGTTACTACTTTAAAAGAACTAGCAGAAAAAGGTAGATGCTCAATTCCTGAATACTATCAAGCAGAAGAACAAGTGTTAATGAATGATGGAACGTTGATGTGGGAGTGTACTTGTTACATTAGAAGCTGGGCTATGAAACACACTGCATATGCAACATCAAAAAAAGAAGCCAAGAGATATGCAGCATACTTAGTTCTTTGTGATTTCTACGGATTACCTGATGAATTTAGTGAGGAGGATTAAGACTATGGTAAGTGAAAAAGATGCAATTGAAATAATAAATTATGCAAGTAAAATTGGAGTTAAGGTTTATTTAGATGGTGGATGGGGAGTTGATGCTTTATTAAAAAGACAGACAAGACCTCATAACGATATAGATTTGTTTATCGAAGAAACAAACAGAGAAAGTTTTATTAAAGTGTTATCATGTAAAGGGTTCTATGAAGTTATAGAAACATACACTACAAATGATCACACGGTTTGGAAGGATAATTTAGATAGAGTCATTGATTTGCATATTTTTAGATTTAGTAATAATGAGATTATTTTTGAAGGAAATGGATATCCGATAGATACATTTAGTGGTATAGGAACAATTGGTGATATTGAAGTTGGTTGTATTAATGCAGAGTATCAAGTGTTATTTCATGTAGGGTATGAAATTCGAGATAAAGATATTCATGATGTAAAATTACTCTGTGAAACCTTCAACATTCCAATTCCTGAACAGTATAAGAGTAAAATATAGTTACTTTTGGGGTGCGTAAAATGTTAAAACTAGTAGATTTATTAGGTATTAAGAAAGAAAACTATAGTGATTATAAAATTCATTTTGCTATTGGATCAAATCGATAAGATGAGCCGAAAAATGAATTTATACTTGGGACATTTGAAGAATGGCAGCAAATCCAAACTAAGAAAAACTTTAATAGAAAATATGTTATATCTCTAATATGGGTTGAAGAAAATAAATGGATGTTTGCTGGTGTTTATGAAGTTAATGGTGAGCCAATAAAAGATTGCAATCTATACAAATATGATCTCAAAATCACTGGTAATCAAAAAGATCTAGTTGGTAGAGTTATAATTGCCTTTAAAAAAGAGTTTAGAAATTCATATCCCTATTTAGAATCTAATCCTCAGAATGGTGCTAAGCCTGAAGAGATGGAAGTGACTTCAATACTTGAATCAAAATTATCTATTGAGGAGTTTAGAGGATTTAATCAGATTAACATAGATTGGCTGACATTAAATGCAATTATTACAAATAACATCAGTTCTTGGAAAAGTGCACTATCTAATGCAAAAGGAGTCTATTTGATTGTTGACACAATTACTGGAAAAATGTATGTTGGTTCAGTCTATGGTGAAGAGTGCATATGGAATCGTTGGTCAGATTACTCTATAGATGGACATGGCGGTAATGTAAAACTGAAAGAATTGTTAGAGAAAAATGGTGTTGACTATAAAAAGAATTTTAAATATTCTATTTTGGAAGTTTGCAATATGAACTTAGGTTCTCAGTACATCATCGAAAGAGAATCATATTGGAAAAAAGTCTTAATGACTGAAAGCAAAGGGCTTAATTAACCATCATATTATAGGGTGCGTAAAACAAGTCAAGGGTGCTTAAAAATACCAAAGGGTCCGTAATTGTATTAAAATTGGTAATCTAACACATATTTAAAATAAGGGTGCGTAAAACTAGTCAAGGGTGCGTGATTTACCCTCTAGGGTGCGTAATGTATCAAAATAGGTAATCAAAGCCAAATAACCCGCTGTCAATTGACAAAAGTCGTTGACTGCGGGTTTATTATTACAATTTGTTTAAACTGCTTGTATAGCGGTAGAACAAAAAATAATTAAGACATCTGTCATAATAATGTGCGAACTTTTATCTTAATAAATCAACCGCAAATCCCGCGGCGGCAGTAATTAAGCAAAACTGCACGGGGCAAAGCGGCAAACAGCCCATTTTATAGCAACAAAACTTTGAGGGAATTACAATAGTTTAAAAGAAAGCCTAAGTTTGATTAGCAAATATTTCTCTAATCAAAAAGCCCGCTGCTTTTCCATTTTATGGCAAATTTTGCCTGAAAGGCGCTTTAAAGAGGCTATGACAAAAATAAGTATTGATAAAGAAAATCTTTAATGCTATAATAACAAACGAAATACGGTTCTGCCGTGTTCGTTAGTCTTAAAATGCGCGTCAACCACAAAGTTCAAAAGGGAAACAGTGTTCGCGACTGATATGTCAGGCCTCGACGGCTCCTTAAAGGAGTTAGAGAAAGTAATTTCCGGTGGAAGACAAACGAGTCGGGCATGTTTATACCCGCCTGTTAATATACAGGGTTGAGCTGCCATAAGACGACGGCACGGCGGAATTTATTTTTCAACGCAAAACACAAAAACCTATATTCGCCTGCAAACAGGTTTGATTTTTATAGGTCTTATTAACGCTTAAATATTATTCCGCCGCTGCACAAAAAAATTAAAAAACTACTTAATCTACCAAACTCAACGCTGCTAAAAATGATTCGTCTTTTTTATTTAATCCTTGTAAACGTCATAGTCATTTCAACGGATTCGCCGTTGAGCACCGAGCTGTTTGTGCCCGTAAACTTATCGCCCGACAACGTATATCTTTCAATTGCCTTTAATACCCCCACCCTGGTAATAATTTCAATATCGCTTTCGCCGTTAATTTTCCATTCGGCGTCCGCTTGTTTGATTAGTCAATGTATATCGGAAATTCTTGTGCTATTTTTTTACTTTACCAAGGCAGTTAAAAATGCTATAATTGTATAAATTACAAGTGAGAAACTTTTAGAAGGTGGCATATGCTTGATGTAATTATAATCGGCGGGGGCATTGTTGGCTGCGCTTTGCTTAGGGAACTGTCAAAATATAAGCTTAATTGCCTTTTGCTTGAAAAAGAAGAGGATGTTGCCGTCAGTTGCACAAAGGCTAACAGCGGAATAGTGCACGCGGGCTACGACCCCGCGCCCGATACTAAAAAAGCGCGCTTTAACCTTTTGGGAAACTTAATGTATAAGGACTTAGCAAAGCAATTAGGCGTAGCCTTTGAGCAATGCGGTTCTCTGGTTTTAGCAAACGGACAGGGGCTTCCCTTGCTTAAAGAACTGCTTGAAAGAGGTAAAATAAACAGCGTTAAAAACCTTGAAATCTTAAACAGAGAGCAGATTTTAGAAATTGAACCCAATATAGCCGACGAAATTTTTTACGCTTTATACGCTCCTACGGCTGGCATAGTTTCGCCTTACGAAATGGCAATCGCCCTTGCCGAGCAGGCGGTAATAAACGGCGCCGAGATTAAACTTAATTCCCAAGTTACAAATATTATTTCCTCCCCTTACGGCTACACCGTAAAGACAGGCGACCGTCAATATCAATGCAAATATTTGGTAAACGCGGCGGGCTACGGCGCGTCGCAAATAAATATAATGGCGGGCGGGCGTGAAATCCCTTACACATTTTTAAGGGGCGAATATTACATTTTAGATACTTCCGAAAGAAAATATTTTAATCATACCTGTTTTCCTTTGCCCGACCACAGAGGCAAGGGCGTGTTGGTTTCTCCCACCGCCGAGGGCAATATCATTGTCGGTCCAAGTTCGCTTCCCGTCCAAAGCGGCGGCGACGGAGCGGTGAAAAAAGAGGGGCTTGACTTTATTAAAAACAGCGTTTCCCGCGTCATGAAAAACGTAAATTTTTCAAAAGTGATAAGGGTTTTTTCAGGCGTGAGGGCGGTAAGCGGCGAAGATTTTATTATAGAAAGGGAGGGCAATTTAATTACTCTTGCGGGCATCTGTTCCCCGGGGCTTACTGCCGCTCCCGCGATAGCGCGCTACGCCGTTGAAGAACTGCTTACCGGCGCGGGCTTAAAGCTCGTTAAAAAAGAAGAATATCTGCCCCGTCCGCGTAAAATTATTACAAAAGAACTAAGCAAGGAAGAACTGCAACAGCTTATAAAGCAAAACCCCGCCTATTCAAAGATGGTGTGCCGCTGCGAAAAAATTACCGAAGGGGAAATAATAGACGCTCTCAATAGTCCCTTAAAACCCCTCTCCCTTGACGCGGTAAAAAGGCGCGTTCGGGCGGGAATGGGGCGTTGCCAAGGAGGTTTTTGCACACCTCGCGTTATGGAAATCATTTCGCGCCGCGCAAATATTCCCTTTGACATAGTTACAAAAAAGGGCGGGCAGAGCACTGTCATTGTGGGCTCCGTCAAGGAGGGAAACAATGATTAATTACGACGTGGTGGTAATAGGGGGCGGACCCGCGGGCATGGCGGCGGCAATTTCCGCAAAAGAAGAGGGCGCAAGCGTTTTAATTATTGAAAGGGACAACCGCTTAGGGGGTATCCTTAACCAATGTATCCATAACGGGTTCGGGCTGCATTACTTTAAGCAAGAGCTTACGGGACCCGAATACGCACAGCGCTTTATTGAAAAAGTTAAGCAATTGAATATTGAGGTGTATTTAGAAGCTTTCGCAACGGAGTTTAACCGTGAAAATATTTTAACCGTAGTATCGGCGCAAAAGGGCGTGCTTGAAATTAAAGGCAAAGCGGTGGTACTCGCTATGGGCTGCCGTGAACGGACTGCGGGCGCCATTTCTCTTTGCGGCGACAGACCCGCGGGAATTTGGACGGCGGGGCTTGCGCAAAGGCTATGCAATATTGAGGGCTATTTGGTGGGCAAAAAAATCGTCATTTTAGGCTCGGGGGACATCGGACTTATTATGGCGCGCAGAATGACCTTTGAGGGCGCGAAAGTTGAAATGGTGTGCGAGGTTATGCCTTATTCGGGGGGTTTAAAGCGCAACATTGTGCAGTGTTTAGACGATTTTAATATCCCTTTGTATTTTTCAACAACCGTTGCCGAAGTTGTGGGCAAGGATAGGGTTGAAGGGGTGTATATCGCCCAAGTTGACGAAAAAATGCAGCCTATTGAAAATACAAAGCGTTTTATTGAGTGCGACGCGTTGCTGCTTTCGGTGGGTTTAATTCCCGAAAATGACCTTGTTGCCGACAATATACTTTTTGACGGCAGAACAAAGGGCGCTATTGTAAACGATTATAGGCAAACCTCCTTAAAAGGGGTGTTTTCCTGCGGCAACGTGCTTCACGTCCACGACCTTGTGGACAACGTTTCTGCGGAAGCGATTTTAGCGGGCAAAAACGCCGCGCTTTACGCGAAAGGCGCTTTGGCGGAGGGGGAGGAAGTTTCGCTTAAAACGGGTTTGGGCATAAGTTACGCCATACCTCAAAAAATAGTAAAAGGTAGCGGCAAAGTAAAAATATATTACCGCGTAAACAACATATATAAATCGCCTAAAATGACCCTTTCCTGCGGCGGAAATATCATAGCCTCCAAAAAGTTTTTAATTGCTTCTCCGGGAGAAATGGAAAGCGTTGAAATAGACAAAAGCCTTATAACGCACGATTTAACTATTGAGCTGGGGGTGTAAACAAATGAAAATAACATGCATTAACTGCCCTATGGGCTGCCAGCTTGAAGTAAACAGAGAGGAAGAAAAAATTACCGTCAGCGGCAACGCCTGCGCAAGAGGGGACGTTTACGGAAAGCAAGAGTTCATTTCCCCCAAACGGACGCTTACATCATTGGTAAGGGTTTACGGCGGCGCCGTTGTTCCCTGCAAAACAAGCGGTCAAATACCCAAAGACAGACTTTTTGACGTTTTAAAAAAGCTTAATAAAATAACGGTAACTCCGCCGAAAAACATAGGCGACGTTATTATAAAAGACGTCTTAAATTTGGGCGTTGACATTGTAATTACGAAAAATATAAATTAAAAAAGCCGCAATCGCGCGTCAGTTTTTCACAAAGCCTTTTGCATTTACTTATTTGCGGTATAAGTTTGTCTATGCGGCGGCTAAATTAATTTGTCCGCGTATCCAGAAAAGCAATTGAGATTTGCGCACTGTGTTAATACTTTTGCGGCGAAAGGAAGAGCTTTTGCTTACGCTTACATAGTTTAACTAGTTATGCGGCTTCCCTAAGAAACAATAATTGGATTTAATCCTTTGCACAGGACTTAAATAAAAAGTTTAATGTATAACTTTTAAATAAAATGCGCGGCAAACAGGAAGAACATATTACTCCATAAAAATCCTTTTTAAGGGTAAGTTACTTTGCCTATCCGTAATCCTTACGGGTAATGCAAATAAGCAGTTTTTCCGTTTGGGAGTTTTACAAATGACAAAAAGAGCGTTTATAATTTGCATGGCAATTTTTTGCGCAATTTCAGCGGCTTATATTGCCGCCGCCTGTCTTTTGACAATCTCTTTTAATTTTGTCAGAAATGAAAGCCGGCAGGATTTCCCCATTTCGCAAAGCGTAAAATATGAAATATACGTCGGCGGTGCGGTAGAGCGCGAGGGTTATTACAGTTACGGCGAGGGGGATACCTACCTTGACCTGCTGACCGCGGCGGGCGTTCACCCAAGAGGGGTGATAGGTTACAGCCTGCAAGACCGCGTTTCCAGTTCGCTTACAGTTTTAATTGTTAGTTATAAAGGCGATGACGGCTTACCTGTAACAATAAACGCCAATTCGCCTCTGGCGCATATCTTTGCCCTTGACGCGGGAGTTCCGCAAGGTGCCGTCAACAAAATTATCGCATACAAAAACAACCGCGGGCTTTTTGAAAACAAAGCGCAGCTTATAGACTTACTGGGCGAAGAATATTCTTCTTTCGCCTTTTATTTTCATATAGGCAAAGGATGAAAATGAAAAAACTTTTGAACTTTCGCCCCATACCTTTATTTGCGCTTGTGTTTTGCGGCGGCATACTGTCGTCATACGCGCTGTATAGGGGTTATTGGTATTATGCTCTGCCCTTAGCGGCAATTATAACGGCTTTGCTTGTCTTATTTTTAATTTTAAAAAAGAGAAACCTTATACAAATCCTTTGCCTTTGCCTTGCCGCCTGCATATCCGGCGCCTGTTGTTTTACCGTTTCGGCAAATGTCATTGAAAACAAAAGAATAGGTAAAGCCGAGGGCGTGCTGACGGGCACCTTTACCGACCTTTCAGACGCGGAGAACGGAAGGTATTACCTTAAAGACGCCCAGCTGACAACCGCCCAAGGAGAAATTATCGTTCTTAAAGGAAAAGTTAAGCTTTATCTGTATGAGTGGGGTTGTTCAACTGAACGAGATTTTGATTTCGCCGCGGGCAATATCGTTTACTGCAATTGTTTTGTTGAAGATATAAACGTTCTTGCCGACGGCGTGGATACTTACAGTTATGCCGACGGCGTTTATTATATTGCTTACAGCGCTTACGGCGCATACACCCAAAAAGGTAAAAGCACAATAGCCGAAAACGTAAGGGGTTATATCAAAACAACTTTATACCGCTATATGGAGAGCGAAAACGCCGCCCTAGCTTTGGGCTTGGTTATAGGGGACAGAAGCGGTATGCGCTGGGAAGACAGGGAAGCTTTTAGGAAAAGCGGGCTTGCCCATGTCTTTTCGGTGTCCGGTTTGCATATAGGCTTTCTTGCAGCCGTCTTTAATTTTATTTTGTCAAAACTCAATGTGCCCGTTAAAAGGCGGTTTTTTATAGTCATCCTTCCGCTTACCGCCTACGCCTATCTTACGGGGTTTGTTCCGCCCGTAGTGCGCTCGCTTGTTATGACCGTTGTACTCTTAGGGCTTAGCGCGCTTGGCAAAAAAAGCGATATGCTAACCTCGCTAAGCATTTCCGCGCTTATTATTTTAGCTGTAAAACCTTTGACAATCTTTGACGCGGGATTTTTGCTTTCAGTCGCGGCGGTATTCGGCATTTGTGCTATCGGCACGCCTTTAAGCCGAATTGTATCGCGCACCGCTTGGAAAAACCCTGTAAAAAACCTTTTTAACGGCGCATTTGTGAGTTTAGGCGCCGGTGTCGCCACAATTCCCCTTGTAGCCTACTTCTATAACGAAGTGTCTTTAATAAGTCTGTTTTCAAACCTTATTCTGCTTCCCTTAATAACAGTATGTTTTTTTGCCGTTATTATAGGGCTTATGCCTTTGCCTCTTTTCGGCTATATTCTCTATCTGCCCGACAAGGTTATCGAGCTTTTAAGAGCCGTTACAAGCTGGCTTGCGCAGCTGCCTTACGCCGCTCTTTATATTTCCTCAATAGGTTTAGGCGCGTTATTTTTGTATCTGCTGCTTTTTGTGCTGGGAGGTTACCTTAACACGCGAGGAAGAGGTAAAGCCGCTTTGTGCGCCCTGCTGGCTTTGCTTACGATTTCGGCAAGTATTTTGTCCGCGCTGCCTAAAAATCCTTATGATTGTCTTTACTATCAAGCTAAATACGACGGCGAAAACATCTTAATAAGCGACGAAGAGGGCAACGTCAATTACATAACAAGCCTTTCGCAGGAAAACGACTACTATTTTCTTGAAAACTATTTACTTAAATACAAACACAATAAAATTACCGTTTATATTACTCACTATGCAGACACAAATGCGGACGTTTTAACACTGCTATTGCAAAGCGGAAAAGCGGCTGTTTATAAAGTCAGCGGTGAGAGCAACGGCGGCGCTGACGACGCGGCGTTTGAGCTAAATCAAAACATTGCTCTTTTAAGCCCCCTTGACGAAACCGTTACCGCCGTAAACGAAAGGGGGGTTAAGGGGTTTTTAATTAAGTTCGGAAAAACTTATCTTTTGCTTGCCCAAAGCGCTTATACCAATGTCAACGCTTTTAACAATGTTTCCGTCGTTATTTCAAAAGTAAACAGCGGCAAACTTGCCAAAGCATATCAAAATTCCCTTCTGTTTGCTTATACCTACGGCAAAGACGGGGATTATTTTGACCTTAGCGCGGCGGGGGACTTTACATTAAGGCAAAACAATGGTAAAATAATTTTTATTCCGTAGGTTGAAAGGATTATGAAATTTGTCCAATTAAGCGAAAAACTAAATAACGAGTTTTTTCCCTTGCTGTATATTTACGGCGAGGACGCTTATTTAAGGAGCCGCGCGCAGCAGCTTGTAATTCAAAGCCTAAATATTGAATACCCTGAAATAAACCTTTTAACGTTTGAACAAGGAGCCTCCTACGACGAAATAATTACCGCCTGCGAAACAGTTGTTTTTTGCAGCGCCAAAAAAGCGGTTGTCGTTAAAGGCACTCCGCCCGATTTAAGAGGCACAGGGGGAGCGGCGGGGGATAAACTTCCCAAAAGTATTCAAAAAGTAGCTAAATATATTGACGACCCCTATCTTGATTGCTGTCTTATTTTTAACGACGCAAAGTTTTGCGACTATCCGCTGTCAAAAAGCATTATGGCGGTAGACTGCAATAAGCTGTCAAGGGAAGAGGTTTCAAAATGGGTTAAGGCGCGCGTTGCGCACAAAAAAAGAACGGTATCACAGGCGGTGGCTACCGCGGTAGCCGACTTTTGTCTTCTGGATATGTCGCGCGTTTATACCGAGACGGAAAAGCTGCTTTCTTACGCCGCAGAGGGAGAAGAAATTACCCTTGCCGACGTAAATATGCTTGTCAACAAAGATGCCGAATACGTAGTATACGATTTATCAAACAGCATAGGCGCAAAAGACAAAGGAAAAACGCTGAATTTACTTGACCAAATGCTGCAAAGCGGGCAAAAACCAAAAGATTTGTTCCGTATGCTATACCGCTTTTACAGAAGACTTTTTTATGTAAGCATTACTAAGGGAGAAAAAAATGAAATCGCGGCTAATTTGGGCGTTAAAGAGTATGCCCTTACTATGTCGCTTAACACCGCCAAACTTCACACGCCTGTGGGACTAAAAAAAGCTATGGACATTTTTTATTCTTACGAAAGCAGAGGCGCGGTGGGAAATATAAAAGGGGAGGAGCTTCAAACGCTGGTTTTACAGCTTTTGAATTTGTAAAAATGTTTGAAAAATTAAAAAATAACTACGCATTGTCTAGCTGGCTTGCAAGGGGCGCATATGTTTTGCTTTACGTCTTTGCAATGTGGCGCGTTTCGCAAAGCTTTTTGACCGCTTACGGAGAACAGTTGGCTATCGTGCCCACAATTTGGACGGCGCTGCTCGTATCGCTTCTTGCGGGAATTATAGCCTTGATTTTTATTCCTTTTTTTACAGGCTTCATTTTAAATTTTTTGCGCTTTTTCTTTTTGCCCCGCCAAGAATTTGCATTGATAGTCGTCATATTCCTTGCGATTAAGAATTTAATACTGGGCGCGTTAAACTGCCTTTATTTTATTACTCCGGTAATTATGGCGTGGGGGCAAATCGCTTTTCCCGTGCTGGCTTTTTTAATAAGTGGCATTTTGTTTTTTATAACCGTCAAAAAATGCTACCTAAACAACAAAACCTCCCTGCATTTTTTCAAAACGCTTGTCATTTTCTTTTGCGTTCTAAGCGTGCTTTCGGTAATTCAGGGTATCGTAATTTTTGGGGTGTGATATGAAATTAAAAAGATTTTTTACCTTAATATTAGCTTTTGCGCTTTGTATCGCAATTTTTGCGCCCTCTGCCGCAATGGCGCAGAGTTCGCAAACGCTTATGGAAAATTACGATTCCTACGCGGTTTTCAGCCAGTTTATTGAAGCTAACCCTTCCCGCGTAGCGGGCACAGTCGGCGAAAATTACGCCGCTAATTGGATTTATACTGTTCTTAACGGTTTTGGTTATGACGTCAGAATGCAAACATTTACTTATTTTGACGGCTCTTCAACTCAGATGTCCCAAAATGTAGCGGCGCGTATGGACAACGGAAAGGAATACGACATAATCATAGGGGCGCATTACGACTGCGCGGCGATAGGCGAGGGCGCAGACGACAACGCAAGCGGGGTTACGGCGCTGCTTCTTACGGCGTATGCGCTTAAAGACGTAAAAAACCTGCCCTACAATATAGTTATTGTAGCTTTCGGCGCGGAAGAGCCGGGGCTTTTCGGCTCAACTTATTATGTTAAGCAAATGGGAGAAAAGTCAAAAGCCTCAACTGCCATGATGATAAACTTTGATTCAATAGGAATGGGCGACTACCTTTATATATACGGCGAAGACGTAAAAACGGAATACGCAAGCACTTTTCTTGCCGCCGCTCAAAATTATTATTCTTTTAAAGGATATGAGCAAAAAGTTTACGCTAAACCGCTGGGCAAAGGTATTATGATGAATATCCAAGTGCAATTCAGCACCGTTTATCCTTATTACCAAACGGCGCAGGCAAGCGACCATTCGCCTTTCAGGGCGGAGGGTATCGCCACTACGTTTTTCTTTGCGGGCAATTATTCCACTTCAACTTTGGGCTACGTTCAAAGCCAAAACCAAGCCTTTAACGTAATGCACACCAAAGACGACACAGCGGAATATATTGCTCAAAACAGGGGGATAGATTTCGCGCAGAAAATAGAAATTGTTTCTTCAACAGTCGTTAATGTGTTGACAAATTCCGCTTTTGAGAATATCATTATTAACGCGCGGCAAGAACTGGTGCCAGATTTTTGGTTGTCCGTTTGGCCCGCCGCAATCATAGTGTTCTTTTTGGTAGTAGGCGTAATTATTTTCAGCGTGCTTTACCTGAAAAAACTCAACAAGCGCTCCTTAATTGAAGATGTTGAGGTAAAGACGGAAAAAGTGTTTAAGGCTCAAAGCGGAGAGGACATTTACGATTTTTTAAAATAGCTTTGTCAGGGTGTAGCGCAGTTTGGTAGCGCGCTTGAATGGGGTTCAAGAGGTCGCAAGTTCAATTCTTGTCACCCTGACCACTTTTTCCCCTTTTGGGGGAAAACCACAAGGTTCCTAAACCGCAGTTTTTCGCGGTTTAGGGGCTTTTTTGTTTCCGTCTTTTATTGTAATTTGCCTGTTTGCGCTAAACCTTTAAGTAGTATTCTTGTAATTTTTATATCTTTAAATTGATTGAAAAAAGTTAATACAGTTAAAGTCAAAATCGTAAACTTAAAAAACTTTTTCCCGCAAAAATTTAAATTCTATTTTTGCTTGAAATATGATTTGAAAGCAGACTTTGCGGTATTAAAAACTCAAAACATTCAAAATTAAAAGAACTATGTAAATATTGACTGTAAGGCATAAAAATGCTATACTCTTTTAATATGAAAGAAGCAATTTTTTCTATTAAACGTGAAATTGAAAATGCGCGTATCCTTTGCGGCAAAGAAGAAAAAGTTTGGCTTGTAGCCGCCGCAAAAAGCAGAAGCGCCGAGGAGATTACCCAAGCGCTTAGTTTAGGGTGCGACGCGGCGGGGGAAAACCGCGTGCAGGAGCTTACAGAAAAGTTCCCCCTCGTGCGCAACGGCAGTTTTCATTTTATCGGAACGCTTCAACGCAACAAGGTCAAGTATTTGACTGGCAAGGTCAGTTTGATTCAATCGGTTGACAGTTTTGAACTGGCGCAGGAAATCGACAAACGCTGGGAAAAAACAGGGGATATAATTAACGTTTTAATTGAAGTAAATATCGGGCGCGAGCCTCAAAAAGGCGGAGTTGCGGAAGAGGAGCTTGACGCGCTTATTAAGTTTATCTTGACGAAAAGTCATTTGCGCCTAAGGGGTTTTATGGCGGTTTTGCCGATAGGGGCGCCAAAAGAACTATATTTGTCTATGCGCGCTCTTTACGAGAAGACCAAAGCGGGCTTAAATCTGCCTTACTTTGACATTTTATCTATGGGAATGACTGACGATTACAAAATTGCCGTAGCCTGCGGCTCAAATATGGTGCGTATAGGCAGGGGCATATTCGGAGAAAGAAAATGAATAAATGGAAAAAATCAACGTTGATTATCGTTGTGCTTGCAATAATTATTGCGGGTGTCGCGGCAGACTTACTTTCAAAGGCGCTAATGGAAAGTCTTAAAACCCAAGGAAAACTTCCACATTATTTTTTCGGCACCGTAGGTTTTGTTTGGAGAGAAAACGCCGGCGGGGCATGGAGTATTTTTGAAAGTTTCAGCGGTAAAAACGTCTTGTTTTTTATCATTACGCTTTTAGGCATCCCATTGTTTTTGGGACTGCTGTTTATCGGCAGAAAAAAAAGCGTAATAGGCATTGTTGGTTACTCTGCGGCAGTGGCGGGCACGCTTGGCAACGCCTTTGACAGATTAACGCGGGGCGCTGAGTTTTATTCGGGGCGGGTGCGCGATTTTTTAAGCATCGGCGACTGGTTTCCCGTTTTCAATATCGCAGACTCGCTGCTTGTCGGGGGAGTTATTTGCATAATCTTAGCCATAATGTTTTTTGATGACGACAGCTTTATCGTCAGCCTTAAAAAAGAAAAAAAGAATAAATGAAAATAAAACTGGTAATTGAAGACTTTGAGGGGGAAAGGCTTGACTTTGCCGTCGCGTCTTCACTTGACGGATTTTCCCGCTCGCGCGTTGCCGGTCTCATAAAAGGCGGGTTCCTTTCTCTTAACGGCGAAAGGGGAATTAAGGCGAGCAAAACCGTTAAAGAGGGGGACGTGGTGGAAATTGACGCGCAGGAGCCTCAAATTCTGCCCTTAGAGCCGCAAGACATACCCGTCGACATTGTTTACCAGGACGAATATCTTGCCGTAGTCAACAAGCCTCAGGGGCTTACCGTCCACCCCGCAAACGGAATTTACAAAGACACCTTGGTCAACGCGCTGCTCTTCCGCTTTAAGGATTTAAGCGGTATTAACGGCGTTTTGCGCCCCGGCATAGTCCACCGCCTTGACAAGGACACGTCGGGGTTGATGGTCGTTGCCAAATGCGACGCCGCCCACATTTCCCTTGCGGCTCAAATTCAGTCAAAAGAATGTAAAAGGGTTTATTTTGCTTTACTTGAAGGCGTATTAAAAAGTGACGGCGGAAAAATAGATAAACCTCTTGGACGCGCCGCCCAAGACAGAACGAAAATGGCGATAGACCCGATGGGAAAAAACGCAGTAACGCATTATACTGTTTTGCGCCGATACGCAAAAAACACGCTTGTGCGCTTTGAACTTGAAACGGGCAGAACGCATCAGATACGCGTTCACGCGAAATATTTAGGGTTTCCCGTGGTGGGGGACAAAGCTTACGGATTTAAAAATCAACGCTTTAAACTCGACGGGCAACTGCTGCATTCGCAAAGTATAACCTTTACGCATCCGCGAAGCAATGAAATAATGACCTTTACGGCGCCCTTGCCGCCCTACTTTGAAAGGATACTAAGCATAGTTGAAAAGGATCAAATATGAAAGACTTTTTAAGCCTTAAACAGCTCAACAGAAAGGAAATAAGGCAGGTTTTAGACGTTGCCGCCGAAATGAGGCGCATGCTTTCGGCAAAACACAAAAAAGCGCCCCACCTTGCGGGCAGGACAATGGTGCATTTATGCGAAGAGCAGACGGTTTTTAACACCGCTGCATCACTTGCTTACGGTTATTTGGGAGGGACTTCCTACGATATGCCCTCTCCCGACGACTTTATTGAGCGCGCAAGGTTTCTTGACGCCGCGGGCGTAAGCTTGATTTGCTTTCAGCAGGACAACTTTTCTTTAATTGAACGCGCCGCTTCGCAAGTTGCCTGCCAAACATTAAACGGAGGCTCAAAGTTTACAAACCCTTTGCTTGCCCTTTCTGTTTTAGCGGGAATTGAGCATTATTGCGACAGGCTGGGCAATCTAAACGTGCTTTTGGCGGGTAATAGAGAACAAAGCTTTGTAGCCGAACTGTCATACGCTTTAAACTTATTTGAAAGCGCTCTTTGCGCCTTTACGCCCCTTGACGCAACTCCTTTTACTCAAAAAGAATTTGTTGCGGCTTATAAAGATATTAATACCGCGTTTGAAGGAATTGACGCCATAATTGACTTAGGCTTAGAAAAGTATTCTTCCGCCGAAACTTACTACGGCTCAAAAGCAGGCATAAAAAAATCGCTGATGGACAAGGCGAGAGTTGACGCGCCGCTGTTTTTTGCGCGCTCCGTCGCCGACGAAAAAGGTCAGACGGTTCCCTACGCTTTTTCCGCGGCAGACAGGCAATACCAAGATTATCTTGCCGTTTTAATGTCAGTCATTTATATTTTCTTTAAAAACTAATATTTATTTTGCATAATCGTGGCAAAGCTTGCCGATGTTTTGCAAGGTAGTATATTTGAGTAATCGGCATTTAAGTTTGCGCCTTTGCCTGACGGCATAGAGATTTTAAGTCAAATCAAACAAAAAATAATATTAGGGCGCTGTTAGCGCTTTTTTAATGCTTAAAAATTGCTATCTAGATTACAAAATACAATAAAAAGTTATTTTTTAAATGTTAAATGTCATTAAATAAAAAAAGGGGCTTGAAATTATTACAAAATGTGCTACATTTGTTATAGCTATCTTCTTTATTGACCTTTTTCTTCTTTTTTCTATTTAAGTCGCGCCTAGGGTAAGGCGCGACTTTTTTTGTAGTAAAAGCAATGTTTTAAGTTTGGTTTACTTATGAACAAACAATTTGACAGAGGCGCCTTACCTTGCAGACAATTCGTGTCGGGCGTTTGGGGTAACAATAACAGTTTGATATTCGCTGTAAATTATATAGCCCAGCCGCGCCTTAGGAGGTTTTTTAAGGTTTTTTCTTAACGTATAATCAATTACTGTTTTTCCGCTTTCGCGCGCCTGCGAATAATACGCGGTTATTTCTGCCGCGGTAAGTATGACTTCCTGCGGTATTTCTTTTCCCAAAGAAACAATGAGCGTATGCGCCGAATGAAGATTATGCCCGTGCAGCCACATGTCGTCGGCTTTTGCCGTTTTGCTTATTAACGCGTCGTTTTGAGCGTTGTTTTTACCTACTAAAATAATATAACCGTCTGCAATGAATTTCAAAGGCGAAGAGGGAGCGGTTTTTTGTTTTTTGTCCTTGCCGCCCTTTTCTTTTATAAAGCCCGCCTGCGCCAGTTCCTTTTGAATCTCTTCAAGTTCACTGTCAAGCGCGCACATTTTAAGCGATTGGCTTATACTTTCTATGTGTTCAAGCTGCATTTCGCTTTGTTCAATTTGCGCTGTGATATGTTCAACCGCGCTCTTTTGCTTGCGGTATTTTTTGTAGTATTCCTGCGCGTTTTGCTGCGGGGTTTTTGCCGCGTCAAGGGGAATTGTTACGGTGGGACAATTCTCTTTGGTATAATCTACCGCCTGCAAATACGCCGCCTGTTTTGGCAGAAGGTGAATGTTGCTTAAAATCAAATCGGCGGCGGTTTTGTGTTCGCCGTAGTCAAGCGCTTTAAGCAAATCTTGTTTTTGAAGCCCGATTTTTTTGGTCAGCCTGTTAAGCGCGTTTTTTACCGTCGCGTTGATATTTTTTGATTTTACCGCAAAGCGCATAAAACTGTCTTTTAAAATATAAAACTCGTCGTGCGCTTGATTAAGCGTGTCATAAAACTTTTTTTCGCCCCTTGCGCTTTTGTAATCAAAGGGGAAAACATCCTTTGCCTCGCCTTTATTAAACAAAATATTCGGGCGGGGAGAAGCTAGGTTTTCCTTAATTTTGCGCAGATTTTTAATAATTTCTTCCGCGCTTTGTATTCTGTCGGCAAAATCGTTTATGCCGTAGGCAATTTCGTCAACCATCGCCTGCGAAACTCCCAACAGGTTTTCAGCCAAAAGTTCCCCGACGCCTTTTTGAGAAGACATAATCAACTGTATAATTTTTCCTTCCTGCTCAATATTAAGCTTATTCCTCGCGTCAAAAAATTCGTATCTTAGCCCCGCAAGCAGCACCCTTTTAGCGTCTAAGCTGTTGGGAATGTGTTTTAGCGTATCTAAAATTGTGTAGTCGTCCCTTGTCAAAATTATATTAGCCGTTTTGCCCGTAAGCTCAAAAATTAAGTGTTTTTGCGCCGCGTAACCCAAATCGTCCTTCGCGTTTAAAGTAATATCCGCCACCCTTTCGTAGGGCATTTGAGAAATATCCGTAATTTCTGCGCCCGTTAAATGTTTTCTTAACAGCATGCAAAAAGCGGGCGCGGAAGAGGGGTTTTCTTTTTCTTCGCGCGTTAAATGAATACGGTTTATAGACGCGTTTGCGGAAATTAAAAGTTTTTTAACTCCGCCGCGGTAAATAAAAAGCACTATTTCGTCTTTTTCAGGCTGCGTTATCTTGTTGATTTTTCCGCCCGTCAAGGCTTCTTTTAGTTCCCTTACCAAAACGGAAAGGGTTAAGGAATCGTATGCCATTTAGTTTTTCTCCTAAGACGTATTTTACATTAAAGCCGTCCTTTATTCAACTCTTTAAGCCCAATGTGTTTTTGCGGCGCAATTATTAAGAAAAAGGCGGCTTAAAAGTTGTCCTGTTTTTTTATGGAGTTAAAGGTGGGTTACCATAAAAAACAAAGTTTTAATAGGCTATTGTGTTTGATTATTTTTCCGCCTTGTGATAAAATTACTTGGTTAATTGATTAAAAACAAGGAGAGTATAATGAAATACACACTCAAAGTAAACGAGGGAAAAGCAACCATATCTTTTAATATTCCTTTTGAGGAATGGGACGCGCAGATGGAGAGCGCTTATTTCAAAAACAAGCACAAATACAGTCAGCCCGGTTTTCGTAAAGGGCATGTTCCCCGCAAGGTTTTAGAGGGAATTTACGGCGATTCGCTTTTTTTAGAGGACGCTTTTAACGAGGCTTTCCCCAAATATTATACGCAGGCTCTTGACGAGCACAAGGAAATTTACCCCGTAGAAATGCCCAACGTTGATTTTGAAAGCTTTAACGCCGACGGTTTCAAGTTTGTGGCAGTCGTTACATTGAAGCCTCAAATAACTTTGGGCAAGTATAAGGGACTTAAAGTCGATAAGGTTGAAGCGGCAGTAGCCCAAGAAGAAATTGACAAGGAATTAAAGTCTCTTCAAGAAAAAAACAGCCGTTTGGTAAGCGTTGAAAGAGCGGTAGAAAGCGGCGACGAAGTTACGATAGATTACAGCGGCAGCGTAGGCGGCAAAAAGTTTGAGGGCGGCACGGCTCAAAATCAGCAGCTTGTCATAGGCAGCAAATCTTTTATCCCCGGTTTTGAAGAGGGGCTGATAGGCATGAACAAAGGCGAGGAAAAGGATATAACTGTAACTTTCCCCCAAACTTACCACGCAAAGCACTTAGCGGGCAAAGAAGCGGTGTTTGCCATTAAGCTTCACGAAATCAGGGTAAAGCAGCTTCAAGAAATCAACGACGATTTTGCCAAAGACTACACCGAGTTTGACACCTTAGACGCTTATCAAGCCGACATTAAAAACCGCCTTTTAGAGCAAAAGCAAAAGGATGCAAAAATCCAAGAGGACAACAGACTCTTAGAAGAAATTGTCAAAAATACTCCTATGGAAATACCTTCTGCAATGATTGAAAGCCAAATTGACAGTTATGTGGAAGAATTTGAGTATTCTTTGCGCTATCAAGGGCTAAAATTGGATGACTATTATAAATATACCAAGAGCACAAAAGAAAATTTAAGGGAATCTTATAAAGAAAAGGCAAAAAAATCTGTTGAAACGAAGCTTGTTTTTGAAGCCTTAATCAAAGCGGAAAACATTAAAGTTGACGCCAAGGAGTTTGACGCCAAAGTAAAAGAGCTTGCCAAAGAAGCGGACAAAACCATCAAAGACTTCAAGGCGACGTTAAACGAGGAATATACCGACTACATTAAAAACCAATTACTGGCGGAAAAAGTCATAGAGTTTTTGCGTAAAGAGAACACCGTTGCATAGAATATTTGGGAGGTTTAATTTATGGGTTATTTAATACCTATGGTAGTAGAGCAGACGGATAGGGGCGAAAGGTCTTTTGACTTGTATTCCCGCCTTTTAGACGACAGAATTATTTTTTTGTCGGGCGCTATTACAGACGAATCGGCAAATATCGTGGTGGCGCAGCTCATTTACTTAGAGAGCAAAAATCCCGATAAGGACATAAGTATATATATAAACAGCCCCGGCGGAAGCGTTACCGCGGGACTTGCTATTTACGACACAATGCAATACGTCAAATGCGACGTTTCCACCATTTGCGTCGGTATGGCGGCTAGCATGGGGGCATTTTTACTTGCGGCGGGCAAAAAAGGCAAAAGATATGCCCTGCCCAACAGTGAGGTTATGATTCATCAGCCCCTAGGGGGCGCGGAAGGACAGGCGACGGACGTAGAAATAGCTGCGCTGCATTTGGTAAAGACCAAGGCAAGATTAAACGCAATTTTAGCCAAAACAACAAATCAGCCTTTGGAAAAGATAGAAAAAGATACCGACAGGAACTTTTTCATGTCTGCCGAGGACGCTTTGAGTTATGGCGTAATAGACAAAATATTTTATCCGAGAGAGAAGTAAATGGAAAAAATCAGTGTAAACAGATGCTCTTTTTGCAACCGCACGGAGGACAAAGTGGGGCGGCTTGTCGCGGGACCCAATAATATTTTTATTTGCGGCGAGTGCATTGAAGTATGCGAATCGCTGCTTGACAATGAGGAAACGCAGGGTCAAAGCGAAGAGCTTGCCATTCCCACGCCCAAAGAAATCAAGGAAAGGCTTGACGAATATGTCGTGGGGCAGGAAGAGGCTAAGCGCATTTTGTCGGTAGCCGTTTATAACCACTATAAGCGCGTGTCCTTTGCAAAAAGCAAAGAAGAGGGGCTTCAACTTGAAAAGAGCAATATTTTAATGCTGGGACCCACCGGTTCTGGTAAAACCCTTCTTGCCAAGACGTTGGCGGGCATTTTAGACGTGCCCTTTGCCGTAGCTGACGCCACCACTTTGACGGAAGCGGGCTATGTGGGCGAGGATGTGGAGAATATCTTGCTCAAACTCATTAAAAACGCAGACTATAACGTAGCCAAAGCCGAAAGGGGAATTATTTATATTGACGAGGTGGACAAAATCGCTAAAAAGAGCGAGAACGTTTCTATCACAAGGGACGTTTCGGGCGAGGGAGTGCAGCAGGCGCTGTTAAAAATAATTGAGTCCACAGTCGCAAACGTGCCTCCGCAAGGCGGGCGCAAACACCCCCAGCAAGAAATGATTTCAATTGACACAAGCAATATTCTCTTTATCTGCGGCGGAGCATTTATAGGGCTTGACAAAATAATTGACAAGCGTTTAGAAAGCAAATCCATAGGTTTCGGAAGCAACGCGCTTCCCTCCTCAAAAATTGACACCGCCGAGCTTGTAAAGAGAAGCCAGCCGCAGGATTTTATAAAATACGGGCTTATTCCCGAGTTTGTTGGACGGCTTCCCATAGTCGTGGGTTTGTCGCCCTTAGACCAAGAAGCGCTTGTAAAGATTTTAAAGGAACCCAGAAACGCTTTGGTTAAGCAGTATTCAAAGCTTTTTTCAATGGACAATATTGAAATTGAGTTTGACGACGAAGCGTTAAGCGCCGTAGCCGCAAAGTCCATTTCCCTTAAAACTGGGGCGAGGGGATTGCGCTCAATTATGGAAAACCTGCTTTTGGACTTTATGTATACAGCTCCCGACGATAAAAGCATAGTAAAGGTAAAAATTACCAAAGATTGTGTAGAGGGCAGGGCTAAGCCTATGATAACCCGCAAAAGCGCATAAAAAATAAAGTTAAAATAAGTAGACAGGGGGCGGCTTAATTAACCGCCCTTTTTATTGTAATTTGCAGTTTTACTGCGACGCGTTTTAAAGGGATAAATCTTTATTAACCGAACTTTATCTATGTTTTAAAAAAAACTGCTATGAATGAACAAGTTTTCGGAAGCATTACTTAATGCTGATTTCATACTATCAAATGCGGATTCCGTAAAGTTTTTGGATACTCCGCTAAAACCAATGCGCTAATAAAGTTATTTGAAAATCCTTATTAAAATCTGAACGTTCAATGGGGATATTTTAACTTGCAATAAAAAGCGTTATATTCTATAATACTAATACTGCAAAAGAAAAAAACGAGGTATCTTTTTTTGGAAAATACTCCTATGATATTACCTATGATTGCCCTTAGAGGCATGGTTGTTCTTCCCGATACGACGGTCTCTCTTGAAATTGGCAGAGAAAAGTCTATTAAAGCGCTTGAAGCGGCACTGGAAGCTAAAAGCGAAATCTTTCTATGCGCGCAAAAGGACTTAGCGGTAGAAAATCCATCTAAAAAAGATATTTTTAATATCGGCGTAACTGCGCATGTCGTTCAAGTCATCAAGATGCCCGACGGCGGCGAGAGAGTCATTGTAAAGGCGGTAAAGCCCGCTAAAATAGAAAAATATATAACGAACCCCAAGTATTTTTTGGCTCAGCTTGAACCTTTTGAATACCAAAAGGGAGATATTGCCGAGCAGGAGGCGCTTTTGCGCCGCGCGCGCGAACAAATGGCAAAGCTTGCGTTAAGCACGGAAAAAATCAATAAGACTTTTTTGCTTAAAATAAGCGAGGTTTACGACGCCGACCAATACGTCAATTTATGCGCGGGGGAAATAATCTATAAAGACTCAGACAAGCAGGAGCTTTTAGAGGAGCTTGAAACAAATAAGCGGCTTGAAAAGCTTTTGCAAATGCTTTTAGACGAAACGGAAATTGCGCGCGTGGATAACAAAATAGCTTCGCGCGTTAAAAAGCAAATTGACAAGGGGCAAAAGGAATACTATCTTAAAGAGCAAATCCGCGCCATTTCTAAGGAACTGGGAGAGGACGAAGAGGAAATAGCTCTTACCGAGCAAAAAATAATATCGTGCAAAATGCCCGCCGCCGTTGAGGAAAAAGCCTTAAAAGAGCTTCGCCGTATGGCGAAAATGAGTCCGAGTTCGCCCGATTCCGCCGTAATAAGAACTTATTTGGAATGGCTGTGCGACTTAAAGTGGAATTACGCCACCGAGGATAACAAAGACTTGAAGCTTGCCATGGAAATCTTAGACGAGGACCATTTCGGGCTTCAAAAAATAAAAGAACGCATCATTGAATACCTTGCCGTCATGCAGCTTTCGGGCGGGCTTCACGGACCCATTTTGTGTTTTGTGGGACCTCCCGGCGTGGGTAAAACTTCTATTGTCAAATCAATTGCGCGCGCATTAGGGCGTAAATATGTGCGCATGAGCTTAGGCGGAGTGCGCGACGAGGCAGAAATACGCGGGCACAGACGCACTTATATAGGTGCAATGCCGGGAAAAATAATATATATGATGAAGCAGGCAGGCTGTGTAAACCCCGTGCTGCTTTTTGACGAAATTGATAAAATGTCAAGCGATTTCAGGGGCGACCCTTCTTCTGCAATGCTTGAAGTTTTAGACCCCGAGCAAAACTGCGGCTTTGAAGACCATTATTTGGAAGCTCCCTACGATTTGTCAAAGGTGCTTTTCGTATGCACCGCAAACACAGTTGAGTCAATTCCGCTGCCCCTTGCCGACAGAATGGAAATCATTGAGCTTTCGGGCTATTCCGAAGAAGAAAAAATCCAAATTGCCAAGCAGTATCTTGTGCCCAAGCAAAAAAATCTTCACGGCATAAAAGAGGAAAACTTAGCGTTTACCGACGGCGCTTTGAGGGAAATTATTAAAAGCTATACGAGGGAATCGGGCGTTCGTTCCCTTGAAAGAGAGGTCGCTACTCTGTGCAGAAAAATCGCGACAAAACAGGTATCGGAAAAAGAGTTTGCCCCCGTTGAGGTAAAAGAGGGCGATATTGAGGGCTTTTTAGGTATACCGCGCTACAAGCAGGACTATTTTGACGCCAAAGAAGAAGTCGGTTCTGCCACGGGACTTGCATGGACGGCGGTAGGGGGCGTTACGCTTACCATAGATGTCACCCTTTTTGAGGGCAAGGGCGATGTGCTGCTTACCGGTATGCTGGGCGACGTTATGAAAGAGTCTGCGCGCGCGGCGATAAGCTTAGTTAAAAGCAGGGCGAAAGAATACGGCGTAGACACCTCGGTCTTTTCAAAAACCGATATCCATATCCACATTCCCGAAGGGGCTACTCCCAAAGACGGTCCCAGCGCGGGCGTTACTATGGCTTGCGCCATTATGTCGGCATTCTCGCAAAAACCCGTTTTAAAACAGGTTGCGATGACGGGCGAGGTTACGCTTCGCGGAAAGGTTTTGCCAATAGGGGGTCTAAAAGAAAAGACACTTGCGGCTTACAGGGTAGGCATAAGGAAAATTATAATACCCGCCGAAAACCAAAAGGATATAACGGAAATCCCTAAGGAAGTGGCGAAAGATATTGAGTTCGTGCTGGCAAGCGATATTTCCGCAGTTTTTCAGCATGCCCTTAAACTTGACTAATAAACTTAGCTTGAAATCTTTCTAATATGTAGGTAACAGATGACAATTGATTGGTAACTAAAAAGGCAAATAAGGCGGCTTGACTAAATTAATAAAGCAAAAACAGGAATTGCCGCGCTTTCTAATCAGCGTTTTTGCGATTTAGTTGTATAAATACTATTAAAACTACTGTAAGGACAATTGCATGATAATCAAAACCGCAAAATTTATAAAATCCGCAGCGGAAGAGCAGGGCTTTATTGGCGACTCCCTGCCCCAGATTGCCGTTGCGGGCAAATCTAACGTGGGCAAAAGCAGCTTTATCAATTTTTTATGCGGCAACGGCAGCTTGGCGCGCACTTCTTCCACGCCGGGCAGAACAAGGCTTATCAACTATTTCTTAATTAACGAAACGTTTTATTTGACGGATTTGCCCGGTTACGGCTATGCCAAAGTGCCTAAAAGCGAGCTTGACAAATGGGCGCGCCTTATGGAAACTTATTTTGCCAAGGAAAAAGACCTTAAACACCTTTTTTTGCTTGTTGATTCGCGCCACGAGATAGGGGAAAACGATAAGCTTATGTATAACTACATATTTAAGTGCGGCATATCCTTTACCGTTATTGCGACTAAAACCGACAAGGTGCTCAAAAGCGCCTTGCAGGGCAATATTAAAAGAATCGCCGACAGTTTTTTAATAGGCAAAGACAACGTAATACCTCTTTCCGCCCTTAAAAAAACAGGCAAGGAAGCCGTATTGTCGCGTTTGGAGCAAATATTGCTCAATTAAACAATTTTTTATTGAGCTTTATTAAAATATCAATACTCAATCCTTATTGTTTGCAATGGCTTTAACTATGCAAGTATTAAATAGTTTTCGGAGTTGCTTTTCTATTTAACAACCTTATCGATTTTTAAAACGTATAATAATATAACTACGGCTTAGGATAAAAGTTTGTTTATAACTTGAACAAGTTAGCATATTTTTACCTTTATTTTTAAAGTATCAATCTGTCTTATAAGTCTTCTTTTTAGCCGTTATCACTAAAAGGCAAAAAGTTTCATAGAATAATTATGACAAATAGGGAGGAAATAAAAATGGCGTTGTTTGACAACAGCTCCTCTTGCAGTAACAAAATATGTATAGAGGCAAAACGCGTTTTTGACGCGTGCATTAAACAAATATCGGAAGAAGAAACAAGAATAGATTTAACCACCTTTTCACCCCCCTGCCCCGCGCTGCCCCTGACATTCGTAAGCGGTAAAAGCTTAGGCGTTTACGGAAGCGTGGAAAACCTTACGGTAACAATTGTATCCTCCCGTCCCCGCTGCGGCAGAGTTCAATGTGACGTCGTGCTACCCATTGAAGTGAATTATATTGACAACAACGGTGTAGCGGGAAGCGGCATCGGAGAAGTTACAATACCCGTAGACATAATTATGAACATACCCCAGCCCTCCATTATACCCTACCAGATTGAGGCGGTAATATCGGCGCTGTGCCCGAGTGGGGAGTTTGCTCCCGATGCGGTTCAACAGCCCACCGACCAGCTGACTTTTTATGTTCACCTTTGCGCGAGCATCATAATGAAGGTAACGCTAATTGTTGATATCGTAATACCCTATTACGCCTACGCGCAAATACCTCCATGTACGCCTTATTCGGCGGAAGTTTGTTCGGGCTTCTTTGAATTGCCGCTTTTCCCGCAAGCTAACGGTTAAAAAGGGGAAAAAGCTTTCGTCACAGGTAGGGAAACCGCCCCTTAAAAAATGGGGAACTCAAATAAGCGCCGCAAAATTTTCTTTTGCGGGACGCCAAAATCCCGATTATTTTCTTAATTGGGAGTTTGGAAAAAACTTGGGCCGTTGCACACAAAACGGCCCATTTTTCATACCATACAACAAGTAGGCGGTGTATAACAAAATGCAGTATGACAAGTGTCCGCGTTGCGAACTCAATTACAAGCTGGTTGAAGAGGAATATTGCTCTCTTTGCCGCGCATTTTTAGAGGGAAAAGAAGAGGACGAAGAGGAGGAAACTTCACTCTGTCCTTTGTGCTTAAAAAACACTATTGATTACGACGAGTTAATTTGCAAAAAATGTCAGAAAAAACGCAGTAACCAATAGCTCTTTGACTTTTTCCCTTTTACTTGTTATAATTTATATTTAGGAGAACTTATGAAAGTTTTTGCTCTGTCCGATTTGCACCTTTCTACTACCGCAGATAAGCCAATGGATATTTTCGGCCCTTCCTGGAAAGGGCATTTTGACGTCATTAAAAAAGACTGGGAAGAAAAAGTGGGGGAGCAGGATGTCGTTTTAATCTGCGGCGATTTGTCTTGGGCGATGCGTTTAAGCGACGCTAAGCAGGACATTGAGCTTCTTTCTAAGTTAAAGGGCAAAAAAGTAATAATAAGGGGCAACCACGATTATTGGTGGAACACCATTAGCCAAGTGCGCGCCCTTTTGCCGCAAAACTTTTATGCCATTCAAAACGACAGTTTGCGTATAGAAAACCTTTTGCTTTGCGGCACAAGAGGCTGGACGGTAAGCGAAGAACAAAACGGTGAGGATAAAAAACTTTATTTGAGGGAAGTTGAAAGGTTAAAGCTTTCCCTCTCACATATGGACGCCCGCCGCAAAGAGGGTGACGAAGTTTTGTGTATGATGCACTTCCCTCCTTTTGACGCTTTTTACAAGGAAAACCAGTTTGTAAAGCTTTTTATTCAATACGGAATAAAAAAGGTCGTCTACGGGCATTTGCACGGGAAAGATTGCAGAAAGGATATACAGCTTAGCCGTTTTGGCATTGATTTTTACCTTACCTCCTGCGACCTTTTAGACAATAAACTGCTGCAAATACTTTAACCTTTTTATCTCAGAAATATCTAATGGGGCGGGGCGGTTAAGATTGTAATGGCAGGCTGCTTAAATATAAAAGTTTTGATTTATCCTTTTATCATTTGGCTTCAATAGCATAAATTTTTGATTTATATGGCGTTTATAAGCGACAGACTTTGTCGTTTTTTTTGTTATCATTTTTTCTTTTGTCGCATTTTTAGGCATTTTTTTAAAAAAAGTTATGATTTTTCAATAAAAGTGGTTAAAAAGGGTTGAAAGTGGTTAAAGACTGTGCTATACTACCCTTACATTTTAAGGAGAAGTGAACTATTGTCCTGCTTTTACGGAAAATTCAATTATCAGCTTGACGCGAAGGGGCGCATGCGCCTTCCCGCTAAGTACCGCGCCGATATGGGCAACAATTATTTGCTCTTAAAGGGTGCCGGCGGCTGCATTTCCGTATTGGGCGACGAAGCGCTCAACGCTTTAAACAAGAAGCTTAAAGAGCTTCCCCTTTCAGACGTAGAGGGCGCGCGCGCCATAAGGAACATTACTTCTTTTGCCGTTGACGTAGAGTGCGACGAGCAGGGAAGATTTATTTTGCCTCTTGACTTAAAAAAGTTTGCCAAAATAGACAAAAACGTCTGCATAGCGGGCGCGGGCAACAAAATAGAAATTTGGGCGCAAGAAATATGGGAGGCTGAAAACGCCGACCAAAGCGTGCAAAGCTATGAGGAAGCGCTTAAATCTCTTGCAAAATACGGGGTATAAAAATGGAAATGCTTCACGTCCCCGTGCTTTTAGCGGAAAGCATTGCCTCCCTTAATATAAAGGGAAGCGGAACTTACCTTGATTGCACCTTAGGGGCGGGGGGGCACAGCGGAGAAATTATTAAAAGGCTTACTGACGGACGGCTTATTTCCCTTGACAAAGACGACGACGCGATAAATTACTGCAAGCGAAAGTTTGAGGGCGAAAGCAAAATTACCATTGTAAAGTCCGATTTCAAAAGAGCCTGCGAGGTGCTTGACAGCCTTTCAATAGATATGATTGACGGCGTTTTAATGGACTTAGGCGTTTCAAGCTGGCAGATAGACAACGCGCAAAGGGGATTTTCCTATATGGCGGAAGGACCGCTGGATATGAGAATGGACAAGTCCCAAAGCTTAACCGCAAAGGAAGTAGTCAACAATTACAGCCAGGAAAAGCTTGCTTATATTATCAAAGAATACGGCGACGAACCATTCGCAAAAATTATAGCGCAAAATATTTGCCGCCAAAGAGAACTGGGTCAAATCAAGACGACGGCTGAACTGGTTTCCTTAATAGACAGGTCGCTGCCATACGCTTACAAAAAGCGTATAGGGCACGGGGCGAAAAAAACCTTTCAGGCAATTAGAATAGAAGTAAACGGCGAGCTTGAAGGGCTTAAAGATGTAACGGAAAAACTTATTAAGCGCCTTAAAGAGGGGGGAAGAATATCGGTAATAACCTTCCATTCTTTGGAAGACAAAATAATTAAAGATATTTTTAGAGAATGCGCAACAGACTGCATCTGCCCCAAAGATTTCCCCATATGTATCTGCGGACACAGGGCGGAAGTAAAACTGATAAACAAAAAGCCCGTTGAGGCGAGCATAGAAGAACTGGAAACAAATCCGCGAAGCAACAGCGCAAAACTCAGAACAGCGGAAAAAATTATTTAGGAGGAAAAAGAAAATGTTGACGACGAGCAGAAACACCGTTACCGTTGATAACGCAAACAGGGCGCAAAACGCCAAAAATAACCTTGCTTACGACGAGACTTTAACGCAAGAACTCCCTGCCGCTACCAACAGTTATTTCGCCGCCCCTAACAGCATTGCAACGGCAAAACAGTCGGAATATTCTTTTGAGGAAATAGCAAGAAAAATTTTAGGCGACGGAATAGAACTTCCCCCCGAGTATGACGAAGTAGATTTAAGCAAAGTAAACGGCGCTATGCCTACCTCAAAGACACTGACAAGCCGCGACGAAAACGCTGTCGCGCGTTCAATGTTTTATACCGCCCAAGGCGAAGCCGTTGTCAAAACGCAAAAACTTACCTCCAAACAAGCAAAAATAGCCTTTTCAGCATTCGCCGTAGTGGTGCTTGCTCTTGTTATAGTTATAGCCCTGGCTGCGACCTCCGTAAGCGCTTCTTTTGTCAGCGCCTTGTCCTTAGAGGCAACGAGCGTTCAAAAAGCGTTAGCGGTTGAATCTTTGGCGGAACAGCTTTCCGTTGAGGACGAGGGACAAATATTAGCTTTGGCTGAAATATTAGGTTATACATTGCCAAACTCCTCTAATACAATAGAGTATAAGTCGCCCCAGTTAAGAGAACCGCAAAGTTTCAATGTGGAAAGCAACTGGTTTGACAAATTGTGCGACTTCTTATCAACCATGTTCGGAGGATAACTGTTGCTCAATTCCTATTATACAGTCAAGAAAAGATTGTCAATCATTTTGGTATTGGCAATCTTTCTTTTTGTAGTCATATTTTGCCGTTTAGGATATATACAAGTAATTTGGGGCGAAGATTTGCAGGCGAGGGCTTTTGACCAGTGGACGAGGGATTTGCCCCTTCAAGCTCTCAGGGGAGAAATATATGACAGAAACGGCGTTCTGCTAGTTACAAGCGAAAACTCTTACGGCGTCTATGTGCGCAACAAAAATGTTAAAGATGCCGCCCTTACGGCAGAGATTTTATCTTCCTACCTGGGAGTAAATTATAATACCGTTTATTCAAAAATTACCACAAAAGGGGTATCGGAAGTTACCATTAAAAGGCAAGTTGACGCCGCGACGGTCAAAGTTTTAAGGGAATACAACCTTTCGGGGGTGTATTTTGCCACCGAAAGCACGCGCAGCTATGTCTACGGCGATTTTTTGACGCAGGTTTTGGGTTTTGTGTCAGTTGACAATATCGGTCAAACGGGGCTTGAAGCCTATTATAATAAGTATTTAACGGGTATAAACGGCTATGTGTATACGCAGTCGGATTTAATAGGCAGGGAACTTTATGATGAAAGCATGTTTTATCTGCCCGCCGTTGACGGGCTTGATTTGGTTCTGACGATAGACTACGCCATTCAAGCGGCGGTAGAAAATATAATGGAAATAGCCATAAAAGCGCATAACCCCCAAAACGTTAAATGCATTGTGCTTGACGTAACAAACGGGCAGATTTTGGCAATGGCAAGCAAACCCAGTTACAATTTAAACGATATTCCGCGCGACAATATAGAGCTTTTGATGGAGTATTCGCGCAACACCCTTTTAACGGACGTGTTTGAGCCGGGTTCAACCTTTAAAGTGCTTACGGCGGCGGCTTCTCTTGAAGAGGCGCGGCAGGGCAACACAAAGGCTTTTAACTCTTCTTACGTTTTCAGGAACAATTCAAACGTGCGCTATGTTGACGGCGGAAAAATAAGCTGCTGGACAAAACATATTAACGGCAAGCACCAAAACCAAACGCTTGCCGACGCCTTAAACAACAGCTGCAACCCCATATTTACAGATATTGCTTTAAGTTTGGGCGAAAAAACAATGTATAAGTATTTGGAGCTTTTCGGTTACGGCAGCAAGACGGGCATTGACTACGGGGGCGAACAGGGTGGCATACTGGTATCTCTTGACAGCGTTAGGCAAGGCGACTTGGCGCGCATAGGTTTCGGGCAAAGCATAGCGGTAACGGCAATTCAGCTTGCTATGGCTACGGCTGCTGCGGTAAACGGCGGGATACTTTACAGACCTTACTTTGTGAGCGAAATAATTGACGGCAAAACGGGTATAACTGCGCTTTCCTTTTCGCCTACGGCAATAAACAGGGCGATATCTGCGGAAACAAGCAAAGAGCTTGCTTTAATGCTTGAAGGGGTCGTTAAAAACGGCAGCGGAAAGGGCGCCTATATTGAGGGTTACAGAGTAGGCGGAAAAACGGGAACGGCTCAAAAATACGGTGAAAACGGCGCCGTAGCCGTAGGCAAATATGTATCTTCGTTTATAGGGTTTTTCCCCGCAAACGAGCCAAAATATCTTTGTTTGTTTATAGTTGACGAACCGGTAGGCGCAAGCTACGGTTCGGTGGTTGCCGCTCCCTACGCCAAAATGGTGTTTGAGCAAATTATTAATATATACAACATTCCGCCCCAAGGGTAGTTAGGATTAAAATAGCTATGCAAAAGTCGGCAAAACGCTTGCTATCCACGCTACTTCCTGAGGTAATCTGCGTTTTAAAGCGGTGATTATTTTGCCGCAAAATAAATATGTAAAATTTATCCTTTCCGAAACGGTAAAGGTAAGCACTTTTGAAAGGATTAGTTATCAACGGTAAAACATTTCTGCCCACCAACCTCGCCTTTTTCTATGTTTTTAGTCATATAAAATGTAAACCACTTATTTTTGGTTCATATTTTAATAAAACTTTCAATTGTCATTTTAGTAATATACACATTTTTGCTTTGAAAGCGCGGAATGAAATAGACTAATTTCAAAGGGATTATTGTCATAATCGTATTTATAGCTGTTTTTTCATAATGGAATAAAATAAGTACTTTTAAAGTATTATTGCGGACGTTTCTTTTTTAAACCTGATTTAAGTGCCCAATAAAAGTTCCTTTGGGCATAAAGAGTTAGGAAAAATAATAAAATACAGCATACCAAAACCGCAATATATTCTTGCGTCAATTTATTTTGGAGGACAGTAGAATGCACTTGACGGAGCTGCTCAGCGGAATCGCTTGCGAAATAATAGGGGACGCGGATATAGACGTCAGCGCCCTTTGCCACCGCACCGATAAAGTTACCAAAGGATGCCTTTTTATATGTATTAAGGGCGGACAAGCAGACAGCCACGATATGGCTTACCGCGCCGTATACGACGGGGCAAAAGCCCTTGTGGTGGAAAGGATATTGCCAAATATTAACGCCACCCAAATATTAGTATCGCAAAGCCGTTCGGCAATGGCGCTGCTTGCCAAAAACTTTTACCACCACGCCTGCCAAAAGCTTAAAATCGTGTGCATTATAGGCACCAACGGAAAAACTTCCACCACCTATTTAGCCCGTGGCATTTTTGACGCGGCGGGCTACAAAACGGCGGTCATAGGCACTAACGGTGTTTTTATAGGGGACAAACGCTACGAAACGCAGCTCACTACCCCCGACCCCATTGAACTGCACGGCTGGTTTGACAAGATGGCGGAGGAAGGGGTCAAATACGTCTTTATGGAGGCTTCGGCGCACGCGATTTTTTTAAATAAGCTTGACGGCGTTATAGCCGACCTTGCCGCCTTTACAAATCTTTCACAAGACCATTTGGATTTTTTTCCTTCAATGAAAGAATATGCCGCATGCAAAAAATCTTTTTTCAACAGGCATCACGCGAAAGTATGCGTCGTTAATGCCGACGACGAGTTGGGCAAAGAGATTATTGCCCAAAACAGAATACCTTGCGTGAGTTACGGATATACTTGTCCAAGCGAAGTATTTGCGCTTGACGTAAAGGACGGCGAAGAGGGGCTTGAATACGTCATAAATATTTTTGACGACATCGGGCGGGTGAATTATCCTAATTTGCACGGGCTTTTTAACGTATACAATACCCTTTGCGCTTCCACAATCGCAAGGGTGTTCGGCATTAAGCTGCCCGAAATTGTTAAGGGAATACAAAGCGTTAAACGCATTGACGGAAGAAACGAAACGCTTTACCGCGGCGACGGGCTGAAAATCGTAGTTGACTTCGCGCATACGCCCGACGGTGTTGAAAACATACTTTCATATTTAAAAAAGGACTGCAAGGGAAAGCTTATTACGGTGTTCGGCTGCGGCGGCGACAGGGACAGATTCAAACGCCCTTTAATGGGCAAAATTGTAAGCAAGTATTCAGATTACTGCATTATAACAAACGATAACCCGCGCTTTGAGCCGCCCCACGCCATTATGGCGGACATTGAATGCGGAGTTGAAATCAAATACGATAAAATTGCCGAGCGCAAGGAGGCTATTTTAAGCGCCTTAAAATCTGCCTTACCTAATGACACTGTGGCAATTTTAGGCAAGGGCGCCGAAAGGTTTCAGGAAATAGAAGGAAGAAAAATACCTTACAGCGACTTTGATTTTTTGGAGGAAATTCTAAGTAAAAAGTGAAAGCTTGGGTTTTACTTGCCGCCCTTTTTCTGGGTGGTTTATGCTGCGCCGCGCTTCTTCCTATTTTAAAAAGGCTTAAAGCGGGGCAGGAGATTTTAAGCTACGTCGCCGAGCATAAGGGCAAATCGGGCACGCCCACTATGGGCGGCTTGGCGTTTATGGCGGCAACGGGCATTTGCTGCCTTTTTATGCTGGGGCAAAACAACACGTTGGCGCTGCTTGCTTTTTTAGTTTCTCTTGCCTATTGTTTTGTAGGGCTTTTAGACGACGTTATCAAACTTAAATACAAGCGCAACGAAGGGCTGATGGCTTATCAAAAAATTATTGTGCAGCTGCTTGTCGCAATTATAGTCGCGCTTTTTGTCTATCATAATCCCTATGTCGGTTCAAAAATGGTAATTCCTTTTACTCAAAATGAAGTTGAGCTGGGCTGGTGGAGCGTCCCTTTAATAATTTTTGTATTTTTGTCGGTAACAAACGGGGTCAACCTTACAGACGGGCTTGACGGGCTTGCCTCTTCCGTAACAATTTGCTATTTGGGCATAACGGTGCTTTTGATAACTTTTTTCAAAAACCAAGCGCTTTTGGCGGGCGAAACGCTTGTAGCCGCCGAATACGACGGAATGATAATTTTGCTTTTAATTTATATCGGCGCGCTTGCGGCGTTTATGCTTTTTAACTGCAATCCCGCATATATGTTTATGGGGGATACGGGCTCAATGGCGCTGGGCGGAATAGTGGCTTGCGGCAGTATTTTTACTAAAATGACGCTGTTTATTCCAATAATCGGCGTTATGTTCGTTATTTCCTGCGTTACCGTTTTGTTTCAAGTGAGCTATTTCAAAGCGACTAAGGGTAAAAGGCTCTTTTTAATGTCGCCTTACCACCATCATTTGCAGAAAAAAGGGCTTTCGGAGTGGCGCATAGGGGTGATTTATTGTTTGGCTACCCTTATTATGGGGGGCGTCGTGCTGTTGTTTTACAGAGGCGGAGGGGTTTGATGAGCATTATTATCTACGGTATGGGTTTAAGCGGCGAGGCGCTTAAAAATAGATTAAAAAATCAAAATCTGATTTTTTATGACGATAACCCCCAAAAAAGCCAAGTTACATACGAGCAGGCGCTGCTTTCCCTTGGTAAAACTTCACTGGTAATCTTTTCGCCAGGCGTCCCCAAAGACGCCCCGTTGCTTTTAAGGTGCAAAGAGCTTAATATCAAGGCGATATGCGAATTTGAGTTCGGCGTTAGAAAAATTAAAGCGCGCCAAATAGCTGTAACGGGCACAAACGGAAAAACTACCGTTTGCCAGCTAATCCACCATATATTGATGCGATGCGGCAAAAAGTCTTATCTATTGGGCAACGTAGGCAATCCCGTATCAGCCCTTACGGCGTCTAATGAAGACGAGTTTGCCGTCATAGAGGCTTCAAGTTTTCAGCTTGAAGATTTTAACGGCTACAATCCTTTTGTAGCCGCCATTACCAACATTGCGCCCGACCATATAGACAGGCACAAAAGTTTTGAAAATTACATACTTGCAAAATGCAATATATTTTTGAACCAAAGCGGTGAGGGGCACGCGCTTTTTAACTATGACGACCTTTGCGTCAAAGAATTGTCTTGCCTGTGTAAAAGTGACAGAGTTTTTTACAGCATGAAAGAAAAAAACATAAGAGGCTGTTTTTTGCAAGAAAACTTTGCCGTCTGCACGCTTTTTGAATCAACATACTACATAAAGTTACAAAATATAAAATACTATGTTAAACATAATATATCAAATATACTTTGCGCCGTTACCGCATCGCTTTTAGCAGGCGCGCAGGCGGAGCAAATTGAGCGGGCTTTATTGGACTTTTCTTTTGACAAACACAGGCTGCAATACGTTGACGCCGTAAAAGGCGTTAAGTTTTATAACGATTCCAAAGGCACTAACATTCACGCGACGCTTTCCGCAATAGGCAACTTTGACAGCTACTGCCTAATACTGGGAGGGCTAAGCAAAGGCTGTTCTTACGACGAATTGTTTGAAAACATGTGCGGCTGCAAGTTCGCCTGCGTCATAGGCAGCAACTCGGACGAAGTTTTTTGCGCCGCTAAAAGAAAGGGCTTTTTTAACATTGCTTTTTGCGAAACGCTTGAAAAAGCCGCCCAATTATGCTTTGAAAAAGCGCTTGAACTTAACGCCTCCTGCGTTTTGCTTTCCCCCGCTTCCGCCAGTTTTGATATGTTTAAGGATTATAAAGAACGCGGCGACATATATATTAAAAGCGTGTATGAAATTAAAGCTAAGTTTTAACAACATAAAGTATATAGACAAAACGCTGCTTTTTTGCGTGCTTGCCCTTTCTCTTTTGGGACTTATTTTTCTTTACAGCGCAAGTAACTATTCCGCCCTTAACGAACACGGCGACGCTTTCTATTATGTCAAAAAGCAGGCAGTGGGTTTAGCAGTCGGCTTAGCAGGTATGTTTTTTGCATGCGTATTAAGCGATGATTTTTTTAAAAAGCTTGCCTTTCCGCTTTTGATTGTTTCCTTTGCGCTTTTAGGGCTTGTATTTGTCCCCGTGATAGGTATAGAAAACTACGGCGCGCGAAGGTGGATAGGCATAGGCAGCTTTTCATTTCAGCCTTCCGAAATCGCCAAGTTTGCTTTTGTGCTGTTTTGCGCCTACTATATGTCAAAGGAAAAAGTAAATACCTCGCGCTTTCTGCACAATCTGCCCGTTGCGGGGGCGGGGCTTGCAATTTGCCTTTTAATCATTCTTGAACCGAATATGTCAATAACCGTATGCGTAGCCCTTGTCATGGTGGTTATGCTTTTCATCGGCGGCATGAGGTTAAAGCATTTTATACTAAGCCTTCTGCCTATTGTGGCTGCGGTGCCGGTGCTGATTATAATGGAACCTTACAGAATACAGCGGCTCCTTGCCTTTTTGGACCCCTTTGCTTCCCCCAAAGAGGAGGGTTACCAGCTTGTTCAATCGCTTTATGCTTTGGGCAGCGGCGGCTGGTTTGGCGTGGGCATAGGCAACAGCCGCCAAAAATATCTGTTTTTGCCTTTTGCCGAAAGCGACTTTATTTTTTCTGTAATCGGAGAGGAAACGGGGCTTGTCGGATGCGCGCTTGTAATGGCGCTTTTTCTAATTTTAATTATCAAAGGCGTAAAAATTGCCATAAACTCCTATTCGCGCTTTCATTGCCTTTTAGCGTCGGGTATTACCGCCGTTATCGCCATACAAACACTTGTAAACCTTGCGGTGGTAACGGGCAGTATTCCGCCTACGGGTTTGCCCCTTCCTTTTATAAGTTACGGCGGAACCTCTCTTGTAGTATTTATGACGGCGGCGGGGGTGCTTTTAAACATTTCCGGCAAGCAAAAAAGCCGCTTAACATAAAAATTACCGCCGCCATATTATAAAAACGGGTAGGCGGTTTGTCGGAAAATGTGGCGGCGCGCGTAAGTATGCCGTTTTGCCGATAAATCACCTCAACATGCTAACGAGGTGAATGATGAACGCTTTTGAGGTTCAAGGCGGATACAAATTAGAGGGGGAGCTTAAAGTAAGCAAGGCGAAAAACTGCGTTCTTGCACTGCTTGCCGCAAGCATACTTACCGAAGAAGAAGTAATTTTAAGGCAATGTCCGCGTATACTTGACGTTTACAGTATGATAAATATTTTGGAAAGCTTGGGCGTTAAAGTAGTATGGCAAGAGGACGCGATTTTAATAAACGCCTCTTGCATAAACAGTTATGAAATACCTTCCTGCTATGCCAAGGAAATAAGAAGCTCTATCTTTTTGATGGGCTCTATTTTGGGGCGCTTAAAAAAGTCCAAGGCGGTTTTCCCCGGCGGCTGCGACATTGGGTTAAGACCTATTGACCTGCATTTGAGGGGTTTTAGGGCTTTAAATATCAAAGTGGACGAATACGGCGGGCACTTATACTGCGACGGCGAAAACGCGCGCGGCAGCAACATTCACCTTGATTTCCCAAGCGTGGGCGCAACGGAAAATATAATTATGGCGGCGGTTTTGACAAAAGGGCGAACCGTAATAAGCAACGTTGCAAAAGAACCGGAAGTTGTTGCGCTTCAAAATCTGCTTGTCAATATGGGCGCAAAAATCAGCGGCGCGGGCACGTCGGAAATTGTAATTGAGGGCGTGGAAAAACTTCACGGCGTAGATTTTACCCCTATACCCGACAGAATAGTGGCGGGCACCTATCTGCTTGCCGCGGCGGTAACAAAGGGGGAATTAAATGTTACGGGCTGCTGTCCTTCTGACATGAGCGCTTTAATAAGCAAAATTGACTGCGTTTACGGCGACCTTAGGGTAGGCAAGGATTACATCTACATAAAAGCTTATGAAAAGCTTAAAAGCATTAAGATTGTTGAAACGCAGCCTTATCCCGGTTTTCCCACCGATTTGCAGGCTCAGATTTTGGCAACGCAGACCATTGCCGACGGCGCCGGTTTAATTGTTGAAAATATGTTTGAAACGCGCTTTAAGCACGTCCCCGAACTATTAAAAATGGGCGCTGACATCATCGTGCGCGACAGGACGGCGCTTGTAAGGGGCATTGCAAGGCTTCAAGGGGCGCAGGTGGCTGCTTTTGACCTTAGGGGCGGCGCGTCTTTGATGCTCGCGGGGCTTGCTGCGGAGGGCACTACTACGGTAATTAACGCGCGCCACGTTGATAGGGGATACTATTTATTTGACCAAGAATTAAACTCCGTAGGGGCAAAAATAAAAAGGATATAGCGCTCTTTAATTCGCAAATCAAAACTGTAACGCAAAAGTCCAAAGCCGCTTTTAGAGGTTAATACATTAAAGATGTTTGTTTTGCCCGTGAAAAAATCGCGGGCATTTTCTTTATATAACATTATTTTTACAGACAAACGGGCGAACTTTTTCGCGACATAATTAGACAGTCTTTGGAAAGATAAAAATACCGTCGCCTGTCCAAAGAGATTTTTTCTATTTCTGAAACCTTAAAAAAATAAATCCGCATTTTACAATTATCTTTTTGCGCGTTTTTATACCGATATATTTTGCAGTTGTATTATTGACTTTGAAAAGGGTGTAAGGTATAATACTTTAATAACGGGTGAACGGATGAAAAAAAGACTTATCGCTATATTTACCGTGCTCTTAATCGTCGCTGTGGTAGTCATATTAAACAGCGCCGTCTTCACTTTGCAAAAAGCCGAAATATATTTTTACAACGAAGAGGGCAATCTAGCCCAAGCCCCGTCGGGTTTAAGCAGCGCCGCTTTAATAGAAGACTATTTGGGTCATAATATCTTTTTTCTTTCCGAAAAGGACCTTATTGCCTCAATAGAGGCAAAAGCGCAGTATTCTGATTACTATGTCGTAGGCGTGGTAAGGCATTTTCCCGACGTGGTGTCGGTGCATTTAGCGGCACGCGTTCCCGTGTTTTATCTCAACAAGGGCGGCGTGGGCTACCTTTTGGATATTAAAGGCTTTGTGGTAAGTTCGGGGCAAAGCTATTCCTCAAAATACATAAATATCAGCGGCAATTTTTCTTCGGGAGTAACAAATATAGAGGAGCATAGCCAAATAGTTTTGGGCAAAGACGCCCAAACGAGATATGATTACATTCAAAAAAGTGCGTCAACGGTGTGGCGCTTAAATTACGATTATTCGGAGATATCCCAAATTATTGAAGGTTTTTTGTTTGAGGGGGACGACGTTACGGTAATAACCAAAACGGGCGCAAAAATTGTGATACAAAAAGCCGAAACGGACTACGAAAAACGATTTATTAAAGCTTTGGGAGTATATTCCAACACCTCTCTTGACGTGAAAGGCTCGGGCAGTGTAATTACCGTTGACGAAAAGGGTCGCGTTACCACTACAAAATAAAGCGGAGATACAAATGAAAAATGATATTATAACTGCGCTGGACTTCCGTTCCGGCAAAATAACGTGCTTTTCCTGTATGCCAAGCCCCGAGGGCTTTATTATTACAGGCGGAGGCGAAAGCGCCTACGGCGGTTATTATGAGGGCGAATTTTTAGAAGAAGAGCAGCTTGCGCAGGCAGTTGCCTCGGCAATAACGCGCTGCGAGAGGGGCAAAGAAGCAATAAAGAAAGTATATGTCGGCGTCCCGGGAGAGTTTACTTCGGTAGTTACGGGGGAAGCCAGCTTACTTTTTTCCGCAAAAAAACGCATTACCCGCGAGGATACGATGGAACTGCTGCGTAAAGCAAACCTTTACAGCGGCGTAAAGGGCTATAATTTAATTAGCCGTTCCTCAATTTATTATATTATAAACGACGAAACGCGCACAATTGACCCAGTGGGTCATACGGCTTCAAAGCTTACGGTAATGGCTTCTTACATATTTTTAAGCGATTACTTTAAAGAGTGCGTTGACAAAGCGCTTAAAGCTAAGGGTGTTGAGGCGGAAGAATATGTGTCAAGCTGCCTTACGCAGGCGTTATATCTTGTGGATGCACAGCAGCGCGACAACTTTGCGATACTTATGGACGTAGGCTATATGTCGTCAAGCGTTGTGCTCATAGGGGGCGACGGACTGCTTTTTTTAAAATCCTTTTCAATGGGAAGCGGACATATTGAGGGCGACTTGTGCGAAGTTTTAGGCTGTCCCTTTGAAATGGCGCGCCAACTTTTCAAAAGCGTCAATTTAAACTTGGAGTTTGGCGATAAGGACAACTATACCCTCAAAGAGGGCGTGGAGTTTAACGCCGTCAAGACTAACGAAGTAGTAAAGGCGCGCATTGAGGAAATTGCGCGTTATACAATACAGTGCTTTGAAGACTGCGAATACGATATTCCCCCTCAAACCCCCATATTCTTGGGCGGCGAGGGATTAATAAACACCAAAGGTGCGGCAGAAGAGCTTACGAAATGTTTCGGCAAGCAGGTTAAAGTCATTAAAACCCCCGCGACCTTAACGGATAAGAAAGAATACGCTTCGGCATACAGCTTGCTAGACCTAGCATGCAAGCAAAGCGCCCCGCAGAAAAAGAATTTTCTAAACTGGCTAAAACGCAAATAGTTTTTGCTTTAACACGAGTAAATGTGGAGGAATAAATAATTTATGTTCCAGTACGAGGACAATCAAAATCTGTTCAATAAGCCCGACAGCTACGTTGCCGATATTAAGGTTTTCGGTATAGGCGGCGGCGGAAATAATGCCGTAAACAGAATGATTCAGGCGGGTATTACCAGCGCTTCTTTTTACGCAATCAATACCGATAAACAGGCTCTTTATATGTCGTTAGTCCCCGAAAGAGAGCGCAAGCTTCAAATAGGCGCTTCCTTGACAAAGGGACTGGGCGCGGGAGCAAACCCCGAAGTGGGGCGCGCCGCGGCGGAAGAAAGCAAAGAAGCCATTACCGAGATTTTGCGCGGCACAGACTTACTGTTTATCACGGCAGGCATGGGCGGCGGGACGGGAACGGGTGCTGCGCCGGTAATTGCAGCGATAGCAAAAGAACTGGGTATACTTACCGTAGCCGTAGTTACCAAGCCGTTTTCCTTTGAAGGCAACACAAGAATGAAAAACGCCGAATTGGGTATTGCCAACTTACGCAAAAATGTGGATACCCTTGTAATTATACCTAACGAAAAACTTGTAAGCAGCTTTACGCGTGATATTACGATGGTGGAAGCCTTTAAGCGCGCCGACGAGGTTTTGCGCCAAGGCATAAGCGGCATCTCCGACTTGATTGTTTTCCCCTCGTTAATCAACCTTGACTTTGCCGACGTAAAAACGGTAATGAGCAACAGGGGAATGGCGCATATGGGGCTTGGAGTGGGCAAGGGGCAAAGCAAGACTGTTGACGCCATTAAGCAAGCGGTATACAGCCCTTTGCTTGAAACGACCATTGAGGGGAGCACCGGTTTGATTATCAATATTACGGGCGGCGTAGACCTTACAATGTTTGAGGTTTACGAGGGCATTAAGCTTGTGCGCGACGTTTTAGACCCCTCCGCAACTTTGATTTTCGGTGCAGATATTAGGGAAAACTTGGACAACGAGGTGCAGGTTACCATTATTGCCACAGGTTTTGACGCGAAGAACACCATTCAAAAGAGCAAACAAAGCTTTTTCGGCGAACAGCAAGCGGCGGCTGCGGCAACCCCTTCGCCCTCCGGCAAGCCTTTGTTTGAAAATTCAGCCGACCCCGATAAATACAGAATAAACCTTGCAAAAGAAAAGCCTGCGGAAAAAAAGCTGCCCCAACCTAATATAAAGTTAGAGGACGAGAGCAATATCCCCGCTTTTTTAAGGAAGTTAAAGAAATAATCGTAAAAGCATAAAATTGAGGCATAATAAGGAACAATTATGAAAAGAGATTTTGTCGGCGAGCTTTACGCCTCGCAAGAAAAATATAAAGATAAAGAAGTAACGCTTAGCGGTTGGGCGCGCACGGTGCGCGACTTAAAGCAATTCGGTTTTATTGAGCTTAACGACGGCACGAGTTTTAAAAGCGTGCAGGTTGTGTTTCAAAAGGACACGCTTAGCAACTATGACGATGTTGCAAAAAGCAATGTAGGAAGCGCATTTACCGTTAAAGGAATTCTTATACTTACGCCGCAGGCCATGCAGCCCTTTGAGGTTTTGGCAAGCGAGATTGTCATTGAGGGAAAATCTTCCCCCGACTTTCCCATGCAGAAGAAAAGGCATTCCCTTGAATTTTTGAGGGAACAGGCGCACCTGCGCCCCAGAACGAACCTTTTTAATGCGACTATGAGGGTGCGCTCAGTGGCGGCTTTTGCAATTCACAGCTTTTTTAACGAGCGCGGGTTTGTTTATGTGCACACGCCCATCATTACGTCAAGCGACGCCGAAGGGGCGGGCGAAATTTTTCAAATAACCACGCTTGACTTAGAAAACCTGCCTAAAAACGACAAAGGCAACGTGGATTATTCCAAAGACTTTTTCTCAAAAAAGGCAGGGCTTACGGTATCGGGACAGCTTGAAGTTGAAACCTACTGCATGGCTTTTTCCAAAGTATATACATTCGGACCTACTTTTAGGGCGGAACACAGCAATACTCAGCGGCACGCCGCGGAGTTTTGGCAAATTGAACCTGAAATCGCCTTTGCCGACCTTGCCGACGATATGCAGCTTGCCGAAGATATGATTAAGTATTGCATTAGCTTTGTGCTTGAACGTTGCCCACAAGAGATTGAGTTTTTCAACTCTTTTGTTGACGAGACTTTAAAAGAAAGGCTTTCAAAGCTAATAAAAAGCCAGTTTAAGCGCATAACATATACCGAGGCTATATCGCTGCTTGAAAAACACAACGACAAGTTTGAGTTCCCCGTTCATTGGGGAAGCGATATCGCCACCGAACACGAACGTTATTTGACGGAAAAAATCTTTGACGGACCGGTATTTGTTACCGATTATCCCAAAGAAATCAAATCCTTCTATATGCGTCAAAACGACGACGGAAAAACCGTTGCCGCTATGGACATGTTAGTGCCCGGCGTAGGCGAAATGATAGGGGGCAGCCAGCGTGAAGAGCGCTACGACCGTCTGCTTGCCCGCGTCAGAGAGTTGGGACTTAAAGAAGAAGACTACTGGTGGTATATAGATTTAAGGAAATACGGCACAAACAAGCACGCCGGTTTCGGTTTGGGATTTGAGCGTTTTGTAATGTATGTTACCGGCGTTTCAAATATCCGCGACGTCATACCTTTCCCAAGGACGGTATACAACGCGGAGTTTTAAAAAGCTAAGTCAATCTGTGGTTTAGCGTAGACTGCTTAAACGCAAAAAATTATTTGGGAAATTGAATGGCGGTGAACCTTATTGCTTTGCCCAATCAAAAATACGCTGGTAATCTAGCCGCCTTTGAGGGTAATTTCCCAAAACCTATTGCAGCTTAATACGGATATCAATAAGCTGCGAAGCTTTGCGGTTTAGATAAGTTAAATCGATAAAAATAATTTGCAATCAAATTACACTTGTTGATACAAGCACAAACGGTTGCGCAACAGTGGCGATAGTTAAGGCAATAAGGCGGTTTTTGATAGTTTTTGGCAAAATATGCTTGTAAAACACCTTGTGTTAGTGTATTATAATTTCAATTTACAGGAGGAACTATTATGATTTTTGAAAAGGTAAGAGACTTGTTAGCAGAGCAGCTTAACATTTCCGCCGACAAAATAACCATGGAAAGCGACATAATCAACGACTTAGGCGCAGATAGCCTTGACGTGGTGGAGCTTTTAATGGCGCTTGAAGACACTTACAATATTACTGTCCCCGACGAAATGGCAAATAAGCTCCAAACTATTAAGGCAATAGTTGAGTTTATAGAAAAAGCCAAGAAATAAACAAGTTTTTATTACTTAACAAATTATTTAAGAGTCCTCTCCTTTGGGGAGGGCTTTTTCTTTTACCGTTATTTTTATTTTGTCTTAATTTGTAGATAGCGGCGCGCAGTCTATTAAAAACTTCTTTGGGGCATATAATAATAAAGAAAAAAATTGCAGTAAGAGGGGTATCGCGCTTGTTTGAGGCTACGGTTAGCTGCGACGGAAAAGACGCGCACAATATTGACTATATAGCTCAAAAACTTGTGAGCTTTAAAAGCGCCGACAAAACGATTGTTGAAGTTGTAAAAGGGGGCAGAAAATATTTAAGCGTCGCCTGCTCTTCGGCATACGAACCTTTGCTCAAAGATTTGCTTTTGGAAGGCGTTTCCGACGTGCTTGCCTTGGGCTACAAAAACAAGTATTTTACCAAGCGTCTTGACAAAAAGGAAGGGTTGCTTAACCGCACGCTTATCAATGTTATGTGCCTTTTTGACAACGTAAAGGACAAAAGGGCGGTTTTGGGGCAAATTGAGCAAACGGACAACATATCCCTTGACGGAATATTTAATTTCCGCGTAAGAGAGCTTAAAGAAAGGTGGGAGGAAGTTTTGGACCTCACTAACGCTTACGGCGTCATCGCTTCCGACGACTTCATAACAACGGAATTTTTATGCTACTTAATTGACAGCATACCCCCGCAGCACGGAGGCTTGACTGCGTCAATTTTAGAGGATTCTTTCGTTTTGCAGGACAATAAGGGCAACGTAATACCCCACGTCCCTTTAATTACCAAGGAAAATACCAACGAAGAAAGGCTTATATACAATTTGGTTTGCAACAAAGCAAAAAACATTATTGTGCTTGACAGCCAAAAGTTTTTGAGTTCAAACTGCATTAATTTGTTGGGGAAACTTTTAAACGTAAAAATAGGAAGTTAATCTTTACGAAAAATAAGAAAAAGACCCTAATAGAATGAAAGGCTATTTTTAACCCAGTGGAACTAACCTGATATTCTAAAAAAATATGCAGAAAAAGTTAAGTTTGGCGGCTCCAAGGTGTTTATTTCTTCTATAAACAGCACTTGAACAGGACACCACAACAAAAATTATATTTCCTTAATATGTTTCGCTTAGCACTGTCTGTATAGGCAAGCAAAAAACCGTTGACAGCTATGAAAAAGGGGTGTAATATAATTCTACATTATACTGTCTTAGAAAAAAGACACGTCAAGGGCATTTTCGCCACAGAGAGCGGCAGCAGCTGAAACGCCGCGCGCAAAACCCCATTGATACCACTTTTGAGACGGCGGACGCTTTTCCGAAATCAAAGCAATAAAGAGGCGCAAACTATTTTGCGCAATTAAGGTGGAACCGCGGATTATTATTCGTCCTTATTGAGTTTTTCAGTAAGGACTTTTTTGTTATATATTTATGGAGGTAAATATGAAAGACAGCGTTATAAAACTTACCCTGCCCGACGGAAAAATTATGGAGTTTCCCAAAGGCGTCAAGGGTTACGAGGCTGCAAAAGCCATCAGCGAAGGGCTTGCCAAGGCGGCTTTGTGCGTTTCTGTCAACAAAGAGTTGAAGGATTTGAACTGTGAGATTATGCAAGACTGCGACTTTGCCGTCATTACTTTTGCCGACGAAGAGGGCAAAGAAGTATACTGGCATACCACTTCACACGTTTTGGCGCAGGCGGTAAAGCGCCTTTATCCCGCCGCAAAGGTCGCCATAGGCCCCGCAATTAAAACGGGTTTTTACTACGATATTGAGTTTCCTGCCGCCTTTACGCAAGACGATTTGCCAAAAGTAGAGGAGGAAATGGCAAAAATAATAAGAGAAAACCTTCCTATTGCGAGAAAAACGCTTTCCAAAAGAGAAGCCGTAGACTATTTTACCAAAATTGGCGAAAGCTATAAGGTTGAAATAATTGAGGGCATTGAAAGCGACAGCGTATCCCTTTACTCGCAGGGCGAGTTTACCGATATGTGCAGGGGTCCCCACCTTACCTCTACGGGCAAAATAAAGGCGTTTAAGCTTACAAGCGTTGCGGGCGCGTATTGGCGCGGGGACGTAAAAAATACCATGCTAAGCCGTATTTACGGCGTTTCCTTTGACAAAAAAGCCGACCTTGACGAATATATCGCGCGGCAAGAAGAAGCTAAAAAGCGCGACCACAGAAAGTTAGGCAAGGAACTTGACCTTTTTGATATTTTTGACGAAGGTCCGGGATTTCCTTTCTTTTTCCCCAAAGGAATGGTGCTTCGCAATACCTTAGAGGACTTTTGGCGTAAAGAACATATTAAGAGGGGATACGAGGAAATTAAAACACCCATTATTTTAAGCCAAGAACTGTGGCACCGTTCGGGGCACTGGGACCATTACAAAGACAATATGTATGTGCTTAAAATAGACGAAGAGGACTACGCCGTTAAGCCCATGAATTGTCCCGGCGGAATGTTGGTTTATAAGAGAGCGCCACACAGTTACCGCGATTTGCCTTTGAGGGTTGCAGAATTGGGGCTTGTGCACAGACACGAGCTTTCGGGCGCGCTTCACGGACTTATGAGAGTTCGTTGCTTTACACAAGACGACGCGCACCTTTTCATGACCTTTGACCAGTTGGTTGAAGAAATCATTGGCGTGGTGGAGCTTATTGATTACCTTTACAGCGTTTTCGGTTTTACCTACAAAATGGAAATAAGTACACGCCCTGAAAACTCCATGGGGACGGAAGAGCAATGGGACAAAGCCACCGCGTCTTTAATTGAAGCAATGGACAAAATGGGCAAGTCATACAAAATAAACGAAGGCGACGGAGCTTTTTACGGACCTAAAATTGACTTCCACTTAGAGGACAGCATAGGTCGCACCTGGCAATGCGGAACCGTGCAGGTTGACTTCCAAATGCCCGAGCGTTTTGACCTGACTTATGTCGGCGCCGACGGCGAAAAGCACCGCCCCGTAATGATTCACCGCGCCGCCTTGGGCAGCATTGAACGTTTTGTAGCTATATTGACGGAACACTTTGCGGGAGCTTTCCCCATGTGGCTTTCTCCCGTGCAAGTTGCCGTCCTTCCGATAAGCGACGGAACGGCAAATTATGCCGACAGCGTAACGGAAACACTCATTAAAAGCGGAATACGCGCCCAATGCGACAAGCGCAACGAAAAAATCGGTTACCGCATAAGAGAAGCGCAGTTGCAAAAAATGCCCTATATGCTGGTTGTGGGCGAAAAGGAACAAGCGGATGGCACCGTATCTATCCGCCGCAGAAAAGAAGGGGATATAGGCGTTTATTCGCTTTCAGACTTTATAAAAATGGCGGAAGAAGAAATAGGAAGCAAGAAGATTTGACGGCAGGAAGTTAGATAAATATGTAATTCCGCCTTAAACTTAACTTTTGGTTAAATGATTGATTGGCTTTTGGCAATAGAAACGCAACAATCCTAACGGAAAAGTAAAGATATAAAAACAGATTTTGGGGAAGCAATATAAAAAGAACGTTAACTTCCTCAAAATCTGCTTTAATTGTTTTTGTCAAAATTAAATGCTTTTAACATAAAACTATAAAACTAATTATTTGGCTTAAAACAGTTGACCGAAATTGCTGTTTTTGCTAAAATAGCAATGCAAAGAAGAAAATACCTTTTTCTCACCAACGAAAGGCTAACGCTGCTTGGTTATTTCATAAGGCTTCAACCAAAAATTTGGTCGTTTTATTGAGATGCGGTATTTTCATACCGCATTTTTTGTGTCTTTGCAATCAAAGCTTTGCGGAAAAACAAAACTTAACAACCGAAGTTTTTCGGGCAATAAACCAAAGTCCGCAAAATATTACAAAGGGTTTCCAAAAACGAAGTTTTTGGGCAATAACGGGGTCTCAATAAGAGTAAAGTTTTTATTGGGTAATAAAGGAGGATAAACTTATTAAAGAGCTTCTTATCAACGGTCAAATCAGAGTAAAGGAAGTGCGTTTAATCGCAAAGGACGGAAGTCAGCTTGGCGTTATGTCGGCAGCCGCCGCCCAACGCATAGCAGACGACAGCGAACTTGATTTAGTTATGATTTCGCCCACCGCTAATCCGCCCGTATGCAAGGTGCTTGACTACAACAAGTTCAAATACGAGCAGACAAAGCGCGAAAAAGAATTGAAGAAGAATCAAAAAGTTGTGGAGCTTAAAACCATCCAGCTTTCTATGACAATTGACGAAAACGATATGAAAACCAAAGCCAAAGCCGCCATAAAATGGCTTGCCGAGGGCAATAAAGTTAAAATATCGCTACGTATGGTGGGGCGCCAAATGGCATATTCCCAAAACGCCGTGGAAGTTGTAAACAAGTTTTTCGCAATGCTCCCCGCCGCAAAAATAGAAAAAACCGCTCTTCAAGAGGGCAGATACATCAACATGATTATTGCGCCGCAAAGCGCCAAATAATAGGATAAAATTCAACAGGGAGGACATCTAGCATGCCTAAACAAAAAAGTCACAGCGCAAGCAAGAAAAGGTTCAAGGTATTAAAGTCAGGTAAAATAAAGAGGGCTCAAAACAACAAGAACCACAAGCTTACCAAAAAGACAACCAAGAGAACGCGCAATCTTCGCGGGACCGCTTATGTTGACAAAACAAAAGAAAAGACCGTAAAGAGCATGTTGCCATATTAGCAGGAGGAAAAAGCAATGAGAATTAAACGCGGCGTAAACGCAGTTAAAAAACGTAGAAAGATATTAAAACTCGCCAAGGGTTACTGGGGCGCGAAATCCAAGAACTACCGCATAGCAAGACAAGCCGTAATGAAGTCGGGCAACTACGCCTATGTGGGGCGCAGGCTTCGCAAGCGCGACATGCGTTCCCTTTGGATAGCAAGAATAAATGCCGGAGCAAGGGCCAACGGAATGTCATACAGCAAGTTTATGCACGGCTTAAAGGTGGCGGATTTGGATTTGAACAGAAAAGTTTTATCCGACCTCGCAATTCACGACGCAAACGCCTTTGCGGCTTTGGCGGAAAAGGCAAAGCAAGTGGTTAAGTAAAAGACCAAAAAAGCCTGATATAAACTATTAGGCTTTTTTTGAAACCCAATTAAACTCGTTTAATTGGACCCGAGCCAAAGAAATATAAATAACGCAAACTTGTGTTTAGTTGTGCCCGTTAAGCGGCGCGCATTACTTTGTTAGGGTATATTATGCAAAATGATAACTTCTTTTGACAATAAAAAAATCGCGGCGGTAAAAAGGCTTAATGACAAAAAATACCGACGTGAAGAGGAAAAATATCTCGTTGAGGGAGAAAAACTTCTAGACGACGCCTTGCGCTTTGGCAAAAAGGTCGCCGCCATACTTGTTACGGAAGGTAAAGAAGAAAAATACCAAAGTTTTCCAAATGTTATTACCGTAAGCCAAAGTGTGATGAAAAGCATTTCCAAAACGGCATGCGACCAAGGCGTTTTGGGTGTTTTGGAGATTGAGCAAAACAATAACGATGTTTTTGACGGTAATTGCTTAATTCTTGAACGCATTCAAGACCCTTTGAATTTAGGAGCAATTTTAAGAAGCGCGGCGGGGGCGGGTTACAAGGAAGTTTTTCTTGCCGACTGCGCCGACGTTTACTCTCAAAAAGTCGTGCGTGGAGCTATGTCCGCCCATTTTATGCTTAATTTTTATTTTTTAAGCATTGAGGAGGCTTTGGCGAAGCTTTCAAAAACGCACGCTATGCTTTGCGCAGACATGAAAGGGGATAATATATTTGAGTTTGCCGCGCCTTATCCTCATGCTTTGGTAATAGGCAGCGAGGGTCAAGGTTTAAGTTCTTACGCAAAAAAAGCCTGCAAACAAAAACTTTCAATCCCAATGGGAGAGGGGCTTGAATCGCTTAACGCGGCGGTTTCAGCCTCAATAATAATGTATCAATTGACAAGGGGGAAAAGGTAATGTCGGGACACAGTAAATGGAATAATATTAAAAATAAAAAAGCAAAGGGCGACGCGGCGCGTTCTAAAATTTTCACAAAAATTGGCAGAGAAATTGCTGTCGCCGTAAAAGCGGGGGGAAGCGACCCCAATACAAACAGCTCGCTTTTTAACATTATACAAAAGGCGCGCCTTGCAAATATGCCAAACGATAACATAAACAGGAGCGTCAAAAAAGCTGCGGGCGAACTGGGCGCAGTGCAATACGAACAGCAAAGCTACGAGGGCTACGGGCTAGGGGGCAGCGCTGTAATCGTGGAATGTTTAACGGACAATAAAAACAGGACAGCGGGCGACGTAAGAAGTTTTTTTGCGAAATACGGCGGAACGCTTGGCACCACCAACTGCGTTTCATTTATGTTTGACAAAAAGGGCGTTATTACGGGCGAAATGACGGAAAAGCAAAACGAAGACTCAATATTTGAAATGGCGCTTGAATGCGGCGCCGAGGACGTCCAGTTTGAAGAAGAAGCTTATATAATTTATACTTCGGTAAACGAAGTGAGCGAAATAGCCTCCTGCCTTGAAAAGAAAGGCGCGGTGCTGTCTTCCGCCGAGCCAGACTGGCTTCCCCAAACCACCGTAATTTTAGAGGGCGACAACTTAGTGAAGTTTAGAAAAATGATTGAAACGATGGAGGACTGCGACGACGTCCAAAATGTTTATCACAACGTTGACCTGCCCGACGAGGAAGAATAATTTCTTTTTTGCTGTCAGCAGGGTGTTTGTCTGCGGAAAATTATTCGCAGTAATATCTAATAAAAAAATTGGTTGCTCATTTCAAAGCATATCGGCAAAGATTTTATGGCTTTTGCTGGCTATGCTTTAATATTTTGAAACGAAAGTTTATGCGTAAGTTAAGAGGTTAATTTAATTAACGGCGGCTTTGCCGTCTTTTTATTTTTAATAAAAAACGCGGTTATCTATTAAACTATTCTATTTTTTTCTCTCGTATGATAATATAACAAATAGTTTTATCTATAAAGGAGATTAAAATGAGGACTTGTAAAGAGTATCGCGAAATCGGTTGGAAAGCCGTAAGTCAAAACTGGGGGATGTCTATCCTCTTTAACTTTTTGGCAATGTTTATTATCAGCGCGCTTACAGGAACAGTAGCGGGAATGATTATTATAGGCCCCTTTGTAATAGGCATGCAAATGTTTTACCTTAAAGCTGTGCGGGGGCAAGACAAAGGTTACGAGACGCTGTTTGACGCGGCAAAGAGCGATTTTGTCAATTCAATGATTGTGGTTTTATTAAAGACGGTGTTTATAATGCTGTGGTCTTTGCTGCTCATCATACCGGGCATCATAATGAGCTACGCATATTCAATGACTGAGTATATTTACATAGACAATCCCTCTTTAAGCGCAAGTCAATGCCTTGAAAAAAGTAAAGAATTGATGAAAGGTAAAAAGGGAAAACTGTTTTTGCTTGACCTTAGCTTTATAGGTTGGTTTTTGCTGTGCCTGTTGACTTTTGGCATTTTGACTTTTTGGGTTTCGCCCTTCCAAATGGCTACGAGAGCGGCTTTCTACGAGGATATCAAAGAAGAGATTTAAGCGCAGATATATAAACATAAATTATGCTTTAAAGGTAATCCTATACGGACTACCTTTTTTATTTTAAAGTTTTAGCAACTTAATAATTAAATGCTGTTAAGCTATATGGGAATTACTATTAAATGACTGATATTTTACGCGATTTTTATTAATTTTATATTATTATTTTGGGTCAGTAATGCTATTTGTTTTCGCGCAAGATTTAGCGCAAAGATTTTTAAGTTTTAAAATCACAAAATCTCAAATTATCGGAAACAATATTGTTTTGACTTTGCCTTGACTTTTGAAAGAGGGTTAAGCTATTATATTATATAGCGTAAAACAAACCTTTTACATTTTTGGAGAGTTTTTTGAGAGTTTTAGGGATAGACCCCGGACTTGCCACAATAGGATACGGAATTGTGGACAGGGAAGGTAAAATTGACAAAGTCGTGGACTATGGCGTAATAAAAACGCCGAAAGAAGAGAGCCTTCCCGTGCGCCTCGCAATGATTTACGACGGCGTCGCTTGCTTAATTACCAAATATCACCCCGACGCAATCGCGGTTGAAGAGCTGTTTTTTAATACCAATATAACTACGGGCATATCGGTTGCCGAAGCAAGGGGAGCCATTTTGACCGCTTCGGTAAGGGAATGCGGCAGGCTTTACGAATATACCCCTTTGCAGGTAAAAATGAGCATGACGGGCTACGGAAAAGCCGACAAGCAGCAAATACAGCAAATGGTAAAGGTTTATTTAAAGCTTGACAAGATTCCCCGTCCCGACGACGCAGCAGACGCCTTAGCGGTTGCGCTTACCCACCTCAATTCTGTGCTGCTTGCCAAAACAAGCTACATAAAATAGCGCAAAAGGAGTTAGGTAATGATTGACTTTATATGCGGAGAAGTCATAGAAATAGGAGAAAATACCGTTGTACTTAAAAGCGGCGGTTTCGGGTATTCACTTTTTGTTTCCGAGTTTACAAAAAGCAGGCTTTCAATAGGGGACAACGTTCAGTTATACTGCCACCTGCAAGTCAGAGAGGATGCTTTGGCGCTTTTTGGTTTTGCGGGCATAGAAGAAAAAACCCTTTTTAAAAACCTTATTTCCGTATCGGGCATAGGACCCAAAATGGCGATTACACTGCTGTCGGGTATGCGCGCGGGCAAACTCGCCCTCTGCATCGTGTCGGGCGACTATGCGTCGCTTTGCACAATAAAAGGCTTAGGCAAAAAAACCGCGGAAAAAATTGTGTTGGAATTAAGAGAAAAGTTAAATATTTCTAAGGAAATGTTATTGCAAGACCAAACGGAAAGTATTGACGCCGAAGCCGTTGAAGTGCTGCGTTCTTTGGGGATACCGCGCAAAGAGGCGGCAGAACGAGTTAAACGAGCCGTTGAGGGCGGAATGACTACCACCGAACAAATACTTAACTTTGCATTAAGGAACGCATAAAAATGGATGACAGGCTTATAAGCAGTTCTTTTGAAAGAGGGGACTCTGAAAATGAAAATATCCTTCGCCCCAAAACACTGGAAGGCTTTATCGGGCAGGACAAGTTGAAAGAAAAATTAGAGGTTTATATCGCCGCCGCAAAGGGGCGGAAGGAACCTCTTGACCATTGCCTTTTTTACGGCTCTGCGGGACTGGGAAAAACCACATTAGCCCATATCATAGCCAATATTTCTTCCGCCGTTTTGACCGTTACAAGCGGACCGGCAATAGAAAAAGCTGCGGATTTGGCAGCCATTTTAACCAATCTTACAGAGGGAGAGATATTATTTATAGACGAAATTCACCGCCTTAACCGCGCGGTGGAAGAGATTTTATACCCCGCCTTAGAGGACTTTGCGCTTGACTTTGTGGTTGGAAAGGGCGTGGGCGCGCGCACTGTCCGTCTGCCTTTGCCGCGCTTTACTCTAATAGGCGCTACGACAAGGGCGGGCAGCTTATCGCAGCCTTTGCGCGACCGTTTCGGAATACAAGCAAAACTTGAAATGTATTCCTCAAAGCAGTTAGAAAAAATTATCGTCAATTCCGCCGCTCTTTTAAAAATGGAAATTGATAAAAGCGGCGCGGAAGAAATCGCAAAAAGAAGCAGGGGAACGCCTCGCGTAGCCAACCGCCTGCTCAAAAGGGTGCGCGACTACGCGCAAGTTAAGGGCAGAGGCATAATAGACAAAGAAATCGCCGACTATGCGCTTTCGGTGATGGAAATTGATTATTTGGGGCTGGATAGCGTTGATAAAGCGGTGCTAAACACTATAATTGACAAATTCGGAGGCGGTCCCGTAGGCATTGAAGCCGTAGCTTCCGCCTCAAATGAAGACGCAACGACCATTGAGGACGTTTACGAACCTTATTTAATACAGCTTGGCTTTTTGGTAAGGACTCCCAGGGGCAGAATGTGTATGCCCGCGGCATACAAACATTTGGGTAAAATGCCCCCTAACGGCGCAAGGCAGCTTACATTGGAAGAAGATATTTTAGGCGGAAACGCCAACGCATAAAAAAATGAATAAAAGCGACTTTAATTATTATTTACCCGACGAGCTTATCGCCCAAACCCCCGCAGAGCCGCGCGACAGTTCACGTTTGCTTGTTTACGACGGCAAAAAGGACGAAATTACCCACGCTTTCTTTTACAATTTGCCAAAATATCTAAAAAACGGCGATCTTTTGGTAATCAACAATACAAAAGTCATTCCTGCGCGTATTTTCGGCACTAGGGACGCGGGCGGAAAAGTAGAGCTGCTTTTGCTAAAAAGGCTTGATTACACCCGTTGGCAATGTCTTGCAAAGCCGGGCAAAAACGCTAAAATAGGTGAAACGATTCATTTTGAAAAAGGTTTAAAGGCAAAAATTGTTGACATTATAGAAGAGGGCATACGCATAGCTGAGTTTTCTTTTGAAGGCGTTTTTGAAGACATCTTGTCTCAAATAGGGCAAATGCCCCTTCCTCCTTATATAAAGACAAAACTTCAAGACAAAAACAGGTATAACACCGTTTACAGCAAGATTGAAGGTTCTGCCGCTGCGCCCACAGCGGGGCTGCACTTTACACAAAGTCTGCTTGAAGAGATTAAAAATAACGGAAATGAAATTGCAGAGGTGCTGCTTTCGGTGGGGCTGGGAACTTTCCGCCCCGTTAAAGAAGATGACATTGAAAAGCATGCCATGCATAGCGAATACTATGAAGTATCCCCCCAGGCGGCAGAAAAAATTAACGCCGCAAAAGCGCAGGGAGGAAGAATAATTGCCGTAGGCACCACAAGCGCGCGCGTTTTGGAGAGCGCCGCCGACGAAAAGGGCGCGCTTCACCCCTTTAAGGGCGAAACGGACATTTTTATTTATCCGCCTTATAAGTTTAAAGTTGTAGACGCCTTAATTACTAACTTTCATTTGCCCGAAAGCACTTTAATAATGCTAGTGTCGGCTCTTTGCGGAAGAGAAAAGATATTGGAAATCTATAAAGAAGCGGTAAATCAAAAATACCGATTTTTCAGCTTTGGGGACGCAATGTTTTTAGAGGCAGAAAAAAGATAATGATTAAGGGGCATTATAAAGGCATTTAAGGTTGCGGTATTAAACTAGATGCCGCATAATACTCGCTCTATCTGTTAAAGTTTTGTGCAATGGATACAGTTATAAAGATATGCAAGGCATTGCGCGCGGTTGACAGTCCCCGTTGCAATCTCTTAAAGTATCTGCTTACAGCGCGCATATATGCAACAATGCTTTAAACAATCTATGTCGGATTGGCTAACAGTTTGTCTAGGCGCGATATGCTTTGGTTGTTTGCCAAAGGCGGTTTGCCTAACGTCGCAAATATTGAGGCAGGGCGGTATGCAGTGGTGCAGTCTGCTGTTGCAAACCTTAAATAATATCTGCTTACAAGCGTGTATGCAAGCGCGGCAGTTGCCTTTGAACAAACTACGGTCGGACGGTCAATAGATGCCTTTGCGGGTTGCGAGTGCAGCAGCATAAAGGCGGCAATACTTACAAAGCTGAATATGAAAAAAATGAGTTTTAATAAATATGAGTAAATTTGCTTTCAAAACAATATGCCAAGACAAAAAGACCGCCGCAAGGACGGGGGAGTTTATTACGCCGCACGGCGTAGTCTCCACTCCTTTGTTTATGCCCGTAGGCACTGCTGCAACGGTTAAAGGCACGCTGCCCTTAACGCTAAAAGAAATAGGAAGCCAAATTGTTTTGGCAAACACCTACCACCTTTATCTGCGCCCTGGCGAAAAAATAGTAAAAGACGCGGGGGGACTTCATTCTTTTATGAATTGGCAGGGTCCAATTTTAACTGACAGCGGCGGCTTCCAGGTCTTTTCTTTGGCGGAAAAAAGCAAAATTACCGACGAGGGGGTGCTGTTTTCTTCCCATATAGACGGAAGCAAACATTTTTTTACCCCGCAAAAAGTTATGCAGATACAGGAAGATTTGGGTTCAGACATTGCAATGGCTTTTGACCAATGCACCAGCTACGGCGTGACGCACGAAGAAGCGGAAAAAGCCATGAACAGGACTTTGCTATGGCTGGACCAATGCTCAAAGGCAAAGAAGCGGGACGACCAAATGCTTTTCCCCATAATTCAAGGCAATATGTATAGCGATTTGCGCATTGAAAGCGCAAAACAAACGCTACCTTACGCAAAATGCGGCATAGCAGTAGGGGGCTTGTCGGTAGGCGAACCAAAAGAAATAATGTATTCCATTCTTGACCAACTGCTGCCATATTATCCAAATAATATGCCGCGTTATCTTATGGGGGTAGGCTCTCCCGATTGCATAATTGAGGGGATTAGGCGGGGCATAGATATGTTTGACTGCGTGCTTCCCACCCGAATAGCGCGCAACGGCGCCGCTATGACGAGCAAGGGCGCGTTGCAGTTAAGGAATGCTAAGTATAAAGAGGATTTTACACCCCTTGACGGCGAATGCGGCTGTTATTGCTGCCAAAACTACACCAAGGCATATTTGCGCCACTTAGTTGTAAGCAACGAAATGCTTGGCGGTATTTTGCTTTCTATGCACAATATTGCGTTTTTGCACAACCTTGTAAAAAATATTAGAACAGCCATTAGTTTAGACAATTTTGAAAGCTTTGCAAGTGAGTTTTATATGAAATATTACTGCAAAGATGAAAAATAGTTGTTATTTGGCTTGTGATATTGTATAATTGACGAAATAAAATAAAATTAAGGAGAAATAAATATGCTAAATTTATTAGCTTTTTTCTTTGAGGAAACGGAAACGGGCGGCAACGAATGGCTTACTTGGGTTATCTTGGGCGCTGTTGTTGTTTTGATGATAGTTTTAATGATTGTTCCCCAAAGAAAGCAAAAAAAGCAATACGATGAAATGTTGTCAAAGCTTCAAGTGGGCAAAACAGTTACCACTATCGGCGGCGTAGTAGGCAAAATTGTGGAGATAAACCCTTCCAATAACACTCTTTTGGTGGAAACGGGAGAAGAGGGTAGCAAAACTACAATGACATTTGTTAAAAACGCTATTCATATGGTTCATAAAGACGAAAGCGACGTCAATGCCGAGGGCGCTATGCCAAAGCAAAAAGACGAAAAAGACGACGAGATTAAATAAAATAGCCTTTCATAATGTTACGAGCCTCCGCATAATATTTAGTATATTGTGTGGAGGTTTTTTCATATGAGCGCATCTGCCGCCGTTGTCCAAAATAACAAAAAGTCAATATTTGTTGATATATTGCGCATAGGGCTTTTTTCCTTTGTAATCTGCACCATTTTGGTGCTTATCCTGGCTTTAATAATTAAGCTGTTTCAAATACCCGACAGCGCGCTGTCTATAATTATGCAGGCAGTAAAGGCCGTTTCCGTTGCGGCGGGGTGCATTATAGCGGTTAGGGGTGAAAAAGGGCTTATCAAAGGCTTTTTAGGCGCCCTGCTTTTTGTGCTTTTGGCAACGGTAATCAACGCTATTTTCGGCGGACAGTTCCAATGGGCGCAATTGGGCATTGACGCGGGTATCTGCTGCGCTTTGGGGGCGGTTACCGGCGCGGTAGTGGGGAGTAAGCGCAGCCAGTAAATTAAGTTACGCGGCTAAAAACGTAAAAAAATGGAAAGCCTCTAAGGGGGCTTTCTTTTTTGTTAAAATTTATGCGGGTGTAAATATACCGCCAAGAAATAGTTTTATCTTATTAAGCCCCAAGCGGTAAGAAAATTGATAAATCAATTGACTTAACGCGTAAAAAAGCTTATACTTTTTTAGTATGTAAATTATCTGCTTAAATAAGGAGTGTCTCCAATGACAAAAACCAAATCAACAATATTACTCATAATTCTTCTCGTTGTATTGGCGTTTTTGTGCGTTTTCTCCGTTATGCCCGAGATTTTAGTTGGAAGCTACGCTTACCATTCTCCCCTTAACTTATTAAATTTGGGGAGCGATTTGGGCAAAAGCGTCGTGGGCGTGTATGAGGTTGAAAAACCCGACGACCTGACGGAAGAAGATTACAGCGCAAAAATTAACGAAAGCTTAAAGATAATAAGGAAAAGGCTAAGCGATTTTAATTTGCAGGACGCTTCCTTTGCTCTTTCCCAAACTTCTTTAACGGTAAGAATGAAAAATACCGACGACGCGATTTCCGCTTTGAGTTTGGTCAACCAAAAGGGCGAGTTTGCGCTTTCATCAAGCAATGACGCTACAAAGCTTTCGGAAACTACTTTGATGACCAACAAAAACATTACAAAAGTTTCAACGGGTTATTCCAGTTCTGACGGCATATATTACATGAAAATAGACATTGACGACACGACCGCTGCTTTGATAAAAGCAAGCACCGCATCGGCAACGTCCTCTTCACCCGTTACAATGTATTTTTACTTTGACGGCGTGCTTTACAAGGCTAATAACTTGCAGGCTACTTCGCAATACACCTATTCCTCTTTGTATGTTTATGCCACTGACGGTATCAGTTTGGAAATATACAAGTCTCTTTTGAACAACGGTATTTTGCCCCTTGACGTTACCTATGAAAGTTACGGCTATGCCGCGCCTTTATTGGGAGAATACGCGGCTTTAATAAGCGGCATATTTGTGCTTGTAATTGCCGTTGCAATTATCGTAGCTTTAATAATTCGCTTTAAGCTTTTCGGCTTAGCCTCCGCCCTTTCTTTCTTAGTATATATTTTAGCTGTTTTCCTGCTTATTTCCCTTGTATATTTACCCGCCTTTGACATAGGCGCGCTTTTAGGCGCGATGTTTGCAATGGCGCTTTATCTATACAGTTCCGTGTATTTCTTAAATACCGTCAACGGCTTGAAAGAGGGCGTTAAAGAACAAAACAGCGAAAAACAGTTAACAATTTTATTGGGCAGAGCGAGAAGGCATGTAACTTTACACCTTTTACGCATTCACGCGGTATTATTTGCCGCTTCACTAATCTTGTGGATATTCGGCGTGGGAGTGACTGCCTCTTTTGCGGTTGTATTAACTTACGCTTCGGTGCTGTCGTTGCTTGCTAATCTTTTTGTGTCTAAGCTTTTTGAAAGCCTGTTTATAGCCATTTCTCCTGATTTAAACCTATATTACAGCGCCGCTAAAAAGGAGGAAAAAGTATGAAAAAATCTTTTATAGTAGTTTTGGCTGTATTTGCCGTCATTATAATTTTTGGCGCTTTAACGCCTGTCTTTACACAAGTGGGAGACTACCATTTTAATAACGGTTGGACGGTTACGATAAACAACGAAGTATACTCGCAAGAGGACTTTGACGAATATCTTGAAACGGTTGAAACCTATTTGACGCAACAAGGCGTTGCCTACGAATCAAAGCAAGCTATCTTAAACGAGTTTGACGAAAAGGTCGCCGTGCTTTACGATTTTTATGCGTTAAACGCGGAGCAAAAAACGGCTATTGAAACATTTTTAGCCGCTCAAAGCTATGTTTCATATGCTGCTTCCGACATTAGAAATGACGGATATATCAAAGCCGTTATATATGCCGCTATCGGCGCGGGCATTGTGCTTGTTTTACAATTCCTGTATTACCTCTTTGTTCATAAGAAGTTTTTCGGAATTGATTTGGGCATAGCTGCTACAATAAACAGTCTCTCTGCTTTTTTGGTAACAATAGCCTTTTCCCTTATATTAGCTTTAATAGGCGTAAGATTTGCCCCTTTGACAATTTCCGCAGTTCTGCTCGTTTTGCTTGCTTCGGTATTTGTAAATGCCGCTCTGTTTGAAAAAGTAAAGTATAATGTTGTAACACGCAAAATGGAATTGGAAGAAGCAAAGCAGTTAGCGCTTTCTCAAAATAAAAAACTGTTGGCACTGTTTTTTGCCCCCCTTATGGTTGCGGCATTGGTTGTTGCTACGGTATTTATGACCAACCTTTTAAGTTTTGGCTTAACTTTGCTTTGGGGATTGGTTTGCCTATACATTCAGGTAATGTTCCTAACCTTACAGCTATGGAAAAGCAATAAAAAACAATAAAAAAATACTTACAGCCCTTAAATTAAGGGCTGTTTTTTACGGCGATGAAAAATAATTTTTGTCAAAAATGTGAATACATAGATAACGATGTCCGCTGTTTTGTTGACAGATACGGCATAGATTTGAGTATTGCCAAATTGCTTTCCGCAAGGGGGGTAAACAGACACAGCATAAAGCGCTATTTTAAGCTTGAACTCAAAAACTTCTACGACCCTTTTACAATGGTCAATATGGACAAAGCCTGCGATACTATTAAAGAAATAATGCAAAAGGGCGGAAGTATTTTGGTTTACGGCGATTACGATGCCGACGGGCTTACCGCCGCAAGTATTTTAAAACTATTTTTTTACGACAACGGCGTTGACTGCGACGTGATTATCCCTTCTCGCGCCGAAGGATACGGAATAAACGTTGATAAAATTGCCCTTGCTTTTGATAGAAAACATTATGACCTTTTAATTACCGTTGACTGCGGTGTTTCCAACAAAGAAGAAATCACCCGTATCCTTAATTCGCTTAACACGAAAATTATAGTTACCGACCACCATGAAATACCGGCGGAACTTCCCCCCTGTATTTGCGTCAACCCAAAACTTGGCTACCGCTACCCCAACCTTTCGGGCGCGGGCGTTGCGTTTAAGCTTGTTCAGGCGCTTGCGGGCATTGAAAACTCTATAAATTACGCCGATTTGGCGGCGTTGGGCACAGTTGCGGACATGATGCCTTTAATTGACGAAAACCGCGACATAGTCAGGTTGGGGTTGGAACATTTCGGGCATAAGGGGCTAATTAAGCTAGCCGACGCATCGGGTTGCAAAAAACCCTATACCGCTTACGACCTTGCTATGAAAATCGCTCCCCGCATAAACGCTGCCGGCAGAGTGGGTGATGTCAATATGGCGCTCCAACTTTTAAGCAACAGGGCGGCAACCAAACAAAGCGAGTTAGTGGCGACGTTGGTTTCTCTAAACGAAAAAAGGCGTGTTTTGCTTGAAGAACTGCTGTCGGAGGCGGAGCAAAAAATGCCTCAAAACACCGTTTTTCACGACAATTTGGTCTTTATATACGACGACAACTGGAACAGCGGCATTTTAGGTATCGCTGCAAATAGGTTTAAGGAGCTGTATAATGTCCCCGCCTTAGTTATGGCAAGAGAGGGAGACAATTACGTCGGTTCGGCGCGCGGTATAGAGGGAATAGATTTGCATGAGCTTTTTGTCAACTGTTCGCACCTTTTGGTTAAGTTCGGCGGACACAAAGCTTCGGTAGGGTTTACTGTTTCGCAAGAAAAGCTGCTTGAACTTAAAGACGCTTTGGCGGCTCAATTAAGGGCGATAGACCACTCTTATTTCAACCCCCAGTTCTATTACGATATGCCCTTTGAAGATATGTATCTTACAAAGGACTTTATAAAAAACCTTGAATCAATGCAGCCTGTTTTACCGAGCAGCAAGCCTGTTTTTCACCACAAAGGCTACGCGAGAACGGTATGCCTATTCGGGCAGGAAAGAAATCATTTGCGCTTAACGCTTGACAACGGGCTTGAACTTAAAGGCTATTTCAAGTTTTATCCCTACTACCACGCCCTTAATACCAACTGCGAGTGCGAGGTGCTGTTTTCCCTTGAAATTGACAGATACACCGATTTGCCCAGCGGCGTAATACACCAAATAAAAATTAACAACTCTATTCGCCTAGACGATATTTATGCCCAAAACTATATAAGGCGGCTTGATTTGTCCCTTTCAAAGCACTATGCCGACAGAGAACAGGTTGAAAAGCTGTTAAAAGAAAAAAATACTTTGGCGGTGTTTAACTCCTATTCGGAGTTTGAATTTTACGCAAAAAAGTTTGATTTTTCACAGTATTACATTGACCTTTTTGTTGACAGCTCGATTTATTCGCAGTGTGTGTTTATTTCGCCCAATAAGGATGACGTTTTTAAGTATTATAAAAACATTATCTGCTTCGGGAACTATAAAACGCTTTCTGCAAAATTTGACGGCAAGGCATTTATGTATAACGACAAATCGCGTTTCCCCGCTTTTTTGACGCAGCACGTTGACAGAGACGTTTGCATGGTCGTATTTAAAGCAATAAGGGAGCCTTTGCGCACCAATTCGCTTTATTCCCTTTACGACAACTGTCAGCTTCACCAAGTGTCCTTTGCGCAATTTTTGCTTTGCTTAAAGGTGTTTGAGGAGCTGCACCTGCTTTCAATCGTCCATGACAACGGGCTAAAAATTACTTTTAATGACAAGAAAAAGGTTGACCTTACTTCCTCTAAGACTTACAATTTTTTCAACCCCCTGTAATGTCTTTGATTTTTGCTTCTTTTGTGATAAAATATGGGTATGAAAGAGGATTCAAGAACCAATCAGCTTAAAGAAAACCTCATAAGCAAGGTTAAATATTATTATCCCAAAGATTACGAAATAATTCTTTATGCCTTAGATTTTGCCCAAAATGCCCACGAAGGGCAGCTTAGAGCAAGCGGTTCGCCTTATATTTCGCACCCCATTCAAGTAGCCGATATTTTAATTGATTTAGGTTTTGACGCCGATACCATTTGCGGCGCGCTTTTGCATGACACGGTAGAAGACACGGAGGTTACCGACCAGCTTTTAAGGGAAAAGTTCGGCGACGGCGTAGCTGATTTAGTGCAGGGCGTAACAAAGCTTGCAAAAATACAATTTAACACCATAGAGGAAGAGCAGGCGGAAAACATTAGAAAAATGTTTTTCGCGATGTCAAAAGATATAAGAGTTTTAATCATAAAACTTGCCGACAGACTGCATAATATGCGTTCGCTGTCCTACCTTTCCGCCGACAGACAGCAGGTCATGGCAAAAGAAACCATTGAGATTTATGCGCCTTTGGCGGGGCGCTTAGGTATTTCGCCGCTAAAATGCGAGCTTGAAGACTTGTGCCTCAAATATCTTGACAAGCCCATGTATGACTATTTGGCGGAAAACATTGCGCAGACCAAACTTGAAAGGCAAGAAAGGGTTGACGCGATGATTATTGAAATCAAAAAGCTTTTGGCGGAAGAGGGCATTGAAAACGCGGAGATTTCGGGTCGGACAAAGCATTTTTACAGCATTTACAAAAAAATGAAGAATCAGCACAAGACGCTTGACCAAATATACGACATGACGGCTCTAAGGATTATTGTTGATTCCGTGCCCGAATGCTTTTCCGTTTTAGGCATTATTCATGCGCGCTGGAAACCTATCCCGGGACGCTTTAAAGACTATATAGCGGTGCCAAAACCCAATATGTATCAGTCTCTTCACACAACGGTTATCACCAATTACGGCGTTCCCTTTGAAATTCAAATCAGAACGGAAGAGATGCACAGAATAGCCGAATACGGTATCGCCGCACACTGGAAATATAAAGAGGGAGTGCAGGGGGATACGATGCTTGACGAAAAGCTTCGTTGGGTAAAAGAAGTTTTGGCGTATGAGCCGGATATTAAAGACAGCAAAGAGTTTTTAGATCTAATTAAAAGAGATATATCAATTAACGAAGAAATCTATGTCTTTACTCCCAAAGGCGATGTGAGGGCTTTAAACGCCAACGCTACGGCGTTAGATTTTGCCTACCTTATTCATAGCGAGGTGGGTAACCGCTGCGTAGGCACCAAAGTAAACGGTAAAATAGTGCCTTTGGACAGAGTTTTGAAGACGGGGGACGTCGTTGAAGTGTTGACTAACCCCAACTCCAAGGGTCCTTCGCGCGACTGGCTAAAAATCGTAATGACGTCGTCCGCAAAGGCAAAAATAAGGCAATTTTTCAAGCGCGAACTCAAAGACGAATATATCAAAACAGGCAAGTCAATGCTTGAAAGGGACGCCAAACACCGCGGTTATACTTTGTCTCAGCTTATGACCAAAGAAGCGCTGGAAGTGCTTTTTGAGAGGTATTCCTTTAATAACGCCGAAGAAATGTTTGCGTCGGTAGGTTACGGCGGAATAACCGTAAACCAGGTGCTTACAAAGTTAATAGGCAAAAACAAACAGATGGGAGTTTTGGACGAACCCGACGTTGTAAAGCGTAAATCTGCCTCAACCAAGGAAAACGCGGTAATAGTAAAAGGCAGCAAAGACCTTTTGGTGCGTTTTTCGGGCTGTTGTTCGCCCGTTCCAGGCGACGAGATCATAGGTTATATTTCGCGCGGGCGGGGCGTCTGCATCCACCGCGCCGACTGCAAATCAGTTAAAGCCTTTGAAAAAGAAAGGCTGGCGGAAGCGGAATGGGCAAGCATGCAAACGGCGGCTGCGTTCCCCGCAGATATACAAATCATTGCGGAAGATAAGGGAGAAGTCTTTGCCGATATAACCAAAGTTGTTTCAAACGAAAAATTACCTCTTCTTGCCATTAACGCGCGCAAAGACAAAAACCGCAATGCCGTCGCTACGATAACGGTTGAAATTACAAATCACAGCCAAGTCAACGCTTTAATAGCAAAGCTGCAAAGCCTTCCCGCCACGTTAAAGGTTTTCCGCACGACAAAATAAGAAAGGGGAGAAAAAGGAATTATGAAAGTTACAAGTTTTCAAGTTGGTATAGTGGGCACAAACTGTTATGTCGCTGAGAACAATAAAAAAGAATGTATTATTATTGATGTTGCTTACAGCGGCGTTAAAGTTGAAGAATATATTAAAGAAAACGGTCTCAAACCCCTTGCCATTTTGCTTACGCACGGACATTTTGACCATTGCGGCGGCGCAAGATACATTTTTAAAGGCGAAAAACTTCCCGTTTACTGCCGTAAAGAAGACGTTGAGCTTGCGTCAAGCGCCTCCAAAAACAGATGGGGCGCGCCATCCCTTGACTGCGACGTAACAAACGTTATTGAGGAGGACGACACTTTCTCAATCGGTTCGTTTGATATAAAAGTTCTCCATACTCCCGGGCATACTCCGGGAAGCGCCTGTTATTTTATAGAAAACTATATGTTCAGCGGCGATACCCTTTTTGCCCAAGACGTAGGCAGGACAGATTTGGCGGGGGGCAGTATGATTGAGCTTAAAAAGTCTTTGCAAAAAATTAAAGCAATTGAGGGCGATTTTACTCTCTTGCCGGGGCATGAGGAAAGCAGCACTCTGTCCTACGAAAAGCAAAACAACAGATATTTTAAATGAAAGAGGGCGTTCTTTTTCTTTATACAAACGCCGAGAGTTTTGCCGCCGAATTAGTTGAAGTGGCAAAACTTTTTATCGTAAACAGGGAAATTAAGTTTACGGCGGAAATGGGGGACGCCGACATAATTCACTTTGCCGATGCCGAAAATAATATTTTGCGTAACCGCTGTATTTATAAAGATTTGACCGAGCGCAGGCAAGACCTTGTAAGCAACGAGTTAAGCGCGCTGGAACATAAGCGCTACGCAAAAAGATATGCCAAACTTTGCCTTTACGCTTGTATGAAAAAAAGTTTTCCCGCCGCAAACCTGCCATGGGGCGCGCTTACGGGTATCAGGCCTAGCAAGTTGGCTTATGAGATAAACGAAAGAGAGAATGCAGACTTTAAGCAAGTTTTTTTTGACGTATTTGACGTAAAGGAAAATAAAATCAGCCTCATTTCAGATATTTTGGATATGCAAAAAGGCTTGCGCGAAAGCAATGAAAACAACGTTGACTTTTATGTGGGCGTACCTTTTTGCACCAGCAGATGCTCCTATTGTTCCTTTACAAGCGGAGAGATATCTAAGCTCAAACAGTATGTCGCGCCTTTTGTTGAGTTGTTAAGCTACGAGATTGACCGCACGAAAAATTATCTGTCAAAAAAGGGTTTTAATATCAAAAACGTTTATTTCGGCGGCGGCACGCCGACTTCCTTATCGGCTCAAAGTTTGAAAAATCTGTTAAGTTTGTTTGACTGCAAAGGGGAGTTTACCGTTGAAGCAGGGCGGCCTGACACGATAGACGAAGAAAAGCTAGGTGTTCTAAAAGACTGCGGCGTCAGCAGAATATCAATTAATCCTCAAAGTTTTAACCAAAAAACCCTTGATAAAATAGGGCGCAAGCACAGCGTTCAAGAGGTGTTTGAGAAATATCATATGGCTAGGGAAAAGGGCTTTGATATAAATATGGACTTAATCGCGGGGCTTCCGGGAGAAGATATTGACGACTTTGATTTTTCTCTTTATTCTGCCGCAAAACTCAAACCCGAAAATATTACCGTGCATAGTCTTGCTCTTAAAAGGGGAAGTTTGCTAAAAAGCAGCGAAACGCCTGTATCAATTGAAAACGACGTTGCAAAAATGATTGATAAAGCGCGTGAAATGCTGTATCAAGAAGGGTATAAGCCTTATTATCTATACAGGCAAAAGTATGTCTCTTCGGCTTTGGAAAACGTCGGTTATTGCTTACCCCAAAAACAATGCAGATACAATATAGATATTATGGAAGAAACCACGTCCATAGCCGCTTGCGGATGCGGCGCCATTTCAAAAAGGGTTTACCTTCTAGGAGAAAAGATTGTGCGTCAAGCTAACCCAAAGGATGTAAAAACCTACGTGGAAAACTTAGAAGACTATCTTATAAACAAAGAAAAGCTCTTTAATACTCTATAAAATAGCGAAAACTATAATATTATGATATACATAGATTTCTATAATTAGTAAATGACTTTTAGTCTAATGACCATTTTAGCCCACTAATATACCTATTTCTGTAAGAACTATAAGATTGCTTAATGTCTTATTTTTTACTTAGTAACACAAACCAGTCGCTCTCCCCTTCCCTATAAGGGCTAAAATCTATTCCGCCGAATTGCTTTTCAAGCATAAAGCCGTTGTTGTAAAAGGCGGTCAAAAGTTCTTCTTTTTCGTAAAGCTGTAAGTCAACGTTATGCCGAAAATCTTCTTTTTTTCCGTCCATAAATTCAACATAAACTGTTTGCCTTATCTCAACTTTTTTACTTACAGCGTCAAAGCGCGTATAACCTTTTTTATAAACGCGTCTGTCGGTAAAGGCGGCCTTATGAGCTTCAAAAACTCTTTGCGCGCTTTCAAAGCTTTCGTCGCCCGGCAGCCAAAGCTTTAAAGCAAGTCCGCCGTTACTTCTAAGAGCCTTGTTCAGGCACCGCAAGGCCTTGTTTATTTCGCCGATACTTGTTAGGTGATGTAAATCAGCGCTTGCTATAAAAACAAAATCAAAGGGCTTTTTTGCCGAGTAATCTCTTATATCGCCTTGGGCAAAGCACAGGTTTTTTATGCTTGCGTATTTTTTCTTTCCCTCGGAAATCATTTCTTTAGTATAATCCAACACTGTGACGTCAAAGCCCTTTTGTGCCATATAAGCGCCCGCCTGCCCCGTCGCGCCCATAGCCGACAAAACCTTGCTTCCGTAGTTTTTCGCAAGGGCGCACCAGAATTCAAATTCGCCGCTCCTGTCGTAGGCGTCCCATTCCCAATATTTAGCGTGCTCTTTATAGCTCATAATAACCTTTTTAAAAGTATAGCAAGTTATCTTCCGTTGTGCAACGGTATCAAATAAAGTCTTGCGCCCTTTTTTCTCTTCCTTTTACACAAGATAAAAAGGAGGATATCACTTCCTAAATTCAGGAGTCAGGGTTGAAGGGAAAACACAAAAGCCGTGGCTAAAAATATTATAAAGCGTAAGAATGTAAAAAGCGGGGCAGCCTTAAAAACTCTTTTGTAACTTCGCACATTTAATTGTTAAAATGTTGAGTTAAAGGATTGACAACTTTTAAGTTTTATTGTAAATTATTTAGGCTGTGTTGTGCAATAAACGGCCAACGGGGTGTGGCGCAGTTTGGTAGCGCGCGTGGTTTGGGACCATGAGGTCGGGAGTTCGAGTCTCTTCACCCCGACCAAGAGTATTTGGGGATTTAGCTCAGTTGGTCAGAGCGGCCGGCTCATAACCGGTTGGTCCGGGGTTCGAGTCCCTGAATCCCCACCAAAAATTTAATATGGCCTGGTAGTTCAGTTGGTTAGAACGCTAGCCTGTCACGCTAGAGGTCGAGGGTTCGAGTCCCTTCCAGGTCGCCAATTTGCTTCGGTAGCTCAGCCGGTAGAGCAGGGGACTGAAAATCCCCGTGTCGGTGGTTCAAGTCCGCCCCGAAGCACCATTTTTTAATATGCTGGTGTAGCTCAATCAGGCAGAGCGATTGATTTGTAATCAATAGGTTGTCGGTTCAATTCCGACCACCAGCTCCATCGGCAATTTATTGCGGGAGGATTCCCGAGTGGCCAAAGGGGGCAGACTGTAAATCTGTTGCGAGTCGCTACGGTGGTTCGAATCCACCTCCTCCCACCAAAACAAAAAACCGCTATATACATAGTGGTTTTTTGTTTATTTATGCACGATTTATTGTGTTTTTAGATTTCTAGGAACATTTCAGGAATAAAAACATATTTTATCTTAAACAGTCGTTGACTTTATCTACTGTTTTTCGTTTTATGGGAGGGTAAAGATGCCCGTAGTTTTAATAACCATTTTTTCCGTATAGTTATTACGACTGTTTGAAGCAATCTAAAATATTCAAGATTTAAGGCTCTTATCCGATTTCTATTTTATCTTAATTTAAAGCAGATGCTTTGAAAATTGTCTATTTATAAATTAGTAAAAGCGGAAAACAAGTTTCCGCTTTTACTAATATTAAGGTTGCGATATAGTTATTGGAGCGGCAGCTGCACATAGCCTTGGGCATATTTGCAGACGGGGCAGATTTTCCAGGCACTTTTTAGAGTGTCTTCATGCCCGCACTCGGCGCAAACCCAATTCTGCGGTTGAGGTTTTTTGTATAATGACCCGTCTTTTAGCATTTCGCCCACTTGCTGCAATTTTTGCATGTGAAGCGTTTCAATTTGGGCTATCATTTCAAACGCCGCCGCAATATCGGCAAATCCTTCCTTTTTTGCCGTCGCCGCGTATGCGGGATATATATTTTCCGCCTCGCTTTGCTCATTTTCCGCAGAATATATCAGCTCCTCGGCAAGCGTGCCGCATTTAAAAGGATAACCCGTATTTATTTTTATGTCGTCAATTTTTATTGTGCAGTTTTGCGTAATAAAATTATAATAAATGAGCGCATGAGCCATTTCATTTTTTGCAAGCGTTTTAAACAACTGCATTATTTGCTCGTAGCCTTCTTTTTGAGCCTTTTTGCCCGTAAACTGATATCTAGCGCCTGCCTGACATTCACCCGCAAAAGCCTTTGCCAAGTTTACCAATGTTTTTGTTCCTTCCAGATTTTGAGCCATATAAAATTATCTCCTTAATTTTTTAATTAAAGCTTTGCCTTTTGGTATGATTTTATTCATTTAGCAACGGTGAAATAGTTACGACTGCAATTACGTTTTGCCGATGTTAAATGATTTTCAAATATTTTTGAGATTTTCTTTATCATTTATTTAATTTTTAAGTAAAACTAGTGTCGGTGTAAGAAATAGCGTTTAAAGCCATAAATCCTGCATTTTTTAAGTGAGACAAAGATTATTAATAGCGCTTTATGACAACAAAGCAGAATGTGATACATAATGTCAGCAGATAAAAGAAAATGAAATAACGCAGAGCATCATAGCTTACTTATAGTTAGAACAATAATAATTGCCAAAGTGCGGTGCTCTTTTAAACCAAGTTAACATTATATAGTAGCTTGTTTTTAGTAATAGTTTTGCTTTTTTAGTAATTAAATTGACTGTATAATTGTCATTATTTTTTGTCTTGCAAAGCATTTTTAATCTCAATGAGTAAAGCTTCAATATTTTTTAAATCGCCTTGATTGGGAATAACCGCTTGTTGGGCAGGCGTTTCAAGCAAAGCGTCGGGTGCTTTTGCAATATCCTCAACAGGCGGTTTAACCTCGGTTGTGATTTTTTCGCTTTCAACTGCTTCGCTTCCCTTGTTTTTCCTGCTTTTTTTAATTCTTTTTTCAACCTTGGTCAACGCTTCTTTTGAAAGCTTATCGCCCATATTTTTTGCCGCCATAATCAGCTTAACAAAAAGAAAAACGGTAAAGCCTATAATCAAAAAATCAATAATGGTTTGCAAAAAGTTGCCCCAGTTAAGCTTTAAAGCCGATTGCGTTATTACGCCGTTAACAATTACCGCTTCGCGTAGTGTCCAGGATAATTCGCTTAGGCTATTTTTGCCCGATATCAGCACGATAAAGGGCATAATAATGTCGTTGACTAAACTTGAAACAATTTTTCCGAATGCGCCGCCGATAATTACGCCTACGGCAAGGTCAAGTATGTTACCTTTGCTTATAAAATCTTTAAACTCGCCAAAAAACTTTTTCATAAATACTCCCCTGTGTTAGCATGGCATAATTCTATCAAATAATTGAACTCAAAACAACAGTTTTGCCGTCAGCGCCTCTTTTTTATTAATTAAAAAACCTTAAAAGATATTTTTTGCATTAAAATAATTTAAATATAATTAAACAAGGAAAAGGAAAAGCAAAAGTTAAAATCAAAAACAAAAACAAACGGTCATATGTTGACTTTTTTGTCAATTTACAACATAATACAAAGCGGTATGATAAAAGTTACTAATTTAAAACACGGTTTTTCGGGAAAAACGCTTTATGAAAGCGTTACTTTTTCCGTGTTTAATAAAGAGCATATAGGCGTAATCGGTCAAAACGGCACGGGCAAAAGCACGCTCATTAAAATTATTGCGGGCGAGCTGCTTGCCAACGAAGGCACGGTTTGGAGACACCCTAAGGCAAAGTTCGGGCACCTTGACCAATATGCCGACATTGACCGTTCGCTTACAGTTGACCAATACCTTAAAGGGGCGTTTCAAAGCCTTTACGATGCAGAAAAAAGGCTTTCAGAAATAAACGAACAGCTTGTGACTAACCAAAGTGAAAACTTAATTAAGCAAGCCGCCACCTTAAACGAACGTTTAAAAAACGAGGGCTTTTATGAGGTTGCCGCAACGGTAGGCAAAGTCGCTGCCGGCTTAGGCATTACCGCGATAGGTATGGATACTCTTGTAGAGCATTTGAGCGGCGGTCAGCGGGCAAAAATCATTCTTGCAAAACTGCTTTTGGAAAAACCCACCGTTTTGCTTATGGACGAGCCTACAAACTTTTTAGACGTTGCTCATATTGAATGGCTGACAAAGTATTTAAGTCATTATCCCGGTGCATTTTTGGTTGTGTCGCACGATTTTGAGTTTTTAAACGCTGTAACAGACGGGATACTTGATATTGAGTTTGGCACAATTACGAAATACAGCGGCAATTACCGCGCCTTTATCGCACAAAAAGAAATGCGGCGCGAGCAATACGGCAAAGATTATTTAAGCCAGCAAAAGATTATAGAAAAGCTGGAAGACTATATCGCCCGCAACAAGGCGAGGGCGTCCACTGCCCGCATGGCGCAAAGCCGCCAAAAAACTTTGGATAAAATGGATAAAATCCCTCCGCCTAATATATTAAAAGAACCTGTTTTTAACTTTAAATATGCGCCGATAAATTCTAGCACAGTGTTGGAGGTTAAAGACTTGTCGGTGGGCTATTACTATCCGCTTTTGCCCAAACTCAGTTTTGAAGTTAAAAATAAAGAACGGGTTGCGGTAACGGGGTTTAACGGTATAGGCAAGACCACTTTGATAAAATCAATCGTAGGAGCTATTAAGGCGCTTGGCGGCAGTTTTAAGTTCGCGCAGGGAACGCTTATAAGCTACTTTGCGCAGGATTTATTTTGGGAGGACGAAAAAGAAACGCCCCTGATGTATCTTAAACGCCTTTACCCGCGTATAACAGAGGGCGAAATAAGAAAAATTCTTGCAACGTGCGCTGTAAAAAACGAGCATGCGCTTCAAGCTATTCCTACGCTTTCGGGCGGCGAACAGTCAAAAGTAAAGCTTGCCGCCTTAATGCTTACGCCTTCAAACTTTTTAATTTTTGACGAGCCTACAAACCATTTGGATGCGGAGGCAAAGTCGGCATTGGTCAAAGCCATTAAAAAATACGAGGGAACGGTTATGCTGGTTTCTCATGAAAAGGCTTTCTATGAACCGTGGGCAAATAAGATTATTGATTTGGAACAGCGCATTGTAAAGCGTTAAAAGTTATTCCCGCAGCCTTCATTAATAAAAAAATAAGGTCAAGCCATAATTCGCTTGACCTTTTATAATGTTATTTTTTCTAACAGACAGTAATCAGAACAATTTTAACCGTCTTTAATGCTAAATTTTGCAGATTATAAACACAGTAAAAAAGTTTGTTTTGATATAAGTCCGTCACTAATTGTTGCCGAATATTTCAATACCTTGGAAATAGGTTTCAAAACCGTTCTTTCCGTATGCCTGCTGTGTTATGACATACCCTAAACCGTCCGCGCCATATAGACCAGTTATCCGTTGATATATTAAAAGTTGAAAGTTTCGCGCGTAGAAGTTATAGTAGGGGAAAACGGTGTTTGTGCCCGAAATATCCACCTCGCGCGGCGCAATAAGCTTGCCGTCTTTTTTCCAAATCTCGTTTTTATATTCCTGCGGTCTTAACGACATATCTAATAAATATTTTTCGCCGTTAGAAGTGTTTCGTATTTCCACTTTAAATCCGTCAACATATCTTCCTTTAAACACATTTTCCGCCGAAAACTTTTCAAAGTCAAAAAGGGTTTTTATCTTGCCGTCTTTGACCGAATAAACATAGAAGTAGCCGAAACCGCCGCTTCCGCCCGTGCTTGCGGCGTAGTAGATTTGTTGCATGCCTTGGTTTACGCCAAAGTCTAGTAATTTAATGTCGGGACCGTAACCGCTGTTTTCTTTTGGCTTAATTGTAACAACTGTCTTTCCCGACTTATCCAAAATGTGAATTAAAATATCGGTAAAATAAGGACTGTCTTTATCCTGCCTGCCTTCCAATACCACCTTGCTTTTATATTGGTCGCTTAAAACGTAGCCTTCCTCAACTTTGATTGTCGTATAACCGTCGGAAGCTAGGGCGTACTCTTGTCCGATGGGGGCAAAAAACGCCGCCATCAGTAAAACAACAAGTGTTAGCCCTGTTAAGAATTTTTTCATTTGGTCACCTCGCAATATATTTCCCTTAATTTGTGCAATATTTTAATAAAGTATTTTGACTTTGCTATTCTCTTGCCTATTTAACAAAAAATATTGAAAGAAAGCTCTTTAAATGCATACTATTAAAAACGTATTTTTCGGCGGAAAACATAAACCGAGGAAAGGTTTTATGCATATATTTTTATGCTTGTTTTTTACATACCGCAAGAAGTGCTTGACCAACTGCAAAAACTCATCAACGACGGCAAAAACGTTACGCTGTTTAGGGGACTTATAATACTATCCCTGTAATAGTATTTATGATTGATATGGCTTTTGTCATAAAACTGTCATACGGAAGAATGAAACCCGTCTTTTTCGCCTTGCTTTGCGGCGGAGTGTTTACTTCATTTTTTCGGCGGCATAAGCAAGTGCCTTTGGAAAATCCTCTGTGCGGCGGGCATTAATTTTTACCCCTTTAACTTGTGTCTTTTAGTATTTATCAAACAATAGGTTTTTGCTTTATTTTATTGCGCTTATAAGTTTTACCTTTGAAGATAAGAAAAGCTTTTTGCCTTCAAAGGACAAAAAGGTGCATTCATTTTCTTTTCCCGACCAAAAATTAATATATAAAGAAAAACCGTAGAATTCCTTGTCTAGCTATTTCTTATAGCAAAACAATGAATAGCTAAAACATCAATTTTGTTAAACGCTTGATATATTCCTGAATAAAAAATCAATATAAAATTTTTCTCACTATGTCGCAGTTTTGCGACATAGTTTTTTATTTTGCGCCCTAAAAACAATGTTAGTATCCTTTGGCAGGAGGCGGATATGGAAGTTGTTCAAAGGCAGGAAGGGGGCAGAACGGTTCTCTATTTGATGGGCGAATTGGATAACAATAACGCCGAATACGCGCGCAACAGGCTTGACGAAGCTCTTGAAGACAGACGGGGCGCAGTTGTGCTAGATTTTAAGCTGCTTTCTTTTATGGATTCAACGGGCATAGGCGTGCTCATTGGCAGATACAAAAAGGTAAGCGGTCGCTGCCAGCTTTATGTCAGAAACGCCAACAAAACTATTGACAAAATTCTCGTTATGTCAGGGCTTTACGAAATACTTCCAAAGGCAAATTAGGTGGAGGAAACAATGAAAAGTGAAAACAGTATGCTGTTAAGCATCAACGCGCTGCCGCAAAACGAAAGCTTTATAAGAAGCACGGTCGCGGCATTTTGCGTGCAGCTAAACCCTACGATGGAGCAAATAGGCGACATAAAAACCGCTGTTTCCGAGGCGATAACAAACGCCGTGGTTCACGCTTATTCAAACGAGGGGGGCGTGATTGAAATTGAGGTGTCGCTAAAAGGTTCGGTAGTTAAGATTGTCATTTCGGACAAGGGCAAAGGCATTGACGACGTGCAAAAGGCAATGCAGCCTTTTTACACTTCTTCGCCCGTGGAAGAGCGGTCGGGTATGGGCTTTACCGTTATGCAGGCGATGATGGATACCGTAAAGGTTGAGTCAAAAGCGGGCAAGGGCACCACCGTTACCCTTAAAAAGGATATGAGTGTAAAAGATGCTTGAACACGAAGAGACAATGCGCCTTATTGTGCTTGCGCAAAAGGGTGACGAAGAGGCAAAGTCCTGCCTTGTAAAGGAAAATACGCCGCTTTTAAAAAGTATTATAAGGCGTTATACCGGTAAAGGTGTGGAATATGACGACTTATTCCAAATAAGCGGCATAGGGCTGTTAAAGGCGATTAAAAACTTTTCTCTGCAATACGGCGTAAGGTTTTCCACCTATGCCGTCCCTATGATTATCGGTGAAATAAAACGGTTTATGCGTGACGACGGCTATATAAAAGTGTCGCGTTCCACCAAAAGTCAGGCAAATAAAATAAACCAGTTTATTGAGGCGCACAGAAAAAACAATTCCGACGACCCTACGATAGAGGACATAGCAAAAGAATTCGGGCTTGAACAGGCGGAAGTTGTATTTGTTATGGATTCCGTTAAAATGCCCCTTTCTCTTTATGACAAGTCGGGCAACGACGAAAAAAGCCTTAACCTTATTGACAAGCTTGCCATAGACAACAAAGACGACGATTTGCTTGACAGGGTTATATTGCGCTCTGTTTTAAACGAGCTAACGGCGAGGGAGCGGAAGATAATTCTATTAAGGTATTTTAGGGATATGACGCAGGGCGAAATCGCCAACCAATTGGGTGTATCGCAAGTGCAGGTATCTCGGCTGGAAAATAAGATAATAGAAAAAATACGTAAAAGCTTTGAATAAAGCGCGGCAAAAGGAAAAAAGTTCGCAGCTTTATTTTACATATTATGTCTTTAATAGTAGTTATGCCATCGTTTAGCTAGTAATTGATTGTTATATTTCTATTCTATTTAGTTCCACAGACGCTCTTAATAGTTAATAAGTAATAATGTTCGTTTTATTTTTATCAATCAACATCAAATACAGTTTATAATATTATGTTTTTTTGTCAATGCTTATGCCAAACCTGCTTAATTTTTTATGTTTCTATTTAATAAACTAAGCCTATTTATAAGCTTTACGGGGTTAATTTTAACGCTGTGGGGGCATAATTTTCATAAGAGGTGTGTTATATGAATACAAAACCGGTTAGGGAAAAAGGGCAAAATATGGACGATAAAGAAACTTACGTCAAAAAGCCTAAGGAGCAAAAATGAAAGCCAAAACGGAAAAAGATTTTAGCATAATAAATAAGGATAATTACAAATCCTATGTTTTTGAAAAAGCGCCTAAATCAAGCCATTGGAAAAATCTTTTTTGGGCGTTTTTGGTGGGCGGTCTTATATGCACCTTCGGGCAGCTTTTGATAGAAGGATTTGTGCTTTGGGGAAGCGACCGCGAGACGGCGTCAGTTATGGCAAGCTGCACTTTAATCGCCCTTGCGGCAATAACTACCGGCTTTGGCATCTACGATGCTCTGGGTCGCTTTGCGGGCGCGGGCTCAACGGTGCCGATCACGGGTTTTTCCAACGCAATGGTCTCGCCCGCTTTGGAATTTCGCGCAGAGGGGCTTATTTACGGCTTAGGCGCAAAAATGTTTTTGGTCGCGGGTCCGGTGGTAGTAAACGGCGTGCTTTTTGCCGTATTAATTGCCTTGCTTACTTTACTTTTCGGAGCGTGAAAATATGAAAGATTTTTATCCCGTTAAAACGTTGGAATTTAGTAAAGCCAACGTATTTTGCGGTTATTCACTTGTTGGTCCCAAAGAGGGTGAGGGAAAACTGGGAGAACTGTTTGATAAAATACTTACAGACGACAGGTGCGGCAAAGATACCTTTGAAAAGGGTGAGAGAGAAATGTTTGAGCTTGCGCTTAAAGGCATTTTGAGCAAAGCGGGACTTGACATAAATGACGTTGACGCTTTTTTGGGGGGCGATTTGCTTAACCAGATAGTGTCCGTCGCCTTTGCGGTAAGAAAATTTCCCAAACCTTTTGTGGGGCTTTATAATGCCTGCGGCACTTTTGTTGAAAGCCTCATTTTGGGTGCCCTTTTGGTGGAAAACAAAATGGACAAGGTGGTGTGTTTAAGCGGCAGCCATTTTTCTACCGCCGAGCGCCAATACCGCTATCCTTTGGAATTAGGCGTTCTGCGTTCCCCCGTTTCGCAATGGACGGCAACGGGCGTAGGCTGTTCGGTGCTGTCTTCGGGCAAAGAGGGCTGCTACGCTACTATTTCTAAGGCTACTATGGGCAGAGTCATAGACTACGGAATAATGGACGTAAATAATATGGGGGCGGCAATGGCGCCCGCGGCAATGGATACTTTGGTAAATCATCTGCGCAATACAAATACTTCGCCAAAAGACTATGATTTGATTGTTACGGGCGACTTAGGAAAATTAGGGAAAGAGATTCTCATTGATTTAATGAGCAAAAAAGGCTACGACATAAGCGACAATTTTGCAGACTGCGGCGCAAGCCTTTATTACGACGACCAAAAAACCTATCAGGGCGCAAGCGGCGCGGCGTGTTCGGCAATAGTATTTAACAGCCAGCTACTCAATTCATTTGAAACGGGCGCTCTTAGCCGCCTGCTTTTGATTGGTACGGGGGCGTTAATGAGCCCCACGACCTCCTTTCAGGGGGAAAGCATACCTTGCATAGCGCATTTAGTTGAAGTCAGGAGGTGTTTATGACACTATTGATAGCTTTGCTTAAAGCTTTTTTGGTGGGGGGCGTCATTTGCGCCATAGGGCAGGTAATTATCAACCTAACGCACCTCACAAACGGAAAAATCCTTGTAATATTCTTAATTGCGGGGGCGGTGTTACAGGCTTTCGGCTTATATGAACCGCTAATTAAATGGTCGGGCGCGGGCGCAAGCGTCCCTATTAGCGGATTTGGCTATGCGCTTGTTAAAGGCGCGGTAGAGGGTGCGAAAAAAGAAGGCGTTTTAGGCGCGTTTAAGGGCGGTCTAAGTGCTACGGCGGCGGGCGTGTCGGTTGCGATAGTGTTCGGCTATATTGTGGCTTTAATTTTTAAACCGCGCACAAAAAAGATATAAAAGTATTAAGGTTGCAAAAACGCACTTCGCGCATATAATATAGCGAAAAGGTGCGGGTATGGACGTTGACGCTTTTTTAAGAAAAAGAAAGTGCAAAAAAATATGGCGGCGCATTGCCGCCTTTCTTTGCGTTTTGCTTTTGACGGCGCTAATTCTTTTTATCGCAACTTTTGCCGCCATATCGCCTAATATTGCCGATTACAGCAGAGAAAAATTAAAGTCTTACACCATAACGGCTGTAAACGACGGGCTGTTTAACATATCCGGTATAATGAAAGATTATTCTGATTTTGTTACTGCGGTCAAAGACAGCGACGGACAAATAGTAATGCTTCAAGCCAACGCGGTCAACATTAACTTAATCGCGCGGTTGACGGAACAAGCCGTCGCGTTAAGGCTGAGTAATTTGAGCGAACAAGGGATAAATATCCCCTTGGGTAATCTTACTAATATTACGTTTTTCTCGGGCAAAGGACCGATTATTAAAATAATTGTTTTGCCTAACCCCGTAGTATATTGCGTTTTTAAGTCGGAATTTAATGCCGCGGGCATAAATCAAACGCTTCATAAAATCTATATTGAAGTTAATGTGTCACTCTCGCTTTTAATGCCGACATATCAAACCGTAATTGAAAATACACTGCAAGTGCTTGTTGCAGAAAACCTTATAATAGGGCAAGTTCCGTATTTTTATTTTGTCAACAGCTAAATAAGCCTTAAAGCTTTCAAAACAGTTGAATATTTTTCTTTTTAATGTTAAAATAACATCATTAAAAGCTATGATGAGGCATAAGAGTTCCGTTTTTCCGCAGAAAAAAAGAGAGCCGCCCACGGTGCAAAGGCGGTCTGCGTTACGGAAAAGATATTCACCTTTTAGCTCGGCGCGTGAAAATAGCAATAACGCGCTGCGGTCGGGCGGCGTTATACGCCCTTAAAGGTCAATAGCAATTCCTATATAAACTTAATTTAAGCTTTTTGTGTAGCTTTTTAAAGGAAGATATTGGCAAAGCCAGGTGGTACCGTGAAATTTTTTCGCCCTGTCGCGCAGTTTTCGCGCGTCGGGGTTTTTTAGAGTAATTGAAATAATGCAATTGCAATCTCATGATAATTAAGCCTGTTTGTCAGCTTTTTACCAGTCTTTTAAGGATAAGCGGCAGTGAGATTAAAAAAAATTGGCAATGCTTAGCGTTTTGTGCTTTTGACTTCTTTAAGGAAAGCAAAACAAGCGTCAAGAGTTTTGCGGCTTTAACAGGTATATATAAGGAGATTTATGAAAGAGAGCGTTGAAAAACTTGTAAAAAACTGTCTTGCGGAATGCGAATCAGCCGACAGTCTGCCGACTTTACAGCAGGCAAAAGTTAAATATCTTGGTAAAAGCGGCGAACTTACGGCGATTTTGAGGGGCTTAAAAGACCTTGCACCGCAAGAAAGACCTATTGTCGGCAATCTTGTCAACGAAGCGCGCGACCGCCTTGAAGAAGCTTTTTTGAATGCCGAAACGCAGCTCAAACAAAAGCTGTTGGAACATCGTCTTGAAAAAGAGAAAGAGGACATTACTCTTGTAAAATATACAAGCCAAAGGGGAACGCTTCACCCTATAACGCTTGTTACAAAAGAAATATGCGACATTTTTACAAGTATCGGTTTCAAAGTGCTTCAAGGACCGGAAATTGAAGAGGAGTATTATAACTTTGAATCGCTAAATATTCCAAAAGGACACCCCGCGAGAGATATGCAAGATTCTTTCTATATTACTGAGGATATTTTGCTTAGGACGCATACCTCGCCCAACCAGATAAGAACTATGCTAAAAAATCCCCCTCCGTTAAAAATGCTTTGCCCAGGAAGGGTTTACAGGGCCGATTCAGATTCTTCCCACTCGCCCGTGTTTCACCAAATAGAAGGGCTTGTGGTGGACAAGCATTTAACGTTGGGCGACCTTTTGGGCACTTTGGACTATTTCGCCAAAAAAATGTTTTCGCCCGACACTAAGGTAAGGCTGCGCCCTTCCTATTTCCCTTTTACCGAGCCAAGCGTTGAGGTGGACTTAACTTGTTCAAACTGCGGCGCAAAAGGCTGTTCGCTTTGTAAAGGCAGCGGTTGGGTTGAGATTTTGGGCGCGGGAATGGTTCACCCCAAGGTGCTTGAAAACTGCAATATTGACCCAGGCGAATATAACGGTTTTGCTTTCGGCATAGGAATTGAGCGCACCGCCATTATCAAATACGGCATCACCGACATACGCTTGTTTTTTGAAAACGATAAACGTTTCCTAAAACAATTTAAGGGATAGGAGGCAAATTAAATGAAAGTTACCCTAAATTGGCTTAAAGATTTTGTGGATATTAAAACCGATGTTAACATGCTATGCGAAAAACTCGTGGGCGCCGGCTTTGAAGTGGAAGAATTAAAATACCTTGGTGATGGATTTTCCAACGTTGTAACGGGTAAAATCTTATCCGTTGAAAAGCACCCCGATGCCGACAAACTTTCGGTGTGCCAAATTGACGTAGGGGATGAATTGCTGCAAATCGTAACGGGAGCAACCAACGTAAAGGTTGGCGATATTGTCCCCGTTGCAAAACATAATTCCGACTTGCCTTGCGGAAAACATATCACAAAGGGCAAACTGCGCGGCGTTGAAAGCCGCGGAATGCTTTGCGGCGGCGACGAAATGTGCATTGATGATAATATTTACGAGGGCGCAAGCGTTGACGGCATAACCATTTTAGATAAAGAGGTAAAAATAGGTGGAAACATCGTTACTGTTTTGGGGCTTGACGATTATCTGTTAGACGTTAAAATTACCGCCAACAGACCCGACTGCGGAAGTGTTTACGGTTTGGCAAGAGAAATCGCCGTTATACTTGGCGAAAAACTAAAAAATATTGATTTGTCTTACAAGGAAACAATTGACAAGGCGCTTTCGCAGCATCTTTCTATAAACGTTCAAAACGCGGAACTTTGCCCAAATTACAGCGTAAGCGTAATTGACAATGTCAAAATCGCGCCCTCCCCCTTATGGCTTAAAAGGCGGCTTGCGCTTTGCGGAATGCGCCCTATAAACAATATTGTGGACATTACCAACTACGTTTTGCTGGAAATGGGGCAGCCTTTTCACGCCTTTGATTTTAAAGACTTAACGGACAAAACCATAATTGTGCGAAACGCGAACGAAGGAGAACGCATAACCCTTTTGGACGGAAAAGAGTATTCGCTTAACTCCCAAAACTTAGTTATAGCCGATAAAAAACGCCCCGTGGCATTAGCGGGGATAATGGGGGCAAATTACTCGGGCATAAACGCACATACCAAAACCGTTGCCTTTGAGTGCGCGGTATTTAAAAAAGAAAGCGTTCGCCGCACAAGCAGAGAACTGGGCGTCAATTCCGATTCTTCTTCCCGTTTTGAAAAGGGGCTTGACGGTCATACTTCGTTACTAGCCCTTAAACGCGTTTTGCATCTTGTCGGGTCGCTTAATTGCGCCGACATTGTAAAAGGGCAAATAAGCTTAGGCGAATTTCCCAAGGAAAGGGAAATTTCCTTTGACATTTGCAGAATAAAAAACCTTTTGGGTATTGAAATACCCAAAAAGGACATTACTCGCATTTTAAACAGCTTTGAAATAAAGACAACTATTAAAGGGAAGGAATTAACGTGCGTTATTCCCCCTTACAGACAAGACATTGAACGCGACTGCGATATAATTGAGGAACTTATCCGCCTTTACGGATATCAACATATCTCTCCCCGTTTCTTGACGGAAACTTCGCCTACCGTAGGCGGTTATACTCAAAGGGAAAGCCTTACCGATAAGGTAAAAAACGCTTTGGTAGGATACGGATATAATGAATGCGTAACTTATTCTTTCGGCGGAAAAACGCTTTTTGACAAGCTTTCCCCCGACGGCAAAGCCGACTTAAAGGGCAGCATTCGCCTTAAAAACCCATTGGGAGAAGAGCTAAGCATAATGCGCACAACTTTAAAGGCGCATATGCTTGAAGTAATTTCGGCAAACCTTGCGCGCGGAAACAGCGAACTTATGCTTTTTGAAGTCGCCGCCGCATATCTGCCAAAAAAACTGCCTTTAACGGAGCTTGCGCAAGAACCGCTAAAACTTTGCGTAGCCACTACCAAAGAGGACGGTTTTTATATAATAAAAGACCATATTCTTGACCTTTTATCCGCTCTTAATGTTCCTGTTACACTTGAAAGGGGCGCTACGGAGGATTTGCACCGCGGTGTTGCCGCCTTGCTTAAAAGCGGAGAAAATGAGTTGGGTTATGTCGGGCAAGTCCACCCTAAAACGGCGGAAAACTTTTCCATAAATAAAAACGTGTATATTGCCGAACTTGACCTTGATAAAATTATTTCTCTTTCGGGCGGCTTGACAAAATACCGCCCCGTGCCGAAATTCCCCGCCATTATGCGCGACTTTGCCTTTATTGTAGAGGACGAACTCCCCGCTCAAAGCTTGATTGAAGAAGTTTTAAAAAATTGCAGGCATTGCGAAAACGCGCAAGTGTTTGACGTATATAGGGGGGCGCAGATAGGGGAAAATAAAAAAAGCGTTGCGCTGTCGCTAACTTTCAGAGGCGAACAAACGCTTCAAGATAAAGACATTGAAGGAGAAATCAGCAAGTGCTTAAAGGCGCTTAACTCCAAATTCGGAGCAGTTTTGAGATGATGAACGAAAAAACGCTTGAAAAACTTGAATATCAGAAGATTTTAGCGCAGGTGGCAATAAAAACAAGAAGCGCCCTTGCGAAGAGTATTCTTTTGAGTTTTAAGCCGCAAAGCGATATAAACGAAATTGAGCTTTTGCTCAAACAAACGGGGGAAGCGATAGAATATGCAAACAGCGCTATTTCGCCCGACTTCACTTTTGATGACGCTACCGCGGTAATTGACAAGGCGCGTATTTCCTCTACGCTTTCAATGAGGGAGCTACTTTTTGTAATGCGCCTTTTAAAGACCTCGCGGCAGCTTAAAGAAAGCATAAAAAATTATAAGAGCGAAAGGGTTGCGCTTTTAAGAAGTATGGCGGAGGGACTTTATTCCAACAAGGCTTTTGAGGAACAAATTGATTTTTGCATTATATCGCAAGACGAAATGAACGACAGGGCTTCGGAAAAGCTTTTTACTATCCGCAAAAAGATTAAAAAAGCAAACGCCGATATCCGCGAAACGCTTCAAAAGTATATGCGTTCAAAGGAACTTGCGCCCTTTATGCAAGACGCTATCGTTACGGTAAGGGAGGGGCGCTATGTCATACCCGTCAAGCAGGAATACAAGTCAGCTGTAAAAGGTATTGTTCATGACCAATCTTCTTCGGGCTTGACAGTATTTGTTGAACCGCTTGCTGTTGTCAACCTTAATAACGACATTAAAGTGCTTACAATTGAGGAAGGCGAAGAAATTGAGCGCATTTTGATTGAGTTTACCAATTCTGTAAGAGGAATGTCCGACTCTTTGGCTAATAACCAGAAAATAATCGCTCAGCTTGATATTATTTTCGCGCGGGCTAATTACGCTATTGATTGCAGGGCAATTTGCCCCAGAGTTAACGAAAAGGGTTATGTAAACCTCATTAAGGCGCGCCATCCGCTGTTAAATAAAGACAATATTATTCCCCTTACTATCAATTTGGGAAAAACTTTCCGCATTGTAGTAATTACGGGTCCCAATACCGGCGGAAAAACCGTTTCCTTAAAAACGATAGGACTTTTTTGCCTTATGGCATACAGCGGATTATTTCTGCCCGCAGACGAGGGCAGCGAGGTAGCCGTCTTTGACGATATTTTTTGCGATATCGGCGACGAACAAAGTATTGAGCAGAGTTTGTCAACGTTTTCAAGCCACATGACAAACATTAAGAGCATCACGCAAAGGGTTACACAAAAAAGTTTGGTGCTTTTTGACGAACTGGGCGCGGGTACGGAACCCAACGAGGGGACGGCGCTTGCCCTTGCCATTACGGAGTTTGTGCTTTCGGCAGGCTGCCGAGCCGTGCTTACTACCCACTACGGTCAACTTAAAGAATTTTCAATGGTAACGGAAGGCGTAGAAAACGCCTGTATGGAGTTTGACTCCGAAACCTTTGCCCCTACCTATAAACTTATTTTGGGTGTGCCGGGAAGCAGCAATGCCATAGAAATAGCTTCGCGTTTGGGTTTGTCAAAATCAATAATTGATTCCGCGCGCAGCAAACTTTCAAGCGAAAAAATGTCCTTTGAAAAGATTTTACAGCAGGCTGAAAGAGTTCGGCAAGAAAACGAAAGGCAAAAAGAAGAAGTCATGCTAAGCAAAAAAGAGCTTCATACCGAACTGCAAAAAGCAAAGGAACAAAACAAACTGCTGCTTGAAGAAAGGGAAAAGCTTCTTGCCAAAACTCAGCAAGAGGTCAAGCAGGTTGTAAGAGAGGCAAAAGAAGAGGCGGAGGCGCTTGTTCAAGAGCTCAAAGACATAATGAAGCGCGCCGAATACGACGATTCAACGCTCTTTAAGGCGCGCTCTTTGGTAAAGCAGGTGTCGGACTTAAAATATTCCGCCGTGCAAGAAAGCGATGAAAAGGATTATTTCATAGGCGAGGCAATTAACCTTACGCAAGCGCAAGAAGGAGACTCTGTTTATGTAATGCCCTTAAAAAGCGTGGGCAAAATTATTTCTTTTGACTTAAAGAAAAATACCGCAAACGTAAGGGTATGGGGAGCAACAACTACGGTAGCGGCAGCCGATCTTTATCAAAGCAAGGACGTTTCGCCGCAAAAAACCTATGAAAAAACCAAAACGACAATAAACACCGCTGCGGTAAGCAGTGAAATAAACCTTTTGGGGCAGCGCGTGCTTGAAGCCATGGCAAACGTTGACGATTTTTTAGACCTTGCTTCGCGTTCGGGGCTTACGGAAGTCAGAATTGTTCACGGAGTAGGAACAGGAAGATTGCGCGAGGGGCTTCACCAGCATTTTAGAAATCACCCCTTGATTGAGAGTTACCGTTTGGGCAAATACGGCGAGGGCGAGGGCGGCGTGACAATAATTAAATTGAAATAACCAAGAATATAATCCATGCAAACCTTTTGGTGTATGCTTTTAGTAAACAGCAGTTTTGCGGCAGAAACAAGATAGTGCAATGCAAGCGCGCAAGTGAACTTATAGAATAACTGCAAAAACAGCAGAGTGAAAAAATACTAAAACTATAATGCTTAAAAACAGCTATGAAGCAATGAAGAAAAAGCAGGTATTTACATAATATGTATAAACATAAAGACTGCCATCAAAAGTGAAATTATGGATATAAAATGCTAAGCAAAAGACGGCGGTAAAAACAAGAATGTTTTGCTGCAAAAATGAAATCGCGATATTTAGCAACAAGTGATAGACAGACACAAGAATTATAGAAAGTGAAAAAAATATCGTGGCTAGTGTTAACTATTTTATTGGCAATTTTTTATGCTTAATGCAGCTGCTTCTAACGGGCACTTTATAAATAACAGGGGAGTAAAACTATTGTTATATTTTGACAACTGCGCTACAACAAGAGTGGACGATGCTGTTCAAGCCGTTGTAGATGAATATAATAGATGCAAATATTTCAACCCTTCTTCGCTGCACAAGTTTTCACTTGGCGTTTCAAGGGATATTGCGCAAGCAAAAGAAAATATTCTTTCGCTTTTAAAGGGTGACGGCGATATCGTTTTTACATCGGGAGGAACGGAGGTCAATAATCTTGCCTTGTCAAGCGTTCTTACAGTAAAAAAGGGTAATATTATCATATCGGCGGGAGAGCATTCTTCTGTTTTCAATTATGCCCGTCATTTGTCGCAGAAAGGATATGAATTAAGAATATGCCCCCTGCTTGCCGACGGAAGCGTTAACATTGAAGCTTTTTCTTCCCTAATAGACGGCAAAACCTTACTTGCCGCCTTTATGCATGTTAACAACGAAACAGGTGCGGTTAACGATATAGCGCGCGCGGCAAAAGTTTTAAAAAACGCAAATCCCCGTGCGCTGTTTTTTGCAGACGGCATTCAAGCGGTCGGTAAAATTGACGTTAACTTAAAGGCGTTGGGCGTTGATTTGTATTCATTTTCGGGGCACAAAATTCACGCGCCCAAGGGCATAGGGGGGCTTTATGCCGCAAAGGGAAAAAAAATATCTCCCATGATTTTTGGGGGAAATCAGCAGGATGGTAAACGTTCGGGTACGGAAAACGTGTCGGGAATTATAGCTTTAAGCAAGGCGCTTTCTCTTGCTGTTGGCAATATTCAAAAAAATACTGTCGATTTCATGTCGTATTCATCTCATCTTGCGGATAACTTTGAAAAGCTCGGCGGCTTTATAAAGATATGCCAAAATACCAGTCCTGCCGTTTTTAGCTGCGCTTTCTACGGTATTGAATCGCAGATTCTGCTCAATATGTTGGAGGAGCAAAATATAGTAATAGGGCTAGGTTCAGCCTGCAACGGCAAAAATGCCAGCCGCGTAGTTAAAGAAATTAACCTTGATAAAAATTACCGCCAAGGTGTAATCAGAATCGGATTTTCCAAGTATAACGACTTTGAACAGGTCAAAATACTTTCCCAAAGTATTTGCGCGTTTGTGCAAGAAATTAGAAATGTTAAGGGAGTAATAATTTAAAAAAATGAAAGTCATAGTATTGAGATATTCGGAAATTTTTCTAAAAGGTCGGAATAAGAGTTTTTTTGAAAGCGCGCTTATCAGAAACGTAAGGCACGCTTTGCAAGATTTTAACTGCCAATTGACAAAAATCTCTAAGCGCTATATTGTAAGCGGCTACAATGAGCAGGATGAAGGGGCAATTATGACGGCTCTTTGCAAAGTTTTCGGGCTTTATTCAATAAGCACCGCCTATATGGTGAAAAGCGATTTAGAAGAAATATCCAACGCTTGCATTTCGCTTGCAAAAAATAGCGGAACCTTTAAGATTGAAACCAACAGAGCCGACAAAACTTTTCCCCTTAATTCTTTGGAAATTTCAGCAAAAATAGGGGGGATTTTGCTTGCCGCAAATAAAAATATAAAAGTTGACGTGCATAATCCCCAATGGACAATTTATATTGACGTGCGCGAGGACAAACATTCTCTTTGCTACACCCAAAGCGTGCGCTGTGTTAATGGTATGCCCGTAGGCACGGGCGGTAAGGGCATTTTGCTTTTGTCCGGGGGCATTGACAGCCCCGTAGCGGGCTATATGATGGCAAAAAGGGGAATGAGTATCCGCGCGCTTCACTTTGAAAGCCATCCATTTACAAGTGTAAAAGCGAAAGAAAAGGTTTTAAAGCTTGCGAAAATATTAAAAGAATACTGCATCAATATAACAGTTGATGTTGTAAACGTTGCGGATATACAAAAGGCAATTCACGCAAATTGCCCCGAAAGCTACATGATTACGCTATTAAGACGTTTTATGGTGCGCATCGCTACGCAAATCGCCAAAAAACACAAGGCATCGGCATTGATTACAGGTGAAAGCTTGGGTCAAGTGGCCAGTCAAACGGTTGAAAGTCTTGCTTCATCGGCTTCCGTTACCGATATGCTTATATTGCGTCCGCTTATCGCCTTTGATAAAGACGAAATTGTGGAGGTGGCAAAGAGAATAGGCACATTTGAAACGTCAATAGAACCTTACGAAGATTGCTGCACGGTTTTTTTGCCAAAAAATCCGCTTATTCACCCTATATTAAAAGAAGTAGAAAGGGAAGAATCTAAACTTGATATTGAATTATTAATTAATGATGCACTATTAAAGGTTGAGTGTATCAGTATTTAGTATTATTTAATATATTATTATAAACATAGTATTATCGCAAGTTCCAATTTCTTAAAATATCTTTAAGGTTGCCGCCTTTTTTATCTTTTGCTTTATCATTAGCGCCTTTTTTCTTGTTATTAACATTACCGTTGTCCTCGTGCAAGCCGTGGGGAAAACCGCCTTTATTATTGTTTTCCTTGTCTTTATAATCATTATTATTTTTGCCGTCACCGCCAAACGAAAGAGTTATTTTATTAGACATTGTCAAATCTTTATCTTCAATGTATTCGCAAAGATAATATGATATTTTTTCTTTATTATTTAAAGATAGATAATCAAAAAACTGCCCCGTAAAGCTTTCGGTAAGCCTTTCTTCTTTTTCGCCTGTTATCTTAATCAATGTCATAGGTTGGGTTTGTTCCGTCGTCCAAAGACGGACTATATCTTTGCCCATATCGGCAAATAACTCGTAAAAAACTTTTTGCTCTTGCTTTGGCAAATTATTTTTAGAAAAATAGCCGTAGATAATATTTTGGGGTTGTGCGTCGTGTTCCGCCGCTGTAATTTTATGTTTATATGTCAAAACTTCCTTGTCAACTGCCACCTTAACAATATTTTGCGGCGGGGTGAAGCTTGTCGGCGAAGCATTTTTATATATACTCTTTAAAATGCTGCATGCAATTTCTGCCGGCGCGCCTCCGCCTGTAATATCTTTCAGCTTACTATTGTTTTCACTTAACCAAACCGCAAAAGTATGCGAAGATGTGTAGCCGCAAATCAAAGCGTCGGAGTTGTCCCCGCTGCCGCCCACAGTGCCCGTTTTTGCGGCAACCTCAAAGGGAAGTGATGACAATTTACGCCCCGTGCCGCTTTTTACGGCGTCAAGCAGCATATCTGTGATTATATACGACGTGTCCTCGCTAAAAACTTCTCTTTGCGCATTTTTATGACTGTATATTACGCTTTTTTCATTGCTTATGCTTTGAATGAATCCGCCTTGTCTGTATATGCCTCCCGAGGCAAGGGTAAGGTAGCTGTTTGCAAGCCTTTGTATGTCCGTTCCCTTTTGAATACAGCCTAAGGCAAGCGTTAAGTTTTCATCCTCTTTCTGTGTCGCGATTCCGTTAAGCGACAAAAACTTCCTTGCCTTATCAGCTCCTATACCGTTTATGATTTTTACCGCAGAAGCGTTGAGCGAACGGCTTAGCGCCTCTTTTGCCGTTACCCAGCCGTAATAATTGCCGTTGTTGTTTGAGGGCGCGTATCCGCCGTAAGAAATTTTTTCATCTAAAACGGGGGAAAGCTGGGATATATAGTTTAGTTCCAGCGCCGGCGCATAAACAGCAATAGGTTTTGCGGCTGAACCTATTTGCCTTCCTTGGCGCAAAACATCATAAGGACTAACAGAATAATATGCCGCAACGCCCGCGTTTGCGTTGTCAATTAAAATTGCCGATTTTTGCGGCTGGTCGCCGCTTACGCATAGCGAGCTGTCTTGCAAAACGCTTTGTTTTACAATTTCTTGCGCCTTCGGGTCGCAATAAGTCTGTATAACGAGAGAAGAATTTAATAGTTGCAGGGGGCGCATATTGAGGATTTCGCATGCCTCGGCAATGGCTGCAAAGGCATAGCCATGGTGAAGACCTTTTGCCTGCCTGGCGCTTTGTATTCTTATCTCTTCATTTACAGCGGTTTCAAACTCTTCTTGCGCAATAAACCCATTGTCAACAAGGGTTTTTAGCACCACGTTGCGCCGCTTAATTCCCTCTTCAAAATGCCCGTAGGGAGAATAATTATTGGGCGCTTTAATCATTCCCGCAAGATAAGCGCTTTCAGAAAGTGTTAATTGTGAAGCGCTTTTGCCGAAATAGGCGTTGGATGCGCTTTCAATACCATAACAGTTGCCGCCAAAATATATTGTGTTGAGATACATTTGCAGTATTTCTTCCTTTGAAAAGGATTTTTCTACTTGGAGCGAAAGTAGCACTTCGTTGATTTTTCGTTTTATGTTCTTTTCATTTGAAAGGTGCGTATTTTTAACAAGCTGTTGCGTTATAGTTGAAGCGCCTTGGCTGAAAGACCCTTTGCTTAAATTTTTCAACAACGCACGGAAAATGCTTCTTATATCAATTCCGCCGTGCGAAAAAAACCTTTTATCCTCAATGCTTACAAAACAGTTTATTGTATAATCGTTTAAACTTGAAACCGCTATAACCTTGGTGTTTTCAAGCTCTAACGGCTCATCAATGGGCTGACCGCATTTATCTAAAATCGTTAAAGTGCAATTGACGGTGGTTAATTTGTCGTAGTCAAGCGAAACATAGCTTTCTTCCGAAACAACAAAAGCCACCGTCAGCGCGGCGGTGATTACCGAAAATAATAACAGCGAACAAATCGTTATCAAAACAATTTTTAAAGGTTTTTTCATATTTCTTCCTTTATTATTTTACCCAAAGTAATTTTTATTTGTTTTTGTTGAAATATAGAGCAAAAACATTTATAATGTAGCTATCTTATATTGGAGAATCATTCTTGAATTATTTTGTAAAAACCTACGGCTGCCAAATGAATGTGCACGAGTCGGAAAAACTCGCGGGAATTTTTGAAAAACTGGGTTACGAATCTTGCGCCGACGAAAAGCTCGCCGACATTATAGCGTTCAACACGTGCTGCATACGCGAAAGCGCCGAAGCAAAAATTAAAGGGCATATAGGGGAATTAAAGCGACTTAAAACCAAAAACCCAAATCTAATAATAGTTATTTGCGGCTGCATGACTCAGCAAGAAGGAGTTGCAGCATTGCTTTATAAGCGCTATCCGTTTTTAGATATTATAATCGGCACGTCAAACCTTAATGTTTTAGAAGAAAAAATTGCCCAAATCAAAGAGAAGCGCAAGGCATTTATAGACACTTCCGAGCTTTCAAACGCGCAAGAAATATTTTCTGCGCGCACAAGTTTTCCCAATGCATGGGTAAATATTATTTATGGCTGCAATAATTTTTGCACCTATTGTATTGTTCCTTATGTCAGGGGAAGGGAGCGGAGCAGAAACCGTCAAGAGATTTTAGAGGAAGTTGAAAGCCTGGTAAAAGAGGGCTATAAAGAGATAACGCTGTTGGGGCAAAATGTAAACTCTTACGGGCAGGATTTAAATCCAAAGGACAGTTTTGCCTCGCTATTGCAAAGCGCCGCCGACATTAAGGGCGATTTCAGAATAAGGTTTATGACTTCTCACCCCAAAGATTTGTCAAACGACCTTATTGACGTGATTGCGAGGAATGACAAAATTTGCAAAAGTATTCATCTTCCCGTCCAAAGCGGAAGCAACGAAATATTGCAAAAAATGAACAGGCGTTACACCCGCGAACGTTACCTTTCGCTCATTGCACAGATTAGGGCAAAAATACCGCAGGCGGGAATTACGAGCGACATTATAGTGGGCTTTCCGGCAGAGAGTCAACATGACTTTGAAGATACGCTTGACCTTGTTGAAAAAGTGAGATTTTCTTCTTTATTTTGCTTCATATACTCTAAGCGCCGCGGCACCGCCGCCACCGACATGGCGGGACAAATTGACAGGGCTGTTAAAGGCGAGCGTATAAAGCGGCTTTTAGAGCTTCAAAACGCTATAACAACTGAAATAAGCCAAACTTACGAAGGTAAGGTTATGGAAATACTAATTGACGGAGTAAATGAGAAATACAAAGATACCTACTGCGGACGGACAGACTGCGGCAGGCTTGTAAACGTCAAAAGCGAGAAAAACCTGATAGGGCGTTTTGTTTATGCTAAAATTAAGAGGTTTCAGTCGGCGACGTTATGGGGAGATTTAACGGAGGAAGAAAAGTGGCGCTGACACAAGTAATGCAACAGTATACGAGGCGAAAGGAAGAATATGGCGACTGCATTTTGCTTTTTAGGCTGGGCGATTTTTACGAAATGTATGGCGACGATGCGCTTTATGCCAGCAAAACGCTGTCTTTAACCTTAACAAGCCGCAATATGGGGGGCGAAAGAGTTCCTATGTGCGGAATGCCTTTTCACGCAGCGGACTCTTATATCGGCAAACTTGTCGCCGAAGGAAAAAAGGTTGCGATATGCGAACAGACAAATAAGGGCGGCGGTAAAACGGGCGATATTAACTACAAGGAAGAAAAAACTAACTCAATAGCTTCCCGCGAAGTGGTGCGCGTTGTTACTAAGGGCACCTCCTTAGGATACGCTAACGTCAATTCAAAACGCAACAGTTATTTGTGCAGTATTGCTATGGACAAAACGGAAGGCGCAGCCCTTGCCTTTTGCGACATGACGACGGGTGAATTTTTTGTTTGCGATGCGGGCAAAAATGTTTATGAGGGCATTCAAGAGCTACTTTACACATATTTGCCCGACGAAATAATTTCCGGCACCCGCAATTTATATTTAAACGACAAATTAAACATCTTTGCCGTTAAGGGCATTGACCTTATAAAACCTTATTTTGATTGGGTATATGATTACGGTTTTGCCAAAGATGCGCTTAAAGGGCAATTTAATGTAATTACTTTGGGTGCTGCTGGTTCACAAAGAGACAGGCTTGAAGTAATCGCTTGCGGTTCGCTCATAAGCTACTTAAAAGACACCCAAAAGAGAGATTTGCCGCATTTACAAAGGATAAAATCCCAAGACGGCGCAAAATATATGTCCTTGGATTTTTCCACAAGAAAAAATTTGGAACTTTCAAAGGCTTTGCGCGACGGAAAGCAAAAGGGCAGCTTACTTTCGCTTTTGGACAATACTTTAACGCCTTTCGGTTCGCGGTTATTGTGCAAATGGCTGGAAGCGCCTCTGTGCGACAAAGCGGAAATTGACAAACGCCTTGACGCGGTGGGGGAGTTGACAAAGGGCAACACGCTTGCGCTTGAAAAGGTATTGCCGCAAACCGCCGATATTGAAAGAGCTGCCGCAAAAATTGCCCACAATAGTTATTCCTTTGATGATTTTGTTTCTATTGCGGCTACTTTTAACAAAGCGAAAAGCGTTTATTTATCTTGCGAAGCATTTAACAGTCTCTTAATGGAAGAAATAAAGGAAAAATTATTAACGGGCGAAAATGCCGAGGCTCTTTTTGAAAGGGTAATAAATATAAAGGAAAATGAGTTTAATAAAGGCTATGACGGCGAACTTAATGTCTTGTTTGACGGTTATGCACTTTTGCTTAAAAAACTAAACGAGCTTGAAGTTAGTGAAAAAGCGTTGTTCAAAGTCAAAAATATAAATATTTCACGCAATAAAATATTCGGCTACTATATTGAAGTACCCAAAGGCGCAAAAGAAACTGTGCCAACCAATTATATGGCAAAACAAACGCTTTCTGACGCTTATAGATACACTTTCCCGCAATTGATTACGCTTGAAAATGAAATAAAACAAAAAGAGTGGGAAATCACCCAAAAGAAAAAGGTCTTATCGGCGAATTTTAGGGAAAAAATTATTGAGATTTTGCCCGTTATTCAAGGTTTTTCCCAAGCCTTGTCTACCCTTGACGTCTTGTTGTGCTTTGCTAACAATGCCAAAAACTTTAACTATACCCGCCCTGAAATTTTAGAAAAAGGCGGCGAACTGACAGTGATTGAGGGAAGACACCCCTTAGTTGAAAGAGCGCTTACAAACAGTTTTGTCGCAAACGATTGTGCATTTAGTGAAAACACAAGAATAATGCTCATTACAGGTCCCAATATGGCGGGCAAAAGCACATATATGAGGCAAGTTGCGTTAATCGCAATTCTTGCGCACGCAGGCAGTTTTGTGCCTTGCTTAAAGGCGCGCATTCCTTTAATTGATAAAATATTTACCCGCATAGGCGCGCAAGACGATATTAGTTTTAACAAAAGCACCTTCATGACGGAATGCGTTGAGGTAGGCAACATTCTTAACAATGCCACTCAAAACAGCCTCGTGCTGCTTGACGAAGTGGGCAGGTCAACTTCCGCTGATGACGGTTTGGCGATTGCGCGGGCGGTAACGGAGTATCTTCATGACGTATTGCACTGCAAAACAATGTTTTCTACGCATTACAAGGAGTTAGCGGAACTTTCTAAAACAAAAAAGAATATTAAAAACTTCAAACTTGAAGCAAAGCAAGAGCGAGGTAATTTGCATTTCTATTATAAAGTTGCAGAGGGCGTTGCGGAAAAAAGTTTTGGAATTGAAGTTGCTCGGCAATCGGGGATGCCTGCAAGCGTTATAGATAGGGCGGCGGCGCTTATAGGTGAAAAAGTATGAATATTTTTCCTTCGCAAGACAATTTTCCATCGGAAAAAATAAGCGATGTAATGCTTTCTCCGCTCGCCGTGCTTAAAGAATTGATTGAAAACGCCGTTGACAGCGAAGCGACAGTTATAAAAATATCCGTTGAAGGTAATGGTATAGGCAAAATTACCGTTGCGGATAACGGATGCGGTATTGATTATATTGACACAAAGTATTTATTAAAAGAGGGTTTTACGTCCAAAATTAAAGGTAAGCCTCTGCAAAACGGTTCTTATCCGCTAGGCTGGCGGGGAAAATCTCTTTTTGCGATTGCGTCAATATCAAAAATTAAAATTGCCTCAAAACAAGCGGACGGCCAAGGTTTTGAACTAACGTGCAATTTCGGGTTAAGCGAACTCAAAAAAACTTACCTTGAAAAAAGCGGCACAATCGTTCAAATTACAAACCTGTATTTGCAAGACAATCTTTTAAGGGAAAAACACAAAACAGACAGAAGCCTTAAATCTTTAATAAATAGATGCGTAATTGATTACGCCCTTAACAACGAGAATATTTCTTTCCAATACAGCGTTGACGGCAAGCCGGTCTTTTCAAAACCCGCCTGCCCCCTTAAAGAGGCATTGCAATACATTTTTGGGGCAACGCTTTCAGGGGATATTCTCAAAGAGATTGACTGGCATTGTGGCGGAATAGCTTTAAAGGGCATAACGATTTTTCCGCCGGAAGGCTTGGATACTTCTTTCGGTAATTATAACTGTATAGCTTTGCAGGGCAGAAGCATTTGCAGCGAGGCTTTAAATAACACGATAAAAGGCGTCTATAAATATTATTTTTTGACGTCAAAACTCCCCTTATTTTTTATCAAAATTCAAATGCCCTTTAAAGACGTTGAATTTGACTGTGATGCTTTAAAGCAAACCCCCAAATTTTTGTCGGAAAAAAATTTATGCGACTGCGTAAAAGAATGCTTAGCTAAGTCGCTTTATTTTCAATACTACACACGGAAAAGATTTAATTTTACCCTGCCGAAGAGCAAAATATCTTACAAACAATATACGTTAAAAGAAGATGTAAAACCTTTATGTTTTATTTCTCTAAATAAAAATAACGACGGCGAAATAATACAATCACAAAACTTGGATAATTTTGAAAAATTGCTTGCCGCCCAACGCAACAACAACGGGAACCGTGATTTTAAGATTAATACTTTTACAAATACTAATGTTTTAGGGCTGCTTTTTAACAAATATATTGTAGCGGCAAGAGAAAACTTCTTTTATTTTATTGACTATAACGCCGCGCGCGCGTTGTTCTATTACGACAGTTATATAAGTCAATTTGAAAGCGAAACCGTTGTTATATCCAAGTTATTCAGCCCTTTTGCGTTTAAGCTGAATGGAAACTCCGCTAATCAACTTGATAAATTCCAAAACTTATTAAAATCGGCGGGCTTTATTTTTTCAAGAATTAACGAAGGATACTACAAACTTGACGCAATACCGGAGATTTTTATGGGCATGCTTAACTGCCAAAGTTTTTTAAACTGCTTAATCTTGCGGCTTAACGATTTTCACAGCGAAATATCGGTAAATGAAATTGCACTTTGCGCCTGCGACTGCTTAACATTTAACACCGTAAACCTTACAATAACGGACTTAAAATCTTTTGTCAAAGACTTTGAGGGTAAAAGATTTAGAAAAACGCCCAAGGGAAATGAAATTGTAATTGTTTATACAGCCGATGACCTTAAAGAACGTTTTGAAGGCAGGGGAGGAATTAAATGAAACAACCTCTGCTTATCATAGGCGGCGCAACCGCCGCTGGAAAATCGGAAATAGCGTTTGCGCTGGCAAAAAGAATAAAAACCGATATTATATCGGCCGACTCGGCGCAAGTATATAAAGAGCTTGATATCGGCACGGCAAAACCTTCTGCGCAAGAGCAAAGCGTCGTTAAACACCACCTCATTGATATCGTAAGCCCTCTTGAAAATTTTAGCAGTTTTCAATACAAGAGTATATGTCAAGGAGTTTTGTGCGGCTACGGCGAGGAACAAATTCCGTTAATTGTCGGAGGCACGGGCTTTTATATTGAATCGCTTTTGTTTCCTTTGGATTTTTCTAAATCAAACGACGAAGCTTACCGAAAGGAATTGTGGAAAATTTGCGATAAACGCGGCAAAGAAGCTTTGCATGACTTGCTGCGCGAACTTGACCCGTCATCAGCGGAAAAGATTCATCAAAACAATGCGGTAAGGGTTATTAGGGCTTTGGAGATAATCAAAAACGGTTATAAGCTTTCTGATTTTTCGCGCCAAAGAACGAGCGAATATCCTTATGTGCTTTTTCAAATAGATTTGCCGCGCGATATTTTATATGAAAAAATTAATCTTAGGGTGGACAGTATGCTGAAAAAAGGGTTAGTGGGGGAAGTTGAATATCTTTATAAAAAATATCAAGACGAGACGCTTCAATCTCTTCAAACAATAGGCTACAAAGAAATAATCGAATATTTCAAGGGTAAATGCAGTTTTAAAGAAGCGGTTGAAAACTTAAAAAAGAATACACGCAACTACGCAAAGCGGCAACTAACCTTTTTTAAAAGATTAAAGCCGATAATTATAGACGGCAGCGATAAAGAGTCCGCGATAGACAAAATCTGCGCAGAATACTACAAGAAATGCTCAAATCAATAATACTATTTTACAGATAGTATTATATAAGGAAGACAATGACAGAAAAACTAAAAAAATTTATTGATGAATGTGAAATTAAACTGGATAAACCTTTCTCGCGCTTAGATGCGATATGTTTGCATAACCAAAAGAAAGTATTAGACGCTTTTAGAAAGAATTCCGTTGCGTTAAGGCATTTTAGCGGAACGACAGGCTACGGCTACGACGACGCGGGCAGATTAATGCTTAATAAGGTTTATGCCGACGTTTTTCATACAGAGGATGCGCTTGTGGGGTGCAACATTGCCTCTGGAACGCATGCGATTACTCTTACGCTTTTTGGGCTTTTACGGCCAAATGATTTAATGCTTTCTATAAGCGGCGAAGTATATGATACGCTTAAAGGTGTTATTAAGGGTAAAGATAACGGCTCTTTGGCGGATTTTGGCATAGATTTTTCAGCCGTTCCGCTTACAAGCGAGTTTGATTTTGATGAAGATAGTATTAAAAAAGCCTTAATAGAGGGCAAGCCAAAGATTATATATATCCAACGTTCAAGAGGGTATGAATGGCGCAACTCGCTGACATGCGCTCAAATTGAGAATGCTATAAACTTTATAAGACAAATAAAAAAGGATTCAATAATTGTTGTTGATAACTGTTACGGCGAGTTCGTCGAGTCGGTTGAGCCTACCGACGTAGGCGCCGACATTGTTGTAGGGTCTTTGATAAAGAATACGGGTGGGGGATTTGCCCCTTGCGGCGGTTATGTAGCCGGCAAAAAGCTTTACATTGACCTGATAGCAAATAGGCTTACAGCGCCTTCTCTGGGCGCAGAAATAGGCAGCAGCGAGAGGGGTTATAGAGATTATTACCAGGGGCTTTTTGTTGCGCCGCATACTGTAAAGCAGGCGCTGAAAACGGCGCTGTTATTTAGCTGCGCTTATAGCAGCTTGGGCTATTCAACTCTTCCCGATATTGACGGCATTTTAGGCGATATAGTTTGTTCAATTAAACTAAACAACGAAAAAGAGTTGATTGAGTTATGTCAAGCTATTCAAAGCGCGTCACCAATAGAATCTTTTGCACGCCCGCAGCCTTGGGATATGCCGGGATATAAAAACAAAGTCATTATGGCGGCAGGATGTTTTGTTCAAGGCGCTTCAATAGAGTTAAGCTGCGATGCACCTCTAAGAGAACCGTATATTGCCTATCTGCAAGGTTCTTTGACTTATGAGCACGGTAAAATTGCCTTAATGGAAGCGTTGAGTAAAAAGGGACAATTTTAATCTATTTTAAAAACACAAACGCATGCACAAATTGCATTGTTTTTTGAATGTTGATAATCTTAGCTCCCCATCTTTCTATAAGGTAAAATAAAATATAATAACGCTAATTAAAATGCGTTTCACAAAACTGTGAAACGCATTTTAATATTACTTTGTTTGAGGTTAAATATTGCTGCGGTAAAGCATGATATTTCTAGTGTTCCATCTAAAAAACTTTACATACTCAAAAACTTCACTAACTCTTTTGCCTTTAAAGCTCAAAAAGTTTTCATGCAGCCTACCACTATGCCCAATATAGAAAACTCTGCGTCTTTGGGCACAAGAATGTCTTTCATTAAAGAGTTTTCGGGGTGTAATAAAATGTTGCCGTTAGCTCTGCGAAATCTTTTTATTGTTGAAAGAGTATCAATTAGCGCAAGCACAATCTCCCCTTCGTTTGCCGTATCTTGTTTATTTATAACTACAAGATCGCCGTCATTTATTCCCGCTTCCGTCATGCTGTCCCCGCTGACTTTAAGCAAAAATAGTTCATTTCCTTTAAAAAACTTATAGGGTATAGGCAAATATCCCTCAATATTTTCAACCGCTAATATACCTTTGCCCGCGCTTACGGTGCCCACAATAGGTATTTGAAGGGGTGAATAATTTGATTTATGCTGAACTAAACCTATCGCCCTGTTTTTGTTACTGCTTTTTTCTAGTTTGCCGAGGTCTATTAGTTTATTGATGTAGGAATAAGCAAGAGAAGTTGAAGATATATTTAAGCCGAAACAGATTTCTCTAACAGTAGGGGGAAAGCAGTTATTGTTTATAAAATTCCGTATATAATCATATACCGCTTGAAGTTTTTGCTCTAACTTTTTCATAGAAAAATTATAATGCTTTTATGTTTTTTTCACAAGCTATTTCAGAACATTTGTTTTAATTAATATACTATTTTAAAAATAATAGTAGATAATAATTAGCTATATGTATTACTATTAAAAAAATAGTAATACAAAATTAACATATTCAATCGGCATATTTTAGCTGATTAAGAAGTATATTAAAATATTTTTTGTTAATTAAGATACTAAATTTTACTTCGTCGTCTTGATAATTTAAATCGTATTTCACTGCATATTTTTCTAAAACTTGCCTTACGGAAGTGATTTTATCGTAATTTACTTTAATCTCGGTTGAAATATAATTTATAAGCAACTTAGCGTCTATCAGCGTAAGTAATTGGGTAAGTCCTTGACCCATAACGGCCGATACAGCAATGCTGTCCTTGCCCTCAGTTTCAAAAGAGGGGTTAATGTCAAGCTTATTAAAAACAGTTATTCTTTGCCCGTTTGCACCCAGCTCTTCAAGCAGACTTTCCGTAACCTTAATATGCTCGTCAACTTCCGCATACGAACAGTCGCAAACGTTTAGCAAAATATCCGCATATTTTGCTTCTTCAAGAGTAGATTTGAAAGCTTCAACGAGATTATGGGGAAGATTTTTAATAAAGCCTACCGTATCAAAGATTAACGCGGTAATTCCGCTTGGCAAAACAATGCGCCTTGCAGTTGTTTCAAGCGTGGCAAAAAGTTTGTCTTCCGCAAGCACCTTTGAGTTTGTTAATGTATTAAAAAGTGTTGATTTGCCGGCGTTTGTATAGCCAACGATGGCTATTTGGGGTAGCTCTTTCTCTTCGCGTGCAAGGCGTGTTAGCGCGCGCTGTTTTTCAACCTCTTTTAATCTTTCTTTTAATACCGTCAGTTTTGCGCGTATTCTTCTCTTATCTGTTTCAAGCTTTGTTTCGCCAGGTCCCCGTGTTCCGATACCGCCGCCCTGCCTCGTGAGCTTACCTTTTTCACTCCTTAACCTTGGAAGCTCATAATTAAGCTGCGCTAACTCAACTTGCAATTTGCCTTCCGCCGTTGTAGCCCTTAGGGCAAAAATGTCAAGAATTAAGTCCGTCCTGTCAACGACGAGGCAATCTACCGCATTAGAAATATTTCTGTGCTGAATAGGGGAAAGCTGACGCTCAAAAACAAGCACGTCAATTTTAAGCAGTTCAACCTGCTTTGCAACTTCTTCAAGTTTACCGCTGCCGATTAAAGTCGCAGGGTCGGAAAATTGCCTGTTTTGATTTACAATAAAAACAACTACGCCCTTGGCGGTTTCAACAAGCTGAGTTAATTCTTGAACGGCATAGTAGTCATCGTTGCTTACAAATATAAGCCCTACGCGCTGTTTACAGGAATTAATGTCGCCGCCATTTTCGCCTTTATTAAAATTATCTTTATCTTTTTTCCGCGCTGAATAATTTTTATCTGTCATTTGTTAATTTTTATCCTATTAGTTTAATTTGTTCTCGTTAATGTCGCTATCAGCGGAATTGCTTCTCAAATTGACCTTTGTACTGGCTTTTTTTCGCTGTTCGTCGCTTATTGCCGCGTAATGTTTCTTAGTAGTATTGACGTCTTTATGTCCTAAAACGTCTGCGACAATGTAAATATCGCCTGTTTGACGGTAAAGCTCCGTTCCGTAAGTACTTCGCAGCTTGTGCGGTGAAATCTTTTTAAGCGGGTTTACAAGCTGACTGTATTTTTTCACCAGGTTTTGCACCGCTTTAACCGAAATGCGTTTATTTTGCAATGAAAGGAAGAATGCCTTCTCGTCTTTTATTCCTTGTTTAGCTATGCCCGTTCTGAGCATATAATAATCGTATAGCATACCGCCAATTTCTTCATTAAAATACAGCATAACCCTGTTTCCGCCCTTGCGTGTTACCACGAAAGACGCATTTTGAAAGTCAACGTCTGTTAAATCTAGACCGACAAGCTCGCTCACGCGTATCCCTGTGCCTAAAAGCAGCCCAACAATAGCAGTGTCGCGTATTTTAGTATTGTCGTGGTAGGCTATTTGGTGGCGCGACAGGCCTTGTCCGCTTTCCGCTTTATCTAGAATGTCGGGTATTTCGTCTTTTTCAAGCCTAATAATTTCTTTTTCATAAATTTTCGGCGTTTTGACGGCTAGGGTAGGGTCTTTATCTATTTTTTCTTTTTTTAAAAAAAATCTAAGCATAGCCCTGACGGAAGAGAGCTTGCGCGCCTTACCTTTATCTTTATTTGTAACGATATTGCCTTGCGTATCTTCATAATAAGACAAATGACTTAAAAAATTTTCAATATCGTAAGACGAAAGAAGACTTAAATCCGCAAGCTTAATTGCTTGTGTATCTTTACCTGTAAAAGGGCTTCTTTCCGTCATAAGATATTTAAAGAATACTCGCAAATCATAGGCGTAATTTAGGCGCGTCAATACGGCAGTGTTATTTTCTATTCCGATAAAATATTCCCTGCAAAAAAATGGCAAATCTTTGTCAATAATTTCAAAAAGTTTGCTTTGATTTTTCCTGTCCCGTTCGGTGAAGTAATTTGTTTTGCGCGCATTTGCTGCCATATTTTATGTTTTTCCTTATTATGGGTTATACTTAAATTCTTTTAAAAATATCCACCAGTTCCCTTGCCAGACGTTTACTATCTATTCGCAAAATTACAGTTTTGCGAATAGATAGGTATTCCACAAGGGTATTATATCAAAGGGCTTACCAAACGGCAAGGCTTTTTATTTGTGGTCAACGGTATAGAATTGATTGTCTTATTAGGAAAACCGCGGAAATGCGGAATGACGGTCTCACAGTGCAAGTCTATTTACATTAACTGGTTACATTTATTACGTAGAAAAATATTATAATAAAGCTAATAGACTTTCTGATTTAACTCTTTCGGTTTGTTTTACTCCCCCATTGCTTTAACCGTCTTTTGTTATGTTTATTAGATAGACGAGACGAACTTTCGCTTAATCTCCACGATACCTACCGCGAAATTAAACTATTTTTTAAACCATTATAGCGCATTTATAACGGTATAAAAAAGTAGCCGTCTCGGCGGCAGTCTCGTTAACTCCACTAGACGACCTGTGTAAGCTTAATGCTTACATAAAAATTATATTTTTTTATAAAAACGTCGACTATTTTTATAGGACGAAACATAAGCATGAGGCAAACTTTTTCCTCATTTATTCCTATTTTCCCGACTTTTTAAGCAAAAATGTAGATGTCTTTTATGTAGTCAAATTGGTCAAGCATAAGACTTAGCTTTGACGCGTTGCTGATATTTATTGAAATAATCTGTTTTATCTGTTTATTATCGCAGCCGGCGGAGGTTAAAAGCGCTTTTGAGATTACGTAAGTTTGGAGTAAAGGCGGAAGCATTATTACGAAAGGGCTTAAAGCAATTTTTCCTTCGTTGGCAGAAAACCATTCTTTGACGGTTGGGCTTACCGCCATCTTTTGCGGGCAGACGCTTAACTTTGTGCCTATTGCCGAAAGCAGCAGCGGCAATTTATCTTTTGCAAGCCTTAGCGTATATTGGTTCAACTCTCCCCTTCTTGCTTCGTATGAATTAAAATACTTCTTTGGAATAAGCACTTGTGAGCCCCTTAATTCTGTCTTAACGCCGTCAAAAGGCGCCACATCAAGAGTGTTGCCGAATAGAATATGCGCGTTAGCTGAATATAATGAATTGATTTGCAAGTTGCCGCAATCTTCGTGATTGTTTGCATGGGTATGAGGTAATACCTCTTTAAAACTGTGCGACACCGCTTTTTTGATATCATTTAAGCTGGAATAATGCGGCGCGTTAACATGAAGGGTATCGGAATCCTTTCTTATTTCAATATTTTCTCTGTCTTGTCTTGTAATAAAAACTCTCATTGTAAATATCCCTTTTTGTTGTATTTGTGCGTATCCGATTTTGTTGCTGATATTCTCTTAACTTGTTTTTTTGTGTTAAAGCGTCATCGTCATGATTTGCTTACCAAGAAGTTATTACAGTCTAGCATTTATTAAGCTTTAAAAAATTACAAAAATAGTAATAAATTATATTATTTTGTAAGTCAGATATAATATTATTATTGACATAGTATTTTAGAATACTTGACTTTTATATAAAACAACTGTAAAATATTATCTATAAAAATTAAAAGGAAGATCGAATTGCTTATGGCTAATTTTGAGTTTATTAAAGGCAATATTGAGGTTGTCATCTTAAATTCGCTTTATCAAAATGACCGCTACGGCTATGAAATTGCCAAGGAAATTAAAGAAAAGACCGAGAATGCCTACGAAATAAAGCAACCCACGCTTTACGCGTATTTAAAGCGCCTTGAATCGGGTGGGTTAATCGCGTCATACTGGGGGGAAGAAAGCAGCGGCGGCAGACGCAGATATTATAAACTGACAGACGAAGGCAAGGCGCAATGCGAAACTTTCCTTTCTGAATGGAAATATCACAAAAATGTAATGGAATCCCTTGTCGCTGACGATACAAATATTGAGGAAATAAGCCAAAACGAGGCGACCACTCTATTGGGCAGTAAGATTAAAAGGCAAAAACGCGAGGAAAGAGCACTGTATTTTAAAGAACAGCAAGACTTATCGGCGCAGTTGGAGCAGCTTGTTGCCTCAAAGGAAAAAAATGCACAGCTCGCAGCGGAAAATAATGAAACAAGAACTGAAAAAATAAACCCAACGCAAGAGGCAGCTTTGAACGACACTCTAAGGGCTGTTACTGCGAGAACAGAAATGTCGCAGTCTTCTACATATCAAAAAAGCTACAAAAGGGATGACACGATGATGACACATAACACTGATAGCACAAATGCCGCAGATAATAACGACGCAATTTTTAGCGAAGAAGAACAAAACTATATTTCTAACGGCACAGCCGCTTCCCAGGACACGGTAACAAAAGAAAAAAGGAAAGGTTTATTCGGCTTACTACGGTCTAACAGCAAAAAAGAAAAGAGGCAAAATAGAAGCGCCGCGCGAATAGAAAAGAAGAATAAAAAAATAGCACAATCGCAAAATGCATTTTATATTAACTCCAATGACGGTATGCAGGCGAGCGGCTTAATCGAAGCAGACATTGAAGACGTCGATATGCAAGATGAAGCTCCTCAAACACGCATTAACGCTAACGCATCTAAGAAAAACGCCGATGAATTTTTTGAAGAGTTTAATAAAAAGGCTCAACAAATTATTGACCGAAATAAAAGCGCCGAGGCTCCTATCCCCGATATTTATGCTTATGGTCACGGTCAAAGTCAGAACTTAACAAATCAACCGCAGGGTAACAACGGCAGGGAAGAAAACGAAACCAATTATAAGCACGTGCTTGGCGCCGCATTAGAAAAGCAATTAAAAGGAGTTGAGGCTATCCGTAAAGTTCCTCAGTCCGTTAAGGAATCAAGCGTTATAGGCAGCAAGGCAGAAATAAACAGTCAGCCCGAGACAATGGAAGAATTGGTAGATAACTTCACATTGCAAGGCGTAAAGGTAAGGCTTTACAACAAATTAGCCTCTTCCTACGTTCCACAAACAATGCTATATAAAAACAGATTAAACTTGTTGGCGGCTTGGTTTACATACATAACATTCGCCTTCGCAACGCTTTTAGTTTGGCTGGGGTTTAAAGACTCGCTCAACGCGACTTACGCTACGGCTTTTGTTCTTATTCCCGCGCTGTTCCCCATTGTATTTTTGGTGCTGTTTTTTATCAATCCCGCAAAAAAAATCGCGCCTAAGTTTGATTTTAAGTATCATTTAATAAATACAATAATTGCTTTTGCGCTCATCACGCTTTTGACATTTACGCTCTTTATGCTTTTGGGCGGGGTGTTCAGCGATAAAACGGCGGTATTGACCTATATTGTTTTGCCCATAATGGCGGCGGCATGCATTCCCCTATATGTTTTATTTTACAAGCTTATCTTTAAAAAAGCGCTGATTTAAAATATAGAATAAAAAACTGAAAAGAAAAAGAAAATTAAACGCGTTAAGCGAGGCGCGTTCTTTTTTAGTGTAAGTAAATGGATGCAAAAATTAGACCGCTTATTCTAAAACAAGCGGCAGTAATAATTAAGAACTTTTGGCGTTCTTTTTAATTTCTTGGACGGCTAAATAATCGCAGCGCTTATTGTGAGGATTATCGGCGTGCCCTTTCACTTTAATAAATTTAACTGAGTGGGTTTTTAAAAGCGTTAAAATATCTTGCCACAAATCTGTGTTTTTGACTTCCTTTTTATCTGCGGTTTTCCAGCCGTTAAGTTCCCAGGAATAAGCCCAGCCGCGTAAAAAAGCGTTACAAAGATAAGCTGAGTCTGAATACAACTCCACCTCGCAAGGCTCTTTAAGAGCCTTTAACGCCTCAATGCAAGCGCGCAATTCCATTCGGTTGTTAGTGGTGTCAGGCTCAAAACCGCTGATTTCCTTGTTTGCATTTCCATACATCAGCACCGCCGCCCAACCGCCGTCGCCGGGATTTTTTGAGCACGCGCCGTCGGTATATATGACAACTTTTTTCATTTTGACAACTCTTTTAGCGCGAAATACATTTGACTGCAACTCCAAAATAAGTTATAATACGATTACATTTCTTTGGCAATATTAATTGTCAAGTAATATTTAGGGGAGTGGCTCAACGGTAGAGTAGTGGTCTCCAAAACCATTGGTTGCGTGTTCGAATCGCGTCTCCCCTGCCAAGCTTGTCATAGGTCGAACACCTTTTGCGCCCGTATTGTCGGGCGCAGCGTCTTTTACGGAGCTGTTCGGATATGACTCTCCCGCCCTGTCAAAAGTCCTGTAATGTGGACATATAATTACGGGGCTTTTTTGCGACTTAAATGATAAATTTTAGTAATTCGGGAATACTCGCAAACGCTTTTTATCCCATTCCTCATCTGCCGCCAATTGCGTATCGTGCCTTCGCTTTATCTGTCGCAAAGCTAATACTATTTAAAGTATTAGTATTCGCGTAGGCTAACGAGCTTTGGCGAAATATAATATAAATTTGCATTTTTGAAAAGTAATTGTATTGCTTCACCTTTCCGCTTCATATAAAACAGATTATATGCCCGTAAGCAATCGCTGTATCTTTTCCTTACAAAAGGTTTTCAGAACTTGTTTAGAGAAGCCTTAACTCCCGTAAAACTTTAAAAAACTCCCCTGCCATATGCAAGGGAGTTTTGTTTTAGTATTATTTTGCAAAGTCAACGCTTCGTGTTTCCCTTATGACATTAACTTTAATTTGTCCGGGATATTCCAGTTCGTCTTCAATTTTCTTGGCAATGTCGCGAGCCAAAAGCACCGTTGTTTCGTCGTTGACGATTTCGGGCTTAACCATTATGCGCACTTCACGTCCCGCTTGAACGGCATATGTTTTTTGCACGCCGTCAAAAGAATTAGCGATTTCTTCAAGCTTTTCAAGACGTTTAACATAATTTTCTAGCGTCTCGCGCCTTGCGCCGGGTCTTGCGGCGGAAATAGAATCTGCCGCTTCAACTAAGACAGCTTCAACGGTCGTCGGTTCAACGTCGCCATGGTGCGCTTGAATGCAGTTGACGACCTCTTTGCTTTCCTTATATTTCTTGGCGAGGTCTGCGCCTATTTCAATGTGCGTTCCCTCAGTTTCGTGGTCAATGGCTTTGCCTATATCGTGCAATAAGCCGCCTCTTTTAGCAAGAGCAACGTCTACGCCCAGTTCAGCCGCCATGAGTCCCGCCAGGTATGCGACCTCAATACTATGCTTTAAAACGTTTTGCCCGTAGCTGGTGCGGTATTTTAAACGGCCTAAAAGCTTTATTAACTCGGGATGAAGACCAAAAACACCCGTATCAAAGGAAGCCGCTTCGCCTTCTTCTTTAATATTAGCGTCAATTTCTTTTCGGACCTTTTCAACCGTTTCTTCAATCTTAGCGGGGTGAATGCGTCCGTCGGCTATAAGCTTTTCAACGGTAATCTTTGCAATTTGCCGTCTTACGGGGTCAAAACCTGAAAGAATAACAACTTCGGGTGTGTCGTCAATAATTAGTTCAACCCCCGTAGCGTTTTCAAGTGAACGAATATTCCGCCCCTCGCGCCCTATCAAACGACCTTTCATTTCGTCGTTGGGAAGTGCAATTGTAGAAATGGTAACTTCGGAAACTTGGTCGGACGCGCAACGTTGAATAGCGCCCGATATAATTTCGCGCGCTTTTTTGTCGGCGTTTTCTTTTGTTTCCGCTTCAATACGCTTTATTTGCACTGCCGCGTCTTTGCGCGCTTCGCCCGTCATGGTGCTTATAAGCTCTTGCTTAGCCTCCTCTTTGGACATGTTTGCCGCTCTTTCAAGCTCAGCTAAAAGCTTTTCGTTGAACTTGTCCATCTCGTTTTTACGCTTGTCAAGTTCGCTTTGCTGCGCCGATAGGCTTTTTTGAATTTGCTCAGTCTGTTCCGTCTTACGTGTTAAGGATTCTTCTTTTTTGTCAAGAGTATCTTCCTTTTGCAAAAGACGCTGCTCTTGTTTCTTCAACTCGGCAGATTGTTCTTTGGACTGTCTTTCAAAATCCTGTTTTAGTTTTAATGTTTCTTCTTTTGCCTCTAGTATGGCTTCTTTTTTCAGCGACTTAGCCTCATTTTGGGCTTCTTCAATAATAGATTGAGCGTAGTTTTTTGCATTGTCAATTTTATTGTTAGATATTTGTCTGTTGACAAAATATACTATAAGACCGCCAACAAGAATGCCAACTATGGGAAGGACGACATATAACCACCAGCCGCCTTCGGCAGCGAAGAAACTCAATAAATAACTAATCATTGAGGTTCCTCCTATTCTTGTTTAATTAGTAAAAAGCATGGGTGTCAGCCAGCTTTATACGTATATAATAAAGGAATTGGGGTGTTAAGTCAAGTAATAAAAGGAATGTTGGGATGATAAAAAATTAAGAAAATAACAAACAAAACCGAACAATTTGCGATGGAAAATTTTTGCAATTAAAAAACCCGAAGAGTAAAAATCTAATCGGGTTAAGTAAATATAATTTAATCTGGTATAAATAGATAACTATTTAAGACATAGTATTTCAAAAAAAGCGTTATTCTGGGGCAGTTGTCTTATGAGTAAAGTATATGGCGCGTATTTTGTCTTCAAGTTCTTTCATTAAAGCGGGGCTTGCGTCTATATAATCTTTGACGTTTTCTTTGCCCTGCCCTATGCGGTCGCCCTTGTATGAAAACCAGCTTCCGCTTTTTTCAACTAAGTTATTTTCAATTGACAGTTCCAAAATACAGCTTGCCTGCGAAATGCCCTTGCCATACATTATATCAAACTCGGCGGTCTTAAAGGGCGGTGCAACCTTGTTTTTTACAACTTTAATTTTAGTGCGGTTGCCTGTGACGTTTGCGCCGTCTTTAATTTGGTCTGCCCTTCTGACGTCAAGGCGCACGCTTGAATAAAACTTCAAGGCATAGCCACCCGGAGTGGTTTCGGGGTTGCCGAACATAACGCCGATTTTCATTCTTAATTGGTTTGTAAAAACTATACTGGTTTTAGAACGGTTTGAAATGCCCGCCAGCTTTCTTAATGCCTGCGACATTAAGCGTGCCTGCGAAGCAACCGTCGCGTCCCCTATTTCGCCCTCAATTTCCGCTTTGGGAACGAGAGCCGCCACAGAGTCAACGACAATTAAATCAACGGCATTGCTTTTTACCAAAAACTCCACTATATTAAGCGCGTCTTCGCCGTTATCGGGTTGAGAAATATATAAATTGTCAAGGTCAACACCCAAAGCTGCCGCGTATACGGGGTCTAGCGCGTGTTCGGCGTCAACGAATGCCGCGGTGCCGCCCATTTTTTGGGCTTCGGCAATCATATGTAGGCAAACGGTAGTTTTACCCGAAGATTCGGGTCCGTATATCTCGGTAATTCTGCCTCTGGGGATACCCCCTATTCCCAGCGCAACATCAAGCGTAAGGCATCCTGTGGGTATACTCTCAATATTGTTGTTCGCGGCTTCTTCGCCCAACCTCATAATTGAGCCTTTGCCGTATTTCTTTTCTATCTGAAGAATTGCCTGGTCTAGCGCTTTTCTTTTTTCGTCATCAATCATATATTTTCTCCTAATTTGTCCTCAGATATTTTAAAAGATAAAACAAGGCGCAGTTGCTCAAAATTTCCCTGACTTCGTTGCGTTCCCCCTTGATATTAAGAGAATGAACGGAAACAGGGCTTTGCGCGCCCGCTATGCAAATATAACATAAATCGTCTCTTAAATCAAGAGAATTTTCTGTTTGGGCATAACCTGTAACAGATAAGGCGAAATCGGTCTTTAATGACCTCAATGCGCCTTCTGCCATTTGTCTTGCAACATGTTCCGATACGGCGGTATATTTTTCTAAGGTGTAATCCTTAACCCCTAGACGAATAATCTTTGCCGCGTTGGTGTAAGTAACGGCGCTTTCCATCAAAACGGTGCTTGCGCCGGGAATTTCTACAAGCTTTGAAGCGGCAAGTCCCCCTGTTACCGATTCGGCAAGCGAAACCATCTTGTTTTTAAGAGTTAAAAGTTCAACAACGGTTTGTTGGAGGGAAATATCTTCGTAGCAATAGATTTCATTGGCATATTTTTTTGTCAAAGCTTGGCACACCGCCAAACACAAATCGCTTTGACGGGCATCGCTATGCAAAAAGGGCTGATACTGATAAGAGTATTCCTTGTTTTCAACTGCGTCTTCAACGGGCTGCGTCTGGGGCGCTGCATTTTTTTCCCCGCCCGTTATATTTTGCTGTTTTGAGGTGTAGTCAATTATTGAAATAACCGTGTCGCAGTATTTGGTATCATATTTAAGTTTTACGTTATTTTGGCTTAAAGAAAAACATTGCGCGGCAATTTCTTCTTCCTCAACTCCAAAAAGTTTTAAATAACTTATCGAATATATCTTTTTGTAATGATAAATCTTGGAAACAACATACATTTCAAAATATGTTTTACAAAGCGCGAAATCGTTAGGGATAACCGCTAAATCGCAACAGTTTAACTTTCCGTTTATACACAGCTTTTGCTCTGCTCCTAAATACAATGCTGTAAAATCTGCGGGTATGCGGCAAAACTTTGCAAGGGAAAAATCATCCAAATCCTTATAAGTATCCGTTGTTTTAAGTTTAGCGAAAATATCTTCCCTTACCTTAACGGGCGCTTTGTCGCCATATTTTGGGTTCACTCCCACCGCAAGGGCAAATGAAGGGTTTTCGTCAACTATGAAGCCGTCCTCTCTAAACTTAACCTCTACGTCAACATCTAAAAGTTTAAGACGGCGGACTACATGCTCAACGCTTTTGCTTATATCCTTTGCATAGATTGTCCATTTCATTTTTATTTAAAGACTTCCTTGTTTTGCGCCAGATATACTATTCCTGAAATAATAGTAAATAAAACCGCTAAACCGAGAATAGTATAGCCCGCTACATACATAATATCAAACATTAATTGCGACGCGCCCGCTATAACTTCTTTCATGTCAAGCAACAGTACTATGGGCAAAGCAATAGTTTGCGTAAAAGTTTTTATTTTTCCGTATATATTGGCTTGAATTATAATCCCCTTGCTTGCGGCGACTTGACGCACTACGCTGATTAAAAGTTCCCTGCCGATTATTACGGCGCCGAAAATAGCGCAAATCCAAGAAGGGTTTAGAGGCTGACTGTAAGCGATTAGAAAAAGTGCCGTTCCTACAAGGAGCTTATCGGCTATGGGGTCCAAAAACTTGCCCAAATCGGTAACTATATTGTATTTGCGCGCTATGTAACCGTCTAAAAAGTCCGTTAGCGCGGCAAGAATAAATATGCATACCGAAACTAGGGGCGCGTAATCAAAATTAAGCAAGTATACCGCCGCGAACACCGGCACTAAAATAATCCTTAGCACAGACAGTTTATTCGGAATATTCATAACGTTATTTCTCCTGTTAAGTCATAATTGTCGTAATTTATAATTTTAATTTTTATTATATCGCCGATATTTATTGAGAAATTGTTATCTACAAGACAAACGCCGTCAATATCGGGCGCTTGAAACTCCGTTCTGCAATAAAACTTGCCGCTGTCTGCGTCAAAACTGTCTACAATCGCTTCAAAGGTTTTACCCACAAGCCTTTTATTGTTTTCAAGCGATATTTCACTTTGCAAAGCATATAGCTCTTTTTGCCTTTGGACCTTGACTTTTTGAGCTATTTGATTGGGCAGAGAATAAGCCCTTGTCCCCTTTTCTCTTGAAAAGGCGAAAAAGCCCGCGTTTGTTAGTTTATAAGATTTCAAAAAGTCTTTGAGCTCATCAAAATCTTCCTGACTCTCGGCGGGAAAACCGCAAATAAACGTTGAGCGCAAAGCAATTTGAGGATAATTATTTTTGAGTTTATCAAACAGTATTTTTATAGACTCGCCGCTGCTTTTTCGGTTCATTGCGCACAAAATACCGTCGGAAACGTGTTGAAGGGGTATATCTATGTATTTTGCAATTTTTTGCTCGGAAGAAATAAAGCGCAGCAACTCGTTGCTTACTGTTTCGGGGTAGCAATACAAAAGCCGTATTTTCCAAAGTCCGTCAAGTTTTACAAGCGCTTTTAAAAGGTCTACCAACGCGTATTGATTATATAAGTCAAACCCATATTTTGTTACGTCTTGCGCCACAATTATTAGTTCTTTTACGCCCTTTTTGACAAGGTTTTCTGCTTCTTTTAAAACAGATTCCATTGTGCGCGAACGGTAACGCCCGCGAATAGATGGTATAAGGCAATAAGAACAGTAGTTATTGCAGCCGTCGGCAATCTTTAAGTAAGCGTAGTGTGAAGGCGTAGAAAGAAACCTTTCGCCCTCTTCAAGCGACCGCATATCTTGCGTTTTATAATACAGCCTTTCCCCGCTGTTAAGGCATTCGCGGGCTTTTACGGCTATATCTTCGTTTTGCGCATTTGCTATCGCGTGCGCTTCTGTTAGATATTTATATAGCTCTTTTCCGTAGCGCTGGGCCATACAGCCCGTTACCATGATGCGCGCGCCCTCTTTCTTTAAACCGTTAGCTTTTAGCACCCAATCTAACGATTCTTTTCGCGCGTCTTCCAAAAAACCGCAGGTATTGACAATTATAAGGTCTGCGTTTGAAACATCGGATATGATTTCAAAGCCATCCTCTTTAAGCCGCGCAAGCATTACTTCGCTGTCAACTCTGTTTTTGTCGCACCCTAAGCAAATTAGCGCGACGCTGTAACGGTTTTTTTCCATATTCTTATATTAGGTTAGTCAAAGCGGTATGGCAGTTCATTTTATATCTCCGACAATCTATACGTTGCACTTGTTAGCTTATTTTGGCTAATAAATCATTGTAGGAGTTTTGCGTCAAATCATCATTTTTTAAATTATAGACAAAATACCCCTTTGCAGTTTTAATTACAATGTGTCTTTTTACGTTTGAGTAAGAAAACAATTTATAATTGCCGTATTCATTGTTTGTAAAATTACCTGCAAGCAGTTTTCCGCCGCCGATTCCAAAAGTCCGCACCCCTGCATTAAAATTATTTTTCAATTCAACGCTTTCAATTTCATCGTATAAGATTTTTACTTGCGGAGTAAGCGTAGCGCTAAGCGCAATGCCGTCAGCGTCAAATTTCGCATTAACGCTTCCGAATATGAATAAGGCAGCTAACAGAACAACTACGAGCGTTACCGTAATAACTCTGAATATTAATTTACCGTTATCTGCAAAACTTGTTTTCATCGCAGCTATTTTCCTTTTTGAAGTATTAAAAATTTTTGTGTCCTTGCCCGCTCCATAACACTTACCGCTTTCATCTGCAAAACTAATCTATTATCGCAAGCAATTATTCACCGCAAAGCGTGCAACTTTGAGCTAATATAACAAACTTTTGTTATTCGTCTTCGCCGTGAATAGTGTTGTATTCGTCAATAGTTATCATCACTCTGCGGGGTTTTGCGCCTTCAAACTCGCTGATAAACTTTTTATCGCAAAGCTGTTCAATAATTCTGCCCGCCCTATTGTAACCCACAGAAAATCTTCTCTGCAAAAGTGAAATAGACGCCGAGCCTTGTTCAATAAAGTGCTTTAATGCTTCCCAAAACAAGGGGTCAAGTTCTTCGTCTTCCGTTTCAATCATTGCTGCTGACTTGCTTGAAGAAAGCCTTAATATTCTTTTTGCCGCTTCTTCGTCAAAATGCGGTTTATTTTTTGCCGAAACATATTCTAAGACATTTTCAACTTCGCCCATTGAGACGTAACAACCTTGCAGCCTTACGGGCTTTGGTGTAGTCGCAGAAATATAAAGCATATCTCCCCTGCCCACAAGCTTGTCCGCGCCGCCTTGGTCCAAAATGGTTTTGCTGTCGGCAAAGCTTATCGTTTTTAACGCTATTCTGCAAGGGAAGTTTGCTTTTATCGTGCCCGTCAAAACGTCAATGCTGGGGCGCTGCGTAGCGAAAACCAAGTGAATACCCGCCGCGCGCGCCTTTTGCGCCAAACTCTTAATTTGCGCTTCCAAATCTTGCTTGAAATTAGACATCAAATCGTTAAGTTCGTCAATTACCAAAGCAATCCGCGGCATAACCTGCGTGTCGTCGCGGTCAATGCATCTGTTATAGTCTGTAATATTTTTTGCGCCCATTTCCTTAAACAACCCGTAACGGCGCTCCATTTCTTCCACAAGCCAAGTTAGAGCGGCTATACAATGTTCCGGGCTGGTAATAACTTGGTTAATTAAGAGGTGGGGCGAGCTTTTAAATACGAAAAACTCCACCTGTTTGGGGTCAACAAGCAGGAAGCGCAATTCTTCGGGCGAATACTTATACATTAAACTGACAATTAAGGAATTAAGGAATACGCTTTTGCCCATACCCGTTGCGCCGGCAACAAGCAGGTGGGGCATATCGGCAAGGTCGGGAATTATGCGCTTGCCCCCTATGTCCATGCCAAGCGCAAAATTAAGACTGCCCTTTGAGCGGTAAAACTCCTCGCTGTCAACAATTGTTCTTAAAGTGACGGTTTCGGCGTTTTTATTGGGCACTTCCACGCCGAATAAGTCTTTGCCCAGTATCTGCGGCTCAATTCTCACGCTTCCCACGGCGGATAAATTCATTGCTATATCGTCTGCGATTGCGATAACCTTTCTCACCGACGTGCCCGGCGTCATGCGAAGCTCGTAACGCGTGACCGTAGGTCCGGGAACAACGTTTTCAACTTTTGCCTCAATTCTGAACGAAAGCAAAGTATCTTCTAAAAGTTTTGCGGTATTTTGGATTTCTTCCTGGCTGTGAACCACCTTGTTTGGCGATTCTTTTAGCAGTTCAACGGGCGGCGTAACATAAGCGGCATAAACATGGGGCGGCGGTTCAATTTTTTCTCCGCCATAGCTGATTTTCATTCTACCCTGCACGGCTCTGCCATTAGAGGTGTCTATTGTTTCGCCGCTAAAAGTTACGGTAGGCTTAACCGAAGGTTGATTATCGTCTTCCTCAATGTCGTTTTGGATGCTTGCTTGAAAGTTTTGTGCGGCATCGTCCTTTTCGTTAATTATAAGTTCCTCTTCCTCTTCCTCGCCTTCCGCAAAAATATCGGCGGGGTAAACGGATTGTTCTTTTCCAAATCCATAATCCTTTGAAGGCTTTACAATATCGCCCAAATCCAGCTTGTCCCCTTGACCTTGACTGCCATTCGCATTTATTGCGGTGTTGTCGCCGTTTTCATCGCCGCTCTCCTGTTGTTCAAAGTCAAACTGGGGAACCTGTTCCTGCTCTTTTTGTTTTGATTGCATTTCTCTTTTTTGCCTTATAGAATTTGACAGCGCGTCAGCGTCAATAATATCTTGACTGTTAAAAGAAGGAATCTTACGCCCAGCGTTCAACCCCCCTACGGGTCTTTCTTTGGGCTGTTCGGCAGCCTTATCGTCTGCTGAGGGATAGTTGCTTACGGGCGCCGAGGGATATTTGCCGGAGCTTTTTGAAGTATTGTAAGGCAAGTCGGTGGCGAATTTTTCTTCGCCTTTTAAAATATCTATTCGTTTAGGGGTTTCCTTGGGAGCTTCCTTAGGATTTTGGGCACTTCCTTTTTCTTGGGAGCCGTTCCCGTATAATTTTTCCATCGCGCCTTTTAACATTTGCGTAGCGGAATTATCATCTTCAAAACTTTCGCGGGCAGCTTGCTCTTTTGCCTGCATTTCCTGCTTTTGGTAGTAGCCCTTAACGCTTTCTTTTTGCGCGGGAACGCCGCCGACGGCGATATCTGTAATACAGCCGGCTGAAAAATAGAGCATTAAAAGCATGAAAATAATAAATAAAACATATCCCAGCGCCAAAGAGGTGTGAGCGATAGGATAAACAAGAATGCCGCCGACTACGCCGCCGAAGGTTGGAAACGCAAAAAAGTCAAAGCACCGCATAAGATACTCGCTGTAAGTAATTTCGCCCTGCATATATAAGTTAGAAGTTACAAGGTGTATAAACAGCGTAATGGAAAAATAAAGCAAGGCAAAAATAACTATGTGGCGCATTTTAATTGCTGTTTTGCCCCAAATAGAAATTGCTGAAAGGGCAATGGCACAGCCAGATATTCCGTATGCCGAAAGTCCGAAGACGCCTAAAAGCGCGCCGGAAACCGATTCGCCTACGCTTCCGAGTAAATGTTTAGTCGTGATTAAGCAAAGAAACAAAAAGCAGCTTACGGCAAATATTATAATATTCACAACCTTTACCGCGCTTCCGCTTCTTTTAACGCTAGCCTCAGCCGTCATTTAGTAAATCTCCTTTGGAGTTCCGCCCTAAAATAATAGCGCGGATATTTATTGACGTCCCGCAAAGTATAAATTCCGCGGGATTTTATTTTTCTGCATACCGTAAAAAAGCCTTTATGGTATTAGTTAATTATAGCATAATAAATTATGCAAGGCAAGTTTTAATAAATTAAAATAGCGCGTTATTTAGTAAGAGCGTCCAGTCCTTTTTGTTTTCCCACATAACTGCACGCGGGAGAAAAAGATAGTATTTTTTTGATAGCGCTGTTGACGTCGTCAATACGCATATTCTCAATTTCTTTGAGGCGCTTTTTAATGTCAACATATTTATAAGCGCGAAGCAGACTTGAACCGTTGTTGCGCATAACCGCAACGGTGCTTTCCTGAGATAGTTTAAGCGCGCCAGAAAGCTGTTTGCGCCCCCTTTCGAACTCTTCTTGCGTAACGCCTTTTTCTTTAATAAGGTCAAGCTGTTCTTTTAAAAGTTTGTTTGCCGACTTTACTTTTTGAGGATTTGTGCCTACATAAGCCTCAAAATACCCGCAGTCCGAATAAGTTGAAATAAAAGAAAAAACCGAATAGGCAAGCCCGTGTTTTTCCCTTATAGTTTGGAATAACCGCGAGGACATTCCGTCGCCTAAAATGGCGCTTGCAACAACGGAAGGCGAAAAATGAGGGTCGTTTATGCCAAAAGAAGGGTAAGCATATGCAAGGTGGCATTGCTCGGTATCTTTAATTTTATATAAAAAATCACTCTTAAAGGAGGGTGGCTGCGCCTTGTTTTCCTCGCATTTTATATCTTTGAGCCTTTTTTCAAAATATTTTTGCACATATTCAACTATTTCTTCCGTCTTTACGTTCCCCGCTACTGAAATGACGATATTTTTTGGAGTATAATACTTTGCTTTAAACTGCAATAGCTGCTTACGGGTGGCATTTTCAACGTTTTCTTTTGGACCTAAGACTTTTTTGCCTAAACCGTCGTCCCCGAAAAGCGCCTGCGAAAGCAAATCTTGACAGACTTCTTCGGGAGTATCTTCGTCGGAATCAATTTCCTCTAAAATGACCTTGCGCTCCATATCCAGTTCGTCTTGCGCAAGCTTGCTGTCAAAGAACATATCAGAAAGCAAATCAAAACATTTTTCCACGCTGTCGCTGTCAGTTTTAGTGTGGTAGCAAGTTGTGTCTTTACTGGTAAAAGCGTTGATTGAGCCGCCCGTAACGTCAATTTCTTGCGAAATGTCTAGCGCCGAGCGCCTTTGGGTCCCCTTAAAGGAAAGGTGCTCTATGAAGTGGGAAAAGCCGTTGTTGCTTTCTTCTTCATATCTGCTGCCCGAACGCACCATTATACCTACGCTTGCCGAAAATATTCCTCTCATCTCCGCGACTATAAGTTTTAGTCCGCTTTCAAAGTCCTTTATAATAGTTTTTGCCATTTGTTTACCTCAAAAAATTATTGTGTATTGTATATGTTTTGACTAACGGTAACGAGTTCAAACCCCTTTTCAATTAAATGTTTGATAATGTTTTCAAGCGCGGCAACGGTAGCTTTTGTAGGGTGCATTAACACAAAGTCGCCGCCGCGCGCGTTAGTCGTTGCGCGCTTAAAAATGATGCCGGCGTCTTGGTCGCGCCAATCAATTGTGTCTTTGCTCCACATAATCGTTTTATATTCCAATTCTTTTGCCGCTGTAAGCGTAATCTTGTTAAACGAACCGCTTGGCGGTGCAAAAAGCGTCATGTCAACACCCGCTATCTTTTTTACAATTGTGTGGGTAAAGGATATTTCCTCCCTATTTGCGTTTGCGCTTAGCTTTGCGTGGTCTTTGTGAAAATAGCCGTGATTGCCTATTTCGTGCCCCCTAAGCGCGATAAGTTGCAGGATTTCAGGATTCTTTTCCGCCCAAACTCCCCCCACAAAAAAAGTCGCTTTGCAATTGTAGCGCTCCAAAAGGTCAAGAATTGCAACCACATGTTCGCTGCCTTGATAGACGTTAAACATAAGGGAAATATAATTGCTTTTTGTGTTTCCCTTATATATTGCTTCGTCGCCCTCGCTAAAAACGCTTACCACACCGCCGCCAAAAGCAAAAAATGCTAAAAAACCTACGATTAAGACCAAAGCGGCGTTAGCGAAGACATTTACAAAAACCTTTCTTTTCATAGCGGCACCTCTTTTTACTAATATGAAAAAATAAGGTATGATATGAAATTTACCGCCAAACTAGCTATTAATATTATTTCTTTATTAGCTTATGCGGCGCGATTTAATGCTGCTCTGCAATGGCTAGTTTTTTGTGCGGCAAAAGAGAACTTTTGCCAAACGAAAGCTAATTGCGCTAAAACACCGTAAATGATATACAATTATAATACTATTACAGTAATAGTATTATTTAAAAGCGCAAAAATGAGAGTATGCAACGCTTTTAACCGTTATCACTTTTTTTTAAATGAATAAAACTAATACAGTTCTGCCTTTTAATGTACGGCGCATTATTGAAAAGCGAACCGTATATAAAGAAGGTCTTACCCTAAGGGTTATAAGGCAAGACCCCTATTTATTTTCATTCAAGTAGCTTAATTTTGCAGGTAAAGTGTTTGCTATCCAAATTATATAAATAATTTTACAGCTTTTTTTGTAAGCGTAAATCTATTCTTCCCTTTTCGTCAATCTTTATGACTCTTACCGCAACCTTATCTCCTATATTGACTACGTCGGTAACTTTCTCAACGCGGTCTTTGGCAAGCTTGCTGATATGGATCATTCCGTCCTTGCCAGGGGCGATTTCCACGAAAGCGCCGAACTCTAAAATACGGACAACGGTGCCTTCAAACTCGTCTCCCGCTTCGGGGTCTTTAACGATAGCCATAATAATTGACTTAGCTTTGTCTGCCATTACCGAGTCGGGCGTTGCTATAAATACCGTGCCGTCGTCGGTAATATCAATCTTAACGCCCGTATCCTCAATGATTTTGTTTATAACCTTTCCGCCGCTGCCTATTACTTCGCGGATTTTATCGGTATCTATCATAAAGGAAATAATCTTGGGAGCATATTTGCTCAACTCCTTTCTGTGGGTAGGCAATACGGCAATCATTTTGTCAAGGATATGCAGTCTTCCTATTCTTGCCTGTTCTAAGGCTCTTTTTAATACGCTTTCGTCAATCCCCTTAATTTTTATATCCATTTGAATAGCGGTTATACCTTTGCTTGTGCCCGCTACCTTAAAGTCCATATCGCCCAAAAAGTCTTCAAGCCCTTGAATATCGCTCAAAATCGCCACTTTGTCGCCCTTTTCGGACTTCATAAGCCCCATAGCGATACCCGCGACAGGAGCTTTCAGGGGAACGCCCGCATCCATTAAAGCAAGCGTAGAGCCGCAAATACTGGCTTGTGAAGTGCTTCCGTTGCTGCTTACGACTTCCGATACCGTGCGGATAGCGTAAGGAAAATCTGCTTCCGAAGGAATAACGGGGTCAAGCGCTCTTTCTGCAAGCGCGCCGTGCCCTATTTCGCGTCTGCCCGGACTGCGCAAAGGTTTTGCTTCTCCGGTGCTGTAAGGGGGGAAATTGTAGTGGTGCATATACCTTTTAAAGGTCTCCTCTTCGTCAAGCTGTTCAAGTTTTTGAACTTCGGAAATTGTGCCCAACGTTGCCGTGGTAATAACCTGGGTCATGCCTCTTGTAAAGCATGCGCTGCCGTGAACTCGGGGCAGCAATCCCGTTTCGCACCAAATAGGGCGAATCTCTTCAAGTTCTCTGCCGTCGGGGCGAATGCCTTCAATCAAAATCTTTGAGCGTACCTTTTCTTTGGTCATATTGTAAAGCACGTCGCTTACAAAAGGCAGCGCTTCGGGCATGGCATTTTCAAAGTGAATCTTCACTTCCTTTTTGAGGTTGTCCTCATTTGCCTGTCTTTGCGTCCTGTCAAAGGTATTTAAAGCCGCGTCAAGCTTACTGTCGGCAAAACTTCTTATTGCGTTGTCAAATTGCTGGGGAATCTCGTGCAAATCGGGAGTAATTTTCTGTTTTCCGACTTTTGAGCAAATAAAATCAATGAAAGCGCATTGTCTTTTAATTTCTTCGTGCCCGAAAAGTATGGCGTCAAGCATTTCTTTTTCCGATACTTCGTTAGCGCCCGCTTCAACCATCATAATGGCGTCCTTTGTGCCTGAAAGGTTTAGGCTTATTAAACTGCGCTCTTTTTGAACATTGTCGGGGTTGATAATAAATTTGCCGTCAACATAACCCACAACGACGCTACCCGTAGGTCCGCCAAAAGGAATGTCAGACACCGAAAGCGCAATTGAACTGCCCAGCATGCCCCAAACTTCGGGCTGCACGTTAGGTTCAACGGACATAGCCGTAGCCACCACCGCCACGTCGTTTAAAAACCCCTTAGGGAACAAAGGGCGTATAGGCCTGTCAATTAAACGCGACGTTAAAATTGCTTTGTCGGTGGGTCTACCCTCTCTCTTTTTAAAACCGCCGGGAATTTTTCCCACACTATACATTTTTTCTTCAAAATCAACTCCCAAGGGGAAGTAGTCAATACCTTCTCTGGGATCGGGAGCTAAGGTAGCGTTTACCATAACGGCAGTTTCGCCGCAACGGACTAAACAGGAACCGTTTGATTGTTCGGCATATTTTCCGATTTCAACAAAAACTTTGCGCCCGCCGATTTCCGTTTCAAATACGGAATATTCGCGGTTTCCGATTTTTTCTTTTCTTTCTACAAACTCACTCATTTATAAAAACTCCTATATTTTATGAAAAAAGGGGAAGTCTGCTAAACTCCGCCTCCCCCTTAATTTTTTCTAAATTATTTTCTGATGTTCAAGCCGGCTATAATTTTTCTATAACGCTCAATATCTTTGTTTTTTAGATACTCTAACATTCCCTTCCTTTGCCCTACCATTTTAAGCAAGCCTCGTCTTCCGTGGTGGTCTTTGTCGTGCGTCTTCAAGTGTTCGGTAAGGTGGTTGATGCGTGCGGTAAGTAAAGCTATTTGCACTTCGGGTGAACCGGTGTCCCCCTCTTTTAGCCCGTATTGGGCAATTACCTCTTGTTTGTTGATTGCCATAATTGTTTCCTCCATATTTTATTTGCCTAAAACGTGGTGAAGCGTCGGAGTGTCGCATACACCGCGTAAAAGGTATTTATATTTTTATTGTGTCCAGTTTTTGAAAAAAATTACAAGAAATTAAGCTTGTTCTTCTAATTCTTCACTCTTTCTATCTTTCTTGGGTTTTGCAAGCTCAACGGGCTTTTCCATAGTGTCTTTGCGTGAAAGCGTAATGCGTTTATTTTCAAAGTCAAACTCAATTATCTTAACATCAATTTCGTCCCCTACTTTAAGCACTTCGTTAATGTTACTGAGCCATTCCCAAGAAACATTACTTATGTGCAAAAGACCGTCTATGCCCTTGTCAAGCTCAATAAATGCGCCGTAATCAAGTATTCTCGCAACTTTTCCCTTTACCGTTGCGCCTACGGGGAACTTCTCGGCGGCGACAACCCAAGGATGGGGTTGCAATTGCTTATAACCCAAACTGACGCGCTTAGAGTCTCTGTCAAGTTTTAGCACTACGAAATCGTAACTCTTGCCTATTTCAAGCACTTCCGCGGGGTCTTTAACGCTTGTCCAAGATAAATCTGAAAGATGCGCCAGGCAGTCAAAACCGTCAATGTTTACAAAAGCGCCGAAAGAGGAGAAACGCAAAACCTTACCTTCCCTTATTTCGTTTTGTGCGATATTGTTCCAGAAGTTGTCCTCTTTGGCTTTCTTTTCCTGAATGATAAGTTCTTTTTGCGAAGCGACAATTTTCTTTTTGCCGTCGTCAACGCCGTCTGTTAAAGCTACAACGCGCAGTTTCTTGCCTACGTATTTTTCTAAGTCCTTAACAAAGCCTTCTCTTATGTGGGAAGCGGGGATAAACACCGTATAGCTGCCCATTTTTGATAAAAGCCCACCCTTAACAGTCTTTTGAATGACGATATCAAAAGGTTTCCCCTCTTTAATATCAACTACAAAGGCGTCAACTTTGGCTATTTCGTCCATAGCTTTTTTAGACAGCGTAACTATCTTGTCCGTGGATAAAATAACGCATTGCAAAGTGTCCCCGTCTTTGAGAGAGGACTTAAATTCTGCCCAGTTATTTTCCGCCAACTCTTCGTTGGGGATAAAACCGTCCCCCTTAGTGTTTGAAAGATTGACGTAAACGCCCTCGTCTTGAATAGAAATTACCTTACAAGAAAGCTGTTTGTCTTTCTTATATCCGTAATTTTTGGGCATTTTGGCTACCGCGGCGGTAAAAATGCTGTTGTTAGCTGAAACTTCGGTAACGTCAATTGTCTCTTTCTTGTCTTTTGCAGTCATGTGTGTCAAAACCTCCTGTATCAACTCCTTTGGAGTTGAAGCGCCTGCTATGATACATATCTTTTTATGTTGATTTAAGGGGGGTAACTCGCTTGCATCTTCAATTAAAAAGGCTTGCGAACAATGTTTTTTGGCAGTTTCAAGCAGTTTATTTGTGTTGCTGCTTGATTTATCGCCCACTATTACGGCTAAATCGCTTAGCTTTGCAAGGTAAAGGGCGCAATTCTGCCTGTATATGGTAGTATAGCAAATAGTATTGAAAACTTCAAGCATTTTAACGCTGTCTGACAAAAGATTATTAAGCGCGCTTTGAACATTTTGGTAATTATAAGTGGTTTGAAACATCACCAAAACCTTTTCGTAGGGCGATAAATCCACTTTTTCTTCGCCGCTGACTATTAATGCGTCGTTGCCGCACCAGCCGTTTATACCTATTATTTCGGGGTGCCCGCCGTCCCCTATTAAAAGAATTTTATAGCCTTCTTTATAGTATTTTTCCGCTCTTTCCTGTATTACGCGGACAAAAGAACAAGTAGCATCTATTATTTTTACCTTTTTTTCTTCGCAAAAATCAAAAACGCTTTTTGGCGCTCCGTGCGCCCTTATAATTAAGGTGTCTCCCTCGCGCAACTCTTTTAAGTCGGAAAGCGGTTTGATACCCTTTTCCTCTAAGGAGGCAAGAACTCTTTTATTATGAACAAGCGCGCCGTAAGTAAAGGTTCTTTCGCCGACGTTTTCAAGCGCCAGCCTAACCGCCTTAGCCACACCCTGACAAAATCCTCTTTCCTTAGAAATATAAACTTTCACTTTTTCCCCTTGTTATGTAATATTGTTTTGCCTTTTTTGCATTTTTTTGCTCATTATATGCTAATGCGCTTTTGTAAACTCTAAGCTTTTTTTATATTAGCCCCAAGAGCAACACTGACCAAAGTTTTGCAGCTATCTAAGTTTTGCGGTTCTTTATCAAGCGTCAAAACAAGAAACCGATTACTGAGCATTAACCGCAATACCGCGCAAATCGTTTGAAATAAATCCACAAATACTTTTGACTGTATCTGCTTTTATCTTAGACGGTTTAAGGTTAATAATATTAGTCAGCGCAAGCCGCTTAAAATAGCTCGTGATACTATTATAGCCTATCAAATAATAAACCGCAATCTATAATTATATGTTGGTATTGCAGTTCATAGCAGATGTATTTAAAGGCTTAATTTTTTTCCATCCGATAAAAACTCTAAGCGGCAAAAATCAAACTGCAAAAAGGCGAAAGATTTAAATAAATGGTTATGCTAAAAGCTGTTTTCTTGCTCTTCGCCTTGTCCCTTATCATCTTTAAGCTTGCTGCTTTTTGCTAATACAAACTCCTCGCGTTCCCTTATTTCTTTTTTAGTGCGCTTACGGCGCTTAACGCCCTTTTGTTCTAAAATCGCGTTAAGTTCCAACCTTGTTTGCTCTAAATTTTGCTTTATATTTTCCGTAGCTTCTTCCAACACTTGCCGCGTTAATTTTTTGCCGTAGTATTGTTCTAAGGTGAACTTTTCCCCCACAAGCATATAATTTTTATGAAAAGCCTTGGCTCTGTCAAAAATGTATACGGGGCGAATGGGGGACTGCGTCTTGATAGCAATCATAGCCGTGCCCACCTTAAAATCTTGCAGGCAGTCAACTTCCTTATTGCGCGTCCCCTCGGGAAAAACTCCGAAAAGCTTGTTATCGTTGAGAATAGAAATTGCCTGCTTTATAGCGCCCAAATCAACCGCGCCCCTATCCACCGAAACAAACTCCAACGCGTTAAAAGCGCCTCGCAAAAGCCAGTTTTTGTCAAAGGACGACTTATACATAAAGCGGGTGTGGTTTCTGTTCCAAATAGTCCATAGTATAGGGTCCCAGCCTGACTGATGATTTAACGCCAGAATAAGCTTCTCCTGCTTGTTCACTTTTTCCTTGCCGTATATTTTTACGGGGAAGAAAAGTTTTAAGGGTTGTTTTATTACTTGCACTAAGCAAAAAAGTAGATTGACCATCAAATTTTCCCTCTGTCGTTAACAACGCTCAACATTCTATCTAAAACCTGCCTGACGGATAAAACGTCTGAATCTATATAAACCGCGTCCTTTGCTTGAATAAGAGGCGCAAGTTCTCTGTGCGAATCGTTGTAATCTCTTTGTATTATATCACTTAATAGCTTTTGGTAGTCTTGTTTTTGACCCTTTGCCATATATTCGTCATATCTTCTTTTGGCGCGCGTTTCGGCGCTTGCGGTCAAGAAAAACTTATACTTGGCGTCGGGTAAAACATAACTCCCGATATCCCTGCCGTCTAAAACGCAGCTCGCACGAAAAGCAATTTGACGTTGGAGCGCCGCCATATTTTTGCGCACGGCGGGAAGGGCGGAAATATCGCTTGCCGCCTTGGATACCTGCTCGGTGCGAATCAAGCGCGACACGTCGTTTCCGTCAAGAAAGGTCAAATTTTCGCCGTCTTTTGCGGCAAAATCTATAACGGTATTTTTTAACAGACGGTTTACGCCGTTCTCGTCGTTAAAATCAAGGGCGCTGTTTATTGCCTTTAAACCCAAACAGCGATACATTGCCCCCGTGTCAAGGTAAGAAATATTTAACTCTTTTGCCAAAAATTTTGCGACGGTGCTTTTTCCCGCGCCCGAGGGACCGTCTATGGCTACTTGAAAAATCATTTTTCACTCCTAAGGTTTGCCGTTTCCCCCAGATAGCAATTTGTAATTTTTTCCCTTATATCTGCTAATACCATAATTCTAATACACATGGCAAGGGTGCATTGCATTTCGGCCTCCTGCATGCACATTAAGGCGAAATCGCCCCCTCTGTTAAGCCTTACCGCCGTTGCGGGGTTATAAGCGTTTATGTCTTTGGTGCAGGTAAATATTACGGAAATAATATCTTCCGCCTTTAAGCCGTTGCTTAAAATTACGGCGTCAAAGAGTTCAACGGTAGCGTTTGTAATATTATCCTTATCGTTGCACTTAGCGCAAACCGCGCCTCGTATTGCTTTAAGCATATAGCTCCTTTATTATTGCGGATTGTATAGACTTGCCAGTTTTACAGTTAACTGTCGTTTTTTTGTGTATCTGCTGATGCTAAAAACCCATTTAATGCCGTTTCCACAATTCCGCAACTAAGTAAAACAAATCATTATTTGGTATTGTTGCAACTATTACAATAAATCAATCTTTACTTTGAGCGCATGCGCGCCCTGCTGCAAAGCCTGTGCTGAAAGCAATTTGCAGGTTATACCCGCCCGTTAAAGCGTCTACGTCTAATATCTCGCCCGCGAAATAAAGGTTGTTTATATATTTGCTTTGCATCGTTTTAGGATTAACTTCTTTTACGTCCACTCCACCCGACGTTACGACTGCCCGCTCTATTGATTCAAGCCCCAAACAGTCAAAGCGCAGAGCTTTAAGCGCTGACAATAAGCTTGCGCGCTGCTTTGCTGTAATTACGTTAACTTTTTGTTCAGCGTCAATTTGACATTGATTAAGAACCTTATCTATGAGTCTTTGGGGCAGTAAATCAACAAGGGCATTTTGCGAGTTTTTATTAGCATATAAAGCGAAATCTTTTAGCAGCCTTGCGTCAAGCGTTTTATCGTCTAAGGCGGGCTTTAAATCAATATAAAGCGCGCTGTTTTTAAAATAAAAATCTCTGCAATAGGCTGAAAGCGTTAAAGCGGCGGGTCCCGAAATGCCGTCAGCGGTAAACAGCAGTTCGCCGAAAACGCTTTTTAATATCTTTCCCTTACTGTCGGCAAGTGAAAGCGTTACATTCTTTAAAGAAAGACCTTCTAATTCCTTGCAGCCCTTGGCAATAAAAGGAACTAAGGACGGTTTGGGTTCAATTATATTGTGTCCCGCGCTTTTTGCAAGGTCATAGCCGTTGCCGTCGCTTCCCGTTAAGGGATAAGTTTTGCCTCCCGTAGCCAGTATCACGCTGTCGCATAATACTATTTCTTTCATAATATTTAATGAAACTATGCTTTTATCAACTACTTTAAAGCTTTTTATATAGCTATTGTATCTTATATCCACATCCAAAGAAGTTAATGCTCTAAAAAGCGCGGCTGTTACGTCGCTTGCTTTGCTGGAAGCGGGAAAGGCTCTGTTGCCCCTTTCTATTACGCTGGGCATACCCAAATTTTCAAAATATTTCACGCAATCGGCAGGGGTAAAATTATTTAAGGCGCTGTTTAAAAAGCGCCCGTTTCTTACTACATTAGTTAAAAATACCTCTATCGAACAGAGGTTGGTAAAATTACAGCGTCCCTTACCCGTTATGTAAATCTTTTTGCCAAGTTTTTCGTTGCGCTCAAACAGTATTACCCTTCGGCCGCTTTTAGCGCATTCTAAGGCGGCTATAAGTCCCGCCGCTCCCCCTCCTATAACGGCGACTGTCATTTACAAAAATACTCCTTGGTTCTGTCCATTATGGTATGGTGAGTTCTGTCAAGAGTAAGGGGCGTAATACTTATATAACCGTGCTTTAAGGCTGACACGTCGGTGGTCAGCTCGTCGTCGTCAACGTCTTGGGGAAGCCCCTCCAAATAATAAGCCTTTTTACCCTCTTCGTCTTTAATATCGTAGCGGTCGGAAAAAAGACGGTAACCCTGAACGGTAATCTTAACTCCTTTTATTTCTTTATAGGGCAAATTAGGCACGTTAATGTTTAGCAAACCTTTATTGTAATTAAAATTGTAAAGCTTGTTTAGATTATTTTCAATAAAATCAACGCAGCTTTCAAAAACACAGTGGGAATGGGCGGCGCATGAAAGAGCGACAGACTTATAACCCAAAATTGCCCCCTGCTGCGCGGCGCCTACCGTTCCGCTGTAAATTATATCAAAAGCCATATTCGCGCCGTTGTTGGGACCGGAAATAACAATGTCTGGCTTAATTCCCAAATGCCTTATTGCAAACATAACACAGTCGGCGGGAGAACCCGACAGGGCGTAAGCTGCCTTTGCGCCCACAACCTGCCTTTCCTCGGCAAAAACTGCCTGATGAAAGCGTATATAATGCGAATAACCCGAACGCTGTCCGTCGGGTGCGCTAAGATAGACCTCGTGCTTTTTACCCAAAGAGGCGGCAAGCATAAGAAGCCCCGCGCTGTCTATTCCGTCGTCGTTTGTCAGCAGTATCTTCATATCATTTTAAACTCATCAAATATTCCAGTTCTTTTTTATTGAGGTCGCGGTATTGACCCCTGCTTAAACCCCCCAAGCGGATTTCCCCTATTTGCGTGCGTTTCAAAAACTCAACGGGTTTGTCTAAACTTTCAAGCATACGCCTGACTTGCCTGTTTTGCCCTTGGTAAATAGTAATTTCCAGTTTAGTCTTGTGAACGTCGCCCTCTAAAACCGTTACAGCCGCGGGCAGTGTCATTTTTCCGTCAATTAACACGCCTTTTTCAAGCAAAAGCCTCTCCTCTTCTTTTACCATGCCAGAAACTCTTGCAACATAGGTTTTTGAGATTTTATGTTTGGGATGAGTTAAGACGTTTGCCAAAGCGCCGTCGTTTGTAAGTATAAGCAGCCCTTCGGTGTCGTAGTCAAGCCTGCCCACAGGAAAAAGCCGCGCTTTAATGTCAATAAGCTCCATAACGGTTTTTCTGCCGAGTTCGTCCTTTAACGTGGTAACGTAACCCTTTGGCTTATGGAGCATAATATAGTATTTTTTGCGCGACGGCATAACGGTTTTTCCGTCAACAGAAACGCTGTCCCCTTCTTTAAGGGCGTAGTTTACGCTGTCTACCTTTTTTCCGTTGACCTTAACTCTTCCTTCAAGAAGGATTTTTTCGCTGCCGCGACGGCTTGCTACGCCGCAATCGGCAAGGTATTTATTAATTCTCAAATCCTATTTCCTCAATTGACATTACCATAGATAGTAACTAATTTTTGAGAAAAAAGCAACTGTTTATCTAAATATATGGATAAGATATAGCCTTCCTTTTCGCGCGTGATTGTTTTCTTAATGAGGCTGTCCTCGCTGCCGTCCCTTTTTAGGGGATAAGTTATTGCCTTTTGACAGACTTGATAAGTTGCTCTGTTCCTTGATAATTGAGCCGAACAAATCTTGTTTTGCATAACCAGCCTTTTGTTTTGAAAGTTTTTAAAGCCGTAATTGAGCAGGCTTAGAGAGTCCTCAAACATAGGCCCGCAGTTAAGCACAACGGCGACAAGAGTCATTCCCTCATCGTTTTGCGCGCTTCCCACAAAACAACGCCCCGCGCGTTTAGTAAAACCCGTCTTAACGCCGCTGGCGTTTGGCGACATAGATAAAAGCTTGTTTTTATTTATAAAGTAACGCGCTTGCTCGCCCTTGCCTACTGTAATTTTTTTTGTGGCGACAATTTTTTGAAAAAGAGGATTTTTTAGCGCGTGGCAAGTAATCAGCGCCAAATCGTAGGCGGTCGTGTAATGATTTTCATCATGCAAGCCATGCGGGTTGATAAAATTGCTGTTGTTTGCCCCAATTTCTTTTGCCGTTTCGTTCATTAAGTCGGCAAAGTCCTTTACGCTTCCCGCGGCGTGAATTGCCAAAGCGACCGCGGCGTCGTTGCCGCTTCTAAGCATTAAACCGTAAAGCAGTTCAATGACCGTCAGCTGCTCGCCCTCCCTTAAATAAATTGAAGAGCCTTCTATTCCCACCGCTTTTTTAGATACCGTTACCGCCTCGTCGGCGGCGCAGTTTTGCAGCACGGTAATTGCCGTCAAAATCTTTGTACAGCTTGCCATAGGGAGTTTGGCGTCCTGATTTTTGCTAAAAAGCACCCTGCCGCTGTCTCTTTCCATTAAAACCGCCGCCTGCGCGGAAGTAGCTGCTGTTTTGCAAGAAGCGAGCGCGGGAAAAGCGGCAAGAATAAAGGCGCAGTAAACCAAACACAGCACGATAGCGGTAATTATGAAAAAAAACGGTGTTCTTTTTTTCATTAGCTTTTGCCTTTGCCCTTAGTTCCCTCTTTAATAAGGTCAGCCGCCGCATCAATAATGCGCGAAATATTGCTTTGACCGTCAAAGCGCATAAGTTTTATGCCATCTTCTTCCACAATCAAAAAACCTACGGGCGATACAGTCGCGCCGCCGCCGCTTCCGCCTGCAAACTGGCTGTCTTTTTTATTTTTAACATCGGGATATTCGCCGCCGCCTACCACAAAAGCAAAAGTGACTTCCGACAGCGGAAAAACGGTGCTGCCGCTTGCCGTAATTACCGGCTGCCCCACAACGGTATTAGTTTCCGCAAGCTGTTTAATATTGCTTACCGCACTGTCAACTATTTGCTGTATTTGTCTGCTTCCTTCCATTTTCTATCACCTTCTTTAAAATCGTTTGAATTGTCCTTGCAATGCTCGTTGAAACATTTAGCGTCCCTTCCCACCCTTGGTCAAACAAGGTAAATTGCTGTTTATATACTATTTTTCCCTGCGAAAGCGCCTCAACCGCACCCGCAGCCGTTAAAAACGAAAAAGCGGGTAAAATGCTTTTAGTTTTGATTAGCGGAACCTGCACAAAAACCTTTATTTTTTGTATCCGCATAGCCTTTATAAGATACATATTTTTTGTGTCGGGCTTTAAAAGCTCGGCGTAAGGTATCGTCTTTATTTTTTTTCCCTTGATTATTAAACCATCTTGCCCAAAAAAGCACGAAGCGCGGAAAAGCAAAACCGCTCCGTATAGGTAAAGGCTGATTTTTGCGCCCTTTTCCTCTTTTTCCGCTCTTACAAAAAAATTAACAGGCAAAAAAAGAAGCAAAATAAGGACGGGAATAATTGTGTAAAACAGCATAGTCTTATTTTGAAGAAGCCAAAGGAAAATTATGTAAAAGATATTGTTTATTAGGCTTGTATAAACTTTTTTTGGCGCATTTTCAGCGACATTACCTTGCGCCTTTTTATTAAGCGGTAAAAAACACAGACAGCAAAAAAATATAAAATTGCGACGAATAGTAAATAAAAAAGCCGCTAAAATGGCGGCAAAACTTTTTAGCGGCGGTATAATTAAACTAATAGTAAGTTATTTTTCAGGAACCCATTTAACAGAGCGGTTAGCATCCGCATAATTAGTTATTTGCTTTTATATCCTTACGAAAGCCAAATGCTTTACGCAACCAAAAAATAAAATCAACCTTATGTAACCGCAAACCCTTCCGTGTTTTTTTTGCAGCTAATCTTCTTTTATTATGTCAAACACTTCGCCCGCCAAAAACTCAGGCACTTCTTCTTCTGTTTTAAAGTTAATGTCCCTGTTGCTGTTATAAAAGTCGGCTGATGGCAAAATCGCGTCAGAAAGGGTATTTATCCTGTCAAGCAGTTGGGTGTAGTCGGGCAGCTGCTTAATATCCGACAGACTGAAACGCTTTAAAAACTCGTCGGTAGTGGCAAAAAGCAAAGGCTTGCCTACGGCGTCCTTGCGTCCCGCGACGGTAATCATATTGAGCTTCATTAAGGTTTGCAGCGCATAGTTGCAGTCCACGCCCCTTACGTCCTCCACTTCAAGGCGTGTAATGGGCTGCTTGTAGGCGATTATTGAAAGCGTTTCCAACATCGCTTTGGTAAGCTCTTTTTCCCTTATTGGGTTTAAAACCGCTGAAACGTCGTCAACGTATAACGGATTGCTTGACAGCTGTATTTTGCCGTTAAAGCTAAGCAGATTTATGCCGCATTCGCCGCAATATTTTTCTTGAAGCGCGTTAACCGCCTCCTGCATGTCCTTTTTGCTTTGTCCTAATTTTTCGGCAAGATAATCAAGAGAAATCTCGTCCCCCGCCAGAAACAAAATGCTTTCTATTATATTAGGCAGATTATTCTTCATAGTTTACGTCCTCGTGAAAATTGTCTCCCCTGGTCAGTATAATGTCGTCAAAGGAGTTTGTTTGCATTGCTTTTACAGCCTGACCCTTTACGAGTTCAAGCAGCGCCATAAAGGTTACCACCACTTCAAGCTTTGTGGCATCTTCGTCAAACAATTGATAAAATGACGCCATTTCTGTAAAAGTTAAATACTCTTTAATGTGCGCAATTTTGTCGTTAATTGAAAAACTGTCCTTTTTTATTTCCCTTAAAGTATTTTGGCTTAGGCGGCTAAGCTCCATTTTATGCATAATATGGGCGAAAGCGTCAAGCAAATTATCAAGGGACATATCGCGAACGGCAAACATAACCTTTCCCGCGGCTTTGTCGGGCTGCTTATAAAGCCTGTTTACCGTTTCGTGTTTTTTAAGCTCTTCGGAAGCTTCCTTAAACATTTTGTATTCTTCAAGCTGGCGTATCAAAAGCCTTTCGGGGCTGTCTTCCGGTTCAATATCGCCAGGCATTACGGGCAAAAGGGCGCGCGACTTAATTTCAAGAAGTGTTGCCGCCATCGCCATATAGTCGCTCGCAAGGTCAACGTCAAGGTTGTCAAGCTGGTCCATATAGCATAAAAACTGCGCCGTAACCTCAGACACAAAAATATCTCTTATTTCAATCTTCTCTTCTTTGACAAGATGCAAAAGTAAGTCTAACGGACCGTTAAAAATAGATAAAGATAATGTTAGCTCTGACATATTGCTAAAATCTCAGCCCCAAAAGCGACCAGAACCATTCAAAGGCACCGGAAATACCCAGCCTTCCATAAGAAATATATAGGTCAAGGGGCGAATATTGCGACAAGTATGAGTTATTGCCTATTATAATTAATCCTATCAAGATAATGAAACTGTAACGCCTTAAAAAGGTCATAAACTTATTTTCATCGGGTATAAAGCAGTTAAGTAGCCTGTATCCGTCAAGGGGATATAAGGGCAATATGTTAAAAAGCGCAAAGTTAATATTTATAATTTGCGAAAATACAAAATAAAGCGCTAAAAAGCTTACAACATACAGCCAAACGCCTTCAAGCGCAACATTCAGCAGATTAAGCAGACCCAAAAAAAGAGTGAAAATAAAAGCTAATACAAGGTTTGTCAATATGCCGGATATTGACACCTGAATAGAGCCGCGTTGGAAGTTTTTGAACTTAACGGGGTTTACGGGCACGGGGTTTGCGTAGCCGAAACCCACCAAAAGCATCATAAAAAAGCCAAGCCAGTTAAAATGTTTTATAGGGTTTAGCGAAAGACGCCCCAACATTTTTGCTGTGTCGTCGCCGTTGATTAAAGCGGCATAACCGTGGGAAACTTCGTGAAGCACAATAGCCGTGCAAATGGCAAGCAACAAAGCCGCAACGGCAACAATTCCGCCGCCTCCAAAAAGCAGCTCGCCCTGTTTATACGTATCAATTAAAAACATAAATCAAGTTTAGCAAAGGAGCAAATCTTTGTCAACTATACCCCGTAAAACAATATTGCGCAAGTTTAAATTTTCATTAAAGCTTCAACAAAATAATTTAAAGAAAACGCCGCGAAAATAATACAGTTTACTTTGTTTTCTCTGTTTTTGGCGCAAAGACCCCTATTAAGATTTTAATGGGGTCTTTGTTGATTATTTTAAAATTGCCGTGATAACTCTATAAAAAACAAGATACACTTTTAATCGCAGACGATTAAGCTTTGTTTTTCTTACTTATTCGTTATACACATAACTTCTAAGCAGAAACTATGCAAAATTTTTGCAGTTTAACAACCGAAAGGCAATTTAAAACTTTACCCTATAATTCTAGCCTGCAAGACTTACGCTTTCAATAAATCTTTCAAACAATCTCCGTAGCTTTTAGATTCTACCGTCTTTGCCGCTATAAGGTCGGTTTTAGCAACAATCTTGTCGCCATGCTTTACATAAGCAATGCCTATCACATCCCCCTGTTTTATTGGAGCCTTAATTGAAAGCGGTAATTCTATCGCTACTTCGCCTTCTATGCTCCCCTTTTTACCGAATACCGCAAGTTTATGGGAGGGCAGCACCGCAACGGTTTTCTGTTTTCCCCCTCTTACTTCAATGCTTTGCTGCTGCGAAGCGTCCATAAACACTTTACATTCGTAATTTGCAAAAGCATAGTCAAGCATTTTGCTCACTTCGCCAAAGCGCGTCTTGCTGTCAGGCGCGGCTATGACTACCGCTATATAGCGAGTCCCTTTTCGTGTTGCGGTGGCACAAAGACAGTGCATTGACTCGTTTGTAAAACCAGTTTTACCCCCGTCGCAGCCCTCGTAAAAGCGCGAAAGTTTATTTGTATTTGTCATCTGTGTAACTCTGCCGTCAGGGTGGGTGTAGTCCTCCATCCATATTTTACTGCAAGTGAAAAAATGCGGGTGCTTGATTAGTTCCCTCATCATTGTGGCAACGTCTTTTGCGCAAGAAAACTGTTCAGGCGAAGGAAGTCCCGTGCAGTTAGTAAAATTAGTATTAACAAGCCCCAAACTTTTGGCTTTTTTATTCATTAAAGACACAAAACCTTCTACCGAACCGGAAATATGCTCTGCCATTGCCACGCATGAGTCGTTAGCCGACGCTATAATTATGCTTTTAATAAGATTTTCCGCCTTGTGAACGGTATTTGCGTCAAGGAAAACTTGACTGCCTCCCATCGAGGCGGCATTTGGGGAAACGCGAATATCGTCTTTTAATGAAATCTTGCCCTCTTTAACCGCATCATAAATAATATTTAAAGTCATAATTTTAATCATGCTGGCTATGGGGCGGGCTTTTGTCGCGTCTTTTTCAAAAAGCACTTTCCCAGTTTCATATTCCATAATAAAGGCTTCTTTGGCAGAAATATTTAGCGGGACGGCAGTATCTCCGAACACCGCCTGCGCGGGAAAAAATACCGCGCCCAAAAATAAAAGCGCCGTTAAAAGTATCAGTAAAGTCTTTTTCATAATAATACTCCTTTGGTTATAGTGTTAGGCGTAAAAGGTTTTTTATGTAAAAGGCGGCGCATTTGATATTTTCTTGTGCAGGAAATTGAAGAATGAATATTCCAATAGGCTTGACAACCTAATGAAGTCGCTAATTTTCAGCCTATTGCCGCAGACGAGAAAGGATTTTTTAAAATAGCCTTTGCTCATTAAAAAACAATATTTGAAACAGTCGGAAAGATAATTAGCGGAACTTGAATGTAACTCCGTATAAATAGCAAAATGTTCTATAACCTAAATCAAATAAAAATAGAGCAAGATTCTGACAGCGAAAATTACTCCGCATCGGGATTAGAGCCTAACTCTAATTATAATTATATACATAATACTGTAAAAGGCAATCCCGAAACTGGGTATAATATTATGCCCCTAAGCCGAGTTAACTTAACGCCGCGATTTATACGCTAAATCCAATCTGTTCAAGGTAAATTAGAAAAAAGGGCGGAACTTCCGCCTAGGACTTTTTAATTTAAACTTTTCTAGTGTATGCTCTTAAAAACAAATCAAATATAACACATTATTGCGAACTTATTGTCAAATGAAAGGGTTATCCGTATAACTTAGAGCGCGGTTTAAATTTGCCGCTTAATAAGTAATTCTACCCCACAGCGACTTTTGAGCATGTGAAAGCCCTAATTGTTCTCTTACGGTGTCGGCAATGCAGTCAAGACCGGAAATAGTGCCTAAGTTTGTAGGAATTATATCCTTGCCGTAAATGAGCAAGGGAACATATTCTCTCGTGTGGTCGGTATGCAAGCTGTGGCAGGGGTCGTTTCCGTGGTCGCTGGTAATATAAATAACGTCGCTTTTATTGACGGAAGTAAGCAAAAGCTCTATGCCCTTATCAATTTCTTCAAGAGTTTGGGCATATCCGTAAACGTCTCTGCGGTGCCCGTAAAGCATATCTGTGTCAATCAGATTGGCAAAAACCAGCCCGTCAAAGTTTTGTTTGGTTAATTTGAGCAACTGTTCCATAGTATCGGAATTTCTGTGAGTATGAATTGTATCCGTCAAGCCTTGATAATTAAAAATATCCCCTATTTTACCCAAGCCTACGCATTTCATCCCCGCGTCTTTTACATCGTCTAAAAGCGTTTTTTGCGGCGGGTTTATGGAAAAATCTCTCCTGTCATCGGTGCGCACAAAGGGGTGGCTTCCGTTAAAAGGCCGCGCGATTATTCTGCCTACGGCATATTCGCCAACGCAAACTTTTCTTACTTCTTCGCACCAATGGTAAAGCGTTTCAAGCGGAACGACGTCGGTATGAGCCGCTATTTGAAGCACGCTGTCTGCCGAGGTATAAACAATTGGGCAACCCGTTTTGACGTGCTCTTCGCCGTAATCGCGTATTGCGCTTGTGCCGCTGTAAGGTTTGTTGAGCAAAATATCTTTTTTGAAAATAATTTGAAGTTTTTTAACGAGGGGAAGAGGAAAACCTTCGGGAAATGTGGGGAAAGGTTCTTTTGTAATTATGCCGGCTATTTCCCAATGACCTGCGGTGGTATCTTTTGCCTTGCTTATTTCTGCGAGGCGGGCGAAAGCACCTTTGCTTGTTTCAGAATTGCCGAAAGCCCCGTCAATACTGTAAAGCCCCAAGGATTCCAAAGTGGGAATATGAAGGTCGTAAGAATTGAGGAGGTTTTTAAGGGTATTGGCGCCGAAATCGTTATACATACGGGCGTCGGGCAGTTCCCCTATACCAAATCCGTCAATTACAATAATAAATGCTCTCATACGTTTCTCCGATAAAATTATATAATACATAACGAAATATGACAACCAAAATTAAAGGGTTGGTATATTTCGCGCTTTTACTTTCTGCCGTCTTATTTCTTACAGCTTAACCATAGGACGCACTAATATGAATACAACGGCGGTTAAAATTAAGCTTAACAGCGCAATTATTACTAAAAGCATTATGTATTTGACAATTCTGCACCTTAACCCACGCCTTGCCAAACCCTCGCAACTGCAAATGATTATTAAAAGCACGTTTGCAAGCGCCTGCGCAATAAAAGGAATTAGCAATGCAAGCGCCACCAGTGAAAAAAGCTTAAAGGCGGCTTTTATGTAAAAGGCAAGTATAACTCCCCTAAGCAGAGCAAGAAAAAGCGAAAAATAGCATAACGGCGGCAAAAGAGACAAAAGAAACATTATGAGCAGCAGCGACAAAAATGAAAGCAGAATGCTAAAAAACAACGCAAAAAAACCTCCGCTACAAAATATTGTAACCGATTCAACCATTACAAGACAGAAGTAGCCCTCAGAAAGAGTGAAAAAGAACGCCGCAATACACCCTAAGAGAAAAAAGGCTAAATGCAAAATGCAAAAAACTTTACGCCTCAGGGCACATTCAAGCATATCTCTTAATTCGTAGAGAGAAGCCGTCATATAACAAACTATGACGGCTGAGGTGCTTTTTATGTTTTTATCGCAATTAAAACTTTGTTTTAACAAAAGGCGCCGCATAACATCTCATTAAATTAAGCTATTAATTTTGAAGCATCCATTGAGCCAAAACGCCGTAACCCTTTGTCGGGTCGTTTACAAACACATGCGTTACCGCCCCCACAAACTTGCCGTTTTGAATAATGGGGCTTCCGCTCATGCCTTGAACTATGCCGCCTGTTTTTTCAAGCAACTCTTTGTCGGTTATCCTTATTACAAGCCCCTTATCGTCGGGCTTGGTTTGAGGGACGACTTTTATAATTTCAATGGAATATGCCTTTGGCGTGCTTCCTTCAACGGTAGTGATTATATGAGCCGCGCCTTGTTTTATTTCATGCATAGGCGCAACATAAAAAAGTTTAGAAAGGTAGTCGTCTGGCAGCTTATTTATATTTCCGTAAACGCCGAATTTATTGTTGACGTATAACGTGCCTATTTTATCGTTAAGCGTAAAGGAGCCTTTAAGTTCGCCCGCCGCACCTTTTTCCCCCTTAACGACGCTTTTTATTTCGCAGGAGTAAAGGCTTCCCTCCTTAATTTTAATTATTTCTTTACTTTGCGGGTCTAAAATAGGGTGTCCTAAACAGCCGAACTGCAAATTATTTCTGATATAAGTTAATGTGCCTATGCCGCTTGCGCTGTCTTTTACCCATACGCCAAGCTTATGCGTTTTTGTCAAAACGTCAATTTTAGGCGTTATAACGGCGGAATGCACCTTGCCGTCGCGCTTATATATCACCGTAAGTTCGCGGCCCTTGCTTTCGGAAGAGATTTTTGAAAGCTGCGCGACGTTGTGGATTTTCTTTCCGTCAAGCTCCAAAATAAGGTCGCCTATTGAAAGCCCCGCCTCCGCCGCCGGCGACGCCACGCCGCCCTCCGTTACATACTCGTTAAGTCCTATTACAGTTACGCCTTCCCCGTCCACCGTAATGCCTACGGGTTTGCCCGAAACATAAACTTTTTCTTTTATGGCAGAACCCGCCGCGGAGGGAAAAAACAACTCGCCTAGTTCGTCAAATAAGGGGATTTCCTGCGCCTGTGCGGCACATTGCGGAAGAGCGAAAAAGGCGAGTGCAAAGGCTAAAACTATAAATAAGATTATTCTTTTTTTCATATCAACCTCGTGTCAACAAATTTCAATTAGTTGTAGTTTGTGGGAAAGGCGTTAAAAATACGCGCATATAATGAGAAAATTTGACCTTATTTGATTTAAAAACTTAGCGGAACCTTTTGCGGGACAAAACTAACAAAGCAAAGGGCTTATTTCATTTGGATATAATTCTATATTAAGCTAAGCAGAAAATAGAAAGATGATATTTTAGGCGCTGTCATATTTTAGTTGTGCTGCGGCACAAAAATGATAATAGGTTTTTTTACTTGATAAATATTTTCAATATTTTTTCCATTTTTGCAGTATTTAACGATTTGATATTTTCATTATATAAAACTTTTAAGGCTTGAACAGAAACTCGTTTTTAGCGCGATATTTTGTTTAACTCCCCGTGCAGTTAATCAATTCAACTTTTATTTAAGCCGCTTTTTATTTTATCCGCCCAGTTTAAAAGTTCCTTTGCGTAAGGCAGAGAAAACTCCCCTATATTCGCACCGCCTGTAAGGCGGGCAACCTCCCTGGCTTTTTGCTCCCTGTCCAGCGTCAAAACGCTTGTGGCGGTGCGCCCCTCAATTTCGCGTTTTTCAATATACAAGTTTTGGTCTGCCATACAAGCCACCTGCGGCAAGTGTGTAATGACAATACATTGATATTCTCTGCTGACGGCGGCGAGCTTAGTTGCCAGCATTTGGGCTATTGAACCGGAAATACCTATGTCAATTTCGTCAAAAACCATAGTGGGAATATTTTCAACCATAGCGGTAATGTTTTTTACGGCAAGCATAAAGCGTGACATTTCGCCCCCGGAAATGATTTTCGCCAACGGTTTAAGCGGTTCACCCTTGTTTGCGGAAAACAAAAACTCAACCTTATCGTAACCTTGCGGCGAAAGGTGCTTTTCATAATTTTCTCTTGACGGCGCATCGGAAAAGGAAGCGGAAAACTCTGTGCCCGACATACCCAAGTCGCATAGCTGCTCTTTAATTTGCCTTGAAAGTTTTGCGGCGCATTTTTTGCGGTGTTCCGACAGTTTAAAAGAAAGGTCGTATAGTTTATCTAATACTTTTTCTTTCTCCGCCGTAAGTTTTTCAATATTTTGCGCGGCGGAAGACAGCATATCGTAACGCAGCTTTGCTTTGTCTAAAAAGTCAAGTATCTGTGAAACTTCTTTGCCGTATTTTCGCTTTAAATTCTTATATTCTTCAAGCCTGTTTTCAATAACGTCAATTTGCAGCTCGTCCTCTTCCGTGCCATTAAGCTGTTCTTTAAGAGTGCCCGCAATGTCTTCAATTTCAATTTTTGCGCCGTTTATTCGCTTATACAGTTCGTCAAAAGTTTTATCCATATTAAGGATTGGCAGCAGTGAAGAAAGCGCCGTTGTAAGACTTGACGAAGCGGAAGAGGAGTCTTCCTTTAACGCCGAAAAAGCGCCGCCTAGCGCCGTCATTATGCGGTGCGCGTTAAGCATACGCGTCTTTTTGACCGAAAGTTCGTTTTCTTCGCCGTCGCTAAGCCTTGCATTCTCAATTTCTTTTATTTGGTAGTTAAGCATATCCATTTCGCGTTCGCGCTGTTCATTGCTGCCCCCAAACTGCAAAAGACGGTTTTTTATATCTTTATACTTTGAGTATTCTATAAAAAGCTGTTCAAAGAGAATACTATTTCTTTCATAGTTATCTAAAACTGTAATATGGTTGTCTACTTTAAATAAGTTTTGATGCTGAGACTGTCCGAAAATATCTACTAAGCGGGAAGTTAATTCTTTGAGCAGACTTGTGGCCACTACCCTTCCGTTAATGCGGCATTCGTTTCGTCCGCTTAAAGTTAAAGTGCGGTTGATAACTATCGTGGTATCTGCTTCAAGCCCCAACTCCTGCATTTTAAAATATGCATTGTCTTTTTGCGTTATATTAAAAGCGACTTCCACAAAGGCGGAGTTTTCGCCGTGCTTTATCATAGTTTTATCGGCGCGTTCGCCTAAAACAAAAGACAGTGCGTCTACGATAATTGATTTCCCCGCGCCCGTTTCCCCCGTCAAAACAACAAGATTGCTTTCAAAGTTTATTGAAAGCTTTGTAATTAAGGCTACGTTTTCTATGTATAAAGATGAAATCATAGGTTTATTTTACCTTAGCGTTCCTTCAAGTTTTTCCAAAACAAGCAAAGCGTCGGTGTTGTCTTTGGTTACGATTAAAAGGGCGTTATAACCCTCTACGACGGCTATTATCTCCTCAATTGCCAAATGGCTGATAATATTTGAAACGGTTAGCGCAGAGCCGTCAACCGTTTTTACCGCTACTTGGTTCTGCGCGGCGGTAAGGGAAATAACCGTTTCGCGCAGTAAGTTAATAAGCTTATCCGACACTTTCGCGTCGGCGTTTTTTATTGCAACATAGCGGTAGCCGCCCCTGCCCGAAAGCGCCTTGATAAGCCCCAGCTCTTTAATATCGCGCGAAATTGTCGCCTGCGTAGCAAAGTAACCCTTTTCGGAAAGCAACCGTGACAATTCCTCCTGGGTGTCAATTTCTTTTTCGCTTATAAGCTCTAAGATTCTTGCTTGCCGCGCAGACCTTATCATAATTTTTCCTTTTGGGTATTTAGGGAGTTTAATTTTTCAAACAGCCGCTCTTCAAATCGGATAAAGCGGGCTTGCCTGTGGTATTTTTTTATTACTATGCCCTCTTTGCAGTTTAAATCGGCGGGGATTCCGTCGGCGTAAAGGGCGCCCTCCCCCCTGTCTTTGCCCATTTTCAGCAAAAGTTCCCTGTCCTGACTGTAAACGATTTGGGGGCAGCTGCCCATCACAGCGTGAGGTTTTAGCGTAAAACAGGGGCAATCCTCCGTCATAACCGCTCCGCCCGCCGATAAAGAAATGGCGGTTGAGCCTGTGGGCGTCGCCACAATTACGCCGTCCCCGACATATTTATTGACCCTTATGCCGTCAAGATAGGCCTCCACAGAAATGGCGCGCCCCCTGTCGGCGTTGCAGAGCATTATTTCGTTTAGAGCGGCGACTTCTTTACCCTTTACGTCTTGCGCGCAAACCAAGGTGCGCGGCATAATAGTATAGTCGCCCTTTTTAATTCGTATAAAGGCATTGGCGTAACTAAGCGGATTGGCGTCAATTTGTGATAAAAAACCCAAACTGCCTAATTTAACCGCTAAAATGGGGTAAGTATCCAAATATGTCCGCGCAAAATGAAGCGTAGCGCCGTCGCCGCCGAAAGACACCAAAATGTCAAAGGTTTGTCCGCTTTGGGCTAAAACACAAGAAAAGCCGTTGTCTTTTGCGGCTTCAATAAATTGCGCGACTTGCGGGGATGTGATATCGTATTTTCTGCTTATTGCCAGTCCCAGTATCATAACTTATCCTCAGTGAATTATTATACAACTATAAAGATAACTATTCAAGTATTTGTTTTCAAATGCTCTAAAATGATTTTTACTATATTCCTTTCCGTAAAGCCGTATTTTTTTAACTGCCTTTCTACCGCGGCGTGAGAGACAAACTCGTCGGGGGCGGTAAAAGAATGCACCTTGACGCCCATGTCGGAAAAATAATTTTTAACGGAAGCGCCAAGCCCTCCGCTCTCCACATTTTCTTCAAGGGTAAAAATCGCGCCGCTTTTTACGGAATCCAAAAACCTTTCGTCAATGGGCTTTATTACGCATGCGTTAGTAACGTTGGCGGAAATCCCCTCTTTATACAGCGCGTCGGAAACGTTTAGGCATAAGCTAAGCATATTGTTGCCTGCCGCAATCAGTTCAACCTTACCCTCGCGCGACACAATTCTGTTCCAAAACAATTTTGAAAAGTTTTGGTTGAGGTCGCTTCGGACTTCTTTGGGATAGCGTATCGCCACGGGCTTATCGTATGAATAACTCCATTTTATCATATCTGCAAGCTGGCTTCTGTCTGCCGGCGCAAGCACGGTCAAGTTAGGAATTAAAGAAAGGTAACTTAAATCAAAAAGTCCCTGGTGCGTCTTGCCGTCGTTGCCTACAAAGCCTGCCCTGTCAACGCAAAATACTACTGGCAGGTTTTGCAGCGCAACGTCGTGGATAATTTGGTCAAAACCCCTTTGTAAAAAGGTGGAATAAACAAAAAAGTAAGGCTTAACTCCCCCCTTGCAAAGCCCCGCGGAAAAAGTTACGGCGTGCTGTTCGGCAATACCTACGTCAAAAAGTCTTTGGGGAAACTTTGCGCAAAACTCCGAAAGCCCCGTTCCCTCTTTCATGGCGGCGGTAATTACCGCCACTTCTTTGCCTTCTTCCGCCAGTTTCATAACGGCGTTTCCGGCGGTTTTAGACATTGAAAGTTCCTTTCTGTCCTCCTCCGACGGGACCCCGTGGAACTCGGAAGGGTTATCCTCCGCGTCTTTATATCCCTTGCCTTTTACAGTTTTGACATGCAAAACGGTAGCTTGCGTTACGTTTTGCTTGATTTTATTGATATATTTTATAAGTTTTTCCACATTATGCCCGTTTGCTATGCCAACGTATTTTACATCAAAGCTGTTAAAATACAAGTTATTGTTAATGAAACCGAATTTTAAAACCCTTTTGCAAAAACTGAAAAATTTAGACAGCGGCTTGCCCAGCAAAGGAAGCTTATTTAAAAAATCTTTGATTTTTTGTTTATTTTTATCGTAATTGCCTATACGCAAGCCGGAAAAAGCCGTAACGGTTTTCCCCACGCTGCCGTCAATAGACATGCCGTTGTCGTTTACTACTATTAAAACCTTTCTTTTTGAGGTATTGTTCAGCGCCTCAAAAGTCATGCCGCCCGTAAGCGCGCCGTCGCCTACTACCGCGACGCAATTATAGTCTTCGCCTTTTAGGTCGCGCGCCGCCGCAATTCCCAACGCCGCCGAAATAGCGGTGCTGGCGTGACCTGTCGCAAAAGTATCTGCGGGGCTTTCCTGCGGGTCGGGAAAACCGCTCAGTCCCCCCTCTTGGCGAAGGGTTGAAAAGGCTTCCCGCCTGCCTGTTAACAATTTATAGACGTAACACTGATGCCCTACGTCCCAAATGATTTTGTCTTTATCCTCAAAGTCAAAACAATAGCATAGGGCGACGGTAAGTTCCACAACGCCCAAATTGCTTGCCAAATGTCCGCCGTTTTTTAAAACGACGGGCACTAAAAAATCCCGTATTTCGTTGCAAAGCTTTTGCAACTCTTTTACGGGGGTTTTTTTGAGGTCTTGCAGATTGTTTATGTTTTCAAGCATTTAATTATCTCTGTTTTATTATCTCTCTTTTTTAGGTTTTCTTAAACACCGACAATAATTTGGCAAGCCCGAAAGTAATGTCCTGCGACTTGCTTAGCGCTATTTTTTTGCCAACAGCCTTGCCCGTAATGGTTAAAGCCGCAATTACTGCCGTTACCGCAGAAGTGATGAGCACAACAAGCGCTCCGCTTTCTATTCCCGATTGAAGCAGTATTACCGCCGCAATGGTTGCGCCGCTGCTGCCCGAAATAATACCGCATACGTCGCCTACAATGTCGGAAATAATGCTTGCAACCTTGTCGGCGTTTTGGCAAAGCGTCACAGCCATTCGCGCGCCCTTAACTTTTTTGCTTGCCATAGCGTGAAAAGGCTGTTCGTCGCAGGCGGTTACCGCTACGCCAATCATATCGGACACAATCGCCAAAAAAATAATCAATAAGACAAGCAAAATTGCTATGGTAAGCTTTACAACGTTGATTTGAAGCGAATTATATACTACCTCCGTAATTACTGAAAAACAGCATGACAGTACGATAGTAATAATCAGAATTTTAATCAACCAAAATACGAAAGAATTACCTTTTTGTTTTGGCTTGTCTTTTTCTTTACCGTTCTCTTTTAAGTTTTTTTTCGGTTGCTCCCCGTTTTTTTCATCGGGAGCAACCTTGCTACTCGCCATATATTTAGCTTTCTCCAAAAATCAAGTGATATAAGGTGGTAATAACTCGGATAAACCTTACGGCATAGGTTCAGTAGGGTTTCCCTACGCCTCACCCCCCGTCGCCGTGAGGGCAGTTTCCTTTTAAAAAGCGCAGCGCGGTGTTGCCACTCGCACAACTGAATCGCCACTAAGTCCGTACTATAATCTCCGAATTATCTTTTGGCAGTCTAGAAGATTTCCTTGACAAATTCCAATGCATTTAGCTTCTTTTGCAAAGTAGATTTCATAGAGCAATCTTGCAGTTTTCGTCGGCCAACGAAAAAAGAAGTTCTCTAATCCCGCATACTTCGCTCAAAGCAGGCTACTCTGTACACAGCTTAAAGGCCGCATAGCAGGTTTAATCTCAGAGAGTAGAGAGGTAAAATTTTACTCCACCCTTATGAGTCTCCGCGGCAGTTGGGACCAATCAGCTATATGCCGTTACAGCCTACCCAAAAACCTTAACTCCCAGCACCAACCCCCGTTTGGGCAACGAAGGCCGACACAAGGAACTTCATAGATGTGCCCTTTGACGATAGTTTAACCCCGTCTTCAATACATTGGATTTTGACTAGAATACTGCACCACCTATATTCGAGCTTGATTATAACATATAATACGCAGAAAATCAAATATTGTGAAAGGTATTTGCCAAATTCTCATCTTTTTAACACAATAATGACAGCGCATAAGGAAAGAAATCGCCTTTAATATCTAATTTTTGCAGACAATCTTGACATTTTTTATAATAAATACTTAGTTTTTCTTCAAAAGAATCGGTTTTAATTCCGTCACTCGCATCGTCTGCAAGCTGAAAAGCCATGCCGTAGTTGACGCCCAAGTCATAAAGCAGGGCATAGGTTTTTTTGCTGACATTGGCGTATAACCCTACGCTTAAACAGCACCCTTCAAAAAGCTTTGCCGTTTTCAAGCGGTTTATTTGCTCTTTGTCGGGAATATTCTGCAAATCGTAAACTTGCCCTAAGACCATACCTTGTTCGCCCGAGCAGTCAAATAAAAGGGCTGAGGCGGCTAAATAACGACGGCTTGCCTTTCCCCTAAAAAGCGTGGCAGCTGCCAGATTTAATAGTGCGTCTCCCGCCAAAAGGGCGTTGGCATAACCGAAAGCCTTGTGGCAGCTTGGTTTACCCCGCCGAAAATCGTCGTCGTCCATACAGGGCAAATCGTCGTGTATAAGCGAATAGGCATGAATCATTTCAACGGCGGCAGCAAGACGCTGCGTATTGTCGTCCCACACGTTAAAATGCTCCGCTAACTGCGCGATAAAGTTAAAGCGCAGGCGTTTTCCTCCTCCCAACAAACTGTACGCCATGGCGTCGCTTAAAAGTGTTTTTTCTTTGGGAAGGTAACTTTTTAATATTTCTTCTGAGTTAATCTTCAATGTTATCAATCCTTTGTTTTAGTATGCTGAGTTTTCCCTTGGTTTTTTCCAAAGCGGAAAAACACTTTTCCGTAAGGGCGACTCCCTCTTCAAAAAGTTTAAGGCTTTCGTCAATGGGCAAATCGCCTTTTTCAAGTTTTTCCACAGTGTTTTGAAGGGTTTTTAACAATTGTTCTATATTCATTTTTTCACCCCGCGAAAGTTTTTCTTTATATCCTTAATTTCCGTTCTTAAAGAACCGTCGGCAAGGAAAATCTCTAATTCTTCCCCTACCGCCGCTTTTTCTACACTTAAAAGCCTTTCGCCTTTATGCGTAATATAACCGAAACCGCCGCTTAACTTTTTTAAGACATTACAGCCGTCAAGCCTTGCCGCCAACGAAGCGAACAGTTTTTCTTCCTCCGCTATTTTGTCGGAGCACAAAGAGTAGGCGTTTAAAGAAAGATATTTATATTTTGAGGATTGACTTTGATTTTTTGCGGCGAGCAAAGCATACATGCGCTGCAAAGTTGATTTGCACCTGCTTTTAAGCTCGGAAACATTGGTTGTAACCAGTTCCGCCGCTTCGCTGGGAGTTGAAGCGCGCGCGTCTGCGGCAAAATCGCACAAAGTCCAGTCAATGCCGTGTCCTATGGCTGACAAAGTGGGTTTGCTGCATTTCGCCAAAGCCAGCACTACGTTTTTTGAATTAAAGGCTGAAAGGTCTTCGTCACTTCCACCGCCCCGCGCCACAATGACAACGTCAACGTCTTTTCTTTCAAAAAACTTTATGCCTTCAATTATCTCTTTTTCCGCTCCCTCGCCTTGGACCTTTGCAGGATAAAGAAAAATCTCAACGGCGGGGTTGCGCCTTTGGGACACGTTTACAATGTCGCCTATAACGGCGCCCTTTGCGCTTGTTACCACCCCGATATTAATGCAGTTGCAGTTTAGAGGCTTTTTTCTGCTTTCTTCAAACAGCCCCTGCGCTTTTAATTCTTCTTTAAGTTTTAAAAAGGCTAAATATTGTTTGCCGTCCTTGTCTGAAAAGGTAATTTTCTTAACATTAAAAGACATTTTTGCAGTCTTGGCATAAAAAGACGGCGTGCCGAGCAAAACGACTTCCTTTCCGTTTTGAAGCAAAGACAAATCGGCTTCCCTATTCGCATAAGCGTAACAATCAATTGAAGAAAACTCGTCTTTAACGGTAAAAAAAGCGTTGTCGTAACTTTGCCTTAAATTGCATATTTCACCCTTAACTTCAAGATTAGACAGCATTGTTTCGCTGTCTATCACCCCTTTAAGAAAATTATTAAGCTGAGTTACGGTAATTATCATTTCAAGTCGTTTTGACGGCAGTATTCGCCCAAAATACCGTTGACATAACCCACGCTTTTATCGGTGGAAAACTTTTTAGCGAGTTCCACCGCTTCGTTAACGCAAACGGCTACGGGCGTTTTAAGCGCGTTAATTTCGTGGATAGCCATAGCGATAACCGCAAGGTCAATTTTAAATATGCGTTCAAGTTTAAAGCCTTTGCTTAAAGCGGCAATGGTTTCCTTATAGCCCTCAAAGTTTTCAATAGTGCCGGAGTAAAGAGAAAAAGCGAAAGCCTTGTCCTCTTCCGTCAAGTCTTTTTCCTCAAACATATCAAAGTTTAAGCGCCTTTCTTTTGTAAAAAGATATTCGTATGTCAAGCAAAATGCCACTTCGCGGGCGTATTTTCTCATATTATTTTACCACAAACCGTTAATTTATTTTTAGACGCTCTGATACAAATGCAAGCTCAAAAACTAATCAAACTAAATTTTTGTCAAAACAACAAAAACTAACCCCTTTAAAAGGGGTTAGCGGTTTTAATTTGAGTTTTCTTCAAGGTCCACGTCAACGACGTGAACATTTACATCTTTGACCTTAAACTCCGTCATTGTTTCAAGGGAGTTTTTTATCGCAAGCTGAGCTTTGCTTGCAGTTTCGGGGATGCTTACGTCATGCCTAATCTTCACAAAAACGTCAATGTAAAGATAATCGTCAACGTAATCAACGCGGATAAAGTTTTTTATTTGTTTTTGCCTGCTTTTAACGGAGGAATCGTATTTTACCAGCCCTTCCGTTTCGTCTAAGGCGCACTCTACAACGCCTTTGACAATTTCGCTGCTGTAAACGAGTTTTCCGTCGTTGTCCTTGTTGGAAACAACTTTCATAGCCTATAATACTCCCTAATTTGTTAAAGGAAGTATAGCACGTTTTGAGCAAAATTACAATAAATTAGCCCCTCTTTATTTCAACTTACACCGAATAAATGCGAATGAAATCGGTGCTCGTTTCCATAGCGCCCATTATAATGTTAAAAATTACCGCCCTTTGCTCTCTTGTAAGCTCGTCGCCCTCAATGTCTACAATTACGGTTATTGAGTCGGTGGTAGCGTTAATGGTTACTACGGCATCGTCAAAATGCGCTTTAAGCATGCTTTCCAGATACATTTCCATTTCTGTAATTTCTCTGAGCTTTAATTTTTGAGCCATAGCGGCCGCGCGCGCCTCGGCAAACTCTTCCCATTCCGTCGCCAAAATATCGTTTAGCTGGTCAATCTCGTAGTTGCGCGTTTCCTCTCTATTTGCGCGGTGGCTTGTAAAGAAATTTCCAGTAGGAACGTCGTCGTCACCGTTGTCGCCGGTAAGAAGTGCTATATTGATATAGGCGGCAAGCGCCAAAACAAGCACCATTGATACCAGCAGAATTATTTTCTTTTTCTTAGACATAAAGTCTTGCCCTCCGTTATTATTTATAAGTCAATATTTTTATTTGGTCTTTATCGATGTTAAGCAGGGAAGTTATCGCCTCGACTACAAGCATTCTGGTTACGGCGTTGTTCGCCCCCTCCATAACTATCAAAACGCCTACAATATTGGGCAAAAGCTCCTCTTCTATTAAGGGTTTGCCGTCAACAAGTACAATCTCCGTTTTTGTAGTCGTGCCCGTTCCATTGTTTTGAGTTTGGGTATTTACGGCAAAAACCTGTTTTATTTGCCCGTCGTAAGTTATGGCTACGTTTATTTTTCCCACGCCCTCAATTTTTGACAGCACTTTTTCAAGTTTGTTTTCAAGCGCCGCCGCATAAAGTTCAAATGCATCCGTAGTTTCCTCTTCTTTTGGGGAAAAATCCGCGAAAAATATAATTAAAACTACCACGCATAACACTACCGCAATGATAATTTCTATATTTTTGACGTTTTTCAATTTTACAAAAAAGTCTTTAACCATATATTTCTATTTTGTCGGGGCTGATTTTAAGCAAAGCTGCCGCAATGCCTGCAATCTTTTCTATTTTATTTATATGAGGCTCGCTCCCGCGTATTACCATATTTGACAAATTTAGTAACACTTTTGATATGACGGGCATATTATTGGCATTTGACATAATAATGTTTACCGCCACATTTTCGTAGCCTGCGTTTTCAAGCGCTTTGGAAACCTGCGCCTCTTTGACATGTCCCAAACGTTGCGTATAACCTATTAAAAAAGTCTCGTCGGCTTGCAGCTGCTCGCCGCTTGCAGCAAGAGCGGAAACAATTACCCCCTCGTCGCTAAACAACAGCGGCAGCGGTTGAATCAACACTAACACGGTAATTATAGACATGACACCTTTGATATATTTGTTTGTTTCACCTTCCGGTAAAATAATGTCCACAAGCAAAGTAATCATAACTATGCCCACTACGGAAATTGTCCAAACGGTTAATGTTTCCATATTTTTCTCCTTATGATTTGCCGCGGGGGAGTATATTACAATTTAAGTTTTGTAAGCGTTTTTTAAAGAGTATTTGCGGTGCAAATTGCAAGCATGCAAAGCAAGAAAAACATAAAAGCCACCGCGATAATACAAACATAAAGCACCGTCAGCGATTTTGAGCAATCGGTTAAAAAAGCCACGATACGGCTGTCGCTTACCGGCTCTATAACGGCGGCGGTAAGTTGAAGCGCCAAGGAATAAAGCAAAATTTTTATTATGGGCGCCGTTATAAGCACAAGAATTAAAATAAGACCCGTTACCCCAACGGCATTTTTTATTAAAATACTGCTTGCGAGTATTAAGTCAAAGCCTTCGGCAATGTAACCCCCCACTATGGGCAGATAATTCCTTGTGGCAAACTTTACCGCCCTTATAGATATCCCGTCGGTAACGCCGGCAGTAACGCCTTTAACGGTTAAAAAAGCTGTGAAAACTGTAAATACGATACTTAAAATTACCGTAGAAATATGCCTGAAAAACTCCGCGAACTTAGTCAGTCTTATATTGTTTGACATATTCGCCACCACGCAAAATACAATGCCCATAACTGCCAGAGGCAAAACGCATTTGGACACAAGCTCAATTATTCCGCCGCAAAAAAGTGCCAATGAGGGCTGCATCGCCGTAACTCCCGCGCTTGCGCCTACCGCCGTCATGAGCGTCAAAAGCAGCGGCATTATAATTTCCGCAAGCGACTTTATGTCGGTAACGGTTTTTGCGGCGCCGTCGGCAAGCTTCCACACGGGAATTAAAACGGAAGTAATTACGATAGCGTATCCCACGAAATGCACAACCTCGCCCGTTGAGGCGCTTATAAGCTCTTTCTTTTTAGAAAAAAGCCCCAAAAGCACGCTGACCACAATTACGGTTAACAGCGAGGGAAGAAGGGAAAGGAAACCTCCTAAAAGCATATCGGATAAAAACACCAGATAGCTTTGAGCGTTAATGTCAAGTTCGCCGTTTAGAATTTGTTTAACTGTTTCAAGTACGCCGCCTTTAACTATCGTATTATTCTCCAAAGAGGCTAAAAAGTTCTCTAATTCTTCCCAGTTAAACTGTTTAAGCTGCCAGTCCGTTTCTTTTTCAAGTTCTTTTATAAGCTTGTCCTCTTCGCTGTTTGCCATTTGTTCCGCTAAAACAGCGGCGGCGGGAAGAAAAGCTATTATAAGCATTATAATCCCGACCAAAGCGAGAGTTTTAAGTATTAACTTTTTATTTGTTCTTTTCATAAAGACTTAACCGGGAAGTATGGCTATGACAAGCCTTACTAAATCAAGCATTAAGGGCAGCGCGACTACGGCAATGCAGATTTTCCCTGCGAACATAACTTTATCGCCTATTGAAACGGCTTTGGCGTCGTTGCATACGCCCGCGGTGAATTCCGTTAAGTAGCCTATGCCCACGATTTTTAACACCGAAAGAAAAAGGTCGGAATCTACGCCCGTTTTTTCTGCAAGGTTGTAAAAGGTATACGCTACGTCAAAAAGCCCGTCTAACACCGACAAAATGATAATTACTCCGCTTCCAATGCCTAAAAGCAGAGCAATTTCGGGATTGTGCTGCCGCAGCATAACTACGGCTACCACCGCCACTACCGCAAAGGCTACTATCTGTATAAAGCTCACGACAAATCAAAAAGCGACTGTATGGAGTTAAACAGCTGAACAACCATATCAAGCACAATTATCAAACACAAAATCAAGCCGGCAATAGTAACGAGAGTGGCGATTTCGTCCTTGTTTGCCTTTTTTAAAAGCATTGATATTACTGCGGTTAGCAGCCCGATTACGGCTATTTTATAAATTATACTTATATCCATAGTTTCACAAAATCAAAATGGAAAAAAGCAGCCCTACGAAAATGCCGAGTTTTACCGACAAAGAAGCTTTTTGCTTTCTTTCTTCCGCTGCCTTTTGATGGCTTTCATTGAAGTATTTGGTAAAAAAATCCGTCTGCGTAAGGCTGCTGGCGCTGTCGCTTTTACCCAAAGAATTAAAAAAGTCCTTAACGTAGGGATACTCGTCTTTTGTGAGATAGGGCGGAGATTTTCCCTCAGAAAAACATTGATATGTCTGTTTAAATTCGCCTCCGTATTCCCCTTCCAAAAGTGTATTCAGCGGTTTTTTCGCATAATTGAGGTTGGCACAGTAGTCGGCGGTAAAAACCGAAAGCGCTCGGAAGAGGTTTTGGCGCGCTAAATATTTTGCGGAGATTTTATGCCCCACAAAAGCCGAACAGCACATTATCATAACTACGCCTAAAAGCTTCACGCTTTTTGTATACTCCTTTTTTAACTTATTTTTATTTATTTAAGGCTTTCGTTCCGTCATTATAAAAATAATATCGCTTTGCCATTCTTTTTCTTTTTGTCTTCATTTTGCGTTTGTTAGTCTGTATTTTCTTTTGCTTGTGCAATGCTTGAAATTACTTTGCTTTACTTATAATTACTTGAATATTTTTCGGTATGTTTTTTTGAACTGCAATCATACTTTTTACTTTGACTTCATCTTACGCTATCATAGATAGATGTAACTGATTGATAACACTTTGACTTCACCCTTTTTATATATTGCTTTGAGCTGTCTTGCTTTTGCGAAATCATCTTCTTTTATTTAGACTTGCGTGATATTAAGCCTTGTGGCTAAAATCTTGCTTTGAATCTAAACGCTTTCACCGCAAAGCTTTTTCATATTTGCGTCGTATAGCGCTTCTATCGTTCCAGCGCCTAAACGCTGAGAAAGCACCGCAAACCTTTGGAAATAACTAAGCAATCGCGCTTCTTTTTTTGCCGCTTCCTCCAAATCTTTGCCGTGCAGCGACGCAAAAACGGCAACACCGCTGTATATTACAAAAGGCAACAACTCCAACTCCTCCGCGCTTAATTCGTCGCAAATTAAGGCTTGGGGCGCCAGGCAACGCGTGCCTATTGTCATAGCTTCAATTTTGTTGGCGCAAAGCACGTCGCACCCCCCCAAAACGTTTTTTTCGTTTATACAATTTGAAAGTTCTCCTCTTTCGTCTGCGACAAGGCAGTCATAACCGTTTTGCGAAAGCTGGCGCGCTATGTCCCTTAAAAGCGTTGTCTTGCCAGCGGACGGCGGCGATATAATCAAGGTGCTTACAAGTGGATTTGTAATGAACGGCATAATCTTGTCAGCGCACCCCTTGACCGAGTTTGAAAACCTTAGCACCAAAGAAGTATATTCTTTGATTACCGTAAGCTTTTCGCCCTCGCCGTAAACGCCCTTTCCAGCTATGCCTATGCGGACGCCCTCCTCGGTAGTGACAAAGCCGCGGGAAATATCTTTGGCATAAGCGTAAACGGATTTATCGCAGGCGTTATAAACTATATCTGCAAGGCATTCCTTAGTAACGGAGTAGTCGGCGACAACCGCCCATCTCCCCTCTCTTAAAACTTTGGGGGCTTGTCCTACCCTTAACCTGACCTCCTGCACCCCCTCGCAGCCCCCCTTAAACAGCCTAATATAAAGGTCGCAGGGCAGAATACCGCTTAACTCCATATAATAAAATATTTTAGACAAGCCTTTATTAGAACAAAGCAAGCAGGTGAAACAGTTCTTAATTTATATTTTTAGCTAACCTACAATTTAATGTTTAGCGGCTAAGTGTTAGAGGTTATTCCAAACTAAAATTAAGCGGTTATGCAATTTATGTATACAAAACCCCTATAAGAACTGCAACTATTAAAAAAACAAAACGCGCGCATTAGTTAAAAAGAAACTCAAAGCGTCCTAGCATTAGATTAAACAAAATGCTTAAAGAGATTTGCTCTTTGCACAAATGTGAATATGCACATGCGCGCAAATGATGATATTTACAAATGCCAAATTGTAGCTATGCAAACGCAAAAGCAAACCGCAGAAAAAGTGCCGTAAAGAATAAAAAAAGAGAAAGCATAAAGCTTTCTCAAAAGATGCTGTTAACTATTAAAATGAAATTATTTCTTAACTCTTTCCATATATTCGCCCGTTCTGGTATCCACCCTTATGGTGTCGCCCTCGTTTACAAACATAGGCACCATGATTTCGTAACCCGTTTCAAGCGTCGCAGGTTTTTGCGCGTTGGTGGCGGTATTACCTACGGCGGCGGGTTCGCAGACGGTAATAAGAAGCTCAACAAAGTTAGGCGGTTCTACCGAAAACGCCGCGCCCTTGTAAAACCTTATATTTGCGCTCATATTTTCTGTTATAAACATTAAGGCATCCTCTACCTGCACCTTGTTCAAGGGAACAAGCTCAAAGGTTTCGGCGTCCATAAAATAATAAATATCGCCGTCAGCATAGGAATAAGTCATTTCCTTTGACTCAATCATAGCTCTTTCAAACTTTTCCGAAGGGTTAAAGGTGCGCTCTAATACCGCGCCCGTTACGATATTTTTTATCTTGGTGCGCACAAACGCCGCGCCTTTGCCCGGCTTAACGTGCTGAAAGTCCACGACTATATAAATTCCGCCTTCCATTTCAAAGGTGATTCCTTTTCTGAATTCGCCCGCTGTAATCATATATTATCCTCCACAATTGCCTATATCACAAGACTTAAAGTATTATAATGTCTTTGGGTGAAGTTGTCAAATTGATTATCTTATCTTGTTTGACAATTACAAGGTCTTCAATGCGCACACCTCCGAGATTTTCAACATAAATGCCCGGTTCAACGGTCATAAGCATGTTTTCTTGAAGCCTTTCTTCCGAAAGGGCATTACTGCTGGGACGCTCGTGAATGTCAATACCCAAAGAATGCCCCAAACCGTGGTTAAAGTGATTGGGGTAACCCGCGGAAACGATAACCTGCCGCGCCAACGCATCAACCTCTTTGCCCATCATACCGCACGCCATATTATTAAGGGCGGACATTTGAGCCTTTAAAACGGTATTATAAATCTTTTTAATTTCCTCGTTGGGTTTTCCTAAAAATACCGTTCTGGTCATATCGGAACAATATCCGTTGTAGCGCGCGCCAAAGTCCATAGTTATGGCTTCCCCCGCTTTAATCTGCTTATCAGTGGGGTGAGCGTGGGGTTTGCTGCCGTTTGTGCCCGAGGCGATAATCGTATCAAAGGCAATTCCCGTCGCGCCGTTTTTTCTCATTTGGTATTCAAGTTCCGCCGCAATCTCGTTTTCGGTAACATTGGAGGAAATGAAGTTTAAAATCTTATTAAAAGCCTTGTCTGTAATGCTTTGAGCCTTTGAAATGCAGTCAAGCTCGTAAGGAGTTTTGATTTGGCGCACGTTTAAAATACTGTCGCCTGCGGGAACATATTCAAAGTTGCCCAGTTTTTCAAACAACGACTTAGATTGCGAAACGGTAATTTCCGTATCCTCGTAGCCGACGCGTTTTGCCGAAATATTTTCTAGCAGCTCTTTTGCGCATTCATACGCTTTAAGCCCGCCTTCCGACAAAAATACGTCAATGCCGCTGTCTTTCATGGCTTCTTTTGCCATTTCAAAATAGCGGAAATCGGTAATATAGCTTGCGGATTCGCGGGTTAAAACCAAAATGCCGAAAGTTCCCGAAAACTTTGTGAAATACAGCCTGTTGTTTTGGGAAATAACGACGACAGCGTCCACGTCAGGCAGGATATTAAAAAGTCTGTCTAATTTTTCCATATGTATATCTCCTTAAATATTGTCATATATTTTTTTCATTTCAAGGGCGTCCTCAATTTGACTGCCGTCCGATTCCGATAAAACCGTAGGCGTAAAGCCGCGTTTAGCTATCACTTGGGCAAGCGGCGCAAAATCGGGTCCGTAGGAAGTGTCGCTCATTTTTAAATGCCTTACTTCGCCCCCCGCGCTAAACTCTATTTTGCTGAAATGTATGTGCATATGCTTAGCCCTGTCGCCCAACTTCTCTTGCATTTTGCATAACAGTTCATCGTATGCGGCAAATCCTTGAAACTCGCCGTGGCTTCGCGCGTATAAATGACCGAAGTCTACCGTAGGAATAAACATTTCGTCTATAAGGCAAAAATTAATTATTTCTTCCGCCGTGCCGAGCTGGCTCATTTTTCCCATAGTTTCGGGGCAAAAGTTAATGTCGCCGTAACCTCTTTCGCGCGCTGTAAGGGCAAATTCCTTTAAGTTTTGCGCCGCCGCAAAAAGCGCTTCTTCCCTTGTCATCTTGCCGGTAGTTCCCACGTGAAAAACAATCCTTTTTCCTCCCAATAGCCTTGCTTTGTCTGCCGACCTGAACAGATAACCGAAAGATTTTTCAATCATGTCCCTGTCGGGGTTGGCAAAGTTTATATAGTAAGGCGCGTGAACGGAAAGAGTTATTCCCTGTTCTTTGCAATTTTTACCTATAACAGACGCCGTTTCGTCTGAAATGTTTGCCCCTCTGCCAAAAGAATATTCGTAAGCGGTAAGTCCCAAAGAGCGCAAAAAGGATGGCATCTCATAAGAATGTTTAAAACCTTTTTCGTAAAATAAATCTCCGTTGCCGCTAGGTCCGAATTTTACCTGCATATTCTTTGTCCTTTTGCATTTGCGCTTTGAGCTGTTCAACGCTTTCAAAACGAGTGATAGAGCGCAAATATTCGTTTATTGAAAGCGTAATCGTCTTTCCGTATAGGTCGCCCTCAAATGCTAAAATATGCGCTTCTACGGTAGTTGCGGTTATATTAAAGGTGGGAATATCACCTATGCTTATAATAGTATTATAGGTTTTGCCGTTTATGAGAGTAGTTCCCGCAAAAACACCTTGCGGAAGAATCTTTTCGGGCGAAACTTCCAGGTTTGCGGTAGGAAAGCCCATTTCCTTTCCCTTGCCGCGCCCCTTAACAACTTTGCCGCTTATACTAAACGGTCTGCCTAAAAGCGTGTTGGCTTTTTTAATCTCGCTGCCTTTAATGAGCTGCTTTATATAGGACGATGACACTCTTTGCCCGTTTCGTTTTACTTCCTCAACCACGCACAGCTCTATACCTTTTTCATTACAGTAGGCTCGTAATTCATTTACACCTTTAACGTCGCGCCCGAAAGTATAGTCCTTACCGCAGCATATAAACTTTACGCAAAACTTGTCAAGCAAGGATAAAAAACTATGGGCAGACAAGTTCATAAAGGCTTCATTAAAAGAAGAGTAAAGTAACAAGTCAACCCCTTCCTCTTCAAACAGCTTTATTCTTTCTTCAAAGGTATATAGCAAGCCGCCATCCCTTCCCAAAAGATTTCGGAAGTTATTTGAAAAGGTAAAAAGCGAGGTAAAAACCCCCTCTTTTTTAGCATACTCTTTGACTTTGCTTAGTATTTTTCTGTGTCCTAAATGCAGACAGTCAAAAAAACCTAAACCCAAAGCCAAAGGCTTGTCAAAATTTTCTTTTGTAACGTCAATTTTATTCATCGTACAGATAATATTTTATTGCAATTTTCTCTTCTTGCTCTTGCGCAAGCCCCAAAAAATACTCGCCGCAATACAAACGGAAAAGTCCTTTGGGCATACCTTCAAGAGTAATGTTCAAGCCGTTTGTTAAATGCTTAAAGTGTTTTTCTTCCGCCCTGTAAGCGGGAAGATGCGCCAAAGGCTCTTCAATACTTATTAAATATTTCTTGTAGTCTTCTTTAATTTTTTCAAGCGTAGCACTTTTTGCTATTTCAAAAAACCCCGATTTGGTCCGCACCAGCTTGCTCATATACGCCAAAGAATCAACAGCTTTACCTAAATCCCTTGCAAGCGCGCGGATATACGTTCCCGCACCGCAGACAATTTCAAAACCGTAAACGTTTGCCTCTTTTTTATATAAAAGCTTAAAGGAATAAACTGTGACTTTGCGCGCCGCTAAGTTTGCTTCTATACCCCGTCTGGCAAGAGCGTAAGCCTTTACGCCCCCCGTTGACAAGGCTGAGTATTGAGGCGGAACCTGCATAATCTCCCCTGTAAGACCTTGTAAAGCCTCTGTAATTGCTTTTTTGTCGGGGAGATTAACGCATGTGGCTGTAACAGTGCCGGCACAGTCTAACGTATCGGTTGTTGAGCCGAAAGTAATCTCCGCAATATATGTTTTTTGCTTGTCAATTAAATAATCAAAAAGTTTTGTCGCTTTACCCAGCGCTACCGGCAAAACGCCTTCCGCTTCGGGGTCTAGCGTGCCTAAGTGCCCCGCTTTGCATTTAATTACGCCCTTTACTACCGAAAGCGCGGCGGCGCTGCTTATTCCCTTTTCTTTATTGATAATGATAAAGCCGTTAAAGCTCATTTGAGCTTATCCCCTACGGCTTTTAGAAGTTTTTCAAGCACGTCTTCAAATACGCCGCTGATTTGACAGCCCGCTGCCATCAAATGTCCCCCTCCGCCGAAAGACTCGGCAATGTCGCGCACGGGAGTTTTGTCCCCTCTTAAACTAATTTTAAACACGTTTGGCGAAGCCTCCATTAAAGAAGCCCCGATTTTGCAGCCCTCTATGTTTACGGCGTAATCAACAATGTCGCTTGCGTCTTGCTTGGTAGCGCCGCAGCTCTCAATATCTTCTCTGGCAGCATAGACAAGGCAAAACCGCCCGTCGTAATAGCGCCTCATTTTAGACAAAACCTTGCCCAAAAGCTTGGCTCTTGTAAAGGTCATTCTGTCGTAAAAAACGCGGTTAATCAAGGCGATATCAATGTTATATTGCGACAATTCCGCCGCCGACAAAAAACTGTGTTTGTTGGTGTTTGAATGCGAAAAATTGCCTGTGTCAATTGACAGCCCAATAAAAAGCTGCGTCGCCATTTGGCTGTCAAGCTTTTTATTCCATACGCGGGAAATATCAAGGATAATTTCCGCCGTGCTAGAATATTCTACCCATAAATAATTGCGCCCAAAGGGAGCGTATGCGTGGTGGTCTATGACAAGGGTATTTGCATGGGCGCCGAAAACGCCGCTTAAAAGTCCCGTTCTGTATATGTCGGCGCAATCTATCGCCGCAAGCATTGAGTAATTTCTGTCAATTGAGTGCTTGATTTCAATTCCTTCCGGTAAAAAATATTGCGCGTTTGAATCTATCGCGCTGTCGCAAAATACTTCTGTCTCTACGCCTTGCATGCGCAATAAAAGGCACAGCGCGGCGGCGCTTCCAACGGTATCGCCGTCGGAATTGGTGTGGCAAATCAGCCCCACGCTTTTTTGTTTAAGCAATAATTCGGCGCACTGCTCAACTGTCAGAAGATTGGTTTTCACTTTTTATCTCCATCAGAATTTTGGTAATTCTGTCTTGGTTTTCCATTCTGTTGTCAAGCTCAAAAACCAATTGGGGAACGGCGTGTATGTTCATGCTTTTAAGCAAACTGCCGCGCACAAATCCGCCGCTTTGCTTTATTGCTTCAAATGTTTTTTGCGCCCTTACGCTGTCGGTAGAAAAAATGCTTATATAGACCTTTGCAAGGGTTAAGTCCCTGTCGCAAGATACTTCCGTCACAGAAAACATTTCCGTTAAATTTGGATTTTTTACCCTTTGGGAAAGTATTTCGTAAATATTCTTTTTTAGCTGACTGTTAAGTCTGTCAACCCTGTTGTTTGAAGGCATTTGTTTTTCCTCCCACTTTTTTCCGTTTTAAAAACTAGCGCTGAATTTCTTCCATTACATAAGATTCAAATATATCGTCAACTTTAATATCGTTGTAGTTGCTCAAAGATATACCGCATTCGTAGCCTTGGTTGACTTCTTTTACGTCGTCCTTAAAGCGTCTGAGCGCTAAAAGCGTGCCGTCATGAATCAAAACGTCATTGCGGTAAACGCGAATTTTACCGTTTCTTGTAACTTTTCCGCTTTGAACATAACAGCCTGCAATTGTGCCTACGCTGCTGACTTTAAAGATTTCGCGAACAAGTATCTGAGCGGTAATGACTTCCTTATATTTGGGCGCAAGCATGCCTTTCATAGCCTTGGTTATGTCTTCTACCGCATCGTAAATGACGCTGTATTGTCTGATATCTACCTTTTCAGAGTCGGCGTTTGCTTTTGCGGTGCTGTCAGCGCGCACGTTAAAGCCTATTATTATAGCGTTGCTTGCCTTTGCGAGCATTACATCCGTTTCGTTGATTGCGCCTACGCCGCCGTGAATGGGCATAACGGTGACTTCTTCGTTGCTTATTTTACTTAGCGCCAATTTAACCGCGTCAAGGCTGCCCTGAACGTCGGTTTTGATAATTAAGTTAAGCACCTTCATGTTGCCCTCTTTAATTTTTCCGAACAAATCGTCAAGGGTAACGGTGGAAGATATTTTCGCGCTTTCAATTTTTTCTTTGGTTTTGCGCTCTTCGGCGACTTTGCGCACTAATTTTTCATCTGCGACATACATAAAGTCACCAGCGTTGGGAACGTCTGAAAAGCCTATAATCTCAACGGGGCAGGAAGGCAGGGCGCATTTGATTTTTTTGCCCTTGTCGTCAAACATGGCGCGAATTTTACCTGTCGCCGTGCCGGCTATGACGCTGTCACCCACATAAAGAGTGCCGTTGCTTACTAAAATAGTGGCTACGGGACCCCTGCCCTTGTCAAGTTCCGCTTCAATAACAGTTCCTGTCGCCTTTTTGGCGGGATTTGCCTTTAAGTCTTTTACTTCGGCAACTGTTAGTATCGCTTCTAACAGTTCATCTATACCTTTGCCCGATTTAGCGGACAAAGGCACCATGATAGTGTCTCCGCCCCATTCTTCCGACACTAGACCCTGTTCGGCAAGTTGCTGCTTTACTTTATCGGGGTTAGCTTCGGGTTTGTCCATTTTATTTACGGCAACGACAATGCTTACTCCCGCAGCCTTAGCGTGGGAAATAGCTTCTATCGTCTGCGGCATTACGCCGTCGTCTGCGGCAACAACAATTATCGCCACGTCGGTAATCTTAGCGCCGCGCGCGCGCATTTTTGTAAAGGCGGCGTGCCCGGGGGTATCAATAAAGGTTATCTGTTCCCCTTTAATGGTAACGGTGTAAGCGCCTATATGCTGCGTTATACCCCCCGCTTCGGAAGATGTAACGTGTGTCTTTCTGATTGCGTCAAGCAATGAAGTTTTACCGTGGTCAACGTGCCCCATTACGGTAACGATAGGCGGACGTTTTTCCGTATCAGGAGCGTCGTCAATGGCTTCAGCTGTAATCATTACTTCCTCTGCGGTTTTTTCTATTTTTAATTCAAGCTCCACGCCGAAATTGCTTGCCACAAAAGCGGCGTATTCAAAATCAACAGAATCGTTTATGGTCTTAAAAATACCTTCTTTAAACAGTTCTTTTATTATTTCCGCCGCAGTTTTACCTATTCTCTCGCTTAATACCTTTATGGGCACTTCCTGTGTGCTTACAACGGCTTTCTCAATTCTTTTGATAGTTTGTAATGGCATTGCCGCCGTTCCCTTCTTTGAACGGGGGCGCGAACGGACTACGCGGTCTTCTTCGCCTTCCGCGGTGTAAGTGCGGGTAATCAAACTCTTTTTGCCCGCCGCCTTGGCTTCTTCGGGTTTTTCGTGCGTTTTCTTTTTATTTCCGAAACTCTTGCCCTCTTTGGCTATGGGCGGTGGCGTTGCGACGGGTGCGTTTGGGGCGCCAAAGGGTTTTCTGGGCGCATAAGGAGGCTTGCTTCCCTGCTGAACACCTTGCCTTGCGTCTGTTCTGTTAAAGGGTGGCCTACCTTGCTGTGCGGCATTCCCCTGACCCTGAGGACGAGCGGTATTTGCCCCTCTTTGGAAAGGACGCTGAACCCCATCCGCCGCACTGCGCGTAGCCGCGCCCTGTCTAGCGAAAGGAGGAGCTTGCGGCTCTAAGAACCGTCTTACTTTTACGTTTCCTTTTTCGTCGGTATAAGTATTGCTTACGCTCTTTGCCGCCGTTTGGGAAGACGCAGCAGTTGTTTTAGGCGCGCTTTCAGTCTTTTGCTGTATAGGAGGTTTCGTCTGATGCTTTTCCGAAGGCTTTTTCTGTCCTTCCGCTTGCTGTTGACGGGTTTTTTCGGCAAAGCGCGGTTTTTCGTTTTGTGAAACAGCGGCTTCGCGCGCTTCTTTTAAAACTCCCTTACTTTCAACAGGCTTAATCTCGGCTTGCTGCGGCGCGGCCTCCTGTTGAACAGGCTCCGCCTTTATTTCAGCTTCTTTTGGAGACTCTTGTTCCTTTATAACGACGGCTTCCTCTTTTTGCCCTGCACTTTCCGTCTCGCTGTATTGGTCGGCTTTTAAGGGCGCGATTAAGGCTTCCTCTTTTTGCTTAATTAAGAGGCGCTCGCTTTCCTCAAACTGGGACTTTTTCATCATTAATTGCCGCTCAATTTCGTCTATCTGCTTGTAACAGGACAACAAAGCCGTCGCCGTTGCCCTCCCCTTTTGCAAGGTATAACCGCGCACGTTTTTCAAGCTGTCAAAACTAATAGCTTCGGTATTCTTGTTTTCTGCCGTCAAATTTCCTTTCCTCCAAATACTACTGCTGCTTTAAATGTCTTTGTATGTCTTCAATAACTTTTTCGTCAATTTTACTTTCAAGGTGGCGCGACAGCGTATTGCTTTTTAAGCATTTTTCAAAGCACTTGACAGATGAACAGATATACGCTCCTCTTCCGTTAAGCTTGCCGCTTTCGTCAACGACCACTTCGCCGCTCTCTTTGCGCACAATTCTTATAAGTTCTCTTTTAGCAAACATTTGTTTGCACCCTACGCACATGCGCATGGGAATTTTTTTAATCGTTGCCGCCAAAAGCGTAAAATCTCCGTTATTGGTTTACTTCTTCGTTGCCGCAAGGGGTATCGCCGCCGTTATCGTTATAGTTTTCGTCATCGCTGTGTTGGGCTTGTTCTTCATGGTTTTCGGCGGCATTTTCTTCCGTTTCGGTGTCAAACAGACCGCTTGCAAGCGCCGTGGAATAGGACTTGACGTCTATCTTCCACCCCGTAAGCCTTGCGGCTAAACGCGCGTTTTGCCCGTCTTTGCCTATCGCCAAGGACAGTTTGTCGTCGGGAACTATAACCTTTGCTTCCCTGTTTGTCTCGTCCGCCTGCACCATTAAAACTTTGGCGGGGGAAAGAGCGCGCGCGATAAAGTCAATAATATCTTCGCTCCAAGGAATTATATCTATTTTTTCGCCGTTAATTTCGTTCACAATAGCGTTTACTCTTACGCCGCGGTTGCCTACGCATGCACCTACGGCGTCAATTTCCTGTTCAGTGCCGAAAACCGCCATTTTAGTGCGGAAACCCGCCTCTCTTACAATACCTTTTATTACGACCAGTCCGCTTCTTATTTCGGGCACTTCGTTTTCAAAAAGGCGCTTAATAAAGCCGAAACTGGCGCGCGAAAGCATTACCTGCGTGCCCTTAGCGCCTTCTTTAACCTTTTTTACCAAAACCTTAATTCTGTCGCCCGTAACAAACCTTTCGCCGGGGATTTGGTCGGAAAGAAGCAGCACGCCCTCCATTTGGTTTTTGCCTATTTCAACATAAATTGTTCCGTCTTCTTTAACGCGGGAAACTATGCCGACCAAAAGTTCGTTTTCCTTTTCAATAAACTGATTATAGGTAATATCTCTTTCCGCTTGCTGTAACTTGTTCATTATGGTATTTTTCGCAGTCTGAACGGCTATTCTTCCAAAATCCTTATTGGGACTTATTTCTGTATATACGTTTTCACCTAATTTGTAGCTCTTTTTTATTTTTCTTGCTTCTTCAAGCGTCATTTCCTTATCGGGATTTTCTACCTCTTCAACTATCGTCTTATAAATATAATATTTTACCGTTTCTTTTTCCGGCATAGGTTTAACTAAAATGTTAATGTCGCCGTAAGTCTTTTTGCATGCCGATTCAAGCGCCGACGTCAGTGCCGACAAAAAAACCTCTTGGTCAATGCCTCTTTCTTTTTGAAGCGCCTCTAACGCCTCAAAGAAATTGACTTTTTCTCTGCTCATAATATATCCTCCAATTACTTAAAACTTAACGAACGGCTCAATTTTCGCCGTTTTCTCCCTTTCAAAGGAAAGTTCCTCTCTGCCGCACAAAACTGTTACGCTTTTTTCGTCATATGACTTTAATATGCCTTTAAACTCTTTTTTGCCGCCTTTTAAAGGGGCGTAAAGCTTGATAACAATGTCTTTGCCCATATATTTATTAAAATCGTATTCCGTCGTAAGCGGTCTGTCAAGCCCCATAGAGGACACGTCAAGCATATAGGGCATATTGTTTGTGGGGTCGGCTTGGTCTAAGGGCGCGTCAATTAAGCGTGAGAGCGCTTCGCAGTCGGTGATGTTTATGCCCCCCTCTTTGTCAATTACCACAGTCAAGTGATAACCGTCAAAGCGCTTTTCATATTTTACTTCAACGACATAAAGACCCAAACTGTCCGCAAAGGGTTTTACAATGTCATAGGCGGCTTGACTAATCTTACTCAATGAAATTTACCTCTACAATAATTAGAGAGCGGACAGGTGTCCACTCTCCAAGGTTCTTCAAATATTTTAACACGGCGGTATTAAAAAATCAAGTGTTTTGGAATAGATTGTCATAAAGGTGCGCCATGCGCGTAAGCACGCGCGAAAGAGCTAAACTTTCGTTTTCCGAAGCAGAGGACATAATTTTAATATTCAGCTTTTCAGCAACTTTTAAAGCGGAATAATCGGAAAGTCTTTGACCCTTATATTCTCCCTGCGAAAAAAAATTTTTTGCCAAAACTTCAAAATCAAAAACGATGTTTGAAAAGAAGTATTTAGCGGCGTTGGCGTAATACCTTATAAAGCCCATTGTTATTTCTTCGTTTTGTGTTACTATAACGCAACCGTAACAAAACTTAAACAAATCGGGCAAAATGTCAATAATAGGCGGCGCATTTTTTAAGTCGGTCTCATTTATACCGCTGCGCTGCGAAAAATCTTCTTCAAGCACTCTTTCAGGGTTAATTAAGCTTTCAAAGCTTTGGTCAAACTCCCCTTTTACAATTTTGACAGCGGAAATTTTAATAATTCTGTCTTGAAAAATTCTTTGCCCCGTAGTTAAAACAGTTAAAACCACAATGTCGTGTTCACGCAGGTAGTAAGGAGCGGCGCTTGACTGTTCTTCTAATGCAAGCTGTTTTTCCACCGATATTTTTTTAGGATGCACTGTAACGTAGCCTAAGGGAACCTCGTTTATGTATTTAGTCTGCTGGCTGTCACCCGCTATTTCGCACCTTGAAATATCAAAAATTTTAAGCTCAATTTCGCCGCTGTAAGAACTTCTCTGCGCGCTTGCCGAAACAATTATTTCATCTCCCACCGCCAGCGCGTCAAATTTTTTCAGCACGTCTTTTTTGGCAAAAAGCACCGCGGAGATAGTTGCGGTTTTGTCGGAAATGCTAAGCTTGCATATCGTTGAAGTAATTTTATCGGAAAGCACAATTTTTTTGCTGGTAATCTTGCCCGCTACGGTGCATCTTTGCATCGGCTCGGTAATATCGGAAATATACCTTGCGCGGGCGGTTACTTCTTTGCCTATGTAAGCCTCAATATTTTTTACGTCGGTAAAGCGTTTGGGGCGGCTTAACTCCCTGCTTTGTTGAAGCTGCTGGTATTGCTGAATCTTTAACTTTAATTGCTCTCTGTCCTGCTTTAAGGGAAAACTTTTAGTATAACACTTAACCCCTATACCGCTTATGCTGTCAAAATACCTTTCTAATTCCTCTAAAAAGCCCATATCCTGAACAATTTTTTCCGTAAGGCTGTCCATTTCAAAGATTACCTCAAAATCTTTTTCCCGCTGGGTAACATTGAAGTCTTTTATACGTTTTGTCAAAGACAGGTGATTTGTCTTTATAAACCTGTCAACGGCGTTTTTAATAAATGTCGTTGACAAAGTATCTTTTTCAAAGCTTACGCTTACGGAAAAATAATTCCCCGCATAACGGGCGCAAAGCTGCCTTATATTTTCTTCCTGCCCTTGCGTTAGCGGTTTAATGGAAACAAACAAAAAATCTACCGTCCGCCGTCTGTCGCTTACGGCGGTTTTTCTTAGCCTTAACTCCGTTGTCCCCTCAATATGGGTTTTAATATAATCTATAAGTTGCATAACCCATCAATTTCTTTAAGAAACAGCTCAACGGCGTTTTCTTTTTCTACCGTTTTGTAAATCATACCCTTTTTGAAAAAGGATATTTTATTGTTGCCCTGCCCCGCCATACCTATATCCGCGTCGGCGCATTCGCCGGGACCGTTGACTTCGCAGCCCATTACGGCGACGGTAAGCGGCTCGTCAATTAAAAGACAGTGCTCATAAACGGCTTTTGCCATTGCTTCAAGGTCTATTTGGCATCTGCCGCATTTAGGGCAGGAAATAAAGCGGACGCCTTCTTTTACAAGCCCGCATTCCTTTAAAATCGCGCGGGCGGCAATAACTTCCTCTACGGGGTCGGCGGTAAGGGAAACCCTTACGGTATCACCGATACCCTTTGAAAAAAGCCGGTAAAGCGCTATCGCGTTGCGCGCAATTCCTTGGTGTATCAGCCCCGCTTCGGTAAGTCCGATATGAAGCGGATAGCAAAACCTTTGGGACAGCGCCTCGTTTATAGCTACGGTATCGTCAACGCTGGTGCTTTTTGCCGACAATATAATCTTTTCAAAGCCCCTTTTTTCAAATAAGTCTACATAATTTACTACGCTTTGCAAAAGCGCTTGACGCTTGTCCTTATATTCTTCCATTAGCGCTTTGTCAACGCTTCCGCTGTTTACGCCTATGCGTATGGCGGCGCCCTGCAATTTTGCGCAGTCAATGATATAATTCAATTTTTTAACGGGAAAATTGCCGGGGTTGATTCTTATTTTTGCTACGCCGTTTTCCATTGCCTTTACGGCAAAGTTTGCGTTAAAATGAATATCCGCTACCAAAGGCAAAGGGCTTTTTTGCACCAATTCGCCAAGCGCAAGCGCATCAGCGTTATCAAATACAGAAAGGCGCGCTATGTCGCATTTTACTTCTTTAAGCCTTTTTACCTGCGCCAAAACTTCCTCTTTAAAGGAAGTTTTTATGTTGCACATAGATTGAAGGGCGACTCTGTTTTTTCCCCCAATCACAACGCCGCCTATATCAACCTCTTTGGTGTTTTTTCTTTCTAAAACCATCTTAACACGTCTACAAGTATTGCAAAGCCTAACAGAAGAACAATGCCCACCATATGGATAATTGACTCCACGTTTCTGTTGACAGGCTTGCCCGCAATCATTTCTATAAGCACAAACACTACCCTTGAACCGTCCAAAGCGGGCAGGGGCAAAAGGTTAAATACCGCTAAGTTTACTGAAATAAGCACAATCAAAAACAAAACGTTAGCTAAGCCCGACTGAACTACCTGGCTTGCGATATTTATGGTGGTGATTGGTCCCCCTATTTGGTCAAGCCCCGCGGCGCCAGTTAAAAGCCTACCTAGTGTTTTAATTACCAAAGTGCCCGTTTCAAAACAATAGCCGAAAGATTTGCCTATTGAAGGGAAAAAGTCTGTTTTAACCCGTGCGGCGGTATAGTTGCGCGTTATCCCCCAGCCGGTATAAGAAACCGTCCCCTCTTCCGTTTCTGTCTGGAAAACTGCCTTGGTAATACCTTCAAGTACAATAACGTCGCCCTGTTCGCCGTCTTTTAAGCTGGTTACGCTTACGGCAAGAACGCTGTTGCCGTCGGCGTTTGTTATCCATTTTTTATACTGTTCGTATGGGCGCAAAACCTTTACCGTCATAGTGTCACCCGACTTGCTTATAATTTCGCTTAAATCGGAAATCATATATAAATCTTTGCCGTCAACGGACACAAGCACGTCGCCCAACTCAAAAATACCGTAATTGGGTGAATTGGTCTCTACTTTTTGCACAGTCATCATATACTCGCCGAAGCCGCTAAAAGCCACAACGGCGATAATTAATGCGGAAATTAAATTAAAAAGCGCGCCCGCTATAAGCACAATAATGCGTTTATAAGGTTTTTGATTGTTAAAAGCCTGTGCGTTGGGGTTTTCCTCGTCCTCCCCCTCAAAGACACATGCGCCCCCTAGCGGAAGCAGCCTTATTGTAAAAAGCTCGTCGCGCTTTATATTTTTTCTTGAAAATATTTTCGGGCCGAAACCAACAGCAAACTCATTTATTTTAAACTTGAAAAGTCTTCCTGCGGTATAATGCCCCAGCTCGTGAACGGTGATCATAAAAAGAAAAATAACGATAGCAATTAAAATATTGCCTATTTTTGACATTATTTCCCCAAAGGTTGCAAAGCTTAAAATGCTTGTCATATATTTTCTCCGAATAAATTAAAGGTGTATTTTTTAGCGGTTTCAAAGGTGTTGAAACACCCTTCCCTTGTTACCCTCGTATCTTTAAGCTGAGGGTAAAAAGCCTCTACAACGTATAGTATAGTTTCATAAAAGTCGCAAAATGCAACTTTTCCCCTTTCAAACAAAACGCGCAGCGCCTCGTTAGCGGCTACCATAACGGTGGGCATTAACCCGCTGTTGCACCTTTGGTCATAGCAAAGGTTTACGCAGGGGAAACGAACACCGTCCACTTTTTCAAAGGTTAACTTGACGTTACCCGCTATATCAAAGGGCGGATAGTCGTTTTTGACGCGCGAGGGATACCCTAAGGCGTAGCTTATGGGAAGCCTCATGTCGGGGTTTGACAGCTGCGCCAAAAGACAGCCGTCCTTAAAGCGGACTAAGGAATGAACTATGCTTTGCCTGTGCACCGTAATTTCAATGTCTTCAAGGGGCATATTAAAAAGCCAACGCGCTTCTAGCACCTCTAAGGTTTTGTTAAACATAGTGTTTGAGTCAAGAGTAATGCTTTTACCCATATCCCAACGCGGGTGCGTAAAGGCGGTTTTTATGTCAACGCGTTTCAGCTCTTCAAACGTTTTATCGTAAAAAGCGCCGCCGCTTGCAGTTAAAATCAATTTGTCGGCTCTTTTGCCGTCAAGGCATTGCCAAATCGCCGAATGCTCGCTGTCTAAGGGATACAGTTTGCTTTGGGAGCTGCTCAGCATTTTATAAATAAGCTCCCCCGCGCAAACTATCACTTCTTTGTTGGCTATTAAAATATCTTTGCCGTTTTTAAGGCAGTATATAACGGCGTCAAGGGAATCAATGCCGCCCGTAGCTATTAAGGCAACGTCTGCGTCGGCTAACGCCTTTACAAGGCAATCTTTGCCCCCTGAGGAAACAAGCCCCGCGTATTCCGCCCCAGTCTTTTTTTGTTGCAGCGACAATAGCACGGCGTTAGTATTTGCCGTAAGGGCAACAATTTGGTATTGTTCCCCCATTTGCGACAAAACGTCAAGCGCTTGCCTGCCTATTGAACCCGTGCTTCCCAAAACCGCTATTTTTTTCATTTCTACAAAATAAACAGATAAATGACGGACACAAAAACGCTGTTGAGCATTATTCCGTCAAACCTGTCCATAAACCCGCCGTGGGAGCCTAAAAGGCGGCTGTAATCTTTAATGCCGCACTCCCGCTTTACCCAAGAGGCTAGCAAATCCCCCACTTGAGTGCAGAGAGAGCCGAAAAAGCCTATTAAGCAGTAATCAAGTATTTTGTATGCGGTATTTACAGGCAGCCCCGCTCTAAACAACTGAAATCCCATCAAGGGCAGTCCCTCAAAGAGCAAAAATACCAAAGCGGCTCCTATAATTCCGCCTGCAACGCCGCCGATAGCGCCCTCAACCGTTTTGTTGGGAGAAATATCGGGGGCAAGCTTGCGCTTTCCAAAAAAAGTTCCCACAAGCAGCGCGAACATATCCGAAAAGCAGGAAACGGCAAAAACTAAGGCAAGCCCTACCGTGTTAAAGGGAAGCAATAATTCCCCCCTCAACGAATATTCCACTAAGCCCTCGTCAATAAGCCGCTGTATTTGCGGCGTTATTTCCCTAAAACTTGCCGCCGACCTGTTTATGTAAAACAAGGTGGACAGCAGCAAAGCGGGGTAAATAAGTATAAAGGCAAAGTTTTGAAGCACGCCTTGGTTATGGTTATTCATTACCGCAATGGTTACGCCTATGATAAAAATCAAAAGCGTGAAAAGCACTATGCCTACGTAACCGAAAAGGAAGTAGGGAATACCGAACAAAATGGCGTAAACCCAAATTAAAACGTCAAATTGCTGGGGAATTTTTTCACCCATGGCATATCGCGTTTCCAATACGCAAATACCTATAATTATGCAAAGCAGAATCGCCGAATATACTCTGTCGGCATATTCTGTAACTAAAACTAAACCTATAAAAACAAGGGCTATTAAACCCGTCATCAATATTCTGTTTGGGGAAATTTTTCTGCTCATATTCCTCCGAAATTCCTTTGTCTTTTGTTGTAATCGTCAAACGCTTTGTTTAGTTCTCTTTGGTCAAAGTCGGGCCACAGGCAATCGGTAAAATATAGTTCAGCATAGGCGCTTTGAAACAGCATAAAGTTTGACAGCCTTTTGTGCCCGCCTGTGCGAATTACCAAATCAATATCTGGAAGGTTGTTATACAGGTATTTGGAAAAGTTGACTCCGTTAGTTTTTTTCCTTTCATCCAAGCACCTATTTGAGGCGTCGGAAATTTCCTGCCGCCCGCCGTAGTTAAGACACAAATTGACCGTTATACCTTTTTTGTCGGCGGAACTGGCGGTAATTCTTTCAATACGCCTAGTTAAAGAAAGTGGAAGCCCTTTCTTTTGACCGGAAAAAAGCACTCTTACGTCCTTGTCTGAATTGTCAAAACCGTCAAGGTAAATATTCGCCAAAGCGAAAAGCCCCTCAACTTCGGCAACGGGTCTTTTCCAATTCTCTGTGGAAAAAACGTATAGGCTCAAAAACTTTACGCCCGCCGAAGCGCATAAAGGCACTATTTCGTCTACGCGCGCAAGCCCCGCCTTATGCCCCTCGCTTCTGGCAAGGTTTCTAGCCGTTGCCCAACGCCCGTTTCCGTCCATAATTATTCCCAAATGATTAGGTCTTTGCATATCGCTTTGATTTTTTTCCTCTCTACTTACTGCCATTTTTACTTTTCAGCGCTTTGTGCTCATTTGCACGCTTTGCATAACTCGTTTTTTGCCCTGTTCCCTTTTTAAGTTGTGTCTTCTTTTTTAAATTATTTCACTGTAATAAATTAGGCGCGCGGTATTTTACTTTATAAGAGCATAACGGGTATTTTCTTCCTTTATTAAAAATGCCGCGCCAAACAAAGAGGGCACGGCAAGGTTAAACATAAGGCTTTTTAAACCGCCATAACTTCCGTTTCCTTATTTTTGCCTGCCGTGTCGGCGTTTTCTATACTTTTAGCAGTAATTTTGTCAACCTCCTGCTCGTAGGTTGCAATGAGGTCTTCCGATACCGTCTTCTCGTTTTTGACCCTTTTAAGCGCATCCATACTGTCTCTGCGGACGTTGCGTATGGCGACTTTGCATTCCTCACAAAGCTTGCGCACGCTTTTTACCAGTTCCTGACGCCTTTCCTGCGTAAGCTCGGGAAAAACAAGCCTTATAACTACGCCGTCGTTGTTGGGGGTTACGCCTATGTTTGCCGCCAAAATAGCTTTTTCCACCTTGCCCAGCATAGATTTATCCCACACGGAAATAACTAAAAGCCTCGCCTCGGGGTTACTTATGTTAGCCATTTGGTTAATGGGCGTGGGCGCGCCGTAATAATCAACGGAAATTTTTTCCACCAGCTTGGGGTTTGCTCTGCCCGCGCGCATAAGGGAAAACTCCCCTTTCATAAACTCTATTGATTTGTCAATACGCTCCTGCAAGTCCATAAATATGAGTTCAATCGTTTCGTTAGCGTAATTCATATAATATTTTACTCCTTATCAATATGCATTTATTATACCAAAATTATGGACGTTTTTACAAGGATTATTTGATTATTGTTCCTATTTTTTTGCCTTCAACGGCGTCAATTATGCTGTTGTGCTGGTCTTTGCCAAATACCAAAACGGGGATATTATGCTCCATGCACATTGAAACGGCCGTTAAATCCATAGCCTTTAAGCCCTTTGATATAAAGTCAACGTAGCTGATTTCCAAAAACCGCTTGGCTTCTTTATTGATTTTGGGGTCGCTGTCATAAATACCGTCGCTGCTTTTTGCGCAAAGCAGGCAGTCTGCGTGAAGTTCCGCCGCGCGGAGCGCCGCCGCCGTGTCGGTAGTAAAATAAGGGTTTCCCGTGCCGCAGGCAAAGATTACTATACGCCCTTTTTCAAGGTGACGCACGGCCTTTCTTAAAATAAAGGGTTCGGCTACTTGTTTAATATCCAAAGAAGTCTGAACTCTTACGGGCACCCCCTTAGCTTCGAGGGCGTCCTGCAAAGCAAGGGCGTTTAACACCGTCGCCAGCATTCCCATATGGTCGGCAACAGACTTGTCCATATTGGGCGCCTGTCTGCCGCGCCAGAAGTTGCCGCCGCCAACCACCACGCCTATTTGAATACCCTTTTCGTTTAAGTATTTTAACTGATATACTAAGTTGGCTATGGGCTTTTCGCTTAAACCGAAGCCTTTTTCGTCCGTTAAAGCTTCACCGCTTATTTTTAGCACTATGCGCTTATACATTTTACACCCCTTATATGTTGACAGCTTAATTTAAAGTTTTTAATTTTCTGATATTTTAAAAATCTTTCTTAATTTCTGCCGCTGTTTGCAAGCCGTAACTTACACAAAGATTATCCTCTCTTTGAGACTTACTAAATAAAAGGGAACAAAAATCTTGTCCCCCTTTATTTGTTTTAAAATTATTTTACTTGGTTGATTTGTTCCATTATCTCTTCTGCAAAGTTGCAGGAACGTTTTTCAAGCCCCTCGCCCATTTCGTAGCGGACAAACCTTCTTACGCTGATTTTTTCCCCCACGGCGGCAACCGACTCGTTTATAAGCTGTCTTACCGTAATGTCGGGGTTTTTAACGTAGGCTTGTTCAAGCAGGCATACTTCGGAATAATATTTCTTTATTCTTCCCTCCACCATCTTTTGAATAATGGCTTCGGGCTTAGGCTTGGGTTCGTTGCGCGCTTGGTGCAGGAATATTTCCTTTTCGCCCTCAACCTTAGCGGGGTCAACATCTTCAATTGAAACAACGTCGGGTTTTGCGGCGGCTATCTGCATGCAAAGGTTATGCACAAGTTCTCTGAAAGCGTCGCTTCTTGCGACAAAGTCAGTTTCGCAGTTTACTTCAAGCAAAACGCCGATTTTTCCGCCCATATGGATATAGCTGTCAACTATTCCTTCCGCGGCAATTCTTCCGGCTTTTTTAGCGGCTTGCGCCATTCCCTTTTCTCTTAAAAACTTAACGGCTTCGTCCATATTGCCTTTGGTTTCTACTAATGCCTTTTTGCAGTCCATCATTCCCGCGCCTGTAATTTCGCGCAGTTTCATTATATCTTGATTGGTGAATTCCATATAAACTCCTTTTTAAAATTACTCTTGGGCGGAAACTTCTTTTTCTGCCTTAACTTCCTCAGCCTTTTCGGCTTGGGATTGGGAGGTTTGTTGCATAGAGGGCGCTTCAACTTTAATTTCTTTTTGCGTCTCCTGCACAGCGGCTTTTTCTGCTCTTTCTTCTCTGTCTTCCTCTTCTTCAACTTGGAAAACAATACCTTCGCGCGCTTCAATTACAGCGTTAGCTATAACGGAAGCTATAATTTTGATTGCGCCGATAGCGTCGTCGTTGCCGGGGATTACGCAGGTTACGTCGTCGGGGTCGCAGTTTGTGTCAACTATGGCGACAATTGGAATACCTAAAATATGCGCTTCGGCAATTGCTATCGCTTCTTTTTTGCAGTCAACAATAAAGAGGCAGCCGGGCATGCTCTTCATGTCTTTAATGCCGCCTAAGTTGGCTTGCAGCTTGTCGCGTTCGCTTTTAAGCGAGGCAACTTCCTTTTTAGGAAGAAGCGCGAATTCGCCCATTGCTTCCATCTGGTTAATGTGGTTTAGCCTTTCTATGCGGGTGCGTATAGTTTTGTGGTTTGTCAAGGTGCCGCCCAGCCAACGGTTGTTGATATAATACATACCGCAGCGTGTGGCTTCCGACTCTATCGCAGCCTGTGCCTGTTTCTTTGTGCCTACGAACAATACCGACTTGCCTTCCTTGGCTATGTCGCGCACGAAATCGTAAGCTTGTTCCGCCAAAAGTACCGTCTGCTGCAAGTCAATGATATGAATATCGTTTCTTGCAGAATAAATATACTTTTTCATTTTGGGGTTCCATCTTCTGGTTTGGTGTCCGAAATGGACGCCCGCTTCCAAAAGCTTTTTCATTGATACTACTGCCATTTTTTGTTCTCCTAAAAAATTTTGTTTTTGACCTCCCCCGAAGCCTTGATGCGGTTACAACTTTTACGACAGAATAAAAGCACATTGCCGATATGGCGCGGGGTGCGTAATAAACCTTGTAAATTATAGCATAAGAAACCGGCATTTGCAAACGATTTTGACAGTAAAAACGCCCCTTTTGCGCTTGCCGCCGTCATAATAATGCTGGCTGCGCTTGGGGCGTGTTTATTAAAAAACTTTTTAAAAATCTCTTAAACTGCTTGTATAAAAGATTTATTTTTTATCGTGGTTGCAGCAGTCGCATTTTTCATCTTCGCAGCTGCATTCTTCTTCCTCGTCCTCGCAGCCGCAATCACAGTGCCCGCAGCCGCATTCGTCGTCGTAATCTTCTTCAAGTTTTTCGTATTCGTGATAAACTGCGTCTAAAAGCTCTTCGTCTTCTACGGGGTCCAAAAGAATTGAATCGGGGTCGTCGGGGTCGTCCTTTATTTCAAAAATAACTACTTCATCCTCTTCAACGTCGTCCATTTCCTCAGCGGGTTGCAAAAAAGCGTATTGCTTGCCCTTGTGTTCAATAGTCGCGGAAAGGTAAAAATTAACTTCCTCGCCCTTTTCGTCAACTAAGGTTACAATTCTTTCTTCTTCCTCGCCGGTCAAATCCTTCTTGATATCCTCTGCCATTACATCGTCCTCCGATTTTATTTCTTATAATAATCAAGGTAGTGCTGTAAAATGATTGCAGCCGCAACCTTGTCAATAACGTTTTTTCTTTCTTCCCGCCGCATGTTTCCTTCAATCAAAACCTGTTCGGCCGACCAGGTGGTAAGCCTTTCGTCGACAAATTTGATTTCGGTGTCAATTGCGCTTTGCAATTGTGAAATGAAATCTCTTGTTTTTTGAGTTTGGGCGTTTTCACCGCCGCTCATGCTTATGGGCAAACCGCAGATAATTAAGCAAACCTCTTTATCATTTACAAGCTTTTTGAAATATTCAAAGTCGGTTTCGTTGCCTTTGCGCACATACGTTTCATAAGGGTTGGCAATAATTTTCAGCGCGTCGGACAAGGCTATGCCTATGCGCCTATCCCCAACGTCTAACGCCATTATTCTGCTCATAGGTAATAAGTTTACCATATATTAAGAAAATTGAACAGCGTTTTATGCCCCAAAAGTTTTTCATTTTTTGGAAACACTTGCCCCTCGCTTTAAAAAAATACTGTTCGCAAAGACTTGCATTTCAAAGAACCCGCGCCCTGATATAACTCGTTTGTATTAACAAGATTATGTTATTTTATATTTTCGCGGCGTAAAAACATGCAATACCGTAAAAAATCAAAAAAACTTCACGGTTTTGACAACGCAAACGGTTATAATGAAATGATTATTTTTGGCGGAAAGGCGGTAATTGCAACGCCTTAGTCAAGCTTGCAGACAAAAAGGAGCGGATTGCCGCCCCTTTTTTAAGTTATTCGTCGTCTTGCATTATTTTTCTAAGTTTCTTCTTGCCCTTTGCCAAAAAATTTTTAACGGGAGGACACGTTTCGGTAACTATTACGGCGACCGCCATGCCCAACAAAAGACCCAAAAAGAAGTTTTTTGCTCTCATCATAGGTATTTCCCTCCTTACGCTTTATTTTGAGCAAAGGGGAAAAAAATAACCGTCCAAATGGAAATAATTGCAAGGGGATTGTTTTTGAGTTAAAGATTATAACTCTCTTGCACTAATCCTATGACTTTTTCAATTAAAGCTTATAACTTCATCAAAAATATTCCGCTCTTTTGTAACTTTGATGCGAAATAAAACACGGGACAAATATCCCGTGTTTATGTAACCAATTCTATATTATTTTGTCTTGGATAGGCTTTACCAAACCGTAATCATGCAAAACTATACCGCCGCAAAACTAACAAACTATGCGTTTTCCTTTTCCTTTTTTACGCGGTAGTCCGCAATGGCGGCGTGGATAGCTTCTTCGGCAAGCATTGAGCAGTGTATCTTTTGGGGGGGAAGCCCTTCCAAATACTCCACAATTTTGGAGTTAGTAACCTGCAACGCCTCATCCAAAGTCATACCCTTTACCATTTCGGTGGCGGTAGTACTTGTAGCTATCGCCGCGGTGCAGCCGTAAGTTTGAAACTTAGCGTCAACAATTCTGTCATCGGCAATTTTTAAAGTAATTTTCATAATATCGCCGCAGGTGGCGTTGCCTACAATGCCTACACCGTCGGCGTCCTCAATTACCCCCACGTTTTTGGGGTTGGCAAAAGCCTCCAAAACTCTATCGTTATACATTTTTTATCTCCCCCTCTTTTAAACTGAACAAAGGCGAAATGGCGCGCAATCTTTCAACGCTTTGAGCCAAAACCTTTGCCGCGTAATCCGCGTCATCTTTTGTGTTATGTTTTCCGAAAGAAAATCTCATTGAACCGTGCGCCTTTTCTACCTCTACGCCCATTGCAAGCAAAACGTGGGAAGGCTCTAAGCTTTGAGAAGAACAAGCCGAACCGCTTGATACCGCAATGCCGGCAAAGTCCAAAAGGGTAAGCAACCCGTCGCCCTCAATAAACTCAAAATAAAAATTAGCGTTGCCCGGAAGCCTGTATTCCCTGCTGCCGTTATACTTGCAGTAAGGAATTGTTTTTTCTACCTGCGCGACAAAATAATCCCTTATTTCCTTTATTTCTTGAGAGTTTTGCTGCATTTCCTTAACGGCTTTTTCAATGGCCGCGCCCATTCCAACTACTGCGGGGGTGTTCGTCGTGCCTCCGCGCTGCGCCCTTTCCTGTCCGCCGCCAACTATTAATTTATCAATTTTTATGCCGTTTTTAATATACAGCGCGCCCGCGCCCTTAGGTCCGTAAAACTTATGGGCGGAAATTGTCGCAAGGTCAACGTTTAACTCTTTTACGTTTAGTGGAACCGCTCCGCAAGCCTGCACGCAGTCGCAATGCAAAAGCGCGCCCGCGCCGTGGACCAGCTTTTCTATTTCGCTAATAGGCTGAATTGTGCCTACCTCGTTGTTTGCAAGCATTATTGATACCAGAACCGTATTTTTTCTTATAAGTTTTTTTAACCCGCCAAGCTTAACGACGCCTTCGCCGTCAACGGGCGCATAGGAAACTTCAAAGCCGTTTTTTTTCAGCCACTGCGCGGCATTCAGCACAGAGTGATGCTCAACAGCGCTTACTATGATATGGTTTCCACTGTCTTTGCGTAAGTTTGCCCCGCCTTTTACCGCCCAGTTATTGGCTTCGCTGCCCGTTCCCGTAAAGTAAATTTCATTGGGGTTGGCGCCTAAGGCGGAAGCGACTTGCTCGCGCGCTATATTTACCGCCTTTGCCGTTTCTTTACCCCAGGAGTGAAGGCTGTTTGGGTTGCCGAACTTTTCGCAAAAATACGGCCTCATAACCTCAAACACGCCCTCGTCAAGCTGCGTTGTGGCGGCGTTGTCAAGATATATTCTCATAACTCTCCTCTACAAGCTCTTTAAGACTTATTCCGTCCAAATAGCCGTTTATATGTTTGTATAAATTATTAAACAGTTTGTGCGCCGAACAGGTAGGTTTTCCTTTGCAGTTTCTGCTGATGCAGTCAACGATTATTAGATTGTTTTCACAGCTTCTGAGCACCTTTCCAACGCTTATGTTTTGCGGGTCATCGGCTAAGGCGTAGCCGCCTTTTGCGCCGCGCTGAGCTACGACTATACCCTCTTTTTTTAGAATGGACATAATCTGCTCAATATATTTTTCCCCTATGCCGATGGAAGAAGAAATCTCTGAAACGGACACCGTTTCTTTTTGATAATTTCTAGCGAGCATAACCGCGCTGTAAAGCCCGTATCTCGCCTTAGTTGACATTTTCATTTCAATTCCTACCTAATTACTAGGATAAGTATATCACGCGGAAATTATGCCCGTCAACCGTTTATTGTAAGAAAAATACAATATTTTAGCTAAATTAAAGCGACACAAAAAGACATTTTTATTTAAGAAAAAAGTTATTCCGCACATTGTCTGCGGAATAACTTTTTATAAATAATCTTATTAGTTATGTTTTTGGTTATTTGTAATACCGCTATGTCTTAAAGGGTAAAATTTACTCAATTATATCCTTTTCGTAAAGGGGAAACCTTTGAGTAATTGAAAGCACTTCCTTTAAACAGCTTTCAAGGCAGCTTTCTTTTTCTTTAATAACTCTGCCTACAATGTTGCCTATTGCAACCATTTCCTTTTCGCCCATTCCGCGCGTGGTGGCTGCGGGCGTACCCAATCTTATACCGCTTGCAACTTTGGGGGGAAGGGGGTCAAAGGGAATTGTATTGGCATTTACGGTAATGTGTATACTGTCAAGCGTTTCCGTCATTATTTTGCCCGTATAGCCCGTCCCTGTCAAATCGGCTAAAATAAGGTGATTGTCGGTGCCCCCCGAAACAAGCCTTACACCCTCTTTTATAAGAGTTTTAGCCAAAGTTTGAGCGTTATCCAACACTTTTTGCTGATAAACTTTAAATTCGGGGCTTAAAGCCTCTAAAAAACAAACTGCTTTGGCGCCTATAATATGCATTAAAGGACCGCCTTGGCTGCCGGGAAATATGGCGCTGTCAATTTTTTTAGCCCATTCTTTTTTACATAAAATCAAGCCTCCGCGGGGACCGCGCAAAGTCTTGTGCGTCGTTGTGGTAACGGCGTCGGCGTAAGGAACGGGAGAGGGATGAAGCCCCGCCGCAACAAGCCCCGCCACGTGAGCCATATCCACCATTAAAATTGCGCCTATCTTGTCGGCAATTTTCCTAAAACGCTTATAGTCAATAAAGCGTGCGTATGCAGAAGCGCCCGCCACAATGAGTTTAGGCTTACTTTGCAGCGCAATATTTTCCACCTCGCCATAATCAATTCTTTCCGTAGCGGCGTCTACGCCGTAAGGGACAATATTGAAATACTTTCCGCTTATATTTACGGGGCTGCCGTGGGAAAGGTGTCCGCCGTGGGAGAGGTTCATAGCCATTATGGTATCGCCGGGCTTTAAAAAGGCAAGGTATACCGCGGTGTTTGCGTTTGCGCCGCAGTGGGGCTGAACGTTAGCGTGTTCGGCGTTAAAAAGTTCTTTGGCTCTGTCGCGCGCCAGGTCTTCGGCAATGTCAACGCATTCGCACCCGCCGTAATAACGCGCACGGGGGTAGCCTTCGGCATATTTATTTGTCAGGTGGCTTCCCATGGCGGCTAAAACCGCAGGGGAAGCGAAGTTTTCGCTTGCGATTAACTCAATATTTTGCCTTTGCCTTGTAAGCTCTTTTTTATAAGCATCATAAAGTTGGGGATCTTTTTCTTTCAGAACCCTCAAATCTACCATATCTATTTACCTCATTTTATAAATACTTTTCTATTAAAGCGACGATTTGTTCTTGCGGGACTACGCCTACAATACGGTCAACAAGCTTTCCGTTCTTATATATGCAAAGGTTGGGAATAGCGCTGACGGCGGCGGCGTTTGAAAGCTCGGCGTTTTCGTCAACGTTGACCTTGCCGATTTTAGCTTTATCCCCTATTTTTTCCGCGACAAGCTCTAATATGGGCGCAACCATTCTGCAAGGTCCGCACCAAGAAGCCCAGTAATCAACAAGCGTTACGCCGCTGCTGATAAATTGTTTGAAGTTTTTTCCGTCTAACACAGTGATTTTATCACTCATCGTTGTTACCTCCGAGTATTTTTGTTTTTATATAGCAATATTGGTTGTTATTATATCTTTTGTAAATTCGGCGTGCATTATCTGCCCGTTTTTCATTATTCTTTTTCTTTTTTGGTGTTGGTAATAAAAAGCTCGTCAAGCTGGCGCTTATCCACTTCGCTGGGGGCTTTTGTCATCATGCAAGTAGCAGTTTGAGTTTTGGGGAAAGCTATAACTTCCCTTATGCTGTCCGTTTGGCACATTGTCATTACAAGCCTGTCAAGCCCTAAGGCAAGCCCGCCGTGAGGAGGGGTGCCGTAATTAAAAGCGCCTACAAAGAAACCGAAACGCTCTGTAATATCTTTTTCCGAAAGCCCGATAACTTCAAACATTTTGCGCTGCAAGTCGCGGTTGTATATTCTCATACTGCCGCCCCCTATTTCGTCGCCGTTTATGACAATGTCGTAGGCTTTGGCGCGCGCCTTTTGAGGGGCGGTGTCAAGCAGATGCAAATCTTCTTCTTTGGGGCTTGTAAAAGGGTGGTGCTTGGCGTTGTATTTTTTATCTTCCTCGCTATATTCCAAAAGGGGGAAATCAACTACCCAGAGGGCTTTAAAATCGTTTTTATCAATCAAATTGAATTTCTGCGCCAAATGGCAACGCAGCGCGCCCAAAGCTGTATGCGCAACGTCAAAGCCGTCGGCAACGATTAAAGCGGTGTCGCCCTTTTCAAGGGAAAGATAAGCTTCTATACTGCTTAATGTATCTTGGCTTACAGCTTTTGCAAAGGAACAGCGAACGCCTTCCTTGCCTAAGCCAAGCCAAACAAGATTTTTTGCCTTGTAAGTTTTGACAAACTCACTAAGCTTGTCAAGTTCTTTTCTGCTCAGTTTTTCCTCACCGTCTTTAACTACGATTGCGGAAACAACGCCGCCGCTCGCAAGGGCGTTTTCAAACAAAGCAAAGCCGCTGTTTTTAACGGTTTTTTCAATATTTACTATTTCCATTGCAAAGCGCAAGTCGGGCTTATCGCTTCCGAAACGGTTCATAGCTTCCGCATAAGTAATGCGCGGCAGCTTTTGAGGCAATGTATGATTTAGCAGTTTGGAAAAAAGCTCTTTAATAAGTTCTTCCGTAAGCTGAATAATCTGCTCTTCACTGTCCACAAAGGACATTTCAATGTCAACCTGCGTGAACTCGGGCTGCCTGTTGGCGCGCAAGTCCTCGTCTCTGAAACAGCGCGCTATTTGGTAATACCTGTCAAGTCCCCCTATCATCAAAAGTTGCTTGTAAAGCTGGGGCGACTGCGGCAAGGCGTAATAATTTCCGGGGTGAACGCGGCTGGGAACTAAGTAGTCGCGCGCGCCTTCGGGCGTGCTTTTGCCTAAAAACGGCGTTTCAACTTCAATGAAACGTCGGCTTTCTAAAAATTTTCTGCAAAGAGAGCAAATCTTACTCCGCATAATAAGGTTTTGCTGTAAATCGGCGCGCCTTAAATCCAAATACCTGTATTGCAGGCGTAAAAGTTCTCCCGCGCTGTCGTCGCCTACGGAAAAAGGCGGCGTGTCTGCGTGCGACAAAATTTTAAGCTCCTCAGCCTCAATTTCAATTTCGCCCGTAGCCATTGATTTGTTTACGTTGTCTTGGCTTCTTGCCGCAACTACGCCCGTTACGGCAACGACGTATTCAAGCTTTAATTCCGAAGCTTTGTTAAATAATTTTTTGTCTGTTTCCGTTCCTTTAAACACCGCTTGGCAAATACCCGAAACGTCCCTTACCTGTATAAAAATTAAGCCGCCCAGGTCGCGTCTGCGGTGCGTCCAGCCCATTACTGTAACGCGTTTGCCTATTTCAGAAGCGGTAAGCTCTCCGCAATAATGGCTTCTTTGCTGTCCTTGTAAAAACTCTGTCATATAAGTGCCGTCCTTAGTTTACAAAACGTATTTTTTAAGGTTTAGCGATTTTGCTTTGCCTTTGTAGTATTCGTTGACGTAAGCCCCGTCAATGACAATTTTTTTAGGCTCATCCCCGGCGTTATAGGAAATCTCTTCCGTAAGGCTTTCCAAAACCGTTTGCAGACGCCGTGCGCCGATATCTTCTAAGGTGTTGTTTTGGTCTTCCGCTATGGCGGCGATTTCCTCAATGCCGTCGGCACTAAACTCCAAATCCACGTTGTCAACGGAAAGAAGTTTTTGATACTGCCCTATAATAGCGTTTTCAGGCTCTGTAAGGATTTTGATAAAATCCGTCTTGCCTAAGCTGCTAAGCTCCACTAAAACGGGAAAACGCCCTTGCAGTTCGGGAATCAAATCGGAAACGCTGGAAATATGAAAGGCGCCGCTTGCTATAAACAAAATATAATCCGTGCGGACGTTTCCGTATTTTGTGGACACCGAACAACCTTCAACGATGGGAAGAATATCCCTTTGCACGCCCTCGCGCGATACGTCGGGTCCGTTTTGGTTGCTTTTGCCCGCGATTTTATCAAGTTCGTCAATAAAGATGATACCGTCGTTTTCCGCGCGTTTTATGGCTTCTTCCGTTACCCATTCAAGGTCAATAAGCTTTTCCCCTTCTTCGGCGGCGAAAAGCTTTACCGCCTCTCCCACCGTAACGGTGCGCTTTTTGGTTTTTTTGGGCATCATTCCGCCGAATATGCTTCCCAAATTTATTTGACCGCTTCCCGGCACAAGTTCAATATTGGGCTGTTTTTCCACAACGGTAATATCAATTGTTAAGTGGTCTAAGCGTCCTAAGGCTATTTCATCCTTTACGTCAGTATCGTTAATTCCTTCGGGAAGCTTGCTTTTATCCGTTAAAACAAGCTTTGTTACCTTGTCAACGGCTATATTGCGCGCTTTTTCCTCGTTGTCTTTAAACTTTTCCTCTTTAACAAGCCTTATTGCCACCTCAACAAGGTCGCGTATCATAGACTCAACGTCTCTGCCCACATAGCCCACTTCGGTGTATTTGGTAGCCTCAACCTTCAAAAAAGGCGCTTTAACAAGCTTTGCCAAGCGTCGGGCGATTTCCGTTTTTCCTACTCCCGTAGGACCCTTTAATATAATATTTTTTGGAGTTATTTCCTCTTTGTCTTTATCGGTAAGCTTGCTGCGCCTGTATCTGTTTCTTAAAGCTATGGCGACAAGCTTTTTAGCTTCCGTTTGACCGATAATATATTTATCAAGCTGTGCGACTATTTCTTTGGGAGTCATACTACACTTCCTCCACCGTTATATTTCCGTTAGTGAACACGCAAATCTCACTTGCAATTTTTAAAGCTTTTTGAGCGATATCTTTTGCCAAAAGGTCTGTGTTTTGGTGCATAGCTCTGGCCGCCGCAAGGGCATAATTACCGCCGCTGCCTATCGCGCAAATGTCGTTTTCCGGCTCAATGACGTCGCCCGCGCCGCTAAGCACAAAAAAACTTGCGCTGTCAGCGACAATCATCATAGCGTCAAGTTTTCTAAGCATTTTATCGCTGCGCCACAACTGCGCAAGCTCAACGGAACTGCGCATAAGATTGCCGCTGTATTTTTGAAGCATACCCTCAAATTTTTCCGACAGGGTAAAGGCGTCGGCTACCGTGCCGGCAAAACCTATTACCACCTTACCGTCGTATATCCTGCGGACTTTGACGGCGTTGCCTTTCATTATTGTGTTTTGACCCTGCGTTATTTGACCGTCGCCTGCAACGGCGATTTTACCGCCTTTGCGGACGGCGCATATTGTTGTTCCTTTTACAAAATCCGAAACTACTTCCGACATGATTTTTATACTCCTTTTTGAAGGATTTCCCTAAGGATATTCAAAGAGCGTTGAGCCATTAAAAGCTTTTTTTCCCTCTTATCTTTAACAATCGTATCAAGAGGGGGAAGCAAGCCGTAGTTGGCGTTCATAGGTTGAAAATCTACGTTTGGCGCAACTATGTAAGATGATAATGCACCAATCATCGTGTTGTTGTCAAGCGTTAAGCAAGGCTTGCCGTAAATAAGGCGGCTGACGTTTATGCCCGCCATAAGCCCGCTGGCAATAGATTCGCAGTAGCCCTCAACGCCTGTAATCTGCCCCGCAAACAATATTCTGCCGTTACTTTTTGCCTGCTGCGTTTGCTCTAAAAGGCGGGGAGAATTTATAAATATATTTTTATGCATTACCCCGTAGCGGGAAAACTCGGCATTTTTTAAAGCGGGGATAAGTGAAAAAACCCTTTTCTGCTCTTTAAAAAGCATATTGGTTTGGCATCCCACAAGATTAAACAGCGTCCCCTCTTTATTTTCTTTTCTTAGCTGCATGACTGCGTAAGGACGGTTGCCTTGGCTGTCTTTAAGCCCTACGGGTTTAAACATGGCGTATCTGATAGTGTCCATTCCCCTTTGAGCCATTATCTCTACCGGCATACAGCTTTCAAATACCTTAGCCTCTTCCTGACTTAAAACTACTCTTTCCGCCTCTATTAAGTTTTCCCAAAAACGTGAAAACTCTTCCTTGGTAAGGGGACAGTTTAAGTAATCCTCCCCCTCTTCTTCCCCTTGCTCTTCCTCCTGGCTTTTTTCCTTTTGCCGTCCCTTGCCGTAACGGTTGGCATAAAAAGCGCTTGACATATCTATGCTTTCCTTTGTAACGATAGGCGCGACAGCATCGTAAAAAGATAAAAACTCGCCGCAAAAAGCCCTTAAAGAGGGCAAAAGATCGTCGTTGGTTAAAGGACCCGTCGCTACTATGACATATTCGTCCTCTTGGGGAATTATATTATTCTCGCTTTTATTTACAATTTTTATATTAGGAAACTCGCGCATACGCTTAGTAACCAAAGAAGAAAACTCCTCTCTGTTTACCGCAAGCGCGCTTCCCGCTGGCACACGGCAAGCATTGGCGCAGTCAATTAAAAGACTGTCCAGAGTTTTTAATTCTTGTTTAATCAAACCCGAACCGCTTGACAACTCCTCGCTTTTTAATGAGTTGCTGCACACCAGTTCGGCGAAAGTGTCAAGAATATGCGCCGCGCTGTGTTTAATGGGCTTGCTTTCCACCAAAGTAACTTCAACGCCTCTTTTTGCCGCCTGATACGCCGCCTCGCAGCCCGCGAGCCCTGCGCCGATAATTTTAAGCTTCATTTACGTTTTCTCTTTTATATTTGCATTCGCGGGAAGAGCAAAGAAAATAAGTTTTGTCTTTTGCCGTTTTTTCCACAAGAAAAGCGCCGCATTGGGGGCATTTTTCATTTAAGGGCTTGTCAAAACTTACAAAATCGCATTTAGGGTAATTATTGCAGCCGTAAAAAATCTTGCCCGACTTTCCCCTGCGTTTTATTATATCTCCGCCGCATTTGGGACAAAGGGCAACCGAATCTTCCAAAGAACGGGTATTTTTGCATTGCGGAAAACCGCTGCACGCCAAGAATTTGCCGCTTCTCCCCTCGCGTATCAACATTTTTTTGCCGCACTTTTCGCACAGTATGTCCGTTTCTACCGGGGCGGCTTTCGCCAACTTTTTAAGGGATTGGTTTGTTTTGCACACCGAGCAATTATAATACTTGCCGTAACGGCCCACTTTTAACTGCATTGTGCCTTTTCCGCCGCAAGAAGCGCAGTCAATAAACTCCGGTTCGTCCCCAAGCGCTACAATTTCTTTGTCGCCAAGCGCCCTTTTGACGGACTCAGATAGCGGCTGATAGTAGTTTTTTACAACTTCCTGCCATTCTATTGAAGCGTCCTCTTCTATAAGGTCAAGCTTGTCCTCCATTTTAGCGGTAAACGCCACGTTGATAATATCGGGAAACTTGTCTTCAAGATAGCATGTAACAGCTTTGCCAAGTTCGGTAGGTTTAAGCGCCTTATTTTCCCTTTCGGTATATTTGCGCGCCGACAGGGTATATATGGTATTGGCATAAGTGCTGGGACGCCCTATGCCGTTTTCTTCCATAACTTTGATTATTCCCGCTTCGGTATAGCGAGAGGGCGGCTTGGTAAATTTCTGTTCGCTGGCAAGCTCAATTAGTTTTAGTTTGTCGCCCTCGGCAAGAGCGGGAAGTTTAGTATCCTCCCCCTCTTCTTTTGCGGCGGCAACATAATCGTAAAAGTGCAAAAATCCGTCAAACAGCAGCGTTTTTCCGCTTGCTTTAAAGCCGTAACCGTTGCAGTCAACGTTAACGGAAACGCTGTTATGCCTTGACTTTGCCGCGCATGACGCCAAAAACCTGTCGTAAATCAGCTTATATAACGAATACTGTTCTTTATTCAATATGTCTTTAACGCTTTGGGGGGTAATTTCTACGTTAATGGGTCTTATCGCTTCGTGGGCGTCCTGCGCCGATTTTTTTGAGGAAAAATAATTTGGTTTGGCGGGAATATACTGCTTTCCGAAATTGGCGGCAATATAATCTCTCGCGGCGGCATGGGCGTCGGGGCTTACGCGGACGCTGTCCGTCCTGATATAGGTAACATAAGCGGTGCTTATGCCCTTAGCGTCAATACCTTCGTAAAGCTGCTGCGCAAGCATCATACACTTGCCACTGCTCATTTTAAGCTTATTTACCGCTTCCTGCTGCATTGTGCTGGTAGTAAAGGGAGCATAAGGACCTGTTTCAATTACTGAGCTTTTTACCGAAGTAACAACGTATTCCCCCCCATTAATGTTTGAAAGGACTACGCCGCATTGTTCTTTGTTTGTAATTTTTAGTTTTTTGTCAAGGTAGGTTGACAGCAGGCACTTAAAACGCGGCGGATTTTTCGGCTTTTCCAAATTAGCTGTAACATTCCAGTATTCTTGGGGAACAAAAGCCTCAATTTCCCTTTCCCTGTCCACTATAAGTTTTAAAGTAGCCGATTGAACTCTGCCTGCCGAAAGCTTGGGCTGAATACGCTTGCACAGCACGGGGGAAAGGGTATAGCCCACAAGCCTGTCTAAAACGCGCCTTGCCTGCTGGGCGTTGACAAGTTGAAGATTTATGCCGTCAGGCTTTTCTATTGCCGCCGTAACGGCGTTTTTAGATATTTCGTTAAAAGTGATGCGGTTTTTTTGCTTGGGGTCAAGGTTTAGCAAATGCTGCAAGTGCCAGGAAATCGCTTCCCCCTCCCTGTCAGGGTCGGTCGCAAGATAAACCTGCTCGCTTTTGTCGGCTTTTTCTTTAAGGCGTTTTATTACCGCCGACTTTCCCTCCAACAAGGCATATTTCGGCTTAAAGTTGTTTGCTATATCCACCGCCAAAGTCTTTTCAGGCAAGTCCCTGACGTGCCCGCCCGAAGCGTCAACGGCGTAGTCTTTGCCTAAGTATTTTTCAATGGTCTTGGCTTTGCTTGGAGATTCCACTATTACTAACTTCATTATAAAGTCTGCTCCTCTAAGTCTATTAAAGAATATATATTACCAGGCATTTTTAGAATAATACCTTTTAGTTCCAGCGTCGCAAGGCAATAATTCAGCTGCGAAGCTTTAAGATTTGTACCGCGCGCTATGTCGTCAAAGCCCATTCTGCCTTGCTCTAACAAATCTACTACTGATTGCTCTTCAATGTCAAGTTGAATTTCCACCCTTTTAACTTCTCTTTGCAACCTTACGTCCTCTTCAATAATATCCGTCGGGCTTGTTACAAAGGCGTTTCTGTTTTCTTTAAGCAAAAAGTTGCTCCCCTTGTAGTTAAAGTCAAATATTTCGCCGGGAACGACGTAAACGTCTCTGCCCTGTTCGGCGGCATATTCATAGGTAGACATAACGCCGCTTTTTTGGGGAGCCTCGGTAATCAAAACACCTTCCGACAACCCCGAAATAATCCTGTTGCGCATGGGAAAATTATATTGGTTGGGCTGCGTGCGGCTTTGGTATTCGCTTACGATAAGCCCCCCGCCGCACACTATATTTTCCGCCAGCCCCGCGTTTGAAGCGGGATAAATATTAAGCAATCCGCTGCCTAAAACGGCTATGGTTTTACCGCCCGCCGCCAGCGTCGCCTCATGCGCGCAAGTGTCCACGCCGTAGGCAAGCCCGCTTACGACGGTATAATATTTTGCAAGCTGCGAAACGAAATACTGCGTTGCCTTTTTGCCGTAGGCGGACATTTTTCTCGTGCCCACCACCGAAATACATCTGCTGTTTAATAATTGTGTGTTTCCCATACAAAAAAGCGTCAGGGGCGGGTCGTAAATATTTTTTAAAAGCGCAGGGTATGTGTCGCAATAATACGTTACGGGCGTAATATTGTTCTTTTTTAAGTCGTAAAGCAAATCGCCGCAAAAATCCTCGCGCATAGAGTAGCGCAGACGGGTATAATTGTTTTCCCCTATCAGCGCCTTTATACGTTTGCTTCCGCTTTCTATATTTGCCCAAAGCTCTTGCGGTGCGCCGAAAAGATTAAGCAGTTGAAATTGTTTTATAGGCGTTGCAAGACCCAACGTGGAAATAAGCAAGCATAGATTTTGTCTTTCGTTAAACATTTTAAGCCATACCTTTTGATGCGGTTTGATTATAGCGCTATATTTTGTATTTTCTGTCAAGGGAACGGTATTGAATAGCTTCAATAATATGCGCGGGAAGAATATTTTCCTTTTCGTCAAGGTCAGCGATTGTGCGGGCGACTTTGAGAATCCTGTTATAGGCGCGCGCAGAAAGTTTTAAGGTATTAAACGCCTGCTCGGCTATCTGGGCGCAGCGGCTGTCAAGCTTGCAATATTTTTTAAGCTGGGCGTTAGTCATATTTGCGTTGCACAGCCTCTCGCTCCCCTCAAACCTTTGCGCCTGTATTTTTCTGGCGGCGTTTACTCTTTGCCTGACATTTTCGCTCGGTTCTTCGCTGCGCTCGTCGGTAAGTTCGCAATACTGAATACTGCCCACTTCAATGTGTAAGTCAATTCTGTCTAAAAGCGGTCCTGACAATTTGGAAAGATACCTATGTATTTGTGAGGCGGAACAGGTGCAGGGAGTGCTTTCGCTTCCGTAGTTTCCGCATGGACAGGGATTCATGCTTGCAATAAGCATGAAGTTTGCGGGAAAAGTAACCGTTGAGGAGGCGCGAGCAATAGTTATAACGCCGTCTTCCAACGGTTGGCGGAGCGTTTCAAGCGTTTGCCTGCCGTATTCGGGAAATTCGTCTAAAAATAAAACGCCGTTATGCGCAAGGGAAATCTCCCCCGGCTTAACTTTTGTGCCGCCCCCCGTTAAAGCTACCGTAGTCGCCGTATGATGGGGAGAGCGGAAAGGGCGCGTATACACAAAACCCTTGTCTAAAAGTCCCGAAACGCTATAAATCTTTGCGACTTCAAGCGCTTCCTCAAAGGTCATATCGGGCATAATTGAGGGCACCGCTCTTGCAAGCATAGTCTTGCCCGAACCGGGCGAACCTATCATCAAAATATTGTGTCCGCCGCTTACCGCTATTTCCATAGCCCTTTTGGCGTTATACTGCCCTTTTATGTATTTAATATCGTTGTCTCCCGCGCTACTGGCGGAGTTTTGCCAAACGCTTAAAACTTCGGGAGAAACGTCCGTTACGCCCGTTAAAAATTCCGCCGCCTCCCTCAGGCTTGACACGCAATAAATATTAAGCCCCTCGGCGTATTTGGTTTCCTCCTGGTTTTCGCATGGCACAATTATGTTTTTGAAACCGCTTTCGCGCGCCGAGATAAGCATAGGTAAAATACCCTGCACGCGCTTAACCTCTCCCTTTAAAGATAATTCTCCTAATATAATAAAATCCTTTGCTTTTTCGCTTTTTATTAAGCCGCCGGAAATCAAAATACCCAACGCGATGGGCAAATCAAACATACTTCCCTCTTTTTTTGTATCGGCGGGGGCAAGATTTATTACTATGGCTGCCAAAGGGTAGGCATAGCCGCTGTTTTTTACGGCGGAGCGGACTCTTTCTTTTGATTCTTTTATAGCGGTGTCGGCAAGACCTACTATGTCCACTCCGGGAAGCCCTTTTGAAATATCAACCTCTATGACGACGGGATAACCTTTAAGCCCCGTAAGAGCAAAACTTTTTAACTGCGAAAGCATATTTCTCCTTAGTAAATTTCTTTTTATATTATAAGGTATAAAAAGGTTAATTTTCAATACTTTTTATAATTAATAATCTTAGAAAGAATATATGGGCTAAAATCAACGGCTCCCATTTAAAAAGCATTGAGAAAAACTTTCTTTTGCCGCAAATTAACATTCTACGCTTAATATTGTGTGCGCAAATAAAAAAACGGCGTTAAGCCGTTTTTTTAATAGATTATACTCTTTCTTTAATTTTTGCAGATTTGCCCGTGCGCCCTTTGAGGTAATACAGCTTAGCTCTGCGCGCCTTGCCCTTTCTGATAACTTCAACCTTGGCAATCTTGGGACTGTGCAGAGGGAATATTCTTTCCACGCCTATGCCCGAAGATATTCTTCTTACCGTAAAGGTTTCTCTCAGTCCGCCGTTTTTTCTGGCGATAACTATACCCTCGTAAGCCTGAACTCTTTCCTTGTTACCTTCAATAACCTTAAAAAATACCCTTACCGTATCGCCTACGGAAAATTGGGGGATATCTTCTTTTAATCCTTCCTTTTCAATTGCATTGATAATGTCCATTTGTTTACTTTTTCTCCTTATTTTGTTAAGTTAACTAAGTGTTCATACACAAACGCATGTCAGAGGAACACCCGAAGCACTAAGTGATTTTACCACAAAACCGCCTTTGGGGCAACTGTTTTTAAGCAAGTTAACGGGTAAAAGCCGATACAATATGATTGATTTCCCCTTCCGTTACTTCCACGCAGTCAAAACGGCAAATGGTATTGGTAATTTCCTTTTTTACAAGATAAAACTTTGCCGCAGTAATTATTCTGTTTTGTTTAGTTTTGGTAACGGCTTCAAGGGGACTGCCGAAATCGTCGTTTGCGCGGTATTTGACTTCAATAAAAACCAAAATGCCGCTATCCTCCGCAACAATGTCAATTTCGCCCAAAGGGCAGCGGTAATTGCGGTCAATTATTTTGTATCCCTGTTTTTTTAAATATTTTACCGCCTTGTTTTCGGCGGCGTTGCCTTTAATTTTATTAAAAATCTTGCTCATAGCACTTTTTTCATAAAGCTTTGACGGTGCAGGGGGCACATTCCCTTTTCCTTTAAAGCATTAACATGCTCCTTGGTGCAGTAGCCGACGTTTTTTTCAAAACCGTAAAAAGGATATTTTTTAGCCTCTTGGCACATCAGCCTGTCGCGCGTTACTTTTGCCACTATGCTTGCCGCCGCGATAAGATAACTTAATTGGTCGCCTTTAATTATTGAAAGGACATTTTTGCCGCAATTTGTCAGCTTTACCGCGTCCACCAGCACGCAGTCGGCAGTTTCCGCCAATTTTACGCACTCTTGCATGGCTTCTTTCGTGGCATTGTATATATTTACCTTGTCAACGAAATCGTTGTCTTTAAAGACAACGGCGTAAAAAATTGCTTTTGCGGTAATTATTTCGTAAAGCTCTTCGCGCGCTTTTTTGCTTAGCGCCTTGCTGTCTTTAACGCCTTCAATTATATCGCTTTCCGCCAGCGGAAGTATAACGATAGCGGCGCACACGGGACCCGCAAGGCATCCGCGCCCTACTTCGTCCATTCCCGCTATATTTATGTAGCCTTTTTGAAGCATTTCCCTTTCAAAATCAAGGGAATTTGTCTTTTGCCTCGCTGATAACGGCGTATTTTCTTTTATGTCTTTGTGCGGACAAGGGGTTTTGCCGCTTTTATTTTGCAATGTCATTGCGCCGTGCCTCCTTTAAGTATTAAAGGTTTCGCAATATCTTGCGGCTTTTCCAATGTAATGCGCCCTATTCTGCATTTGCGGAAATCGTCAATGACGGCTTTTGCCCCCCTTTCAAAGTCAATTTCGCCCCCCTTTACCAAATAGCCTCTGTTTTGGCAAAGCGCCGTAAGGAGGTCGCTTTCTTTCCCCGTAAGTTTATATCTAAGGCAAATCAAATCTTTGTGCGTTATGATAACGTCATTTAAGAAACTTTTCGCAAGCTCAATAATATCTACCACCTCGTCTTTGATTGAGCCGATGTAGCAAAGCTTTTTTGCAACGTCCTGTTCTTCAAACTTAGGCCACAATGTCCCGGGGGTGTCTAGCAGCTCCAAACCTTCCCAAAGCCTTACCCATTGCTTGCCCTTAGTTACGCCCGGTTTATCGCCAGTAACGGTTTTTTTAGAAGACGCAAGACAGTTTATGAGCGTAGATTTTCCGCTGTTTGGAACGCCAATAATCATGGCGCGCAAAGGTTTGTAAACTCCCCTTGCCTTAAACTTTTCTATCAAGGGCAAAGTTAAAGAATTAAAGGCGTCAACGACAATTTTCTTTTGTGTGCCGTCAATAGAAGAAAGGGCGACTGTTTTTTGTCCTAAATCGGTAAAATATTTTAGCCACTCCTCCGTCGCTTTTTTTTCCGCCAAGTCGCATTTGTTAAGTATTAAAACGCAGGGCTTGCTTCCCAAAAGCTTTTCAAATTGAGGATTAAGGCAAGAAAAAGGCGCGCGCGCGTCTAAAACATAGCCGGCGCAGTCGCACAGAGCCAAATTTTCGCTCATCATTCTTAAAGCTTTGGTCATATGACCGGGAAACCATTGTATGTTCATTTTAATAAATCGGGGCGGTTTTCTTTGGTAATTTTTAACGCTTGTTCCCTGCGCCACGCCGCTATTTTTTCATGGTCGCCGCCAAGCAGCACCTGAGGCACTTCCATGCCCAAAAAGTTTTGAGGGCGGGTGTATTGGGGATATTCAAGCATATCGGCGGAAAAAGATTCTTCCTCCGTTGAAGCGCATTCGCCCAAAACCCCCTCAACGTAGCGCGACAAAGCGTCTACTACCGCCATCGCGGGGATTTCGCCCCCCGTCAAAACATAGTCGCCTATTGATAGTTCCATATCTATATCAAGGTCAAGCACACGCTGGTCAATGCCCTCATAATGCCCGCATAAAAGCAGCAGCCGCTTTTGTGTAGACAGTTTTTGCGCCAAAGGCTGGCAAAGCCTCCACCCCTTAGGCGAAAGATAAATGCGCAGCGCCTCGTGATTTTCGTCAATTGCCGTAATGGCGTCGTGAATAGGCTGGGGCGTAAGCAGCATACCCGCGCCCCCGCCGAAAATATAGTCGTCGCATTTAGCGTGTTTGTCGGCGGAATAATCGCGTATATTGTGGACGGCGATTGTCAACAAACCTTTTTCTTGCGCCTTACCTAAAAGCGATTGACTCAAAGGGGTAAACATTTGGGGGAATAATGTTAAAATATCAATCCTCATAAACGCACACCTCGTAAAACCTTTTGGAATTAAGTAAAAGCTTTTTGTTTTCTATGTCAACATTTTCAGTCAAATCTTTCAAAAAGGGAAAAGTTACCTTTTTTTGCCCCTCACAGTGAATTATATCTGCGGAAGCGCAGGGGGAAACACCCTTAACAACGCCGATATAACCGCCATTTTCAAGATAAATTTCGCAGCCTAACAGGTCGTCGATTAAAAACCTGTCGGCGGGAAGTTTAAGCTCTTCTTTTTTTGCAAAAATATCAAGCCCGATAAGCGTTTCTGCGGCGTTGCGGTCATTTATCCCATCAAGGGATAAAACGGCAAAGCTTGGCAAAACTGCGCGCGCGGTTAAAACCTTATAAGTCTTTTCGCGGCAGATGATTTCCCCAATTTTAAGTATGTCGCTAGGCGCGTCCAAAAAGCAAGACACCTTAATTTCTCCCTTAATGCCCTGCGCCTTGACGATTTTACCAATATTTACCGACACGTCAGTCAACTATTTCTACGGTATAGCGGGTATTGCGCTTTGCGCCCACCGCTTTGGCGATAGTTCTAATCGCCGAAACGATTTTTCCCTTTTTGCCAATGATTTTTCCCGTTTCGCTTGAAGCTACTTTAACGGTAATTACTTCCATTGCGTCTTTAAGCTCGCTAGTTATACTGACGCTGTCTTTATCTTCAACCAACTGTTTAACGATAAACTCTACTACGTCAACCATTGTCGTTATGCCTTTCTGGTCTTGGATACGATAACGCCTTCCTTTACCAAAATGTCCCTTACCGTGTCTGAGGGCGTAACGCCGCAAGAAATCCAGTGCTTTGCTTTTCCGGCGTCAAGTTTTACCGTTGGGGGATTTGTCAGGGGGTCGTAAGTGCCTATAAGGTCAACATAAGCGCCGTCGCGCGCCTTGCGTCCTTCAATTACTACGATACGGTAAAAAGGACTTTTCTTCCCGCCTATTCGCGTCATTCTCATTTTAACTGCCATTTGATTGTTTTCCTCCGATTGTATTTATGTTTTATTTTTTTATTATCTATATAGCCAGTTTGCGCATTCATATGTGCCAAAAACTGTGAGACGGTTATCTAAAAGGGCATTCTTGCGCCTTTTTTGCCGAAACGCTTCATCATTTCCTTAGTCTGCTCAAATTGCTTAACCAGTTTATTGACGTCTTGCACCAAAGTGCCGCTGCCCGCCGCTATCCGCTTTCTGCGCGAGTAATTTAACAGCTTAGGGTTTTCCCTTTCAGCGCGCGTCATTGACTGGATAATAGCTTTGTTGCGTGCCATTGCTTTTTCGTCAACCTGCGTGTTTGAAAGTCCCATTTTGCCGGCGCCGGGAATCATTCCCATTAAATCGTTAATGTTGCCCATTTTGCCTACGCTTTCCATTTGCGACAAAAAATCATTTAAGTCAAAAGAGGCTTCTTTGAATTTTTTTGCCATTTCGGCGGCTTTTTCTTTTGATATGCTTTGTTCCGCCCTTTCAATGAGCGTCAAAACGTCACCCATACCCAAAATGCGGCTTGCCATTCTTTCGGGGTAAAAAGGCTCTAAGTCCTCCATTTTTTCGCCCACGCCGCATAGCTTAACGGGTTTGCCCGTTACCGCCCTTATTGAAAGCGTTGCTCCGCCCCTTGTGTCGCCGTCAAGTTTTGTAACAATTACGCCGCTTATGTCAACCTGTTCGTCAAAGGCTTTTGCAACCGTTAAAGCGTCTTGCCCCGTCATGGCGTCCACCACTAAAAGCGTTTCTGTAACGTTTACCGCTTTTTTAATATCTTTAAGCTCCGTCATCAACTCATCGTTGATATGCAACCTGCCCGCCGTGTCAAGAATTACTGTGTCGTAACCGTTTTTTACAGCAAAATCTATGCTTTCTCTGGCAATTTTAACCGGCTTGATTTGCCCTTTTTGAAAAAATCCCGCGCCGGCTTTGTTTGCGACTATTTCAAGCTGGTTTATTGCGGCGGGACGGTGAATATCGCAGGCTGCCAGCAAAGGTTTTTTACCTTGCTTTTTTAAATACAAGCCAATTTTGCCGCACATTGTCGTCTTGCCCGCGCCTTGAAGTCCGCACATTAAAATGACTGTGGGCGGCGTGCTTGAAACGGCTATTTTGCTGTGCTCTTTGCCTAAAAGCGAAATCAGCTCGTCGTTGACAATTTTTACCACCTGCTGCGCGGAAGTAAGAGACTTTAAAATTTCTTCGCCCACCGCTTTTTGGGTAACGGAAGCGATGAAATCTTTGGCTACGCCCACGTTTACGTCGGCTTCAAGCAAAGCTATACGTATTTCGCGCATAGCCTGTCTTATCTCCATCTCCGTCAAAGCGCCTTTATTCCTAAGCTTTGAAAAAACGTGGTTGATTTTTTCAGTAAGGTTTGAAAAAAGAGCCATATTTTATTCTCCCAAAAGTCTGGATATAGCTTCAATATCTTTGTCTACATCCTCATTGTTGCCCTTGACGCTTGCCTTTATGCTGTTAAGGCGGTCGGTAATTTTTTCCTTTTTTTCAAGCAGTTTAAGCGCGCTCTCAAAACGGAGCAACGCCTCCTCCCCCTTATTTATGCAGTCAAACACCCCTTGGCGCGTAATTGAATACTGCTCGGCGATTTCCGAGAGGGAATTGTCGTAGTCGTAAAAAAGGCGCAGCATGTCTCGCTGTCTTTTTGTCAATAACTCGCCGTATACGTCGCAAAGCAACGATATTTTTACCCTCTGCTTCTCCATAAATAAAGGTGTAAAGCAAATTACTTTACACCCATAATTATAATTGAAATTGAAAGGCTGTCAAGCGTTACAATATACTTTCCACAAAAGTTTTGGCGTCAAAGGACAATAAATCGTCTAGACCCTCGCCTACGCCCACAAAATAAACGGGGAGCTTCATTTCTTCGGCAATTGCAAATACCACACCACCCTTTGCCGTGCCGTCAAGCTTAGTCAAAATAATTCCGTCAAGTTCAAGCGCTTCGTCAAAGATTTCAGCCTGTGAAAGGGCGTTTTGCCCCGTAGTGGCGTCAAGCACCAAAAGGTTTTTTCTGTTAATGCCGGGGTATTCCCTGTCAATTACGCGGTTAATTTTTTTAAGCTCTTCCATTAAGTTTTTCTTATTGTGAAGCCTGCCCGCCGTGTCTATGATAACTATTTCAATATTTTTGCTTTTCGCGCTTGACAAAGCGTCAAACACAACCGCCGCGGGGTCGCTGCCCTCTTCGTGCTTAATAAGCCTTACATTTGCCCTTTTGCACCATATTTCAAGCTGGTCGCCCGCCGCCGCCCTAAAAGTATCGGCGCCCGCGACTACTACCGATTTGCCCTGTTTAATGAAGTTATGGGCAAGCTTGCCTACCGTAGTGGTTTTACCCACGCCGTTTACGCCGGCAATCAAAATAACGCAAGGCGTTTGTATCTCAAAAGGAACGTCGTATAAAAGGTCTAACAGCGTTTGTTTTAAGTACTCCTCAGCGCTTTTTACGTCGGCTACCTTATCTTTTGTCATTCTTTTTTTGAGTTCGTCAATTACGTTTTGGGTTGCAGCCGCCCCCACGTCTGCCGAAAGCAAAAGATATTCCAATTCCTCGTAAAAATTGTCGTTAAATATGCCTTTTTTAAAAAGCTGTTGAAGGGCAAACCCTATGGATTGCTTTGTTTTTTTCAAGCCCTCGGCAATTTTTTGGAAAAAATTCATGTCAGCCCACCTGCGCCTCCTCGCCTATATCCGTAAGCTGGACGGATACCACTTTGCTCACGCCCTTTTCTTCCATAGTTACGCCGTAAAGCACGTCGCACACTTCCATAGTGGGTTTTTTGTGCGTTGCCACAATAAACTGCGTTTCATTTGAAAACTTTTTGATATAGTTTGCAATGCGCTGGGCGTTGGCGTCGTCAAGTGCCGCCTCAATTTCGTCAAGCACGCAAAAGGGCATGGGACGAAGCTTTAATATAGCAAAAAGTATCGCTACGGAAGTTAAAGAGCGCTCTCCCCCCGAAAGCAATGAAATGTTTTGCAGCCTTTTTCCCGGGGGCTGCGCTTCAATTTCTACTCCGAAATCAAGTTCATCCTTGCCCTCTTCCCTCTCAATGCTGAGCCTTGCGTATCCGCCCGCGAAAAGCTCCTTAAACACCGAACCGAAGTTTAAGTTAATTATTTCAAAGCCGTCGTTAAAGCGCACGGTAATTTCCCGCGTAATGTTTTTCAAAAACTTATTTAAGTCGGCTTCGGCTTTTTTTAAATCATCTATCTGCGTCTTAATTTCGTCGTAACGCGCGCGCGTATTTGTATAGTCCTCAATGGCGTTTTCGTTGATAAACCCCAGCCGCGCTATTTGGCTGCGCAGCTTGTTGGCAATCTCCTTTGAAGAAATTATGTCATATTTTTCGTCTTTAAACCGTATTGCGGAAGAATAAGTAAGTCCGTATTGTTCCTCAATACGCTGCTGCATAGCGGCTATATCGTCGTCAATACGCTCTAAATTAAACTCTTCTTTGACCTTTTTGTCGGAACATTGCTGCACTTCGGCGTTGTAAAACTGCCTGTTGTGGTCGGCTTCGGTAAGGCGCGTCTGAATATCCTTCCTAAGCTTTTGAATGTCTTTAAGTTTTTCGCTTACTTCGTTAAGCAAAGCCGCTTCCTCAGCGTTTCCGCCCGTCTGCTCAATTTGCTGATATAAGTCTTTTAGGTGCAGTTCGTTGGTTTCTATTTGCCGCGTCTTTTGGGATATTTCCATATTTGAGCGCGAAACCGTCTGCTTTAAAGATGAAAGCCTTGCCTCTCCGCTTTGGATATTTGACATTAAACCCATGGACTTTATTCTGCAAGCGTTGATTTCCTCTTGAATCTTGTCCTTTTTGGCTTTTGCGGCGGCATATTCGCGCTGCACTTCGTTGGCGCTGTTTTGGGCGGTAAGTTTTTCCTTTTCAAGTTTCTGCTCTTCTTGTTTATTGAGCAAAACCGTCTGTTCAAGCGCTTTAACGCGCCCGTCAAGCTGTGAAATATCTTTTTCCAGCTTGATTATCTGCTCTTGTCTGCTTTCCTGCAAAGCGGCGAATTTGCCCATTCTTTCGTTTAAAAGGGACATTAGAATAATGTTTTGCTGCCAGTTTTCAGCGGCAGCGCTCTTTTGTCTTAGCTCGCTTTTACATTTAACGCTTATGTTTTTAAGCATTTCGTTAAGCCGCGACTTTAACGCGCCCTCTAAACTCATAATGCTTAGCGCCTTATCTACGCCCGACAAATAGCCGTCAATCTGGTTTGCCATTTCCTGCGTCGTCGTCTGCTCAAAGTTGCTGTCCAAAAGTTTTTCCAACTCCTGGCTTTGGCTGCCCACTAAGGCGCTTAATTTAGCATTTTGTTCTTCCAGTTCGCGTTTAATGTTATTTTGCCTGTTGATAAGCCCGCGCTGCTCCCCTTCGGCAAGCGCGCCTTTGTTCTTTTGCGCCGAAAGCCTGTCGGATGCCGCGTAAACCTCTTTTTGCTTTACGTCAAGCTTTTCCTGTAACAGCGTTAAACCGTCCAAAAAGTCAAAGTGGCGGGAGTTTAACTCGCTTAAACAATTTTGCTGTTGCTTTTCTTCATCTTTAAGTTTAACAATAAGTTCCACGGCGCTTTTAATATTTTTGTCGGCGTTGCCTATAATTATGCCTAACTCTTCAATTTCTTTGTTTAAGCTTTTGCTTGCATAAAGAGTATTTTTCACCCTTTCATTAAGCAGCTTAATCTCCCCCGAATAGCGCTCAATCTGCACCGACAGGGTGAGCTGCTGATTTACTAACGAAGAAGAAATTGAGTCGGTATCGGACATTTCGGCAAAAAGTTTGTTATAAACTTTTGCAGCCTCGTCGTAACGCTCCTTAGCTTCGGCAAAAAGTTTATCAATTTCCTTAATGGCTTCTTTTACTTTTTGTTTGTTTTCGCTGGCGTTATCGTAGGAATATATGTATGAGTTGATTTCGTGATATTTTAGTTCTTCCTGCAAGGCGATATGTTTGCGCGCAGCCTCCGCCTGCTTTTCCAAAGGAAGCAAACGGCGTTCAAGTTCCGACAAAATATCGTAAAGGCGTAAAACGTTTTCGCGCGTTTTTTCCAACTTACGCTCAGTTTCAATTTTTTTATATCGGAACTTTGAAATGCCCAAAGCTTCCTCAAAGATGGCGCGCCTGTCTTCGGGGCGGACGTTAAGTATGGCGTCCATCCTGCCCTGCCCCACAATGGAATAACCTTCTTTGCCAAGCCCCGCTTCCCTTAAAAGGTCGGTAATGTCTTTTAGGCGGGCGGGCTGTTTGTTAAGCAGATACTCGCTTTCGTTGCTTCTGTAAAGCTTGCGGGAAATGGTAACCTCGTCCATATCAAGGGAGAAAAACCTTTGGCTGTTGTCAAGCGTCATAGTAACTTCGCAATAGCTCATAGATTTTCTTTGCTCCGTCCCCGAAAAAATGAGGTCGTGCATGCTCTTGCCGCGAAGCCCTTTTGCCGACTGCTCTCCCAAAACCCAGCGCACCGCGTCTACGACGTTGCTCTTTCCGCAACCGTTAGGACCTACTATGCCTGTAATATTATTCTCAAATTTGAGAGAAATCTTATCTGAAAAGGATTTAAATCCGTATACTTGCAGTTCTTTTAAGTTCACTTAGGCTAGCTCCTTTTATAAATAACTTCAAGCGCTTTTACGGCGGCTTCCGTTTGTGCCGTAAGTTTGCTTTGTCCCATACCCTCGCCGTAAACCTTGTCGTCAAGCAATACGGCATAAATAAACTGCGGGTTATGGTCGGGACCGCTTTTGCCAACCAATTTATATCTCAAAATTATTTTATATTTTTGGCAGTATTCTTGCAGTTCTGTTTTAGGGCTGTCGTAAAAGTTGCCGTTAAGCCCCTCTTTCAAAACTTCCTTTAAAGTGGAAAGCACGAAATCTTTCGCCTTATCAAGCCCGCCGTCAATGTAAATAGCGCATAAAACCGCCTCGTAAAGGTTGGCGTAAGTTTTAAAATGCAGATTATTCATATTGCGCTTTTGGCTTTCGCCTAAAAGCAAATATTTTTCAAGCCCCAAAGAAAGGGTGATTTTTGACAAAGAATCGCTTGAAACGGCGTTGGAGCGTATCTTTGACAGCACGCCTTCGTCTTTGTCCGACTTAGAAAAAATATAATCGGACACGATTATTTGAAGCACGGCGTCCCCTAAAAACTCCATGCGTTCGTTGCTTACGCAGTTTTGCTCGTTAGCGTATGAAGAATGGGTAAAGGCTCTTTGCAAAAGCGAAGAGTCGGTAAAATGATAGTTGATAATTTTTTCTATTTTTTTAATGTTAATCGGCATTTGCCACCTTTTGGGGAAGCGTCTGCTTGATTTTTTCAATTAAGCCTTTATTGTAAAGGTCAACGGCTTGATTTATTGCGCAAAAAACCGACTGCGCTTTTGCCGCGCCGTGCGTTTTGATTAAAACTTTATTTATACCTATAAAAGGCGCGCCGCCGTTTTGGTTAAAGTCAACCTTGTTTCTAATTCTTTTGAAAGCGGGTTTAAGCATAAGCGCCCCCAGTTTTGAAAAGAAGTTTTTTGTAACTTCCTGCTTAATCATTTTTAGTATTGTGCTTGCCGTTCCTTCAAGCGATTTAAGCGCTATATTGCCATACATTCCGTCGGCTACTATAACGTCGTATTCGCCCGAAAGTATGTCGCGCGCTTCCATATTGCCCACAAAGTTAAGTTCTTTTTCTTCTTTTAGCAGACTAAATACTTCACGGGTAAATTCGTTGCCTTTTTTGTCTTCCGTTCCGTTGGAAAGTAAAGCTATTTTGGGGCTTGTTTTTCCCATAGCCGCCTGCGCGTAAGCGTTGCCTAAGTAGGCAAACTGCACAAGCATTTGGGGTTTGCTGTCAACGTTTGCGCCGCAGTCAATAAGCAGCGTCTGCCCCCCGTCAATAGTTGGAAGCAAAGGAAGAAGCGCGGGACGGCTAACGCCCTTTATGCGCCCCAATATTAGCGCCGCGCCCGTTAATACTGCGCCGGTGCTGCCCGAAGATACCATACCCGCGACTTCGTTATTTTTTGTATACTCCAAAGCCTTTACAAGCGAAGAATCTTTTTTTACCCTTATAGCGGAAGTGGGAACGTCAAGGTTGGTGATGACTTCCTTAGCGTCTAAGATTTCTATCCTGTCTGTATATTTACAACCCGATATAAGCTTTTTTATCTCTTGTCCGTCGCCCGACAGCACAAGGGTAAGCTCGCGGTCGTTTTCAAGGGCTAAAAGGCAGCCCGAAACCGTTTCTTGCGGGGCGTAATCTCCCCCGTAACAGTCAACGACAACTTTCATAAACACTCCTTATAAAATATAACTTGAAATATGCCCCGCAGCCTAAAAGGTTTGCTTAATAATTCTTAACATACTTGCTCAATTACAAAATACTGCGAGCAATTTGCGGCGCTTGTTTTGAATTTATTTTAGGCTTATTATAAAGCATATCGTGAGGGTATGCAAGGTTTTTTATAAAAAAAGAAAATTTGTTTCACAAATCGTCAAATTGTTTCACGCATTAAAAAAGCAGGTTTATCAAACCTGCTTTCAGTTATAAATTAATTTTTCACAAATAAACAAACGCTTTTCTCTTTCCGATTTTTTAAAGGTATTTGAAAATAAATTTGCCCTATTTTTTTTGGGCGGTTTCGTTATAACTTAACAAAATGCGCCAATACCCATTAAAAACCTTAACGGATTAGTTCTATTTGTCTTTCTTTTCTTTTTCCTGAACTACTTCTTTCCCGCCGTAATAGCCGCAGTTGTCGCAAATCCTGTGCGAAAGTTTCAACTCGTGGCACTGAGGGCATTGAGCAAGACCGGGCGTAGCGGCTTTCCAGTTTGCCGCTCTTTTATGTTTTCTCTGTTTACTAACCTTTCTTTTTGGTTCTGCACCCATAATATAGTTACCTCTTTCTCTCGTATTCTAACTTACACATTATAATCACGGCGCGCCGCTTTGTCAAACGAATAGCATTACTTTGTAATGCAATTTACGTTCCGTTTGCATTAGCGTCAAGCTGATTATACGTTGGTTTTGTTATTTTGCGCCTGAAACAACTCTTTGAGTTTCGGTAGCTATGACTAATTCTTCGTTGGTGGGTATTACCAAAACCCTAACCTTTGAAGAGGGAGTAGAAATGTCGGTAATTACGCCGCGTTTGCAGTTTTCATTTTTCTCTTTCTCAATCTTTACGCCCAAATAGTCAAGCTCTTCGCAAGCTTTTTCGCGCACATAAGGCGTGTTTTCGCCTATGCCCGCGGTAAAGACAATTATGTCAAGCCCGTTCATTACCGCACTGTATTCCCCTATGTATTTTTTGACGCGGTAGCTGAACACGTCAACGGCGCGCTTGTTGTTTTCGTGTTCTAACGCCCCGCCTTCCGTTAAATCTCTAAAATCGCTGCTGTTGCCCGAAAGCCCTAAAACGCCGCATTCCTTGTTAAGGTGGTTTAGCACTTCCTTTATTGTCTTGCCCGTTTTTGACATTAAAAACTCCACAATGGCGGGGTCTAAGCTGCCCGAGCGGGTGCCCATGGGAAGTCCGTCTAAGGGCGTAAAGCCCATGGAAGTTTCAACGCTTCTTCCGCCCTTTACGGCGGCGATTGAAGAACCGTTTCCAAGGTGGCAGGTTACAATTTTAAGGTCTTTGGAATCCTTGCCGACATACTTTGCCGCTTCTTTTGAAACGAACATATGGCTTGTGCCGTGGAACCCATATTTCCTGATGCGGTATTTTTTGTAATCCTCGTAGCTGATTCCGTATAAGTAAGCTTCCTGCGGCATTGTGGAGTGAAAAGCGGTATCAAACACCGCCACCATAGGAGTATTAGGCATTACCGCCTGACAAGCTTTTATACCCGAAATATTTGCGGGGTTGTGCAAAGGCGCAAGCTCGTTGTTGGCTTGACAGCACGCCAAAACGTCGCCGTCAATTAAAACAGAAGAGGAATAGTCCTCGGCGCCGTGGACTACTCTGTGCCCTACGGCGGAAACTTCATCCATGGAGTCTATAACGCCGCATTCTTTGCTTACTAAGCTGTCCAAAACCATTTTAACCGCTACGGTATGGTTAGGCATATCTTGTTTAAAAATGTATTCCTTTCCGTTCGCCTTGTGGATTAAAGCGGAATCTTTTAACGCAATCCTGTCGCAAATGCCCTTTGCCAAGATTTTGTTGTCTTGCATGTTGATAAGCTGATATTTAAGGGAACTGCTTCCCGCGTTGATAACCAGTATTTTCATAATTTGCAATCTCCTTGGCATTGGCAGGCGGTCATAGCGACTACCCCTACTATGTCTGCGGCAACGCAGCCGCGCGATAAATCGTTTACGGGTTTGGCAAGTCCTTGGCAAATGGGTCCGTATGCCTCGTAACCGCCTAAACGCTGTAAAATCTTATACCCTATGTTGCCGGCGTTAAGGCAGGGGAAAACAAATACGTTGGCGTTCCCCGCGACTTTGCTGCCGGGACATTTCATTTGACCTACTTCGGGGGCTACGGCGGCGTCAAACTGTATTTCGCCCTCTATTTCAATATAGGGCGCGCGTTCCCTTACAAGTTTTGTCGCTTCGGCTACTTTTGTAACGTCGTCGTGCTTGGCGCTTCCTTTTGTGGAAAAAGACAGCATTGCGATTTTCGGCTCTTCTTTCATAAAAGTCTTTGCTGAATGGTAAGACGAAACCGCAAAATCGGCTAATTCCTCTTTCGTGGGTTGAGGAGTAACCGCGCAGTCGGCAAATATAACTTCGGAAAACTTGGGCGCGTCGGGCTTATACATAATAAAAAATCCCGAAACAGCCTTAATTCCCGGCATTGTCTTAATAATTTGTAGAGCGGGGCGGAGTAAGTCGCTTGTAGCGTGGCAGGCACCCCCCACCATACCGTCGGCTTCGCCAAGCTTTACCATCAAAACGCCGTAATACATTTCGTCTTGAACAAGGGCTACCGCCTGCTCATAAGTCAGACCTTTTTCTTTACGCAGTTCGTAAAGATATTTGGCGTAAGCTTCAATTTTTGGACTAGTTTTCGGGTTGATTATTGTTACCTTTTTCAATCCGCCCTTACTCTTTTGACGGATAACCTTTTCGTCGCCTAAAAGCACGATTTGGACAAATCCGTCTTTTTCAATGGTTTCGGCGGCGTCAATAATTCTTTGGTCGTGCCCTTCGGGAAGGACAATGGTTTTGTTAAGACCGCGCACCTTGTCTTTGTAGGTTTCAATTAACTTTGACACGGGTTTCCTCCTGAGTTTGCTTTTATTTGCAAAACTTTATTAAATATTGTATAATAACAACTATACAGCATACAAAGTCAAAAGTCAAAAGACATAGGACAAATTAAGGATATTTTTGTGAAAATTACAGGCATCATCTGCGAATACAATCCCTTCCACGCGGGGCACCTTTATCACCTGTCGCAAGTCAAAAAAGAGGGCGGCACGGTAATGTGCGTTATGAGCGGAAATTTCACGCAAAGGGGCGAAATCGTCTGTCTTGACAAATATATAAGGGCAAGGCACGCGGTTTTAGCGGGCGCAGATATCGTGCTGGAACTGCCCGTAATATTTGCAACGGCGTCTGCGGAAAACTTTGCATACGGCGCCGTAAGAATTTTGGACGCGGCGGGGTGCGACTCGCTTAACTTCGGAAGCGAGTGCGGCGACCTTTCAAGGATAGTATCCTGCGCCCAAAAACTGCTTGACCCTCCGCAGGAAATGAAAGTTTCCATAAGAAAATGGCTTGACGAAGGCTGCTCCTACCCCGCGGCTTTGGCAAACGCCCTATCGCAAAGCGACGCCGAAAACGCTTTTGTGTTAAATAAGCCCAACAATATTTTGGGCATTGAATACGTCAAGCAAATAATTTTAAGCAACAGCGCCATGACCCCGCAAACGGTTTTGAGGGAGGACAATTACAACAGCGTAGATATTACCGCAATGGGCTGCCCGTCGGCGGCTGCCATAAGAAAGGCGCTTGAAAAGGGCGAAAAAGACGCCGTTAAAAACTTCGTTCCGCCTTATGTTTATAATGATTTACAAAAGCCGATAGCTGATAAGTTTAAAAAATTCCTTTATACCTTTTTGGGGACGCTTTCCAAGGAATATTTAAGCGAAATTGAAGGGGTAACGGAGGGATTGCATTCGCGCATAGCTCTTTGCCGCCACGCGGGCAACTACGATTTAATGATGGAAAAGCTAAAAACAAAGCGTTATACCTTGACAAAGCTGCAAAGGGTGCTGCTCAACGCACTTTTAAGCATTACAAAAGCAACCGCAAAAGAAGCCAAGGAAACTAAACCCTATACACGGGTCCTTGCAGTTTCAAAAGACAGGCTTGATTTATTGACGCACCTTTCTCAATGCAAAATTAATTTGGCGCCCAATGTGCTGAAACAACAGGAGTTTTTACAGGAACTTGATTTAAAAGCAAGCAATTTATACTATTCCTTAAACGGCGCAAGCGGCAACAAAGACTTGACACAAGCGCTGCAAAAGATTTGAACAATGAAAACCTTACATATTTTTGACGCAAAAGATTATAGCCCAAAGTGGCAAAAAACCCTGCGCAAAGCGGCGCGGGCTGTGATAATTGAAAAGGGGAAAATAGCCTTAGTTAAAAGTAAAAACTTCGGCTTTTTTAAGTTTCCCGGCGGCGGAATTGAACAAGGAGAAAAACGCTTTGACGCGCTTTTGCGTGAAACGAGAGAAGAAACGGGTCTTAAAATAATTACGCAGTCGGTTGCTCCGCTTGGCATTGTAAAAGAAAAGCGGAAGGATATATATGATAACGGAATATTTATTCAAACCTCTTATTATTATCTTGCAAGCGTTGAGGGCGGCATTGCCAATCAGGAACTTGACGGTTATGAAAGCGAATACGGTTTTGAGTTGGCGTGGGTGGATTTAAACACTGCTTATAATACAAACATCGGGTTGCAAAGAAACTCAGAAATGGGTTTTCTTGCACGCGAGGCGTTTGTTTTAAAATATCTGCTTGACAATTATGATGCTTAGGGCAAGCATAGATAAGACATAAGATTTTACCGTGTCATAGCGGTTTTTGATTTTTCATAAGTTATCTGGTGAAGAAGTATCTTTATGCCGCTTTGATAATTTTAATTACGGCTCTGTTTTTGACGGAGCCTATGTTGTATTCGCAGACTTTTTTAAGTTCGGTAACGCTTTGGTGCGTAAGCGTGCTGCCGCTGCTCTTTCCATTTATGCTGCTTTCAAAGTTTACCGCCGACAACGACCTTTTAAGCCCCTTGGCAGATAATTTAAGGCTTACAAAAAAACTTTTGAACATAGGCGGCAAGGGTATAAGCGCCCTGCTTTTGGGGCTGCTGTGCGGCTACCCCGTGGGAGCTAAAATACTTTCCGACTATTATACGTCGGGGCGCATTGACAAAACTTCCGCCAAAAAACTCGCCTTTGTAACAGGCGGCGCAAGCCCCGTATTTTGCATAGGGGTTGTGGGCGCGCTTTTTTTAAAAAATGCCCTTTACGGGCTGATAATATATGTAGTAAGCTTATTTTGTAATATTATTACAGGCATAATAGTTAAAAAGGTACCTTATTTTGAGAATACCGCCAAAATTAATGAAGGTTCTTCTCTATTTGACGCAATGTATCCTGCCATTTCTTCCTGCCTTACGGTGGGAGGTTTTATTTGCCTTTTCGGAGTAATATCGGCAATGGCTCAAAGCGTTGCCGCAAGCATATTCCCCTTTTTAAACCAAACCGCGCTAAATGTTTGCTTAGGTTTTTTGGAAATGACGCAGGGCTGCAAAAGCGCGTCATTATTGTCCGTCAGCTACGCTTTGCCGCTGTGCGCCTTTTACATTCAATTCGGCGGATTTTGCGTTAACGCCCAACTTTCCGCTTATTATTCAAAGTGCGGCTTAAAGGTCGGGATACACATTATTGCAAGAGTTTTGCAAGGGGCTGTCTGCGCCCTTATATGCTTTGTAATTACGCTTTTATTATAATATACAAAAAAATAAACTTGCCAAAAACACTGCTTTATGCCAAAAAAGAATAAAAGGGTTGCCTTTAAGCAAAAACCTTTTTATTTTTCTATGTAAAACTTAAAATATAGATAAATCAACCGCTGATTAATATACTTTCTAATCTTTAAACTTTTCCTTTACAATCTCGTTAAGGCGCAAAATCAATTGTTTTGTGTCTTCAAAAGAAAGGCAAGCGTCGGTTTTTGAACAGCCGTAAATATCTTGCGAACTCCCCTCCTGCAAATAGCTTTCAAGCATTATGCCCCCTATTTTTGAAGGGAAAAAATTCTCTACGGCGCTAACGGCGTTTTGAATTTGCCTTTGGTGGTTTTTCCCGCTGTTGCTGTGCGAACAGTCCACAAGCACAAAGCCGTTTTTTACTTCGTAAAGAGCGCGCAGCTTTTCCAACGCTTCAAAAGTCTGCGCGTTGCAGTTGTTATAGTGTTTTCCGTTTAAGGTATAGCCCCTTAAAACGGCGTGCGCTAAGGCGTTTCCGCTTGTGACCAACTGACTGTCGCCTTTAAAAATCGTCTTGCTTGTTTCAACGCAGTGCAGCGATTGGCTTAGCGCCTGTAAGTTTCCGCCGGTGTTGTTTTTTATGCCCACTGCGCAGTCCATACCGCTTGCAAAGTTTCTGTGAACTGCCGATTCGCTTGTGCGCGCGCCCAAAAAATAATAGGATACCAAATCAGAAAAATAATCATATTGCTCGGGGTAGAGCAGTTCGTCGGCTAAGGGAAGACCCGTCTGCATGAGGCAATTTAAAAATAGGCTGCGGCAGTCTTCAAGTCCCCTTTCAATGTTGATATCCCCCTCTGATTTCTCGCAAAAAAGCATACCCAAATACCCCTCGCCCAATGAACGCGGCTTTGCGGTAAAAACGCGGGGGACAAGCAAAATATTGTCTTTTACGACGTCGTAAAGCGCCTTTAAATTAGCGCAGTATTCGCAAACGGCTTTGTAGTCGTCGGCGGCGCAGGGGCCCGTTACAACCAAAAGACGGCTTTTAGTAGCTATTACCTGCGCCAACTCTATGTCGCAGTTTTGTTTTATTTTTTTTGTTTCCTCGTCCAGAGGAAGCATTTTGCGCAGCTTTTGCGGCGTAGGTATTTTTTTTTGAAGCTCAAACATATATAAGTTATTTTCCTTTAAGCAGGCGCGAAACCTCTTTTACTATTTCGGCGGGAACAAAAGCCGAAAGGTCTTTTCCGTAAAAGGCAAGGTCGCGCACTATACTGCTTGAAACGCTTTGAAACTGCTTGTCAGCGGCAAGGTAAACGGTGTCTATGCCGCATAAAGACGCGTTGATGTCCGCCATATCCATTTCGTATTGCAAGTCAAGGGCGTTTCGCGCCGCTTTAATAATTATGTCAATATTATGCTCAGCACACAAATCTGCCACGGTTTTTCCGTAGGCTATTACTTGAAGATTTTTAACTCCTTTTACGCTACGTTTAAGCAAATCAAGCCTCTGCTCAACGGAAAGCGCGTAGGTCTTGCCCCCGTTGTTCATTACGGCAACGACTAGGGTATCGCATAGCTTAGCCGCCCTTTTGATAATACTGACATGTCCTTTTGTAACAGGGTTAAATGAACCGCAAAATAAAGCTTTCATAATTTTATACCGCAATATTTTCAATTTTAAGGAAACGCAGAATATAATGCCCCTTAAAATCTGAAATTTCTGCGCAGCCGCAACTTAAATTGAAAAATGACGCAATTTTTTCGGAAACTTTTAAGTTTAAATCAAAACTCCTCAATCTTCCAAAACCCTCCTGTAAAAGGAAAAGGATACTTTCCCCATAGTTTTGACTTTGTATTTTTCTAGATTTTCAACTTTTTGCGGTAGCGCCGCATTGCTTGGATGTTCGCAGACAACGGTGGCATTTTCCGCTAAAAGTTCGTTGCCGCTTAAAAGGCTAAGGCAATCGTAATAGCAATCCTTTTCATAAGGCGGGTCAATAAAAACAATGTCGTATTTTTCCTTTAACCTGCCCAATGCCTGACGGTAATGCGAAAAATAAATTTCGCCGCCGCATTTCATTTTGGCGCAGTTTATTTTTACGGCTTCAATGCTTAAAGTGTCGTCGTCAACAAACACAACGTGCTTTGCGCCGCGGCTGTGAGCCTCTAACCCCAGCGCGCCGCAACCCGCAAAAAGGTCTAAAACGCGAGCGCCCTCAATATCAAACTGTAACATATTAAAAAGCGTTTCCCGCCTGTTGCTTAATGTCGGACGGAAGTCGTTTTTGGGAAGCGTTAAAACCATTCCCTTGTTTTTACCCGCTATAATTCTCATACTTTTATTTTACCACCCGAAGCATTTTGTATCAACAATAAAGAAACATTTTATAATTTTATAAGAAGTTCCTTTATCTTTATTAATAATTGTTTAGTAAAGTCTTTAATATTTGTCAAGGCAGAAAAATTCTACGTTTTCCACCTCAAAACCGCCCAAAGCGCCGCCGCAAAGCAAAACCTTTGTAAGCTCTTCTATCGTAACCTCTTGCGCGCCTAAGGTATTGTCCTTTGAAATCTTTTCGCCGCTGCCTTTGCCTTTATTAACTTTTAAAATGTAGACACCCTCATTTTGAGGGAAAAATCCGTCTTTAAGGTAAAAGGCAAACTTGCCGTCTTCGATATAACCTTTACGGCTTAGCGCGGCGCAAACGTCAACTACACGCGCCATATTGTAAGGCTCTACCCCGAAAGGACGGCCGTATTCCAAACCGACAATGTCTTCCACGGCGCCCAAAAGGCTTAAATCGCCGACGCACTCCTCAATTTCGCCGCCGCCATAAGAAACGTAACAATTTTTTTCGTTGCAAGTTATCAATCTTACGGTATTGCCGCTTTTTTCCCAATCCTGCAACAGCTGTTTAAAGCGCGGCAAGTCTCTTACCAAAAAGCCGTCAAAATCTTTTGCATAATTGTTGTAAACCTTTAAAAGGGTGCTTGCCGAAGGGTTTTTATTTAGGTAGCAGTTTAGGGCTTGCTCTTTGCTTAACGCCTGCACCTTTTTTGTGTCAACGCCGTTAATGACGGTAAAACCGTATTTTTCATAGTAGCGGTGAGAAAAGGGATAAAGCGCGCAATAAGGCGTTTTTTCAAACAAGAGCTTTGCAAAAGCGTCTGAAATTACGTTTTCAATAAGCCTTTTGCCCCTTAGGCGGGCGCGCGTAGCCACGGCGGATAAAAAAGGAAAACTATAAGTTTTACCACTTAAAAAAAGCGTTTTGTCAATTATGTAAAGGGCGGAGATAATCTCTTGCCCCTCTTTTTTTATCAGCGCATTTTCGCCGTTATAATAACTGCTCAAAAAAAAGTCGGCGTAGCTTTCGCCGTCATCTTCAAAAGACTCCATATATAGGCTTTTAAGCTGCTCTTTTATCTCTTGCATAAAAATATTATAACACGGCGCGGCTCAAAAATTCAATTGAAAAAGAGAGCAAAGTATGCTAATATATTGCAAAAAGGGGTAATTATGAATTTTAAATATAAAAATTCGCTGCCGCTTAAAATTGCGCTTATCGCCATAATTCTTTTGCAGTGCGTAGTGCTTTTTCTTACGGTCGCAAAGTTTGCAAACCTGTTGGGGCTTATAAGCGAAAATCTTCCGCTTGAAATTGCCGAAATCCTGCTGTCTCTTCTGCTGATTTGCTTTTCGGTATTTTTCCTAAATATGAGTTATAAAGTAGAGATGGGAAAAATCTGCGTAATGATATGGTTTTTTGACATGGCGGGCGGGCGTTTTACCGTTGACAAAATTATCAGCCTTGTCCACAGAAAAAGCGACGGCAAGCTTTTTATGAATATTATGGAAAGTGAAGATAAACCCTTGGTAATTGAAATACGCATTGAAAAAACTCAGTATCACGCCTTTTATGACTGCCTTTACAGGATTAACCCCAAAATTGAACTGTTAGAGGATAAGTAAACTGCCATAGCAGCAACAACAGGCAATTTAATAATATCCATTGAAGTTGAACAATGCGCGTTCAAAGATACTCTCCCGAAATACTTATAATGATAAATTGAGGCATAATAAAAGACATATGAAACTTATCGTAGCCACCCATAACAAAGGTAAAACAAAAGAATTCCGCGCGCTTTTTGCGCCGTTTTATGACGAAATCGCAGACCTTAACGATTTAAACGTTGGGGGTGAAGCCGACGAAACAGGAAGCACCTTTTCAGAAAACGCTAAAATCAAAGCGGTTTTTGCAAGTGAGTTCGCGCAGGATTGCGATATAATTTCCGACGACAGCGGGTTATGCGTTGAGGCGCTTAAAGGCGAACCGGGAGTGTTTTCCGCAAGATACGCGGGGCTAGGCGCCACCGACGCCGACAACAGAAAAAAGCTGCTAAAAGCGCTTGAAGGCGAGCAAAACCGAAAGGCGTATTTTGAAAGCTGCTTGTATATGCTGCGTCAAAATAAAAAAGATTTAACTGCCACAGGGCGCACGGAAGGGACTATTACGCAGGAGGAAAGAGGCGAAAAAAACTTCGGATACGACAGCATTTTTTATTCGCCCGAGCTCAATATGACATTTGGCGAAGCGGAGATGCTTTTAAAAAACACCGTCAGCCACCGTGCGAGGGCGATAACGGCGATTGTTGAGCAGTTGAAAAAAGAAAAAAACTAAAAGTATTGTTTAAAAACGTTAGTTTGTATAGATTTTCGTTTCGTTTATTAGTTTTTTTAATCTCTTTTAAGAAATTATTCAATCGCACAGCTTTATTTTACGCTAGCCGCGCGCCGATTTAGTGTTTATAAAGACCAATTTATCAAATCACTTTTTGGAAATCGCTAGACACAACAATAAGCAAGATAAATAATTATTTCAAATTAGCTTTCATTTTGGGTATTGATTGCTTATCATAATATCAGGTTTTGTTTGCTGTTTTCAAACGTTTGAATGCGCAAAGTTAATTAGTCATTTTTTTAAGTTTTTGATTATATCTTTTGCGGCAAGAGCGCCGCTTGTCCAAGCGAACTGTAAGTTGTAGCCGCCGCATTTGCCGTGAACGTCCAAAAGCTCCCCGCAAATATACAGCCCCTCTTTATTTTTGCAGCGCATCGTAACGGGCTCAATAAAGTCTAACTCAACCCCGCCCGCAGTAACTTGGCTTAATTCGTAAGAAGCGGGCGAAAGGTCAGTAAAAACAACACTCGTGCAGGCATTTGTTAGCTGTGCTGTATCAATGTTTTTTGCGCTTTCGTCAGGTTTAATTTTTGCGCCAGCCAAAACATTTTCGCTTAACTGTCTGCATAGAACTCCCGTCATAATTTCCGCGGCGGTATAACGCGGGTTTTGCTCAACTCTTTTTGCAAACATTTCAAAGGGGTTTTCAACGTTTGGAAGTAAATTTATACTAATTTCCCTGCCCTCAACGCCGCTTGCGGTCAACTGAAAAATGACTATGCCGCTTAACCCGTAGTCCTTAAAAAGCACCTCGCCTATTGAAGTATCAATAATTTTACCCTTTTCTAATAGAGTTGCTTTTACGCGGGCACGCACGCCGTTTAACCCCTTTAAAAAGGGCGAGGAACACTTAACGGGAAGCAGGGCGGGGCGGCACTTCTTAATTTTTATGCCCAGTCCTTGCAAAATGCCGTAGCAGCTGTTTTCCGCAACCCTTGAAAGTCCGCCGCCGCACATAATTAGATTTTTGCACTTAAAACCGCCCCCGCTTTTATTTAAGGTATAAATACCGCCGCCGTGAGTAACTTCTCTAACCTCGCAATCGCAAAAAATAGCAACGTTTTCTTTTGTAAGCTTTTGTCTTAGCACGTCAAGAACTGTGGATGCAAAAAAGGTGGCAGGATAAACGCAAAAATCCTCCGTCGCCGTCAAAAGCCCTAAACCATTAAAATAGTTTAAAGTATCTTTTACGCCGAAAGAATTAAATGCAGTAATAACGAAATCCTGCGCGTTATAGTTTTTTGCGTATCGGACAACGTCGGCGGCGCTTTCAATATTGGTTAAATTGCATCTGCCGTTGCCCGTAGTTAAAAGTTTTTTTCCCACGCGGGAATTTTTTTCAATAAGAGCAACTTTTACCCCCGCTTCGCCAAGTATACAGGCGGCGAAAAGTCCGCTCGCCCCTCCGCCCACAATAATCGAGTCAAAACATTTTTCCATAAAATTAGTATAACACAAAATATGAGTAAGCAAAAGCGGTTTTATGTTTGCGGAAAGACAAACGCAGTTCTGTTGGTTAATCAACTGGACGTTTTCATTGTAAAATACAATATATATCAAAAGCTAATTAAACTGTAATCTACACTCCTTGTCCTACTTGTTTAATTTGGATATATTTTGTAACTTAAAATGAAAAACCGCGCGAAGTTTTATTTCCGCGCGGCTAAGTAAGTTTTGGCTATTCAGCTTCAAAGGAAGCTTTGTCCGCTCCGCAAAGGGGGCATACCCAATCTGCGGGCACGTCTTTCCATTTTGTTCCCGGCGCTATTCCGCTGTCAGGGTCGCCCAGCGCCTCGTCGTAAACATACCCGCAAAGGGTGCAAACGTATTTTTTCATTGTAGATTCCTCCGTTTAGTTTATTTTTTATAAGTTTTGCGCCGCCAAAGAATTGTAAAAATCTCTGCCGTATTGCTCTATTTCTTCAATATTCTTCGCGTCGGGCGTCCAAAGGGAACGTATCCCCTCGTTAATTAAGGTTAAGCCGCTCTTTTTAAGCTCTTCGCTTATGAGCTTAACCGATTCGCCGCTCCAACCGTAGCTGGCGAAAGCCGCCCCGCCCTTACGCTTGAAGCGCATACCCTTAATAAGCTCTAAAATACCCGCAACGGAAAACAAATATCCGTTATTTACAGTAGGCGAACCCACTAAGATTGCGCGGGAACGGAAAACTTCCGTTATTACGTCCGTTTTGTCCGTTTTAGCGGTGTTAAACAGTTTTACGCGCACATTACCGTCGGCGCTTAAAATGCCTTCGGCAAGCGCTTCCGCCATCTTGCGCGTAGAGTCCCACATGGTGTCGTAAAGAATTGTAATTTGGTTTTCTCTGTAATCGTTTGCCCATGCCAGATATTTTTCCACAATTTCAAAGGGCTTTTTCCAGCATACGCCGTGGCTTGTGCAAATATAATCAAGGGGCAGATTAAATGACAGCACCTCTTTGATTTTATTTTTAACCATTACGCTAAAAGGCGTTAAAATGTTGGCGTAATATTTGATTGCTTCTTGAAACAAAACGCATTGGTCAACGGAGTCGCTAAACAGCGTTTCCGAACAGAAGTGCTGACCGAAAGCGTCGTTGCTAAACAGTATGTTGTCGCCGCTCATATAAGTGAACATGCTGTCGGGCCAATGAAGCATGGGCGCTTCAACAAAAGTTAAGACGCTTTCCCCTATGTCAAGCTTGTCGCCCGTTTTTACAACGACAAAGTTCCAGTCCTTGTGATACTGCCCTTTTAGCGATTTAACGGCGTTTGCCGTGCAATAAATCGGTGTGTTAGGTATTTCTTCCATTAGGCGGCACAAAGAGCCGCTATGGTCAACTTCGCCGTGGTTTGCCACTATATAGTCAATTTTATTAAGGTCAATTTCTCGCTTTAAGTTTTCAACAAATTCTTCGTCGTAGGGAAGCCAAACGGTATCAATCAAGACGGTTTTTTTATCCCTTATCAGATAGGAGTTATAGCTTGAACCGTGATGGGTGGAAAACTCGTCGCCGTGGAACCTTCTCAGTTCCCAGTCGGTTTTGCCTACCCAGCTTACTTTTTGGGTAATCATTTTTGCCATTTTATTTTTTCTCCCAATTTATTTTTGCACATTATAACATAAAGACGCTCTTTTGAAAAGAAGTTGCATTATGTAGATAAATGAAAAACGCACAAAAATTTCACGCTGTCTAAAAAATAGTTTCAATTTTAAGTATTTGCGCCGTTTAAACTTTTACGCAAATAGGCGCATGTGCTCGTCTTATGAAAGATGCGGCATTATGTAAGAGCGCTTGAATGGGTTCAAGAGGTCGCAAGTTCAAGTCTCGTTAACCCTTGACAAAGCACTTTTTTAGTAGTAAATAATTGCTAATTGCCTTAGACTGCCTTATTGTTTTATACTTGCTTACAAATGTAAAAATAGTGTATTTATGGTAGCGACTGAATGGGTTCAATAACCGCAAAGTGTTGGATAAAAATATATGCTTGTCGGCATAAAGAAAAAATGCGGCGTTACGCCGCATTTTTCATTGCTGTATAATTTTTTAGCTTTAATTTAAAAAATCCTCTTTGCTTGACAGCAGTTTGCTTTTTAAGGTTTGGTAGCTTTCAAGTTTTTCTTTTTCGTTTTTTACAAGGGCGGGGGGCGCTTTTTGCATAAAGCGCTCGTTGCTTAGCTTGCTTTGAGCCAGTTCAATTTCTTTTTGAATCTTTTCAAGCTGCGCGTCAATGCGCTTTAATTCTTCTTCCGCGTCAACAAGGTCGCCTAAGGGCAAAGTAATTTCGCCTAAGGCGCAAACAAGCTTAACGGCTTTTTCGCCGATATCTTCTCCGGCGTAGGAAACCTGCGCGTTGGCAAGCTTTTCAATATACATTGTAATGTTGCCGTTTTCTTCTATACCTTGCGAAAGACTTATAAAAAGCCTTATGCGCTTAGAGGGCTTAACCCCTCTTTGGGCGCGCACGTTGCGCACCGCGCTTACGGCGTCTTTTACAAGCTCAATTAAGGCGCTTTCTTTTTTATAGTTTTTGCGCGAAGGCAAGGGATAAGCTTCTTTCATAATTGTTTCGCCGTGCATTGGCAAATATTGATATATTTCTTCCGTTATAAAGGGGATAATGGGGTGAAGCAGCTTTAAGATTTTATCAAGCACATGGACAAGGACGGAAAGGGTGCTTAACCGCGCGCCCTCGTTGCTTCCGTATAAAAGCGGCTTGCTCAGCTCAATATACCAGTCGCAAAACTCGCTCCATACAAAATCGTAAAGCAGGGCGCATGCTCTGCCCAGCTCGTATTTTTCCATATTTTTGGTAACATCTTTTATGACGGCGTTTAGGCGGGTCAGAATCCAATTGTCGGCAAGGGAAAGCTGACATTTTTCCAAAGGAAGCAATTCTTTACCCTCGCAGTTAAGCAACGCGAAACGGCTTGCGTTCCAAATCTTGTTCATAAAGTTGCGGGTATTGCCCACTTTTTCGCTTTTAAAGCGCATGTCGTTACCGCTCGCAACGCCGTTAAGCAGCGAAAAGCGCAATGTGTCGGCGCCGTATTGCTCAATAAACTCCACCGGGTCGATACCGTTGCCTAAGGATTTGCTCATTTTTCGCCCTATGCCGTCGCGCACAGCGCCGTGTATCAATACCTGCGGAAAAGGCGTTTCGCCCATACATTCAATGCCCGAAAAGACCATACGCGCCACCCAAAAGAAAATGATGTCATACATTGTAACGAGCACGTTAGTGGGATAGAAATATTTCAAATCCTCATTGCTTTCGGGATAGCCCAAAGTGGAAAAGGGCCACAAAGCGGAAGAAAACCATGTATCCAAAACGTCTTCGTCCTGACGCAGCGCGCCGCCGCATTTGGGGCAAGCTTTTGGAATATCTTCCGAACAAATCTCTTCGCCGCAGCCGCAATACCAAACGGGTATCCTGTGTCCCCACCAAAGCTGACGCGAAATGCACCAGTCGCGTATATTGTCAAGCCAAGAAAAATAGGTTTTTTCAAAGCGCTTGGGGATGAACTTCGTATCGCCCTTTTTAACGGCTTCTAGGGCGGGTTTTGCCAAAGGCTTCATGTCAATATACCATTGCTTTGAAAGCATGGGCTCAATTACCGTGTCGCAGCGGTAGCAGTTTCCCACGTTGTGTTTATATGCCTCGGTTTTTTCCCATTGACCTAATTTTTTCATTTCGGCGATTATCTTTTTGCGGCAGTCGTATCTGTCAAGCCCTTCAAACTGCTGTGCCGCCTCGCTCATTTTTCCGTTTTCGGCAATAACTTTAATTTGGGGAAGGTTATGCCGCAACCCCACTTCAAAGTCGTTGGGGTCGTGGGCGGGGGTAATTTTTACAACGCCCGAACCGAAATCTTTTTCAACGTAATCGTCGGCTATAACGGGTATAAGCCTGTTCACAAATGGCACCAAAACTTTTTTGCCCAGCAGGTGCGCGTAACGCGCGTCTGAAGGATTTACCGCCACGGCGGTATCGCCAAGCATTGTTTCGGGGCGTGTGGTGGCAAAGGTTATTTTGTCCTTTCCGTCTTCCGTTTTGTAGAAAAAATACCACAGCGAGCCGCTTTCTTCTTGGTAAATAACTTCGGCGTCGGAAAGAGCCGTTTTGCAGCAAGGACACCAGTTGGTTATCCTGTTTCCGCGGTATATGAGTTTTTTGTTGTATAGCTTTACGAAATAATGCCTGACGGCTTTTGAACAGCGCTCGTCCATTGTAAAGGAAAGTCTGTCCCAATCGCAGCTGCATCCCAGTTGTTTAATTTGCTCAACAATGCGTCCGCCGTATTTGTCTTTCCATAAATAGGCGCGGCGCAAAAACTCCTCGCGTCCGATTTCCTGCTTACTTAGCCCCTCTTTGGCAAGGCTTTCTACAATTTTTACTTCGGTGGCAATGCTTGCGTGGTCGGTGCCGGGAATCCAAAGCGCGTTAAACCCCTGCATGCGCTTAAAGCGGATAATCGCGTCCTGCAAGGTATTATTCAGCGCGTGCCCTATATGAAGCTGCGCGGTAATATTGGGCGGGGGCATTACGATAGTAAAGGGTTTTTTGTCTTTTTCAACTTGCGCCTTAAAAAAGCCCCCCTCCTGCCATTTGGCGTAAAGCTTTTTTTCAAACAGCTGCGGCTGATAAGTTTTTTCCATTTCCATAACATTCTCTCCTTATATTCCACCACAAAATAACTGACTTTTTAAATTTTTAACCCGTCCTCAAAAAAGCAAGGTTTCATGAACTTAATCGGGTATCCAAAATGTTTTAATATTTTTGGAGTTAAAAAAATGCCCGCCGTCCTAACAGTAAAGGACGACAAGCAATGCCGCGGTACCACCTTAATTCAGAGAATAATTCCCTCTTAATATACCTTAACGGGTATAAACCGTCTTGACTACGCAACAAATATTTTTGCCTTCACCAAGCGACTTCGGCAAACTACAAACTTTTTCTAACAAATACGGCGCTTACACCAATTATTTCCCCAAAACCTACCTTATTACAGTAAACCGCAAATCAAAAAACTTTATTCGCAAGATGATTTGCCATTCGGGCTCCCATTAAAACACAAGTTTAAATGGGTTATAAAATGCTGCCGCTCTCTTAAAATGCCTTTAAAAAAGCCCCTTTTGCCTCAAACGTCTTTTTTAATATAATTATAAGTTATTTTACTATATGATTTTGCCCTTGGCAAGCGTTTTTAACTTTATAAAAAACAAAAAAGAACTTGCGGCTGCGATTTTCTCTGTTAAAGGAAATATTAATTGCGTCAACAGACTGAGAGAATGCTAATGTTTTGTTCCAAAGTCGCTATATAGAACTTTTTGTCAAGTTTTTGCCTTTATATGTTTTTGCCTTTATGCGGCGTTATAATGTATGCCCAAATACCTTTTATAGGAGCTTACTTTTATGGCGAGAATTATCGTATTTACAGGGGGTAAAGGGGGCGTGGGCAAAACTACGCTTCTATGCGGCACCGCAAGGTCGCTCGCGTCTTTTGGCAAAAGGGTAGTTATTGCCGATTTTGATTTGGCTCTCGCAAACGCCGACCTTGTGCTTGGCATTGAGGACAGGGTATTTTTTGATATTGTTGACTGCATTAAAAAACGATGCAGAACAAAACAGGCGCTTGTGCAAGACAGCGAAGAACTTTCGCTTTATCTTCTGCCATCTTCCGCAAAGGGGGAAGAAACAAAAATAACCGTAGAAGAAGCTAAAAGCGTGATAAACGAACTCTCCCTTTTATGCGACTACCTCTTAATTGATTGCCCCGCAGGCACCGACGAGGGCTTTTTGCGCGCCGTGTCCTGCGCAGACGAAGCGGTAGTAGTTTGCACCCCCCATTTGTCAAGCGTGCGCGACGTAAACAAGGCGCTTTTAACGCTTTCGGCTTTTCCTTTGACGGCAAAATACCTATTAATCAACAGGGCAGACGGCGTTTTAATGTCAAAAGGAGCCATGCTTACGCCTTTCGAAATTTTTTCGTTGCTAAAAGTAAAACCATTGGGCATTGTGCCGGAAATTCCCGAACTAAACTGCGGTAAAATAGGCGAAAACTCCAAACCTTACTTTGACATTATAGCGGACAATTTGCACAACGGAAAAAGCGTTATGGTGGAAATTATGCCCAAAAGAAGCGAACGGAGGGCAAAATGAACCAATACGAAAGGGCGCTCAAACTTTTGGGTCAGGACAACTGCTATACGCAAAGCTTAGAAGCCTTTGAGGGAGATTTGCTAACCTTTTGTCAAAAATATTTTGAAGTGGAAAGCCTCACCACACGGTTGCTTCCCTGCGAAAAGGGCGTTAAACTTCAAATAATTTTAACCGCCGGCAAGGGCAAAAATTACACCGTCTTGCGATAGAGTTAAGTAATAACCAACCTTTTCCCCTCATATAGTAAAAATAGATTATTAACGGGGGAAAGTATATGGACGATGTCAACGCCTATTCCTGTCAAGCCGTAGAGGACGACTGGCTGGACATAAGTTATTCCGAAAGAAAATATGTAAATAAAGAATCTTATCTGAAAACGGGCAAAAAAGGCAAGGCTGTTTCTTTTTTTAAGCAAAGCTACAAATATTTTTTGACCGTTGCTTTGCTCATTGCCGCAGTCGCCGCAATGATGTTTTCCACAAACGAGGAAAGTATTTTCAAAACCGCGCGCTTAGCTTATACTACCACCTTTATGAGCGCATACCAAAACTTCGGCAAAGATGAATATATAATCACTTTGCCCCCCTCTGCGGAAGTTGACAACGTCTCAAAAGAAGGCATTGTTACCATTACGGGGGGTAGTTATGTGTTCTGCCTGCAAAAAGGCAAGGTTGTAAGCGTTACCGAAAACAGCGTTACAATTCAAATTGACGACCAAACAAATATGGTTTATTCCGCGCTGACGGAAGTTTTAGTCAAAAACGGCGACGAAATAACGCTTTATCAATGCATCGGCAAATACAGCGGAACTACATGTATCCAAGTTTTCCATAACGGCGAAGCGGTTACAAGCGTTGTGGGCGAAGAAAACTCCTTCAAGTGGGAAAGCTAAAATTTAAGATTTTGCCCAGCGCCATACTTTTTGCGGCGGTTGCCGTAGCGCTGGGCAAAGGTTTTTTGCTTTTGGGATATTTTATAAGTGTGCTGCTTCACGAGGCGGCACATTATTTTGTAGCAAGAAAATATTGCTTTAAATGCGTTTCGCTTGAACTGTCCGCTTTCGGCGCGGTGCTTTACGGCAATTTTGAGGAAGAGGGCGGCGAAATCCAGATATATATAGCCTTAGCGGGTCCCCTTACCAACCTATTTTTGTGCGTTTTGCTTGTCGCATTTTGGTATTTAGTCCCCGCAAGCTATTATTTTACGCAGGAAATTGTCTATGCTAACCTGTTTATTGCGGCTACTAACCTTTTGCCCTGTTATCCGCTAGACGGAGGCAAGGCGCTTTGCGCCGCCGTACAAAAAAGGGCAAGCTATCAAAAGGCGCTTTCCTTTACCAAAGTTATGTCGGTTATATTGTCGGGTGTGCTTTTTACGGTTTTTTTTATTGCATTCGGGCTGGGATACAATCTTTTTTCAGTAGGTCTTTTTTCGGTTTTTTTAATGCTTTCTTCTTTAAGCGAGGGTAAAAATAAAATATACAGTTATCTGCCTCCCATAAAACAAGTGGCGGAAAAAGCTAAAAGGGGTGCGGAACGGCGCCTTTTGGTAGTTGCGCGCGTTTTAAGTCTGGGGCAGGCGGCTGGCAAGATGAGTGAGAACTGCCTTTACGAAGTGGAAGTAGTGGACGAAAAGGGATCAACTGTCGCGTATTTTGACAGCAACGAATGGAACAACCTGCTTTTGACATTCCCTTTAAAAGCCACTTTCGGGCAAGTTTTGGCGGAAAAAAACATTTTAGAGTAAAGCAGTAAAAATAAGCGCTTTTTAAAAATTGTGATTGCCGCGAGCCCTTTAATTCATAACGTTCAATTCTTATTTTTTAAGTATCTCTTGCCTATAATTCTTTCCGATATAACCCCGCGATTGATTTCGTTTATTTTGACAGAAACGGACGAGGCTGGCATTGACTGGCTGCAAAGGGGCGACGTAAAATATCCTTGAAGGAGGCTTGCTATGCCAATATGAAAAATGCTGTGCGGCCTTGAAAGCCCCCTATATTCAGTCGCTTATGACACCTATTGAAACGCAAAGTAAAACAACGCTTGCATATCGGGCAGTTAATTACGCCCAGCAAGCGCTGTTTCTTTTATGGAATAAATATTATTCTGATGACGCGCGCACAAAAAAGCGCTTAATGCCGCGCATCAATGGCTATTGGGAAGCATTAAGCTGCCGCAGGCAAAAAATGCAATTCTCACATACCACCACTAAGCTGCCCGCCAAGCGGAAAACAATTCCCATAGCGCAAGCCGCCGTAAGGGCAATGGGTCAGTTCATCAACTATTCATTCGGCGCCATTGTATCGGACTTGCCTTTTACGGGGCGCTTGCAGCAGCCTACGATAAACTGGGCGCGATGCACCGCGGGAACAGATTGAACAGTTCGCCGCCTCAGAGTGCGGGAAATGAAAGAGGTTTTTCGCGCCCTTTACATAAAAAACGAGCAAAAACCCCGCCAAAATAAACTGGAATTAAAAAAAACAAAGACCCGTGATACTTCGTTTTACAGCGTAAAAATGCCGTTTGAGCTAAAAAACCCAAGCGGCAAAAATTTTCTTTTATTTTCCCCATGAGTATTATAAATAATACTTCATTTCCTCTATTCTGCTTTCTTGGTAAGAGAGCAAATCTTTGACAAGCTTGTCGGCTTTTTCGGTTATATCGGGGGTATGCCTTATAAGGGTGCCCAGCTCAATAACGCCGTTTGTCGTGCCTAAAATAATAAGTTTTGCAACGTTGCCCACAGAGTCGTCCCCCATAAGTTTGACGTTAAGGCTCATTTTTGACATAGCCCGCGCTCCCTTGTTTTCATCGTTTAAAATGCAGTTATAGGTGTTGGCGAGTATTTGAGCCGAGCGCGAAAACTCGTCGTATTTATTGACGTGGGAACGCAAAATATCCGCCAGTTCCATATTGGTCGTCTTCTTTAAAACCGCTTCGGTGGCTTCTTTCGCCATTATAGCGTTGTTATAGACTTCCGTCAAAACCTTAACCGTGTTTACATTGTCCTTGCAGTTATTTTTATTATTAAGCCACTCGCCTTTTCTGTTTGTGCTTTTTTCGCTGTTACTTTGTTGGTTTTCTTGCATTGTTTTCCTCCTTTTTCGCTTGACGTTTAGTTTCCAAAGTGTCAAAGCGGCTATTGCGCGCCGTTTCTGGGTGCATATAGTATTCGTCGTTATTCTGCTTGCTTTTGGTCATTTTTATTCGCCTCCTCGCGCTGTATAAGTTTTAGTTAGTATTGCCCCAAGCAGGGGTTTTTTAACCTGCGCAAATGATTGACAATAAAGCTAAATTATGTTAAATTATCTTGCGAACCGCTTGAAAAAGGCATCTAAGAACGGGCAAATCGCCCGACGCCTTATTTAGGAATCACCCCCATACAGACTTATTTTAAAATTGGGGTATTCTTTCAGCGAGATTGGGAAGAGGAGGTAAATTAAATGTACGCTATCGTTAAAACGGGCGGAAAGCAGTATAAGGTGGAGAAAGACAATATGCTCTACGTTGAACTGCTTAAAGCGGAGGTTGGTTCTAAGGTGGAACTGCCCGCAATTATGTTTGTGGACGAAAAGAGAATCTTAACGGGACTTGACGCAAGTAAAGTAACCGTTGAAGCTGAAATCGTAGAGCACGGCAAGGGCGAAAAAATCAATATCTTTACTTACAAAGCAAAGAAAAACGTTCGTCACCGTCAAGGACACAGACAGCCCTACACCCGCGTAAAAATAACAAATATTTCCGTAAAATAGTTATGACGGATATAACCCTTCTTAAACAAGACGGTAATATCGTAAGCGTAACGTGCCAAGGGCATACGGGTTACGCCAACAGCGGAGAGGACATTGTCTGCGCGGGTATAAGCACCATTGTGCAGACGGCGCTTTTAGGCGTTTTAAACGTAGCGGGAGTGCAAGCCAAGTTTAAAGTTGACGAGCAAAAAGGCTACCTGCATTTTGAGCTTAAAGGCGACATTTCAAAGGGACAAATGCACGACTGTCAAGTAATATTAAAGACAATGCTGTGCGGTTTGTCCGACTTTTACACCGAGTATTCGGACTATATGAGATTGGAGGTTAAAGAGTAATGTTTATAAAACTTCAACTGTTCGCTCACCACAAGGGAGGCGGCAGCACAAAAAACGGACGGGACAGCAACGCCAAACGGCTGGGCGCAAAGCGCGCAGACGGTCAGAAAGTTAAGGCGGGCAATATCTTGTTCCGTCAAAGAGGAACAAAAATTCACCCCGGCAACAACGTGGGAATAGGCAAAGACGATACGCTTTACGCGCTTGTTGAGGGCATAGTTAAATTTGAACCCAGAGGAAAAACCAGAAAGCAAGTGAGCGTTTATCCCGAATAAATATCACTTAAATCTTTGATTTTGCGCGGCTTACTATGCGCACGGCAAAATCGGTTTGAGCTAAATAAAGGAACACAAAAATCTTTGGCTTTTTTAAATTAAATAAAACGAAAGGATTTAAACAAGTTGAACAAGGGCTGTATAATTTATAGCCCTTTTATAATAGCAGTTAAAATAGGCGCAAAACCTACTATTTTGCAAAATTACAAATATAATAACTGCGGAGGTTACTCAAAGCTAAGTATTCTATTGCGCCAGTATTTGAGGACATGTTTAGCTTTATATAAAGACAAGTTGCGCCTAGAATAGGACAAGCCCCCCCTGCCGCCAAAGGAAACACCAAAATCTAAAAAATCTAAAATATGCAAGAAATAATTTTAAAACAAGAAGAAATACAGCTTAAAGACTTTGACTGCTTCGACGCAAAAGAAATTTTGGAATGCGGTCAGATTTTCCGCTTTAAAAAAATAGCCGACAAAGATTTGGGCGAAGGATACATTTGCTTTTCCCTTGACAAATACGCAAAAATTTTCGGCAGTGGCAAAAATTGGACGATAAAGACAAAAGATGTAAATTACTTTTATAATTTCTTTGATTTACAGCGCGACTATCGCTCCCTTTGCGAACAGCTTTCAAAAAAATCTTCTATAATGGAAAGCGCCTGCTTCTACGGCAGAGGCATAAGGATTTTAAAACAAAACGCCTTTGAAACGGCAATCAGTTTTATCATTTCTTCAAACAACAATATAAAACGCATACAAGGCATAATTGAGCGACTTTGCCAAAGCTTGGGAAGCAAAACGGAAGAGGGCTACGCTTTCCCTACTCTAACTCAAATGCTTGCCGCCGATAAAGATTTTTTTACCCAAATAGGCTGCGGTTACCGCGCCGACTACATTTACAACGCTTTAAGGACGCTTGCCGACGGTTTTGACTTGGAAGGGCTTAAAAATATGCCTACCGAACAGGCAAGGAAAAAACTTAATGAACTTAAAGGGGTAGGAAGCAAGGTCGCTGACTGTATTTTACTTTTTGGTTTAGGCAAAAAAGACGTTTTTCCCGTTGATACATGGATAGAAAAAGTTTATCATTCATACTTTGAAAGCGGACTTTTGCGGCGCGAAATGGCAGATTTTTTTGTGGAGTTGTTCGGAAATAATGCGGGCTTTGCGCAACAGTATCTGTTTTACTACCAGCGCGAGGGCAGTTTTTTGAAATAAAACATAGACAAACGACCTTATATAATGTAAAATAGTAACAATAACGAGGAGGCATAGCAAAATTATGCTGACAAATAAAAAAATCGCGTTCTTTATGGACGTGGATAACGTCGCCGTAGAAAAGGAACAATTTCAAAGCGCTTTGTATCAGTTGGACCAAGCGGGAGAAGTTGTTTACGGCAAAATTTACGGCCTTACGGACCGCAAGCATAAAGAAATTGATTGCAGCGTTTTGTCAAAGGGTTACGAGTCCTGCCCCCCTATGCGCGTCAAAAAAAGAGGCACCAAGGTATTTGACAACCGCATCGTAGTGGACGTAATGGAAAAGGTTTTGCAAAACAATACCATTGACACAGTGGCGATTTTTGCCGCCCCCGCCGATTTGACGTGGCTTTATGCCAAGCTTCGTTCCTACGGCATAAGCATAATGGCGCTTGACAACAACGACGAGGAAAACTGCGCCTTAGTGCACCAGCTTATTGATATAGGTATCGTAGAAAAGCTTAAACCGTTAAAAAAGTCCCCCGCTCCGCAGCAAAATAAAGACGTCCCCGCAAAGGCAATAGTAAAGTCCGAAACAAAGCTTGCCCAAACCGAAAAGCCGCAAAAAGCGCCGCCCGTTAAAGAGGAAACGGCTGATATTCCCCCACTAATGGATACCATTAACAAGATTTTAGCGGAAACGGAACAAGCGGTTTCTCAAATAGAAGAAACTCAAAAACCTTTGCCCCGCGAAATTAAGCCCGCGATAAAGGAACCGGTAACAAAGGAAAAGCCCGCGAAATCTCAGAAAAACTTTGAGGAAATGCAGGTATTGCAGGAAGTGGAAAACATTGAAAACTCTCCAAACATAATTGACGACGAAAACGCTGAGCTGCTGGATAAAATAAGAAAACTCATAGAGGACTACCGCAACGAATAGTTTATCAAAAAAGTAAAAAGTTTTCTAAGAATAGACGACAAGATTTCCCTTTGTTCTTACATAGACTACCAATGCTTGTTAATGATAAGATACAAACAATAACGCTCCTTTATAAGGAGCGTTATTTGTATAAGCGCGTTTAAAAAACCGCCTTTTAGATTAATACCTGCTTAACTGCTGAACGGAGCTGTTGATTTTTATTTTTAAGCTGCCCGATACCGTGTCAATTTTGTATTTTGCCAAACCTCCGCCGCATATATAATTATCCCCTCTTTTAGTAGTTGGCAAATCGCAGTCAAATGAGCCGCTTACGGTATCAAAGTTTAAAGTAAAACTTGAATCTGAGGGCAAATAAAGCGAGACGGCGCCCGAAACGGTGTCTATATCTATTTCGTCGGGCTGCGAAATGACGTTAAGTTTAACTCTTCCGCTCGTTGAGTCCAGGTCAACTGTTCCAATTTTTTCCGCGGTTATTTCAATATCGCCTGAGACGGTATCTACTTCCAACTCGTCAAGCGTGCCTTTTAACGAAGCCGTCAATTCCCCCGATACCGTGTCTATTTCGAGTAGCTGTAATATTTGAGTATTTGCAATATCAATTTCACCCGATACGGAATCAAACTCGGCGCTTTGAGCCGTTACCCCGTCTACGCTGACATTGGCAGAAATTACATTCACAGTTAAATATTTTAACATAAGCTCTTGCGGCAAGAAAACGGTGAGCGTTTTTCTTAAATCAATAACGCCTATTTTGCCCGACTGAGCAAACTTAATATGTAAAGTCTTTCCGTCAAGCCAATAATGCATAGTAAGGCTTTCGTCAACTTCAAGGTTAGCTTGTTCTGAAAAAGCAACTGTATTTTCTGTGTGTGTCGCGACAATCACATTGCCCCTAACCCAACTGATGTCAACGCGTTCAATTTCGTCAGTTAGTTCCGCACCGCCTACGCTGTATTTAGCTGCGTTGTCGTAAGTAGGATAAACAAACGAAAAGCTACACCCGCAAAGCAATATGCCGCATAGCGCCGTTACCAAAGCTATTAAAGTTGCTTTTTTCATACCCCATACCCTCCAAAGTCCTATTTATAATTCCAATATTTTTGTCGTTCTTTTGGAAACTTTATTCCAAGCTTTTATAATGTGTTTTATTTATTATATCAAAAATCGGTCAAAAAAGCAAAGGCTCTTGACCGAAAATCTCTTGCTTATATTCCAAAGGATAAGATTGTAGAACAGGGACGACAAGCGTTTTGCGTTTTGTTAATGGCGCAAAAACCGGTTGATATTGATTGCAACACAAAAACAGTGAGGAAATGATAGGAAATACCGAAGGAGTCATTATTAAGACATATTTGCATTTATATACAACGAAAAGACGGCAAACTGTTGAGCGTTTAAATAATTATTTGGCAGCTGCAAGAAAAGTCAATAAGCAAGTATTTCACCTAAAAAACACCGCGTAAATAATATTTTGTTCCCAAAATGCTCCTAAAAATTAAAAAATACAAAAAACCTGCATAATAAAGAAAAAACCACTGTATATAGTGATTTTTTTGATTTGGGTTGTATGACCTATTTTAATACAATTGCGCACCTTTCTTAGGATTTTACGCACCCTTGTCAAAATCTACGCACCCCTAGCCTGTTTTTACGCACCCCTAAAAAATGGCTATATTAAGGAATTTGCATTTAATAAACTCAACAAAGATGAAGACTCCCTTATCGGGAGTCTAATTTTTTAATATCTTCCAGCATAAGATCCAGCAGAACACCGATGTCAATCAAGTGTATTAATTCTTTCTCATAGACATCGAGAATCATACTGTTTCCTTCAATAATAGCTTTTCCAATTTCAATCCAATAGAAACAAAACATGAATTGTGAGAGCAAGTTATGATTTTTGGGCAAATCAAGCTGAACACTGATTGGTGTAACATTCTCCCATTCATCAATAAAAACATCATCATAACTTGATACGTGACGTAATGAATAGACTCCATTTCTAAAGAAATACTCTCTTGGTTTATGCTGGTTTTTCTTCAGATATGAGATTAACTCTTTGTCGTTGGTGATGGTGACAAAATCACCTTCTTCACGATAGAACACATCTGTATACATGCCATTGATTAGATCAACAACATAGTCTCCATCACCATATGGTTCTGGATGGGGATAAAACTTTCTAATGAGATTTCTTGGTAAACTAATTTCAATACTTTTCATAAGTATCTCCTTCTGGCGTTTGCCAATTATTTACAGGATTAACCTGCATTACCCTGTGTACCAAAGTATTTTATTGTATCATTAACTCCATGTTTTGTGTTTTAGCAACTCAGCTATTTGCTGCGCATCAGGCAATTTTTCCAACTCCAAAACTTGTGTTAAATCGAAGTTTCGAGATCCCATTGATCCTCCTGAAGATGTTTTTTTAAAATCTGTTTCATAAAATTTCTCAACGAAAAAATAGCGTTCGTTTGTCAAAGCATAGCCATAATTTTTACCATCAACTATAGCTTTTTTAATTTGATCTTTTCTATATTAGAACAATTTATGGGGGACACTCCAGTACATTAAAAAAAACAAGTCAAATTTCTTGACTTGTTTTATGGCTTAATTTTTTATATATGGGGGAGTACTTGGAGATGTTGGTTTGTTTTGCGGAAGATTTAAAATTGAAATGAATTGATTGAAGAAAAAATCAGCAATTCGTTGGAGATTTTCTGAAACATTAAGTTTCATTGACGAGCTTCCTGTGGTAATCGTTATACTTAAATCTGAGGAATCTTCTATACCTGAAACCGTATTTTGATAAGTATTCGAAATGATTAAACCAATGGTTTCTTCAACATATTTAATGACGAAGTCAAATTGATCAATTTCTGGTAGATTATTATTGATATGATCACCAAGCCATTTTTGAATTTTTTCTTTAAATTGTGGGTTTTTCTCAAAATAATTGCCCATATATTTTGATGCAAGTGCTTTTATACTATTAACTGTTAAATCACCACCCATATTGATTAAGGTCTTATAAATATCGCCTTTACTATCTTCAGTATAACAATAATGTTTTGTAAAATTGAGCATCACAAAAGAAGCAACCAATGCACCTATTTTTTTAGGTGTGGGTGGTGTTTGACCGGTGATTAAATTTACAATCGTATTTTCTATGCCCGATTCTAGTGTGATAAGTAAATTGACAGAATTATAGTCAATCTCTTCTCCCCAATAAAGTTGGGCACCAACTTGACCAATAAACTCCGTAAAATAATCTTTCAATGGACTCATAAAGGCATCAACCATGGGTCCACCACCATATGCAGTGATTAAGTAAGAAAATGCTTGATCACCAAACCATTTAATAATCGAGAAGATGAATTCAAGCCGTGCAAGTTTAGTTTCTAATTCACTGAACTCTTTACCTTCTTTTGTAAAGTAGTAGGCAGATTCAATGATGACCGCTCTTCTAATCATGCATAATTCGGTAGCACTTCGATGTTTTGCTGATTTAATCATTTCTCGTGCATCACCATTACTTGCTAATCCATAACGATTAATTGTGCGAATGAGAAGTTGGTGTTCCTTATCCCAATCAGCTTTAGGATCTGGTTTTTCTCCAATAAGATGGATAGAAATCAATTTATCAAATGTTTGATCTTTATATTGACATGTAACTGTTGTTTCTACAATATAGGGATTCCCTTCATCAAGTTCAGCTAACGTCACTTTTGGTTCAATGAAATAAATACCTTCATCTTTTTGATCGATATTTAAATGATACTTAAATGTTTCTCTAAGATTTATAGCAACCTCACTTTGACCACCCAAAGGACTAAAGGATGTTACAACATCTTTCATATCACAGATAATTGCTTTTGGTTTATCACTACTTTGATCGAGTATCGCGAGTGTGATTTTTAATCTCGTTGGCTTTATCAATGGATCCATTGATCCTTCATTTTCGGTTTCTTCTGTTCGAACAATTAACCGTTTTTCCTCATCAAATAAAGCATCGATTGAAATGCCTTCAGGATATAACATTACTGTTATTTCACTTTCTGCAAGCTCATCTTCTGTTTCAGCTTTAATGGATATAGTTACAGTTTTTTTATCTTCAGATTTCATCGAACGATTTTCCAAAATTGCTTTATATGAATCATCTTCCAATTTTTCAAGTGTTGCATGAACGTCATCTGAATCTAAAATTGAAACCTTAGGAATATTAATAAAATCCATTGGTTTAAAAAACATCTCGTAAGTGAGTTTGTCACCTAAAATCATTTCAACGTATGCTGTTCCAGAATAATTGCTAATCTTTTCGTGTTCAATGTATGGTTTACCAATCAACCTAAATGTCACATCATTTTGGAATGAACCACCTTCACCAATGTAACGGATGCTAACAATGCCTTCACTTGGATTATCCTCACCTGGTATACTCGATGCTGAAACGTTTGCCCCCATGTAATTTCCAGCCATCATACTATCTGATATTTCGATTGGTGAACCACCAGAAGCAAACTTAATATTCGCGCTCAAATCTGGTCGATCCAGTTCAGATCCATCTTCTTTCATTTCTGCTATTCTTGCATAAACGGTGACAGGAGGTTTATCATATCTAATTGCACTACCGAAATCCTTATTCACGTACATCTTAAATTTAGATTTAGGATCTTCTTTATATTCTTGATTTCCTAGGGCAGCTAATGCAGCTCCTGCTCCTAATACTCCTGTAATTATTATCGATGGAACGTTAATCCCACTATTTTCTCCAGGAAAATCTGATGCGTCACTACCCACAATAATTCCTTTAGTGCCATACTTCCAAGTGTAGAGGTGATAGATAGTAATCATGTCATAATTCATTTCTTCTAGTCCGTGTTTATCATAAAAATCCAGAGCAATAGGAGGATCAAATCCAATTTGAATTTCAATTGATAAAATATCTCCGTCGTTGATTCCATAAGGCGTCAACCCAGTAAATGATCCTGATTGAGTGAATTCTCCTTCTTCTGGAGCAACTTGAAATAGCATGGGATCTAATCGATCGGATAGTCTACTTGGATTTGCAATATCTTTATTCGCGTTATATGTTATTTCACCAGGATTATAGACATTTGTCCAAGCGAGTGTGTAAAAACCAATCGAATCAAAGTGAAAAATTTTGTGGTTATAAATATCAACCGTGGTATCAATCTTAATGGCTGAGTTTTCTCGGTATTGCTTTTCTGGTTGTGTAAAAGTAAATTCTGCATATGCAAATTCACCAGATAAAATGATTGTTTCGTATTGATAACCTTCGGGATCATTCAATGCTTCATCATATAAATCTTCTTGATAACCTGCTCCTGTGTAATTAAACCGGTAATCAATTTTACTTGCTGATGTAGAATAACTAATTTGTGTATTATCAGGAGTTGATCCATAAAGATTTGATAGCTCATTAGAATATTCCACGATAATTGTTTTATCGTATGTCCAATAACCCGCCCAATCATCAGAAGATGTTGCGAATACTTGAGTAGAAAAAAGAAGACCAATTAGTATAAACATGATGCTAAATGTTATCCATTGAAATCTATGAATAGTTCTCATGATTGCACCTCTATATTTTTACTTGTTATCATAAGAATGACTCCAATGATAACTATTAAAGCTCCAAATATATAGGGAGCATAACCAATTGGAATAATTGATAGTAAAATGCTTATAGTAAAACCGATGACAAGCCCCGACATCAAACTTTCTGTTCTTTCATGACTAGCTATTGCTTGTTTATTTTTTCTACTCGCTGTTGATGCCATAATAAAAGCATAAACAAAGCCTTGTTTTGAATTAAAGGCTTGTAAAACTAACGACAAAGAAGCAATACCAATCATGCTTTTGATTAGTGCTGCGTATCCAGTTAAAAAATTGTATAAAATACAAGCAACACCTATACCGACTAAAAAGAATGAAAATTGACCTTTTTTTGTCTGTTTGATCGTATTCATTAATGGTTTAATCCCTCTAATTATACTTTTGAATTGTCCATCAAAAAGTGAAACAAAAAAGATAGCGTAAACACCTTTACCAAGAAGTCCCCCAACTGCTCTAAACGTATTTAAACTAGCACCACCTTGTGCAAATGTTAAGAAAGATAGCACTTTAACAGGCAAGGGATTAAATCCTAAATACGGTAATAAAATCAGCAAAATCCAAACAATCGCAAGTATGGCTATGATTATTAGTTTTCGCTTATTCTTGAAAATAGTTTTAAAACCAGTCATCATCCCAATCGCTTTCTTTTCAAGAACAATCATTGGGTTCAATTCTTGAGAAAATGTTTGATTCAAAAAAGACATTTCTCCCGCTGAATTTGATGCAAATGATTGAATCGATATCTTCATGTTCATAGATTGGGGTGAATCATCTTTTAATGATCTACCACAGTTTGGACATATAAGATCTTGATCTTTAATCTCATGCTGACATGATACACACCGCATACGCTTGTCTCCTTTATCAATTTGTCTATAAACGAATAAGGGCTAAATAACCCTTGTGTCACTTATAAAAATAAAACTTCTTTACCTTTATCATACTTCACTTAAGAAAATAAAGAAAGTCTTTTTTAAGTTAAAGCATCAAAGTTCATGTGCTTTTAAGTCAATAAAGTGGACACACAAAGTAAGAATTTCTTCCTTTGTCATCTTATTCCCTCATTACTCATAACTTATATTGAACATATCAAGTAATTTCTTATATTTGTCTTGTCCAGATAGACAGGTATCCATAAGATATCATTTTTCACTATTCCACTCTTTTAAGCCTCTATAATAAAATAGTTTAATACTTTCATCAATCGTGAAAGGAACAAAGCCATGACGTAAATATTCTTTAAAAGCAATCAATCTTCCGACTCTACCGTTACCATCTTGAAATGGATGTATACATTCAAATTGATAATGGAATTCTATGATATCTTCAAAAGAATAGTTCTTTTTTATTTCATATTTACCTATCAAGGAAATTAATTCACTTTGAACATTAACAGGTTTCGTTGTCTCTATACCACCTACTGTACTTGGTCTTTGTTTATACTCACCAACATTAAACCAATCAAGTTTAGCATCACTTGTTCCTGTCTTTAATATTCTATGTAAATCCTTAATTAACGCTTCAGATAATGGCTCTAATGCAGATTTAATCATATAATCTATACACCTAAAATGATTTTGAGTTTCTATAATATCATCAACATTAATTGAAATATCTTTACCTAATCCAATGGTGTTTGTTTCAAAAATATATCTTGGATTGTCAACACTTTTTTGTAACATTTTTATAAGGACATCTGCTTTCTATAAGCTATAGGCGTTTTATATCCTAAAGACCCATGAATTCTAATATTATTGTACCAATTAATATAATCAAATAATTTGGTTTCTAATTCTTCTAAACTCATAAACGTTTCTTGATATATAAACTCTGTTTTGATAACCTTCATACCAGCTTCAGATACAGCGTTATCATATGGATTGCCTTTGGCTGAAAGCGATCTAGTAATATCAAATGTTTCTAAGATGCCTTCAATGGTTTTGTTTTTAAATTCGTTTCCCCTATCGGTATGAAAGATCTTGATTTTATCTAAAGGATAACCTATTCTACTAAATGCTTTATAAACCAAATCTGCTGTTTTATTTTTACCGGCTGCATAGCCTATAATTTCTCTGTTAAACAAATCGATAATTAAACAGATGTAGTGCCATTTATCTTTGACTCTTACATATATCAACATCGGGCAATTAATACAAACCTTATTAGAAATATTCATTTTAGTTTTCATAAGTATTTTACCATGCAAATTCAAGCATTGCAAACGATTACATAAATTATTATAACTATTTCCAATAGACTTTTAATTAATAAGTTATCATTTAAAATCATTATAAAATCTAAACATAATGCTGTTGTCTCTGTTAACAATTGCACTTTCAACCATCAACATCCATACATCATTTGACCATTCAGATAGATAGTTTTCTACTTTTTTTATTTCTTCAAGGTATGCTTTCATCTTGATTTCCTGTGCCTGTTTATAGGCCCTTTTCTCTAAGGTTTTGTCTAATGCATTTTTATCCATTTCATACTGAACAGATAATTCTTCATACTTCCTAGCAAACCTGGCTTGATCTTGAATAGTTCTTGTATTTTCTTTTATCAACTTGTCCACCAAGCCACTTATAACTTCCATCTTGTTTTGAATTTCGATAATCTTGGCATCTAGTTCTGAAGTATTCGATAATAGCCTAATAACATCGCTAATATCTTCTACTATTCTTTCTTTATCCTTCATCACTCGGTTATAGGCAATTACAAACTTTTCTTTGATTAAATCTTCAGTTAAAGCAGGTGTTTGGCACTTTTCATGGTTCATGTTGTATTTAGAGTTGCATTGATAAACAAACCTTGAATACTTGCTTGTTGAATGCCATTTCTTTCTACCATAGAAACCACCACAATCACCACATATTAATTTTGAACTAAATATGCTGTTTCCAGAATAAGCAGCACCGATTCTATCCCTTCTCATTAACTCAACTTGAACTATCTCCCATTCTTCTTTATCGATAATTGCAGGGTGACTGTTCTCTACATAATACTGAGGTAAATGGCCTCGATTCTTTTCCACTTTATGTTCTAAGTAATCAGTTGTATAAGTCTTTTGAAGTAGTGCATCTCCTTTATACTTTTCATTTCGTAGAATTGAGTTGATGGTGTTTTTGGTCCATTTGTAGGAATTTCCACTAGGTGTAGGTATTCCTTGAACTTTTAAGTATTCAGCAATTCCAGTACAGGTTTTTCCTTCCCTTAAGAATAGTTGGTATATCTGTCTTACTAAAATTGCTTCATTTTCAACAACCACAATTTTGCCGTTTTCTTTTTTATATCCAAGCATATTACTATAAGCCCAACTAACTCTACCTTCTTTCATTCCCCAACGTTTACCCATTGTCACGTTTTGTGAAATGCTTCTGCTTTCTTCTTGTGCCATACTAGCCACCCTTTGAAATGAAAAAAATTCGCACGAAACCCCAACGTCGGTGAAGGGTCTTTACCTGTAGAGATTTAGACCCCCCTACCCCTAATTTGCTAATAAATTCTCAAAATTTACAAATAAATTAGTATTGGGTGAGAAAGCTTCGTAGCAACATTTCAATTTCAAAGAGGATAATAACCTCATCACTTGGTTCAATTCACTTTGACTTGTGTTGGGCCGACTGATGATACTACTATCAAAGAGTTAAGCAAGTGTAATAATTTGAGCATCTTGCAATAATCTCTTGGCTAGCGTTTCTATTAGGTGTGTATCCACTTTCATATTTTTCCATGAATTAAGTGTTCGATTTGTAATTAAGATAATGCTTCTTGTTTCTTGTAAGAACATTAAAAGTTTATATATTTCTATAAGCTCTTCATCTGTTGGTGACAGATAAAACATATCATCCAATATTAATACATCTGAGTTAAGTATATTGTTCCATATCCCTTTCTTCAGTTTAGCTTCAGCTAGTAACTCATCAAGCGTTAGGTAGACTACCTTAGCACCTCTATCTAGAGCATCCATTCCGATGTTGGACGCAAGCGATGTCTTACCAGTTGAACATTCACCGATGATAAAGATATTTTGTTTTATGTTGGCAAAATCAATTTCTTTTATCTTTGAGAGTTGCCATTTCAGACCATCCGTGATTTTAGTCTCGTCAAAGATCATTTGTTTTAATCTAGATACTTTCTTAGCCTCTTTTAATCTATTCACACTTCTAATATTAACCTCTTCAAGTAATATTTGATAAAGGTATTCTTTATTAAGGAAAGCCCCGTTTTATAAATAATGTCGCTATACCAATTTGAATCTATTTTTTGCGCAATATAGTCAATATATCCTTGCGTTATGTTGTTTTTGCTCATTAATTCCGACGCGGAAATGGTTTTTTGAATGTAAATTTCCTTTGCCGAAGGAAATTTTTCCAAAGATTTGCGCCCGCTTATGGCCTCCATCGCCTGATTTATATTGATGGAAGAGGTTGTGATTGTAATGGGGTTAGAAGCGAGCGTATCAGACTGCAATTTGCTTATATAATTACTCATACCTCCGGAAAGGGCGATAATTAACGCTATGCCTATTATGCCGATACTTGCCGCCAGAGAAGTCATTGCCGTGCGCCCTTTTTTGGTAGCGAGATTTTTTCCGCTTAAAGAAAGAGCGGTAAGAAAAGACATCGCCGTCTTTTTGCTTTTTTCTTTGTGTGCGCCTTGTTCTTCTTGGCTTTCTCTACTGTCCGCCCCTTTTTCCCTTTGAGCGCGCGCGGCGCCCTCTTGTTTTTCAACAGCGCTTTGGGATGTTCTTTGGGGGGTTTTGTTGTCGCCTATGATTTTGCCGTCCACCATATTTATAATACGCGTTGAATATTTTTGAGCCAATTCGGGGTTATGAGTTACCATTATTACCAGCCTGTCTTTGGAAACTTGGTGAATCAACTCCATAATCTGATTGCTTGTATCGGTGTCTAATGAACCCGTGGGTTCGTCGGCTAAAAGTATTTCGGGGGAGTTTACCAAAGCCCTTGCAATTGCGACGCGCTGCATCTGACCTCCCGACAGCTGATTAGGTCTTTGTTTAAGCTGCTCAAGCAGCCCCACCTGTTCCAATGCTTCTTTGGCGCGCCTCTTCCTCTCTTCCTTTGATACGCCGGAAATAGTAAGCGCAATTTCTATATTTTCCAGCACATTAAGGTGAGGAATAAGGTTATAATTTTGAAAAACAAAACCTATTTTCTTATTTCTGTAATTGTCCCAGTCGGAGTCCTTAAAGTCGGCGGTGGACACCCCGTCTATAATAAGTTCACCGCTAGTGTACCTGTCCAGCCCGCCGATAATGTTCATAAGCGTGGTTTTTCCGCAGCCCGAAGGACCCAAAACGGAAATAAACTCGTTACTTGTCAATTCAAGGCTTAGCCCCTTTAAAGCGTGAACTTTCCCCTGCCCCACAATGTAATCTTTTGTAATGTTTTTAAGTTGTAGCACCGATTTCTCTCCTTTTAATCTTGTATATAAACTTTTACAAGAATATTGTTTAATTCTAGCATCTTCGTATGTATTTCTCACAAAATTTTTATGTTAATTTAATGAAAATCTTTGTAAAATAAGGGGCGGGGAAGGTTCTTATCTTATTTTTGTATATTGTCCGATATCGCGTTATAAACCCTATCGTTTTACCCTCATCGCAAATGTTTTAACAGTCTACAAAAACATAGGGGAGGGGCAGAAGGTCTTTTATTCTTACCTTTACAATATTGCCCTTATCGTCGTTTAAAATTACCTTTATATCGGGAGAATACTCATAAAGCATTTGGCGGCAGTTTCCGCAAGGGGGAACTAAATTATTTACCGCTTTGCCGCGTACGGCTACGATGGTATCAAAGTTTCTTTGTCCTGCGGTAATGGCGGCGCCCATTGAAATAAATTCCGCGCATGAGCCGTGTATTCCGTCGCAGTTTACTCCCAAAAACACCCTTCCGTCGGCGCATAAAAGCGCGCTTCCTACCGTATGGCGATAAACGCCGTCGTCAAAGTTTTTCTTTAAGACCTCTAAGGCAAGCTCAATTAACTCCTTGTCCTTTTTTGTAATTTTAAAAAACTCCATATAAAACCTCCCGTAACGCAATTTCTAATCTTATTATATATTAAAATCTTTTATTATTCAATTAAACTTTGCAACGACTTATAATGATATTGTGTAAAACCGTATATAATTTATGTTATAATTGTAATTATTAAGGCAAAGTAATAAGGAAGTAGAATTATGAACGATACGCTAAAAACCATTAAACAAAGATATTCGTGCCGCAGTTTTGTTAACGGGAAAATGCCCGACGACGCAAGCCTAAACGCCATCGCTCAGGCGGCCATTGAAGCGCCCAGCGGCGTAAACCGCCAGCATTGGCATATTTCAATGGTCAAAAATTCAACGCTTATATCCCAAATGGAGGCTGAAGGCATGCTTTTATTGTCTTCAATGCCCGATAAATCCTTGTATCAGCGCATTATGGGACGCGGAGGAAAACTGTTTTACAACGCGCCATGTATGGCTGTAATTGCGATAAAAGAAGCTTCCCCTAAGGGCGCCGAACTCATTGACCTTGGCATCGTCGCGCAAAACATTGTGCTGGCGGCGTCCTCGCTAGGTATTGCAAATGTGCATTGCGGCTTGGCTGCATTTTGTTTTGCGGGAGAAAAAGCGGCAGAATTTAAGGAAAAATTGCAATTTCCGCAGGGCTACGAATTTGGCATCGCCGTATTGCTGGGGTATGCAACAGCGCCTTCCGCGCCCCACCTCCCCGACAAAAATAAAGTAAGCTTTGTAGAATAAATCAAACACTTAAATTTAAATTCAGCCTGCAAAATTCAAAACCCCCATAAAGTTTTCCGCTTATGGGGGTTTGATGCGCTTCATTTTTATCTAGGATCTAAAAGACAATTATATCGTCCGTCTTTTTCCAAAATATTTTGTAGACGGGTAAAAGGTAAGCGATCGCCATTTATAAATATTCTGCGCCAAACTCCAAATTCTCGCCTGTAGCCGTCAAAAAATCTTATTTCCGCGTGACCGTAAGCCACTTGACCCTTTACATCTGACATAAAAACGATGCCAACATTTCTATCTTCATCGTCAAAAATCAAGTATCCCTCCCTGTTGTCATAGTATGTTTGCTTATTAATAATATAAAACCTGTCTTTTGATGGATAGCGGGTTTGTTTTATCGGTTGTGCAGTTTTGCAAACCGAGCACATTTGGTCAGTGTTTGCGATAAAGTTTAAATCACATTTTGGACATTTTTTCATGTCATTCTCCTTTGTTAATAATAATTTTATTCTTAAGCGATTTATATTCCTTGCGCCTCCAAGAGAAGATTGTCCTTCTATCGTCCGTTATGATAACGAAAGGGGAGGGGACAGGGTAAATAGGGTGAAGTTTTATTCCTCTGGCCGATATGCCGTTTCTTAATATATAGTACACCCTATAAAAAATTGTCGCCTTAAAAATTGCTTTTTTGTCGGTACTTTGGTCGGTAAGCGTAACAAGCTGTCTGTCCTTTGTCATTTCATCTATGTAGCGCTTAATAGAGTCAACACCGCCCCAGTCATACAACGCCAAAACATAACTAGATGTTAATATATCATGCAATAAAAAAAAGAGGTTAGATTTTATTTTTTCCAAGGATTTGTGAAACTGTGCAAGCGGTCTTTCTGTTTCTATTCTTATTTTACCGTAATGGGATAAGCCCTCGCAGCTATATATAGTAATTTCTCTTCCCTCTCTTGTAACTTTAGTTTCTTGTGCGGTAATATTTTTGGAAAAATGGTCTAATATTTCTTTTTCTATTTCCATAATTTCTAAATCTCTATATAGCGTTTAAATGCCCGCATGTAACTCATGACTATGGGAATAGCTTTTTCAATTAAGCGCCAATAATCGGAATGGTCATAGGGTGTGAAATCAAGTTCTGTTTTAATTCTTTTTGTATTAGACCCTTTTTCGCCTTGAACCCATTGAACCTTAAAGTTTGGGTTAGTTTGTTTGTTGACAACTGCAAAAAGGTTTTTTGAAACAGGAGGCGCAATGCCCAAATCGCTTTCAATTTGTGCCTTGTTGGCAAGTAGCCGATTATAAAGCGGAATATCGTCCAATATGAAAATATTGATTACCAAAATGCGCTTTTGAATTAAAAAATCCATTGACAGACAAGGCTTCGTCCAGTTGGGGTTATCTCTATTGACTACTGCCCACTGCTTTTTACTTGATAAAGTAAACGGGTCACCGTTTTCCGCTAAAATTTCGTTAAATGCGTTCCAAAAGAATGCTCTTTCTTGCTCTGCGTTTGTTTTCATTTTTCCCTCCAAAATTTATATATTTTTTATTTCAAAGCCGAGCTGCTCGGCCCTTTTTAGAAAATAGGGGAGGTTAATAATTCCCCATTGAGCGCAAACATACATTTCCCCGTCAACTAACTTTAGCGTTTCCGTTTCTTTGGTAAAAAATCTAATGTTGTAATCTTTGATATTTGAAGCGATTTCACTGTTTTCTACAACGCCCATTGAGCCCTGCAACGACTTATCAAAAGCGTGTTTTAATTCATCGCGGGTAATTTGTGGGTTTTTTTCAATATACTTTTGAACAACTGCAAGAACTAAGCGGTTTTTGGGAAAGACTGAGCCGTTAAACAAGTATCTTGTTGTATCGCGTTTGCCTAAGACCCTCCCTTCCTCTCTTGGCAAATTATCAGATGATTTTATCTGGCTGATACTTTTTACCGCAGTCAAGCTCGCAACCTCTTTTTCAAGGTTTTGCACTCTCATTAACAATTCTAAAATAATTTCTTTATAATCCATATTTGCACCTTTGATGTTATTATATAAATAAAATAAGACCTTGTCAAGAGTTTTTTAAATATTAATTAATAATAATTCATAATAATTTTAATTAATCTAATATAATAAGTTTTAAACCCTAGATTAAACTGTAGACATTAAAAAGGAATGAGTGAACTCGTAAGGAGCGGAGATGCAGAACATAAATAAAAGTGAATAAGCAAACTGCAATTCCTCTTAAAACCTTTTAACTCATAAAGGCTTAGTGACGGAATAGCGAAAGGCGCAAAGCATTTCGCGTCACCCCGACCCCCACATAAAATAATAGGGGTCGGTGGTCAAATATAATCAAATTAAAAAGCCCGAATAAAATCGTCTTATAAAATAAAATCGCGCGGCGCAGAAGCGCTTCAAGCCGCGCGCCCTCATGAGGCGCGTAGCGACACAGCAAAAGGGAAGGGGAAAATTAAGGGGGAACCTATTGGTTCCCCCTTAAAAGGCGTAAGCCGCTTTGGTAGGAATGAGTGGACTCGTAAGGAGCGGAGATGCAGAACATAAATAAAAGTGAATAAGCAAACTGCAATTCCTCTTAAAACCCTTTAACTCATAAAAACTTAGTGACGGAATAGCGAAAGGCGTAAAGCCTTTCGCGTCACCCCGACCCCCACATAAAATAAAATGGGGTCGGTGGTATAAGCAAGAGGGATAGAGTATTTGGTTTTATTAAAAAATAAAAAAAAGGGGTCCCCATAAAGTCCCTAAGACTTTATGGGGAAAAGGATGGGCAAGGTTTACAGTGAAGATTTTTTTAAATAAAAAAATCGGAGCAAAGTTGCCTTTGCCCCGACGTGGTAGGAATGAGTGGACTCGAACCACCGACCCCCACCTTATCAGGGTGGTGCTCTAACCAGCTGAGCTACATTCCTATATTTACTATGCTAATTTATTTATTTTATGCGTTCTTAGTCCCTGCTAAGGTGTCCCCACCTTATACTTGCGGGCGGCTCTTTGGCTGTCCGTCATCCGTGCGGCTCACTGCCCTTCGCCGTCAGGGTGGTGCTCTAACCAGATACAGCTACATTCCTAAATAAAACTGTGGCATTTCAAGATACATTTCATCATAATCAGGCAATTGTCTTATTTCTTCTTGACGTTTGTTAAACTTATCGCCAACAAACTTCAAAAAGACAAGACCAAGAACAGCTTTTCTATTATCTGATTTTTCTTTAGTTCTTAATATATTGGCACATTTCCAAAGTATGGCTTCTAAACCAGTTCTTTTTTCTTTTTTTAATTGATTAAATATAAGTACTTCTATATCTCCAGTTGATTCTTCTTCATCAATTACTGAACCTTTATATATTTTTAGCATATCTTTTATAGCAGCATAAGCTAAAGAAATATCAGATTCATTATCATGCTTGTTTTCAACTTCAGACAATAGCTCAGTCGATATTAATGTAATGCCTTTGTTATCTGATTCATTCAGTAATTCCAAGATATAATCTTTGAAGTTTTTTAGCGTTATTTTTTTCTTTACTGTGTTTTTATTCTTTTTCGTCATTATTTTTGTTCCTCCATATCTATTCCATTGGCTTTACATAGCTCAACTATTTTTCGTTTAATCTTAGTTGTAGGCTCATGCTTACCAGTTTCCCATCTATTTATAGATGCAAAGGAAACACCTAGAATAACTGCTAATTCTTCCTGTGTGATTATTAGTTTTTTTCTTATTTCTTTGACTAATTCTTGATAATTCATTTTTATCACCATTTATCTGTAATTTACTTGTAATTAGTATAACACTTTTTTATCAATAAATCAATAAAATCATAAATTAAAATCAAAAATATTGTAGATTTTTCTCAAATAGTTAAAAAGTAGGGTAATCGTTAAAAGGTAACCTAATCGTTAAAAAGTTGATTTGAAAATAAAAAGGAGACCTATAAATAGCCTCATATTTGACTACTATTGGTCTCACTTTGTCTTGCTGCTGGCGGCGGATAGGAGATTTTGTCCTTTCCGCCAGCAAAAATAAAAGGTTTGACATTGTATCAAACCTATTCATTCAATATGGTACCCCCAAGGGGACTCGAACCCCTGATTCCGCCGTGAGAGGGCGACGTCTTAACCGCTTGACCATGAGGGCATAACAAAAGCGCCTAAATAATATACCACAACGGACAAATGTATGCAAGAAAAAACAGACATATAAATTAAATGACTTTGATATAATAGCCCAGCCTCAAAAGAAATGCCAAAAACTATCCGTATTTAAGAAAAAACAAAAGTAGGCTAAGAAAATGCAGGCGACTTATATAAGGACAATGATTTAATCTTATTCGCAGCTCCAATAAGAAGCCATAACTCGTATTTTAATACGCATGAGATTCAAAACAAGTTTATTAGTTAAACTTTATACTGTCTACTGCAACTAAAAACGTTAATACTGCTTTTTAGCCACTAAATCATCAATCAATACCCCTTATCAATAGCTATCTTTGGCTTAATCCTCTGTTGGTCGGACGCTTTTGCGCAGAGCTTGAACCATGCCAATTTTTTATCTCAAATCAAACGTATAAGTAAAACTCCGCTTATTGCAAAGCATTCTTATATTATTCATTTCGGCGACCCGACTGCCGCTCCTTTTTACCGTCTTTGGACTGTACAAACGGCTCTTTGGGTTTTTTAAGGAAAAGATATACTAAATAAGCCGCAAGCGCGAGCGCTATTACGCCAAGCACGGCTATTATAAAATAGGCTCCCACGGGTATTACGGTTACCGCCAGCATTCCAACGGCGTTTGAACGCGTCTTAGCGTCATGCCTTCTTTTTAAAATTATAACGGCTGTTTCCGCGGCGCTTACAACAAGCAGCAGTATTATCAGCCACCATAAGTTAATTGTTTCTTCAAACGGGTCGGCGACAAGGTAGTAATCGCTGAAATGCGCGGTTTCAAACTCTATCCAGTTTCCGTCGCGCACCGTGTTAAATACATCAACTTGGTCTCCGTAATAAAACACAATACGGATATTCTGTCTGGCACGAAAGCTCTTCCGGCAGCAGAAGCCTGACTTTATACGCGCCCACAATTGTCTGTCAAAACTCTACTAAAAAGATTACCTTTTAAAGATTATAGTTTGTGGTCGCCGTCGTTGAGATACAAAATGCCCAAGCAGTCTTGTCCGCAGTGGCTGGTTATTGTGCAGCAGGCAATGGTTTCTATAACTTCTTTAAATATGCCCTTATCCTCAATAATTTTGCGCACCATTGCCACAAGTTCGGGGTCATAGCCGTCGGTATAGGTCATAAATATTCTCTTGCTGTCGTAGTTGTTGTAACGGCTTAAAATGTCGTTTACATACTTATCCAAACAATGGCGCAAAGAGCCGAATTGCTTGTGCCCGATGCCCATTACACCGTTTTTAACTTCAATTGAGGGTCTTATCATCAATAGATTCGCGCCCAAATAAGCAATAGCGGAGCATCTTCCCCCCTTGTAAATGCAGTCAAGCCTGTCAAGCACAAAAGAGGCTTGGGCGTAAGGCACGCGCTCTGTTACTTTTTCAAATATTTCTTTTGCAGAATATTTACCCGTATTGCGTAATTCACAAGCATACATAATAAGTAAGCCTATACCCGTTGAAAGCGTCCTGCTGTCCACAACATAAACGTCGTCATATTTTTTTGCGGCGGTTAAAGCGTTTTGGTGGGAACAAGACATTTCCGAAGAGATATTAAAGTGAATAATTTGGCAGCCTTCCGCTTTTAGCTTGGAAAAAACTTTGTCGTAATCTTCTACCGTTACCGCGGAAGTTTTGGGAAGGGTTTTTGAATGTTTCAAATATTCAATAATGTCTTTTGGAGTAATTGTAATGCCGTCAACGTATTCTTTGTCGCCTAAATGTATATATAAGGGAAAAATATGGATTTTTTCCTCTTTGATATATTGGGGCGATAAATCGCATACGCTGTCGGCGGTAATGACAATCTTCATTTTGACTCCCTCTTTATTTCAAATATTGACTAATTCTAACACCGCGGGCTTTTAAGGTCAATAAGGTTATGCTCGCAATGGAAATATTTTATCAAACTTTCACTTTCGGCACTTATAAATAAGAACTTAAACGGCACTTTAACGGTTTTAACAAATAATAATTGCATTTTTTCTTAGCATAACAGTTTAAAAAAGAATATGAACAAATCTCATCATATGTTTGATAAAATTAAAAATATGTGATATACTTAAAAAAATATCGTATTTTTGGTGAAATAAAATGCAGTTTCAAAATGTTCATATTAAAGGCGTAAACTTCCCTAAAACGCAAATCGGAAAAGCGAAACTTGACAGAATCTGTTCGGCGGCGCTTGATATTTTCGGCAAGAGGAGTTTTTTTGAAACTCCTGTTTTAGATATTTGCAAAGCGGCGAATATCGCCGTCGGAACATTTTATATTTATTTTGAAGACAAGCTGGCTTTATACGATTTTTTGCTTTTCAATTACAAAATTGACATAATTACGAATTTACAAAGAGCGCTTGAAAAAGCAAGCTGCATAACGCGCAAGGAAAAAGAGGTTGCGGGCATCCGCGCTTTTATTGAGTATATAATTAAAAACCCCTCCGCTTACACAATTATTTGGGGAAGCCTTTCCGTTGACCCCGCCGCCTTTAACGACTATTACACGTCTTTTGCCCGCAGTTATTTAAAAGGCTTAGAACAAGATAAAGACCAACTGGTTGACGGGCTTGACCTTTTGGGCACCGCATACGCTTTAATGGGGATAACCAACTTTTTGGGTTTAAAAGTGCTTCTGGAAAAAGATTATTCCAAAGAGTGTATTGATAAACTAGTGGAAAATGTTTTGATACACTTTTTGAATACCGGTATTTTTAAGGAATAAACCTTAAACGGGAACTTTTTTGTACTTTGCGACTGTCTAATATGCGCGGGGTTTACAATCTTGCACCTTGCAAAATAATGCACAAGGCAGCACGGGTTGCCGTTGAAATATACAAAGTTTTAAAAGATAAAACTATACTGCGCTTTAATTAAGCCGCTAAACCGATTAAGAACATGATTATTTTAGTAACAATTGACTATGCAGTTAAGACAATTCATACACACCTTTGAACCGATAATTAACTCCCAAAGCAAAATACTTATTTTGGGCAGCGTCCCCTCTGTCGCTTCGGTAACGCAGGGGTTTTATTATATGCACCCCCAAAACAGGTTTTGGCGGCTTTTGGCGGCGTTAACGGGCAAAGATTTTGTTTCCCAAAGCTTTGAGGGCAAAAAAGCGCTGTTACTTCAAAGTAAAATCGCCCTTTATGATGCTGTCGTAAAGTGCGAAATAATTGGTTCTTCTGACTTAAAGGTTAAAAATGCCCAGCCCGCCGACATTAAAAAGCTTATAGAAAATACTGACGTGAAAAAAGTTTTTTGCAACGGTTCATTGTCTTATAAAACAACTTTAAAAAATAATCCCGCGCTTTCGGGAATAATTATTCCTCTGCCTTCTACCAGCCCCGCAAACGCAGTCTTTACACTTGACATGCTTATAGAAAGCTGGAAAATAATTTTAAATGAATTATAAAGCAGACCGCAAAAGTCTTTTTAATAACACAAAGCTAATTGCGCCGTATAAACTGTAATACGATATATCTTCAAATCTAAAATCCATAATTTAACAATTTTTATAGGTTGTTGAGTATAAATAGTATTAACTTGAATTAAACGCCGCCGTATTAAAATGTAAAAGATTTTAAGATACTAGCTTGCAAATTGTATTTTATATGCTATAAAAAAAGAGGAATGCTGTTCCTCATTTTTACTAAATATACTTGCTTAACGAGCCCAACATCAAATAATCTGTCTTACAATAGTTTTTATCTATTCATCAAGGGTTTCCCGTTGTTTCTTTCTGTTTTTTAGCAGCTGAGACCACAAAACCGCGGCTATTTGCACGGGAATGCCTATAAAAAATATCATCCAAATATTATGACCCAAAACCAAAAACTGCAAATACAGCGAAGCAAGCAGCGTCCAAACCAAACAGGAAACAAGGGTTGAAGAAAATCTGCGCTGTCCCCAAATGCCGTTAAAAACAATGAAAATTATAAAAGTAGCGGGCACAGCCCAAATATACAAAAGCCACCCTAATTGATAATTTAACGTAATTTTAAGCTGAATCTGAATGAGAGTCGCGCAAAACCACACTATGGAAACGGCAAGGAAAGTGATTATTATTTTGTTGCTTTTTTGCGAAACAGTATCTTTTGCCGCGCATTTTTTGGGTTGAGGCACGCCGTCGCCTCTGACAAGGCAATCAAGGGTTACGCCGTAAAAGTCGGCAAGCTTACTTAGCACTTCAATATCGGGCGTGGCGTCGCCGCATTCCCATTTTGAAATGGCTTTGTCAGAATAATTTAACAGCACGGCAAGCTCTAATTGTGTGAGGTCTTTATTTTTTCTTAAAATGACAAGATTTTTTGCCAAGTTATCTTTTACATTGTACATATCTGTCATTATAGCAAAGATTTATGCCATATACAACATATTAGAACAACTCTCTTGAAATTAGAATTAACCAAAAATACTCTAATTTGGTTAGAATTGAACCCTTTTAACATTATAGTTTTATTTTTAATAATTCCCTTGAAAAGCTTAGAAAGGTTTTATATAATTCATTCAATATTTTTCGGAGGCATTTAATAATGTGCACAAAAGTTAAACACCAAAAAGAAATACCGATAGTCTTCGCGATAGACGAAAACTATGCCCCATACCTATGCGTTACGCTTCAATCAATTTTAGATAACGCTTCGCGCAAGAATTTTTACAAGATACATATTTTACACCACAACTTGCGCCAAGAGGACAAAGAAATTATTGACAGATTTCAAAAAAGCAACTGCTCAATAACTTATATTGACGTTAAAAACCAGCTAATGCAGTTGGGTGACGCACTGCCTCTGCGTGACTATTTTACCAAAACGACATATTACAGGCTCTTTACGCAAACGCTTTGCCCTCAATACGACAAGATTTTGTATTTGGACTCCGACCTGGTGGCGCTTAAAGACGTGGCGGAACTTTATGATCACGACCTCGGCGATAATTTAGTGGGCGCAGTTGTAGAAGACGTTATGCAAAACTTTGACGTGTTCGGGTCTTTCGTGGAAAAATCTTTGGGCATAAGAAGGGAAAAATATTTTAACGCAGGCGTGCTTTTGATGAACTTAAAAAAATTCCGCGAGGAAGATATTTTAATGCAGTTTTACGGTATGCTCAAAAAATATACTTTCCCCGTTACGCAAGACCAGGATTATTTAAACGTGCTGTGCAAAGATAAGGTGCTCTACATAGATTCAGTTTGGAACCGCGCGCCCATACCGGGAACGGAAATTGCATATAACGAGCTAAAACTTGTGCATTACAAAATGTCTTGGAAACCGTGGAAGTATCCTGACGTTATGTACGGCGAGCATTTTTGGCATTACGCGGGCAAAGTCCCCTACTACAGTTTTTTGCTTGAAGCGGCAAACAATTACACGGAAGAAAAAAGGCGTCAGGACATAATATCTTTTAACTTGCTAGTTGAACTTGCCATTAAAGAAAGCGACGACGCCAATAACTACTTCAATCTGGTTACCCGTCAGGCGGTTTAACGCAGCAAAAGGAAAAGCTAAATGGACAAAAGCATAATTTCACAAGACAGGCTTAAAATCCTAAGCAAAATTGAAGAATACGAAAGACTGGGTCGCTTTGACGAAGACGTGGAGGACGACCCGCCTACAATACCTTTGCGCCCTTGCGACGTAGATTTTCTTAATAAAAAGCTTTCAAGCAAAATAAAAACCGCCATTTCAAATTACAGCGCAGACAAGTTTTTCCGCGGCTGGATGAAAACCAAAAAAGTTATTTACAGCGGCGCTCGCGGGCTTGAAAACTTAAATGACTTAAAAAGCGGCGCAATGGTTACCTGCAACCATTTTAACGTTTTTGATAATTTTGCAGTTTTGCTCGCATTAAAGGAATACTACAAAAACTTTGTGTTATATAAAATTATCCGCGAGGGAAATTACAATATGAAAGGCAAAGTGGGCGTTTTTTTAAGGCACAGCAACACGCTGCCCCTCAGCCAAAATGCCGCCACAATGAAAAACTGCATTCGCGCAGTTGACGAACTGTTAAAAAGAAAAAAACTCATTTTGATATACCCCGAACAGGGTATGTGGTGGAATTATAAAAAAATCAGACCTTTTAAGAGCGGCGCATTTCATTTCGCCGCCAAAAACAATGTCCCCATAGTGCCTTGTTTTATAACCTTACACGACAGTGAGTTGCTTGACGCCGACAATTATCCCGTGCAGGAATATACAGTCCACATTATGCCCCTCATTTATCCCGACAAAAACAAATCGTTAAAAGAAAACGCTGAGGAAATGAAGGAAAAAAATTACTCAATGTGCAAGGCGAAATACGAAGAGATATACGGCGAAAAAATGGTTTATACTACGCAAAGCGGAACGGCTGAATACTAGTTTTGGCGCGCGTAATAAAAACTTTACATTGCGAAAAATACTTAAAGGAGGCGGCAGATGATACTTTATTCAATCGTTATTTTGACATGCATGGCAATAATAATCGCGCTTAACTCTTTTTTTGGCATGGGCGCGTCGGCGCTTGGCGCTTCGGCGGGCTACGTCGTTTTTGCTGTGGTCGTAAGCGTAGCTGCAAGCATTGCTATTGACGGGCTTCTAGCCTACTTTGCGCACAGGCTTCCGGCACGCAAGATAAATCCCTACCTTAAAGTTTACGCCGTCTCAAACAGAGAAAGAAGGCTTTACGAACGACTGAGGATTAAAAAGTGGAAGGACTGCTTGCCCGACTTAGGCAAAATTTGCTGCGGTTTCGGCAAAGGAAAAATAGAGGACCCTTCAAGCTGCGAATACCTGTATAAGTATATGGAAGAATGCGTTTACGGTGAAATCGCGCACGCGGTGTCGCTTTTCCTAGGCTTTTTAGTGCTGTTTATTTTTCCCTTTAAATACGCGCTTTACATTACCTTGCCCGTTGCGTTTGTCAACTTTGTTTTGAACTTATTGCCCGTAATGGCGCTAAGATACAACAGGTCCAAACTGATGATTTTATATAAAAGAAAAGAAAGGACCTCCCTTGCCGCCCAAAGCGTTGACAATACCCAAAGCACCCATTCACAGGAGCAACCCAAAGCAAGCTAACCAAATCAAAACTGATTTGCAGTTTAAAAAACATAAATCCCTATGGGCAGAATAGCTGTTTGTAAAACTTCCAAAAGGCAAGGCGATTTAAAGGAAAGTTTCCATATACATTAAAGGATTGCAAAAATCAAGCACTTACGAAAAGTCATAAAAATATATAACTACCGCGCCATAATTCACAGCGCGGTAATTTATTTTAGGGCGCGACGTTATCTGAAAACATTATTAAATCAAAAGAATTAGCATTATTTAATCCAAATGAAACTTCAAATATAAAACTGTCAATTAAAAGCAGTATTGTCAGTTTATCCTCAAATCTTTTCTATCTTGCATAAATTTTCAACAAATAAGCCAGAAGAAAGTTTTCGGCTTTTATTGGTCAAGGGATAACCTCAAATTCTATACGCACGTTAATAAAGCTTGAAGAAAAAATACTAAACAATTTGACACTCATTTTGACACTCATAAAAAATAAAATAATTGAGTTGTGGGCAATTTTTAGCCCTAAAAAGAGCAAAAAACCCTAAAAAAGACATAAAAATACCCCTAAAAGCAGCCTTTTAGGGGTTATTTGGTGCAAGGGATGAGACTTGAACTCACACGGGTTAACCATACGCCCCTCAAACGTACGCGTCTGCCATTCCGCCACCCTCGCAATGAGCATTATGATTATATTACAGTCTCCTTGCGTTGTCAAGAAAAATATTTGTATAAACTGTTCTTTTCTTTTAATAGTAACCCAAATGCCTTAGATAAAATATTATGGCGAAAGTTCTAATGCTACTTAAATCTAAAAAACTTTTTCACGACAAAACAGCAGGAATAAGCGTCTTTAAATATTTCTACGCAACGCATTAGATAACTCGTTCGGCTTATTTAATATTAAGCCTAACGCAAGTTTTTAAATTCTTAATTCCCTTGAATAAAAAGATTCTTATATTTATAGCGCATATATGCTCTGCTAAAAAATAGCTTTATTCCCTTGATTTTTTTTGCGAAAATGTGTAATATATATTGGCGTGCGGATGTGGCGAAACTGGCAGACGCGCTAGATTCAGGTTCTAGTGGGGTCAAATCCATGCAGGTTCAAGTCCTGTCATCCGCACCATCGTGGAATGGGGCAACGGCACACGCTGTTGCCCCATTTCTTTTACTCAAAAGCCCATTGTTTACGTTTGCTTTGCGTATCCAATGGGCTTTTTTGCTGTCCTGCCGCCTGTTTTTGCCGTTTGTATTCCTATTACTCATATCGGGTATTTGCTATTCCCTTGTTTCAAAATATGAACTGAACTTCGTGTTCCTTTTTGCGCGGTGGGGCAAAAGTCAAACTGATTGAATTTACTTTGATTTCAAAAAACAATCAATAGAAAATCAAAGACCGCCCAAATCCGCCTTGACCTCCGTTCCGTCCTTAAATATGAACGTTATGTCGTCGCGTCCGTAAACCCGCACGGTCTCTACCGTTTTTGTGAAAACGTCTTTGTCAAATTCTGCTTGCTCGGTTTCGCTTCCTAATAAGTTGGCTATCCTTTTACGCCGCGCCGCGGAAAGTGCGCCGTTGCTCTGCGCCTCCGACAAATCGTCCCGCTTCTCAAACAGTGCGTCGAGTTTTTCTTTTAGGTCTTGTGTGCGCCCGTTATATGCCTCACCGTCTATTTCGCGCCGTGCCCGCTGCTTATTAAGGTCAATCATCTGCGCCTGTAAGCGTTCAATTTCCGCGTCCACCGCGGCTATTTCCTCTGCCGTCCCGGTGCCATCCTCCGCCTCAAACATCGCCTCCGCGACGCTCTGCTCAACTATTTTGAGTGCGTTGCTCCTGTCTGCTAACAACCCGTTGAACGTCCTAACAAATGCCTGCTCTAATAATTCCTCTTTGACGGCTAACTGCTTGCAATACTTGTTCCCCTTAATATGTTCCTTGCAAACCCACACCCTGTCAACATCGCCGCTCCGCCTAATATGGTTGTGTCGTCTAAACGTTGAGCCGCACTCCCCGCACTCTATTATTCCGCTAAAAATGTAGCGCATATCGTAACGCCCCTTGCCCGATTCCTCCGAGGTGCGTATATTCCCGCGCCGCTCCATTTCCGCCCGCACCGCGTTCCAAGTGGCGCGGTCAATGATTGCGGGATGGTTGTTCTCAACGTACCGTTGCGGAACCTGCCCCTTATTCTTTACCCGCCTTTCCGATAAGAAGTCCCTCGCATAGGTTTTCCTCAAAATAACGTTGCCTTGATATTTTTCCTGCCTCAGCATATTATTCACGGTTTCAAAATGCCAACGCTGCCCGCACGGTGCGTTTACACCCCTTGTGTTAAACTCCCTGCAAATTTCGTTATCGAGTACCCTATAATATAATTGTGGTAAACCTCTCTTACGACTTCCGCCGCGGCTTCGTCAATGCTGACTACCCTTTCAGCGTTCTGCGTATATCCGTAAAGGTTGTTAAAATTGAATACGACCTCGCCGCGCTCAACCCTTTTATTGTTCGCCCATCTAACGTTGGTGTTGATTGACCTACTTTCCTCCTCCGCCAAGCTGCTGTATATTGAAAGTATCATATCGCACTTCGGATCGAGACTGTCAATGTTCTCTTTCTCGAAAATGACCTTTACATTTTTATCGCGGAGCGCACGGATTGTTCCTATCGAGTCTAAAGTATTTCGGGCAAACCTTGAGACCGACTTTGTAAAAATTATGTCGATTTTTCCATCTAAAGCGTCTTGAATTAGGCGGTTGAATTCTTTACGCTTTTTGAGTTTTGTTCCCGTAATTCCCTCGTCCACATACACGCCTATCGGTAAGTGCAAAAATAGGAAAAAAACCGCCCTAAAACGCCACTTTTTCGTGACTTTAAGCGTTTTAGGACGGATTTTCAAAAATACTTACTTATCAGATGTACGTGCAAACGGGTGTAAGCGGCACAAAATATTTTGATTTTTCAACTCATTTTTTGATTTATTTGCTAAACATTACTTTTGGATTACAACGGTTTTTACAGAAAATCTAAAACATTCCTTTTGGTTAATTTCGGAGTTATCTTGTGCCATTAGTACCTTCTCTGTTTTTTGCATTATCATTTTTGTATTTTATCTGTTTACCGGTATTTCTTTTCGGCTCAATTAGTACATAAAGCTCGGAAAACATATTGTCTCTTTATTAAAAAATTTACCTATCCAATTTCCACACACTACTTCCCTCTCCTATATTCCGGCCAGTTGGTTGCCACATCGAACTCGACGTCTAAGGCTTCAAAATGTTTTTTGCCGCAGTAGATTTTTTTGTTTTCGATGCCTTTGCGCTGCTCGGGGTCAAGGCTGCCTTTGTTTCGATAATGAATATAAGTTTTTCTACCCCGTCTTTTTTGTAGTAAATCGCCCAGTCGGGGTTATATCCATTAACCGTTACCGGCGTGGGGATTAGAAACTTTGGCGGCAGCTTAAAGAACATCGGAACATCATTATCGTCCGACAGCCATTTTGCAAACGGCTTTTCGATTGTGCTGCTGTCGTAGATAATGTGGTCGTAAAGGCTGTTGTTTGCAGGAATTGCGTTCTTGCAGAGAAATCCAATACGCTCCTTTACGTCAAACAGCTGCTGATAATTATGCGGCTCCGTATCAAGCTTAAAATATTCAATTCCCTCAATCGCAAGATAGGCTTTTTCACGGTTGATAATCTCCGTGAACTCCTCAATGAATCTCTGCGGATTGTTGGCAAAGTCCTGTAAGCGCCCGCTTTCAACGAGTAATTTGCACGCCGTTTTGCGCGTGATTTTGCAGTTATCCTCAAGCACGCGCAGAATATCCGGCAACTGATTTTTAATCTCCACCGCCATTGTTCTGCGGCCCGACTCGGCTTTGCTGCTTACGCCTTGCTTTTGAATATCCACATCGGTGTAAACCGTTTCTATCTTTGCCTTTTGAATGCGCGGAGTTGCCTTGACCGCCGCCAAAACCCGATCCGCGAGTTTGTCAGTATCGACATTGACACGGTAATAAGTCTTATCTTTTATACGATCCCAAATCGCCTTGAACTCATCCGATAAAAATGCTTTCGGTTTGGCTTTGACGATAACCTCTTCCGCCTCGTCACGAATTGTAACGCCTTCGCCGCTCTTAACGAGTTCTTGGAACCGCTTCTTGGCGCTCTCAAACTTCTTAGGCAAATCCAATTTGCCATACAGTAAATCGTTCTTAAGCGTGGGCTTAACCTTGCCGTTCGCGGCTATATAATCGTTCTTTTTAAGTACCGCTACAAATTCCTCTTTTTCCTCAGTTGTAAACGCCCGTTCCTCGCCGGTTGCCTCGTCAACGATAAGCATATCTTTCATAAAGTCAAAGTCAATAATCCCAAACTTTATGCCGGTTTCTCTTTCAATATCCCTCTGCAGATTCTCGGCGAACTCCGCAAAGCTCTCCGCGCTGAACACATGCAGAATGTTTGTGTCCTTATCCTTGACTCTCTCACCTCTTTGGTTAACGCAAAGCCTTAGTCCTCTGCCGATTTTTTGTCTTGCCGTGAATTCCGTCTTATGTTCAAGCAGCGTACAAATCTGAAAGACGTTCGGGTTATCCCATCCCTCTTTAAGCGCGGAGTGAGAGAATATGAAACGCAAGGGGCATTCAAACGACAATAACCACACCTTGTCTTTCATAATGGTTTTGTAAGTATCATAGTCCGCCGCCGACTCGCCGTTGGTGTTTTTGTCGCGCCCCTTGTCCTGGCTGAAATATCCGTCATGCACACGGTCGTGCGAAAACTTTGATTTGAGCGGCGCAAATCTCGGCTGATTAATAAGCTCGGCATACACCTCGTCAAAATACCGCGCGTACTCGCCTTTCTTGTCCTCCGCTTCATAGTCACGGTATTTTTTGACCTCGTCGATGAAGAACAACGACAAAACCTTGATTCCATGGTCAAAAAGCATCATCTCTTTCTCAAGATGCTTTTCTATGGTGCGGCGGATTTGCGCTTTCTTAAAAACCGTCTCGTCGATATGCCCGATAGCCTTGCCGAGTCCGACTTCATAACCGGAAGAGAGAATGATCTTTTCAAAACTCTTTGTGCAGTCTACATCGAACGACAAGCCCCTCATACTGCTCACGCTCACCGCTAAACAGGAACAAGTCCGTCCTGCCTTTGCCCATTTAGCTTTGCGCTCCACCTTGCCGTTTTCGCCTTTAAAATCAAGTTCAATCTTAGCGCGGAATCCCTTGGCACTGTCCACGTCAAACAGTTTTATGTACGGCACGTTGTAATCAGCTTCCATTTGATTGCTGCCTTTAACAATCTGCTTGACAAGATTGCGCTGGTATGCGTCTACCGGCGTAAGTTTATATATTGTGTTTATCTTTTCCCTATGCGTCGCGCTGTACCGCAGCACCATTAGCGGATTAAGGCTTTCTATCGCCGCCTTAGCTTTGTCGGTATTAACCGTACTTTGCGGCTCATCAATTATGATAATCGGATTTGTTTCACTTATGTACGCCCTCGGCGCCTCATGTATGTTGTCTTCCGGACCGCGGTTAAAAAGGTTCGTATCTTTTTTGAAAGCGTCCACATTGATAATCATTATCTCAATATCTGTGCTTACCGCAAAGCCCCTCGCCTGCTTTTTACTGCTGTCAAAGATGAAATGGTTGTATTTTACATTATCGTATTCTTTTTGAAAAAACTCGTGCATCAGTTCAAACGACTTATTAATTCCCTCACGGATAGCGATAGACGGCACAACGATGACGAACTTAGTAAAGCCGTACTGCTTGTTAAGCTCAAAAATCGTCTTGATAAAAACAAAGGTCTTGCCCGTTCCCGTTTCCATCTCAACGCAGAATTGCAGGTCGGACAGCTCCTCGCTAAGCTGAAGGCGGTTGGTTTTTTGTACTTCTTTAAGGTTTGCCAAAATCTGCTCACGGCTGAGATATAAAGCGTTCTTTGAGCCGTGACCTAATATATCCGCGCTTACGGTAAACTCGTTTTGCATGCGCCGTTGATTTTTGAACAAATCCACAACGCTTGCAACCGCTGCGTCCTGATAGTCTTGATTTTCAAATAATATTTTCATTCGCCGTCCTCGCCGCTGCCGTCTTTTTTACTCTGTCGCTTTTTAGTCTCAATTCCCAACGATTTGGGGCTTTCATCAAGCGCTAATTTATCGCCTGCGTTGCTTTTGGAAATAACGCTCCTGCCGAGCTGCTGTTCAATATCCCGCCGTGCGTTGCCCGCAATGCCTCCGTCAACTCTTGCAACTTTAACGCTATCATCAAATGTTGAAGGCTTTTGGTCTCTTGATATTTCGGTTGTTGTAATTTCAGCAAGCATATTAAGCACCAGCTCAAGATTGGTCATATTATCTCTTAGGTTTTCTTTTTTAAGTCCTTTGTGCTTTTTATAACCTTTAACGCTCTTACCGCTCCATGCTGCTGTCATCTCATCTGTGAGAATAGCATAATCCTGCCTGTCTTCTATTCCCCGTTCCTGCCACTCGTCCGTCAAATCCTTTCTCGCCCTTATTGTCAGTATCCTTTGATTTATCCAATCTTGCGAATATCCCTTTTTGGCATAGTCCGCTATCGCCTGCTCAAAGCTTTTTTCAGGGTCAACAATTTGCTCTATCCTATCTGCCCCTACCTGCGCAAGCCACATCTTAAACGGTTCCGCTTTGGGTGACGGAATAGATTGCACCAATCGAAAAATACCCTTAGTGTTGAGTACATCGGTAGCATAATATTTCCCATCTTTGGATTGCAATTTCAGTTGCACGATTTTTTCGTGCAACTCACTTCCTTCTGCTTTCAGCTTTCGCTTAAGATCGCTCCAATAATTGCGCGGTATGGCGCTTCCGCTTAGAACAGCGCAAACATCAACAACCGAAAAGTACCATTCCTCTTTTTCGTCGTCCCAATGCGTCCTTACTTCCTGCCCGTTAAAGAGTTTTATATTACTCATTGCTCTTTCCTCCGATTTCGATCGCCGACAAGTATTCTAACAAATCCTTTAATTCGCAGTCAGGTTTTATGCTGTTATAAGAAACTGTGATCCACTCGTCTGCCTCAATATCCTGTTCTTCAATCTTTTTGCTGCCTACAAAATATTTTAATTCATTTTTAGTAAGCGCGCTGATAAACTGATTTTTCTTTTTTATTTTCGTAAGTCCTATTTGCGGCAAAGTATCTTGTTTTCTCGGCGCCCATGCCCAATATGTGAATCCGTATTGCTTAACAATATTGTACAATTTGCAGTCAATGGAAAGCTCAAGGATATTATCAAACAAGGTTCTTTCTTTTACTGTTTCTAAGTAATCCTTGATGCGGAACGCTTTACCTATTTCGGCGTACCAACCCAAAAAGCCAAAGAACGGTACTAAGAATATAAACATCGTGCCAATCATTAAGACCCACCAGTATTCTTGCTTATGGAAAACGATAGTTACAACGATTCCTGCAATCGTTGCAATCCCGAATATCCATGAAAAAATCTTAGTGATTCTTTGTTTCTTTTTGTTTAGCAACTCTTTATAAATCATTTCCAGCCCCACTGCTCTTAAATAATTCTTAAGCCTATATTCCGCTCTTTAAGTGCAAGTTCAATGTTTGCAACCGCTGTGTCGTCTTTGAATGACCTGTCCGAAAGCACGATTGTTCCCGGAATGAGACTATCTGCAATCTTCTCAATTATCTCCACAGTCACATCCTTGTCAAGGCAAACAAGCAGCAGCAAGTCGCCTACGATATAACAGTTTTTGCCCTCAAGTACTTTTTTCTCGACCTTATAGGTAGGCTTAAGACCCAGTTTAAGCATAATCTCATAAACCACATCAAGGTCAGGTCTGTCCGGTTTTACGCTCTCTACCATGTCATTTAAACGGTCTATTAAATCTTCAAGCCCTCTGTCCTCAAGCGGCGTATTGTCCCACTTTTTGATGTTGCTGCTGTCTAACTGGAATACCTTAAAGCCGGTATCCAGTTTAGAAACCGTATTTTTTAAAGTTTCGTTGATTTGCGTTATTCTGTTTTCTTTCAGTTCAGGTATAAAATCATCCAAATTAACAAATCCCTCAGGTTTTCCCGAATAAGTCTCTCTATCGTAAATGTGGCTCGCAAAGGTCTTTGAAGCACGCCTTATACGCTCCTTGCCAATTTCGCAAAGGTTTTTATATCCCGCCTTTCCAGCCTCGCTTTTTTCATCTAGTACTTCCGGAAGTTGAACGCAAATAAATTTGCGCGTACCGCCGTCTTCTGCATTTAGCTGCATTACCGCATGAGCCGTTGCCGCCGAACCGCTAAAGAAATCCAAAACAATCGCATCTTTTGAAAATTCAGTAACAGATTTTATTAAAAACTTAATAAGCTCCACCGGTTTTGGGAAACTGAAGACTTTGCCTTCAAATAGCTCCGTTATGCTTTTTGTTCCGTCCTGTGACATGCCTACTTCAGCGGGCAAGTTTGTACTTACGGGAATAAATCCAAAGATATCCCCTGCTTTTGCCATATCTTCATCTTTGAAATATCTGAATGCGGGTTTTGAGATATTTAAAAAGTCATAATCTCCCGGAAACACAATTTTACCTTCGGAATAATACTTTTCAAAAGTATCAATTGTTATTGCCCAAGTCCTATTGGGATTGGCAGGATATTTTTCACCTGTTTTGGGATTAACCATATCAAAAAAGCTCTTAGGACGTTCACTTGCGCTTGTTTGTTTAGTTAAGTCATGTACGCGCCACGGTCTTCCGGGAAAGTCGGGAGTTTCAAAATATTTACGCGTGCCTCCTTCTACACATGCTGAGAACGCGCTTGATTTTGCATAGCAAACAATCCACTCGTAATCTTGCGAAACACCGAACGGAACATCAGACTTCGCCGTGCGCTTCCTCCAAGGGAATGTCGCAACAAAGTTCTCCGGTCCGAACACTTCATCGCATATTTTTTCAAATTTGCCTGTTCATTGTCATCAATACTGATAAATATAACACCGTCATCTTTTAGCAGTGTCCTTGCCAACATCAAGCGCGGCAACATCATGTTGAGCCAATTAGTATGGTAGCGTCCTACTGTTTCAGCATTACTTTTCGCAACCTGTCCGGTCACTGCCTTATAATTTGCAATATTGTCGGAAAAGTCGTCTTGATATACAAAATCGTTACCTGTATTATAGGGCGGATCAATATAGATCATTTTGACGCCTTTATTTCCAAAATACGCCTTTTGAAGTAACTTTAAAACTTCAAGGTTGTCACCCTCTATATACAAGTTTTGCGTGGTGTCCCAGTCCTTACTTTCCTCCACACACGGACGGAGCGTACCGAGACTGCGACTCCCTGCAAGCCTTATTGCATCCGCTTTTCCTTTCCAGTTGAACTCGTAGTTTTCGTACCCGTCCGCCAAAGTTTCGTCACCCAAAAGCAAGCGCAATTTATCAAAGTCAATCTTCCCCTCGCTCACCGCTTGAGGGAACAGCTGCTTTAACCGCTCAATATTCTCCGCCGTTATATCCATTGTCTTTCCGTCCATCTTTTCCATTTATCCTCACTACCTATTTTCTATTTTTTGATTTGCGTGCTTTTTTTACAGCTTTAGGATTATCCACTAATACTTTTTGAAAACCTTCGCTCATATTCTTTGTTGTCTTATCAATAAACGCTATCATCGGAGACACGCTTGAAGTAATAGAAAAAACTCTCCTATTCAGCGTTTCAAACTACTTCCACAAATTTTCGAACGCTTATAAAACCGTTCATAAAATTAAGGGGACTTTGCAAAACGATTGGTATGAATATGTCGAGTATGGCACAATGAATCCACTCACCATTATGCTCCAGCGAAACGGTTTCAGCCGAGAAACCGCTACATACATCAAAGAGCATAAAACCGAGTATGTCGTGTATTCGCCAAGCGGTGAGCCACAACTCCTCCGCACGCTCTTAGATTGCAGTAGCGAAAGTGTCCGTAACGAAGTTGCCGACATAGTTTTCAATATACCCGAGTTGTTTGCCGACTAAGACCCTATAAACGCAAAAAACCAGACTACACTTTTTACGGTGCAGTCCGGCTTTTCGTATTTTTTAGCTTGCGTTTTTTGGTCAAATTCAATTTTATCGACACTCGGTATGAATCATAATTACTTCTTTTGCTTTCACCGTTTCTTTGAGTTTTTCTACCGCTGCCCAATCCGCATGACCGGAAGTATGAAGGCTTATATTCCCTATCCTCAACCCATCTATATTTTGCAAAAACATCTTCATGTCTTCTTGTTTTTTGTAGCCTTCCCACAAAGAATAAATCAAAGTTGCACCGCTGAGGCTACTGTGCGCGTTTAGGCATCTCAAAAACTCTACCATAGGTTGTCTTATCAAAACAACAGCTCGATTATCACTTGATATTTGCTCGGCAGATTTTCTCTTCTTTATTGTGCTGAATTTCTCGTAACGCTCGCCTTTTATGAACCATGAAGCAAAAGCAAACACATCCTCAAATGAATTAGGATTTGGGATTTTGCCGCCTACTGCAAGGCAAATTTGCGACTGAAAATCATCCATGTAAAAACGCCGCCCCGTGCGTTTTGACGCCCTGTAAAAACTTACAAGACTATCTATATTAGTGCTCGATTGCAGAATGAAGACTGGCTTGTCGCTTGATTGCATGATATTAACTGCTTCTGCTTCAAGCTCTGTTTCCGTTTTGATTTTCGGCTCTCTACCTACACTAAGATTTGTCCCTTCGTGAATCAAGACATCAATTTCTGTCGGCAGAGCATTTAGTAATTTATCATAGGGCTCCTTCCGCCGCTACGAAAATCGCCCGTGTACAGCACTCTTTTCCCGCCGCCCTCTAATAGCAACATATGACTATCAAATGCTGAATGGTCGCAAAGAAACGGCGTTATTTTGATTGCACCTACTTGAAATGAAACCCCTGAGCGAAATGTTCGAATATCTTTTGGTAGCTTCACGCAAACATAATCTGAAATAACTCTCATCACTTTTTTGCAGCCTTCGCCCATATAAACAGGACAGTTGAGTTTAGCAATCCTGCCCGCATGGTCGCCGTGATAGTGGCTCACAATCACGGCGTCATATCCACAGCCAATAACCTCTTTTTCCTGCGCGGTCAACTCGCCCGTTTCATTATCCAATTCTATGCCAAACTCAACGAGAACTTTTGTATCCTCGCAAGAAACCTCTATTAAGTTAGCACCGATTTTATCCGCTCCGCGCAGAACTTTAAACTCCATCACTACATCCTTTACACAATCCACGCATTATCCACTAAATGCTGTTTAACTGCGTCCATATCGCTTAGCCAGTCGATTATGCCTTCCTTCTCTTTCGGGTGTTTTTTATTCGATAAGCGCCAATTTCCCTTCCCGCGATTATAGGCAATATACAGCCGTTTAGCCTCTTTTTTAAGTTCAAAGCTAAAATACCAAATATCTCCGCTGTTTGGCGTCAAATGCGCTTTTGTGTCCGGATGAAGTCTGCCCAAAATTTCATAATACAGAGCGGTCGTATAGTATTCGTACCAGTCGGCGTTCATTCGCTCTTTTGCCAACACAATGATGTCGGTGCTGCTGTTATATCTAATATTATGCTGACCGCAGTGTTGTCCAATAATTTGAGGATGCTTAATGAACCATTGACTCCAATCGTCAGCCAATTTGATAGTGTCCACCATCGCCTGCATCTGAGCAACGAAATCCTTTTTGCTATCTAACAACTTAAAAAATTCCTTCACGATTCCAATTCTGTTACTACGCAGTAAGGCTTTAAAGCTAATATCTCGTTGGTCGGTATGAATGAGAAAGCTATGATTACTGCTCTTCTTTAAAAGATAATCTCCAAATATCAATAAAGCCCGCCTAAATAAATCAGCGGTTTCTCGCTTATGAATTAAGCCATTCTTTCCGAATATAGCCTCAGTTTTTTTAAGATAATCAAAAAATAATTCTTGTTTTTGCTTGTTAATGTCATCTGTCCAAGCGTCAATCTCGTTAGGATTAATGTCTGAGAGTTTTAGAAGAAATCCTATTTGTCCCTTTGCAAACTCACTATATTTTTCAGCACGCTCAATCAAAACTCTCCAAGACTCATCTCTTATAAGCAATTTGGCTTTTTGTCGCTCTTCTTCCCAAATCTCTTCATTTGAAGTCTTGATTACTGGTTGTTTACTTAGATAACCCTCGATATCACTCGCCTGTGGCAAAACAGAATGCACGAACTTCAAGGACGGCAAATACACCGCCTCGTTGTGATAGAATATATTTTGTGCAGCATTAGAAACAACACGAATCCATTTAGAAAGCCCGTCTACATTTTGCCCACTGGCCAAATACCATAAAAACGCATAAACTATAACTGATTGCGTATAGTTCGGGCCGCCGCCTGAAACGATTGTCATAAAATCTTGCCGTTCATCAAACATTGAGTTTTTAGGCAAGAACCGACCGCCGCTAATCCACTTGCTTGACAATGCATCAAGCATTTTACCTATACTGCTCAGCAAACTCGGTGTAATAAACTTAGAATAGAAGTCAAATGAAAACTGACCTCTTTTTAATTCAAGCTTTCTAAACAAGTCTCTTTCATCCGAACCAATCAAAGCCGATACTTCAATCGTCCTTATAAAAAACGAAAGAAACAATTCATCAAATCTTGATTCACTTAAACTAAAAAACAGGTCAAGCCACTTTCCATCAAGTTTTACCACAAAAGACTTTGAATCTGTTTTTGACATTTCTGAAACATCAAATTTACGCATTTTCTTATCAAGAGCAGATTTAAATATTTCAAATTCGGTTAACGGCTTTCCTCTTGCATTCATCTTGACATACAAATCATCATCTAAACCAAACTCCTCAAGTTCAATAAAGTTGAAGGTTATGTTGTAGCTCGTCCGAGCCTTGGGGTAATGGATTCCGTGGTGACTGCACAGGCGGCGGTCGGGCGCGTTCTTGCGTTGGCATCTCTTTTTCCTCCGTTGGATTGACATTTTTTGATTTGCGTGTTATAATGATTTGGTGGGATTGCTTTCGGTTTGTTGGCTACTAAAGACAACAAAAAAAGCCCTCGTGATTTCTCACAAGGGCTTGGTGCTTGTCCTTGTTTCCTCACAAGAACAATCCAATAGTGCGTAAAGTTGACCGTCAAAAGTCGATAGAGTTTATAGAGTAGATAGAGTT
>JAEWZT010000002.1 GCA_023458375.1 Bacillota bacterium
CCCCCCCCCCCCCGTGTTTTTTATTTTAGTTTAACACGCTTGCAACAAACAATAATCGTTGCAAGGGCTGTATTTTTCTCTTGCAAAAAAACGAAAGAAAGCAAAATTACGGGGATGCTTTTAAATAGCATAGCGATAGGCTACGTTAAACAAAAAGTATAGATTTTTCACAACAATGATTTTTAATTTGCCGACAGCTTTTCAAGCAGCTTGGAGATACGCGCCGTGCAGTCCTTTTCCCTGTCCCCTTTTTTACGCCAGCTGTTTGCCAAAGGAAAATAAACCTTGTCGTAAACTGTTGCGCCCATATCCCACTTGCCCGAGATATTTTGATTTTGCATAAGCCAGCGCGCAATAAAATCAAGCTGCCGCCCGCTGTTTATATAATTTGACAGCAGTTCCGCCGCGGCAAGGTAATAACTCGCCTGCCTGCTTTGAAATTGCGGCGGCTGGGCAATTTTACCGCCGTAAATATAGTAAATGCCCTCTTGTTTGTTGATTATGTAATCTAAAAAAAGTTCCTGCGTCTTTTCGTCAAGACAGTCTGTCAAAACAGATACAATGTAAAAATGACAAAAATCCACAAGCCTGCCCCCTTTGGGCGCTTTTTTCCATACGTTTACGTAAGCCTGCTTATATTTTTCATAGTCGTAACAACCCTGGGAAAAAGTATGGGTTATTATGCCTGCCCAAACTTTTGCGGTTTCGTTAGCCTTTTCGTTGTCCTTTGTAAAAATCCTTATCCATGTTGAAAGCATTAAGGAGACAAAAATATCCCAGTCGTGGAGTTTTTCTCTTCTGTCTGGAATTTGCTTTTCGCCCATCAAACAGCTGTCCAAATAGCATAGCGCTTTTTGAATACATGCGTCCTCTTTTGTAAATCCAAGTAAGCTTAGCCTCCTTAAAGCCTGTTCGGTGGTAAGGGGTGAACTACAAGAGCGCGAAAGGGTATGAAACCAACCCCACTTGCCGTCGCTCTCTTGCATAGAAACTATTTCTTTTGCCCATTTTGAATCTTTATACATATTTTACCCTTATGACTTTTTAAATATTTTACCACAATTACCTCCCTTCGCGAGGACTTTTGTGATTTTTCGCGCAAAAACAGCGTTTCTTCAAAAACGAACTTTGCGGCAAATTTTCCCTTTCATGCTTGTCTATTGACATTTGCGCTTTTCTTATATTAAAATAAAACAAAAATATACGCGCGGTTTACGCGGAGGATTTGTTTACTGAGCGACGCAAAAAGAGCCGTGAAAATAATTGAGACGGTATTTGACGCCGCCTATTTAATAGTTGTTTCAACTTGCGCGGTTATTATGCTTTTTAACGGTTCGCTTTTTAGCGCGAGGGGGATTTTCGGTTTGGCGGCGCTGATTTTATGTTTGGGCGACGCCTTTCACTTAATTCCTCGCATGCTTTGGGCATGGGACGCAAAAAAGGATTATACCAAACTTTTGGGCGTGGGAAAACTTATAACTTCGCTGACTATGACGCTGTTTTATATGCTGCTGTGGCAAGCGGGATTAAAGCTTTTTGACGAGAAAATTTTGCTTCCCCTTACCGTTGTGTTATACGTCCTTGCCCTTTTGCGCACAGTCCTTTGCGTTTTGCCCCAAAACAAATGGACGCAAAACGAAACTTCCTTAAAATGGTCGGCGGCGCGCAATATTTCCTTTTTTGCTATGGGCGCGCTTGTAACTGCGCTTTTTGCCGCGGCTCAATTTCAAAAGGGCGCATACCCTTATTTGTGGCTTGCCCTGGCAATAAGCTTTGCCTGCTACATACCCGTAGTCTTTTTGTCCCATAAATACAAAAAAACGGGAATGCTGATTCTTCCCAAAAGCCTTGCGTATATCGCGGCGATAGTTATCGCCTTGCTTTATACCGCCTAATAAACTTTTTAAATGCAATAAAAAATAAATACGGAGGAAAACCAAAATGAACGACTTTAAAAAACTTACAAACGAAGTAGGCGCGCCGATAGCCGATAATGAAAATTCAATTACGGCGGGTCCGCGCGGCCCCGTTGTAATGCAAGACGTTTGGCTTATGGAAAAAATGGCTCACTTTAACCGCGAAGTCATACCCGAACGCCGCATGCACGCGAAAGGCTGGGGCGCTTACGGACATTTGACGGTAACGCACGATATTTCCCAATATACCAAGGCGAAAGTATTGCAGAAAGGCAAAAAGACGGAGCTGTTTTTACGCTTTTCCACAGTCGCGGGAGAAAGGGGCGCCGCCGACGCCGAGCGCGACATTAGAGGCGTTGCGGTAAAATTTTATACAGAAGAAGGCAACTGGGACTTAGTGGGCAACAATACCCCCACCTTTTTCATACGCGACGTCCATAACTTTTCCGACCTTAACCGCGCTGTAAAGCGAGACCCGCGAACGGGCATGCGTTCGGCGCAAAACAACTGGGACTACTGGACGCTGCTGCCCGAAAGTTTCCACCAGCGCACAATCGTTATGTCCGACAGAGGCATTCCCGCTTCTTTCCGCCATATGCATTTTTTCGGAGAGCATACCTTTTCTTTTTACAACGCACAAAACAAGCGCGTATGGTGTAAATTCCACTTCCGCACAATGCAGGGGATAAAAAACCTTACAGACGAGGAAGCAACGGAAGTTTGCGGAAAGGACAGGGAAAGCCACGGCAGAGATTTGTTTGAGGCTATTGAAAGGGGCGACTTCCCCAAATGGAAAATGTATGTGCAGATTATGACGGAAGAACAGGCAAAAAACCACTATGAAAACCCCTTTGATATTACAAAAATCTGGCGGCACAAGGAGTATCCCTTAATTGAGGTGGGTATATTGGAGCTTAACCGAAACCCAGAAAATTATTTTGCCGAAGTGGAACAGTCGGCGTTTACCCCCGCCCATGTGGTGCCCGGCATAGGTTTTTCGCCCGACAAGTTTTTGCAGGGCAGACTATTTTCCTACGGCGACGCGCAAAGATACCGTCTGGGCGTAAACCACAACCTTATCCCCGTAAACCGCGCCAAGACGGACGTAAGCGAGTATCACCGCGACGGCGCTATGCGCGTTGACGGAAACTACGGGCGCACACCCGCCTATTCGCCCAACAGCTACGGCTATTGGTCGGCGCAGCCCGACGTTGCCGAACCGCCCCTTGACATAGAGGGCGCGATGTATCGTTTTGACCCCAAAGACGACCCCACCGACGATAATTTCCGCGCCGGGGGTGACTTATACCGCGTTATGACGGAAGACAAACGCGCGCTGCTTATTAAAAACACCGCCTCCGACATTAAGCCGGTAACTCAAAACATAAAATACCGCCACGCGGTGCACTGCTACCTTGCCGATAAAGAATACGGCGAGCGCATTGCGGCGGCTTTGGAGCTTGACTTAAAAAAGGTTATAGAACTGAGCAGGCTAGACAACGACGGCTTGATAAAGGCAACCTTAACGCCGTGAAAATAAAAAACGTTTTGCTTACGGCAGGCGGCTTTTTGCTGCTTGCTTTGGGCGCTGTCGGGGTATTTGTTCCTATTTTGCCCACAACCCCCTTTGTGCTTGCGGCGGCGGCGTGTTTTGCCGGCAACAAAAAGATTTTAAACCGACTGCTTAAAAGCCCTTTATTTAGCGACTACATAATAAACTACAAAGAGCGCAGAGGTCTTAAAAAAAGCACCGTCGCGGTAAGTTTGTCCTTTCTTTGGGCAACTCTTACCCTTTCGGCGCTTTTAGTTGACGCTCGGTGGTTTTACGTTTTAGCCCCCGCAATCGCTTTGGCGGTAACAGCGCACATAATTGTAATGGCAATACCCAAAAACAAAGCGCCTAAAAAACAGGCGTTAGCCGCCAATGAGGAAATCAAAGAAGGATAGAACAAAAATCAAAATTAAGCTTATCGTAAAGCAATCTTGAACAAGACGAAAGTAAAAGAGCGCTAATATAAGAGTTGAGTCTTAAAATATCGTGAGCTTATTAAAGATTGAAAGGACAATAATAATTAAAAAAGGGATTTAGAAAATAAACTGCAAGCACGGCAATAAAAAGACCTTAGTAAAAAATCAAGTTGATAAACATTGCTGTAAAAAACAAAGGTTTTAGAAAAGTTCCTTGTTAATCAAAAGACAAAAATCCAATTTTGCATAAGGGCAAAACTAAATAGCTAAAAAGCGGAAGGGGCAAAAACCTTCCGTTCTTTGGTTATGCGTTATAAAATCCAAATTTTATAGCAATGCTAAATTAGGCAAAGAAAAAAGCGCTAAATTTTTTTGCGTTATTATGTGCCGCGGCGCAGTAAGATTTACATTTTGCTTGCAAAAGTTGAGTTTTTGGTCTATACTTACTAAGTGTCTTATGCCACACTTTCATTCAAGGAGTATCAAAATGGCAAAAAAGTTTGCGTTAATCATCGCTGTTGTACTGGTGTTTTCCTGTCTGTTTGTCCTCGCGGGCTGCGACGTAGAAAACTACGATAACTTTACACCCTTAACGGATAATCCCTCGGCGGGAGACCCCGTTTCAAGCAACGGCGGCATCGCGGTAGAAAAAGGGAACTATATTTACTATATAAACGGCTGGGCGACATATACGTCTGACAATATCTTCGGTCAAGTGCTTGAAGGCGGCATTTTAAGAATATTAAAAAGCGATTTGGAAAGCGTAATGGCTTCCTCCGCGCAAAAAGACGTCTACGATGCTTTGCAGGAAAAAGCGCAGGTTGTAGTGCCCAAAATCTTTTCGCAGGGAAACACTTCCGACAAATCGGTAACGGGTTTTTATATTTTCGGCGACAGAATATATTACTTTACGCCTAACGCCAAGCTTGATAAAAACGGAGCGGCTAGGGCAAGCGAAATGTGCTTGAACAGTTGTAATTTAGACGGCACAGATACCCTTATCCATTTTACCTTTTCTTTGCGAACGACTGTAACTTCATTGTCCTATGTTGGCGGAAAAGTTTACTGCACCTATTTGGAGGGAACGGATTTATTTAACGTTCTTTTACAGGGAAACGGCGACAAAGCGCAAAAAATACTTGAAGAGTGCAGCAGCGTGCTTTACGACAAAAGCGGCGCGGCGTTTATTTTAAACGACGATTCCACAATTATTTATAAATACGTTGCGGGAGAGGACAAAGCTGCGGAGCTTAGAAACGGAACAAAAAACAGCGCGGGAGAGGACAAGCCCCTTCTTGACAGAGAAAAATACGCCTTGGTTAACACCTATAACGGCGAATGCTTTATAAAGATTACCGGCAGCACCAACACCTCTTTAAGCGCCATCTATAAAATTAAAGGCGATAACAGTTTTGTAAAAATCACAAGCTATGTCCCCACCACTTTTAAAGGCGCGGGCGACTATTTGTTTGTGCTTAACACAGATAACAGCATTTCAATCGTCAATTTTTCCGACAGGACGGTTGCGGCGACGGAGGCATACAGTTCTGCGCCCACCTTGCTTTACGTTAAAGACAACGCTTTGTATTACACTTACAGCAGCAAGCTATATAAACTGGATATTCCGAGCGCTTTGGGAGAACAGGGTGAAGAAAAGCTCAAAGCCGTTATACTTGCATCCACTTCTCAATACGCCAGCAGCGCGCTTGAATACGACAGCTGCGGCGGATACGTTTTCCTCTTTAATTCTACGCAGGATACAAATAATAAGGTTTATCCCTTATATGTTTCACGCCTTGACTTAGAAAAAGAAACTACCAAAGAATATAACGTAACGCGTTTAACAAAACGTCTTTTCTACCTTACCGCTGACGCAGGTATCACCAACGGTTCGGTGTCTATTAAAGTGGGTTCAAGCACGGTAACCAATACAATCGCTGGCAACACCGTAACGATAACCGTTTCCCCTTCTTCGGGATACAAGCTTGTTGCGGGAAGCTTAAAATACAACGACACGCCTTTGACGGAAACCTCTACGGGAAACACTTATACCTTTGTAATGCCCCAAGAGCACGTTACAATTACGGCGCAGTTTGAAATGATTGATTATTCTATTGACATTTCGCCCGACATTAAGGGCGGCACTATTACCGTAACCAAAGACGGGCAGGCTGTTACCACCGCCAAAAAGGGCGACCAAATAACCATTACGGTTACGCCCAAAGAAGGCTATAAAATTAAGGAAGGCTCCTTAATATATGACGACACGCCTCTTACGCCCGACGCAAACGGCGTTGTAACAATTACTATGCCCGCCTCTCATATTACTTTGTCTGTTGAGTTTGAACTTATTGATAAGTAAAAGCATAAACTTCACCAAAAAGCTAAGGGCGGAATAAAAACCGCCCTTTTATTTTTACTGTAAACGCGGGGTTTTTCAAGTCAAAGCAAACGCGGCAGACAGACAAGTTTAACTTAAAGCGCACTAATGTTTATTCTTTGCTTTTGTTGACTAAAAAAGGCTTTTGTATTATGCTTAAATACATCCTTATTGAAACATTGCTTAATAAGAAACCGACACTTAGCTGTCATTTATAACGCATAAACCCAAAGGAGTTATTACTATGCAAAAAGAATTTGTCAAAGAAATCGCCGATATAAACAGCGATTTTCCCCAATGGTATACCGACGTAGTTATCAAAGCTGAACTTGCCGACTACGGCCCCGCCAAGGGCACTATTATTTTCCGTCCCTACGGGTATGCGATTTGGGAAAATATTCAAAAGGAAATGGACAGAAGAATTAAGGAAACGGGGCACAGCAACGTTTATTTTCCTTCATTTTTTCCTTTGAGCATTTTGACAAAGGAAGCGGAACACGTTGAGGGTTTTGCGCCCGAAGTGGCATTGATTACCAAAGCGGGGGGAGAGGAGCTTGAAGAGCCGCTGGTGATACGCCCCACAAGCGAAGCTATAATCTGCACCGCATTTTCAAGGTGGGTGCAGTCTTACCGCGATTTGCCTATGCTTTTAAACCAATGGGCAAACGTCGTGCGCTGGGAAAAAACCACCCGACCCTTTTTGAGGACAAGGGAGTTTTTGTGGCAGGAAGGGCATACCATTCACGAAACCAAAGAAGAAGCTCAGGAAGAAACGTTAAAAATGCTCAAAGTCTATAAGGACTTTTGCAACGAGTTTTTGGCGATGGCGGTAATTACTGGGCAAAAGACCGAAAAAGAAAAGTTTGCAGGCGCGGAAGCCACCTACGGAATGGAAGCCATAACGCTTGACGGCAAAAGCCTTCAAGCGGGCACAACCCATTTTTTCGGCGACAAGTTCGCGCGCGCATACGACATAAAGTTTTTGGACAGGGAAGGAAAACTTCAATATGTAAACCAAACGAGCTGGGGCACTTCCACGCGCCTTTTAGGGGCGCTGATTATGGCTCACGGCGACCAAAGAGGGCTTGTTTTACCTCCTTACGCCGCGCCCGTTCAAGTTATCGTAGTCCCCGTAGCGCAACACAAAGAGGGTGTTAGGGATAAAGCGCAGGAAATTATTGCCATGCTTAACAAAGCAGGTATCCGCGCGCAAGGCGACTTCACCGAAAACCGCGAGGGATGGAAGTTCAACCAATGGGAAATGAAGGGCGTGCCTTTACGCCTTGAAATAGGTCCGCGAGATATTGCACAGGGCAAAATGTGCGCCGTAAAGCGAAACGATTACCAAAAGAGTTTTTTAAACCTAGGCGACGTTGACGCAGTAAAGGGGCTGCTTGAAGATATCCAAAGGGAAATGCTGCAAAAAAGCGCCGTGTTCATGCAAGAGCATACAAAAGAAGTTTTTAACTTAAAGCAAATGGGCGATGCGCTTGACGGCAAAAATCTTACAAAAACGGTTTGGTGCGGCTGCGCGCAATGCGAAGCTAAGGTAAAGGAAACTTACCAGGCTACCGCTCGCGTAATATTAAAAAAGAATGTTAATGGAAAATGCGCAGTTTGCGGCAAAGAAAGCAACGACGCCGTAGAAATAATATTCGGACGCGCATATTAATTGTTTCAGTTAAAACTGCGTTTTAAAAGGGTGCATATTACAGCGTAATAATTTTCCTTAGCAGGATAGCAAAATTACCTAAAAAACTATTTGTTGAGGTATTATCGTTTGAGGAACGCCGCTTATTAAGCTTAGTAATTTATAGAGTAAATAAAAAATCCTCCAAAAGCTTTTTATAAACTTTCCCAAAAGCGCTCTTTTAGGCAAATAGAGTTTATAAAAACAGCTTATCAGGTAATATGCGAATAAAGCAACCGCGCTCAAATAAAATTAAATGTAGTTTTAAGCACCATTTATCAGAAAGGTCAAAAAGCAGGTAATTAAACTAAAAAATCAACTGCAAAAGCGTTTGAAAAATAACGCTTTTTATGTATAATAAATTAATTAAGGGGGGTAACGCCATGAATTATCAACGTTACTGCGACGCCAAAGCTTTTTACAGCGACGTTTTTCCCGTTCTGTTAAGACATGAGGCGCAAAATTCGCTACCTTTGGGAAATGTGGTTTTAGGAAACAAAGGCGGCTGCGAAAGGGGCTGGAAAAGGGTAGAAAACTGGTATATGGCGGCGGTGGGTAACGACGGCGGCGAAATTATACTTGTTGCAATTATGACGCCGCCCTTTAATATTACATTATACGAGCGCGGAAATATTGCAAACGACGACGCGCTAAAAATATTATGCGAAAACCTACTTAAAGAAAATATAACCGTGCCCGGCGTTTTAAGTTCAAATGATTTGGCAAAACGTTTTGCAGATGAATATACGGCTCGGGCAAATAAAAATTACGCCATACATCAAAAAATGCGCATTTATACCCTTGAAAAGGTAAGCGTAAATATACCCCAAATAGGATATTTAAAAAAAGCCGAAGAAAAAGATTTGTATTTTTTGCCCTATTGGTATAACGAGTTTAATTTTGACTGCGGATTTGAAAGACAAAGCTTGGAGGAGGTTGCCGCCTCCGTAAAAGAGGCGATAGAAGGCAAAATGCTGTTTGTGCTTGAAGACGGCGGCGTGCCCGTTTCAATGGCGTCCGCGGCGCGCGAAATCGTCAACGGCAGGCGGGTGGCTATGGTTTATACTCCCCCGTATTTCAGAAACAAGGGCTACGCAAGCTCCTGCGTGGCGAAAGTCAGCCAAATTGTTTTGGATATGGGCTGCAAATACGTTACGCTGTTTACCGACCTTTCTAACCCGATATCCAACAGTATTTATCAAAAAATCGGTTACAAGCCCGTCTGCGATAACTTAGAGCTGGTTTTTACACACAAAGATTAAATACCTATTGGCAAAAGCGCGGCGATAAAGCCAAAGCAGATATAACCCCTCCCTATCGCCGTTTTAGTTTGAACTGCAAAAACTCAAAACAAAAGTCTTAACTGGTTTTAGTTTAAACACATATTAAAAGGGAAAGTTATAACGCTTTCCCTTTTGCTGTTTTTTATAATCTTGCGCTAGTTTTCTTGCGTATAAATTATGTTCCCTTATTATTGCATATTCTAACCTTTACATAAGGGATAAATTAACATTAACTTTTTTTATATCAGCTAAACTTTTTAATGGCTTCCTGCACCAGCCGCATGTCGCATTTGCCCGCGTAGTTCATTTTAAAGTGGCGCATGACCGAAGGTATGCTCTTGTCTTCAAGTTCGCTTATAATTTTTTCAATTTCATTTTCTGTCAGCATTTTAGGCAAAAACTGCTTGATAAACTCTATCTGCCCCAAAATAAGGTTTGCCCTTTCAGAGTTTTTGACTTTGAGGTAGTTATCCCTTTCCTCTTCAAGCTCTTTTTGAGTTTTAATCAGAATGGAAACTATGTCACTGTCGGTAAGCTCTTTGCTTTGCGTGCGCAACGCTATTTCCGCCAGCTTAATTTTGTTAAGCACGACGCTGGAAATATTGCGGACATTTTCGTTTTTTTCTTTCAGGGCGGCAACGCTTGCCTTTTTGATTTGTTCAACAATCATACCTTTACCTCCTTAACTTTGCTGTAATTATAGCCCGATACAAAATAAAAATCGTTAATTTTGGAAAGCGATTCTTCCAGCACCGCTTTGTCGCATTCCAGCTTTTCGTCTATCACCATCCACTCGCCTTTAACTTCGGTAACGGCGGGCACCGCCATTTCAAGCGCCACGTAGGCAAGCACCTGCTCGTTTTGCGACAGCGCCGACGGTTCCGTCCTGCGTTTATTTTTGTAATAAACAAGCCCGTCGTTAAATCCCAGCGAAAGCGAAGCTTCCATGACGGATAAATAAAGCGAAGCCTGCCGAACAAAAGAACGTATTTTGTCCTTTATGATGACTTCAATTATCCTGTTGTTTTGCAAAGAATCTTCTAAGGTATTTATCGCGCTTAGTGATTCGCCGGCACTTTCCAGCTGGCTTTTAACCTTGTTGGAATCTAAGTAGCGCGAAAGTATATCGCTGTAAGCAACGGATAAAGCATCGGCTTCTTTTTTAAGCTTTTCCCTTTGCGCGTCAAGGGCGTCGTAAAGACGGGAAATGTCTTTTTCCTCTTCCCGCGCGGGCGCGCCTGAAAGTATGGCGTCAATACTTTGCATTTTTTCAATTAACTGCGCCCTTTCGGCATAGTATTTTTCAATTTCCTGCTTTACCACGGGCACTTCTTTGGGTGAAATCTTTAACAGCGTTTGGGCGTATTGCGGTTTTACGTCCTTTTCTTTAAAGGCAAGCTTTAATTCCTGCTTTAAGCCCTTTAATTCCTCTTTCTTTTGCGCGACCGTCCAGTCAAGTTTAGAAAGCGCAAGCCTCCTTTCAAAAAGCTCGCTTTCTCTGCCGCTTTTGCTTTGGGCAAGCATTACTTCTTCCGCCTCAATGTCCGACTGCATCGTCTTGACTTCTTCAAAGGCGCTTTCAATATCTCCGCCCGCTATTTGCGATGCCCTCGCCCTTGCCAAAGTCATTTCCTTTTGATTAAGCTTGATTGTCTTTGACGTTTCGGTAATAACTTCCTGTATTTGATATATTTTTAGTTCAAGCTCGTCAATTCTTTCCTGCGTCGCCTTGTGTTTTTCGTAAAGGGCGGAAAGGCGCGTTAGCGCGTCGCTTAATTCGTTTTTGCCCTGTTCGCTTGCGCCCGTTAAAATGTCAACTGCGCTGTCTCCCGACAAAGCCTCCTGCGTGGAGGACAAATTGGCGTGCCTGCTTTCAAGCTCCGCCATTTTTAAACGTAAACTATCCACATAACGTTTAAGCTCGGCAACCTGCGTTTCGCCCGCAACTTTTTCCTGCTGCACGTCCAAAAGATATTTTGTGCCCTTATCCGCTTCAAGCGCCCGCAAATAATTGAAAACGCTTTCGTTGCTGTTTTCTGCGACAAGCTGGTTATACCGCGCGATTATATTTTCCTTTTGTTTGTTAAGCCCCTCAATTTCCGCGTCGTTGATTTCAGCGTGGCGTTTTATTTCCTCAATTTGCCCCTCTACGCGCTTAACGTCGCCCTGCAAGCTCATTTTGTCTTTAATTCTTTTAGCGTAGTCGTCTTCAAGGGAACGTATTTCGTCGTCTTCTAGCAAAGCGTCAACGGCGTAAACCGAAGTGGCGTCGGAAACCATTTTTTGGGTGTTAAGCAGCACTTCGCGCTTAAATTCCTCCCCCTTTTTGTAGCGCGCCTTTGCAAGCTGGGCGGAGAGAGTATCGCAAGACTGCTCTATTTGAAGAAGTGTGTAGCTGAACTCTTCAAGCCCGCGCGTAAGGTTACGCTCCTTTTGCTTTAAAGAGGCGTTTATCATTTCAAGCTTTTTGATTTTGTTATTTACAACCTGCATAATCACGTCGCGCGCCTTTAAGGGGGCTACGGTGGCATCAAGGGCTAAAATATTTTTAAACTGCTTGCTGGAAGCCGCAAGGGAGCTTTCTTTTTGGGAAATTTGCCCCTCTTTGACTATAATTTCTCCGCGTATCTTTTCTATCTGCGCTTCAATCTCGTCAAGCTTGACAGAAATTTTAAGCGCCTCAACCATTTCAGACGCGGAACGGTTGGATAAATTGATTTGCTGCGACTCTTCTTTGAGTTCTTTTATCGTCGCTTCAACGTTTGAAAGGATATTTTTAAGCTCAAGCTTTGACGAATTATGCTTGTCAAGCTGCATTTGCAGCCGCCTCAAACTTTCTTCAAGGTCTTGGTTTTCGGCGTTTAGCGCTTCAACCCTTTCAAGCTGTTCTTTAATTATTTCAACCTTTGTGCGCGTTGCCGCCGCCTCTTCAAGCTGCTTATGTTTTCCCTCTATTTGAAGCTGAATTTCCTTTAATTCCTCGTTATACCAGTCAATTTCTTTAACAAGGTTAAAACGCTTTTCCTCTTCCTGCGCAATCTCGCGCTGAACTTCCTCAACGCGCGTAAGCTGGGGAACGACGCGCTCAATGCTGGCATATTTGCTTATTATGTCCTGTTTTTCTTCTATTTCCGCCTTTTTAGCTATTAAATCTTGGTAGCGCGCCCTTGTTTGCTCCCCTTCAAGCCTTGCCTTGTTTAAAAGGGGGTCGTTAAGCTTTATTTTTAGCTGCGCCTGCTGCTGCTCCAACTCTATTAAACGCTTTTGCCTTTCGGCAAGGGAAGCCGCCGCGCTTTCAACCTCTTCCTTTGTCACAAAAGCGGCTTGCGACATAAGCTGCTTTGCCCTTTCCTTTGCCTGACGGCTCCTGTCAAGGGTGTCTAAATAAGCTTTGTTTACCTTGCCCGTAACGTCGTAAAGCTTTTGCACCTGCCCGAAAACGCGCAAATCGTGCTTTTCACAAAAGCGGCGGAACTGGCTTGCGCCTGCGTAGCAATCGCGTATGACGTCTTTTATGTCGCCTTTGATTTTGTCTTTAAAAAAATCGGTAACGCCGTCGTCCTTTGCAAGCACTTTTTTAGGTTCGCCGAAGGGCGCTAAAACGGTAGAAATACCTTCCTTAGAAAAAATACGGTTAATAGTATAGCCTTGGTCAAGCAGCAAAAAATCAACGCTTATGTCAACGGGTTCGCTAAACCGCGTTACCAAAAAAGCCGCCTCAATGAGGCGTTGCAGCCTTGCGCCCCTGGAAAAATATATCTTGCCCGAATCTTTTACTTCCCCGAAAGAAAAGGTTATGGATTCGTTATTGACTGTATTAGTGGTAGAAACTTTTAGCAGTTTCATCAAAACCTCCCTAGCAAAAAGGGTCTTTGTTTTTAAGCCCCCGCGGTTTTTAAGTTTATATTCTTGTAAAAAGACCGCCGTTATGTTAAACTTGTTTATACGCGGATTATAATTACATCTCATTATAATATTAAACGCTGAAAATATCAAGGTATTTTATTAATTCGCGTTATGCGCTTAACGGGCGGAAAAACGCTTGCTTTTTGCATAAACACCAAAGCGGCGCAGAGGCTACGCACGTGAAAAGGGTATAAAACCTAGCCCGTTGAAATCAAAAGGGCAGGGAAAGGGCGATTTGTAAGTAAGCGTTATATAATGAAAGGGCAATGCCGAATATTAAGGCGCTTTAAATTGAAAAAACCCGCCTTGAACGATTCTTTGAGCAAACAACAGCCGCCAAACAAACTGCCGCCGTTATGCGAGCGGCGCGCTTAGCATAAACCGTGCCGTAAAAAAGCAAAGTATTGAAGTGCAACCGCAATCATAAGCGGATACATAGGAGGAAAAATGGCTTTTTGCACCCATTCCCAGGAGAAAAGCGACGTCAGCTTTACCGTTTTGGATAATATCTTTATCACGCAGTTTATGCCCCTTTCGGACGACCGCTGCGTGCAGGTATACGTTTACGGGCTTTTCCTTTGCGGCGCGCATCAAAACGAAAATACATTAGATACCATGTGCCGCGCTTTGGATATGACGCAAGAGGATATTTTGACGGCTTTTGGCTACTGGGAAGAATTGGGGCTTGTCCACATACATAAAAGCGACGAAATAAAGGTCGTTTATTTGCCCGTCCGCGCCGACAGGACGATACTCAAAAAAATCAAAAGCAGCAAGTATCACGAGTTTTGCCGCGAGATACAGGCGGTAATAAGCGGCAGAATGATTTCCACCAATGAGTTCAACGAGTATTTTTATTTTTTGGAAACAACTCTTTTTCAGCCTGAGGCGCTTACGGCGGTAGCGGCTTATTGCGTGGAAATGAAAGGCGACAATATCAATTATCCTTACATTTTAAAAATCGCCCGCGACTTTAACATGCAGCACCTTGTTACGGTTGAAGCCGTAAAGGAAAAACTCAGCCAGCGCTCGCGTTACGGCGAGGACTTAAAACTTGTTTTATCTGCTTTAAAGCTTAAACGCGCGGCGGAATACTACGACAGGGAAGTGTATGAGCGCTGGATTAAAGACTATAACTTCACCTTAGACGTAATTATTAAAGTGGCAAAGGGCGTTAAGGCGGGCGGGGTCAATAAGCTGAATTCCCTGCTGGAAGAATACTATAAGCAAAATCTGCTTTCCATTAAGGAAATTGAGCAATACCAAAAGACAAAGGAAGAGCTTTTTGACGCGGCAAAAGAAATAAACAAGCAGCTTGGGGTATATTATCAGTCGCTTGAAGCGGAAATTGCCGAATATATCTTGCCTTGGACGACAAAAGGCTACGAAAAACAGACGCTGTTAATTATCGCGCGCTACTGCTTTAAAAACAACGTTCGGGCGCTTGACGGCATGAACAGGACGGTGGAACGTTTTTACAAGCTGGGGCTTACTGATGTAAACGGCATAAACCAATACATAGGTCAGATTTTAGAAAGAGATAAAGAAATAAAAAAACTGCTTGAAGCGCTGGGGCTGCTGCGCAACGTAAACGTTTCCGACAGAAATTCCTACAAACTGTGGAAAGAGGAATGGGACATTTCTGACGAACTGCTTTTTTACGGCGCCGCTCTTTCGGCGGGAGCTAACAACTCCATGGCATACCTGAACAAACTTTTGTCAAATTGGCGGCAAAAAGAAATAAAAAGCGTTGAGGAAGCTAAAAAGCAAAGCTTTTCTCCCGCCAGCGCCGCACAGCCGCCGAACGTTTTTAAAGATTTTTCTCAAAGGGATTATTCCGAAGAAGATTTGCGCGCCCTCTTTGATGACATAGGCGACGCGGAGGTGTAAAAATGAATTACGCTTTGACAAAGGCAAAAAACGTAATAGCGAGGCGGAAAAACGACGCGGAATACAAGGCGGAGCTTGTTAAAGCAAAGCTTTTGGAAATCCCGCGCTACGCCGCGCTTGACGACGAGGTAAGAGCGCAGATTTTGCAGGCTGCAAAAAGCGCAGGCACACCATTTGAAAAAGAGCAAAGGGAAAAGCTTGCCCTGCTAAGGGAAAAAGCGGAAAAAGCGGCGGCGGAACTGGGGTATTCTAAGGACAAATTGACGCCTTCGTATACTTGTAAAATCTGTTCCGACAGCGGTTACATTAAGGGTGAAAAGTGCGTCTGCCTTAAAGAGCAGCTGCGCATTGTGCTTTTTGGGCAAGGGGGCGCAAACAACCAAGCCACCTTTGAAAAAAGCCAAGACGCTCTTAACGAAACGGTGTATTCAAAGGCAAAGCAATGGTGTGGCGCTTATCCCGCCGTAACAAAGCACAATATTTTAATTGAGGGCAAAACTGGCGTGGGAAAAACCTACCTTTCCCATTGTATCGCCAACGCGCTAAGCGACAAGGGCGTTTCGCTTTTGGTTTTGGACGCATACGATTTGAACCAGAAATTTTTATACTTGCACCTTGCCTCCCCCGAAGAAAAAGCCATGCTTTCAGAAAGCTTATTTGACGTTCCTCTTTTAATCATCGACGATTTGGGCACCGAGCCGATACTTAAAAACGTAACGGAGGAGTATTTATTTTCGCTGCTTAATTACAGAAAAAACAAGGCGCTTGACACCGTTGTAAGCACCAATCTGCTTTTAACTCAGCTAAAAGAAAGATACAGCGAACGCACCCTAGCGCGCGTTGCCGACAAAAACGGAACGCTGTTGTTCAGCCTTAAAGGCGAGGACAGGCGGCTTAGCAAATAATTTTGCGCAAGTTTTTGCCTAAGTTTTGAACAGAATAAATACTCAAAACAGTTTTTAGAAAGAAACGCTTTTATACCTAAACGACTAATTCATTACCCGCAAGCCGCTGTTATTACGGCGCGCGTGAAAAAACTAAAAACTATAATTAAAAAAGCCTCTTTACTTTTAAGGGGCTAATTTTTTGGTTTAGTTTTAGTTTTTATTAGCACTTTTAAGGATTTGAAGTTTTTACTTAATAAAGCAAGATAAATTATATAATTCTGCTTGTATGGCAGGTAAAATAAATGATTTGGTATTCTTTGGCAAGGTTTTTAACGAGTTCTTTTGCGAGGAGCATGTTGCCGTCGTCAAAATTAACAAAAGGGTCGTCTAAAATGAGCAGTTTTTCTCCCCCTTCGTCCCTTGACAGCGCCTGCGCAAGCGATAATCGGCAGCAAAAATCTGCTAAATCCAAGTAGCCTTGGCTTAAATGTTCGCCGCTTTGGATTTTACCTCCCTGCGTCAGCTTAATTTCCAGTTCTTTATCAAGCGAAAGCTCTAAGGGGTTGCGGAAATATTTTACATATTTTTTAAAACTTTCATTCATCTGCGGAAGATACGCCCTCTTTAAGTTTTCACGCGCTTTATCCAAAAAAAACATGGCGCTTTTGACAGCTTCATATTCTTTTTTGTATTCAGCGAGTTTTTCCTTGGCTTCCTTTAAGCTTAAAAGAATGTCGCCCTCCCTTTGGGCGTTTTGTCTTTCGCTTTCAAGCTGTCTTTCAAGGCTGTTATAGTCGCTGAGCAATTTTCTTTCTTCCTGCTTCTTATCCGCCTTTGCCATTTCTAAATCCTTTGCGGTAAAAGAATTGGGTTTAAAGGATGCGTCAAAATCGGGGTTGTTTACAATTGACTGCATGTTTTCCCGCTTTTGAGCAAGCACAATTTCTCTTTCTCTATACCTTTCGGCAGCTTGCCAAAGCAGCGTCAAATCGCCGTATCTTAACTCTATTTCCCTTAACTCCTCTTTGATTTGCAGCATTTGGCTTTCATAGGAATCTTTTGCTTCGCCCGCTGCCCCGCCCTGTGTTTTAAGGGAAATTTTATAAAAAATATACCGAAAAGCGCCCGTTAACAGCGCGATAAATCCCAAAACAAGCAGCGCCGCCCCCAACGCGGCGTTGCCGCTTATCGTAAACACTCCTCCAAAAATCAAAATTACCGAAAGCGCCCACATCGGCAGACATAGCGCCATAGTCTTTTTTTGCGCCGACTTATTTTGCTGATTTGTATAAGAAGAAGTTTCTTCCTTTTCCTTTTCTTTGCCCTTTAATTCCTCAAAGGCGTTTTTTAAATAGCGCACCCTGTCAATCAGTTTAGCTACATCTTCGGGCGAACCGTGGTTTTTCAAAAACTTCTCTTGCAAACTTTTAATTTCTTCGCACTCTCTTAAAAGCCTTTCGTAGTCCTCTTTAAGACATTTTTTGTGTTCCGTCAAGTTGATTTCGGAAATTTTTTCTTCAAGCGTTTTAATTTCTTTTGCCGCCGCTTGAAGCCTTTGCTCAATTTCCCTTTGCGAGAAAGAAATAGAAAGAGTTTTCGCCTTGCTTTCCCTGCTTTGCACCAGCTCCCCCTCTAAACGAAAAATTTCTCCCTCTTGGCTGAATATTTTTCCGCCCTTTCCCTTTTCAAGCTTATATTCGCGCCTTTTGGCGTCTAAAAGCCTTAAAGCGTCCTCGCAGGAAAACTTGTCCTCCCGCTGTTCAATTAAAGAGGAGAGCCGCGCCGTTATGCTGTCATTTACCCTTCTGTCAACTTCTTTTTGAGGCAGATACACGCTTTTTTCAAAGCCCCCGCCGTCAAGACGGAAAATTTCTTCGCCTATTTTGGCGGAGTAGTCGTTTGAAAGAGCGCCGCCGCAATACAACTTAAAATCTTCTTTTCCGTTTTTATTTACGTCAAAAAAACGCTCTATGCGGTATTGCCTGCCATCCTTTTCAAAAGTTAAACTGCCCCCCAACGCCCCGCCCTCAAAAGGCTTATATTTTAAATAGCTGTTTTCCTCAATTTTTCCGCTGCGCGTGTTTTCTAAGCCGTAAAACATTGCCTTGATAAAAGCGGCAAGCGTGGTTTTCCCCTCGCCGTTGTCAAGAAAAACTGTGTTCAAACCCTTGCCGAAATCGTATGCTTTATTTTTCAGGCGGCCGAAACCCTCAACGTAAACGCTTATAATTCTCATAGTTCGTCCTTTTGTCCGCTTAAAGCCATGATGCCCTTATAAATGATTTTGTCCGCCAACTCTTTATCGGTTACCTCTTCAAGCACAAGGCGAGTAAACTCGCCGCTAAGCGACACTTCTTTTGCAAGCGCTTCCTTGTCAATTTCTATCTTACTGCCGTCTTTGAGCCTGAAATGATAAAATCTGTGGGAAAACTCCCCCTCAACGTAGTTAAGCCCCTTTGCCACTCCCCGTTTTAGGGCGCCCGTCAGCTTTATTTCCACCATATCTTTTTGCGCGGTGTTTTTTACGGCATTTTCAATTTCTTTTATAATATCGGCGGAACTTTTTACGCCGCTTATGTCTACCTCAATTGAATGGAGGGTTCTTCTCGCAAAGGGAATAAACTCCGCCGTAATTTTTGACGTTACGTCTAAAAGCACAAAACCTTTTTCCCCCGTTTCGTCGTATCCCCGCCCTTCAAGGCAGCCGCTGTAACAATAAACCCCTCTTTTGTCAAGCTGCGAAAGGGAGAACCCGTGGTAATGCCCCAGCGCAAGGTAGTCAACGCCCTTGTCTTTAAGCAAATTAAGGTTAATTTTTTCTCCGCCGCCGCTTAAAGCCGCAACGCCGTGCAGCGCGACTATATTTAAAGTGGTTTTGTCAAGAGAAAGCTTAGACAGTTCCCTTTCGTAGTCGCAAAAGGAAAGTCCCGTAACCGTTACGCCGCCTAAATCAAAATACTCCCAAACGTTTTTGAATACCGTTACGTTGGGCGCTTTTAAAGAACTCAAAAAACTTTCGCCGTCGTGGTTTCCGCCGCAAATAAAAAACTTTACTTCTTTTGCCTTGTCAATGACTGAAAGGAATATTTCCTTTGCGGCAAAAGACACTTCGCCGCTGTCAAATGCGTCGCCCGCAATGATTATTGCCCCAACTCCTCTTTGTTTGGCATAGTCGACAAGCCTGCCAAAACCGGCGGCGATTTCGCCCTTTCTTTCTTTTACCTTGTCAACGGGCAAATTGGATGTTAAGGGGGAATCAATATGTAAATCGGAACAATGTATGATTTTCAAAAGCTTTCTCCGCAAGTTTTTTTCTTAAAAATTATACCATATTGCGGAGCATTTAACAAGCGGCGCAAATAATTAAGGAAAGCAAAAGAATAAGGAGCATTGCAAAATGATAAAACTAACGTCGGCGCGCGGAAAAGAACAAAATATTATCTCATTTTAAACATAATTTTTTGTAAATTAAAACAAGGGAAGCTTCCGCGTTTCCCTTGCTAACCGCATTTATAAAATAGCGGTTAAATTATTATATTTGGGCGTCGCGCTGCATTGCCAAAAGATGTTTAAACCTTTCCTGCGACGGTGTGCCCGCCATTTTTTCCTTATAAGCAAAACTTTTATCAAACTCCGCCGACGCCTCTAAATCAAGGTTATATATTTCGTCCTCAAAAAATCTGCCTGAGATTTTTCTAAGCGCGCCCTCATACAGTTCGCAGGCTAACAGCGCAGCGTGGTATTTGTTTTCGCGCGTCCTTATATTAAACTTTTCGGCGGGTAAAAAGCCGAAGCGGCTGTAATACAAAGGGTCGCCGTAAATCAAAATTGCCTTATATCCCATATCTTGCGCAAGTTTTTTCGTGTGATTTATAAGGCGCGACCCTATTTTGCGCCCTTGGCAGGACGGAAGAACGCTTAACGGACCGAAAGACAATACTTCATAGCTTTTCCCTCCGTCGGAAATAATTTCGGCGCGCGTATAGACAATGTTTCCCGCTATCTTCGCTCCAAAAAGCGCTACAAAATCCAATGAGGGAATGAAGGCGCCGCTGCCGCGCATTATATGTATAAGATAGTGTTCGTCGCAACCGGGATTATGCGCATTCCAAAAAGCTTCCTTTGTAAGTTCTTCTACCTGCCTGTAATCGTCGGATTGTTCAAGCCTTAACTCTATTTCCATAAATACTCTCCCTTATTAACGTGCTTATTATATCCTAATTTTTTCCAGAGGTCTATTAAGTTAACTTTAAGTTTGCATCAAAACAAATATTGTTAGCGCGGCAATATTAGCGGTTTAAAGTTAAGGCAGAAAAAATAAAGCGGCATTTAAAAAATATTAGCGAAAAAAACTTGAAAAAACGGCAAAAAAACATATACTTAAATATGACAAACACGTCAGAAAATTACGCAGGTTAAACTTAGCGCCGCGTTTAAAATACGCTTTGACAATTAAAAGGACGTTTGATTATATAGCGCGGCACAAGGGGAGAAAATAATACAGATGAAATACAAATTAGTCATATTTGATTTGGACGGAACGGTTTTAAACACCATTGACGACCTTGCCGACAGCTTAAACTACGCTCTTTCTTGCGGCGATTATCCTTTAAGAAGCACAACGGAAGTTAAAAGTTTTGTCGGCAACGGTCTTTTGAGGCTGATTGAGTTGGGCGTGCCGCAAAATACTTCAAAAGAGTGTGTTAAAAAAACCTTTGATTGTTTTAACGAACATTACGCGAAACACTGCGCCGACAAGACAAGACCATACGACGGCGTTATACAAATGTTAAAAAAGCTTAAAAAAATGGGTATGCTTACTGCGGTGCTTTCAAACAAAGCCGATTATGCCGTGCAAAACTTATGCGAAAAATATTTTAAGGGTCTTTTTGACGCCGCCATGGGAATGCGGCAGGGAACGCGCCCCAAGCCTTATCCCGACGCGGCGGAGGAAATATTAAGAATATTAAAAGCCGATAAAGAGTCAACTTTGTATGTGGGCGACTCGGAAGTAGACATAAAGACGGCGAAAAATGCTAATCTTAATTTGCTTTGCGTGGATTGGGGTTTCCGCGACCGCTGCTTTTTGCTTTCGCAGGGCGCGGAGAAAATTATCTCTCAGCCCGATGAGATATTTAAAATCTTGTCGGAATAGCTTAAACTATATATTTTTGCGACACGGATATATACCTTATTCATAAATCATAGTTTTTTATTTTAAGCCGATAAACTTTATTATTCGCTTTAAAGATTGAAAAGCGCGGCCGCCGCGTTTACCGTTAATACTGCCGCCGAAGGCGTTATTTCGCTTTAAAACTGTTCACAATAAGGCATTATAAGCTTTATTGATAAAACATTTTACATAACAAAAACAAAAAACTTTATTGTAAAATAACTCCTTCTTTTCCGCCTTTAAGCGAAAAATCAAGGGCAATAATACTGTTATTATCCCCTTTTATTTTAATTAATTACCGTTATGCAACCTGCGGTTGACACATTGACCGCTTTTAGTTGGTTGTGCGCAACCGCAAAAAAGAGTATAATGCAAAGGCAAAAACAAAATGTCCTAATCAAAGGAGTTAAGATTTATGAATTTAGCCGACAAAATAATCTCTTTAAGAAGAAAAAAGGGTTGGTCGCAGGAGGAACTGGCGGATTATTTAAACGTGTCGCGGCAGGCGGTATCAAAGTGGGAAAGTATGCAGTCAACGCCCGACATTGATAAGATATTGCAGCTTTCACAGCTTTTCGGAGTAAGCACCGACTACTTGCTCAAAGATAAAAGCGAGGAAGCGGCCGTCTCCGAAATTGCGGTGCAAAAGCCTCTTCGCAAGGTTACAGCGGAGGAAGCTGATGCTTTTTTAAAAGAAAAAAGCGCCGCCGCCAAGCGCGTAGCCTGCGCAACCTTTTTATGCATTATTTCTCCCGTAACTTTAATTTTTCTTTTGGGCGCTAACGACGGGGGCATAATCAATATTGCACAGGAGCTGGCCGTGGCGATAGGGTTGATTACGCTTTTGCTTTTTGTAGCGGGAGCTGTCGCCCTGTTCATTTTAAGCGGGAGCAAAAACAATTTTCTATTTTTAGAAGAGGAAGTTTTTGAAACGGAAAAGGGTGTTTTGGAATTTGCAAAGCAAAAGCAGGACGAATACCAAAATACCTATACGGCGCTCAACGTTTCGGGCATTAGTTTGTGTATTCTTTCGGTAATTCCCATTTTTGCAGGGCTGGTTTTTAACGACAACGCTTTTTTAATTTTAGCTATGGTATGCTTAATGCTTATTTTAGCGGGCGCGGGCGTTTTCCTTATAGTAAGGGCGGGCGTAAAATGGTCGGGTTTCCAGACGCTGTTGCAAAAGGACGTTTCACGCAAGCAAGAAAAAAAGAACTCGCGCCTTGCCCAAACAATAGGGACTGTTTATTGGCTTGTGGTGGTCGCCGCGTTTTTGATATACAACTTTTTAACGGAAGACTGGGGGAAGGGCTGGATTATTTGGCCGACTGCGGGCTTAATTTTTGCCGCCGTTATGGTAATCGTCAAAAACTTGGGCGCAAAGAATTAATTTTTTGAAGCAAAAAAACAAGATGTTTGTAAACAGCTTTAAGTAAACCAACCTCAATAAAATTAAAGATAAATTATGCTATTACAAAACTGCCGACTTAGTCGGCAGTTTGCTTTATGGGCTAAAAACCTGCTTTAATAAGCGGCTTGACGCCTTTTGAAATAGCTTTACAGTATATACCGTTATTCAATAATCGGTTAAAAATGGCTTGTTATTTGCTTTTTGATTATTTAACCCAACCTTTTGGTTAGTATGCAATTTTGCGGCTGCATGCTTTTTGTAATGGAGTTATTTTTAAGAATATTGCAAAAAGCCTTTTTAAATGTCCGCTAATCGGGTAATTTTTGCAAACAAAAAAATCCCCCGTATTACGGAGGATTTTATTAATCAATATTTAAAATATTTATTTAAGCTTAATTTTTCAAAACCTTTAATTAAAATTAAAGTATGCCCAATTTGGAAGCTTCTTCGCGCAGCCATTCCCTAAATCCGGGGTGGGATATGGAAATAAGCGCTTCCGCCCTTTGGCGTATATTAAGTCCCTTTAAATTGACCATTCCGTATTCGGTAACGACATATTGTGTTACGTTTCTTTGTAAACTTACCGCCGCGCCGCGTTTGAGCTGCGGCACGATTTTGCTTAGCATTTTAACGTTTCCGTCCTCTACGACGTTAGCGGTAGAGTTAAGCACAATAAAGGACTTGCCGCCCTTAGCGTGCTGTGCGCCCCAAGCGGTGTCGCTTTGCCCGCCCGTGCCGCTAAAATGTTTGCTTCCAAGCGATTCCGAACAGCATTGCCCCGACAAATCAACTTCAAGCGTTGTATTGACGGAAATCTGGTTGTCGTTTTGACTTAAAACTTCAAAGGAGTTGGTGTAAGAGGTATCCCTCATAATCAAGTCTTTGTTTCTGTTGCAAAAGTCAAAAACCTTTTGGCTTCCGTCTATAATGCTGGTAATAATAAGCCCTTTGTTAAGTGTTTTTTTGCTTCCGTTTATTACGCCCGCCTCAATTAAGTCCACAAGCCCGTCGCCTATAAGTTCCGTATGAACGCCTAAATCTTTTTTGTTGTGCAAAAACTCCATAAGCGCGTCGGGGATACTTCCTATGCCTACTTGCAGGCAGTCGCCGTCGTGAATCATATCGGCTACAAGCTTGCCTATTACCTTGTCCTTTTCCGACGCTTTTGCGCGCGGAATTGGGTTAAGGGGCAGGTGTTCTTCTGTAATATAGTCAACGTCGTGGATACTAAACTCCGTGTCGCCGTAAGTATAGGGCATATTTCTGTTGGTTTCGGCAATAATCATGCGGCTACTTTCAATAAGCTTTCTGACATATACGCCGCTTAAACCCGACGACATCATTCCCTTTTCGTCGGGGGGCGTGCATGTAAGCACAAACATGTCGGGCGCGCGGCCTTCGCAAATGGTGTTGCCCGCTTCCGAAAGGTGGCAGGGGGCGTAGCTTACATTTTTGTATTCGGCGCACCTTGTCGCCTTGGTCAAAAAGATGTCTGAAACGGTGTAATCGCCGTTGCGTTGTTCTAAAAAGGGGAAACTCCGCGGTAATCTGCATGTCCACAATTCCACACCTTTTGCCTTAACGGTATGGAACTTAGACAAAAAACCTCTGGGAACGCCCTGTCCTTCGGCGGTAGCAATCTTGTAGCCGTCTTTTATTAAGTCAAGCGCCTGTTCTGTCGTGATAAGTTTTTCCTTGTAATTATTCATATATTTTACCCTATTAAAAACTTATACCGCGTTATAGCCCGCTTCAAAAATAGCCAGCAGCTTGTCGGCTTTTTGCCCGAATTGCTTTTTCAAAAACATTTCAACGGCTTCTTTTTCAACTACGCTTGAAAGCTTGGTGTAAGCGCCCAGCATAACGATATTTGCAGACCTGTTGTCGCCAAGCGACTGCGAAATACCGTTTGCGTCAACGTAGCGCACGGTAATGTCATTTCTTAAAGATTTGTCGGCAATAAGGCTGCTGTTTATTAAAAGCACGCCTCCCTTTACGACGGAGCTTTCAAACCTGTCAAAGCTTGGCTTGTTCATCGCTATAACGCATTGGGGGGCGTCAACTATGGGGGAAGCTATTTCGTCGTCCGACAATACCACAGAGCAGTTTGCCGTGCCGCCGCGCATTTCGGGGCCGTAGCTTGGCAGCCACGTTACGTTAAGCCCTTTTTCCATGGCTGAATATACTATAAACTTACCCAAAGAAAGTATGCCTTGCCCGCCGAAGCCCGCGCAGATAATTCCGTATTCCATTATTTCGCACCTCCCTGACCCGCAGCAATGTCTTTGAATACTCCCAAAGGATAGGCTTTTGCCAGCTCGTTTTTAATAAAATCGGTAGCGTCCGCGGGCGTCATTCCCCAGTTTGTGGGGCAGGAAGAAAGCACTTCCACCAAGGAGAACCCTCTGCCTTCCATTTGATAGGTAAAAGCTTTTTTTATGGCTTTTTTAGCCTTTAACACATTGGCGTAGTCGCTGAGCATAACTCTTTCTATGTAACTGGGTCCGTCTTGCGTAGAAAGCATTTCGCTGATTTTTACGGGGTTGCCTCCCTTTTCCCTTGTTCTTCCGAAAGGACTTGTGGAGGTCTTTTGCCCTATTAAGGTAGTGGGAGCCATTTGTCCCCCCGTCATGCCGTATATGGCGTTATTAATAAATATAACGGTAATATTTTCGCCTCTGAGCGCGGCGTGGACTATTTCCGCAAGCCCTATGCTTGCTAAGTCGCCGTCTCCTTGATAGGCAAACACCGTTTTGGCGGGGTGAACCCTTTTAATGCCGGTAGCTACGGCGGGCGCCCTTCCGTGCGCCGCTTCCTGCATATCGCAGTCAAAGAACTTGTATGCAAATACCGAACAGCCAACAGGCGCAACGCCTATTACGTTATTTTTTTGTCCCAATTCTTGCAGGCATTCGGCGACTAACTTAGTTGCTATACCGTGCGTGCAGCCGGGGCAAAAACTTAAAGGCGTGTCGGTAAGCATTGTTGATTTTTTATAGGCAGGCATAACTTAAATTACCTCCTTTACTTTTGTTACTATTTCGTCGGGCGTTATCGTTACGCCGCCCATTCTTCCGTAAAAGGGAGTGGGAACTTTTCCGTTAACGGATAAGCGGACGTCTTCTACAAACTGCCCCGCGGAGTGTTCAATGGTCAAAATCTTTTTTACTTTTCCGCCGCTTGCGTATTTTTCAAACACTTTTGAGGGGAAGGGGAATAAAGTAATGGGACGTATCAAACCCACTTTGTAGCCCTGCGCGCGCAGAGTTTTGATTGCCGACTTGCTTATGCGACCCACCGTGCCGTATGCTGCGATTAAAAAGTCGGCGTCCTCCGCCATAAATTCTTCGCAAAGCGTTTCTTTTTCTTCTAAAAGCTTGTATTTTTCCTGCAAATGCAGGTTTTGCATTTCGTTTTCGTCGGCTTTTATAAACAGGCTGTTTACAATTCGGCGGTCTTTGCCCGAATGCGTGCCCGTAGTGGCGTAATACTTGCCTTCGGGAGAGGGGACTTCTTTCATGGGGGGCATTTCAACGGGTTCCATAAGCTGACCCATCATGCCGTCGCCTAAGAAGAACACGGGGATACGGTATTGCTCCGCCTTATCAAAAGCGTTATACATTAAATCCACCGCTTCTTGAATTGTGGAGGGTCCGTAAACTAAAAGCTTGTAGTCGCCGTGCCCGCCGCCTTTTACCGCTTGGAAATAGTCCGCCTGGCTTGGCATAATTCCGCCTAGGCCCGGTCCGCTTCTTTGCATGTTTACGATAACGCAGGGAAGTTCTGCGCAGGCAAGGTAGCTTATGCCCTCTTGCTTTAAGCTTATTCCGGGGCTGCTGCTGCTTGTCATGGCGCGCCCGCCGGCGCCCGCCGCGCCGTAAACCATATTGATGGCGGACACTTCGCTTTCGCTTTGAATAAACTCTCCCCCTACTTCAAAAAGCCTGTGGGAAAGGTATTCGGGTATTTCCGTTTGGGGAGTAATGGGGTAGCCGAAAAAGTATCTGCAACCGCCTAAAACTGCGGCTTCCGCTATCGCCTCGTTTCCTTTGAATAATTTCTTAGCCATTTTGCACCTCCACCGCGCTGTCGGGACACATGTAAGCGCAGGCGCAGCAGCTTATGCATTGGTCGGGCTGCGCTACCGTCGCGGCAAAGTAACCGTTTTTATTACTTTTGTCCCCTATGGCAAGGACTTTTTTGGGGCAGGCTTTTACGCACAGCCCGCAGCCCTTGCATACTTCAAAATCAATTTTTACACGCATTTTTTTCTAACCTCTTTAATATTAGTCAAGCACCGTCAACCAATGGTATTTGTCTGGCACTCTGAGTTTTCTTATATCGTCAAGCTTTTGGTAAAGCATTTTTGCGACGGGACCGCTTTTGTTTCCGTTTAGAACATAGTCTTTGCCTTTATAGTTAAGCGTGCCGATAGGGGAAATAACCGCCGCCGTGCCTACGCCGAACATTTCGGTAAACTTGCCTTCCTCAAAAGCTTTTAACATAAAGTCAACGCTTATGTGTTCTTCAATAAGCTCAATGTTGCTGTCGCGCAAAATCTTGATGGCGGAATCGCGGGTGATGCCGCGCAAAATACTTCCCGTTAGTGCGGGGGTATAGACTTTGTTGTCAATTACCAGCATTACGTTCATAGTACCCACTTCTTCAATATACTTATGTTCCTTTGCGTCAAGCCACAGCACTTCGGCATAGCCCTTTTGCTTTGCAAGGTATGTGGGATACATTCCCGCCGCATAGTTGCCAATGCACTTTGCTTCGCCCGTTCCGCCTACGGAAGCGCGCACATATTGGTCTTCTATCATTATTTTGCTTGTGCCCTCAATGCCTTGCAGATAGGGACCTACGGGGGACATAATAATAAACAGCTTATACTTAGAAGACACCTTTACGCCCAGCGCCGCTTCGGTAGCTATCATGGAAGGGCGTATATAAAGCGCCGTGCCTTCTTGCTTGGGCACCCATTCCTTTTCAATTTTGATAAGTTCTAAAAGCCCCGCCTTTACCGCTTGAACGTCAAACTCAGGTATGCACATACGGCGCGCGGACAAGTTCATTCTGCTTAGGTTGTCGTCAATTCTGAATAATGTAACTTTTCCCTGTTCGTTTCTGAAAGCTTTTGCTCCCTCAAAAATTCCCTGACCGTAATGCAGGCACATTGTCGCGGGGGACATTACGAAGTCCTCATAGGGACGGATTACGATTTCGCCCCATTTGCCGTCTTGGTAGTCCATTTCCAACATATGGTCGGTAAATACGCTGCCGAACTTAATATGGGTATAGTCGTCGGGTTTTTGTTTAAGAGCTTGCGCCTTAATGATTTTCATTTCTCAGCCTCCAAAATTATATTTAGAACAGAACGTTTATCTGTTTTTCTTAGGTTTTTCTGCGCTTGCTTCACAAGAAAAAAGCTATCTAGGTATAAGTATAGATAGCCTTTATTTGTTTGTTTCAAAGCGCCCTTTTGCTAAGGTAAGGGTGAAAATTAGCATTCCTATTTCATTAGCCAATCGTATTTTCATCACAGCATTAGTATATTATGCCGACAAAAAAAAGTCAATAGCCAAGTAAGTTTTGCACCGTAATTTCTTTTTTTCATCACATAGTTTTTAGGGTAAAAAGCGGCGCCGCAACAAGGCGGGCCTGCTTGCAAAAGCGCTGTTTTGATATATCTTGTTTTTGCTTTTATATGCAAAGCCAACAAAAGAAAGCGCTGTTTGCTATTTGGTAGTTTACAAAATGTACTTAGAGTTTTTTTACCAGTTTTTGCGGCTGTCTTGTTTAGTGCCTTGCGTATTATCTTATGCCTGTCTTGCGGTGTCTTACAGCTTTCTTTTGTCAAGTTGCTCTGCGGAGTCGTTATGTGAAGCTGTTTGGGGTTATTTTGTGTAGCTATTTGAGGGGCTATTTTACATTTTACAAAATGTATTTAATTTTTTAATCAATTTTTGCGGCTGTTCGTGCAGCCTGTTTTGCTGAATTTCTCTACGGAGTTGTTTTGCACAGCTGTTTTAAGCGGCTTTTGGACTGCTATTTTGCGGTGTGCTGCGTGCGGCAGCCTTTTTTTAACTTTTGTTGTCATAACCCGCAAAAAGTGCTAAAAAGGCTATTGAAAAAAGAAGCGTTTTGTGTCAATATATAACGCGCACGGAGGTTTTTATATGAGTAACTTTAAAAATAAAACAATTCCCCTTACAGCGCTTTGCCTGGCATGGTTTGACGCGCTGTTGCTGTGGAGTTTGCGCCCCTTTTGGAGCGGCATACACGATATGACGGGAAGCGCGGCGTTAGCGCCTATTGTCTTTTTCGTGATACTGGGCGTCGCGGCAACTTCAAGTGTCTTGTATTTTATAAAAAGAAATAAAATATTTTTTATCGCCTCGCTTAGCCTTTCGGCGGTTTTTTTAGGTGTTTTTACCTATATTTTCCTACAAGTAAAGGATATGTGGGTAAACATCGCCCTTGAATTCTTTACCGGCTTTTTCTTTTTGCTTTTGGGCGCCCTGCTGATTTTCTTGATTTTCTTTTACCCCAAAAGCTTTATGTCCAAAAAGACTTGGGCAAGGTGGAGTTTGTTTGGAATAATCCTGCTCGTCCTCTTAATATGCCTAATACCTTTGGGGCACTCGTTTGACGCGGGAGCGGCAGTTTACGCCGTTGAGGACGAATACCAAATTGTTTGGACTACCACCACAAAAGGCATAGCGTGGGTGGAAGTTGACGGCATAAAATACTACGACAGCTACAACGGCTCGGCGGTGTCGCAGAGTTTGGTGCATAAGGTAAGCGTGCCCATGTCTGCCCTTGACGGGGCAAAAGAATATACCGTCTATTCCCAAAAAATATTAATGCGCGAGCCTTACGACGGCTTTTTAGGCAAAACCATAAGCAGGCAATATTCTTTCCGTCCCGTTGACACCTCAGACGGGCTTGACTATTATTCCGTGTCCGACAGCCACGGCTTTTACAAAGCTGCCGCGCAAGCCGCGCTGCAACAAAACGCGGACAACAAACTTGACTTTTTAATTATCTGCGGCGACACAAGCAGCTATTTAAGAACTTATGACGACTACTGCGTGCAGTATTTGGCGGCGGAGGCTACAAAGGGCGAGTTTCCTATAATTTACGCGCGCGGCAACCACGAGCCTAAGGGAGTTGAGGCAAACGACTTGCACAGGTTTGTGGGGACAAGCGGCGACAATTTTTATTACACCTTTAAACTGGGCGCCGTTTGGGGAGTGGTTTTGGATTTGGGCGAAGACCATAACGACGACTGGTGGGAATACTACGGCACGGCGGATTTCACAACTTACCGTTTGGCACAGCTTAATTTTTTAAAAGAAATAAACTCAAACCCCCAAGACCACTACGGGCAGGAGGGTATTTTATACCGTATAGCCCTTTGCCATATACCCGCAGCGGCGGTAACTCGAAGCGAAATAAAGGAAGCTCAGGCAAGCTCCTGCCAATACACTTTGCCTTTAATAAAGCAGCTTTGGGTGCAGGAACTTAACAAAATGGATATAGATATAATGGTTTCGGGGCACACGCACCAGCTTATGTATTACCCTGTAAGCCTTACGCCCTTTACCTACCTTGACAAAATGGCGGAAGGCGACGTAGCGCAAGCTTGCCGCCTTACCTATCAGGCGGCTTATACGGGAACGGCGGACTATGCCAACTACTATTCGGCGCGCCTTGCCGCCAACTTCCCCTGCGTAGTTTCAAGCCGCAGGAGCGACGCTCAAAAAATAAGCGTTGCCGAAAACCTGTTCGGTAAAAAATTTATCGGCGCGTTATTTAGCTATAATAAAAACTTAGGCTGCACCGCGTTAACTTACACCGACAGCAAAGGAAATGTGGTGCAAACGGTGCTTCCCTTTACCGCCGGGTCAAGCGTTTTTGCGCCGTCGGTAGACCTGTTTAAAGTAAAATAGCGCCCTTCTTTTTACAGCCGTTAATGTTGACAAAAAGGCAAAACGAGTGTAATATTACCTTTGTTGTTGCGAAAAATTTAAGGGGGAAAGACCTAAAATGAGCAGTCTTAAAACACATATCAAAGACGTAGACTTGCGCCTGGCGACAGCGGAAGGGCACATTAAAGCCATACGCCAAATGGTGGAGCAAGACAAGTCTTGCGACGAAATTTTACTGCAAATTTCCGCCGTTAAGGGCAGTTTGGAAAAGCTGAGCAAGCTTATACTCCTGTCCCACGCCTCAACGTGCGTAAAAAGCGCCGTTGAACATAAAGACATTGCGCAATACGAACAGTTCGTTACCGTGCTTGAAAAATACCTTGATAAATAACCAGATAAGAGGATAAACATAATGGATAAAGTTTTAAAAGTTGACATTGCGGGTAAAATCGCCGAACTGCCCATTTTACCTTTGCCAAGCGGCATTTCCATAGCTTTCTTTAACTTGCACGGCGCGCAGGCGCTTACTGAACACTGCGCAAAGGCGCTGGCGCCTTTTGTAAAGGACTGCGAGGTGCTTTTTACCCCCGAAAGCAAGGCTCTTCAACTCACCCACTGCATTGCGAGGATATTGGGTCATGAGTATTACGCAGTAGCGCGCAAAAACAAAAAACTCTATATGCAAGACGGTATGGAAGTGGAAATCAGGTCAAGCATAACTACCGGCGCCACTCAAAAGCTTTATGTTTCCCGCCACGACGCCCAACTCATGAAGGGCAAAAAGGTGGGCATAGTTGACGACGTGGTAAGCACGGGCAACAGCCTAGCGGGCTGCGAAGACCTTGTCAAAATGGCGGGCGGAATTATTACGCAAAAAGTATTCGTTTTGGCGGAAGGCGACGCCGCCAACAGAACGGATATAAAGTTCCTTTCAAGCATTCCGATTTTGCGTTACAAATAAAGCTGACTCAAAAAATATTTGCCTTGTGGAAAAAACGGCTTTAAAATCAAAGCGCCGCATTTAAAAGAATACTAAAAAGCAATTTAAAAATAAAAGGAAGCAAAAATCGGCTTCCTTTTTATTTATTTATTTACCCATTCTTTAAAGTTTGAATGATGATAATACTTCTTTATAAGCGAAAGTCTAAGCCAAAAAGTTTTCTAATCTTGATTTATTTTGCCATAAAGCTCTATACAATATAAAAACACTTCAATAAAAGACGCAGCAATGTAAATATATTGCCGTTGTGTGAAAGAAACAGCAGTTATTTGCTAACGAAAAGAAAGTTAGGCACAGGCAGTTTTTCATTGACTCAAAGCGTCGGGACGAAAGCAAAACAACACAAGAAAAACATTAATTCTTTAATTAGCGTTGCTATCAATAGCGATGCGAAGGAAGAAAGGTTTACTAACATCATTTTTTCCAATTTTCTATATTTGCGCGCGACCTAAAAACCATATGGCTGCAAGCAAGTTAATGTAGCCTGTTTTAGTTCATAATTTCAATCCCCATAACCTTTGTCCGCAATTACAATTCCTAGATTTTTTAGTTTACAATGTAATTTCCGTAGCCTTGTTTTAAATCATAATCGAATATTCATATTTTTTCCGACGGATATGAAAACTATCAATTGAGAATTATTATAAAAAAGAGCAGGTCTTACTCTTGCCCGCAAATCATTTTGACGGCATAAAAAAGACCGCGGCTTGCGGTCTTTTTACAATTTTTTTATAAATATTTTGTTTTTAATTGCGCAACTGCAAAACGTTATTTTTATATGCGACTTTTTCCGCTAATCGGCGAGATTATAAATCCTTTCGCAAAGGTTTAGCGCCGCCTCTACCGCCTTGTCCATATCGTAGTATTTGTAGTCGCCCAGCCTGCCGCACAGATATATTCTTGGGTAAGCTTTAAGCGCGTTGACGTATTTTTCGTAAAGGGCGTTGTTATGCGCGTTATTGACGGGGTAATAGGGGGTTGTAAGAAACGGCTCGTATTGCGTGGGGTATTCAAAAAGGATGGAGGTATACTTGTTTTCTTCCCCCGTTAAATACTTAAACTCCGTAATGCGGGTGTATTTTTCGTCGTTGGGGTAATTTACCACTGCGTTGCTTTGATAATACTGCTTATAAATCTCTTTAAATACCATATCGACTGTGCGGTAAGGCAGCGGTCCAAAGGCGTAGTTCATCAAACGGTCAATGGAGCCCGTATAAACTATGCGTTTTTCAAAGGGCACGCCGAAAAGCTTAACGCCCTCGCCAGTAAGCTCAATGTGCTGCGACGCGTCGCAGTTAAGCACCACGTCAATATTTGGGGAAGAAAGCATATTTTCAAATATTTCGTTGTAGCCCGACAAAGGCATAAACTGATACTTGGAGGGAAAATACCCTTCTTCGTAACCTAAGCGAACGGGCACGCGGTTGACGACGCTTTTGTCCACCTCTTCAATGGGCACCATCCACTGCTTAGCGGTATAGTTTACAAAAACTTTTTCATAGACGTATTTGCCGAAATCGCGGATTATTTCTTCCTCACAGTTGATAAGATCAAAAATAGACACCGTCTTTTTGCCCTCAAACTTCTCGTCAAGCGCAACCCTTATGGCGTGCGCGTCTTTTTCTCTAAAAAGCATTTCAAGGGAGGTATAGTTAAAGGGAATGGGCACAAGCTTTTCGTCAATTAAACCCACCACCTTATGCTGATAAGGCCTCCATTGTGTAAAACGGGACAAATACTCAAATACCCTGTCGCTGTCGGTATGAAAAATGTGCGGTCCGTATAAATGCACCCTGCAACCCTCCTTACTTAAACGCTGCTCGTGCATATTGCCGCCCACGTGTCCCCTTTCTTCTAGCAGTAAAACCTTCTTGCCCATAGCGGCAGCCATATTTGCGGCGGTAGCGCCGGCAAAACCGCTGCCCACTACCAAGAGGTTATACTTAGTAACTTCCAACTGCTCCTTATTTATAATATTCATGACACTATTCTACAACAGCGCGCAAGGTAAATCAATGTTTTTTTTCTTAAAAACTCCTTTTTTCACAAAATATATGGTATTATTTCAGTTATAATAGCTTTATAGGAGAACTTCAAAAATGAACAAGCTAAATATCATACAGGGGCTGGACAGTTGGTATCCCGACGTCTGCGGTCCCGTTATCGTTGCCGAAAATTATTGCAAAATATTAAACAGGGAAAATAATTGCTCTTTGGTGGTGCCGGAGTTTTCAAAAAAACAGAAAAAAGGCGTGAGCAAAAACTTTGATTTTCCCATTACGCAGGTTATAAGCCTGCCCGCGCCCGAGGGGCTGCGCTGCGCCCTGCCCGCCCTTGACCCCCGTTTAAACAGGGTAATTAAAAACAGACCCGACATACTTCACGCCCACTCGCCTTTTTTGATTGGCGAATACTTTGTCAATTTGGGACGTTTTTTAAAAATCCCCACCGTTATGACTTTTCATACCAAGTTTTACGATGAGTTTTTAAGGGTTACAAAGTCAAAGGTTTTAGCGGAAACGCTAACGGACGGCATTACGCATACCATAAAAAAGGCCGATTATGTTTTGACGGTAAGCAAGGGCGCGGCAAATACGCTTGCCGACTACGGCTACAAAGGTGAAATAGGCGTAATAAGAAACGGCACCGACATGACAGAGGCAAAAGAGCCCGATAAGCTGCTGGAAAAAATAAACGCGCAATACGGTTTGGCGGGGCAGCAAAACGTGCTGCTTTTCGTGGGCAGGATAGTAGAGGTCAAAAACCTTGCCATGGCACTTGACGCGCTGAAATACGTCAGCGAAAGGGGCGTGGACTTTAAGTTTATAATTGTAGGCGACGGCTCGGCAAAGCCCTCCCTTGAAGAACAGGTAAAAAAGCTCAATTTAGAGCAAAAGGTAATTTTTACAGGCATGATAAGGGACAGAGAGTTTTTAAAGGGCTTCTATTTAAGGAGCGATTTGTTTTTATTTCCTTCCGTGTTTGACACGGCGTCGCTGGTGCCTATTGAGGCGGCAACTTTTGCGCTGCCCACGCTGCTTATAAAAGACAGCCCCACAAGCGAAATTGTGATAAATAATGTAAACGGCTTTGCGGCGGAAAACGATTCTTTAAAGTTTGCCGATAAGATTTGCGAAATATTAGCCGACAAAGAGCTTTTAAAAAATGTGGCAAGCTCTTCCAAAACGCAGGTTTACCGCAGTTGGGAAGACACCGTCAGCGAAGTGCTTGACTTTTATAAGGAAATCACCGCAAATAACGTTACCGTCCGCCCCAAAGTTTCTTTCCGCAGATAAACATAAATTGTATTTTAACAGCAAATAGTATAAAGTTGCTTTAATTTAATTTATGGAATTAAAATCGCTCAGATTAAATAATAACCCGCTTAAAGCCCCTTTTTAAGGGGCTTTTATAAAGCGGCAAAGTTTTGCTTGCGACGGCAAAACACTTCTAGCAGTTTTTATAATTTCCCTAGATTAAAGCTTTAAAAAAAGTTATAAGTTTTTCTTTTGCTTGGCGGGTAAAATATTGAGATTATTTAAATCTTTTACGTTTATCCACGAGGGGATATAGATGTTTTGAGGGGAGGAACGCAGCAGTTCCTCGCCTTGAATCGTCAAAGCGGGTGTTTGTCCGCAAAGGGCGTAAAAGTAATGCGCTTCGCCGTAAACTTCATTTTCGCCCTCGCTTTTTAAAACGCAAAGGGGAAAAACCTCTTTAACTAAAAGCCCCGTTTCTTCAAAAAGTTCCCTTTTTGCCGCCTGGGTAAAGCTTTCACCCTCTTCCACCCCTCCGCCGCAAATAACGTAATAAGCGTAACCTTCCCTAATTCTGCGCATTAAAAGAACTTGCCCGCTTTGGGGGCAAAAAAGCGCTATGCCAGCGCGCTTTCTTTTTCCGCCCCTATTATTTTCCGTCATCTAAACACTTTAAAAAATCGTAATAAAAGTCAAGGCTTTGGGGATTTGCCAAAGCGTCCCTGTTTGTTACTGCCCTTTTGTTGATTATATTAGTTACGGCGCTTTCCACCTTTTTGCCGTTAAGCGTTTTGGGTATTTGCGGCGCCTGCACAATCAAATGGGGAACGTGGCGGGGCGAGGCGTTTTTCCTCAAAATTGTTTTTATGTCCGTTTTGAGTTTTTCGTCAAGGAGGACGCCTTGGTCAAGCTCTACAAACAAAATGACGCGCATATCGTCCGCCGTGTTTTGCCCTACCGCCAGGCTGTCCTTTATGCCTTTAATTTTTTCCACTTGATTATAAATTTCCGCAGTGCCTATTCGCACGCCCGAGGGTTTGAGCACGCTGTCGCTTCTGCCGTAAAAAGTTACGCCCGCCGTTTGAGAGTTAAAGGTAACGTAGTCGCCGTGATTCCACACCCCCTTAAAAAGTGAAAAATATGCGGCGCGGTATTTTTCGCCGCTTTCGTCATTCCAAAAATACAAAGGCATGCTGGGGGAGGGCGCCTCGCATACAAGCTCGCCCTGCTTGTCACACACCGCTTTGCCAAGCTCGTCGTAGCACTTAATCTTCATGCCTAGCCCCGCCCCTTGCAGCTCGCTGCTGTAAACGGGCGACAGCGGGTTTCCGCTTGCGAAACAGCCGTTGATATCGGTGCCGCCGGCAATTGAATTAAAGTGCAAATCGCCTTTAATTTCTCTGTATACAAACTTAAAGCCCTCCTCTGAAAGTGCCGAGCCCGTTTGCGAAATACTTCTTAATGCCGACAAGTCCGCGGCGTTTTTGGGCGAAAAGCCGGAGGACAAAAGAGAATGAATATAGCTTGCCGAAAGCCCCATTACGGTAACTTTTTCTTCTTCAACAACGCGCCAAATAGCCCCCGTGTCGGGGTGGCTGGGATTGCCGTCGTAAAGCACGATTGCGCTTCCGCAGGCAAGCGCCGCCGCCTGCCAGTTCCACATCATCCAACTGCAAGTAGTTATGTAAAGCATAACGTCGCTTTCTTTCATATCGTGGTGGAGTGCAAGCTCTTTAAGCTGATTTATCAAAAGTCCGCCCACAGGCTGAACCATACATTTTGGCTTTCCCGTCGTACCTGAGCTAAACATAATTACGGCGGGGGAAGAGGCTTCCACCTGCTCGTAAGCAAATTCTTTTTCGCCGCGGGTTTTAAAATCCTCCCATTTAACGGCAAAGGGTATTTTTTCCAATGAGGCGTTTATGTAGGGCGCTACCACCACTTTTTGCAAAGAGGGTATTCCTTCCGCCACCTCTTTGACATTTTGCGTAACATCAAAAGCGCGGCCTTTATAATAATAACCGTCGGCGGTAAAAAGCACTTTGGGCGAAACTTGACCCAGCCTGTCCGTTGCGGCGGCGCTTCCTATGTCGGTGGCGCAGCTGCACCATACCGCGCCTACGGCGGCCGTTGCAAGCATGGCAATTACCGTTTGAGGCAAATTGGGCATATAGCCGCAAACCCTGTCCCCCTGACCGACGCCCAAACTTCTTAAAGATTTTGCGACGCTCTCAACTTCCTCTTTAACCTGCTTAAAGGAAAAAACTTGGCGGACCTTATCTTCTCCCCTAAAAATTATGGCGGGCCTGTCGCTGTTCTTGTAACGCAAAAGGTTTTGCGCGTAATTGGTCTTGCAGCCCGTAAACCACTTGCAGCCGGGGAAAAGGGATAAATCGGAGCACACCTTGTCAAAGGGCTTTGAGTAAATAATTTCTTCAAACTCCCAAAGCAACTTCCAAAAAAGTTCAATGTTATTTATTGAAAAATCGTAAAGTTCTTTATAATTTTTGATTGTCAGCTTTTGGCTGTCGTTGACATAAGCCATAAAGCGGTACATATTGGTAGTTTTAACATACTCCTCTTTGGGCGTCCATAAAAGTGAGCGCATATTTCCTTCCTCTTTTTGGTATTTTTCGGCAAGAAAATTGTAACCCGCAAGGCAATCCTTTGTCAAGGCTGACAGCGTTTACCTTTGCAAAAATTATTTTTTATTTTCGCGCGGCGAAAACAGCCTGCGCTTATAAATAACGGCTTTTCCGCCCGTAAAAGCGAGCAAAACTTTTTGCTTTTTTATAAAGAAAAATTTCTCAAAAACACTATACAAGGCAATACTCTTATGCTAATATTCTAATCACTAAAACCCCTTTGATTTAAAAAAAGGGGATTTTTAAAGGGTTGATAAAGGGGGTAAAAGGGGAACAATGTAAAAGAGATTTGTGCGCCGACTTTAATTTCTTTTGGCAATATGCCTTTTGAGAAATTATAAAGTCTATATTTTTTGCAATCCTGAAAAAATCGCATTTTCGGGAATTACCTTAAATAAAAAGGGGCAAAACCCCTAAGGAGTACTCAATGAGTGAGGACACGCACAAAAAACCAGTTTATAAAGTCGGCATTGCCTGCAATATTAAAAGAGAACGCGGCAGCGACATAGAAGCGGAATTTGACGAACCCGAAACGGTTGCGGCAATTTCAAATGCTTTAAGGGAGCGGGGGCACCAACCCTTTATTCTTGAAGCGACAGAGCATTTTCCTCAAAAAGTTGAAAGCGAAAAACCCGATATCGTGTTTAATATAGCCGAAGGGAAAATAGGGCGAAACAGGGAAGCCCACGTTCCCGCCATTTTAGAATATTATAACGTGCCTTATACAGGCTCCGACGCCGCGACATTGTCGCTTGCGCTTGACAAAGCTTTGACAAAGCAGATAGTCCACAACAAAGGGGTGCAAACGCCGCCTTATTACGTCATTAAAAAGGGCATGTTGACTTTACCCGTCCATATTCCTTTTCCCGTGCTTGTCAAACCCAACGCCGAAGGTTCAAGCAAGGGCGTAACGGACAATTGCGTTGCCGAAAACGCCGCCGAACTAAAAAAACTTATCGCCAGACAAATGGAAGTTTACAACCAAGACCTTTTGGCGGAACAGTATATTGACGGCAGGGAATTTACCGTAGGCGTCATTGGAAACGACGAAAATATGCATGTATTTGAGCCTATGGAAATAGTTTACAAAAAATTAAGAGGCTCTTACAAAGTTTACAGCTACGAAATGAAGAAAAACTACCGCGAGTATATTTCTTACGAATGTCCTCCCAAACTGCCCGCGCATTTGATTAAAAAAATAAAAAAGAACGCTCAAATTGTCTATACTTCCCTGGGCTGCCTTGACTTTGCGCGCATGGATTTCCGCCTTTCTAACCGCGGCGAACTGTTTTTCCTGGAAATCAACCCACTGCCCGGTCTTGCGCCCGATTACAGCGACTTCCCCATGCTTGCAAACTTTAACGGCACAAAATACAACGACCTTATAAACAAAGTGCTTGACAGCGCCGTTTCCCGCCACGGTATGGACAAAAAGCAGGAAAAAGAATAAAGCGCAAGGGTAAAAAACCAAAAACAAAGGAAAATGCCGCCGACCCCGAGGGCAACTTGGCGGAAATTGGCTCTTTAATAAGGGTTAACCTAAAAACGGCGCGGCAATAAGAGAAGTAAAATAGCCGGTTTACTAAAATAAATACCCCTAAGGTAAACCTTAAAACAATTCCCCCTCGGCAAGAGGGGGAATTGTTTTATATCAGAGCGCATTTTTTGTAATTTTTCTATTTTTAGCATTTTTGACTGTTTTAGGGTTATTTTTGCTTCTTTTATTTTGATTTTACAAACGGCGCAAAGTTTTTATTGCCGCTTAATGGGTCTGGCGCAAAAACCATTGCAAGATAATTTGTGTTGACATATTTTGCGCATATAACTATTTAGCTGGTTGTTAGCCGCATGTAAGATGATTTAAAAATAATTATTTACACAAAAAGCGTGAAATATTTTTTCACACTTTTTGTGTACAGTCTGTTTAAGCCCCCTTTTTTTTTGCGTTTGTTTTATTACAAACAAAACTTTTGTTTGAGTTTTAAAATTTAAGTTAAATACCAAATTATAAAGCGCGGGAATTTTTCCGTGCTTAATTCTTTTATATAAACCGTGCTTGCGATAAAAACTAAATAAATTTTGTTTAAGTTTTAAGCGTTATTGTGAAATATTGCTTTTTAAAGCCCCAAATCCTCGTCTATAAAGAGAATCTCGCTCTTCATGCCAAAAGGCGCCCGCTCGGTGATTAAAAGCAATCGGCAGATGCGCGCGGGGCTGTCGCAGTCGTAGCATTTGTCGCCTTTTACGGCACAGGGCGTTTTCGCGCCTAGGCGCTTGGCGTTTTGAGGGGCGGCGATATTTCTGCACCTGTAAATGCCTTCCGTCAAATTTTGGGTAATTTTATTTTTTCCCACTACAAAATAGCAAACTTCTGGACCGAAAGCCGTTGCGGCGACTCTGTTCCCCCTGCCGTCAATATTGACAATTTCCCCCTCCTGCGTAACGGCATTAGCGCCCGTTATATAGACTTTTGAGCAAGACGCCAGCTTTCTTATGTCGGGCGCGCCGCTTTTATGGTGCCAATAAACGGTATTTTCGCGGCTTAATAGCTCGTAAAGTCCCATTTGCTCCAACGTAACGCTGCCGCCGAAACCCACCGTCTGCCCCTTTATATTTTCAACCAAATACCTTGCCGCTTCCTCTTTGTTTTCAAAAAAGCTTACGGCAAACCCGCGTCTTTCAAAATTATCCTTTAAAGCTTCTTTGTTCATAGCTTACCTCTGCCTCATTATATTCCCGTATTTTTTCAATTCAATAATATCAGCGCAAAAAGCAAAAAGCAACAGTGTTTTTAAATATTTGCGCTAAATACAAACATTTCCAAAATCGTATGCGAAAATGCTTTTTAAAAAGCGCGCTGCATATGTAAGCGCAAACGGTTTTTACAAAGCCGCCGCGCCTTATAAAAAAACCTTTACAAGAAAGGGGTTATGCGCTATAATTTATTTACAAAAAAATACGGGCGATTAACTCAGTTGGGAGAGTGTCTTCTTGACGTGGAGAAAGTCACAGGTTCGAGTCCTGTATCGCCCACCAAAGCAGGATAATCCGCACCCAAAAACAGGTGCGGATTTGAGTTTAAATCGCCCACCAAAATCTTTTGGTTCCGCACCAAGCGCGAGTTTCGCAAAGCTCAACCCGGTGCGAGCTTATAAGGAATCCTCGGCAAAAGCATCGTTTTTGCCTGCGGCGAATGGAAATTTAGATTTTGTAAGTTCGGATTTGTGTTTGAATAGTCCGCCAAAGCAAAGAATAAGGGCGCATCTTGCGCCCTTTCTGCGTGTCTTAGGCTTAGTCAATTATTTAAACTCTCGCCCTCTCATTTGTAAGAAGGCAATCCGTAGCCCTTTTGCTCGCTTTTCCGATGCGTATTTGAATATTCCGCCATAGACGGACGGCAAAACGACTGTATTGTTTTGCCGTTTTATTTACCTTAAAAGTTGCTATTTAGAGTTAACCGATTTTCATACCGATTATAGGCATATCGCCTTTATCAGTTGCCGCAATTCCTATAAAGTCGCCTTTTTCGTCAACTTCGCCCGCTGCGGTATAATTTACAAAACCTATCGCGGTCAAAATATTGCCCGAAAACTTATAGCGGTTTCGTGGGCTTCTCCGCTTATCAGCTCGTTTTTCGCTCCGAACAGGTTTAAAATGCCTTCTATTATCCCCGATTTGAGCTTAACTGCCAGTGTGCCGATTTTGTCGCCTATCGGCGTTTTCAATATGATTTTATCTCGGTTCTCCTTATTTTTTCTTTGCCGTGCCGCGCGCACCGCATAACGTTCCGACGTAAAAAATATAATGCAACGCAAGGAATTATCCTTGCTGTTGTTACTCCTTTTCAAATTATTCTTTTAAACCCCTTGTAACTTTTTGACAAGATATGAATAAAGTAATATAATTGAAAAATCATATGAAAACAGTAGGAATTATTAAATTATCTAGATATATTTTAAAGTTGCGTTCTCTTATAACTTTCCGATGTCGGCGGAGGGATTATATTTTCTAATCGCCCTTTTTCGCGGCAAAAAAGATTTGTCTGATATAGAATAACGGGGCATAAAAATGCTTATGCTTATTTTGCGATAGGGCGCAAAAGAAAAATTGTTTAATAAAGGTTTATCAAACATTATGGGGCGGGCGATGATGCCCGTTAATTTGAGGAGAAAAAATGAAGATATATAAATCAATTGGTGACCTTATAGGCAACACGCCGCTTTTGCAACTTACCAATTATTGCAAAAAGCACCGTTTGCAAGCAAGGCTTGCCGTTAAGCTGGAATATTTTAACCCCGCGGGAAGCATTAAAAGACAGGATAGCCAACGCTATGGTTGAAGACGCTCAGAAGCGCGGTCTGCTTAAAGAGAATTCCGTAATAATAGAGCCTACCAGCGGCAACACGGGTATAGGGCTGGCTGCTGTCGCCGCGTCAAAAAGTTACAAAATCATACTTACGATGCCCGATACAATGTCTGCCGAACGAAGGAAACTTATGCAAGCTTACGGCGCGGAAATAATCCTGACGGATGGCGAAAAAGGCATGGAAGGGGCGATAAAAAAAGCTGAGGAACTTGCGGGAGAAATCCCCAATAGCTTTATTCCCTCTCAGTTTGAAAACCCCGCCAACCCAGCCGTTCACCGCAAAACTACGGGTCCCGAAATTTGGGAAGACACCGACGGCGAAGTGGATATTTTTGTTGCGGGCGTAGGCACGGGAGGCACGGTTACAGGTGTGGGCGAATACCTGAAATCCAAAAATCCGTCAATTAAAATAGTCGCCGTTGAACCGGCGGCGTCGCCCATTCTTTCAAAAGGAGTTAAAGGCTCCCATAAAATTCAGGGAATAGGCTCGGGCTTTGTGCCCAAAATACTAAACACAAAAATCTATGACGAAGTAATAACAGTTGAAAATGACGACGCTTTTGCCGTAAGCAAAGAACTTGCGAGAACGGAGGGTTTGCTCGTGGGGATTTCCTCGGGCGCGGCGGTGTGGGCTGCGGCTGAGCTTGCCGCGCGCCCGCAAAACAAAGGCAAGCTGATAGTGGCAATTCTAGCCGACGGCGGGGAAAGATACCTTTCCGCAGGGTTATTCACATAGGAAAGGTAAACTGCTTAGAATAAAAAGATTAAAAAAGTATGTCCAAAGGAAAAAAACAGCCAAAAATACAGCTGTATATTGCAGACGTGGGCAAAACGCTTAGCCCGCCGCAACGCAAGCCAATAAACAGGGTCTGTAAGCCTAAAACGAGTAAGTTGGTCTGTGCGTATATACGCACAAACTAACAATAATCGTCTGTTGTCAGGCGCAGTCTCTTCTTTCAAGGCAAAACAAAAAAGAGGTTTATAATGAATATTTCAAACAAATATAACATAAAATCCGCAGCGGAAGAATTGACAAAATCGAACTTAGAAGCTTATCAATGGACTTTTAGCCTTTTCGGGTTCAAAAAGAGCGTCGTTCGCCTTATTGAGGCGCTGAGGAGCGCAATGTATCCTTGCATTTTCGGTCAACGCGCATGTTCAAGGGCAAATGTCAAAAACGCAGTTTGCGCCTACTTAAAAAATTCGGCTGCAATTTTAGAAAAACTGCTTGACAAAGTCTTGCCCGAAAAAAGCGCGGCTCAAAAGGAATATATAATAAAAGATTTTATAGGCAGCCTTCCTCGTATAGCGGAAGTTTTGGAAAAAGATATAAAAGCCGCTTACGAGGGCGACCCCGCAGCGCTTTCCGTTAAGGAAATTACGCTTTATTACCCCGCTTTTGAGGCGATAAGCATATATCGGCTGGCGCACCGCTTGCATAAGCTGTCCCTTCCTTTAATTCCACGCATAATGACGGAATACGCGCATTCTCTAACGGGCATTGATATTCATCCCGGCGCGGAAATAGGCGGCAGCTTTTTTATTGACCACGGCACGGGCGTAGTCATCGGCGAGACCTGTGTCATAGGAAACAACGTCAAGATTTATCAAGGGGTAACGCTGGGCGCAAAAAGCTTTGAGCTTGACGAAAAAGGAAACCCTGTAAAAAACATAAAGCGCCATCCCGAAATACGCGACAACGTCGTCATATATTCAAACGCGACGATTTTGGGCGGCGACACCGTAGTGGGCGAAGGCTGCGTCATCGGCGGCAATACTTGGCTTACGCATTCCGTCCCCGGCGGTCAAAAAGTTTTTTATCGCGGATAGTAATACTTACCCCGCGAAAAAAGAGAAGGACGCGCCCATAGCCTCGCCTCTTAGAGCATGTTGCAGCGCATAACCTTAAAGGCTTATCGCCGCTCTGTTTGTTGAAATTGGGAATATTGATAATAATGTTATGACAAATCTTTTTTGCCGACTTTTTAATGTGCGCGGTCAGAAATCATTCTGACCGCGCGTTTTTTGTTTTATTCAGTTGATTTGTCTTATTTCAGTTTAAAGCGGCTTGACTTACCGCGCCCTCCGTCCTTTATTTTTCTTCTTCATTCTTTGGAAAACGAAGTTTTTCTTTTGGCGTGTCAAGCCCCAGCGTGCCGCCGGGGTTCATTAAGTTATCGGGGTCAAAGTAGTTTTTCAAAACCCTTATTGCTCCGTATTCGTTTTTGCCCAGGCTCCCTTCAAGCCACGGTCCGAACATTTTTCCTATGCCGTGGTGGTGGCTCATGGCGGCGCCGCTTTGCTGAATGGCGCTTAAAATGCTGGCGTGGTAGTCAATAAAAGTTTTTAAGTCGTTTAGCGGGGCGATAAAAATAAAATAAAGGTTAGCCCCCTGCGGGTAGCAGTGCGACATGTGGCTTGTTACAATCGCCTTGGGAAGTTTTTTGCACACCGCGCGCACTTCTTCGTGAACCTTTGCCATATTGCTCCAATTTACCGAGCATTCAAGCGTATCCGTCATAATGCCGAAGTCCTGCATTGTATCGCGCAGATACGGGTCGGTAAAGCGCCCGTGTTCCCAGCTTTTCGTAACCCAGCCACCCATGGAAAGCGCCTTGTGTTTTAAGGCAACTTTTCTTATGTTTCTAGCTACGTTTCTTGAAAAACCCCTTTCGCCGTCGGTAAAGCCCAAAAAGAGGCAGCATTGCATGTCTTTGTAGCCAAGTTTTGAAAGCAGCGGCATAAGCGGCGTTTCGTCCACCCCGTAAAGGTGCAGCATTAAGCTTGTTTCTTCTGGGTCGGAAAGGCGGAATACCGAAGAATAGCCCGCCTCGCACTGCATTGCCTCGCGCGCAAAGTCCATTGCCGCCGCCCAGTCCTTAAACATATAGGAAAAGCGCACCCTGTTTTGCGGCATATACCTAAATACCCTAAGCGTTACGTTTGTAAGCACGCCGAAAGCCCCTTCGCTGCCCATCATAATGTGGTTAATTGAAGGACCCGTTGCCTCGCGCGGATAATTTGAAGTGCTGATTTTGCCTATGGGCGTAGCATATTCCTGGTGAAGCACAATATCTTCAATTTTGCCGTAATAAGTGCTGTTTTGCCCCGCGCCCCGCGTTACCACCCAGCCGCCTACGGCGCTGTATTCAAAGGATTGGGGGAAGTGCCCGCAAGTGAAAGCCCTTTTTGCGCCAAACTCAGCCTCGGCATTGTTAAGGTGTTTTTCAAGGTCGGGTCCGCTCATGCCCGACTGCACGGTAATGGTTTGGTCCCTTTCGTTAAAGCTTATAACCTGGTTAAAGCGCAGCCTTAAATCAAGTGAAACGCCGCCTTTTACGCATTCAACGCCCCGCGTTACGCTGCTGCCTCCGCCGTAAACGTAAAGGGGAATGGCGTTTTGGCTGCAATAACTTACGATTTTTTCAATTTGCTCCCCGTCGTCGGGATAAAGCACCAAATCTGGGATATTTTCAATCACCCTTTGCCTGACGCGCAAAAGGTCATACATTGTTTTGCCGTATGCGACAGACAGGCGGTTATACGGGTCGGTTTTGGCAAAGCCGATTCCTACAATGTTTTCCAAAGCCGCGATATGTTTTGCGTCAAGGTTTATCGGCGCGTCAAAATTCACCTCTTCCATTCCTATATCGCCGTCGTAGCTTTTAAAATGCTCGTCCGTTAAGTCAAATTTTTTCTTCATCATTTTGTAAAGCGTCTCTTTGGGATACTTTACAAATTCGGGGTCGCCCCAACGGAAAATTGAGCGGTAGCTGTTTTTGGGGGCGGGGGTTTTTACCCACGCGGGTTCAAAATCTTTGTAAGGTTTAGCCATATCTTCTCCTAAAAGTATTATTTGCCTTAATCTTGTTTTTTAAGTATCTCGTAAAGGCGGGTATAGAGGGGCTTTAAACGGGGATAAGTTTTGCTGTAAATCTCGGCGTAAAGCTTTTGATAAATGCCGTGCTCCTTTAAGTCGGGCAAAAACTCGTCGCGCACCCGCACCATATTGTCAAGCGCTTGGTAAAAGTCCTTGTAAACCCCCTGCGACACAAAACCCACCATGGCGGCGCCCAGCCCCGTCGTTTCGTAAGTTTGCGCGCGGCGTAAAGGTATGCCGAACATGTTTGCGGTAATTTGGCATATCGCGTCCGCCTGGCTTCCGCCCCCCGCGGCGCAAATGTATTCTATCTTGGTTCCGCTTCGCTTTTCAAGGTTTTTCAGCCCGTCATAAAGCCCGAAACCTATGCCCTCAATTATGGCGCGGTAAATATGCGCCCTCGTGTGCGTGTCGGAAAAGCCTATTATGGAGCCCTTGCCCTCGGGGTTTTTAAGCAGCGGCGACCAAAGGGGTTGAAGCATAAGCCCGTCGCAGCCGGCGGGGATTTTTTCAAGCTCTTTATTTAAAAGTTCTTCGGGCAAACAGTCGAGTTCTTTTGCACTTTTTACTTCCTTTTCGGCAAACTCCCTCAAAAACCAGCTTACCATCCAATAGCCGCGGTAGATTTGCACTTCGGGGTTATACATGTCGGGTATGACGGCGGGATAAGCGGGGAGCAGCGGCGCGGGCTCAATATATTTTTTCGTGGCTATTTGCACCGTCGCGCTTGTGCCGAAAGAAAGGCTGGCGGCGTTGGGGCGCACCACTCCGCTTCCAAGCGTTTCGCAGCCTTTGTCGCTTCCCGAAGAGATAAAGGGGAGCCCCTCTTTTAGTCCCGTTTGCTCGCTGGCTTTTTTGGTTATTTTCCCTAAAACGCCGCAAGGGTCAACAAGGGTAGGCAGCTTTTCTTGCGATATGCCGAAAAGGGGAAATTGAACGTCTTTGGTGCTTTTCCACTTTTTGGGCTTAAAATCAAAGGGAACGTGCCCTATCATGGCGGCGGTGGCTTCGTTAAGCTCTCCCGTCAAGTAATAGCCCAAAATGCCCCCTATGGACATATATTTATAAGTTTTTTGCCAAATTTCAGGTTCGTTTTCCGCTATCCAGTTGCTTTTTGTAATTTTTCGCTGCACGTCAAGCGCTTCCGTCATGCCCACAAGCGAAAAAGCCATTTTAGAAAGCGCGGGTATAGGCGTTTGGCATTTGGCGCGCCTTTGGTCAAGCCACAAAATAAGGTCGCGCAGTACGTTGCCCTCTTTATCAACGCAGGTAAAGCTGTCTCTGAAAGGCGCCAGCGTTACGCAAATAATCTCTTCCCACAACGCGGGGTTTTTTTCCTTAACCTCGTTGGTAACGGCGCAAAGGTTTTCCCAGTAAAAAGAAAGTTTTTGCTCCGCCCAGCCGGGATTTAAAGAATAATAGGGTTTTTCGTATTTTCTCTGTGCTTTCGCCAAAAGGTTTCCCTTTGAGTCAAAAAGCAGAGCGCGCATGCTTTGTGTGCCGCAGTCTATCGACAAAACGAGAGGATTGTTCATAAATAACCGCTCCTTTGTTACCAAGCCGGTAACGGCGCGCGAGCGTGCAGGCTTTGCGCGTCTTAATATGCAAAAATTATATCATTTGCAGACCTTTTTTTCAATACTTATTAAAAACCTTTGGCGGTAAAGGCAAATTATTTTCAAAAAAATAGGAATTAAAAACTCTTATGGCAGCGATAAAAGTTAATAAAAACGGAAGAATATTTTAAATGGCGTCCAAATTTACGATTATTAAACCGTAAGAAAAACTCATAAGCTATTGACAAAGGGTTTTTAGTTTTTTATACTTTAACCGTATAACAAAACGGCTTTTGATAGCCGACGTAAATAAAAACATAAAATCGGGGGGGGAGCATATGAAGTATTGTAAATTTTGCTCACAGGAGGTAAATGACGACGCGGTGGTATGCTGCCGCTGCGGTCGCCAAATTGAGGAACTGCAAAGCGCCGGTCAAGAAGGGGGAGGAATGGGGATAGCCTCTATAATTTTTGGTGCGTTAGGCGGTTGGCTGGGGCTGCTGTTCGGTATAATAGGGCTTAGCACTTATAAATTGCCGGTAAACAGAAGAAACTGCAAAATCGGCATAGGTCTTTTCGTCGGCTGGATTGTTTTGTATTTAATTATTGTGGTGGTCAGCCTTATTGCCAGCAGGTATTAATACTTTTATTCTGTCGCGTCAAAGATTTTATTAATTTTAAAAGTAACAATCATTTTGAACTAAGTAGAAAAGAAACAAAATGAATTGCTGTAAAAACTGCGGTCAGGCGGCGGGGGACGACGCGCAATCGTGTCATTGTTGCGGACGCTCTATTGATAAGCCTAAAATTATTCTCGCCGAAACAAGTCAATAGGCGTTATGCCAGTCGTTTTCGGCGCGTTAGGCGGCTAACTGGGGATGTTATTGGGCATTATTTTGACTCATAACCTAATAATATCCCGAAAACAGAAAACTGTGTAAAATAAGTCTGGGTTGTTTTTCGGCTGGCTGGCGATTTGTTTATTTGTTGCGCTGTTTTACCGCTCTTTAACCATAAGGACGGTGCAAAAAACTTTTAACATGATAAAATAATAACAAAAAAATCAATTTTAAAATAACCGCAAAGGCGGGAAGTGGTATTTTTTTTGAATATCAGCACCGCAAAAAATCTGCAAAATCTGCAAAATCTGCGTTAAAAAACAAAAAATTAAAGAGCGGTATTGCCGCCGCTCTTTAAAATTATTTTGTATTGATATTAATGTTAATTATAACGGAAAAACGCTATTGCGATAAAGTTTTTGCAATTTTGTATAGGTTTTTATCAACCTCTTTGACTTTTTCCAATGCCTTCGTAATGTCCATTGAAAAGATTTTGTTATTTTTTATACCCACCGCGCCGCTTTTCCCCGCTTTTAACAGTTCCGCCGCCTTAACGCCGAACTTTGCGCCCAAAAGCCTGTCTTGCAAGGTGGGGCTTCCGCCGCGCTGAATGTGACCCAATACCACCGAACGCATGGAAATTTTTGTAAGCGCCTTTAAAACAATGGCAAGCTCTTCCGCCTTGCCCGCGCCTTCCGCCACTACAATTATATCGCTTGTCTTACCCTTTTTATAGTTAGCCAAAATGTCCCTCGCAAGCGCCGTTACGTCGTAGGGCACTTCGGGTATAAGTATGGCTTCCGCGCCGCCGCCAAGCCCCGCGTATAAGGCGAGGTCGCCGCATTTGCGCCCCATGGTTTCTATTAAACACGCCCTGTCGTGGGAGGTCATTGTGTCGCGCAGCTTATTTATCGCGTCCAGAATGGTGTTTACCGCCGTATCAAAGCCCAAAGAAAAATCGGTGTAAGCCAAGTCGTTGTCAATGGTGCCGGGAATTGCCGCAACGGCTATCTCCTGTTCTTTGGCAAACAAATCCGCCCCCTTAAAGGTGCCGTCGCCGCCTATTACGCATAGCCCCTCTATGCCTAGTTTTTTAAGGTTATCCCCCGCTTGGGCGCGCCCTTTTTTATTCATAAACTCTTCGCTTCTCGCCGTTTTTAAAATAGTGCCTCCGCGCTGCAAGATGTCGGAAACGCTTCTTCTGTCCAGTTGGTTTATGTCGCCCTTAATAATTCCTTCGTAGCCCCTTTCAATGCCGTAAACGTCAAGCCCCAGCGCCAAAGAATATCTTACGAAGGCGCGCAGGGTGGCGTTCATGCCGGGCGCGTCGCCGCCGCTTGTAAGTATCGCAACTTTTTTCATTAAGTCCTTTTCCTCTCTTTCTCTCTTTTCCCGTTTAATCTTTTTTTTCGTATTATTCTTTTTTCTTGTTCGTTTTTTTGCTTTTAGCAAACTTTTCTTTAAAAACTATTTTACTCTTTATCGCGCTGTCCGTCTACTTCCTCGTAGGCGTCTTTTAAGAAAAATCTTGCCGTTTTTAGCAGGCTTTTGCCCTTGTGTTCGCAGCCTTTTGCGTAAACGGCGCTTTTTTTGTCAAGCAGCTTATAATAGCTTTGCAAAGCCTGCGTAAACTGCTGATAATCGCCGTTTGTTCCCCACCCGACGCACGCAATTGCTTGCAGGCGCGGGAAAAGGTTAAATTCCAATTTATAGCTGTCGGGGACGTGCTCCGTCCACATATTGCCCTCAACGCCCAAAATGTTTTCAGCGTCCTCTCTGTCAAGCCCTTTAAGCAGCGGGTTAAAGTTATATACTGTTTTTAGCGGAATCCTTGCGTAGGGGTAGTCAAAATATGTGGCGTCAAAGTCCGACATAATTGCTTTTCTGCCCCCCTTTACCGCTTTTACCGTCGCGCCGTTTTTAAGCATTTTCCACGAAGTCCAGTGCTGAACGATAATGTCTTTGTCAAGCGTATCAGACAGGCATTCGTTCCACCCCACCACTTTTTTGCCCTTTTTTTCAAGGTGCCGCGCAAAGACATTAAAGACGTGACCTTGCAGTTCGTTCATATTTTTAAGCCCCAGCTCTTTAAGCTTGGCGTTGCATTTGGGGCAGCTAATCCACCTCTGCTTGGGGGCTTCGTCGCCCCCCAAATGGAAATACTCATAGGGGAAAAGCTCGCAAAGCTCGTCAAGCAGCTCTTTTACTACCTCATACATTTGATTGTTGCCCGCGCAGAGAATGTCTTCCGATATGCCCCATACCTGCCTTACGGGCACTTGAACGCCGCGGCAGGACAAATGGGGGTATGAAGCGACAACAGCAATTGTGTGCCCCGGCAAATCAATTTCCGGCATAACGTCAATGAATCTTTCTTTTGCATAGCTGACGATTTCTTTTATTTCATTTTTGGTATAATAGCCGCCGTAGCGCCCCTGTATAATTCTGTTGCCCTCCCGCCTTACCAAAGTGGCGTCGCGGTAACTCCCTATTTCGTTAAGCAAGGGGTATTTTTTGCTTTCAACGCGCCAGCCCTGGTCGTCGCTTAAATGAAAATGCAGCACGTTAAGCTTTACCGAAGCCATAATGTCTATGATTTTTTTAACTTCTTCTTTGGGAAAAAAGTGGCGCGCGACGTCTAGCGAGAGCCCCCTATGCGCATACAGGGGCTTGTCTTTGACTGAGCAGTAACTAACTTCACCTTTGTCTAAAAGCGCTTGCAGCACCGTCCAGAGGGCGTAAAAAGCCCCTTTTCCCCCCTTTGCGAATATTTTGACGCTTTCGCCTACTTCTATGGCATATTCTTCTTCTGCAAAGTCTTTTGACAAAATAAGCTCTATTCCGCCCTTTTCGTAAGTCAAATTAAAGCCAAAAAACACTTTAACCTGTTCAATAAAATAATCCGCCGCGGGGCGCAGTCCGTCGGGGCAGGAAATTCCCGCCTCTTGGCTTAGTTTCCAAACACCTTGCTTTTGCTCATATAGTTGCGGCTGGGGAATTACGTTTTTCATATAAAACACCTCTTTTGATTATTTCTTTCTTTTAAAAGTCAACCCTTTATTTTTTATTGCTTATCCGTAAAAGCTTAATTTGTTTTTGCCGTTAACATAATCGCTTGCCGGTTCCTATTGGGTCATTGCTTATGCGTTTGACATAGCCGCTCCTTTGCTTTTCCTTATATTATACCAAAGCTAAAAACAAAGGGCAAAGCTATGTCAAAAAAGTTTTTTGTTTGCGCGCTTTTTCTGCTTACGCTTTTTCAATTTTGGAAAAAAAGGTCTTTCTTTGCTGTTGATTTTTTATGTTCTTACTTCTTTTCCTTGCACATAAAACCTGCGGAAAAAAGCGGGTTTAACTCACTTTCTAAATGAGCCGATTTTTTAACTTTATAAAAGCTGCTTTTCAAGGCTATCCTTTTGCCTTTTATCGGGCTTGCTTTTTCTTGCCCGTAAACCAAAACTGCGGCAAAGGCGTCTCACTTTTATTTAGTTATATTTTCGCTTATTTGTTCTCTCTTTTTTTCGCGGTTTTTCCTTTTTCTTTATAAGGAAAAATCCGCGTAAAAACTATTGCTCCTCTTTTTTTCAAACTATTTAGTAACGGTAACCTTGTTAAGCCCCCTTGGCGCATCGGGGTTAAGCCCCCTCTTTAAAGAAAGGTGAAGCGACAAAAGCTGCCCCGCCGCAACGGCTACAAAGGGCGAAAGCGTTTCGTCGGCGTCGGGCAAAAGCAGGCTGTTTTTATATTTTGCCGCCAATTCTTCGCTTTGCGTAAATAGCGTAATTGCGCACCCCGAAGCCTCTAACTTTTCAAGCATTTTTACGGCGTCGTCAAAGGCTTTTCCCTTTAAGGCAAAGACCAAAACGTTGCTCTCTTGGCTTATTAAGGCAAAAGGACCGTGGTAAAAGTCGGAAATAGCATAGGGGCGGGCGTTTAAATAGCAGGTTTCTTGCAGCTTTAAGGCTATTTCCTGCCCCGCTGCCAGCGCTATTCCCCTTGAAAGCACTATCATTTGCTGCGTATTTAAAAGCGCGTCGGCAAGCTTTTCTATCTTTTCTTCAAGGGCAAACACCCGTTCAAAAAGCAAAGGAAGTTTTAGCATTCTTGACGGCACAAGTTCTTCTTCTTCCGTCAGGGCTACCGCAAGCATTTTCATGATAAGCATTTGCGCCGTAAAGGTTTTTGTCGCCGCCACCGAAAGTTCCTCGCCTACGTCAAGGTAAAAATGGTATTGAAAGTTAAGCGCCATAGGGCTGTTTAAATTGTTGGTAACCGCCAAAGTAAGGGCGCCCTGCCTTTCGGCTTCCTGCATGACCAGCAAAACGTCAAGCGCCTTTCCCGACTGCGACACGCCCATTACCAAAGCATCTTTCATATTGAGCTTGCTTGAATAAAGCGTTATTACCGAAGGGTTTATGAAGGTAACGGGGATTGCCGCGTAAATTTCGCACAGATATTTAAAATATACCAAAGAATTGTTGCTGCTGCCGCGCGCAGCCACCATAATGTGCTTGATGCCCCTTTCCTTTACAACAGACGCTATTTTTTGCGCCAGCTCCAAGTTTGTCTGATAGGTGTTTTTTAAAACCGTGCTTTGCGAAAGAATTTCCTTTCTCATTAAAGTTTCCATTTGATAAACCTCCCCTTTTTCTTTTTTCTTTACAGCTAATTTTATTTATTAAAGCATAGGCTAATACCGCTTTGAGATATTATTATATCAAATTTATTTATTTGGTGAAAGCCTTTTCATTATATCTTCACAGGCATCTGCTAGGTATAATTTGTTAAATTATGTTAAAATATCTATTAAGGAGCAAAGTTTGCAAAAATGTTAAAACTCAGCAATATTACTAAGATTTACGGCAGCGGAGAAAACGCCGTCGCCGCGCTAAAAGATTTAAACCTTAATTTCAGAAAAAACGAATTCGTTTCCATTTTGGGTCCCTCGGGGTGCGGAAAAACCACCCTGTTAAACATTATAGGCGGGCTTGACAGATATACCGACGGCGACTTGGTTATAAACGACGTTTCCACAAAAGATTTCACCGACAAGGATTGGGATACTTACAGAAACCGCTCGGTAGGTTTTGTATTTCAAAGCTATAATTTGATTCCCCACCAAACGGTGCTTGAAAACGTGGCGCTTGCCCTTACCATTTCGGGAATGACTATAAAAGAGCGCACGCGCAGGGCGAAAGAGGCGCTCATAAAAGTCGGGCTTGAAAGCCAGATACGCAAAATGCCCAACCAGCTTTCGGGCGGGCAGATGCAAAGGGTGGCGATAGCCCGCGCCCTCGTAAACGACCCCGACATTATCTTGGCGGACGAACCTACGGGCGCTCTTGACAGCGCCACAAGCGTTCAGGTATTAAAACTTTTGAAGGAAGTTGCCAAAGACCGCCTCGTCATTATGGTAACGCACAACGAAGTTTTGGCGGAAAGGTATTCGACTAGGATAATTAATCTTTTAGACGGCGAAGTTACGGGGGATAATATGCCCTGCACCTACCCCGCCCCCGCCGTAAAAAAACATAAGGGCAAGGCAAGAATGTCCTTTTTAACTTCCTTTAAACTTAGCATGCAAAACCTTGTAAGCAAACGCGCCCGCACCTTTTTGACAAGCTTTGCGGGCAGCATAGGCATAATTGGCATAGCCTTGGTGCTTTCGGTAAGCAACGGATTTAGCATATTTATGGCAAACTTGCAGGAAATGAGCATGGGCGACAACCCCATTGTAATATATTCTTCAATGCTAAACAGCGAGGCGCTTAGCTTTGACAAAATGAACGACTTTATGAACGGAAAAATAAAGACGGAGGAGGGCGAAGAAAACAAAGAATACTCCGATATTTTTGAAACGGGCATAAAGGGTTCGCACGGCGGTTCCTGGTCTTCCGCGGGGGAAGCGGTAAGCAATATGCAGCACAAAAACTTCTTCACGCAGGAATATTTGGACTATTTGCAGCAAAGCATAACGGAAGATTTAAGCAAGCGAATCGTCTATAATTACGGGGTGTCCTTCAATCTGTTTGCCCGCGCGGGGCTTAGCCTTGACGGGGAGGTCAAAAAACTGGAAATCCCCTACTATTCCATACAGGAAATGATGGCGACGATGGATATGTCTAAGTATCAGCAATACGTTGAGTCCTTTGCGGCAATGTATACTTCAATAAACTGGGAAAGGCTGCTGGGCGAAAGCGACTATATGGAGCAAAACTTTGACCTTTTGGCGGGGGAAAACTTTCCGCAAGACTATACACAGATAGCGCTTTTGGTCAAAGACGACAATACCGTTGATTCAACGGTGCTTTCCGCCTTGGGCTTTACCAAAGAACAAATTGAAAGCGGGCTGTCCGTTGAGGATTTTTTGGGCAAGACCTTTAAGATTTTGCCCAACGAACTTTATTATAACGGCGCGGTAATGGCTTACGGCGGACTTGACGTTTTGACGCTTTCGCCAAAGGGCAATTATCAGGAGCTTTACGAAAACGATGAAGAGGGCGTTATATCTTTAACGGTTTCTTCTATTATCCGCCAAAAAAGCGGCACATCTGTAATAAGCTACGATACGGGTATTTTATATACCCCTATGCTTACGCAAAAAGTCATTGAAATATCTCAAAGCGGGCAGTTGGCGGCGCAGCTTTTTCAAGCCGACGCTCTTATTATCATGTCGGGCTTAACGCCTAAAATCGTGGCGGTAAAAGACGCCGCCAACAAGGCGGTGTTTGAAGGGGCGGTAAACGAGGACTGGCAGACGGTGGAAAAACGTTTCGGCATAAGCGATATGCCCACTTCAATCGTTATTTACGCAAAAGATTTTGACTCAAAAACGCAAATCCTTTACGCTTTAAACGCCTACAACGAGGGCAAGGAAGAAAAAGACCAAATACTTTTTTCCGACGCTACGGGTATGCTTATGAGTTATATGGGGGTGCTCATTGACGGCGTAAGCTATACTCTTATTACTTTCGCGGCAATTTCTTTGGTTGTAAACTCCATTATGATAGGCATAATCACCTACGTTTCGGTGGTGGAGCGCACGCGCGAAATAGGCGTTCTGCGCGCTTTGGGCGCAAGCAAAAAAGAGGTGGGCTGGGTGTTTATTGCCGAAACCTTTATAATAGGGCTCGCCGCGGGCATACTGGGCATTGGCGCAAGCTATATTCTGTCGGCGGTAATCAACCTTATCATGACGGCTGTCGCCCCCGCTTTGTCGCATATTGCGGTGCTTAACCCCTTGCACGCGCTGGCTTTGATTGCAATAAGCTTTGTTTTGACGGTTATAGCGGGAATTATCCCCTCTCGCATTGCAAGCAGAAAAGACCCCGTCGTGGCGTTAAGGTCAGAATAGTTTAGCGGCAATAAGTAGCGCGCCGTTAAAAAGCAAGCGGTCGGAAGTAAAAAATAGCCCTTCGCGCGCCCATAACAAATAGCGCATAAACTAACAAAAATAAGAAATGCTTCCTTTGTGAAGCGTTTATTTATGTCTTAAAGCCGATTCAAAATATTTTGATTAGAGTTAATGGGCGGCAGTATTTTTGCGCGGCAAAATGTTTTAAAGCTTTGATTGCCGCGACGGTGTCCAGTTAAAAAACTCCGCAAACAACTTTACGTAGTTAGGGGCATAAAAAAAGTAGCGGTCTGGGCTAAGGTGGAAATCCGCCCGTAGGCGCTTACTGCGCCTCGCTACATTATCTATTATATGCAAATTCGTAAAAATGTCAACTGTTTTTTGCCGTAAACGAAAAATAAAAAAGCGCGGTTTTAAAGCAGGCTAAGAAACGGCAGTTCCTAATTAAAAGCTTTTGCCTATCAAAAAGCAAATTACACATAGCTTTTTTTAAAAAACTTTGGCCATCAAAAAAATAAGTCAATCCAATAATATTTAGGTCAACTTTTTGCTAAAAGACTTTATAAAACAAAATCGACGCGTCTAACCCTTTTGCCGTTTTTCTGATTTTGAACAAATCTCAAAAAAAACAATGAGTTTGGGCGAAAAAGGGCGAGAAATATGTTATAATAACTTTATACAATATTTTGACGGGAGGTTGTATATGAAAATAAAGGCGTTTGACGAATACAACGCCGGCGGTCACTTGATTTACTCACTTAATTATGTCGGCGCTTACGTAAGAGGAAAAACAAAACAGCAGGCTTTGGATAAGTTCAGAAGCGAAATACTTCAATACGCGCGCTGGCGTGGAATTGAGGTTGACAATTCAAGCTATTCCGTTGAAATCGCGGAGGAAAAGGCCAGCAAGCTGCAAGTGCGCGACGCCGATTCCGACGCGCTTTTCAGCACCGAGATTCCCCCTATTTCGCGTTATGACTACAACTTTTTGAAAGCTTTGGCGCTAAAATCGGCGGAAGATTTTTTGAAGCTGTATAACTCAATCCCCGACAAAAAGGGGACTGCGCTTGCCCCGCGCGAGACTTTTTACGGCGCGCGCCCCCTTACGGCGGAAGAAATGTATGAGCACACCAAAAATGTAAACAGCTACTATTTCGGCGAAATAGGCGTTAGCGCCCAAAACAAGCCCGATATTTATACTTGCAGGTCAGCGGGCTTTGAGGCGCTTGAAAAAACTCCAAATTTTTTGGAAAACAAAACCTTTGAGGGGAGCGGCGGCGAGCTTTGGACGCTTAGGAAACTTTGCCGCAGGTTTATTTGGCACGACCGCATTCATGCCAAGGCAATGTATAAAATGACGGTAAAACTATTTGGAGGCGACAAAATAAGCAATCCCTTTTATTTTGAATTAGACAAAAAATAAGGGTTTGCGCAATAAAAACGCCAACCAAGCAAGATACTTTATTGTTTAAATAGCAAAAAAGCAAAGCCGTAGGCGCTGCCGCGCTTTTATCCCCAAAGTTTCCTGCGGCATATTCGGCAATACTAAATATTTTACCCTGCGGTATTTTTTTGTCAAAGCAAAAGAAATAAACCGTAAAGGACTTTGTTAAACTCTGTCCGTTTTGGTGTTAAGCGTCTTGGCACAACCTATTTAGTAAGCGCGCGGATATTGCTATTACATAAAAGGCGCTAACAGACAAGAACGGTGTGTTTCAAAAACTGCTTAGTTTACAATGTTAATTATAAAAGCAACAGAGGGGCAAAGTTATAAAGCTTTGCCCCTTTTATTGTTCCGCAGTTGCGTCATAGACTTAAAAATAATGCCTTTTAATTTATTACTTTAACTTTTGCTAGCTTATTTAGCATTTCGGCTACTTACCTAGCATTGTTTTGCTTTATTTATTTATCTTGACCTTTTTATTGCTCTTGTTTTTGTTTTTGACAAGCAGCAGCGCCGCCGCCACTATTACGGCTATCGCCAAGACTATAATTAAGAGATAAAGGTAATTAAAGCCCGAAGCCTTTACCCTGTTCCACATGGTAATGACCTTTTCGTTGTTGGCGCCGAAATCACGCATTACGCCCAAATTAGGGCTTCCCACATCGGGGTATCTTCTTACGTCGTCAAAAAAGTAAGCAAGCGCCTGTTCTTTTGCCTCCTCATTGTCGGCTATTTCATAGGCGTCGTAGTAAAGCTGCAAAGCTTGCTCGTTGGCTAAAATTGCCCCTTTGTCCACAGCGGAAGAATAGCCTATTTCCATCATATTAGCCATCGCCACTTCGGGGTTGTTAAGCCAGTCTATAAACATTTTTGCCGCCCTTTCGTTATTACAGGTAGTGGGAATAACCCAGCCGTCAAACCACACGTTTCCCCCCGAATCGGGTACAAAATAGTCAAGGTTTACGCCGTATTCTCTTGCTTCCTCTATGCTGTACATAGCGTCGCCGCTCCACGCAAGCCCTGCTTTGGCGCGCCCTTTGATAAGGTCGTTTTTGCCCAAATCCACTTCGTATCCCAGCAAAACATCTTTTTGCGATACTAAAACTTCTTCGGCAAGGGCGATTAAAGTGTCGTCAACGCCGTTTATAAGCTGTTCTACGGTGTAGGAGGAATATTTGGCGGGCAGCCCTCCCTTTTCTTTAAGATAAAGCAGCGCCGCCGCGTAGCTGTCGCGCACGCTGTCTTTCATAAATATTTTGGAGTTTAAGGCGGTTTGAGCGTCTTGGCTTATGTTCTCGTTCCATAGCAACCCCCAGCCCGCGGCAACAGCCTCTTCATGGCTTACAACGTCGGTATTGTATAAAATACCCAAAGTGCCATACATATAGGGAACCATGTAATCAATAAGGTTAAGCTCCCCGAAGCAATCCCTTATGCGCTTCACCAAATCGGCGTTTACGTTTTGCTCGTTGTTGTAAATGTCATTCGTATCGTCAAAATAGTTTATTCTGAGCAATTTATTGGCGGCGATAAGTTTTTCTATGGCATATTCGCTGGGACATATGACGTCCACCGAAGTGCTGTCGTTTAAAACCTTTGTAAGCATAGTTTCGTTAGTGTCGAAAGTAACGTAAACTATTTGCAGCCTTTTGCCCGTCTGCGAAAAATAATACTCAACGAATTCTTCCAAATCATCGTCGTAAATGTAATCGTCCCAGTTATAGATTTTTAAAGTTTCGTCATAGACCGACTTTTCGCACGCCGTAAACAGCGCAGGGGTAAGGGCAAGAATTAAACCCAAGAAAAATGACAACGCTCTTTTCATCTTTTTTCCTCCGAAGATTTATTTTGTTTTTTATTGTTGGCTATAAGCAGCAGCGTTAAGACTACTACGAATATTATAGAAAACACCGCAAACCAGAAGGGCTGCATGCCTTTCACCCTTATATCCTCGTAAATGTAGGTAGAAAGAGTATTAAGCCCGTTTTCGCCCTTGTTGATTTGAGTAATAATAAAGTCGTCCATAGAAAGGGTAAACGCCATTACAAACCCCGAAATCACGCCGGGCATAACAAAGGGCACAATTACTTTAAACAGCGCTTTTAAGGGGCTTGCGCCAAGGTCAAGCGCCGCTTCGTAAAGGTTGGGGTTCATTTGCGTCATGCGCGGCATAACAGAAAGCACCACATAGGGCGTGCAAAATGAAATGTGGGACAGCACAAGCACTACGTAGTCGGAAAAAAGGTTTCGCGTAACGGCGGGAATTAAAAAAGAAAAGAAAAGCATCAAAGACACCGCCATTACCACTTCGCTGTTGGTCATGGGCAGCTGATTTACCGTTAAGGCGGCTTTTTTCATTCTTTTTCCCAAATAAAATATGCCTATCGCGGAAAACGTGCCTAAAACGGTGGAAAGAACGGAAGACACCGCCGCGATAATTAAGGTGTTTTTAAGCGCGTCGGCAAGAGCGCCCGCTTTCGGTCCCGAAAACATTTCAATGTATGACTTAAAGTTAAATCCGTCAACAAAGGCGAAGTTGCTGTTGCCCGAAAAAGAAAACACAATGATTAAAACAATGGGCAGGTATAAAAAACACAGCACCACGGCAAGGTAAAGGTCGCCGAAAAACTTTTTAGCTTTCATATTACGTTGCCCCCTTTGTTATCTTGGTTAAAGCGGTTGAGCAAAAGGTTGCTTATAAGCACAAAGGCAAGCATCACAAGCGCCATAACGCTGCCTACGCCGTAAGTGTCCACATTGCCGAAAAATGATTGAATTATGTCGCCGAAAAGCGCCACTTGGTATTCCGACAAAAACTGGCTTATGGCAAAGGTGGAAATAGCGGGGATAAACACCATCGTTATACCGCTTAATATGCCGGGCAGCGACAGGGGCAACGTAGTCCTTAAAAACACGTCAACGCCGTCGCAGCCAAGGTCGCGGGCAGCTTCCTCGTAGGAGGGGTCCATATTTGTAAGTATGGTGTGAAGGGGCAGTATCATAAAGGGCAGATAGTTATATATAAGCCCCACAAGCACCGCGCCTTCGCCCAAAGGCATATTCAGCGCCTCAAAAATTTCTTTTACCGCAAGGGTGCGCAGCAAAAAGTTCACCCACATGGGGAGGATAAACAGCAAAGACAAAATTTTGCTTCCCGCGTGGTTTTTTGCGAGGATATAAGCAACGGGATAGCCTATTAAAAGGCAAATCAGCGTCGTTACAAGCCCGAAAAGTAAACTCCTAAAAAATACGTTCATTCCCGTTGCGTCCGTTAAAAAGGAAAGGAAATTGTCAAAGGTAAGCTTGCCCTCCGCCAAAAAGGCGTTTACCAATATCATAAACAGAGGAACTACCAAAAAAATCAGCATAAAAATAAGGTAGGGATAGGCAAAAGTCTTCCTTGCTATTTTTATATGCCCTTTTCTCTTTGCGCTAAGACTGACTTTGCTCATCGCGCTTCACTTCCTCAATGTGTATTTTTTCGGGGGCGACGGAAATGCCCACCCTGTCGCCTTTCATCCATTCGTAATCGGTATCGGCGAAAAACTCGTAATAGTCGTCGGTGCGCAAAATGCAAAGGTAGTAGCTGCCTTTGTAAACCGTTTCCACCACTTCCGCGCCTATAATACCGTCCGACTCGTCGTCGTGTATATTTACGTCGTCAAAGTCAACGGTTGCTATAACCTCAGTGCCGCTTGAAAGGTCGGACGCGCATGGGAACTTGCCGCCGCATATTTCCACTACGTTTTGCTCCCACATGACGGCGGGAATTTTATTTATAACGCGCGCCTTGCGCATGATGTGCAAGTCGGCGGGCTTTACGTTAAGCGCCACCGTGTCGCCAATTTTGCACTCCACGTTGTCGTGGACTAATATCTCGTTTCTGTCCCCCGTGTCGGCGTTAAAGGTTAAACACGTCGTTTGGTAGTAAGTTCCTTTAAACACGCTGCTTATAACCTCCGCCGTAAACAAATGCGTTTTGTCATCGGAAACTATTTCAATGTCTTCGGGGCGTATAATTACGTCTATGGGTTCGTTAAACTTAAAACCTTTGTCAACGCACTTATATGTGCCGCCCAAAAAACTTACAGTAAAATCTTTAATCATTATGCCGCTGAATATATTACTTTCGCCTATAAAGTCGGCGACAAAGGCGTTGGCGGGCTCGTCATAAACTTTTTGCGGGGTGCCAATCTGCTGTATTACCCCTCTTTCCATAACGACGATAGTGTCGCTCATGGTAAGCGCTTCTTCTTGGTCGTGCGTAACGTAAACAAAGGTTATGCCGAGCTTTCTGTGCATGCTCATAAGTTCAAGCTGCATGTCTTTGCGCATTTTTAAGTCAAGCGCCCCCAAAGGCTCGTCAAGCAAAAGCACTTCGGGTTCGTTTACAAGGGCGCGCGCTATGGCTATGCGCTGCTGCTGACCCCCCGAAAGGCTGTCAACGTCGCGGTGCCCGTAGTCCTCTAAGTCCACCATTTTTAAAGCCTTGTTTACCTTTGAGGTAATTTCTTCTTTGGTAAGCTTGCGCATATTTTGAAAGATTTCGCCCTTTTCCTCAAAGGGTTCGCCGTCGGGGATAAGCTTGTTTTTTAGCCCGAAAGCAATGTTTTTAAATACGTTGAGGTGGGGGAACAAGGCGTATTTTTGAAACACCGTGTTGATATTGCGCTTATGAGGGGGCAGTAAAGTAATATCCTCGCCGTTAAAAAATATTTTTCCCTCGCTGGGGCGCTCAAAGCCCGCAATCATTCTTAGCGTCGTCGTTTTGCCGCATCCCGAAGGGCCTAAAAGCGTAACAAACTCCCCCCGCTTTATGGAAAGAGAAATGTTTTTAACGGCGGGGTTTCCGTCGTAAAGCTTGCTTATGTTTTTAAGCTCAATTATTTTGTCTTTGTCGTTAGTTTTTTCAGCCATTGCCGCTTTTTCCCCTTGTTAAAAATTACTGGGCGTTACCACCCAAAGAATACGCGCGCAGCCCTTGCCTCTGTTGATTATATAATGCTCGTTTCTTCCGTTAATATAAAAACTGTCGCCCTTTTTCGCCCTGTGCTGCTTGCCGCCCGCTTGTATTGTGATTTTGCCCTCTAAAACGTAACCTAATTCTTCCCCCTCAAAGGGTTCGCGCATTTCGCTTTGACCCCCCTCTTCAATCAGAAGGATTATGGGTTCCATCTGGTTTTTTTGGCTGTTGGGCACAAGCCATGTCTTGCTGAAACCCTCGCCTTCGGAAACAAAAAAGTCCTTGTCGGTAAAGACGACCTGTTCTTCCGTCTGGTCGGAAAAAAAGTATTTCAGCGACACGCCTAAAACATTGAGTATATCCATTAAAGTTGCGATTGACGGGCTTGCAAGGTCGTTTTCAAGCTGCGAAATATACCCCTTGGTCAGCTCGCATCTGCTTGCCAGCTCTTCTTGCGTCAAATCGCGTTGAAGCCTTATTTGCCTTATTTTAGAACCTATTTCCATTTTTCTTTACCTTTTTTGGCTTTGCCCTTGCGGACGGTTTTGCCTTGGCTGCCTTGTCTTAAATTACGCCCGTGCGTTATTTTACGGTTTAGTTTAACTTTTTCAAAACGCGGTTTTTATAATAACCGCTCTGTTTTTTTTGCGGAACTTAATTTTTATTTTAACCGCCTTTGTGTTTTGCTTTAATTTTGAACGCTTTGCCTCGCTTTTTTGGGGAACGGTTGGTGTTTTACGTGGGCATTGAGTTATTTACATTTCCCTTGCATTTTTTGGTTAATCAACCTTTTCTCTTTCGCAAGATAACCTTGTTCCGCGCAGCTACTTTGCCCTTAAAGTTTTTCCGCCGCTAGCGCAGAGTTATACTTATTGCTCTTGGCGGTTTTGCATAGCTTTTTGACCGCAGTTTTCTCTTTGCTATGTATTCGCTTAGTCCGAGTTTAGTTTCCGCTCTCAAATATGCTTTTCTGGCATTCCTTTAAAACGCCGCCGCGCAATTTTATACAGTAAGGTTTATTTTATATAAGGAGATTAGTGTTGTCAAACATTTTAATTACTTTTACTAAACTTTTTTTATAATTTTTTTATAGTGGACAAGGCGTTTTGTATATGATATAATTTTTTCGTCAACAAAACTAACAAAAAGAGGATGAAGGAAATGGCGGCGGAAGTATTTTTTACCGATTTCAGGTCAACGAGCGAAAGCTTGCTAAAAAAATTGAGGCGCTTAATGAAAAGCGCGGGCTTTGAAAACATTGATTTTCAAAATAAATACGTGGCGGTCAAGGTGCATTTCGGCGAACCGGGCAATATGGCTTATATCCGACCCAACTACGCAAAGGTCATAGTGGATTATATTAAAGACAGGGGCGGCCGCCCCTTTTTGACGGACTGCAACACCCTTTACGTGGGCAGACGGGGCAACGCTTTGTCGCACCTAGAGGGCGCTTATGAAAACGGCTGGTCCCCTTTCGCGACAGACTGCCACATTATAATCGCCGACGGGCTTAAAGGCACCGACGAGGCGCTTGTGGAAGTTAACGGGGGCGAATACGTCAAAAAGGCGCGCATAGGCAGGGCGATTGCCGACGCCGACATAATAATCAGCTTAAACCATTTTAAGGGGCACGAAACGGCGGGGTTTGGCGGCGCTTTAAAAAACCTTGGCATGGGCTGCGGCAGCAGAGCGGGCAAAATGGAGCAGCACTGCGAGGGCAAAGTTAAAATAAGGAAAGACAGGTGCGTAGGCTGTAAAAAATGCGTCGCCGAATGCGCCCAGTTTGCAATAAGCTACCCCGAGGGCAAAGCGCAAATTGACGAAGAAAAGTGCGCGGGGTGCGGCAGGTGCATAGGCGAGTGTAACTTTAACGCTATTTATAATCCCAACAGCTCCTCGGTAAAGCTGTTTAACTGCAAAATGGCGGAATATAGTAAAGCCGTAGTGGACGGCAAACCTAATTTTCATATCAACATGATTATGGACATTTCCCCCGTTTGCGACTGCCGCAGTCAAAATGACGTTCCGCTTATTGCAGACGTGGGTATGGCGGCAAGCTTTGACCCCGTAGCGCTTGACCAGGCGTCGGTAGATTTGTGTAACGCCATGCCGCCTTTGCCCAACTCACAGCTTGCCGAAGGGCTTGCAAAGCACGACGACTTGCACGACCACTTTAAAAATACCAACGTCAACAGCGACTATAAGTCATGCCTTGCACACGCGGAAAAAATAGGCGTAGGCAGCAGACAATACAGCCTTGTTACTATAAAATAATTAAGGGCAAAGTCAAAAGAAGCATTATATAAACAGCAAAATATATAAACAACAAAGCCCGGCGCGGAAATAACGTCGGGTTTTTTGGTTTGCGTTTTTAATTTTCTCACGGTTTATCAAGGTTTTTTATTATGCTTAAAATATACGCCTCATAACTAACGGAAATGTTTTAGCAATTTTCCTCTGCCATCTATATTGTTTGCGGCATACTTATTTTGTTTTAAATAATATAGTATCTTTAAGTTTATGCAGCGCAGCGGCGCGGTAAGAAAACGAGAATCGCCCAAAAAACCTCATTAAAGGGATGGATATAAACTTTAAAAAAACCCCGCAAAATCTCATACGCTGCGGGGCTTAAAAATTGCCGTTAGTTTGAACTTCTTGCCTGCCTTACGACGCGGAACATATCCACGCAAAGCACCGTTGCCAGCACCGTTAAAGCTTCCTCTTCAACAAACACGTTTACGCGGTATTTGTCGCCAAACTCTATAAAGTTTTTTTCAACGTCTGCAACCAAAACGCCCCCGCTTTCACCGTCTTTGGAATTTTTAAATATTTCATAGTGAGTGCCGAAAAAATTGCCTTCAATATCGTATCTTTCGCCCCTTACCGTTTCAACATAACAGCGCTGCCTAAAACCTATGTGAAATTTTTCCCTAAAAAGCGCAATGGGGTTTTCGTTGCCGTCGCAAATGTCTATGGCGGTCAAAAAACTAAAAAAACGGCGGTTTAAAACAAGCCGCGCGCCGCCATCGTTATCCCTTACCGTCAAATGCTTGCCCGCCCAAAGCATCTGCCCCTCAACACGGTAAACAGGCAAGCCCTTGCCGTCAAGAATGGTAAAATCTTCCGCTACAATGGTGAAAAACTTTTGGTTAATATAAAATTGAAGCATAAAGCCACCCCTCCTTTTTGCCGCCTTATTATACTTTTGAAACTGCCCCTTTGTCAATGCCTTTACATTTTTTAGCCTTCTTGCTATACTTTATTTGCAAAAAACGCGCGCTATAAGCTTTTTTTAAACATAGGAAAAATTGCCTGTCCCTTGTGATGAACTTAAAACCGCTTAGTGGCATTTACGAAACAAATGTAGCAATTAAGCAGCTTTTTTATAGCAAAATAATATTCGGAAAAAATTACAACTAAGAATGATTGACAAAGAACACGGCAATCTGACCGATTTGCGGCGCTTTATATAAGTTACGGAATAATACTATAAAATGTAAAACATTAAAGTTATACTACCAAAAAACAATAAATAAGCGAATACTATATATGGTAGGCATAAGGAAAAATCTTAACTGTAAAGATAGAAATGACTAAACAAACTGCGGGCAAAAATCAACGCTTGCTATCGCAAAAAATTAAACCTCCATCTGAAAGCAATTTAAGGAATAAAGGAATGGAAAATCAATTTGAAAGAACAACGGCTTTAATAGGAGAAAAGGCTTTTGCGCTGCTGCAAAAGGCTAATATCTTGGTTGTGGGTCTTGGCGGCGTGGGGGGCAGCGCTTTTGAAGCGCTTGTACGAGCGGGGGTTGGCGGCATTACCGCCGTTGACGGCGACGTTTTTAACGCCAGCAACTTAAACAGGCAAGTTTTGGCAACCTACGGCGCTTTGGGCAAAAACAAAGCGGAAATCGCCGCGCTGCGCGCTTCGCAAATCAATTCTTTTTGCCGCGTTGAGGCGGTTTCTTTTTTTTATAACGCCGATACCGCCGATAGATTTGACCTCGCTTCCTTTGACTATATCGTTGACGCCATTGACAGTTTGCCCGACAAAGCGCTGCTCATAAAAAACGCCAAAGCCGCCAAAGCATCCATAATTTCCGCCATGGGCACGGCGAACAGGCTGGAAATTGACTATGAGTTTTGCGACGTTTTCCAAACCTCTTACTGCCCTTTGGCAAAAAAATTGAGGGGGCTTTTAAGAAAAATGGGCGTAAAGGAAACGCAGGTGCTCGTAAGCCGCGCCAAAACCGTAAATGAAAACGCCCTATCCCCTTTGCCCAGCATAAGTTATGCGCCCGCCGCCGCAGGGCTGCTTTTGGCTCAAAAAGTCTTGCTGTCTTTACTTGACAAGGCAAAACAAGAGTAGTAAAATTATTCGGCAAAGGAAAAAGCAAATAAATGCGATTTTGATAAGCTTGACTGTTTTGTAAGCGCACTCAAATCCAAAAAAAGTCCTAAAAAAACAATTTTTGAAAGTTTTTGCATAAAAGGGTTTTGAAAGGGCTTTACAAACGCCAACGCAATGCGTTTTACTGCCGCTTAAAAATACCCGCTTTTTCTTTTTGAAACCACACCTTGGGGACATGGCTCAGTTGGTAGAGCGATGCGTTCGCAACGCATAGGCCGGCGGTTCGAATCCGCTTGTCTCCACCAAAGCCATAGTCCGCACCTTCGGGTGCGGATTTGAGTTTGAACAGTTCACATGCAAAACTATACTTATACTGAAAATAAACAACAAAACTATCCCGGCATTTAGAGGTAAAGAGCTTTCAAACAATATGCGGCAGATATTGTTATTTTTTTATTTTTGTGCTATTATCAAAAGAAACAGGGCAATGCGGTAGCCTTTGTTAGCGCCGCGAATTGATTTCATACGCGGTTTTGCATTTGCAGGTTATGGATGACAATGGCTTTGTTTTTAGCAACGAGAATGAGCGACTTACTTAATTATTTTATTATGTGAGCTATGATACATATGGAAAACAGTTTATAACAGGCGGTGTATTTATTTTAATTATGAGCATATTACAGACAATCAGAAAAAGATATAGTTTACTAATGCTGTTTGCAAAAGGATAAATGATTTAATATGGAGACGATTATATGAAAAGCGTTAAAGATTCAATGAGAATAAGCAAAGGTATTATTACCGAAGTTAAGCATCACGGCGGCGACTATTACAGCGTAAAAATACAGCCCGAGCAAAAACTTGACTGGAACGCGGGCGAACACGCCGTTTTTACCCTTTCGGAGGCAAAGTTCAAGGCAAAAAGGTGGCGTCCTTTTTCCGTCGCGTCGCTTCCCCAAGAGGGACATATTTTACTGGGATTCAGAACGGGCCCTGTACCCAGCCCCTACAAAAAATACGTCATTGAAAAGGGCGTGGGCAAAAAGGTAAAAATAAAAGGACCTTTCGGCGCATTCAGACTTAAAGATGACGACAGGCCCATTGTGCTTTTTGCTTCGGGCGTGGGCGTAACACCGATATTTTCAATGTTGAAAGCGCTAAGCGGCGACGACAGGCGGGAAGTAAACGTTGTGTATTCGGCGACGGGGCTCTTCCTTTTTAAGCAGGAAATAGACGAAATTGCCGCGCAAAACCCCAAAATTAAGATTTTTTATACGCAAGGCGTTGAGCAGACGCAGCAAAAGCTTAACGAACTTGCAAAACAGTTTGGCAACGAGGCTTACTATTACAGCTCGGGCGCGCCTTTTGTGGTGGACAGCACACGCAGCCTGCTTATGGCGCAGGGTATTGAAAAAAAGAATATGCTTGACGACTACTTTATGGGGTATAAATTTTAGATACTTCCTAAATCTGTAACTAAGCTCAAAACAAGTCATTTATAATAGAGATGCCATCGCGTCAGGCGGCAGGATTCTCTGTATTAAAAAGACTGCAAAAATTATAAGGTATGTGTGGATGGCGTATGATATCCTATGCCTAAGCTGTATATTGATATTCACTTTGACCTTCCCCCGCAGGATTAAGTCTGTTACAACCCTTAAAATGACCCTATGTCAAAGGCGCAATAGCTCTCGCGCTGGCAATGTGGGCAATGTCGGGAGTCGCCGGCGGCGGCAGACTTGATTATTTATTAGGTTATTAGGAGGCAATATTATGTTAAACAACAAAATAAAAGCGGTATCCCTAGCTCTTGTTTTAATACTTTGTCTAACCATGCTTACAGGCTGCTTTGACCCTTATGCCAAGTATAGATACCCAACCGCAAAAGAGGCTATGGAGGCGGAAGGGTATGAAGTAAAAAAAGTATACGGAGAAGTTGAGCTAAACGGTTTAATATGTTATTCATTTAGCAAGACAGATATAGGAGGAGGGTTTATTTATGCTATATTAACCAAAAACAAAAATGGTTACTGTGTTATAGACCCTCATCAAAAAGAGGATTATTTAAGCGCAATGTATAATAATGGGACAATAAGACATATGGTGGCTACTGAAAAATTTTCTAAATATATTATATATCTTAATTTATTTTATGAGGGGGAAAAACCTGAAATTGTTGACAGTCTGGGAAACGAGGCTGTAATAATAGAAACGGGATATGGTTGGTCAGAGGCATTCTTAATACTAAATAGAATGTCAAAAGATTACAAAGTTTGCGTAGACGGTATATGGTATCCTATGCCAAAAACCTCATCGGATTGGTACGCTGACCCCCTTTGCAGGATTAAGTAAGACAAAGCTGCTTAAAATGACCTTATGTCAAAGGCGCAATAGCTCTTGGTCTGGCAATGAGTTATGCTATGTCGGGAGCTGCCGGCGGCGGCAGACTAATGTATAAGGAGTGTCTTGGTTTCTATGCTAAATAAAACTAAAAAAATAATATTAATAGTTTTCGCGATAATATTTTGTGTCGTACTGATACTTGGCACACTTTTATTAACGGATGTCATAGACATTTATGCTAAGTATAGATACCCGACCGCAAAAGAGGCGGTGGAGGCGGAAGGATATAATGTAGAAAAAGTATACGGGGAAGTTGAGGTCAACGGTTTGATATTTTATGATTTTAATTCTTCAACGACAGATAATGATTATAGTTCTGTAATTCTAATAAAAAACAAAAACGGTTATTGTTCGGTGGACCCTTTTTTAAAGGAAGATTCCTTTACCGATATGTATAATGTTGGGGTAGTTGATTTTATAATGGTTTTTGAAAAATTCTCTAAGCATATCGTAAATATAATTATATTTAGTTATAATGGCAAACTTGAAATTGTTGATAGCTTAGGAAACTGTGCCTCAATAACGGAGTTGGAGCGAGGTAGCTTTATGGCATATTTTGCATTAAATAGAATTACAAAAGACTATAAAATATGTGTGAATGGTATATGGTATCCTATGCCTAAGCTGTATATTGATATTCACTTGGAACTCCCCCCGCAAGATTAAGTAAGACAAAGCTGCTTAAAATGACCTTTATGTCAAAGGCGCAATAGCTCTCGGGCTGGCAATGTGGGCTATGTTGAGCTGCCGGAGGCGGCATATTATACAATTACTTTGACGAAAAACTTTTTATTTTAATATCACTTTCATAATTTGTAAGGTAAATATTTCTTTTATTTACCAAAATTAATTTAACTCGTTGAGACAAAAGCTTCGCAATGTTGCCCGGAAAAAACAGTAACAAAAAGAAGCGGAAAGATATTCCGCCCTTTTTTATTATTTATCAATATTAGCGGGTTTTTCTTTTCCCCTTAGTTTTCCTTTTGGTTTATAGGCGCAGGCTCAGTTTCAACGCCTGTGTGGAGTTCTTCAATTAAGCGCACAAGGCATTTGTTGAGGTATTCGACAACGTAATCTTCCGCTTCGGGCTCTTTGTGGTCGCCCCCTATGCCGCTGTGGTTTGTCAAAAAGACGTATCTGCCTTGCGTAATCAAGCTTGCGGTGCGGCAAAGATATTCGCACTTGCCGTTAACGCCGCTGCTTGCGACGGTAATAATTCTTATTCCTTTATCTCTTAAAGCGTTGATTGCCGCAAAATACTTTTGCTCAAAGGTTTCGCCGTCGTGGGGAGGGGCGTCCAAAAGGTGTATTAATATTTTGGTGGAATCTTCGCGCCAGTCAAAAGTTATGCTTTTTTTGCTTGAACCGTCGGTATAGTTTCCCCCGACCGCCGCCAAATAGAGCGCCAAATCCACCGCCTCCTCGTAGTCGCCTCCGCCGTTGGCTTTTTGCGCTTTAAGGTTGTTATTAACTTTATTTATATTGCTTTCAAAATTAAAGCACCTTGCCACATAATCGTCGCCGTTGTCGCGGTAAAACAGCAAAGCGATTTTTATATCGGCTTGCGGGTGGTTTTGTTTGATTGTGTTTACCACGTCCTCAATTTCCGACTGCAAATACCTTAACTCGTCGCCCATAGAGCCCGTGGTATCTATTACAAACATAAGGTCTATCGCATTTGAAAGTTCGGTTGAGGCGGCAAGTTCTATTTCTTTTTGTTTCTCTCCCTTTTCAAGCGTTACGCTTTGGGTTTTTCCCTCCTTGCTTGCCGTTACCGTATATTCTTCCTCCGCCGAAAGGAACAGCACCGCAACGCCATTTGCGTCGCTTAAAGCGCCGTATGTTACAGTGGACGAATTTCCAAGGCTCGCGGCAACTTGGGCGTAAGGCACCGCTTTTCCGTCGTTGGTTACGGTGATTTTTACCATATTAAGCGTGTTGTAGCTCCAACCGCTTTGCAAATAAGAATAAAACGCGCCGCCGTTTTCCTGCCCTTCTTCGCTGTCTTCCGCAGGCGCTTTAAAAAGCGCGAGCCATTTCTCGTAGTTTTTTGCGTCGTTTAAAGCGCCGCAGGTAATTTGACCCGATTGAATTGGAATGGGGTTTTCAATATCCCCGCCCAAATCGCCTTTTGTGTAGCCCTCTGAAATATAGCCGTCGTAGGAAGGGTCAAGATATTCGCCCCCCGTATCGGGGTCGCGGTTAGCGTTGCACGCCGCAGAAAAAACCATGATTAAGGCAAGCGTAAGCGTTAAGATAATTTTAAATAATTTTTTCATAAAACCACCTTTTAGTATCATTATTTACAATATAGTCTTGCTTAATCGTCTTTTTGTTGCAAAAAACAAAAAAATTAAATTAAAATATAAAACGCCTCTATGCTAAAACGGCGCGAAAGCGGCTGTTTGCTTATAAATCACCCCTTGACAATGGACAGCCGTGCCCTGCCGCTCAATGACGGTATTTATAATTTTCCAAAAATTGGCGTTAAGGTTTTATTTATTGTGTAATATTGTCCTACATAATTTATAATGTCGCCGTATAAAACAAAAGGATATATTTTGGTTTTCGTTTTGACGCTTGGGACAAAAAACCGTCATATTCCCTTTTTTGACGCTTTACCAACGTAAGGCCGTTAAAAACTTGGGAAATTTCCCTATCAAGTCCGCGTCGGAAAAAACGATTTTTTCGGGAGCATTAAAATAAAAGACTGCCTCTGTAATTGTCGGGATTAAGCAGCTCGCCCAGCCCCAAATCCTTGCAGTTCAGCATCTTATTTCCGTTGATTGCCAACGGCAATAAGCCCTAAAACGATGCCTGCTACCGCCAAAATGCAGGACAAAACAACAACTCCTAAATGCCTTTGACTTACAAAACGAGAAAACACTATAAAATAAAACGCCTTTAATTTAAACTCAAAGGCGCAATTATCTTTAAAGACATTTTACAGGGTTTATAAATCTAGTTTTAAGTCGTTTTCCTTTATCCAGCTGATGTTTCTAAGCAACAGCCCCACGCTCCACGAAATAACGGCGGGCAAAATAAACATTAAAAGCGCAATGCCCAAAACAAGGCTTAAAGCAGGCACGCCGCCCTCAATAGATGCGGTAACAGTCCCTATTACGCCCACAAGCCCGCTTGTGCCCATGCCTGCGCTTTTGTCGCAAAGCAGCTTAAACACGGTGGTAGAAAGCCCTCCGCATACCGCCGAAGCTACGACGGGGGGAATTAAGATTTTGGGATTTTTCATTAAGTTGGGTATTTGCAGCATGCTTGTGCCCAGCCCCTGCGCCAAAAGCCCGCTCCAACGGTTTTCCTTAAAGCTTAAAAACGCAAAGCCCACCATATGGCAGGCGCACCCTACCGCAGCGGCGCCGCCCGCAAGGAACAAATAGTAATGACTGGCAACGGTTGCCGCAGTTGGAATTAAAGATATCCAAATTGCGGCGGAGGAAGTGGGCAGCGTTAAAATAAGCCCCATTACCACCGATACGACAACGCCCATAACAAGGGGGCTCCATTCGGTTGCGACTGCGATTCCCTTTGAAATTTGCTCAATAAGCCATGTAACGGGGGGGCAAAGGGTAACGGCTACAAAAGAGGCGACTAAAAGCGCGCCGATGGGAACTAAAATAATGTCAAGCCGCGTTTTGCCGGCGTAAAGAGAACAAACTTCCGCGGTAATTAAAGCGGCAAGATATGCTCCGATAGGATTGCCCGCCGCCCCTAATGCCAAGGGCATGGAAGAGAACTTTAAAAAGCCGCCCGTTGCAAAAGCCCCCACAAGCCCCGCGGCAAGACTGCAAAACATTACCAGTTTGTCTTTTTTGAGCGAATGGGCGACCCCTACGCCTATGCCCGCGCCCATAGCGGTTTTCGCTACCTTCCCGACGCCCTCTAAAAGCGCGCCGATGCTGTTATCCGTTCCTATAAGCAAAGCGATTTGGCAAATAATGGTGCCCGCGATAAGCGTTGCGAAAAGCCCCAGCGCCATACCCGAAAAAGCGTCAATAAACCACCTTTTCGCCAATGTTTTAACAACCTGCAAAAAGGTTTTTTTAGGGGCGGGGGAATTATTGTCCGCGCTTTGCGCGCCCGCCGAGGCAAAGGGGTAAGTTGCGTTTTCTCCTTTGGGGGCGTTTGTTTGTGTTTGCGGCTTGTTTTTATTTTTGTCCATATAGGTCTTCCTTTTAGGTTAAATAATTTTTATATGACAGCTTTTCATTACGGTTAAAGCGCTTTGGTGCAACTGGGGCGTAACCCCCGCGCAGCAGTTTGCCTTTACAAAAATTTCCGCCTCGGAATAAAGGGCGCGTAATATTAACGCGTTGCTTATTACGCAAATGTCTGTGCATACGCCAATCAGTTCAATTTCTTCCACGTTTTTGCCAAGCGCCTTTTTCCACGCCAAATAGCCGAAATTGTCCTTTTCCACCTGCGCCGCCATAGGCAAAAATTTTTTTAAAGCCTCAACCGTTTCCCAGCCCTCGCTTTTTGTAATACAATGGACTACGGGAAGGTAATTTCCTTCCCGCGTCTTTAAATAATTCTCCCCGTGGGTGTCCTTTGTAAAAAAGAGTTTAAAGCCCTGTTTCAGCCTTATTTCTATTTCCTCTTTTACAAAGGGGACAACGGCTTTTGCCTGTTCGCTCCCTAAGCTTCCCAATACAAAGTCGTTTTGCATATCCACTACGATAAGCGCTTTCATTTAATATTCCTTTTCAATAAACTCTTTTAAGTATCCTATCGCCTTTTTTACCGTGCCCTCTTTAAAGGGGTTGCTTAAATTTGCGTAGTCAAGCAGCTCAAAGTAACCCTTGCTGCCTCCCGCGCGGCACAAATTGACGTATTCTTCCCACGCCTTTTCTTTGTTTTGAAGATTTTTGCCGTAAAACTCGTAAGCGCCAAGCTGAGCCAAAGCGTAGTCAATGTAATAGAAGGGGTAAAGGAAAATATGCTGTTTCTGCATCCAAAAACCGCCTTTTTCCAAAAACTCGTTGCCGTCGTAGTCGCGCCAAGGCATATATTCCTTTTCAATTTTGCGCCATACTTCGCGTCTTTCCATTATAGTCAATTTTGGATTTTTATAAACTTCGTGCTGGAACTCGTCCACCACGCACATATAGGGAATTGTAAACAGCGATTCTATGACGTGCGCGTAGCGCGCTTTGTCGGTAATCTCTTTGTCGCCGCCGTAAAAAGCGTCCTGCCAATAGGGGAAGGTAAACAGCTCCATTGACATAGAGTGTATTTCGTTTATTTCGCTTGTGGAAAAGCACTGACCCGAAAGGGGTAGCGCGCGGCTTGCCAAGTAGGCGTTAAAGCAGTGCCCCGCTTCGTGCGTTAAAACTCCTACGTCGGCTAAGGTACCGTTAAAGTTGCTGAAAATAAAGGGCGCTTTATAGTCGTCTAACGTTGTGCAGTAGCCCCCTAAGCGCTTGTTGGGTCTTGTTTCAAGGTCAAAGAGCTGATGCTTGACCATAAAGTCAAAAAATTCGCCCGTTTCATTGCTAAGCTTATGGTAAAGCGCCTGTGTTTTTATCACCATTTCCTGCGCCGTGCCTACGGGGTCGGCATTTCCGTCGGGGAAAATCAGTTTTTCGTCGTAATAGCTGAGTTTTTCCACATTAAGGCGCTTTGCCTGTTTTTTAGCCAGTTCGCTGCATAAAGGCGTAACAATTTCTTTTATTTGGCGGCGGAAGTTTGCGACGTCTTCCTGATTGTAGTCGTATCTTTGGCGGTCTAAGTATTTGTAGTCTGTGTAGTTATCAAACCTAAGGCGCTTTGCCATTCTCGCGCGTATTTTTACAAGCTTGCAGTAAATTTCTTCAATTTCCGCCGACACCTTTTGATAGAGCGCCGCCCACGCCTCAAACGCTCCTTTTCGCATCTGTCTGTCGGTGCTTTCCATAAATTTGAGTAAACCGTAAAAGTTGCATTCTTTGCCGTTAAACTCCGTTTTTGCGGAAGCGACGGTTTTGGAATACTGCATTGTAAGCCCGCTTTCTTTAATGCTGTCGGGGATATTGAACACCGAAAGAAGTTTTGACTGCTCTTCAATATTTTTGATATAAATGCGCCCGTATTTTTCCTCTAAGTTTTTCTTAAAAGGCGAAGCCAAAATAGCCTTGTTTGATTTTTGGTTAACGGGCATAAGTTTTGCGATTTCTTTGTTGTAATACTTTAATTCCTCTTCATAAAACTTGTCGGCGGTGTTCATATCGTAGCGGATATGCGCTAAGCTGTAACTTGTGGACATGTGCCTTGTGATTTCCTCCCCTTTAAGCAGCGCGGCGTCCGCTTCCTCAAAGGTTTTTGCCAAAGAAAACTCTTTAATAGAGGCTAGCAGCTCTTTTTTCGCCGCCGCCACATCAAAGCGTTTATACTCCAAGTCGGAAAAAAGTTTCATTAAAAGTCCCTCCTAATTTTTATACGTATACAATTTTAGCATTATTTTTTTATTTTTACAATATATAACATCTTTTTAGTCCGCCATTATTTAATGTTAAGTCAATACTTTTTTAAAGAAAAGTTTGCGGCATTTTGTTTAGCGGTTGAGTTTATAAATAATGTGATATAAAAAGCCGCTTAAAAGTTAGGAGGTATTTTTTCTTATTTAAATAGAGAACAAAAAAACAGCCGCTTTAAGCGGCGATAAATAAAATAAAATTCAAAATGAGTTAAAATTACGGCTGACTAAGCATTTAAAGTAATAAAAACAATTTATATAAAAAAGCAAACGCTTTTGCCCTATGTTACAGTTCCCCTGCGTCAATGTCCTCTTTGGGCACAAAACCCTTGGGGACGGTAAGCACGCCCTTCCATTTTTTTACGATAAAATATATCATAAACAATAAAAAGTTTAACGTCCAGGACACGGGGTAAATCATAAAGAGCATATCGGGGGTATGCCATATTTTAACGGCGGTATAAAGCCAGGTAAGCCTTGTGCCCAAAATGCCCGCCGCGGAAAGGGAAGCGGATATCCCCGTTTTGCCCAGTCCCCTAAGCGTGCCCGCAAGCACTTCGGTAAGACCGAAAAGGGCGTAAAAGGGCATTATATAAGATACCGCCATAGCGCCGTAGTGCAGCACAGTTTCGTGGTCGTTAAAAATAGAAACGAGTTCCCTTCTGAAAATTACCGTCGGAATAATTATTAAAACCGCCGTGCCCAAAGTAAGCGCACAGGCGGCGTAAACGCCCTTTTTGACCCTTTCTGGCTGCTTTGCGCCTATATTCTGCCCCACAAAGGTGTTTACGGCAATGCCGAAAGACTGTATGGGGGAATAGGCTAAAATATCAATTTTGTTTGCGGCAACCCAACCTGCCATAACGTCGGAGCCGAAACTGCTCAAATTAGCTTGAAGCAAAATGTTGGCTATTGAATACATCACCGATTGCAGCCCCGCCGGAAACCCAAGCGCAAAGATTTTTTTGACCTCGTCAAAATCAATTTTAAAATGCTTAAAGGAAAGCCTTGCGGGCGACTTAATGAACAAAAGAGTAATTAAAACAAGCGCCGCGCTTACCGCCTGCGCTATTACCGTTGACCACGCCGTAGCAACTATTCCGAGGCGCAAATATGCAACCCAGTAAAGGTCTATGCCCACGTTTGTAACCGCGCCTATAATAAGGTAAACCAAAGGCAAAACCGAATTGCCCATCGCGCGCAAAATTGAGGCGCCCATATTATAAAACATCACGGGCACAACGCCTAAAAAATATATCTGCAAATAAACGGTGGAATACTCAATGACGTCTGCCGGGCAGTCAATAAGCTCCAAAATGGGGCGCGCCAAAAGATAGCCCGCCACCGACATTACCGCGCCGAAAATCAAAGAAATAATTATGATATTGTGGACGGCTTTTGTAACTTTGCCTTCCTGCTTTGCGCCGTAGTATTGCGCGACCAAAACGCCGCCCCCCGCGCCCAGCCCCAAAAATAAGCCTAAAAGCAAGTTGATGATGGTATTGTTTGTGCCTACCGCCGCAAGCGCCTCTTTGCTGATAAACCTGCCCACCATTACGGCGTCCGCCAGGTTGTAAGTTTGCTGAAACAAATTGGTAAGAAGAATAGGTATTGTAAAAATTACAAGCTTTTTGAAAATATTACCCTCGGCGAGGGTATTTTTAATTTTGGGCTTTGTCTTTTTAACTAGTATTTCGCCCTCTTGCGCAGCGTCTTCCCCTGCGTTATTAAGCTCCGCAGTATTTTCCTCCGCACCTACGGCAACGGATTTTTCTTCTTCCATAGCCAGCTAATATTATACCCGCGCCGACATTAAGTCAAGGCTAAACGCACCGAATTTTTCCAAATTCATACGCGGGAAAATCCTTAATTTTTTGCGCGTTTTCCGCCGTCTTTTTTTATTGGGAAAGCTAATTTTTTATCCCTTTTTTATTTTAAAAGCTTACAATATTTTGCTTGTTTTTACTTGGTAAATATTGTTTCACATTTAACTTTTAGCCCTGTTTGCTTCCTATAATCTGCGTATTTGAGTTTACGCCAATAAGGTAATATTTTTCAAAACTAATAAAGCCTTGCTTATGATTTCAAGCTTTTCGCGCTTTTTTTCTTTAAAAAACCTATGTTTTTATATTCCATTTAAATTACGGATACAGGCGCTTTTTTGTTAATTACATTGCTTGGCGAAAAGACCATAAAAAAATAAAGGGCAAAAGCCCTTTATTACATGCGATTATTTTATTATTATTTGTTTGGCGTTGGCACGCCGTTTATAAGCGACCACTCGCCCGCCCAATAGACGGGGCGGTTATCACGATTCCAAGAATTGTCCTACCCTCAAATTGCAAAACAATTTGCAAGGGCAAGCACGCTTGCCGTGCGCGCCCGTAAAGAGGAGAGCGGCGAGTTTATTAAAAATAAATGACCGAAGCCCGCCCCAAGGCAGTTAACGCAGCATCGCGCCCTTTGGCGCGGTCTGCATTTATTCCAGCTCCAACATGCCTGTGTAAAGCTCGTAGTATTTGCCTTTTTTGGCTAAAAGGCTTGCGTGGTCGCCGCGCTCAATTATCTTGCCTTTGTCAAGCACCATTATGGCGTCGGCGTTTCTTACGGTGCTAAGCCTGTGCGCTATTACAAACACCGTGCGCCCCTCCATAAGGCTGTCCATGCCCTTTTCAATGTGGCTTTCGGTGCGGGTGTCAATACTGCTTGTCGCTTCGTCCAAAATCAATACCGGCGGGTCGGCGACGGCTGCGCGCGCTATGCTTATAAGCTGGCGCTGCCCCTGCGAAAGGTTTGCGCCGTCGGAGGTAAGCATCGTGTCGTATTTTTCCGGCAGGTGGGAAATAAAGAAGTCGGCGTTGGCAAGCTTTGCCGCGGCAATGCACTGTTCGTCTGTTGCTTCAAGGTTTCCGTAGCGGATATTTTCCATAACAGTGCCCGTAAAGAGGTGGGTATCTTGAAGAACTATTGAAAGGCTGCGCCTTAAATCGTCCTTTTTAATGTCGTTGATATTTATGCCGTCATACTGTATTTTTCCGTCGGGCACGTCGTAAAAGCGGTTTATAAGGTTTGTTATGGTGGTTTTGCCCGCGCCGGTAGCGCCTACAAAGGCAATTTTTTGCCCCTTGTGGGCATACAGCGACACGCCGTGAAGCACCGTCTTGTTTTCCTCGTAACCGAAAGTTACTTTTTCAAAGACGACTTCCCCCTTTAAGCGCACAAGCTTTTCTTCCCCTTCCTGCAAAACCTTCCATGCCCAAATCCCCGTTTTTTCCGCCGTTTCCGTTAAATTTCCATTTTCGTCTTGGTAAGCGTTGCAAAGCGTCACCTTGCCTTCGTCCACTTCTTTTTGCTCGTCAAGCAGATTGAATATTCTTTCGCTTCCCGCAAGCCCGTGGAAGATGCTGTTAAACTGCTGCGATATATTTGTAATGGGCATTGAAAAACGGCGCGAATATTCCAGATACGTTACCAAAGAGCCTACGGAAAAGGCTATGCCCAAAAAGGGCGTTCCCGCCTTACCCGCCATGACCATCAACGTGCCCAAAACAACAGTAAGGGCGTAAAAGATGTGGGCGGTATTGCCCATTACGGGCATTAAAATATTGGCGTAGGTATTTGCCTTGGTGGAATTGGCTTGGTGCTGTTCGTTGAGCTTGTCAAAGTCTTTTTTTACAAAGCGTTCGTGGTTAAATACCTTTACGACTTTTTGACCCTCTACAAGCTCTTCAATTTCCCCGTTTATCGCCGCCAAAGATTTTTGCTGCGCCGAATAGTTTTTGCGGCTTTGCTTGCCGATTATGTTAATTATAACAATGTTTACGCCCACCTGCACAAAGCCAACCAAAATAAGCAGCGGGTTAAGCAAAATCATTGCCGTCAAAAAGCCCGCTATCGTTACAAAGGAAGATATAAGCTGGGGCAAAGCGCGGGTAATAAGCTCGCGCAGGCTGTCTACGTCGTTGCTGTATACGCTCATTATGTCGCCGTGCGTTCTCGTGTCAAAAAATTTTATGGGCAGTTCTTCCATGTGGAAAAATACGTCGCGCCTTATATCGCGCAGCACCTTTGCGGAAATGCCCACCATAATTCTGCTGTAACCGTATTGGCAGGCTGTGCCTACAATGTAAATCGCGCCCATTAAAATGATATACCCCATTAGGTTTGCCGTTTGGGGGCTGTCAAGCAATTCGTCAATTAAAGGCTTCATCAGGTAAGTGCCCGCTATATTCGCCAAAGCCGCTACTGCAACGAACAGACAAACTATTATTAACTGAAAAGTAAAGGGTTTGAGGTAAGAAAACAGCATTTTAAGCGTTCTTTTGGTGTCTTTGGGCTTGCCCGAACGCATAAGTCCCGGTCCGCGTCCGCCGCCCCCCGCTCCGCCGGCAAAAGGTCCTCTCATAGCTACACCTCCTTGCTTTGGGAAGTGTAGACTTCCCTGTATATTTCCGAGCGCTGCAAAAGTTCCTTGTGGCTGCCTACGTCAACTATTTCTCCCTTGTCAAGCACGACAATTTTGTCTGCTGAGGAAACGGAGGCTATTCTTTGCGCAATTATAATTTTAGTTACGTCGGGAAGCTCGTTGGCAAAGGTTTCCCTTATCTTTTCATCGGTTTTTGTGTCAACGGCGCTTGTGGAGTCGTCCATAATGATAATTTTTGGGTTTTTAAGCAGCGCCCGCGCTATGCAAAGCCTTTGCTTTTGCCCGCCCGAAAGGTTGACGCCCCCCTGCCCCAAAACAGTGTCGTAGCCGTTGGGAAAAGACATTATAAAGTCGTGCGCGCAGGCTTTTTTGCAGGCGTCTACAACTTGCCCGTCGGTGGCGTTTACGTCGCCCCAGCGCATATTCTCGGCGATTGTGCCGCTAAACAAAACGTTCTTTTGAAGCACCATTGAAACGGCGTCTCTTAAAGTTCCGTAGTCGTAGCTCCTTACGTCCTTGCCGCCCACCATAACGGCGCCGCCGTCAACATCATATAGGCGGGGGATTAGCTGCACAAGGGTAGATTTTCCTTCGCCCGTGCCGCTTATGACACCCACCGTTTCGCCGCTGTTTATTTTAAGGTTGATATTTTTTAAAATTAATTTGTCCTCGTCGTTAGCGTAAGAAAAGTTTACGTTGTCAAACACTATGCTGCCGTCAGCGGGGGTTTCCTTGTCGCTGCCGTTTTCCATCTCCGACCGGGTGTTGAGCACCTCGCAAATACGCCCTATGCTTGCCTTGCTTGTAACAAAGGTTGCCGCCATCATAGCCAGCATAAGCAAACTGTTGAGCATTTGCACGGCATAAGTAATCATTGCCGACAGGTCGCCTACCTTTAAGCCGCCCTTAATAACAAGCGCACCGCCGAAACCTACTATCGCAAGCTTGCAGCCATACATTATTAGCTGCATTACGGGCATTAAAAGCACCATCATTCGTTCGGCGGAAATTGACCAGCCCATCAAACGGTTTATATTTTCGGCAAAAGTTTCTTTTTCGTGGTCTTCGCGCACGAAAGACTTGACGACCCTTATGTTGATAAGGTTTTCCTGCACCTTGCCGTTTAGCTCGTCGTAGCCTTGAAGCATTTTTCTAAAACGCGGAAACGCCTTAGAAAGCGTAATGGCGGCAGTCAAAACAATTAAAGGTATTGCTACCGCAAAGACGATTGCAAGTTCGCCGTTCATGTTAAACGCCATTAAAGTCGCCATAACAAACATTAAAGGCGAGCGCACAAGCGTTCTAATTAGCTGCATATAAGCCATCTGCACGTTTGAAACGTCGGTGGTGCAGCGCGTAACAAGCGAGGCGGTAGAAAACTTGTCAATGTTGCCGAAAGAGAAATCTTGAATCTTGTAAAAAAGGCTTCTTCTCAAATTCTTACTGAAACCCACGCTTGCGGCGGCGGCAAAATACGCCGAAAGCATGCCGCAGATTAGGGAACCCGCCGCCATTAAAACCATGTAAAGCCCCTGGGTCAAAATGTCTTTCATAAGGGGGATATCCCCCGCTTGCAGCAAGTTGACTATTCCCGCCATTGTCTTGGGAATAAAGACTTCAAGCACCACTTCGCCTATCATAAACAGAGGTGAAAGAATGCTTTGCGCGACGAACCCTTTTGCGTTAGCCAGTAAGTCAAAGAGAGAACCCTTTGTCTTAGCTTTTACCATTTGTTTTATATACTTCCTTATCTTTATAGCAAATTATTATAAGGGCTACAAATATTTATTGCCTTGCAACAAATACTTTAACCCTTCCGCCTTTACTTAAAGTTTTTTAATCTTTAAGATTTTGACATCTTAAACACAAAAAACGTCAACTAAATTGTATTGCACCGTCAAACATTAGTCAATTGAAAAAATTCTTTAAACTAGAAATTTAACAGAAATTTCATTTTTTCTTTTGCAGGAATATGACGTTTCCTTCCCCCAGCAGGGCGTTAAGCTCGTAGCCTATGCCCGCGCATTGGCGCACTTTGTCGGGCATGCCGTATTTTGCAGAGCCTATGACAAGCACCACCGAAACGTCGCCCGCGTAGCTTGAAAGCACGGCGGAAATCTTTTCGTAAAGTTCGTTGTCCTTTTTCATCATTCTAAGGTAAAGGGTTGTTTCTTCCTTTTGCTCTTCCCCCTCGCTTTCCCCCCAAGGCTCAATCTTGTCCACAAAAATTTTCGGCACGTCGTCGGCTTTTACCGACATAGACCCCTTAACCGTTACCACCGCGTCTTCGATTAAAAACTTTTTGTTAATTTCAAGCGCCCTGTTAAAAAGCAGCAAATCAATGGAGCCGTATAAATCTTCCAACTTTGCCGAGCACATATTTTTGCCCGACTTGGTTATCATTTTGTTGATGCTTCCTATGCTGCCCCCTAAGGCAATCTTTTTTCCGTCGTATTCCGATATTAAAGCGTCAAGCGCTAATGCGTCTTCTTTGTCTATTGCAAAATTGGAGGTATTAAGCTCAAATGTTTTGAGCTTGTCGGCGTATTCGTCAAGGCGGTTGCCTGAAATGCACATGCCCAGCACTTCCTTTTCAAGGGCGAGTTTATACTTTAAACCGTATTCTTTTATATTGCTGAACTCTATCCCCTCAAAGGTGCCGTCATCGCCTAAAAGGTCAAACATTGAAAACTGACCCGACTCCCGCTTTTTCTTATCGGCGGAAATACGCTCCATTAAAGGCTCAAAAACAGCCATCATTTCGGCGCGGGGAGAATTAAAGCAGTCAAAGGCGCCTCCTTTAATCATATTTTCCACCAAACGTTTGTTAAGTATTCTGCTGTCAACTCTTGACAAAAAATCGCGTAGCGACTTAAATTCGCCTCCTTGGTTTCTTTCCTTTATAATGCCCTCAACGGCAACCCTGCCCACTCCCTTAACGCCCGAAAGCCCGAAAAGAATTTCGCCGTTAACCACGTCAAAGTCGGAGTCGGATTTATTTATATGGGGGGGCAAAACCTTTACCCCTTTGTCCCTTGCCGACGCGACGTATTTTTTTATCTCGTCAATTTTATCTATTCTGTTGTTTAAGATTGAGGTGATAAATTCCTCAAAATAATAGCACTTTAAGTAGGCGGTTTGGTAGGCTATGTAGGCGTATCCCGCGGCGTGAGATTTATTGAATGCGTATTGCGCAAAGTCCGTCATCTTATCAAAAATACTGTTTGCCAACTCTTCGCTTATGCCGTTGCGTTTTGACCCGGGGGTTAAAACGTTGCCGTCTTTGTCCGTTTTGCCAAAGACGAAAAGGTCGCGCTGGTTTGCCATTTCTGCGGCGTCTTTTTTGCCCATCGCCCGCCTTATAATGTCAGCCTGCCCGTAGGTGTAGCCCGCCATAGTGCGCACAATCTGCAAAATCTGCTCTTGATACACCATACAGCCGTAGGTGGGGCTTAGCGCCTCTTTAAGCATGGGGTGGGGGTAAGCTACGCTTTCCGAATTCTTTTTTCCCGCAATGTATTCGGGAATAAACTGCATGGGACCGGGACGGAAAAGAGAAATTCCCGCGATAATATCTTCCAGACAGGTAGGTTGAAGTTCCATCATGGTGCGCCTCATGCCGGGAGATTCAAGCTGGAATACCGCCTGCGTTTCGCCCGAGCTTATAAGGTCGTAAACCTTTTTGTCATCGTATTCGCATTTGGAAAAATCTACGGTAACGCCCCTTGTTTTTTTAACTAACTTAATGGTTTTGTCTATATCGGTTAAGTTTGCAAGCCCTAAAAAGTCAATTTTAAGCAGCCCCAGCTCCTCAACCTCTTTCATGTTAAACTGCGTCGTAACGTCGTCGCCGTTTTTCTGCAACGGTATGTGGTCGCTTATTTTGTCGCGGCAGATGACTACCCCCGCCGCGTGGGTGGAGGCGTGCCTGTGCGCCCCTTCAAGCTGTATGGCAAGGTCTATTACCTTTTTCATTTGGTAATCTTCGTCGTATATGGCTCGAACTTCGGGTATCATTACGCTTTCTTCGCCCTCTTTGTTTTTTTCCAAGCCAATGATTTGCTTTAAGTTACCCTTAATTCCGTTAGGAATTAGTTTGCTTACCTTGTCAACGTCTTGGTAAGGCACCCTTAAAACGCGGGCGACGTCTTTAATGGCAGCCTTTGCCGCCATAGTGCCAAAGGTGATAATTTGCGCGACGTTGTCTTTTCCGTATTTGTCAATGACGTATTTGATGACTTCGCCCCGCCTTTCCATACAAAAGTCCACGTCAAAGTCAGGCATGCTTTTGCGTTCGGGGTTTAAAAACCTTTCAAAAATGAGGTTGTATTTTAACGGCTCAACTTTGGTAATGCCAAGAGCGTATGCGATTATGCTTCCCGCGCCGCTGCCCCGCCCCGGACCTACGGCTATGCCGTTGTTTTCGGCGTAGTGGATGAAGTCCCACACAATTAGGTAATATTCAACGTAGCCCATTTCCACTATCGTGCCGTATTCGTATTTTGCCCTGTCCAAAATTTCACTCGACAAAGGCAGAGGATACTTTTCTGCAAGCCCCTTCATCATTAAGTGGTGCAAAAACTGAGGCGGGGTCATTCCGTTTTCCGGCGTATAATTTGGCAGCAGTTTTTCTTTGACTATCTGCACGTCGCACTGCCGCGCTATTTTTACCGTATTGTCAAGCGCTTCTTTGGCGTAGGGGAAAAGCTCCGCCATTTCGTCGTAGTCTTTTAAATAAAACTCCGAACCCTCGAAGCGCATTCTGTTTGTGTCGTCAACAAAGCGCCCCGTCTGCACGCAAAGCAAAATGTCGTGCATTTCGGCGTCGCTTCTTGACAGGTAATGCACGTCGTTTGTGGCGACAAGCCCCACGCCGTGCTTTTTTGCAAGCTCAATGAGCTTAGGCAAGACAAAACGTTCTTCGGCAATATTGTGGTCTTGTATTTCTATGTAGTAGTCCTGCCCGAAAAGCTCTTTGTATTGAAGCACCAGCTTGTCCGCCTCCTGTTCTTTTCCTTCGAGCAAAAGCTGGGGCAGTTCCCCCGCGATACACGCCGAAAGGCAGATAAGCCCCTTGGCATGCTCTTTTAACAAATTAAAGTCAATTCTCGGCTTATAGTAAAACCCTTGGGTAAAGGCAAGGCTGTCAAGCTTGATAAGGTTGCGGTAACCCTCCTGCGTTTTTGCCAAAAGCACAAGGTGAAAAAACTCTCTGTCCGCCCTGCCCGAACGGGAGTTCATATCTTCCGCAACATACATTTCGCAACCGATTACGGGCTTAACCTCAAACAGCTCTTCTTTTGAGGGAGGAATTTCAACACAGGGGACGCCGTTTTTTTCCGCCTCCCGCTTGTGCAACTCATTTTGCTTTTGGCGCTTTTTGGCAAGCGCCTCCCTGCGTTTTTTGTCGGCGCAGTAAAAATGATACGCCCCGTACATGTTGCCGTGGTCGGTAATAGCTACGTAACGCATGTTTTTTTCAACGCATTTTTCAAAAAGCTTCTCTATACGGCTCGCGCCGTCAAGCAGGCTGTATTCCGTATGAAGATGCAGGTGTGCAAATTCTCCCATTTTTCCTTTTTACCGTTTTTTTAGCTTTTGCGTTTTTTTCAAATATTTACAAAAATTCTTTTATTTTTCTTTTTGCATTTTTTTGGGGTTTAGAAGTTAGTTTTTACTTTTACTTGCTTGTGTTTTGTTTGCCTTTTACACAATTTTGCTGTTTAGCTTTGACTTGCCTTTTTGCACTTCTTTCGGCTTACGCTTGCCCTATTAGTTTATTCCGCTATAAACACTCGCTTTTTAACTGCGGTTTACACTAATTATCTCTTGTGAAACTTATTCTGTTAAGCCATTTTTTCGCGTTTTTATTCTTTTGCGGTTACTGCTCTTCTTTTTGTTCTTCTTCCCAAAGCCTTATAAGGCTGTTCATTCTGTGGACGGCGCCGCTTTTGCTTATGCCCAGCTTATGCGCAAGCTCCGCCATTGAGGAGTCGGGCTCTTCAATGCGCAGCTCCGCCAGTTCTTTAAGCCCCTTGCTTAAATTATTCATTTTGCCTTTGAGAATAAGGCTGTGTATGGCTTCAAGCTGTTTTGCAGAAGCGTTAACGCTCTTGTCAAGGTTTGCCATAGTGCAGTTTGTCTGCCTGTTTGCGTCGTTTCTTAAAGAGCGTTCAATTTTAAGGTTTTCCATTGAAAGCATACATTTTGAAGCCCCCAAAAGCACCAGCGCGTCGCTTATTTGATTGCTTTCTTTGGCATAAACCAAATAACCTTCCTTTTTTTCCGTAATTTTAAAGCTTACAAAAAAACGCGCAAGCGTTTGTTCAAGCGTTTGGGCAAAGGGCAGGTTGTGGGCATAAAACTCCATGTGATACCCCGCCGCGGCGCTGCCCGCTTTGGGGACGCTTACGCTGCCCCCCATTAAAAAACAACCCTTTAAAAAAGCTTTGGCGCAGCATTCACCTTCAAGCGCAAACTTGTCGGCGCTTCGGGCGATTTGCGTAAAGCCCTCTTTGTCGCGCACCAAAATACCGCACTGGTATAAAATATCTTCCCCCAGAGCGGCGAAACAAAACTTTTCGTTAGCTCCTTTTTTTTGAGAAAAGATTTCGCCCTCAACGCCGTAAAGTTTTTGTGTCAAAGAACTAAGCTTTTCAATTAAATCCAAATTGCTGTTGCACACTTCAAAACCCGCGCCCTTGCTGCTTAACGTAACAGAACTGTAAAACAGCAGCGCCGACATAAAGGCGGGGGCGCAGCAGGGCAAAAGCTTTAAGCCGCCCAGTATTTCTTTTTTAATTTTCTGGCTGAAAGTTTCCTTTTTCATTTTTCAAAAACTACCTTTTTATTCCAGTTGACAAGTATATTTTTGTCAATGCCCAGCCTGTCAAGCAAAGCAAGCGGAACGGAAACGTCGCCTACACGGTTTGGGCTGTGGGCGTCGGAATTGGCGATTATTTTTGCCTTGCTTGAAGTAAGCGTATATACTTCCTTGTCCGTTAAGGACACCTTTTTGCCGTTAAGCTCCATCATTACGCCGTAATCGTAGGCGGCTTGCGCAACTTGCGCTACGTCTACGGGCAAAGCGTAACCGATATGGGAAATAATTTTTACGCCCTTTTGCTTTATCGCCTCAACAAAAACTTTGGTAAACAGCGCTCTTTGCTTATCGGAGGGGCGCTTGATTTTTATCAGCCCCATTAAATTGTAGCGGCAAAAGTCAAGGGGGTCTTTGGGCAGCATTGCCATATGATAGCCCGCCACAACGTAGTCCAAAATTTTGAGGTCGTACGGTTTTAAGTCAAGCAAACCCTTTGAACAAAAAATATTGGCTTCTATCCCCAAAAGAATTTCAATGTCGGGATATTTTTCCCTTAGCCTGTCCACCTCTATTCTTTCTCTGTATAAATCGGCGCGGTGAACGCCGAAAGCTATGTGGCGGAATCCGTGTTCCGTAATCCCCACCTGTTTTAACCCTTTTTCCCTTGCGGCAAGCACCGTTTGCTCAATACTCCCCTTGCCGTCGCTATATCTCGTATGGGTGTGTAAATCTGCTAGTATCAATTTTTTCTCCCAAGTAAAGCGGCTCCCTTGTCAGCCATATTTTATGTGTGTCGTAAACGCGTCTTTGCACCCGCTCAATTAAAAGCTTTACATCCTTTGCCGACGCGCCGCCGCTGTTTATAATAAAATTCGCGTGCTTTTCGCTTACCCTAGCGCCGCCGACGCTTAACCCCTTTAACCCAGCTTCTTCGATGACCTTACCGGGAAAAACGTCCTTTTGGCGTAAAAACACGCTTCCCGCGCTGGGGTAGTCAAGGGGCTGCAAAGCCTTTTTTTTGGCAAGCATATTTTTCATTAAGCTATAAATATCCTGCGCGAACCCTTCGTCAAACTTAAACGCCCCTTCGGTAACGATATAGCCGTTTGAAAGCAAGGCGCTTGAACGGTAAGACAGATTTAGTTCCTCTTTGCCAAACCGTTTAAAGCCCCTGCCGTCGGTAGCCCAAACGTAAAGCAGGCAGTCCTTTATCTCTTTTCCGAAACAGCCGCTGTTGTGGGCTATGGCTCCCCCCGCGCTTGCGGGAAAAGCCGACAAAAACTCCGCCCCCGTAAGGCTTCCCGAATATGCCGCCTTAGCGATTGAGGAAACGCTCGCGCCCCCTTTGGCGTAAACGACCTCGCCCTTTCTTTCAACCTCCGCAAGCCGCCCGCTAAGTTTGACAACCAAACCGCCGTAATGCTGGGTGGGAAGAGTGTTCGCACCCCTGCCTAAAACGGTAAAGGGGATATTTTCCTCTTTACAAAAGTACAGCAAACCTTTTAGCTTTTCTTCCTCTTGGACGCAGGACACGCAGCGCGCGCTTCCCCCCGCCTTAAAGGTTAAAAGCTCCTTTTGGCTTACGTTGTAAAAGGGCTTGACGCCGCTGATTTTTTCAATGCGCCGCATTTGACGGCGAGATATATTATACAACATTTCCCTTCCTTAATCAATTATATAGCGGACGGCTTGGCAAAAATGTAATTTTGCCTGTTTTTTCGCATTTACTAAGATGCTTCTTCCGTTACAATACGCTTTTACCTTAAATACTGTTAACGCTATTAAAAAGCTAACGCGGAAAAAACCATTGTCTTATACAAAAAACCAAATGCGGTGCAAATATTTTTTTAGTTTAATATAAGCTTGTTTTAAGCGGACAAAAAGATACAAAGCCTTGATGCAAGCGGCGCGGCTTTATGCAGTTGAATAACTTATGCAAGATAGCATTATCTAGGCGGGTAACATATTTAAAGGTCTTAGCTGTATATCCCGCAAAAATTAATTTAGGCTAAACCGTTGTATTCGCTCAAAACCTTTTGCTCAAAAAATGACAGTTAAGCAGAGCAGTTGTGTTAACCCTTTTTAAATATGTTTTGGGCGGCAAGGCGTTCAAGCTCTTCCCTTTCCCTGCCGTCGGCAAAGGCGTGCAAGAAATTTTCCGTCTTATAGAGCGCGGCTTCGCAAAGTTTTTTCCAGCCCCCATCGTAAAGGTTATTTAGACAAGGAGAAAACATTTCCAAATAAGCGACTTTGCTTTGAGCTTTGTCGCTTGTCAGATATTCAATAAACTTTGTTGCGTATTGCCTGTTACCGCTTTTTTCTTCAAAACTCCCCCCGGCGATAAACTGCAATAAGTCGTTGTAGCTTGTAAGCGGCGAAAAGGCAAGCTCCCCTATTTGACCGTTTAAATACCTGTTGTTAAGACGGTAGGCATCGCGCTGCGTTCCCGCCAAAAAGACCGCATTGCCCTTTAAATATGCCTCATAGGCTTTATATTGGCTTTCTGCCAAAAAACACTCGCTTTTTGCGGCGCTGACTGCTGTTCCGCTTTGTAAATACAATGCGTGAAGGGGGGCGCAAGCTGCTCCTCCTGCGGCGCAAAAAAGGTATTCATAGGAGGGTTTTTTAAACGCTTTATAAGAAAAAGAAGAAGCAAACAGCGCTTCAAGAGGCGTTTTGTATCCCTCAATAAGCGACTGTTGGGCGATTAAACAATAAACGCCCGCCAGATAGGGCAGCGCGTATTGCACGCCTTTGTATTTGCCCGCAAGAGAAAAGCTCCCCGCCGTATTGTCAACGCCGCTAAAAGAAATCAGATAGGGCAAAAAGCCGAGCCCCTCCCCGGACGGAAAGGAAATAAGGTCAAAACACTCCCCTTCTTGCAGCTTTTGCTGCGCCTGCTCATATGTTAAGGTGTTGATATGCACATATACGCCCTTGTTCTCTTGCTCATACGAAGCAGCCGCTTGCGTCAGCCACGACGAACGCGCATATGCTCCCCCTTCAAAGCTTTCAATATGCCACAAAGTCAGCACCGATTTAAAGCCATCTTCCCCTTTTATCACGTTGCTTTGGGGCGTAAGGGCGGGCAGAATGAAAAGGAATATGTAGGCGGCGGCAAGCAGCGTAAGTAAAAATGCCGACAGTTTTTTCATAGCTATATTATATGAAAAAGTCCCCTGCCCTTAGGACAAAGGCTCTGCTTTTGTTATAGAAAAGCATTAAAACCTTTTTAAACCGCCATGCAAACTTTTAACCAACTCCCCTGCGCCAAAAACACGGGTGTTTTCAATGTTTTCCCGCCTGTTTTTCTTTATAGGCAGCTTATGAAAAAAATCTTTTGTTTAAAATATCTAAAAGAGTAAATAGGGCGTATTTATCTTTTACCGCCAAAGCCGCGGAGGCTAAGCTGTCGGAAACCGCCATTGTCGTTTGATTTTAAAGTGTCAGCCGTTTTACAGAGTTAAAAAATTGCTGCCGCGCTTTTATTATATATTACAAGGCATTTTTAAAAAAGTAGACCCGATTATTTCCTCCTCAAAAGCGATTTACTATTCCTTTTGTGCCAAAACCGCCGCGCAAAGGGCAATGGGCGGCGGTAAAATAAGCAAATCAAAAAAAGCGCGGAAATATTATGCAAATACATTTTTTTGCAAAATATCTACGTTATTTGTCAAAACTTTTTAAAAATCCCTTTGGCGCGCATTCTTTTTTCTTTATGCGCCAAAAGCTTACGCAAAAAGCGCTCTTTGGCTAATCAGAAAGGGTTTTGTCTTATCGGGGCTTGTTTTGTCTTAATGCAAATAATGATATTTTATCGCGGTTTTCCTTTTTCTTTTCCAAGTTACGCCTTTTTCAAACAAATTCCGCCATTTCTTATCTTTCGGCATTTTCCGCCAAAAAACGCGCAAAACAAAAGCAAATTTTTAATGCAAATCTGCCCCGTTTTCCGTTTATAAAAAGCCGAGCGTAAATCCGCAATACTATGGCTTGAATACTCAAAATTTTTTAAAATATTTACAACGGGCGGGTTTTATAGTATAATTTTTCTAGTTCATATTTAAAACGGAGGGAACTGTATGAAACTTAATTATAAACGGACCTTTTTCGTAGGGCTTGCCTTTTTTCTTATATGCGCTTTTTGGCAGGCATACGACACCTTAGTGGCGCTTACGCTTACTAACAAATACGGTATGAGCCAGACGTGGTCGGGCGTAATTATGGCGCTAGACAACGTTTTGGCGCTGTTTTTGCTTCCTCTTTTCGGCGCGCTGTCAGACAGGGCAAAGGGAAGGCTCGCAAACCGTTTCGGCAAGCGCACGCCCTTTATTCTTATTGGCACGGTTATTGCCGTCGTATGTTTTTTAGGGCTTTCGGTAATGGACGCCCAGCAAATCAAACTTGTGGAAAACTACAACGACCCTGCAACCGTTTCAAGCGTGCTATGGAATGAAAACCGCGAAATAGACAACCCCTACTACGGAGTAACAGATCCCGAAGTGGGCAAGTTCTTTAACACGGCGGAAAAAAAGGGAACGCTTCAAGACCTTTACAAAGGACCTATCGCATATCAAAGCATATACTTAAACGCCCAGGGCGACTATTCTTCTTTGACGGCGGCAGAAATTTGGGATTATAACCCAAGCATAAAAAACCCCTACTACAATAAGACGTCTACCGTTGAGGGCGTTACGGTAAACACAACGCTTAAAGAGGGGACGGTAAGGCAGATTTTTAACAGCCAGGAAGATTTTGAAAAGGTATATACCGCTTCAACGCAGACAGGCGACCTTTACAAAAACGTGCAGGCGGGGGTAAAAAGCAGGCTTTCATCCCTATACGCCGACTATGTCGTAAAGGTGCGCAACATTTACGCCCACCAAATAACGGTGCAAAACCCCCAAAACTTAATAGGCTTTATCGTGATTTTGCTTTTCGTGCTGTTTGCTATGGCGACTTTCCGCTCCCCCGCGGTGGCTTTAATGCCCGCCGTTACCATAAAGCCTTTGCGCAGTAAGGCAAACGGCATCATAAATATTATGGGCGTAGTAGGCGGTTCGTTGATTTTGGGGCTGGGTATGGTTTTGGGCACGGGCAAACCCGCCAACGCTTTAATGAATTATATACCCATAGTGTTAATTACGGCGACTATTATGATTGTTTCGCTTGCCGTGTTTATGCTTACGGTAAGAGAGCCTAAACTTGTTGAGGAAATGGAGGCGGAAACCAAAAAATACGGGCTTGACAAGGAAAGCGACATGGTCACCGACCAAAAGGGGCACGCCCGCATGGGTAAAAAGCGCCTTACTTCCTTTATATTCCTTATGGCATCAATTTGCTTGTGGTTTTTCGGCTACAACGCCATTACAAGCAAATATTCCGTCTACGCAAGCCAGGTGCTGCTTGTAGACTACAACACCACTCTTTTGATTGCTCAAATCGCCGCTTTGATAGCCTTTTTGCCCGCGGGAATCGTCGCAAGCAAAATCGGCAGAAAAAAGACCATTATGGGCGGTATCGTAATGCTTACCGCCGCTTTTACGGTAGCAAGCTTTTTGGGTTCGGGCACTAACGTATGGCTGATGAACGGTCTCTTTATACTCGCGGGCATAGGCTGGGCGTCTATAAACGTCAACAGCCTGCCTATGGTGGTGGAACTCGCAACGGGCGCGGACGTAGGCAAGTATACGGGGTTTTATTATACCGCGTCTATGTCTGCTCAAATTGTAACCCCCATTTTGTCGGGCGCTCTTATGGACGCGCTTAATTTGAAGATACTTTTCCCCTACGGCGCATTGTTTGTGGCGCTGTCCTTTATAACAATGATATTTGTCCACCACGGCGACAGCAAGCCGCAAGACAGCAAAGGGCTTGAAGCGCTTGCCGACGCGGAGGACAGAATAGAAAACCAAGCGTAAACTAATTTCCTTAGCTTTTTAGACGGCGCAAGACGCTGTGTTCAAGGCAGGAATGCATTTTTCAAAAGGGGATAATAACGACAGCTAATGACGACGGTTATTTATCCCCTTTTTTCTGCCCGCTTTCCGTTTAGGCTCAACAAAAGCTGTAAAAAATCAAAAAAACTTTTGCCGCAAAGAGGGGGTTAAAGAAGACAACTAGAAAATAAAATCCGCCCTTTAAAAACGGTTTTTTTCGTAAACAATTTTGGAGGACGCAAGAGTTAAATCTTAAAAAATATTCTGCGGCAGAATGACTTTTGAGTTAATGCTTGACTGAAAATCTCTAAAATCCGTCTATGAAAAAGCAAAAAGTTTCGGTTCAAAAATCTTAACGGTCTTAAAACAACAACGGCGCAACATTTTAAAACGCAACTCATTTAAAAACGCAACTCATTTAAAAAGATATCAAGGCGCGAATAAAGCCGCACCTTTTCTTTTACCGCTTAATAAAGAAAAAGTTTAGTCCACTAAAAATAAATATTTTGCAAAAAAATAAATAAAAATTTAGTCCACTAAATAAAGGAAGTTTTCATTAATTAAATAAACAAAAACGTTTTTGCCCCGCCCGCCGTAAAAAATGACTTTAAAGCTTTTATTTTCATTTTATTAGCGCATATCTTTTTGAAGTATTGCTTTTTGCTCCGCTATTTGTTATAATTTGACAAATGAAAAAGAATCTTGCGATTAAAAGGTTTCTTTTGTTTACAATTGCGCTTATATTTGCGTTTAACGCGGTCTTTTGCTTTGCGCCCGCCGCCCTTGCCCTGCGGCTGACAAAAACCCCAAAGCAATATACCGTCTCTTGGTTTGATTTGCCCGGTTTTCAAGAAACGGATGGCAAGGGAAAACCCTACGGCTATATTTACGAATATCTTACAAAATTAGCTGAATACGGAAATTTTATTTTTAAATATATACACGCGGAAACGCAGGACGCCTACCCCGAAGAAATTAAAAACGAACAGGGCGACGTTATACATAATAAGGGCGATTTAATTTGCAACGGCGACGGCGTTTTAAGCCACGCGGAATGTTACGATTTGGCTAAATACGGGTTTTTGGATATATTAACCTGCACTTTGCGCACCGAGCAAAGGGAAAAGGAACTGCTGTTTTCCAACAACGACTGCGGCAAGGTTTATTACACTCTGTTTACCGATTTGCAAAGCGGCATAAAAAGCGTTGACGACTTATATTTAATTGAAAACCTTACGGTAGCTATGGTGGCATCCCCCGCCAACGAATATGATTTTGCAAACTACGCCGAAGCGGCGGGCTTAAATTATACCCTCTTGCGGTGCGAGGGAATGCAGGAAATATATGACGCCGTTAAGCAGGGGCGCGCCCACGCCATAGTAAACACCGGGTATATTTCCTATAAACAATATAACATTTTGGCAAGGTTTTCCCCCAAGCCCATGTATTTTTGGACGGCAAAAAACAACGGTCTTTTAATGTCGGAAATAAACTACGCGATGGACTCGTTGGCAATAGATAACCCGACCTTTACGACGGAACTATACAACAAATATTTTCAGGTAGGGGTAATATCCATTTCGCAAGAGGAAGTCATAGCCGTTTTGTCCCTTGTGGCGGTAATGACGCTTTTGACTGTTTTAATAGTAATATCAAGGTCAACGCGCGAAAGAAACAGAATTATTTACCGCGACAGGCTTACGGGGGCGTATTCGCAGTTGGGCTTTGAGGTGGAGGCACGCCGCAAAATAAACAAACTGCAAAGCGTCAACTTTTTTGTAATTGACTTTGACATAGATAATTTTGAAATATTCAATAACGTAAACGGCTACGAAGAGGGGGATAAGCTGTTAATTGAGCTGGCAAATATTTCGTCGGTTTTCAATAACGAATACGCCGTAGTGGCGCGTTACGAAGCCGACCACTTTGTAAAGCTTGTGTGCGCGCCCTCCCTTGCCAAAGCGGAGGAAGTGCTTTTAGCGGAAAACCAAAGGCTTGTTGAGCTATACCCCGACTACCCCATAACCATTACATACGGCATATACGAAGTAAACGACAGATCTTTGCCCGTATCGGTGATGCGCGACCGCGCCTGCGTAGCCAAAAGAAGCGTAAAAAACGTAAGAAACCAAATATACGGCATATACAAAGAAATGATGCACCAAAAGCAGATAGAAGAAAATCAGCTTCTGCGCTCCCTTGAAGAAGCTTTGGCTTCAAAGCGTTTCGTGCCTTTTTATCAGCCCAAGGTGGACACCAAAACGGAAAAGCCCGTAGGGCTTGAAGCTTTGGCGCGCTTAATAAAAGAAAACGGCGAGGTGATACCGCCCGCAGCCTTTATAGCTCCCCTTGAAAAAACGGGGCTTATTACCCAGCTTGACTTTTTAATTTACACTCAGGTATGCGACATGCTCAAAAAAGAGCGCGCGGAAGGGAAAAACCCCCTGCCCGTTTCGGTAAACTTTTCACGCTCTCACGTTTACGATGTAAAGTTTGTAAATAAACTCATAAAAATAGCCGCCGACAGAAATATCCCCTGCGATTTGCTTGAAATTGAGCTTACCGAAAGCATATTTATAGCCGACAGGGACGCCGTAGTTAAAGTTGTAAACAACTTGCACCACGCGGGATTTACCGTATCCATTGACGACTTCGGCAGCGGATTTTCTTCATTGACAGTGTTAAAGGACGTATTCTTTGACGTGGTTAAGCTTGACAAACAGTTTTTAAGCTCCACTTCTTCAAACGAAAGATGCCTGGCAATTGTAGAATCTTCCGTAACGCTTGCAAAGCAGTTGGGGCTTGTAACCATTGCCGAAGGGGTGGAAAGCAAAGAGCAGCTTGAATTTTTGCGCACCACCGGCTGCGACAGGCTGCAAGGCTTTTTCTTCGCGCGCCCAATGCCCTACGACCAGCTTACGGCGTATCTTGAAGCCGTTTCAAACGCGCCCAAAACCAGCTTAAACTATAAAGAAATCATAGCTTCGGGCAAGCTGCCCCTTTTAAATTACGCAAAGGGAAGCGAAATAAAAGACAAACAGCGTTTTCAGGCGATGTTTGACTCAATGCCCTTAGGGCTTTCGGTATGGGGCTTTTCAAATAACAGGCTGTATGAAATCAACAAGGCGACGCTTGACATATTAGGCCGCACAAAAGAGGAAATAGAGTTTACCTACTGGGACGCTTTTGTGCACCAGGACGACAAAAAAGTGCTTGAAGATATGTATCGCCGTATTTTAAACGACGAAAACGAAAAGGTGTCGCGCCCTTTGCGCTTTTACCGCGCCGACGGAAAGCTTGCTTATATTTATTTCACCATAATGGCTTTCGGCTACAACGAAAAGGGAGAGAACTTGGGGCTTTGCATAATGCAGGACCAAACTTACTTTGTGCGGCAGGAAGAGCGCATACGCCTTTCGGAAGAACGCTTCCGCATGATTGAAAACACTATTGACGAGGTCGTATTTGACATTGACGTAATAAATAATTGCATAACATTTTTGGTAAAGGGCGCTAAGCCCCGCAAAATTGACAACTATGTAAGCGAACTTGAAGACAAAACCTATATCCACCCCGACGACTTAAAAAGATGGAAAGGGGCTTTACAAAAATGTATCAATACGTCGGGCGCTTGCACGGGTAAACTTGATTGCAGAAGCACGGTTTTCGGAAACGGTTATATTTGGTGCAGATATTTTTACACTTCAATCTGCGACGGCGAGGGCAAGGCGACGCAAATAGTGGGCAGAATTGAAGACATTAACGATGAAATGGCAAACCTTATAAAGCTTCGCAACGACGCTCAGTTTGACCCTCTTACAAAACTTTACAACAGGGACAATATGGCGTTTAAGGTTGAAAGCATAATGGTTACCTCGCCCCCCAATTCCTCTCACGCCTGCTTTATGATTGACGTGGACAATTTCCGTAACAGCAACGCGAAACACGGGCACCTTATGTCAGACAGAATTTTAGTCAAGTTTGCCGAGATAATCAAAAGCGTTGTGAGCGAAAAAGACTTGGTTTCGCGCATAGGCGGCGACGAGTTTTTGGTATTTGTGCTTAACGCCACAAAAGAAAAAGCAAAGGAACTGGGGGAAAAAATTGTCGCGGCGTCTATAAAGTTTAACGTTAACGGCATAGGCGAAGTCAAGCAGGGGTGCAGTATCGGCGGGGCGTTGTTTTACGGACAAAACATTTCTTACAGCCAATTAGTTACCCAAGCCGACTCGGCAATGTATTACGCAAAGCAGCACGGCAAGTCGCAAGTCGTCTTTTACGACGAAATCAAAAAAGGGAAATAAAAATATCCGCAAACCCTTGCCCAAAGCATTTTACCCGCCCTCTTGACAAGCGTTTAAAACCTTTCCGTTTTTATTTTAAGTTCGGATTTTTAAAGTTAGCTTATAATACAAAAACCGCTCCCGCAAAAACTTTTGCGGGGGTTTTGTTTTACTGCAAGAAATTTATCCCGTCCGCGCTTTTAAAATGGAATACGCAATTTTTTCGGCTTTGCCTTAGGGGTTAAGCAAAAGTCAAGGGGTTTGGCGTTTTGAACTTATTTTAAATATTTTTTTATTGAATCTGGCGGCAGCTGCCGTAAAAACTTTTATGCTTTAAAAAGCAGGAAAATATTTTTTATCTTTAAAAAAAGAGCGGGAAACGAAGTTTTCAACGCGGCGACAGGCTAAACGCTAATCGGTCAATACAAATTAAAATCGGCGCGGTTAGCTAATTACGCGCCTGCTTGCGGTTTCTTTTGCATTTTAAACAGTTTCTTGCTTTGTTTTTTTAAAAACAAAATTACGCTGTTTTTGACGGCGCTTAAATGTTTATATGCCTTAGTTGACAAAATAACGCTGTGAGAGTAAAATTACGGCTATTAAAAAGAAAAAAGTTATGAAAGAGGGTTTGTTCAAGGGGTTTTTCCTCAAAATAAAAGAAAAACTAAGCGGGTATCAAATAGCCGTCATACTTTATGTTTCCGTTATTTTACTGGGAAGTGCCTTGCTGTCTATCCCCGCGGCAAGCAAAAGCGGCGCGGCGCCCTCATATTTGGACTGCCTTTTTACTTCCGCTTCGGCGACCTGCGTAACGGGGCTTACGGTAGCGGACACCTTTTTGCAGTGGAGCCTTTTTGGTCAGATTATCATTTTAACGCTTGTTCAGGCGGGCGGACTGGGCTTTATGACGGTAATGACCTTCATTTTGCTTTTGCTCAAAGGCAGGCTGTCCCTTTCGGAAACTTCGCTGTTTTTGCAGTCGGCGGGCGGAGGGGTATTAAGCAGCGGAAAAAAGCTTGTCAAAAATATAATTTTGTGGACTTTTGCATGCGAACTTTTGGGAACGGCGCTGCTTTGCATACGTTTTTGCCAAGACTTCGGCGCCGAAGGAATATGGATTTCCCTTTTTACGGCGGTATCCGCCATTTGCAACGCGGGTTTTGACCTAATGGGGCGCTTTGGGGAAAATTCCTCCCTTATTGTATACAGCTCCGATGCGCTGGTGCTTTTGACGGTAATATTTTTAATGTTTTTGGGAAGCGTGGGCTTTTTGGCGCTTTCCGACGCCGCCGCAAACAAAGGCAAATGGAAAAAATATTCACTTCAAACAAAAATAATTTTTTCCCTTTCCTTTGCGCTTATAATTTTGGGCGCGGTTAGCTTTATGGCGCTGGAATGGAACGGCGTTTTAGAAGGCAAAAGCTTTGGCGAAAAGCTGCTTTGCAGTTTATTTTCTTCCGTTTCCCCGCGCACTGCTGGCTATTTTGTGGTTAAAACTTCCTCTTTAAGCGATGCGGCGCGCTTTTTAACTGTGGCTCTTATGTTTATAGGCGGCTCTCCCGGCGGCACGGCGGGGGGAATAAAGACCACGACTTTTTTGGTTCTTTTTCTGTCGGTTTTTTCTCAAATGAAAAGGCGCTCTTCCATTACCGTATGCAAAAGAAGGATAGACGGGGAGGCGCTGCCGCAAGCGGCGGCGGTAGCTTCGCTGTATTTGACTTTAATAACTTTGTGCACCGTAATAATTCTCGCCGTTGAAAAACTTCCCCTTTCCGACGCGCTTTTTGAAGTGGTGTCGGCGATAGGCACGGTGGGTTTAACTACGGGCATAACGCAAAGCCTTAGCGCGCTTTCAAAAATAATACTGATGTTTTTAATGCTTGCGGGCAGAGTGGGCGTATTGTCCGTTGCGCTTGTGTTTTCCCGCAAAAAGGGGATAGCTCCCCTTGACCGCCCTACGGAAAAAATAACCGTAGGTTAAAAGGAGATAATTAAAAATGAAATCTATGCTTGTAATAGGTATGGGCAAATACGGAACATATCTGGCCCAAAAGCTTCAAGACCTAAAAAACGACGTTTTGGTAATTGACAAAAACCAAAGGACGATAGAAGAACTTTCCTACCGTTTCCCCGACGCGCTTGTGGGCGACTGCACCAAAAAAGAAGTTTTGGAAAGCTTGGACGTAGAAAACTTTGACGTATGCTTTGTGGCTATTGACGAGGACTTTCAGTCTTCTTTGGAAATAGCTTCTTTGCTTAAAGACATGGGCGCAAAGCGCATAGTAAGCAAGGCGAGCAGGGAAACGCAGGAAAAGTTTTTAAAAATGACGGGCGCTACCGAAGTTGTTTACCCCGACAAGGATATAGCGGAAAAAATGGCTACAAAATATTCTTCCGACGGAATATTCGACTACATTCCGCTGTCGGAAGAATACAGTATTTACGAGCTTGCCGTTAAAAACGCGTGGACGGGAAAAACCATAGAAGAACTTGACGTGCGCAAAAATTACGGCGTCAACATTTTGGCGGTGCGGCAAAAGGACGGCGAGATGGTGCTGCCCTCGCCCAAATACAGTTTTAACAAATACGACCACGTAGTGGTAATAGCGCACAAAAGCGAAATCGTTAAAATTGAAAACAAACTCAAATAAGCATTCTTTTAAAGGCAAAAAGATGGGGTAATAATTGACAAACGCTTCACATCTTTGGTATATTTTTATGTGCTGATAGATAAAAGATTTATGAAAAACTAAGCTTTGGGGGTGGGAAGCTGAGATGTTTTCCACCTTTATTTGTTGAACCACCTTAAAAAGAGAGTATTATGCAATTCTTCGTTTTAGTATTAGGGCTTGTCGTTATAATTAAAAGTGCCGACATTTTAATTGATTCATCATCAAAAATAGCGCACAGATACGGCGTTTCAACTTTTATTATAGGAATAACGGTCATCGCTTTCGGAACTAGCGCACCCGAACTTGCGGTAGGCATTATATCGGGAATAACCCGCACAAACGGGCTGTCTCTTGGAAATATCATAGGCAGCTTTATGTCAAATATGGCGCTTATAGTAGGGGTGGCATCGGTAATTATACCTCTTAAAATAAAAGAATCGGTATTAAAGCGTGAATTGCCTATATTATTTTCAGTGGAAATTACATTAGGCGCAATGATGTTCCTTGATGGAAGGCTTTCAAGGATTGAAGGCTTTGCTCTTACCGCGCTTTTCATATTGTTTATGATTTATATTGTGACTGACGCAAAAAGAAAGACGGCAACTGAATCAATTGTAGAAGTCAACGAGAGCGGCGGTGAAATTGAGTTTGATTTAGAAATGAGAGGCACCGGTAAAATAAGCCAAATATCTAAATTATGGCTGTCTTGCATCTTAGCTTTATCGGGTCTATTTTTGGGCGGAAAAATTACCGTGGAAAGCAGCACAAAAATTGCGGAGAGTTTCGGTCTTAGCGAAACTCTTATCGGTATTACAGTTGTAGCTATTGCAACCACAATGCCCGAACTAATTACCAGCATTATCGCGGCAAGAAAAAAAGAGCACGAAATCGTGTTGGGTAATTGTATAGGCAGTAATATATTTAATATACTGCTTGTTTTGGGAGTATCCTCTGCAATAACACCTATTGCGGTTGAGGGAAATCTTCTTTTTGATTTTATCGTAATGATATCGCTTACCCTATTTGTTTTCTTCGTGGCATTATTTAGAAAGAAAATCAGGCGGGGCGTGGGCATATTTTTACTCGCGGCATACGTTTCTTATCTTGCCGTAAAGGTTATTTCAGCTTTATAGCGTTAACTTATTTCTTGCGCGCTTTATGTTTGCAATTTTGCCTCGGCAAAACCTTCATGAAACAAAAGTTATAAAAAGAAAAAAACCGCCTAGAAGAGCGGTTTTTTTTCTTTATTGAAAGTTTATACTTATGCTTATTCCTCCAAATATTTTGACGCTCTGTTGTGCTTTATGGCGGCGATTGCCCTGCCTATGGCAAAATCGTCCTTTTCCAAATCGCAAGTTAAGGTAGTGCCGCAAGCTATGTAGCAGCCCTCTTCTATTTTTAAAGGCGCAATTAAATTGCAGTTGCTGCCTATAAAACAGTTGTCCCCCACCGTCGTTTTGTGCTTTTTCTTTCCGTCGTAGTTTACAAAGACGACGCCGCAGCCCACGTTGCAGTTTTTTCCGACGGCGGCATCGCCTATATAAGCTAAATGAGCCGCTTTGGAAAAATCGCCCAAGCTGCTTTTTTTCATTTCCACAAAGTTGCCTACGCGGCAATTTTTGCCTACGGCGCTGTGCTCCCTTAAATGCGCGTTGGGACCGACGGTGGTATTTTGCCCTACCGTGCTGTCGGTAATTCTGCTGGCGCGTATGTGCGCCCCCTCTTCTATTACGGCGTTGTCAAGGTAGGAAAAACTTTCTATAACGGCGCCTTTTTTAATTACGCTTTTTCCCTTTATTATGACAAAGGGCATAACCAGCGCGCCTTCTTCAACAATAACGCCCTCCTCAATATTTTCCGGCATAATAAAACTCCCTTAAAAAAGATAAGTTATTTTATGCGGAAGTTTCCCTTTAAGTGAATATTTACCAAGCTTAGTTAAAACAAAGGTTTACATGAAGTTAATTTTAAAACTTTTGCAAGCTAAAAAAGCGTTTTTCAAAAATGTAGGAAGCTTTTTTTAGGAATAAACAAGGACGCGGTCAAACAAAGTTTAAAAGGTTTTATTTAGCCGTTGATAATTCTTGCCGCAATTACCGTTACGTCGTCGGCAGGCGCGTCAGAGCAGCGCGCCATAGCTTCGGCAAGCATGGTTTCGGAAATAAGCTGCGCGTTTGTCAAGGTATTCTGTTCAAGCAAATAAGCTATTTCGTTTTTGTCGGCAAAACAGTCGGAAAAACCGTCGGAATACATTACGATAACGTCGCCCGCCGTCATAATTTTTTTAGTCGTTACGGGTTTTATCTGTTCAAGCACGCCCAAAGGCAGGCTGCCGCCCTGTATAAAGCTTACGCCCCCCTTTGTTTTTACCACCGAATGAGGGCACCCCAGCTTAATAAAGTCGGTGTTGCCGTTATTTAAATTGAGCGCGCATACGTCAAGCGCCGAAAAACTTTCCTCGCTGTTAGCCGATAAAAGTTTGTTTACCGAAGAAAGCACAATTTCGCTGTCAAAGTCTGCTTTATAAAAGTTTTCCACCAAAGAAATCGCCGTGCTGCTTGTGCTTCTCGCCTTTTCCCCGCTTCCCATACCGTCGCAAAGCGCGAGCAAAATCTTGTTTCCGTTAAGGCGCAAAAAGGAATGGGTGTCGCCGCTTTCGCCGCTGCTTTGCTTTATCCGCTGGCAAAAGCCCAAGGTAATATTGTATTTGGGCTTAGGAAGAAAAAACAGTATGCGCCAAAGCCCGTCGGGGGTATTTTCGCATTTGGACAGTTCAAGCTGCCTGCCCATAATCCTGTTCATAACGGGCAGTATAACGCCCTTTTCGGCGTCTTTTGCCGCGACGGTTAAAGTAATTAAAGGTTCGTCCTTTTCTTCGCAGACGACGACTTCCTTTACCAAAACGGAAAGAAAGGTAAGCTCTTCAAGCGCTTTTTTCTCTTTTTCCCTGTCAAAAGTAAGCTTGTTTTTACATTTGTTGGAAAGCTCCATCATCACCGTTGAAATACCGCCCAGCTGTTCGGCGAGCAAAAGCTTGCCGGTGTTTTGGTTTGTAACGGAGCCGTAATAGGCTTTGTAGCTTGTAATTTCCTTATTGGCGGCGGCAAGCAGCGTGGAAATACGCATACAGTCTGACGCCAAGCCGTCGGGCACGTCAATTACAGTTGCCTTTCCCTTATCAAGCCCCGCCGAAATAAGCTGGGCGAGGTTTTCGTCTGTTGTAACGCTTTTTTCGCGCCAGCACCTTGCCCTTTCGGGGCAGTCGCGGCAGACGGCGTCGGACACCTGCCGCGAAAGCTGCGCCACGGCGTTTTGCGGCGAAAGTATTTGCCCCATTAGCGATTTATACGTTATCTGCATTTGGTAAAACACGTCGGAAAGTTCAAAAAGCTTGTTGGCAATTTGACCGCGCAGCCTGTTTACAATAGGCTCAACCCCCGCGCTAACTTGGCTTTTGCCGCAAAGCGCGTTGATTTTTTTGAGTAGCCCGTTGGGTATGACGCAAAAGGCAAGGCACCCCGCAAAGGTGGGGACAAGCAAAAGATAATGCCCCGTGCCGTAAAGGTTGAAAAAATACAGCAAACAAAGCTGAAAAAGCAAAATGGCAAGCGCCGAAACGTATCTTGACAGCGGGCGGAAAGACACCGCCGCAAAGGCAAAAAGGGCATAGGCACAAACGGAAAGGGGCGAAAGCGTCGCCAAAAGCGCCCCCGCGCCCAGGCATACCGCCGCGGCGTAGCTTGACGACGGGGAATTTACTTCAAGCATAAACAAAATAGCAAAGGGGGCGACTGCGTCTAAAACGGAAAGAGAAGATATTGTTAGGGGCGCAAGGCTTCTTGCAAGCGCCGCGACAAACACCGCAAGGCACAGCGCCTCGTCGGTGCCAAGCCTGTATGTAAGCCCCCTGACATAAAGGGCGCGCAGCACATAAACGCACACAAAGGAAAAACCCGCCGAAAGGGCGAGGTTTATTACCCTTTGAAAAACTTCCTCTCCGTTCCATTTCCAAACAAAAGGAAAAATACCCGCTGAAATTATGTAAAGTATTAAAAGCCATTTATTTATACGTTTTTTAAACTTGGCGTGAAGCGCTATGGCTGCTGAAATAACCGCCCCCTGCACAATCGCCACTATTACGGAATCTATGCCGAAAAAAACGGAGGATAATAAAAAAGCGGCAAGGGGCGCCCAAAGCCCCACGCAGTAAGCGCCCCCGACAAAAAGCCCCATTGCAAGGTATTCGCCCCCATGGCTTGTGCGCAAAAGTAAAGATAAGATAAGCGCCGCGGCGCCGTAAATCAGTTTTTTCTTCATATAATAAAAGCCCTTATGCCCAAAATTATAAAAAGGAAGGGCGATTGTTTTTTGCCGAGGTTAATAAGAATATTTGTTATTTTGTCCTTTTTGTCTTCTGCGCTTGTCAATCAAAGGCAAAAAATGTAAGATAGCGTTATGTATACCTTAGTTTTGGTGCTTGTATATTTAACGGCAATCAATTTGGGCTTGCCCGACAGCCTTTTGGGCGTTTCTTGGCCTTTGCTTCACTCCGAGTTGGGCGTAAACACTTCCTCTTTGGGGATTATTACTTTATGCGTTACGGGCTTTTCTATTTTAATGTCTTTTTTTAGCGGAAAAATTATCAAGGCGCTGGGGCACGGAAAAGTCATAGCTTTTTCCGTTACGCTTACGGGCAGCGCGCTTTTAGCAATCAGTTTTACAAGCAATTTATTTTTCCTCATACTTTTTTCCATTCCTTTGGGTATGGGGGGCGGCGCTATTGACGCGGCTATGAACGACTATGTCGCCAGAAATTATTCCTCACGGCAGATGAACTTTTTGCACTGCTTTTGGGGCGTGGGCGCGACGGCGGGTCCTATTCTAATGTCCGCGCTTTTGGCGGTAAGCAGTTGGCGGTGGGGATACAGAATTATCGCGGCGGTGCAGGCGGTCAGCGCCCTTATACTGTTTTTGTGTATGCCCTTGTGGAACAAAAGCGAAAAACTAAGGCAGCTGCCGCTTAATGCTATTTTTAAAGAACAAAGGCGGGGCGAAAACGAAAACGCGCAGGAAAACGGAAAAGCTTCTCTTGAAACTAGCGGCGGCAAAGAGGAATTACTTGAAGAACACGGGACGGAAACAGACGCGGTTGGCGGCGTTAAAAGCGGCTGTTCTCAAAATACACAGGCTGAGCAAGGCAAAAAGTATCAAAACGACAAAAAATCTCAAACCTTACAAGAGCAAAACGGGCTAGGCTGTCCAAAAGCGCAAGACGCTCATTCTGTTCAAAGCGATTTAGGGCAAATAAAAGGCGAAAAACAAGACTTCCTTGACGGCTTTAACGGCAAACAAGAGATAAAGGAAGAAGAAGATAGCGCGACTTCAAGCGCAAAGAATAAGGCGGCGTTTAGAACTAACGCGTTTTTTGCGGCATTTAAACAAAAAGGTGTGGTGCTTTCCCTGTTTTCCTTTTTCTTTTACTGCGGCATTGAAAGCTCGGTGGGCAACTGGGGCGCGACTTACCTTGTATCAAGCGCAAGTTTAACCCCTCAAATCGCGGCAAGAGTAATTTCCTTTTATTATATGGGCATAACGGCGGGGCGGCTGCTTTCGGCGTTTGTTTCCGACAAAACGGGGGACAAGCCTTTAATAACGGGCGGGCTGTTAATGCTTTTTTGCGGCGTGTTGCTTTCGGCGGTTTTCAAAAACGCCGCCGTAAACATTGCGGGTTATCTTTTAATAGGGCTGGGGCTTGCGCCCATTTTTCCTTCAATGGTTCACCTTACTCCTTCGCGCTTTGACAAAAAGTATTCCGCCGATATCATAGGCTACCAAATCGCTTTCGCGGGAATAGGCATAGGCGTTCTTCCCCCTTTGACGGGTTTTGTTTTAAGCGTTTTAAGCTTTACCTACTTTCCCTATGCTTTGGCGCTTTTTTGCGTTGTGCTGACCGCGCTTCAACTTATTCTCAACAAAAAAACCTCGTAAAAGTTTAACTTTTTAGCTTTACAATTATTTGACCGCGCCGCATTGAGCATAACTGTTTAGAAATAACCGTGTTGAGCCCGCTAGAATTATAAACGCTTACCAAGCGGGCGGTTTGCCCTGCGGACCTTAAAGCCTTTGGCGTCCTCGGGGTTACTTAAAGCCATTGGAACAGTCATCGCTTGCATACTGCCGTTTAAAAATCCGTTAAAAGCGGCGTTGTCATTGTTTTTACTCGGCTAATCGTAAACATGCCGCTAAGGAACAATTTAATTTTACAAAAAATCGGCGCAATTTTATTAAAACCTACGCCAAGTTGAGCTATAACTGTTTGCTAAGCCGGCGCTCGGCTAATAGCAAACATGCCTCTAAGAGGCAATTTAATTTTAAAAATACGGCTAAGTTTTATTTAAGGCACACTCCGCATTTTTTTATTGCCTAGATTTAAAATTATTGTAAAGAAAAAATAAAATTAAAATAAAATCGGAAAAAATAGAAAGTCTAATTTATATAGCGCAAGAAGATTATATTTAACCTTTGGGAGCAGATACATAGAGATTTTGTAAGCGCCCTTGCAGGTTTTTCCGCATAGCCCGCGCCTTCCGCTACTTTTAGGAGAATGTGCGGCTAAACCTTATAAGTTTTTTCAATCCGCGCGGGTAAAATTCCGCCCCATAAACACCGTCGGCGAAATTATCAGTTTAAATACTCTCAACGGCAAAGTTATCCATTCTAAAATCTCAACGGCAAAACTTACCGCGCCTATAAGCAAAAGAGAGGTCTTTCCCCTCTCTTTTTGATTTGGCTAATAAGTTTTTAAAAGAAAATAAATTAAGTCTTGCACACTTTGTTAAGATTCTTTAATCGGCAAAAAAACTAAATATCCTTATATACTTCGTCGGTGGAGGTTTTTTCGTTATAGCGCCTTTGAATTTCCACCTGCGCCTGCGAAAGGGTGTTTTGCTGGGCGCGCCCGTAGAGCAAAATCCTTGAAAACAGCAAAAGAGCAAGCCCAATAAAGATGTCGGCAAAGGACAGGCTGTAAGCAAACGTTCCCGAGCTTATCAGGTTGCCTATCGTAAGCACTAAGGGCAGCACAATGGCGCTTATTATTAAAATATAAGCCGCCGTGTCAATTTTTTTTGCGTTTTCGCCGTTAAAGATTTCCAAGTCGTTGATATTCCTCAAAACCTTGCGCAGCATAAAAAATACCGTGATATATACCGCTACGGTAACTAGCGCGTAAACGAAATAAAGGGGCAGAATGTGCATAACGTTGCCCAAAACCGCGCCGTATCCGCTTTCTTCAAGCATCGCTATAAACTGGGCGTTTCCGCTCATAAATAAGCCTACTATTAAGCCCAAAGCGCCTATAAACATAAGCACTAACGCTATGGTGCAAATCACGCTTAGCGCCCTTGAAAAACCCCTTATTTGGCTGATTTCTTTTTGCATAAATATTCTCCTTAAATATCTTTTGTTTAACGCGTAAAAGCAGATTGCTTTATGCCGTCAATTATCAATAGTTTAAACGCTTTTTCAATAAAAAACCCAAACGATTGACAAAGAATTGCAAAGAGTTTAGAATTATTAACACTAATCGGGGGAAAACAAAGACTATGGACTACAAAGCGGTGGGAAAAAAATGGAATAAGATTTGGCAGGAGAGCAGGCTCTACAAGTTCAACAGGCAAAATATTGCCAATAAAAAATACGTTTTAGAGATGTTTTCTTACCCCAGCGGCGACAAACTTCACGTGGGGCATTGGTATAACTATGCCTTAACGGACAGTTACGCGCGCTTTTTGCGCCTCAAAGGTTACGAAGTTTTTCAGCCTATGGGCTTTGACGCGTTCGGGCTTCCCGCGGAAAACTATGCCATAAAGACGGGTATTCACCCCAAAGACAGCACGGAACACAATGTGTCTGTAATGGAGCGCCAGCTTAAAGAGATAGGCGCCATGTTTGACTGGGACTACGAGGTGGTTACCTGCCGCGAGGACTATTATAAATGGACGCAGTGGCTGTTTTTGCAGTTATATAAAAAAGGTTTAGCTTACCGCAAAAACGCGCCGGTCAACTGGTGCCCCTCATGCAATACCGTTTTGGCAAACGAGCAGGTGGTTGACGGCAGATGCGAGCGCTGCGAAAGCGAAGTTTGCCGCAAAAACTTAACGCAGTGGTTTTTTAAAATCACCGACTACGCGGAAGAACTTTTAGACCGCCTTCCCTCCCTCGACTGGCCTGAAAAAACAAAGCTGATGCAGACCAACTGGATAGGCAAAAGCCAGGGCGCGGAAATTACCTTTAACGTGGAAAACTCCAAACATTCCTTTAATGTATTTACCACAAGGGCGGACACTCTTTTTGGCTGTTCTTACTGCGTGCTTGCGCCCGAACACCCCTTGGTGGACAAAATTACCGTTGCGGCGCAAAAAGAAGAGGTGGAAAACTACAAGCTTGCCGCCTCAAAGGCAAACGAAATTGAGCGCCTAAACACCGCCAAAGAAAAGACGGGCGTCTTTACGGGCGCATATGCAATTAATCCCGCCAACGGTCAAAAAGTCGGCGTTTGGATAGGCGACTACGTGCTTTACACCTACGGCACGGGAGCCATTATGGCTGTGCCCGCCCATGACGAGCGCGACTTCCTGTTTGCTCAAAAGCACGGCTTAGAAATTAAACAGGTAATAAAAAATAACGGAACGGAAACCCCTCTGCCCTTTTGCGAATATGGCGTTTTGGTCAACAGCGGCGAGTTTGACGGTATACCCTCAAAAGAAGCCATTACAAAAATCACGCAAAAGTTAGAGGAAAAGGGCAAAGGCAAGCTTGTTACAAATTACCGTCTGCGCGACTGGCTGGTCAGCCGCCAAAGATACTGGGGGGCGCCTATTCCTATAATTTACTGCGATAAATGCGGAACCGTGCCCGTGCCCCAAGAACAGCTTCCCGTTTCTCTTCCCTACGGCGTAAACTTTACGCCCGACGGCACAAGCCCGCTGGCGAAAGATAAAGGTTTTGCAAATACCCTTTGCCCTAAGTGCGGCGGCAAGGCGAAGCGTGAAGTTGACACTCTTGACACCTTTGTGTGCAGTAGCTGGTATTACCTACGTTACCCCGACAACAAAAACGAAAAAGAGCCTTTTGACAAAGAATGGATAAATAAAATGCTTCCCGTTGACAAATATGTGGGAGGCCCAGAACACGCCTGCATGCACCTGCTTTACGCGCGCTTTATTACAAAGGCTTTGCGCGATATGGGCTACCTCAGCTTTGACGAACCCTTTACTTCCTTAGTCCATCAAGGCATAATTTTAGGACCCGACGGAAACAGAATGAGCAAATCGCACGGCAACGTTATTTCGCCCGACCCCTATATTGAGCAATACGGCAGCGACATATTCAGGGTTTACCTTGCCTTTGCCTTTAAGTATATCGAGGGCGGTCCGTGGAGCGACGAGGGCATAAAAGCAATTTCCCGCTGGCTTGAAAGGGTGGAAAGAACGGTAAAGGAAGCTTACGCCGCAAGGGAAAACAAGGCGCAAAGCTATGGGGACAAAGAGCTTAAATACTGGCGCGCAAACACCCTTAAACAGGCGGAATGCGACATGTGGACTTTGTCTTACAACACCGCCATCGCCCGAATGATGGAACTTACAAACGCCTTAAACAGATACTTTTTGTTAGGGAGCGAAAACATCAACGGAAAATTGGCATTCGACACGTCTTGCGACCTGCTAAAAATACTTTCGCCTTTCGCGCCGCATATCGCCGAAGAACTGTGGGAGTATTGCGGTATGCCCTATTCTATTTTTAATACAAGCTACCCATCCTGCGAGGAAAAGGATTTAACGCGCGACAAAGTGGAATACGCCTTGCAAATCAACAGCAAAATCCGCTGCCGCATAGAATTGGACGCTTCGCTTTCCGTTGCGGAAATAGAAAAAGCCGCATTAGACAGCGCCGCCGCGAAGGAAGCGCTTGAAGGCAAAAGCGTTAAAAAGGTCATAGTTATCCCCAACAGGCTGGTAAATATTATAATTTAAAGGGTATGCGTTAAAGGCATTGCGTTTGCCTTTTCCGCCTTTAAGTTACTTCGTTTTAAAGTATTACTGAGTATTATACAGTGTAAGCGGTCAAAAATATTTGACCGCTTTTTTTCGCTTTACTTTGCGTTTGTTAAATGCTATCCTTTACGGTGCTATGAGCAATTTACATGAAGAAAAAGAGGGTTTGACAAATACCCAAATTAAGCTGCCCAAACTGTGGAACAGAAACTTCGCCATACTTGTAATAGGCAGTTTTATATCTATGGTGGGCTATACCTGCGCCTCTTTTGCCATAAGCCTTTCCGTCTACGACACCACGGGAAGCGTGCTGTTTTACGCGCTGACCTTAGTTACCGCAGTGCTGCCCAAGCTTGTCGTGCCCATGATAGCGGGCACTGTTTTTGACAGGCATTCGCGGCGCAAGGCGATACCGCGCATAGACTACTGCTATACCACATTGTTTTTAACCATAGGTCTTTTGACGCACTTCGGAATAATGAAGTATTGGATGTTTTTCATTTCCGCTTTAATTTTAGGCACTCTTGACGGAACATACATGGTGGCTTTTGACAGCCTTTTTCCGCTGCTTACCACCACGCAAAACACCCGCAAAGCTTACAGCATAAACAGTATGCTTTACCCTATCGCCTCAATTATAACTACCCCCTTAACGCTTTTAGGCTACGATTCAATAGGTCCCGTCGCCCTTTTTTTGGGCGCAAGCGTATTGTTTGCCATTACCGCAACCGTTGAGCTTTGGATAATTTTGCGCGAGCCTCACCTTGTTCCCTTTAAGCCCGAGGAGCAGGCAAAGCTGCCCCCTTCGCCGCGCGAACTTGAATACCTTTCTCAGGGCAAGGACCTTTCGGCGTTTACCGCGCGAAAGGAAAAGGGCAGCTTTATAGGCGACTTTAAGGAAGGTATAAAATATATCGCGGGCGAAAAGGGACTTTTAGCAATTACCATTTACTTTTTTGTTATAAGCCTATGCGGCGGCATAATGGGCACGCTCAACCTGCCCTATTTTAGAAGCAACGTCTTTATGGTGGGCGGCAAAGCTATTGACGGAATGTGGGCGTATTTTATCGTTTTCGGTTCTTCCACCTTGGGGCGTATAATAGGCGCCAACGTGCAATACCGTATAAAGTTTCCAAAAGATATCCGCTATAATGTGGCGGTGTTTGTATATATAACTATCAACATTACCTCAATTATTGTTTTTCACCTGCCCGTTTGGCTTATGGCGTGCGTAATGTTTGTTGAGGGGACGCTTTCCGTTACGAGCTACAACATAAGGATAAGCAGCACAAGCACCTACGTGCCCGACGACAAGCGAGGCCGCTTTAACGGCGCCTTTTTGCTTTTTAATATGCTGGGAACAATTTTAGGCCAGCTTATAGCAGGCTTTGTGGGCGATATTAAAGGCGTTACGGTGCCCGTCATTATAAGCATTGTCTATATTGTAAATCTGCTCTTTGTCTTTATAATTATAGTGCCCGCAAAAAAACATATTTCTCCCATCTACAACAGGGACTTATAAAACTTAATCAAAGAATATTTAACGGTAGCAAAGAAATCGTTACCCGAAAGTTAGCAATATTTAACCTCGCGCCGCCTTGCGGCAGCGGGGATTTCTTTTGCTTGTATTCACTGTTTTTCTCTTTTATATAATTTCCATTCAATAATCATTTTGTCTATGGTATTGATTAAATTCTGAGCTTTTATTTTTTGCTCTTGCGAAGTTGAGTTGAGCAATATAATTTCATAATGCCTTCTCATATAAATCATCTGCTCTAATACGGTGGTATTCATTTTTGCCAATTCCTCTTCCATAAAAGCTATTTGACGCCTTATTTCTTGCTTTTTCTGCTCTGTCAGTTCCCTTTTGGGCTCTTCCGCCCTTTCTATGGAGCTTGAAATTTCCTGTTCCGGAAGAACAGTTTTGGCAAGTGCCGTTTGGGGGCAGCTCAAAAAAATTATAACGGCAAACGCAAGGCAAAATAAACTTTTATTTAAAGCTTTTTTCATAACAACACGTCCTTTTTATTTTATTTTGTCCTAATAAATAATCTCAAAGATTAAAACAACTTTTATGTTTTGTTTCCTTTTTCCTTTTCTTCTTTAATAACAAAATTGGGGTAGGGAATTACTATACCGTGAGCGTCAAAAAGCATTTTAATTTCCCTGTTAAGGCCCCTTTCCACTTGAAAACGGTCTTCCTCTTTGCATTTTGCGATAAAAAGCAGCGTTACGCCTTTATCGCCAAGTTCCGACACCCCTCTGTAAAAAGGCCCCTCTTCCAACCCCTGCACCCTGCCTTTTATGGCGGGAAGTTTTTCGCTTATAATTTTTTCCGTCCGTTCAAGGTTTTCGCCGTAGCCTATCCTTACGCGGCATAAAACCACCGACAGGTTCAGCGACATATTGATAATGCCTTTTATAGCGCTGTTGCTTATTATTTTGACGTTGCCCAAGTCGTCTTGAAGCGTGGTGGTGCGTATCCCCACGTTGACCACGGCGCCCCTGAAATCTTCTATCGTAACGATGTCGCCTACCTGGTATTCCCCCTCAAAGACAATAAAAAGCCCCGCGATAATGTCTTCAATCAAACTTTGCGCGCCCAAACCTATCACAAACGCCAAGATGCCCGCCGAAGCTAAAAGCGTAACGGTGTCTACGCCGAAGGCGGCGAGCACAAGCCCCGCCGTAACTATCGCTACGGCGTATTTTATAAAGCTTGCCAGCAAATTAACAATTGTTTTGCCCCTTTTGGTGCGCGACAGAGAAAGCCTTAACAGCCACTTGATGACTTTGTAGACCGCCGACATGATGACTACGTAAACGAGGGAGGAAATTAACGCGTCAAGCGTGTCTTTATTGAAAATGTCTACGATTTTGCCTAAATTATCTTTAAAAAGACTGGAAAAGGCGTTTTCCTCGCCGAAAATATTTTTTGCGAAAATACCGAACACCAAAAAGCCCGCCATAACGACCGCGATTATAATTGTGCTTATTACGGCGGAAGGCTTGCGTTTTAAAAGTTTTAGCCGTGTTTGCCCGTTCCTTTCCTTTCTCATTTAAGTTATTTTGCGCAGCTAAAAATAATATATTTAAATAACCCCGCCCGTCTTAATTTTTTCCGCGGATATTCTTTATATGGTTTGTTGCGAAGCTTATTTTTTTCCCGCTAGTCCAACTTCCCCCTATTATCCTTTTTGCTGTGCCGCCCCCACGGCGTAGTTTTTTGCTGTGCCCAATATGCTATTAATTGCTTTTACGCCGCCCATGTTTTACTTCTTTGCGTTTGCCTCAGTTGTCTTTTGCGCTTTATGTTTTTGCTCTTGTTTTAGCTGAGGCGGCTTAAATAATTGCGTTTCGCCTTACTTTGCCAAACCCCTGCACAGTTTTTATGCCCCGCTAGCCGTTATCTATGCCCGCTGTTTTGCGCCGATTTTGCAGCTGCATATTTTTATTTCTTAGCAGTATCTCTTTTTCGGCGCTTTAACCCTTTCATATTTTGCGTTTCGGCTTGAATGTTTTTCTTTATTTTCTTCTCTTTTTTTGCTTAATTTTATATAGACAATCCGCCTTTATTTTTTCCTCTTTTACATAAAAATCTATACTTTTTTCCGTCAAATTTTTTATTTTCTCCGCGCAATTTAAAGAAAGGCGTTTTTAAAATTGCTTACTATTATTTTTTTAAATAAATAATTTTTTTGCCGCAATTTTTCTCTTGACATAAAAGCGTGTTTTGATACAATGATAAAAAACAATTTTTTACGCAAAACTTAAAGGAGGAGAGAGGGTGGATTTAAAACAGCAACTTATATATTTGCTTAGAGTTTTATTAGCGGGGATTTGCGGCTTGTTAGTGGGCATTGAGCGCAGCCACCGTCAAAAAGAGGCGGGAATGCGAACTCACTATATCGTTGCCGCGGCGTCCGCTCTTTTAATGTGCGTCTCTATTTCCTTTGAAAACGACAGCGCGCGCATAGCCGCCCAAATCGTTACGGGCATAGGTTTTTTGGGCGCGGGAATGATATTTTTCCGCAGAGAAAGCCTGCACGGGCTTACGACGGCGGCGGGCGTTTGGGCGACGTCGGGCATAGGCATGGCTATGGGAAGGGGGCTGTATTTGCTGGCGGCAGGAGGCACTCTCGTAGTTGTGGCGGCGCAATTTATCTTTTATTCAAAGTTTTACCGCATTAAAACAATGCCACAGCTTTTGCTCGTAAAGTTTTATTATTCCGACGAAGTTAAAACAAAACTGCAAGAATATTTCAAGGTCAAGCAGTTTTCACGCTTTAAGGTGGAGCAAATTGACAACCGCCTGAAAGCCGAAGCGGTAATACGCCCCGGCATAGACTGTTCGGCGGAAAGCATATCCAATATAGTTTTGATAGAGGACGAAATCCTTTCCATTGAACGCTTAGAGGACTTATAAAAGCATAGTTAACTATAATCAAACGAAGTTTTAAATAAAAGCTTTCAAACTTATTCATTCCGCTTTTAAAACTACACTTAAAACTAACCTCCGCAAATGCGGAGGTTTTTAATATCCTCAGATTTAACGGCTAATCCGTTTAAATAACTGGGGCATTTCGGCGGTATTGGCAAAAAATGATTTTGCTTGAAAATTGTATACTTTGCGGCAAGTAAATATCTACCCTCTTAAACGCGCGGCAAAGGGCACAGGCTTGTTTGAAAAAACCAGTTCAAATAAACATTACTGCAAAGAAAAGATTTTAATAATACAATAAACTTTAAAAAGTCAAAAATATTTTTAAAAACAATCCGCCGCCTGATGCAAGCGCGTTAAACATAAGCGACGGCAAAATAAAAGGCGCGGAATAAAAGAAGGAAATCTTTTGGCGATAATTAAATCAAAAGCGCTTAAAAAACTAAACAAAAAGCGACTCGTAAACTAACTCTATCTGCTCGTTGATACTTACAAAAGATTCAACAATACCGGGGTCAAAATGCGTCCCCGATTCGCCTAAAATTATTTCACATGCCGTTTTGTGGTTTAGCTCCTCTTTATAAGGACGCTTTGTCCTTAGCGCGTCATAAACGTCTATTACCGACATTATCCTTGCGGGCAGGGGTATTTCTTCGCCCTTTAACCCCGCCAGATAGCCTCTGCCGTCCCACCTTTCGTGGTGGTATTTGGCTATTTTGTTTGCCATAATTATTATTTGGTTGTCAGGGAAGTGCTTAATAATTTCTAGCAGCGTGTCTGAGCCATATTTAACGTGCTGCTTAACAGAATCAAACTCCTGTGCAGAAAGTTTGCCCGGTTTAAGCAAAATACTGTCGGGCACCTTTATTTTGCCTATGTCGTGAAGCGCCGAGGCGTAAAAAATGGTGTTGATAAAGCCTGAATTGATTTTGTCGGCGTATTTTTTGTCCTCATGAAGTTTGTTTGCCAAAAGCTTGCATAAATATTGAATGCGCTCTGCGTGAAAGCCCGTTTCGCTGTCGCGCGACTTGGAGATTTTTGCCAGCGCAAACACCATCGCCTTGTTGGAATCTTCAAGGTGCTGCATATTTACTTTTAGGCTGTTGTCTAAGGCGTTTAGGTCTTCAAGTATGTTTTGCTCCCTTAGCTTATCTTTGGTAATGTCAAGCGCTATAAAAACATAGTGGGTTATCTCGCGGTTTTCGTCAAACACCGGCGACACCGAAAGCGACTGCCAGTATTCCTTTCCGTCGGGCTTTTTGCCAAACAGTTCCCCTTTCCATTGCCTGCCCTCATTTAAATCTTTTAATAAAGCGCGGTAGGGAGAGTTTAAACCTTTGCCAATCGCCAAAATCTCCATAATGTCGCCGCCCAAAAGGGCTTCTTCCTCAATTTCAGTAAGGAAAGTAAAGGCTTGGTTTACAAATTGAACCTTCATGTCGGGGTTTGTTATGACTATGGAAACGGGGGAATATTCAGCGGCGCATTTTACAACCTTTAACTCTGACTCGCGGTTTTTTATGTCGGTAATGTCTATGTGCGTGCCTATAAGCGTTACGGGTCTGCCCTTTTCAAACTCAATAGCCTTGCCGCTTGACCTTATCCATAATATGTTGCCTTTTTTGTGTATCACTCTGAATTCGCAGCGGAAATAATCCATTTCGCCGCTTATAATTTTTTTTATTTTGTCTTCGGCTCTTTTAAAGTCTTGCGGGTGTATATGTTTTTCCCACAATATATTATTTGCAGATTCAATCTCGCTTAGGGTATAGCCTATCATTTCCGCCCATTTTCGCTAAAAACCGTTTTACCCGAGGGCAAATGCCATTCCCAAACGCCGATATTAGAGGTATCCATCATAAATTCAAGCTTGATATTTTGCTGCTCAACCTTGTTTTCAAGTTCCATTCTGGAAATGGCGTTGACAAGCACGTTTGAAAAGTCAAAAAGCGCTATTTTTTCAAACTCCGTATAATACCTGAAATCTTTTACCGAGTCAAACCCCAAAAAACCCTGTAAGTCGTCGTTGTTATACATGGGTATTGTAAGCAGGCTTTTAACGCCCTGCGGCTCTAAAATCGTTCTGACCATATCGTCTCAAAAGGCAGCTGAAAAACGTTGGGTATATACAGCGCCTCACCCTTTAAGTGCGTATTTATCCAGTCGGGAATATCGCTTAAACCGATACACTGTAAATCGTCTATGACGGGCAATATGCCCGAAGAACACCACTCAAATGTGTTTGCGCAGATACCTTTTTTAAAATCGTATTTGAATATATACGCCCTGTCGGCGGTTACAAATTCGCCTAGAAGTTTAAGCCCCCTGTTGACGGTATCTTGGTAGTTGGACTTGTTCATGCTGGCGAAAGAGGCGGAAATTTTAGAAATAATATTGTATAAGGTAATTTGATTTTTTTGCTTTTTGGCGTAGGGGCTTGAAAGCAGATACTTTTCGCTGTAACGCGACTCGCCGCCTTTTAAGTCGTCCAGTTGAAGCAATTCTTCGGGGTGTAGTTTTAACACAACGGAAAGGGGCTTAATTAAGCTTAAATCGGGCTGACCCTGCCCCGTTTCCCACTTGCTTATAAGCTTGTCCGAAACGTTTATTTGGTTGGCGAGTTCTTTTTGCGTCAGGTTTAGCTGCTGCCGTCTGCTTTTTATTATGTCATGTATTGAATACATACTTTTTCCTTTGTGTAACCCTGTTGCCCCATTTCAAAGCCGTATTTGCGTTGCCGCCAATAAAGTATATCACCCTATTTTATCGGCGAATTCTACTATTAAAAGAAATATTCTATGTATCGGGGAATAAGTTGCCGCAAGTTAAATATAATCTCTTTATTTTGCTTTGGATGTGACTAAGTTACATAAGCGCGCCTATACCACTATTAAATGAAAGCAGTTTCGATATTGGCAAATATTATCGTTCAAAAATATTGTAACGGTTAAAATAGAATGCCGAGGGAAAAAACGCTAAACTTTTTTTCTCATTTCAAAAATCGGCGAAAGGTAAAATATTTGCTTTTTGTTTTTCAAATATTAAGCCTTTTAAGGCATTTTGCGCTATTAGTCTTTGCAGACATTTAAAATAAAAAAGACGTTATGTTAACCGCGCTAGTTATCAAACGGGTATGGCTTTGTTAACAATTTTTAACCGGAAAAAATGGGCGCGGCGTTAACATTGCCTTTAACAAAATAAAAAAACGCGATTGCCTTGCGCCGCCAAGCTTTTTAAAAGTATAATAAAAAGATAAAGGTCGTTTCGCCGCTTTAAGAAAGGAAAGAATTATGGGACATATCGGGTTTTCTTATATGGGGTTGATATATCTTCTGATGCTGTTTATCCCCAATATTATTTGGGCAAGAAAGCGGCCGCAAGGGTATGATGAACTTGCCAAAAACGAAAACAAGACGCTGCTGGCGTTTGAGCGCGCGGGGCAGATTGCGACGTCTGCGGCGGCGGTCATGTTTTCCGACTATAACCCCGTTGAGTTTTCGGCGTGGACGGCGTGGCTTATCGCGTCGGGCGTTTTGATGCTTTATATGAGGCGGCGTGGGTGAGGTATTTTTTAAAGCCCGCCTTAAAAAACTTTTACAAAAGCTTTTTGCTTATTCCCCTGCCGCTTGCGTCTTTGCCCGTTTCGGCATTTCTGTTGCTGGGGATATACGGAAAGGTCATATGGCTAATAATTTCCGCCCTTATTTTGGGCGTAGGACATATCGGTATCCACATTCAGCATATGTGCGCGGCAAACAAAAGCTCAAAATTGAGCGGCTTTGATTATACGAAAGTTATTTAAGAGCTTGAAAACGAAAGCTGTCGTTTATAAAAATGAAAGCTAACAGGCCAATTACTTTCTGCATATAAAATATCTCACGCGCGTTTTTGAGGAGAAGGGTTAACACTTTTTTTGCCTCCGAAGATGCCTCAGCTACAAGTAGAGTTTTCTTAATGTTTTGGCGCGGTAAATGAAGTTTACCTAGTTTACAAAAAATGTGTTTTTACCCAAAAATTGTTTTCTCAAACAGTTTTTTAATCTATCTTTTAAAATCCGCAGTTGCAGCCCAATGCCGCAGACCTTTTTTTGTTAAACCAAATAAGCCGCAATAAGACTTGCGGCATAGCAAAGACTATGTATTATTTTTTTATTGTTTATGCCGTTAAAAATAGCGTTTCTCGTTTTTAGAATATTTTTTAGCGTAGCCTGTTTACTAGTTTTGTCATTTTTCCAACGGTTTTAGCCGAACAAAACCGTTGCACTCGTAAAAATTACTCCTTATATATTCATTTGCTTTGCTTTCTTTAAAATTGATATTTGATTTTCCTTTAAGGCTTTCTTACAAAAATGCTTGCCGAATAGGGATTGGCGCTGTTGGTTTCCATTTTTATAAACTTTTCAACTATAAAACCAGCGTTTTGCAGCTCTTTTATGTATCCCTCTTTGCTTTTTGCCCTTGCGGGCACCAACGGGATTAAAACTTCCTTGCCGCTTTTGTCCTCGCGGCGCAAACTCGGCGTTTTGTAGTCGCTGCCGCAGATTTCTTCCCAATGCTTGTAGGAACGGACTGCGCCGTCAAAAGCGTCTTCGCCGTGGCACTGCCTGAAAAATAGCATGGGCGCGCCGCTTTTTAAACAGCCGAATGCATTTTTCAAATAAGCGGCACGTTCGCCGTCGGCAACAAGCATATGCAATCCCATGCAGTCAAGCGCGGCGTCATAACAATCGGGGGCGCTTTCTTTTACCATGTCAAGCAGGCACACTTTTGCGTCGGGAAACTGGTAAAGCCTTTCTTTGGCTTTTTTAACAGCGGAAGGCGCGATGTCAACGCCGTGATACAAACAGCCCAGCTTTGACAAAATCATGCCGCAAGCGCCCTCCCCGCAGGCAAAATCAATTATTTTTTTGCCCCCAAGGTTGTTTTCTTCTACCCATTTTTCAAGCGTCGCGCAAAGTATTTCGTCGTCGGATGAGTGCCCCCAATACTCAACGCCTGCCGCGTAAACCTTTTGATACCTATCCTCATACGCCAAATAATAAGGCTTTTTCACTCCCCTCTCCTTTTGCTTTCGCCTTGCCTTGCCGCAATTTATTAAAAATAAGTATAACAGAAAAGACCACTCAACTCAATAATTAAAGCCAAGTGATACAAGAAAAACCTAATAAGCCCCTCAACATCTAAAATGGCAGTATTCTTTCATTGGGGCAATTAAGCATTCTATTGATGTTTTCAACTGCTTCCGTTACCTCTAAATATTCGTCATTGCTTTCTTTGCCATACAACTTTCACAATTTAGTAAAGAACTTCGTTACGTCCTTGTCTCCATAATTGACGAGACTTGTCTGTTTGATAACGCAATTTCACACAAGATATAACAATAAAATAGCCTGCTACACAAAAGTATTTATTGTTACAAATTGGAAGCCAACGGAGCAGTATAAAAAAATACAAGAGGAATACCCAAAAACTTGGCAAGCCTTTAAGCGCAGGATACATAAAGTTTTTGATTTTGATAAAAGCAAAACGCAAGAGGTAGATTTGTTTGAGGTATTTAACAACTTAACGCTTATAGAGGACAACGGCGAATTACCATTTTAAAAGGAGTAAACTTTATTATGACAGTAAAAGATAGAAAACAAGCCGTATTAAATGAAATAATAGCATCGTATAACAATTACTACGGCAATACTAAAAGCGGTATAGAACAGCAATTAAAGGCTCTAAAACAAGCGGAAATATTAACAACGGCAGAATATGACAATTTGCTTTCGGCTCTTGCGGAATATAAGCAATATATACTTGGCATTTTGTCAAACTCGTTGCGTGTCCGTGTAAGTTTTAACAATAACCCCATAGCGCAAAAGCAAAGGCAAAACGGTGGAAATTATCCTTTGCAGACTTGGATAAGCTATTTGAACCCTTGCAAAAACTTGAAATACTAGACGAAAACGGCAATAATAACGCATAGTAGCAAGTTTAAGAGGGTATGAAAATTACTTTTTTGTTCCCAAAATGCACCCACAAAAAATAAAACCACAATATATTGTAGTCTTTTGAGCCTTTGACATACTTTATATTGTGGTTTTTAAATCTGGCGGAGAAAGAGAGATTTGAACTCTCGCTAGGTTTCTCACCTACTACTCCCTTAGCAGGGGAGCCCCTTCGGCCACTTGGGTATTTCTCCGCGTTATGCAAATCTTTTTGTGAAGCCGCTTATGTAATATAGCACAAATGTTTTTTTTAGTAAAGTATTTGATTTAGATTTACGCCGTAATCTTATTGACAAAAAAAATCTGCTGATATATACTATTTGGGCTGTAAAAGCAGCAAAACGGACCGTTAGCTCAGCTGGATAGAGCGTTTGGCTACGGACCAAAAGGTCAGAGGTTCGAATCCCCTACGGTTCGCCAGAGGGCTAAAAATTAAGGTTTTTAGCCCTTTTTCTTTGATTTTGGACGGTTTTTTGCCTATTAAAACAAAACTTTTTTGCATCTGCGTTTATTTTTAAGGGTACTAAATCTTATTTATTTTTTAACTTCGCTTTGCTCAAACTCACTGCTTACATTTCGCTGGGAAGCGGCTGTTGTTGTTCCTAACCTCTTGACTGCTGGGTATTGGCGGATTACTTCGGCGTAACGATAGATTATCTTGTCGGAAAAGAAAAAGATTAATTATATTATTTAGCCTTATTTTATCGGCTAAGTCTGATTTTATAAAAACGCCTCGCTAATTTTTGCTGTCTTTTGCCCGTCAACAGCGCGCGCTCTATAATTTATGTAATTTTTATGCAAGTGTGATAAACTAAATAAAATTGGTTAAATCTACTGTAAGTGGACATTTTCTACGTCTTTTGGGTTGAAATCGCGCTCCCCTTAAAATAGAATTATGGCATAAGCTGATTTGCGGAGGATACAAAAATGGAAAAACAAACAATGGGCAAGTTTATAGCGGCGCTGCGAAAGGCAAAGGGAATGACGCAGTGGGAGTTGGCGGAAAAGCTCGGCGTCACCAACAAAAGTGTAAGCAAGTGGGAATGCGACGAGGGCTACCCCGATTTGTCGCTTATCCCCGTAATCGTCGAGATATTTGAAGTAACAAGCGACGAAATATTAAAAGGCTGCCGTATCAAAGAGGGGGCGAGCATAACGTCCGACTCGGCGAAAGGAGAAAAACAAGTCAAAAGACTCATTCAAAAAACGCTTACGAGCTTCAAAAATTTTTCAATTTTGGCAGGTTAGCTGGGTTTTGTGGGCGCGGTTTTTCTTGCGATTCCCGTAATTCTGCTTTCAAGCGCAGGCGTTATAGACACAAAGCTTTACTATTTGTGCATCGTTTTTTATGCGGTATTTATAATAGCCTGCATTGTGATTGAAACTATTTTTATGAACACTTCAAAATCGGCGCTTTACGACCCCGACATAGCGGAAGAATACGATGCGCCGTTGCTTATCGCGGCAAAATATATAGACGATTTATCTTTTAATATTATAATAATCGCCGTATTGATTTTAGTCGGCGGGCTGCCCGTGCTCTTTACAAGCATACCGCCCTATATTTTGCTTATTGCCGCGGTTCCCGTTTACGTCATAGCGCTCATAGTAAAAACTCTGTCGGAAACCAACAAATATTACGACATTAAAGGAAACGGTCAGGTTAAAAAGACATTGACTAAAACTGCCGTCATATTTTCAGCGATAACGGGCGGGTTTTTCCTACTTCTTATAGCGCTTTACGTAATAACTGTGCTTTTAAAAGGACCGGGCAACTATATAATAGCATTTTCAGGATATTTAAACGTCATAAGCTTTTTGGCCACTAACGGCATGGGCATTTTTTACGTTATAAAAAGAAAAAAGATTTTAAAGCCTTACGGCAAATTAAAAAGGATAGATTAAGGCAAAAGTTATAAAATAAACGCTAACCCTTAAAAGAATAATTATTTTAAGGGTTAGCGCAAAACAAAGGCAAATTAATTTACTTGTTATTTTATTTCTACTTCCTTTGTGGCGACTTCGTCAATAAAAGCCGCGTCGTGCTCAACCAAAAGCAGGGAAATGCCGCTATTTAAAATAACCTCTTTTATTTGTTCGCGCGAAATGACGTCAATGTAGTTTAGGGGTTCGTCCCAAATAAAAAGATGCGCTTGTTCGCAAAGGCTTTTGGCAAGCAAAAGCTTTTTCTTTTGCCCTTGGCTTTGCTCCTCTAAGGATTTTTCAAACTGACTTCGCTCTAAGCCCAGTTTAAACAAAAAAGTCAAAAGACGCGTTTTGTCAACGCCGCCGCGGGCGCAAAAATCGTCAAAGCTTCCCTTTAAAAAGGAGGTATCCTGCGGCAGATAAGATATTTTTAGCTGCCTGTTGCGTTCAATTGTTCCCTTATAGGGAAGCTCCCCCAAAACAGCCTTTAAAACGCTGCTTTTTCCGCTTCCGTTTCTGCCCCAAAGCGACACCCTTTCTCCCCTGTCAATTTCAAAAGACAGCGGCTCATTAATTTGCCTGTTTCCGTAAAAAATCACAAGGTCTTTTACCGTCAATAGTCTTTCTTTAAAAAACCTTTGGCTTTTTGCCGCGCCTAATGAATCGGCTCTGTCAATATTTTTGAGCAGCGTTGACTTTTCTTCTACCGCGGCGTCAATACGGTTACGCATATTGATTGCCTGTTTCATCACGCGCGCCGCCTTTGCGCCTAAATACCCCCTGTCGCAGTGACCGCCCCATTTTTCTTCTTCCGCCTTGTCCGCCATAACGGTTCTGCGCTTGCCGGCTTCCGTAAGGCGCTTAATGTCGCAAAGCAGTTTTTGGTTTTCCGCCTCCTCAAAATCGTCTTGGCGTTTTTTGTTTTGCAGATAGGAAGACAAATTGCCGTTTTGGACTTCAATCGCCGCCCTGTTTATGCTTATTACGCGGTCAATGCAGCCGTCCAAAAAGCGTCTGTCGTGCGACACTACGATATAAGCGGATTTTTTGTTCAAGTAACGCGAAAGCAGGGCGCGCCCGCATTTGTCAAGGTGGTTTGTGGGTTCGTCAATCAAAAGAAAGGCGTTGTCTTTGCAAAACATTGCGGCAAGTAAAATTTTAGTGCGCTCCCCCTCGGAATAAGTGTTGAAAGGACGGTAAAAGTCAACTTCAAAAACCTCCAAAAGATTGAGCTCGCGCCGCACCTTCCATTCTTCAAAACAGGGGCAAACTTGCTGCAAAACGCAATATAACGGCGCGCTTATATCGGCAACGGGGTAGGGAAAATACTCAAACTCCACGTCGGCGCGTATCGTGCCGCTATATTCAAGCTCTCCCGTCAAAAGCTTTAAAAGGGTGGTTTTTCCCTTGCCGTTTCTTCCGACGAGCCCCGATTTCCACGCCGTGCTTATTTCAAGGTTTACCTTTTCAAAAATATATTCCGCCGCGCCTTCGTAGCGGAAGGTTAAATTTTTAATATCTATAATTGACATAATTCTCCTTTAATACCGTGTAATTTTTTTATGAAACCTTAAAGGATTATAAACCGCTTTTAAAAACAACTAAAAAAGCCGCGAGAAACACTTGCGGCACAGCAAAAAAACTATGCAAATATCTCTTATTTGGTTTTTTTATGCGGTTAGAATATAACGTTTTTCATTTTAGACAATACCTTTTTTTATTTATTTTAGCACGGCTTTATCGGCTTTGTCAATAGGCTTTTTAGGCGGGTGCGGTTTTCTTATCGTTTTTTTGAATGCGCGTTTATTTTGATTTAAAATCAATAAAACGAGTTGGTTATATTAAATTATCTCGAAAGAGAGGCTGAGGGTGCTTTTATAAGCTCAAAAGGCGTTAGTTTTTCTTTTTGCGGGCAATAATTACTTTGTGGAGGTATAAGCCATGAGATGCAAAGACTGCAACAAAGAAGTTGCGCCTGAAAAAAGCGCGGTATGCCCCCTGTGCGGCAGAACGGTATGTTTGGACTGCTACGAAAAGTCGGGCTACCGCTGCAACTGCGAGGGCGAATACAAATACTTTAATTAAACCTAAAATCCTTTACTTGTCAAAAAACCGCCCCTTTGTTATACTGTAAAATATGATGGTTGACTTAAAAAAGCGTGAAAACGAAGTGCTTTTGGCGGTATCCGGGGGAGCCGATTCAATGGTTTTGCTCCACCTTTTCGCCGCAAATTACAAAGGGCGTTTCCGCGTGGCGACAGTCAATCATAACATAAGGGAAAACGCCCAAAGCGACTGTCTTTTTGTAAAAAACTATTGCGGCAAGGCGGGTGTAGAATGCGCTGTTTTGAACGTGGACGCGCCCCTTTACGCCAAAGAAAAGAAGCTTTCGCTTGAAACCGCGGCGCGCTTTCTGCGCCACCAAGCGCTAAAAAAAGAGGCTGCGGGCGCTGTAATCGTTACCGCCCATCACCAAAACGACCAAGCCGAAACCGTGTTGCTGCACCTTTTGCGCGGAAGCGGCGCAAAGGGTTTGTGCGGCATGGAAAAGGATGAGGACGGTTACTGGCGGCCGCTGCTTGACGTAAGCAAAGAAGATATCTTGGACTACGCGCGGCGAAACAAGATTGACTTTGTTGAGGACGAAACCAACGCCGACGACGTTTACGCAAGAAACTTTTTGCGCAACAAGGTTTTTCCTCTGTTAAAACAAATCAACGGCAACGCGGTGGAAAATATTGCGCGCTGTTCCTCTTTAATCTCCCAAGACGAAACCTTTATGGAAAATGTCGCGGGGGTGGTTATGGCAAAAACTCCCTTAATTTTTGACGGTCAAAAAGTTTTCATACCGCTGGAAATATTTACGCTTAACCCCGCTCTTACAAGCCGCGTGGTGTTTTCCGCCCTTGCCGAAGTGGGCGCGCAAAAGGATATTGAACAGCGGCATATAGACGATATCTGCTTGCTGGCGGGCAAAAAGCGCGGCAAAGAAATTCATCTGCCCTTTAATCTTACCGCCTTAAAAGACTACGGCGGCGTAGCAATTTTTTTCAGACAAGATTGCGTGGAAAAAAGCGGCGTGGAAAATCCCCCTTTATCTTTAAACGAATTAAAATGCGAGGCGAAGTTTTCCGTCGGAGAGCATAAATTGGGACAAAAGACCGTAGTAATTTCCAAAGAGGGCGAGGGGCTTAGGTTTGATATAGATAAAGTTCCGAAGGACGCGCTTTTGCGCTTTCGCCGCGAGGGGGATTATTTTACTAAGTTCGGCGGCGGCACAAAAAGCCTGTCAGGTTATTTAAGCGATAAAAAAATAAAGAAAGAAGAAAGGGACAGCCTTGTTTTGCTGGCGCAGGATAAAGAGGTTTTGGCAATTGTGGGCGTGGAAATCAGCCAAAAGCTTAAAGTGACGGAAAATTCAAAAGAATATAAAATTTACTGTAAGGAGATAAAATAAAATGCTTTACCCCAAAGAGGTTAAGGAAATCTTAATCACGAAAGAGCAAATTGAAAAGCGCGTTAAAGAACTGGGTGCTCAAATTACCAAAGACTACAAAGGAAAAAACCCTTTGGTCGTAGGCGTGCTTAAAGGCAGCTGGATATTTCTTGCCGACTTGGTTCGCCAAATTGACTTAGGCTGCACCATTGACTTTATAGATATTTCTACATACGGTTCAAGCACGCGCAGCAGCGGCGAAGTGCGCTTTAACAAAGACTTTAACTATTCCGTCGACGGAAAAGACATAATAATGGTGGAAGATATCATTGACACCGGCATTACAATGAACTTCATTCAAAACCTGTTAAAAACGCGCGGCGCGGCAAGCGTAAGAATTGCGTCGCTTTTAAGCAAGCCCGAAAGACGAAAAGTGGAAATAAATATAGACTATCTGGGCTTTGAAATTCCCGATAAGTTCGTCATCGGCTACGGATTGGATTTTGCGGAAAAATACAGAGGCTTAGAGTTTATAGGAGTGCTTCACGAGGAATGTTACAAATAAACAGCGAACATAAAAAAGCGTATATTAATTTTTAATATGCTTTTGCCGCTTTTTTGCCGCAGTATTGACATTTATGTAAAAAGCGCGGACGAAATGCAACAAATTGTAACAAAGGTTTAAATCTTAACAATAAGTCAGCCAAAAAGACGCGTATAACTGCACAATAAAAAACTGCTTCCCGCTTAAAACTTAGGGCGGGGAGCAGTCTTTTTTTGAAAAAACGGCGGGAACAACAACATAAATAAGCTCAAAAACTCCTTTCCCTTTGCTTTTGCGCTCGGCGGGCGTATCTGCCCTTTGCCCGAAGTTTTGATTTATTTTAAAATTACGCAAATTTTTGTTTTCTTTTAATTTAATCTTGCGGTTCCGCAACCGTTTTTTATCAATGTTGAAGCCGTAACGGCGGCGCTTAAAAAATGCAAAAAGATAAAGCGAGTAGCACAATGGAGCGCGTTACGCAAACAGCCTGCGGTTATTTTTGAGGTTTACTTTAATATTTCACAAAAAAGATTTGAAACCTGCTTTCTCCATATCACCCGCGCACCGTGAGCGATTACATATAAATATCTCTTCTTTAAGCGGCGCGACTCGCCTTTAACGGCGGCTCTTATTTTTATAGGCGACTATTCCGGCGGCAAAAACCGCACCGCAATTTTTTTGTATCCAAGCGCGGTTTTTGTTGCTTTTGCTGCGAGGCAAAAAAATGGCAGCCGCGCGGCTTTTTTGTTCTTTTTTCCCTTACAATTAAATCAGAGGACTGCACTACGGCGCTTTTTCGCGCCGCCTCAGCATATTTAAGGAGAAAAATATGTCTGTATTTAATTATTTTTTGAGGCTTAACGAGGACAAAACTTTGCTGCCCCTTTCGGCGGTAAAGGTCAACCAGGGGGAAAACAAAACGACGCGGTTAAAGTTTATAATCCCCCTTATCTACGCCGACTACAACTATACCCTTGAAACGGACAACGGCACAAACAAGCTTTCAAGCGGCAAGCTAAACAGCATTACCGAAGAGGGGTATTCGCTTGTGCTTTACCACGACTTAGAAAGCGGCGCGCTTTCCAAAAGCGGCAAAATTACCTTGCAGCTCGTTGCAAGGAGCAAAGCGGACAATTCAATTTGCTTTAAGAGCCAAAAGACGGCGCAAAGCGTTGTTGAAGTTACGCAGGCTATTTGCGCAAACCAAAACAGCTATGCGGCGCAAGACATCAACGCGCAGATGCTTGATTCGCTAAAAAACGCGCAAGAAATGAAACAAGAGCTTACAACCGCGCTGTCGCAGTCAAACTACGCCTCTTCCTTTGCTTTAAACGTAGCGGCGCAATTGACAAAAGATAAGCTTGACGGCGCTTTTAAGGGCGAAAAAGGCGACAAGGGAAATAAGGGCGACAACGGCAAAGACGGCGTCGGCAGTTATTTATATATAGCTTGGGCGAACAGCTTAACGTCAAATATGCTGCTTGTTTATCCCGACGAATACATAGGTATCTGTCCTTCTGACTCGCCTACCCCGCCCATAGGCTTTGACGACTATACTTGGTATAAATATAAAGGCGACAAAGGGGAAAGAGGCGAACGCGGTGAAAGAGGCGAAGCGGGAAGCAACGGCGAACAGGGGCAAAGAGGCGAAAGAGGCGAAGAGGGTTTAAAAGGCGACAAAGGGGATAAGGGTGAACGGGGCGAAAAAGGCGACAAAGGTGAAGAGGGAAACTATCCCTCGTTAAAGTTTTTTGAAGGTTTTGCGTCGCAAAGCGGAAGCGATTTTGTTTTGGAGGTGCTTGACGGCGAAGTTGAAACAGGTTCTTTTATAGAAGTATTTGCCGCTAACGACAGTTCGCAGGCGGTTTTAGACGGATATCTTTTAAGCAGGCGCGTCATTTCCTACGAAGGAGGTTTTTACCTGTCCTTTTCTTCAATGCCCCCAAACGGCTTGTCGCTTTATTACCGCATAGCTAAAACGGCTTAGGGAGAAAAAAATTATGGCAATATCAGAATTTACAATCAACACGCAATATTCCGCCTACGAGGGCGTGGTTTTGGAAGAATACATTATCGCCGACGTTATGGCAATGTATGAAGACGAAAAAATTACAAGCATGCAAATCAAGCAAAGCGGAACAATGCACGACATTTTAAAATTACCCGTCTTAAAGGGTGAAAACGTATATTACTTTTTAAACCTGCCGCTGCCCCAAACAGAAAACACGGCGCTTACGCTTAGCTGGGGCGACATTTGGAACGCGTTTGACTACGCCGCCCAGCTTCATTTGGCAAAAAAATACGGCGCTTCGGCGGCAGACTGCGGGAACTTTTTGCAAAGCGCAGGCAACCTCAACGCCCTTTTAATGTATTACAAAAACGGCACGGTTGACGGGGGCGCAGCTTTTGATATGTTTAATATCTCGGGGGGAACGGATACTCTAATGCTACCTTTGGAAATAGACTATCCTTTAACCTTAACGTGCAATTTTGACGCTGCGGGAGGATTAAGCGCACCCTTGCCTCAGGGGGAATACGGCAAGCAGTCCATTACGGTAACGGAGCCGTCAGCTCCTTCAAAAGGCGGCGAAACCTTTTTGGGGTGGGGTTTGTCTACGGGAGGAGAGGCTGTAACTTTCCCCTTTACTTACACAACGCAGCAGACAAACGGCGATATAAGCTTCACTCTTTACGCGCTTTGGCAGGGCGCTATATACGCCGTGGAGTATTATCTTGACGGCGGCACAAACAGCGCGCAAAATCCCTTAAACTATACCAAAGAAACCAGCTTTAATTTTTACGACCCCTACAAGGCGGGGCATACTTTTTTGGGGTGGTTCGACAGCGCCCAAGAGGGAAACAGAAAATACGGAATAGTCAAAAACAGCGGCGAAGGGCTAGTCTTTTACGCGCGTTGGGACAAAAAACCACCTGCCAAAGGCGGCTACGTCTATTGATTTTTGACGGGGTCTGCTCTACGCAAACCGCGCAGCTTAATGACGCATTACGCTTTTCATTATGATGCGCCAAGATTAAGCGCAAAAATATTTTAGCAAGCGGCGCATTGCCTTTTGCGGAAACTGCTAGAAAACAAAGCTTCACTTATGCAAAACTAAAAGCTCGCGCCCAATGGAGGTTTGCGACACGCGTAGCCTTACGTTCCGCTTTATGCAGAATAAAAACACTTAACCGACTTTCTTTGTGTTTCGCTCATAAAAATTAAAGCTATAAAAATTGTGCGTAGAATTAAATTATGCCCGTTGCGTAAGGAATTGCGCCAAAATAAAATCCAAAAAAGCGCCTATTCTTTTTGCCCTTGCGGCTTAGGCAAACGCTGACTTATGCGCGCTTACCTTTATGTCTAACCTTGCCGCCCTTCAAAGCGCGGTTATCCGATTTAACAAACACATATAATTGCTTTCTTAATTTTTTAAACGGCGGTTTATATTTTTTCGTTTCTTTTCAGGAGGGCGGTTTACGCCCTCCTTTTTTTGTCTTTTTAATATTTCTCGTTTTTTACGGCGGATATTAAAACTTGCTTTTTTTAAAGAGCTTTTGGTAATTTTATATCAATTAAGCGCGTTAACGCTTACGCCGCGGCTGCATTATTTTCTAAGAAAACTTTTCGTCGCATTTTTATTAACGGACAATTATAAAAAAGCGCACAGGTTTTGGTAAAAAAACGGGCTATGGCAGGGAGCTAAAATATGTCCAACAGGCTAAGGAGAGCAAAGGGGTTCAGTCATTTGAAAACCTAATCGCTTACAGCGGAAAAAGCGGGGGGGCTGTGGCTTGAACTTGAAACTTTTTAAAGGCAAAATACGATTTAAATATTTTCATTTACGACAGCGCGGCCAAACTGTTGGGGCGTAAATTATAAGCACGGAAAAGAATATATTTGCGACGTCCACACCAAAAAAGGCGCTTTTGCGGTGTTTTTTCAAATTCAAGCTGTGAAATTAAAAAGCTGAAAGGCGAGCTGAGCCAAAACGCCTTGGACGTTTGGCAAAGGCGCTACCCATGCGGCAAGGGGGGGACGGATGCGTTACCGCGTTACGCAAAAAGAGCGGTTAAAGGATATTTACAAACTGCTTGCGGCAAAGGTTAAGCCAAAAAAGTAAAAAAACACTAAGACAAAAAACGTCTTTTTTGCCGACGGCTGCGTTTATTAGCTTACTTAAAATAAACAAGGGCAGGGGTAAAATCCGTCCTTTTATATTTGTCCGCCGCGGTTTTTGCACCTTTGCCTCCGCAAAGATGAAATTTAATTGAAAATATCAAATACCCGCCCCTTTTTCATTGACACGCGCTTGTCAAATAATGTATAAAGCCTAGGAATAAAGAAAAAATTTACCCTTCTGTCGGAAAAGCTGTCGGAATAACAATAAGATATAATGCGTAAGCTGCAAAAAGACGTCGTTTTTCTTTTAAACAAAACGGTTTTTGTAAGCGAACCAAACGCAGAAATTGACTTTTTGGCTTTATTCAAAAAGGAGAAATATTATGATACACTTTATTGTTGATTCCACCTTCGGTATTGACCCAACCTACGCCTTTGAACATAAGGTTGAGGTCGTAAACTTGAAGCTAATTTTGGAGGGAAAAGTTACTGACGAAGGCTTCGAAAGCGATTGGGAAGAGTTTTATAACAGGCTTGAAGCTTCAAAAGAATTCCCCACCACCAGCCAGCCAAGCCCGCAGGATTTTTCCGACGCCATAAATAAAATTACGCTTAAAGACCCTCAGGCCCAAATTGTTATTTTAACCATTTCAAGCGCCCTTTCGGCAACGGTCAATTCCGCCGCCGTCGCGTTAAAAGACCATGGGGGCAAAAATATAACCGTTATAGATTCAGGACAGGCAAGCGCCTGCCAAAGGCTCATGCTTGAAGAAATAGTTGAAGCCGTTGAAAAGGGGCTTGCCTTTGAGGAAATTGAAAGCTTTGCCTCTTCGCTTCAAGAAAAACTGTCAATTTATTTTGTTCCTTCCACAATGGAATACTTAAAAAGAGGGGGGAGGATAGGCGTGCTTTCGGCGACTCTGGCAAGCGTTTTGCAAATCAAGCCCATTTTTCTATTCAGGAAAGGCTCAATTTCCGTCGCAAAAAAAGTTTTGGGCTTGGGAAGGGCGCTTAAAGAAATGACGGAGCTTGTTTCAAAAAACTTTAAGAAAATATATGTATGCTACATACACGAAAAAACGAACTTAAACCATCTGCTTGAAAAAGTTAAGCAGACGCTGGGCTTGGACAATCTGCCCGTCGTAGCGGTAAGCCCCGTATTCGGGGCGCATGTCGGCATAGGCGCCGTAGGCATTGCCGCTTTGGAATACTAAAAAACGAAAAAAATTTAAAAATAAGTTCCTAAAAGCTCCCTCAAAGCGGGGGCTTTTTTGATGCCGCAGTTTTTAACAAAAACCAAAAGATGAGCATTTAGAGGCGAGAAAAGTTTAAAATTAATTGCCAACAAAACGCAAAACCTTAAAAAGCTATACAGCGATAAGCTAAACTCAAACGGGGAGAAGCCCTGCGAATTTGTTTTTGAAGTAATAGGCTGAGCGCAAAACAAAAAAACTTTGCAGGAAAGGTATTTAAAACGCCGTCCCTGTTAGTAGTCAATAGATTTAACCTTATTTAACTATTAACTCATGAATTATGCGCAAAAAAAGAGGGAAAAATATAATTTAACCCTCAAAAATCTTAAAAACTTAGCGCTATAATGAAATGCTTACAGCGCATAAACTTGTGCATATTTTTTTTAGAATATAAACTTTCGCCAACTTTTTTAAACGCTTTTAAACTTTTCTTATTTATCGCTTTTCATTTTGCGCCAAAAAACAAGGACGGCTAAAACGTAAATTACCAGCGCATAGGCGATTACGATTGCTAAGTGGGGCAGTATTGAAGCGTATGCGCCGCTTAACGCGGCTTTCGCACTTTCCGCTCCGTGGTAAAAAGGCAAAAAAGAAGCGACGGCTTTAAAACCTTTGCCCGCTAAATCCAATGGAAACCAAACGCCCGACAGCCAGCCCGCTACGTTTGTCAAAAGAGCGCCGCACACGCCGCCCACAGCCTTGTCGTTCATTAAACTGCCGCACAGCAAGCCTATGCCCACATACAAAACAGAATTGGGCAGCAAAACCAAAAGGGCAAGCAAAATATTGGCGCTAAAAGACAATCCGAAAGCAAGTGCCGCCAAAAAGGTTATAACGCTTTGGGCGGTCGCAAGGACGATTATGGGCAGAGTATAGCCCAAAATAAAGTCAAAGGGCTTCATTGGCGAGGTAAACAGCCGCATTAGGAAGGAAGAAGCGCGGTCTTTTGCAAGCAGCATTCCCGAAAACAGCGCCATAAACACGCAGCCGAAAGTGGCGGCGCCGGGCGCGAGGTTTTCAATTGCAAACATGGTATTGTTGGCTTGGGGCGGAATGTTGGCGTTGATTACCGAAAGCAGCGCCAGCAAAACCAAGGGAAAACCCAAACCGAAAAGAAAGTTAAGGGGGTCGCGCAATATTTCTTTGGCGTTGCGCTTTGCAAACAGTAAGGTTTTCATTGTGCTTCCCCTCCCGCAAGGGCGACAAAAGCGTCCTCTAATTTTTGTTTTCCCGTTTGCAGCATAAGCTCTTTGACGGTGCCTGCGGCGACAAGCTTTCCCCTTGCCATAATGCCTACGCGGTCTGACAATGCTTCCGCTTCCTCTAAATAATGCGTTGTTAAAATTATGGTAACCTTGCCCTTCAAGCTTGAAATAAAGGACCAAAGTTCGCGGCGCGCAAGCACGTCAAGCCCCAAAGTCGGCTCGTCAAGGAACAATATTTCGGGGTTAGAAATTAAAGCCATAGCTATTGAAAGACGGCGTTTCATACCGCCCGACAGCGTTTTTACCCTTTTGTTTAAAACTTGCTCCAAACCTAGGCGCTGCGCCATATTTAAGGCGCTTTGACGGGCGATTTTGCCCCTCTGCCCGTAAATGCCCGCGATAAACTCTAAATTTTCCGACACCGTCAGGTTTTCCGCGACGGCGGTTTCCTGCGGCGAAATATTGATTTTTTGTTTAACGGCGCGGGAGTTTTCATTAACGCTTTTGCCAAGCAGCAGCGCGTCCCCTCCGCTTGGCGCCGTCAAGCCCGACAGCATTTTGATTGCCGTTGTTTTGCCCGCCCCGTTTACGCCCAAAAGCGAAAACAGCTCGCCTTTTTTAATCGCAAGGTTTAAACTGTCAACGGCGCAAAGCCCGCCGTATTTTTTGGTAAGGTTTGTAATGATAATTGCGTTGCCGCAAGGAAAAGCTTTTTCGTCAAGGCTTTTTACTTCGCCTTTGTTTATGTTATCCGTCATTTCTCTTCACCTTCTCCCTTTGCCTCCTCGTTTTTAAAGCCGCCGCCGAAAATCATTGAGGCAAGCCCCGCAAACGTTTCTTTGGGCGGAATGGCTATCCCCTGTTTTTTATCGCCCAGCAGAATTAGCGTGTCTCCCGGTTCAATACTAAATATTTTGCGCGCCTCTTGCGGAATGACTATTTGTCCCTTTTCGCCTACCTTTACAGTCCACGCGTATTGCCCCATAGGGGTTTTCGAGTGCATATTTTTTACCTCTTTTATATAAAATCTCTTTAATCGCAAATATTAAATATTTAGCTTGGGGGCTTATGTATTTGTCTTTTCTGCCTTTTATCGTATAAGCCGTTTGCCGTTTTGCTACTGCGGCTTTTAATATAGTTTAAAACCTGCGCCAAACAGGCTCGGCGCCTCTCAATGCTTTTTTACGGCTGCAAATAATTCTCTTTACATATAAACCCATTTGTTCCAAGTGGATTATACGCTTGGCTTACTGTCCTTCTTTGGCGCCGTCAACCCAGGTGATGAAGGCGAGCTTTTTTGAGCGCAGATTTAAGCGAAAGCAAAAATGAAGCTTAAAAGCGCGCCGCGCCTGCTAGGGTAGGTGTTTATCCTTAATGAGGCGGCCGTCTTTCTATTTTCACTAAGCGATTTTGCAGTTGTGCGGACGCGCTAAGCTTATTGCTTTTATTTTACTCTTACACTGTGCTGCTTTGGTATGAAAAGTATAATTTGTATAACAAGTATAGCCTATAAAATGCGCCCTGTAAACTAAATAACATAAAATATTTTGTGCGCGGCTGGGATAACCTAATAAACTCTGTTAAAAAGTTTTGCCAAACTCAATTTTGTTTTACAAATTAAAAACGGCGGTAAGGTGATTTACATATTTAAAAAGGCTTGCTTTGCATTTGCGCAAAACAAGCCTCTTAAATGGAGGATATGAAAAAAGTTTAAACTTTTGTGCGAATCTTTTTGGCTTTTTTGGAGGCAACGCGCTTTTTATCCTTAGCCGCCTCGGGAGACCGCCTGCTTTCTTTTATCCACGCCGCAATGTCCGTTAAGCTTTCTTTTAAGGGGCGCGTCTGGTAGCCGAATTCTTCCGTTGCCTTTTGGTGTGAAAAAGCCGTGCCCTGCGATACGGTATAAATTGAATATCCCGTAAAGACGGGCGTCTGGTGTGTCGCCTTATAATGCAGTTCGGCTAAGGGCGCGAAAGCTTTTGCGACCCACAGCGGGATATAAACCCTGATTTTTTTGCGCCCGCTTATTTCGGCAAGCAGAGTAAAAAGTTCTTCAAGCTCTACGTAGCGGTTGGAAAGGATATAACACTCTCCCTTTCTGCCCTTTCGGCAAGCCTGCACGATACCTCTTGCCACGTCGCGCACGTCTACAAAGTCAAAGCCGCCCTTAATGGCTACGGGCAGTTTTTTGTTAAGATAAAGGGTGATAAGCTGCGCCATATTGCCTGTTGGCAACCCGTTGGGTCCTATTATGCCCGAAGGGTGCACGACTAGGGCGTCAAGACCCTCTTTTGCCGCGTCAAGCACAAGCTGCGTCGCTTCCGCTTTGGTTTTATCGTAGTAGCCCATAACATTGTCGGGGTCAAAATGGGTAATTTCCTTTGTAATTTCCCCTCTGGGCAGCCCCGGAATGGCATGGACGGAACTGACGTAAAGCAGCCTTTTGACGTGGTTTTCCTTACATGCGGCAATAATATTTGACGTTCCGAAAACATTTACGGCGCGGATTTTTTTATCGGCTTTTTTGGTAATAGCCACAATGCCCGCGCAGTGGATAACATATAAATCTTTTCCCTCAAAGTTGTTAAAAAGCGGCAACAGCGTTTCCGGCTTGCAAACGTTTCCTTCGTATTCCCTTAAATTGTGCCTGTTTACAACCACAAAGGGGGGAACGTGCTCTTTGGGCAGCACAAGCGCGCGCACTTCCTCGCCGCGCGCAAGCAATTCCTTGACGACATAGCTGCCAAGGTGCCCCGCCGCGCCCGTTACGATATAAACTGAATTGTTTTCTCTCATTTATTATTTCACCTGCCTTATAAACCGACCCGTTTTACCTCTAAGCGTCTTTCTTTTTTACGAAAGGGCAGGCGTTGCCGCCTGCAAATACGCAAGTCTTTATTTCTAGCATTTTTCCCGTCTAAGTTATTTATACTCGCGCGCCGTTATTCTTTTATGTTGATTTGTTTAAAACTGAGTGAAATAAGGCGCTTTTTCGTGGCAGTTTTTGTCTTTTATGCCTTTTTAGATTTCTAAGCGCTTTTTGCTTTCTTTATTACAAGTTATAGCAAAAATAAAAGCCGCGCACAGTTTTAGGAAATTGTTTAAAGCGGTTTATCTTGCGGCGCCCCCTTTATTTGTCCTAGCTGCGCTTGCCAAAGAGGAGCAGCAATAGTTTGCCGTAAAAATTAAGCGGGGAAATGCTTTTATTTTTGCTTTTGAAGTCTTTCCTTTTACCAAAATATAAAAAGGCGGTCGTTGTTTTAAAAATCATTTCCGAGCGCTTATAGAATAAAAGCTTTTCAAAAGCAATCCCTTTATACTATTCGCCTTTTCCTGCGGACGTTAACGGCGATAAAAAAATGAAAGCGCTTTTTGTAAAAAAAGCGCTTTTTGCATGGTTAAAAAAATTAAATGCGGCGGGATGTAATATTTTAAAGCCCTTTCTCTTCTAGCGCGCGGCTCTCGCTGTCGCCGCAAAACTTTTCTTCTTTTCCTCTTTTGAAATAATAAGTTTCGCCGTAAAAGGTCGTTTTCCCTTTGGCAATTTCAATGTAAGCGCCGTCGGCTATGCCAAAATGCGGATATTTATAAGAATCGGCAAGTGACATTTCAAAAGGAGTTACGCCCCCTAAAAGATAATCTTTCGCGGTGTTGATGTGGGGCATAATTTTAACTTTTGTAAGCCCCAGACCGCTTATCAGCCTGTTAAAGTTTTTGTCCGCCGTTTCCTCCTCGTATTCGGGCTGGACGTAAACAAAGTCGGCGCAGTTCATGCTGCCCGCGCTTTGACCTATTAACACGCCTTTAAAATCTTTGAGCTTTTCTTTGAGCATAATTTGCTTAAAATAGGCGTTTTGCGTAGGAACGTGCCCTCCCGCCAAAAAAACCACGTCGGCATTTTTAATCAAAAGCGCTAAATCACCTTTAAACCTGCTATCTACTACGGTAAAACCCTTTATCTCAAAACCGCTCAGTTCAAAGGATTTTTTACGCAAAGCCGCATAAGCGTCTGTTATTTCGTAAGAATCAGGGCTGCTCGCCAAAAAGACAAAGCCGCCTATTGTAGGCATTAACGCCTTTAATTTTGAAACAAACCCGTTGGCGTTTACCATTGGGCTTGCGACCTTGACTTCATTTTCTAAAACATATCCTCCCATGCTGCTTGTCAAAATTGCCGCTTTCATAAAAATCTCCTTGTTTAAAGGGCATTATACCACATTTTTTCAAGCCTTTCCTTTGCTTTTTACCCATTGACAAAGCTTGCAAATATCAAACCGCTTGATGAAAGCGCCAATCTCTTTTCAATTCGGGGTTGACTAACCTGCGGTTGAGGGAGTTTTTGTTAAAACTAATACAGACGATTTGTCCGCAGGCAAAAATAATAACTTTGTTAAGAAAAAAGCTGTTAAAGATTTGGCTTGTTCACTAGTATAAAGATTTGGCTTGTTCACAGTATTTTGGTAAATGTTCTTTGGTTAAAAAACCTTACACATTAAAACGGAAAAGCACCACGTCGCCGTCTTTTATTTCGTAGTCTTTGCCCTCGCTTCTGACCTTTCCCTGTTCTTTGGCGTTGTGGTAGTTGCCGCACTCAATTAAAGTTTTGTAAGGCACCACTTCGGCGCGTATAAAACCGCGTTCAAAATCGCTGTGAATCTTGCCCGCAGCCTGAGGCGCCTTTGTGCCCCTTTCTATCGTCCACGCGCGCGTTTCCTTTTCGCCCGCCGTAAGATAAGAAATTAGCCCCAGCAGCTCGTAGCCCTCCTGCACAAGCCTTTCAAGCCCGCTCAAACTAAGCCCGTAACCCTCTAAAAATAGCTGCCTTTCGCCCTCATCCAAATGAGTAAGCTCTTCTTCCACCTTAGCGCAAAGCGGCAAGACATTAACGCCTTCTTTTTGCGCAAGGGCGCGAACGCTTTTAACATAATTGTTTTCCGTCTTTCCGATGTCCTCTTCGCCTATGTTGGCGCAATATATAACGGGTTTTGCAGACAAAAGCAAAAGCTGCTCCGCCTCGGCTTTTTCTTCTTCGGATAGTTTAAGCGCGCGGGCGGGAATCCCCTCGTTTAAGCCGTCTAAAATCTTTTGATACAGTTCCGCCTGAAAAAGATATTTTTTATCCCCCGTTTTAATCATGCTTTTTGCTTTGTCAAGGCGGCTTACGGCGGTATCAATATCGGCTAAAATCAGTTCGGTGTTTACGGTTTCAATGTCGCTTAGCGGGTCAATTTTGTCGTTGACATGGGTAACGTTGCCTCCCTCAAAACAGCGCACGACATGCACTATTGCGTCAACTTCCCTAATATGCGACAAAAACTTGTTGCCCAGCCCCTCGCCGCGGCTTGCGCCTTTAACAAGCCCAGCAATATCCACGAATTTTAACAGCGCGGGAGTAATTTTTTTGCTGTCGTAAAGCTTTGCCAAAGCGTCAAGGCGGCAGTCGGGCACGGCTACTACGCCCACGTTTGCCTCAATTGTGCAAAACGGGTAATTTGCAACCTCCGCGCCTGCGCGCGTTATCGCGTTAAAAAGGGTGCTTTTTCCTACGTTGGGCAAGCCCACGACGCCTAATTTCATAATAATTTTACCTCATTTGGTGTGCCGCGCTAGTCTATATGACTTTTTCAAGCGGTATAATTATATAGCATAGGGCGCAGATTGTAAATGTAAAAAGGAGGAAAAAAGAGCTTTGACTATTTGGCAAAGTTTATTTTTGGGGGTGCTGCAAGGGCTTACGGAATTTCTCCCCGTGTCAAGCAGCGGGCACCTTATTTTGGCGGGTCAGCTTTTTGATATTCCCAACGATTTGGCTTTTGACGTTTTTTTGCACCTTGGAACGCTTGCTTCCGTTTGCCTGATAATGAGAAAAAGTATTTCCGCTTTGTTTACCAAAGACCACAGCCGCACTTTGCTGATGCTTATTTTAGCCAGTATCCCCACCTTTGCAATCGCCCTTTTGGTAAAGCTGTTTATAGAAGAGGAGCTTTTGAACAAGCTTTTGCCCATCGGCTTTGCCTTAACCATAGTGTTGCTTTTTTTGACGCATTTTTTGGCGAAAGAAAGAATTTCCTTAAAAAAGCGCGTTTTGCCGCAGATTATTTGCGGCGTGGTGCAGGGCGTGGCGGTGCTGCCCGGCTTGTCGCGTAGCGGAAGCACCATAGCTACTTTAAGCCTATTCGGTGCAAGCAAAGAAGAGGCGACGGAGTTCAGCTTTTTGCTTTCTATCCCCGTAATTGCCGCGTCGGGCATAGCGGAAGGTTACACTGCTTTTAAAAGCGGTTTTGACACTGCTTTTTTAAACGTTTTAGCGGGCATTTTCGCCTCTTTTTTAGTCGGCTGTTTCGCCATCGCGCTTGTAAAAAAACTCGCCGTGCAAAACAGGCTTGTCTATTTTGCGGTTTACCTTTTTATTCCCCTTTTAATAAGCTTAATTTTGCTTTAATGCGCCGCAAGGCGCCGCCTTTTTTTAAACGGGACTGCGCCGCTTACGTTTTTCGCCCTCCGCAAATCTGTTTGACTAGTGCGCCGCCTGCTTTTTTTCGCTCCCGCAAACTTTTTCGCGGCTTGACGGTGCGCCGCCCGCGTAATTTTTTAAAATTGATAATGGCTGCATTAGAAATGGTTCAACCCTCCTCTTTCGGTTTTTTTGCTTTGACAAACTTTCTGGAATTTTTTTATTGGCGCCGCTTAATGGGGGGCAAAACTTAACTTTTAGGTAAAAGCCGCATTATTTTACTATGGACAAAAAATTAAACGCGCTTGCTATTTGACAAACAAAACGCAAAAAACATCGGATTACCGCGATTTATTAAAAACGGAAGGCTTTGCGGCAATAAACGCAAGGGTTTATCTTACCGTTTAGCGTTTAACTACGGCAGGGGCATTTTTAGGCGCTAATCGCTGAGTTAAGAGCTAAAAGGTGCGGATATGAGTTAAAAACAAAAACAAAACCGCTTCAAAAAAGCGGTTGTATTGATTTGGTTTATTGATTTATTATGTATCTTTGAACTGTTTCTTTGTATATATCGCTGTAAAACTCTTGTTGCAAAGCCCCTCCGCAGTTTTTAATTACCCCCGCCGAGGCTAAGTTGGATTTATCGCAGGTAACTATAATTTCGCGTAAACCTATAACTTTACAGACATTTAAGGCTTGTTTTAACATATCTGTGGCATAGCCCTTTCTTCTTTGCGTAGGACGGATACTGTAACCTATATGCCCGCCCTCTTTGCGCAAAAAATCGTTAAGAGCCAAGCGTATATTTACCATTCCGATGATGCCGCCCTCTTCCCCCATATAAAAGTAGGTAAGGGCGGGAACTCTTCCCTCGCCGACATTTGCAATATCAATATCGCAAAGCACTTTTTCAAGCCACTTTTCATAGGTGCTTTCCGCCAAAAACCTGTCTAAACCGCCGCAGCCGTGTATTTGCGAATTATATTTATAAAACTCGTCAATATATTCTTTTGCCCTTTCTTCGTAAACACCTTTGGGAAACACTAATTTCATACAATCAATCTCCCTGCCCCAAAAAATATTTGTCTTTATAAGAAAAATAGCAGCCGCAATAGTCTTGGCGGTAAAGTCCGTATTGCTTGCACAGCTCAATGCTTTTTGCATAGCCGCCCTCTTTTTTAAAGTCGGAAAACAAAAACTCCACCCCCTCTTTTTTTGCGACGTTTTCCCCTATTGAGTTAATTAACGCGCTGTTTTTGTGGGGGGAAATGGTAAGCGTAGTGCCGAATAATTCATAGTTGTTTTTTGCGGCATAGAGCGCCGTTGAGGACAGTCTTTGCTCAAAACACAGCGCGCATCTGCCTCCCCCCTCTTTTTCCTTTTCAAAACCTTTGACAAAAGAATAAAACTTATTGGGCTCATAGGGCGGGGCAATCAATTTGATTTTTTTGTTTTGCGCCGTGTTAAACTGCGTCAAAAAGCTTTCAAGCGTATGCAGCCTTTTTTCGTATTCTTCTTTGCCGTAGATATTGGGGTTATAAAAATAGACGGCAACGTCAAAAAAGGGGCTTAAAAAATCAAGGGTATAGGTTAAACAGGGCGCACAGCAAGCGTGCATCAAAAGCTTGGGAATTACCCCCTCCCGCTTATTTTTTTCTATCCTCTGCAAAAGCAGCTTGTGATAATTGACGGCGCTCATTTTATCTTTGTAAAAAACCTCTTGGTGTTTTCCAAAACAGTCGCTTCCGCTTGGGAAAAATCTATTCCGTATGCGGCGGCTATATGGGGCAAAACCAAACGGATATATTTTGGGTAGTTAAGCTTGCCCCTGAAAGGCTCGGGCGTAAGGTAAGGTCCGTCTGTTTCCGTAAGCACCCTGTCTAAGGGAATTGCCGATAAAACTTCGCTTTTTCTGTTTTTCTTAAAAGTCAAGGCGCCGCCGAAAGCGAAATAGCTCAAATATTTATTCAAAAGCGTCTTTGCGGTTTCGGCGCTTCCCGAATAACAATGAAGTAAAATCCCGCGGTCAAGATAATTTCTGTGCGCCTGCAAAATATCCAAAGCGTCGGCAAAAGCGTCGCGCAAATGCAGCGTTAGGGGCAAATTAAGCTTATGGGCAAGCATTATTTGGCGCGCAAACACCTCTTTTTGAACTTTCCTTTCGCTAAGCTCGTAAAAATAGTCAAGCCCCACTTCGCCTACCGCCACAACTTTTGGGTTATTTGCAAGCTCAACCATTTTATTTTCAAACGCGTCGGAAAAAGTTTTGGCGTCGTGGGGGTGGCAGCCCACGGTGCAGTAAACTTTTTTGTGTTTTTGCGCGATTTCAAAACCTTTGACCATACCCAAAAAGTCGGCGGAATTGTTTATTACAAAATCTATCCCGTCTAAGGCAAAACTGTCGATTATTTCCTCCCGTTCTCCGTCGTAGCGGGGGTCGTCAAGGTGTATATGGGTATCTATCATTTTTTTATTTCTCTTTAATCTTTTAAACTTTCGCTGTCTTCTTAGTTTTTGCTTTAAAGTGCGTAATTTTTAATTAGCGCTTTAAAAAGGGCTTTATCTTAAATAAAATCTAAAACTATTCTTTTTATTCTTGCAAGCGCGCTTAATTCCATTAATTCGGACTTTAAATGTTTCCCGCTTGTTATCTAAAAAGTTCCGAACGTTAAAACAAAGCGATAATCGGGCGGCTTGTAAAGCGTTGTCTGCATTGTCTTTAAGCCACAGAACTGCTTTAATAAGGCGTTTTGGCAGGTTTTTGTCAAAGCTTAACCTCGCGCTTTACAGCTTTTCCAGTTCCTTGACTTCCTTTTCAATGTTTAAGCGGGGAAAAAGGTTTTCGCCCTTTTCCGTTTTATTTTGGTAAACAAAGCCGTAACGGGCGCCGTCAAAATCGTTTGGAGCTTTGCCAAGCCCCAGCTTTTGGAAAATCTTATCGGCGGTTTGGGGGATAAAGGGTGAAAGCAGCAGAGCCGCTGCCCTTATGCTTTCGCAAAGGTTATAAAGCACTCTGTCAAGCTCTTCCTGCCTGCCCTCTTTGTTAAGCGTCCAAGGGATGCTTTCGTCAATATATTTATTTGCCCTGTTAATTAAACGGAATATACAGGCGAGCGCTTCCGAAGGGTTTGTCCCCTCAATATTTTTCTTAACTTCGCCGTAAAGGGAGTTTATGGCGTCTACAAGTTCGCGCTCTTCCTCTTTGGCGTTATTGCCGTCTTGTAAAAGTTGCGCCAAAGCGCCTTTTGCGGCGTTGGGCACAAAACCGCCCCTGTATTGCTCAACCATCGCAACGCTTCTTGAAACCAAGTTGCCCAAAGAATTGCATAAGTCGGCGTTAATTCTGTTTAAAAACAGTTCGTGCGTGTAGTTTCCGTCGCTTCCGAAAGGAATTTCCCTAAGCAGATAGTAGCGCAGCGCGTCCACGCCGTATCTTTCGCAAAGGGGTTCGGGGTAAACGACGTTGCCCTTGCTTTTGCTCATTCTGTCGTTGTTAAAGTTTATATAGCCGTGCCCGTAAACTTTTTTGGGCAAAGGCAAATCAAGCGCCATCAACAGCGCCGGCCAAATAATGCAGTGGAAACGCGTAATTTCCTTGCCCACCATATGCAAATCGGCGGGCCAAAACTTTTGGAAAAGGCTGTCGTCGGCAGATAAATACCCCACCGCCGAAAGGTAGTTTGCAAGCGCGTCTATCCAGACGTAGGCGATATGCTTTCCGTCAAAGGGCAGGGGAACGCCCCAGCTAAATGTGGTGCGCGACACGCAAAGGTCTTTAAGCCCCGGCTTGATAAAGTTGTTTATCATTTCGTTTTGGCGGCTTTTGGGTTCAATAAAGGAGGGGTTTTGTTCGTAGTATTCCAACAACTTATCGGCGTATTTTGACAGCGCGAAAAAGTAGCTTTCCTCCCTTTCAATATGAACGGGTCTGTGGCAGTCGGGGCAAAGCCCCTTGTCAAGCTGGCTTTCCGTCCAAAAAGATTCGCAGGGCGTGCAGTAAAGCCCTTCGTAAGAAGATTTGTATAAGTCGCCCTTTTCAAGCAAGAGCTTATATATCTTTTGCACGCACTCCTGGTGGTAGCCGTCGGTAGTGCGCACGAACTTGTCGTAGCTTATGCCCAAAAGCTCCCATAACTTAACGATATTTTTATAAAGCCCGTCAACGTATTCCTGCGGCGTTTTGCCGGCGGCTTTTGCAGACTCTTCCACCTTTTGCCCGTGTTCGTCAGTGCCCGTCAGGTAAAACACCTCATAGCCCTCTAAGCGCTTAAACCTTGCCAGACAGTCGCAGATTACGCTTGTATAGCTGTGCCCTATCGTCAGTCTTCCCGACGAATAATATATTGGGGTGGTTATATAATAGGTTTTTTTCATATATATTTTCCCCTCCTTTTTGCTTATGCGGTAGAAAAAATTATATCAATTTAAGCAAAATATGTAAAGCGGAAAAGGAATATAATGCCTTATGAACCTTTTATGGACTTTTATAATTATAGCCGATATCGTGATGCTTTTAACCGTTGACCCCTCGCTGCTTTTACCCTCGGTAACTTCGGCGGGGCGCGACTCTCTCGCCCTTTCCTTTTCTTTGGCGGCGCTTTACTTTTTTTGGATGGGTATAATGCAGATAGTAAAGGACGCGGGGCTTACCGACAAACTGGGCAGGTTTGTAAAGCCCTTAATTGACAGGCTTTACGGCAAGGTAAACGACACCGCGAGGGCTTTTATAGCGCTTAATTTGGCTTCAAACCTTTTGGGGGTGGGCAGCGCCGCCACGCCCGCCGCGCTTTCGGCGATAGAAGAAATGGAAAGGGAACGGCAGGAAAAAGAGGAGAAAATAGAAAGGGAATTGCGGCATAAAAATAAAGAGGGGGCGGAAAACAAAAAGGGAGGCGTAACTGATTACGGCGAAGAGGACAAAAGCAAGGGTGGCGAAAAGTTTTTGCGTGAAAAAAAACCCGTCGGCAAGCTTCCGCGCAGCATGGCTATGCTTTTTGTAATCAACGCCACTTCCATACAGCTTTTGCCTACTACTGTAATGAGTTTAAGGGCAAGCATGGGCAGCTTAAACGCAGCCGACATAGTGCTGCCCACCTTAATAGCTACAATCGCCACTACCTTTTTAGGTATTGTCCTGACCTCTTTAATGTTTAAAAACGATGGTTAATTACATAATTCCTATTTTAATACTGGCGCTTATTGTTTACGCCGTCATAAAAAAAGTTAAGTGCTACGACTCCTTTGTGCTGGGGGCGAAGCAAACGCTTCCTTTGGTGTTTTCGCTTTTCCCCTATATCTGCGCCGTCTATTTGATGATTTATTTAATGCGCGCCGCGGGGCTTGCCGCCTACCTGACTCAGTTTTTGTCCCCCGTTTTTAATCTTTTGGGCATTCCCGGCGAACTTGCCGAAATAATTATTTTGCGCCCTTTCAGCGGAAGCGGCTCGCTGGCGCTACTAGAAAACATTTACCGCCAATACGGAACGGAGGGCTACGTCGCGCGCTGCGCAAGCGTCATTATGGGCAGCACCGAAACGGTTTTTTACGTCGCGGGGGTGTATTTTGCAAACATTAAGGCAAAGGGCATAGGCAAAGTAATGTTTATTGCCCTTGTCTGCTCCTTTTTGGGCTGCATTTTAGCCTGCGCGCTATGCAGAATAATGTAAATTTACTGAAACTTTTAATTGCGTTCCTTGTGTTTTTAAGACGATACTATTTTAAAATTTTTGATCTTGTAATTATGCAATCAGATTATTTGCATCATTTTGATTATTAATAACCATCATCACTATTTTTCTAAATTCAAGCAATTCAGATGCCCATATGTAATAACCTAAATTCATCATAAGGTTGGCTCTTGGCATGGGCAAATTTTGCGTGGGTATGCTTACAACTTCAATTTTTTTGTCAAGGTTAATTGTGGGTCCCATAAATAAAATTCCCAAAAATATAACTCTGTCTGCAACGGTAAGCTGTTTTTTCTTTTTGTCACTTACAAGACCTTCGTTAACAATGAAAATCGGCGAACCCGAGGAGCCAGGAAAACAAGCAATATCTACAACGCCAATATTATTCGATTTAATATTATTGTTTTTAAATTGTATTGCTGGGTGATTTGCAGTAATCCCGCGCCTAAAAAGAGGAAGATTACTCTCTTCGTTCCAAAGTCCATTTGGGTAACCGACCATTAAAACATCTTCAACTGCCGATAAATCTTCTAATTTTGTTTTTTCCCATATTAATGATTCTTCAATTTTAGTTATAAAAGGTTTAATTTTCATTTGCTCTAAATATTTAAAAATAGGTAGGGCAAAACAAAAGCACAAATCTTGTGTGGGGTGTTTAATCCAATCGGTATCATACTTTATATTGAATTTTTCTATTACGCCATCGTCTTTTTCAATATGAATACAAAAGTCTACTTCCGCTTTCGTTTGGTAATTAACGACATGTTGGTTAGTAACTATTATTGGAAAAAAATTTTTGTCAATTTGCATTTCAAAGAAAAATCCCGTTCCGCATGAAGTTCCACAAACGAGACGCATGGTTGAATACATAAGTTTTTCGGAAACTGTGGTTGGTTTCATATTTTGACCTCTGTAAATTTGTATAAAAGTATAACATTCTTTTAAAAATAAATCAAATTTACAAAAGCTTTGTTACTGAAAGGGCTATTAAGGCTATGCCCCCGGCAATATTTCTTGCTCTGCCGCCCCCCGCGAAAGAGCCGATTTTTTCTCCCAGCAGAAAAAAAAGGTAATGGAAAAGCGCGACGGCAATTGAGCAAATCACGCCGTTATATCCCAAAGCCGCCAAAGAAAAAGCCCCCAGCGCGCCGTCTACGGCAACGGAAAAAGCCGCGCCGATGCCCTCGCCTTTAATTGCCCCCGAAAGTTTTGACATAAAGGAAAGAGTTTCTTCTTTTTTTACAATCGTATTCAAGCCTATAAGCGCAAGCAGCGCCGCGCCCAAAAGCTGGGCGTCGGCAATGCGGGAAAGCGCTTCGCCCAAAAGCTGAAACAGCAGGCACATAAAAAGCGTAACGGCGGCAACGACGGGCGCAAGCCCCTTGCTTTTCCCCAGTCCGCAGCCGCACACAAAGCTGTCCACCGATACCACCGCGGCGGTAAGCAGCACAATCAAAATTCCGTCCATATTTTTATACTATGTTTTTTGACAGGAGCGCGACAAAGATTTTGTGTTAATTGCCTATTATATTTCCGCCACGCTTAGAGGCAAAAAGACGGATAATAAGCGCTGAAACAACAAAAAGAATTATGCGAAAAAAGTTTAAACGCCGCTTAAAAAGCAGATATTTTGTAAGCTAAAAATGCAATAACCATACTCCAAATAAATGCGTCTCATAAAAGTATATAAGCCTGCTGTATTATTTTGCAAGTATTTAAGAGGCTAGGCAAACTGCGTTTGCTTGCGGGGCGGCATATTTAAAATATAAAATACTTAAAGGGCGCCGCTTTTAATGCGCGCTAAATTAAAGGCTTACAAATATATTTTTGAAGGCTTAAAGGGCGCAAAAGAAAAATGGGCAGAGCGGCGAAAAATCTTGAATTAAGCATTTTTAAAATATAAAAACGCAAATATTAAAACAAAAGTTAGGCAAAATAATAAGAGAATTGAAGTGAAAAATGTTCATTAAAAAGTTGTCTAAAATTGAGATTTTAGGGCGCTATTGCGTTGTTTGTTGACAGCAAGGGGTGTTATAATAATTTGGGGGAATTTGGAGGTATAAACGCTTATGAAGGTAAAATTCACCGAAACGGCTCTACGCGACGCTAACCAATCGCTAATTGCAACGCGCCTTCCATGGCAGGCGATAGAACCTATTTTGCCCGCAATGGACAAAGCGGGATACTATTCTGTGGAGTGCTGGGGTGGCGCGGTATTTGACTGCTGCCTTAGATACCTGCAAGAGGACCCTTGGACAAGGCTTAGAAAACTGCGCGAAGGGCTGCCCAATACAAAGCTGCAAATGCTTTTAAGGGGGCAAAACCTTTTGGGTTATAAACATTACCCCGACGACGCCGTTAAAAAGTTTGTTGATAAGTCCATTGAAAACGGTATAGATATTATCCGCATATTTGACGCTTTAAACGACATTAGGAACCTTGAAGTCGCCGTAAAAGAGGCAAAAAAGGGCGGCGCGCTTGTGTCGGGCGCCATTTCTTATACCACAAGCCCCGTGCACACGCTTGAAAGCTTTGCCGACTATGCAAAAAGGCTTGCGGACTTGGGCGTAGACACCATTTGCGTAAAGGATATGGCGGGCGTTATGAGCCCCAAAGAAGCTTTTGACTTGGTTAAGGCGATTAAAGCCAAAGTAAAACTGCCTTTAATTTTGCATACCCACAGCACTACGGGGCTTGCCTTTATGACTTATTTAAAGGGCGTAGAAGCGGGCGCCGATATAATTGACACCGCGATAAGCAGTTTTTCGGGCGGTTCTTCGCAGCCCTCTACCGAAACGCTTAACTATGCCTTAAAACAGTTGGGCTACGAAACGGACCTTGACGAAGAAATACTTAAAGAAATAGACGACCACTTTAAAACCTTGCGCGACGACTACTTAAAGGACGGGACGCTTAACCCGCGCATGCTTGTAACAGACGCGAACGCGCTTAGCTACAAGGTTCCGGGCGGAATGTTAAGCAACTTGGTGGCGCAGCTAAAACAGCAAAACGCCTTAGACCGCTTAGACGAGGTGCTTGAAGAAACGCCAAAAGTCCGCGCCGACTTAGGTTACCCCCCGCTTGTTACCCCCATGAGCCAGATGGTGGGCGTGCAGGCGACTTCCAACGTGCTTTTGGGCAGGCGTTACGCAAGCATCACAAAGGAAGTTAAATCGTATGTGCGCGGCGAATACGGAACGCCCCCCGCGCCCATTTCCAAAGAAATGATTAAAATCGTTTTGGGCGACGAAGTGCCCTTAAAGGAAAGGTTTGCCGACGGCTTAAAACCCATATTTGAAGAAACAAAGGCTAAGCTTAAAGGCAAGGCGAAAAGCGACGAGGACGTTTTAAGCTATATTTTGTTCCCGCAGGTTACCGAAAGGTATTGGGAAATTGAAGAAGAAAAAACTTCCCGCAAAGTAAAATATTCCATTTTAAAGGGGGAAAATAAATGACTTATGCTCTCCTTTTTCTGTTATCCGAGGGGCGCGGCATAGGTTACGGCTTGATGCTGTCTTTGGTGGGCGTGGTTGCGGTATTTGCCATACTCACGGTGTTTATGCTCATTATTATGTTTTTGTCTTGGATAACAAATACCCTAAGCCAAAGGGCCCTTAAAAAAGCAAACCAACCCCCCGCCGCCGTTATAGCCGCCAAAAGAGAGGCAGTAAGCCAGGGGGAGCTTAAACTTACCAATTGCAGCGAAAAAGACGCCGCCTTGATTATGGCGATCGTTGCCGACAACAGCGGCATACCGCTTGAAAACTTGCGCTTTAACAGCATAAAACTTACGGGGGAGGAAGAGGACAAATGATTTACAAAGTCAGGCTTAACGACAAAATATATGAAGTTGACGTAACGGAAGGAGAAGCTTCTTTGATAAACGTCAGCCAAGAAAGCGAAGTTGCTCCCGCCCCTTCTCCCGCAGCCCCGCCCGTTGCTCCCCTTGCGGTAGTAAGGACTGTGCAAAGCAGCGTGAACATGGTAAAAGCGCCTTTCCCCGGCATAGTAATTTCCATAAAGGTAAGCGTTGGCGACGTTATCAAAGCGGGTCAAGTGGTAGCGGTTATAGAAGCCATGAAAATGGAAAACGAAATAGTAGCGGCAAAATCGGGTAAGGTAAACCATATTTACGTCGTCAAAGGCGCGCAGGTATCTACCGGCACCCCCTTGATTGACTTTACTTAAAGAGGGGATAAAGATATGGCGGAACTTATAAAAGACCTTCAAAGCCTTTGGACCGATTCGGGGCTTTCCCAAATGGGTATAAAATCTTTCATAATGATTTTGGTCGCCCTTACGCTTTTATTTTTGGGTATCGCAAAAAAGTTTGAACCGCTTTTGCTGGTGGGGCTGGGTTTTGGAATGCTTTTGTCCAACCTGCCCATGTCGGGGCTTTATACCCCCTCCCTTTGGTCAAGCTCCCACCCCGACTACGGGACGGTATTAACTCAGGGCGGTTTGATTGACATATTGTATATAGGCGTAAAGACTGGGCTTTATCCCTGTTTGATTTTCATAGGCGTAGGGGCGATGACCGACTTCGGCCCCCTTATGTCTTCCCCTAAAAGCTTCCTTTTGGGAGGCGCTGCGCAAATAGGCATTTATATTGCATTTTTACTTGCGCTTGTTTTCGGTTTTTCCGACCTTCAATCGGCAAGCATAGCCATAATAGGCAGTTCCGACGGACCTACGGCAATTTGGCTTACAAAAAGCCTTGCGCCCGAGCTATTAGGACCAATCGCTGTGGCAAGCTATTCGTATATGGCGCTAATACCCATAATTCAACCTCCCATTATGCGGGCTTTGACTACAAGAAAAGAGCGCTTGGTGGTAATGGAAGAGGGCAAACAGCCTACCCGCGTTCAAAAAATATGCTTCCCCATACTAGTTACCGCCGTTACGGTTCTGCTGCTTCCCAGTGTTTCCGCTTTGATAGGCTGCCTAATGTTTGGCAATTTGCTTAAAGAATGCGGCGTTACCGAAAGGCTTTCCGATACGGCGCAAAACGCCTTAATGAATATTGTTACGATTTTTTTAGGGCTTTCGGTGGGCGCTACGGCACAGGCGGAAACTTTTTTGACATGGGAAACGCTTATAATAATAGGCATCGGACTGCTTGCATTTGCTTTTTCCACTGCGGGCGGCGTGCTTTTCGGCAAGTTTTTGTGCTGGGTTACAAAGGGCAAGGTCAACCCTTTAATAGGCGCGGCGGCGGTTTCGGCAATACCTATGGCGGCGCGCGTAGCCAACAAAGTAGGGCGCGACTACGACCCCAACAACTACCTTTTGATGCACGCAATGGGACCCAACGTGTCGGGAGTGCTGGCTTCGGCGGTGGTGGCGGGGCTGTTTATGACGGTATTCGGCGGATAAGGCGCTTGCCCCAAAAAATAAGTTTTATCGGGAAGCTTTAAATAAGACCTTAAAAACTTTATTTTGCTAAACCCAAAAATGCGTTATTTAATAAACGCGCGTGTAGAGAGAAGCAAAGGCGCTTAATAAGCGTAAGGTTTTGCGGCAAAGCCTTGGATAGCGAAAAACTAGCGGTTATAATTAAGATGCGGCTTATCGTAAAGCGCCTTAAAAAAATATATTTTTAAAGCGTTGTTTTATAAAGTTTTTAAAAAGAAGATAACCGTAAAATAATTAAACCCACAAAGATGGCGCGATATAACCTGCGGATTAGGAAAGCTGAATAATTTACTGTAAGTTTTTTATCTTATAAAAACTTAAAAATGCAAGGTGAAAATCACTGCTCTGCGGGAAAGGCTCTTGCGGCTGTTTTAATACGGCAATAAACAGCGGTAACGGCGTATGTGTAACACACATAAGCTCGGCATATACTACTTCGCATTTGCCCTTTCGCAGGGTTTTGCGGCGTTTAGGGCGGCTTTTTAAAAGTGCTTTAAGCGGGGCACAAGGCGCCAAGGTTTATTCTAGGGAGCGCTTGCCCGCAGATAGACAAGAAGGCGCAAATGGGTATTACGCCTCTTAAAAGTGCGCCAGCGCCCCTTAAAAAGGCATAAATTGACTAAGTAATGATAAAAAATATAAAAAACACGGCGCAAAAAAGTATTTTAACAAAAAGACAGGAAAAAGCCTTTTCCCGTCTTTTTTCGCAGTCGTTTTTAAAGGATAAAACTAGGGGAAAATATTATGATTGGGGACTAGGGCGCAATTTTGGGGGCGTATTGTTGAAAAACTGCGGCAGCACACAGCAAGAGGCGTTAAGCCTTTTGGAAGAGGGGGCTGTTCCGCTTCTTCCCTTTGCGGTAGTCTCAAAAGGACAAACGCAAGGCAAAGGGAGGGGGGAAAGAACCTTTTTGTCGCCCTATAACAAAGGGATTTATTTTACGGCAGTTTTTGACGCGGAAAAGTTTTCCGACGCCTCCCTCTTGGGCGCGCTGTGCGTCCTTTCAATAATAAAAACCGTTGAAGAGTTTACGCCGCTGACCCCGCAAATAAAGTGGCCTAACGACTTGCTTATAGAGGGGGAAAAACTTTGCGGTATTTTGCCGCAAAACAAAACCGTGGCGGCAAATGGGGGAAAAATTAAAAATTACCTCTTGCTGGGCGCGGGCATAAACGTCAACACTTCAAAAAAAGAACTCTCGCCGCTAAAAAACAAAGCTGCTTCGCTGTATATAAAAGGGGGCAAAAAAATCAATATAAAAGCTTTTACGGCGGCGCTTATAAATAATTTTTTTGAGTTCGCGCAAGGCTTTGAAAGCAACTTAAAGGGCAATATTGAGCGCTATATTTCTTTGTGCTGTTCAACGGGCAAGCGCGTCCGCTATGAGCTAGGCGAAGAAATTAAAGAAGGCATTATTACAAAAATCAATAACGATTTAAGCATAACGGTGCTTAAACCCGACAATACAACCTCAAAGATTTTTTGGGGGGAAGTGATAGATAATGCTTGATTTTTTATATTAAAGGTAAAATTATTAGATAAATATTTCGTTTGCCTAATTTTATTTGAATTAATTTAAATCGCAGGCATTCTATTTTAGCTTAATCTTTGCTTAAATGAAATTTTACTTTTGCAGAAATTAGCCTCGTATAGTTTTTTACAAAATATAACGCTTATAATAAGGCGTAAAAATAATTCACTCTTTTCGTTTTGTGCCTCAAAGATTTTCATAAAGGTTTTAAACCGCAGCGACGTATTCAACACATATTTTTTTGTTTGGGGAAAGATTTGGAAAAAGCTTATGCAATATTCCGCGCTTTATTTTTTAAATTGCCGCTGTTGTGATTTTTCCTTGTAATTGCGTTTTTATTTTCTGCTTGCTTTTATTCACTTTTTATTTGCAAACGCCTTCCTTTAATTCTGCTTACTTGTATTGCCTTTTTATAATCTACACCCTATTTTTTCTTTTTTAATTTTGTATTTTTACTTTAACTTGTAGAACGTTTGTATTTTTTAAAAAACAAACGCTTTGCCGTCCTTTCGCCTTTACTTTTTTGCAAGCGCGGGCAGCGGCTTTAAACGGTGAAAAGAAGTATAGTTGGGGAAAAGTTCTTTTCCTTTCAGATAGTTTAGCCCGCTGGCTAAATATTGCTTAACCTTATCTTTGTCAAGCGTTAAGGCGTTTACTATCGCGTTGCCCTCCCACCGGCACAAAATGGGCGAAGAGTTAAAAAGCGAAAAGCGGCAGCTTCCCATTTGGTATTTTTTAAGCAAAAACTCCCTGCCCCTTTCGTCTTTAAGGACGCTTAGTTCCTGAGCCTTGCACCCTTTGCAATTTTTTCCGAAAGGGCAAAAAATAAGCTGCATTATTTCAAAGGCGCCAAAAACCGTCAAAAAAGCGTTTTCGTCGGCTTTGAGCATGTCTTTTGCCTGAATTGCTGAGCTTTCAAGGGAAATCGCCGCGTATTTGCACTTTCCCTTTAACGCCGCCAAATCAAAGGAATTGTAAATATTGTTGCCCGTCCCCGCAAAAAAGTTTACTCCCAAATCCTTTGCGTATTTTTCGCCGTAGTAGCCTTGGCAGTATATGCCGTCAAAGGGGGCAATAAGGCTTTTTATTTTTTTTAAGTCTTCCCCCTCGGCGTAGGCGGGAAGATAAAGATATTTTTCTTTGCCGTAAGTTTGCTCAAAAAAACTTTGGTATTCCTTTTGGTCAAAATAGTTTTCGGGCGCAAATACCGCTATATCGTAAAGCCCGCCTAATTCTTTAAAGCTGCCGCTTATAACGGCTATCCGCCGCTTTTGCCCTTCCGCTTTTTGAGAAAAGGGCGGGGTATTCTTATCTATTATTAAAACACTTGAAAAGACTTCTTTTTCATAGCTTTCTTTTGGCAGTTCCCTGACAATTTTTTCCCTTTTAATTTCTAATGGCGCAAGGGTTAGACTTGAAGCGTCTTTTGTTATAAACAGTTGGTCGTTTGCCTTGACTTTACCCAAAAAATAAATATTGCCTTTTTCGTCCGCCGCCGCGGAGGCGCTTTCTTTGCCTCTTGAAAACACCTTAAAGGCGCTGTCTTTACAAAAAACCTCTTTGCTTTGGACTTTTAACATGTTGCCGTAAACGCTAATAACTTTGCCGACGCTTTGCCCCCTGTGCGCGTTAAAGGGGCTTAGAAAGTCCTTTTGTTCATAAAAGCTTAACCCCTGCGTATAGCCGCGGTAAAAGTTCCTTTTCATTAAAACAAGGTCTTTTTGGCTTTCTTTTCCCCTCAGCGCTTTGGCATAAAAATTGACGGCGGAAGCGACATAGTGGGCGCTCCTAAGCCTTCCTTCTATTTTTAAGCTTTTAACGCCTGCGCTTTTAAGTTCTTCCAAATTGTCTTTTAAATACAAATCGGAGGGCGAAAGGGCGTATTTTAAAGAGCCTCCGCCTAAACTGTAAAGCTTTCTGCAAGGCTGCCTGCATTGCCCCCTGTTACCCGAAGCGTCTCCCGCCGCCGAAGAAAAAAGGCATTGCCCCGAAAAAGAAGCGCAAAGCGCCCCCTGCACAAACACTTCGGCGTCAATTACCTTAGCGATTTCTTTTATGTCGGAAAGCTTGCTTTCCCGCGCCAAAATAACCCTTGACGCACCGTATTCTTTTGCAAGCAGCGCCCCCACTTTGTTGCACGTGCCACCTTGGGTTGAAAGGTGAATCTCAATTTGGGGAAAGGCTTTTTTAAGCAGGGAAACAAGGCGTAGCTCTTGGATAATCAAAGCGTCCGCCCCCGCCGCGTAAGCGGTTTTTGCCTGCTCTAAAAAACTTTGCATTTCCCTATCGGCAATAAGCGTATTTAAAGCGACATAAACTTTTACGCCTTTTTTGTGCGCTTTGTCAACATAAAAAGCCAAATTATCTTTGTTGAAGTTTTCCGCCTTATCCCTAGCGGAAAAAGCCGACAGCCCTAGATAAAGCGCGTCGGCGCCGTATTTTAGCGCCGCCTCAAAGGAATCTTTTCCACCCGCTGGGGCGAGCAGCTCTAAGCCGCTAATATTTGCCGTAGGCGCGGGCATATTCTTCCTCCATTTTTGAAATTAGTCCCTTGTCGTAAAAGCTGTAAACGCCCTTTCCTAAAATGACGTGGTCAAGCAGCGCTATATCCGCCGACTTTAAGGTGCAAAACAGCTTATTTGTAAAATCTATATCCCTTTTTGACGCGCCCCCGCCGGCGGGGTGGTTATGAGCCAAAAACAGCTTTGAACAGTTGGTCTGCAAAGCCAGCTTTAAAATGCTCCTTACGCTTACCGCCGCAAAGTTGTTGGCTTCGCCGCCGTATTGCGCGTGCGACAAAACGTTGCCGCCGTAATCCAAAAATACCGCCGTCAATATTTCCGTCCTGCTTTGTCCCAACAGCCTTTGCGCATAGTCAATTATGTCAAGGGAGGTCAAAATAGTTATCCCTTCTTTCTTTTCTCTGCATATGCGCCGCCCGATTTTGCCCATAAAAGAAAGTAAAGTCGCGCTTTCGTAGCTTACATAAGAAGAAAGTTCGTTTATTTGGGCGCTTAAAGTGTTTTCCAGCCCGCCGAAAGCGCCCACAAGCTGCCCGCCCTTGTGAACCGCGTCCTCCTTTTCGCCCGCGAGCATCAATGCGAAAGCGGCGATTTCCTCTTCGTCAAAGCCTTCAAGTCCGCATTTGAGAAACCTTTCTTTTAATCTTTCGTAGTTTTTCATAATTTTTCTTCCTAAACAAAAAATAACACAATAAAAGCCCCCTTGCAATACTTAGCGGTTAAATTTTTGTTTAGCCGTTGTGCCGGGGCGCCTTTTATGGTAAAATAACTAAAATGAGGTGAAGTTTATGTCTCCCTTAGAAATTGTATTTATATCGGTATTTGCCTTTGTGGCATTGCTTTTAGTGATTTATCTCCTTATTTTGCGGGGGCTTAAAGTAAACAAATCGGAAACTTACGAAATACTCAACAAGCACGCCCAAAGCGGCAAAATTGTTTTTTTCGGCGACAGTTTGACGGATTTTTACCCCTTGCAGGAATTTTTTGACGAACCCACCATTTATAACCGCGGCGTTGCGGGCGACACCACCGACAACTTGCTTGCGCGTTTAGATAACGTTACCGACATAGCCCCCTCAAAAGTGTTTTTGCTCATAGGCACAAACGACATAGGAATAGGCAAGTCCCCCCGATACGCCGCCGCCAACACAAAAAAAATAATCCTTAAAATTAAAGAGGCTTGCCCCGACTGCAAAGTATATATTCAGTCGCAGTATCCCATAAGGCGCGGCAAAAACCTGTTCAGCTTTTTCGCCTGCCTTTTCCGCTCCCGCAAAAGACTGCACAAACTTGACGAACTAAACAGAATAAACGCACAGGAGCTTGGCTGCGCCTTTATAGAAATATATCCCTCCCTCTGCGATGAAAAAAACCGTTTAAAAAAGGAATATACCTTTGACGGACTGCACATGTCGGCGCTTGCATACTGTAAAATTTCCTCGATTTTAGATAAATATATCAACGAATAACGCTTGAATTATATTTGGCGTTAAAGTATAATGTAGAAACTTGACTTAAAAAGTATGTAAAAGGTAGGGGCGAAAGTGGTCAGCGTAAAACAAATGTGGGAACAAATTACAAGGGAAATTGAGAAAAAAATGTCGGCTCTTCCCTTTGACCTCTTCATTTCCACCCTTGAACCCGTATGCGTCTATAAAGAGCACACTTTGGTTTTGTTTACCCCCACGGAAGCCAACTTAAATATAATTTCAAAAAAACATTCCGTCGCCGTTAAAGAGGCGGCAAAAAAATGCTTTCCCTCCCTTACGGAAGTTGAATACATACTTTCAGAGGAGCTGCCCGCCTACGAGCAATACCGCGAGGCTCTTCAAGAAAATCCGCCCCTAGAAAAAAACGGCGAAGAACAAGGGTTTTACCCCTCTTACACCTTTGACAACTTTGTGGTGGGCAGGAGCAACGAATACGCCGCGGCGGCTTCGCGCGCCGTAGCGGAAAAACCCGGCAGCAAATATAACCCTTTGTTTATTTACGGCGGCGTGGGGCTTGGCAAAACGCACTTAATGCACGCTATCGGAAACTATTTTAAGCAGAATAACGAAAAATTAAAAGTTATTTACGTTTCCGCCGATAAGTTTGTCTTTGATTTAATTGAAAGTTTCCGCGACGGAAGCAAAGGCGACACAAAGAAAAACTTTCGCAACAAATACCGCAACGTTGACTGTTTAATGATTGACGACGTGCAGTTTTTGGCAAAAAGAAGCAGCGTGCAGGAAGAGCTTTTCCATACCTTTAACGACCTTTATCTTGCGGGCAAGCAAATTATTATAAGTTCCGACCGCCCCCCCAAGGAAATTGATTTGCTTGAAGAACGTCTGCGCACCCGCTTTGAAAGCGGAGTAATCGCCGATATCAAGCAGCCCGACTTAGAAATGCGCATTGCGATTTTGCAAAAAATGTGCCTTGCGGAAAACGTCAACATAAACAAAGATATTTTGCAGATTATCGCGGAAAAAATTACGGAAAACATAAGGGACTTAAAGGGACTTTTGACAAAGGTAATTAGTTACGCGCCCTTAACAAGCCGCGACTACAACAATATTGACGTGGTAACGGCGGCGCTTAAAGACTACGCCGAAGACAAAAACGAAGTTATAACAATGGAGCGCGTTACGCAAAACGTCTGCGATTATTTTAATATTTCAAAGGAAGATTTGCTGGGCAAAAAGAAGAACAAAGAAATCGTTTTGCCCCGCCAAATATGTGTTTATCTTATAAACGAGTTTTTATCCGTTCCCTTAACCGCCATAGGCGACTACTTCGGCGGCAAAAACCATACGACCATTATGTATTCAAGGGATAAAATAAGCAGTTTAATTAAAGAAAACACCTTAATTGAAAAGCAAGTAAAAGATTTAAAAGACCTGATTTTAAAAAGATAAAGACATTTTGCTTCGTTAGCTTTATTTTGAAATCAATGTTAAAAATGCGGGTCTTATATTTTAAGTATAAGATAATAAAAAACCTTGTTTATTAGTTTAAATAAACAGATTTTAACGCCGCCCTTTATATTATAAGGGTGGAATTTTTTACTAAAACAAACTAAAAAATAATACTAAAATTATGGGAAAAAACGGATTTAACCTGTTTATAATTTTTCTTTTATTGAAATTATTTGTTTGGTATAACTATGAGAGAAATTATAATGTGCACAACTTTTGATAACTTTTGCCTTTTACACATTTTATAAACATTTTTCAGTTTGGCGTTTTTTAAATTATACCCTTAAAGTTGTCATATTGCCGCTTGATTTTTTGTGTTTATTAACTTATAATAGTAAAAAGCGAAAAAAGGGTTGGGGCTTATCCACTTTTCAACACAGCCTACTACTACCGCTTATTAAAAGAAAATATTACTTATAAACGAGGAATAAAATGAGAGTTGTTTGCGACGGATTAACACTTGCCGATGCCGTATTAAAAGTAAGCAAGGCATTGCCACAAAAAATTACCAACCCTATTTTAGAGGGAATCAAGCTGACCGCTAAGGATGACGTATTGACGCTTTTTGCTACCGAAATGAATTTTTCCATAGAAAAAAATATCAACGCCGAAGTTTTGGAAGAGGGCGAGGTTGTAGTGCCGGGAAGACTGTTTACGGAGTTTACCCGCAAGCTAACAAACGAGCAGCAGGTGGAACTGTTGCTGCAAGAGGGCAAAGTTATAATAAGATATACCGACAGCCAAAGCACGCTGCAATGTTTTGATATAAAAGAATACCCTATTTTTCACCAGCTTGAAAGTGTTAAAAAGTTTTTTATAGAAGAGGAAGAATTTAAGGATATTATAAATAAAGTCATTTTTTCAGCAAGCACGGACGACAGCCGTCCCATACTTAAAGGCGTCCTTTTAGAAATAAACGAATGTTTGACGGCGGTTGCGCTTGACAGCTACCGTATGGCGATTTGTAAAAAACCCCTTGCCCAAAAAGCCGACAAAATCAGCGCCATAGTGCCCGCAAGAAATTTAGCGGAAATTGCAAAACTGCTTGAAGAGGGCAGCGGCATAGTGTCTGTTAGCGTTGACGATAAAACGCTGTTTGTGGATATAGGGCATACAAAGATTTCCACAAGTTTATTGTCAGGCGAATATATAAACTACAAGCAAGTGCTCCCCACTTCTTTTCAAACAACGCTTAACGCCAACAGGGAACAGTTTGCAAACGCGCTTGAAAGGGCTAATATTATTTCGCGCGGCGAAAAGAAAAACCTTGTTAAATTTGAAATAAAGGAAAACATTTTAGTTTTAACTGCCGAAAGCGAGCTGGGAAGCATCAAAGAAAGCGTTTCCATAAGGCTTTGGGGAAAGGATTTAAATATCAACTTTAACGCTAAATACATAAGCGACTGCCTGCGCGCTATACAAAATGAGTTTATTAAAATACAGTTTAACACTTCCGTTTCCCCATGTATAATTACCCCCGGCGAAACGGACGAATGCACATACTTTATTTTACCCATAAGAATCTGATTAAGTTTTTACTGCGCTGCTTTTACAAAAAATATTGAAGTAAAAAGTTTTAAGCAATAAAATAAAGATTTTAACTTATAAAACTTAAATACTTATTACAATTAAAACCGCCTCAAATAATTGAAGCGGTTTATTTTTTTTTGGTTATATTTAATTTTATAGCGTTTAGCTTGCGCCAATTTTATTTTGTCAGTTATCTAACTAATTAACATTAATTAAATCTGTTGAAAAACCAATTCTCTTGATGCTTTCCTCTTTGCCTAATAGTTCGGCTATTTCCGTAGCGCCGCCGGGAGTGCTTTCCTTTCCCGTTAACGCTATTCTTGAAACCCAAAAAATTTGGCTGTTTTTTAATTCCTCTTTTTGTGCCAGGCTGCAAAGACTTTGGTAAATTTTTTCGTTACTCCAATTTGTTAAAGAAATATCTTTAAGCGCGCCCAAAACCAAAGGCAAAACTTTTTTAGCGAGCGCTAAGTCGCTTTTTTGTTTTTTATTTTCAAATAAAGCCAGGTCGTATTTGGTAAACTCCTCTAAAAATTTGACTTTGTCGGCAATTTCCGAAAATACCTCGGTGCGACCTTGAATCAGTTTGCAAAGTTTTTCGTAATCGTATTTGCCGCCGACCTTGCTTTTGTCAAGCCAGGGGGTTGCAAGTTTTACAAAGGTTTCAAAGGGTAATTCTTTTATATAAAGCCCGTTAAGCCATTTTAATTTATTTTCGTCAAAAATACTTGAAGAGCGGGAAATGCCCTCTACAGAAAACAGTTGCGTCATTTCGCTTAAAGTCATTTTTTCCGTGTTGCTTTTAGGACTCCACCCCAAAAGGGCGATATAGTTTATTATAGCTTCTTTTAAATAACCCTTTGCTTTAAAATCGTCGTAGCTTGCCGCGCCGTCGCGCTTGCTGAGTTTGTGCTGCGCGTCTTTCATAATTGGGGGCATGTGCACGTATAGGGGCCGCTGCCAGCCGAAAGCGTCGTAAATTAAGTTATATTTGGGGGTGCTTGACAAAAACTCCGTTCCGCGCAAAACCGCCGTGATTTCCATTAAATGGTCGTCAATGACGTTTGCGAAATTATAGGTGGGCATGCCGTCGCTTTTTATCAAAACGCCGTCTTCAAGCTCGCTGTTTTCCACCCTGATATCGCCGAACACTTCGTCATGAAAAACCGTAGCTCCCGCAAGCGGGACGTTTTGCCTTATGACGCAGGGCGCGCCCTGCTTTAATTTTTGTTCAACCTCTTCTTTTGACAAAGACAAACAGTGCTTGTCGTATTTTGTAAACCCTTTTTCTTTTAAGCTCTCTAAGCGCTCTTCGCCGCAAAAACAGTAATACGCGCCGCCTCTTTCAACCAGTTCTTTGGCGTATTTTAAATAAATATTCTTGCGCTGCGACTGGATATAAGGCTTAAAAGGACCGCCGTTATCGGGGCCTTCGTCGTAAATAATTCCCGCGTCGCGCAAATTGTTAATGATTACCTCTATCGCGCCCTTAACTTCGCGGGCCTTGTCGGTGTCTTCTATCCTTAAAATAAACTTGCCGCCAACTTTTTTGGCATACATAAAAGCGTAAAGCGCCGTCCTCATGCCGCCTACGTGAAGGTATCCCGTGGGCGAAGGCGCAAAACGAGTTCTGACCTGCATAATAATTAACCTCCAAAAAACTATTAAAAATTATAACACACAATTGTTTTTGTTGGCAATTATTTCAAACTTTGTGTATAATATAGACAATTATAATAAGCCGCGGCGTATTGCAAAAGAGAGGACGGCAAAAAGCGGCGCAGCCCCCCAAAAAGGCGGGCAAAAGAGGTTTTATATATGAAAGAGCATTTGATTTTACAAAACAAGCAAAAAGAGCTGATTTTAAAAACGCAGGAAATTTTAAGGTTTGACACTGTAAAGAGCGCCGCGCTGCCCAACATGCCTTTTGGAAGCGGAAACGCCGCCTGCCTTTCCTACGCGCTTGATTTGTGCAAAAGCATGGGCGGTGAAGTTTATAACGCCGACAACTACGCGGGGCACGCCGACTTTGGCGAGGGAAAGGAAGTGTTCGGCATTTTAGGGCATTTAGACGTGGTGCCCGCAAACGAGGATAACTGGGTTTCGCCCCCCTTTGAAGCAAATATCATTGACAACAAGATTTATGCCAGGGGCGCGGTAGACGATAAGGCGCCCATGATTGCCTGCCTTTTTGCCACAAAGTGCCTGATTGACGCGGGCTACAAGTTTAAAAGGCGCGTCCGCTTGATTTTCGGCTGCGACGAGGAAAGCGGAATGGAATGCGTAAAATATTATTTTAAAAAAGTTTCGCCCCCCGATATGGCAATTTCCCCCGACGCCGATTTTCCCGTTATAAACAGGGAAAAGGGCATAATGCATTTTAACGTCAATTTCGGACGCCTTGACGGAAGGATACTTTCCTTAGAGGGAGGAACGCGCAGCAACGTCGTAATGGACAAATGCGTCGCAAAAGTTAAAAACGTGGACGTATCTTTGTGCAAAAATGTGGAAGTTACAAAAGAGGGGGACATTTACACCCTTACCGCAAGGGGCGTTTCTTCCCACGGCTCAACGCCGCAAAAGGGGGAAAATGCGCTGTGGAAAATGGCGAAAGCCCTTTATGACTTAACGGGGGATGAAAAACTGGCGTTTATAGCAAGGAACATGAGCGACTACACGGGCAAAAGCTGGGGCGTCAACTTGCAAGACGACCTAAGCGGAAGTTTGACGGTAAATATGGGCGTGGTAAGCTACAAGGACAATTTGCTTGTAACTGTGGACTGCCGACACCCCATTTCCTTTAAAAACAAAGAAGTTTTGGACAATTTCTTAAAGCACACCCCCTACCTTATTGAGAGTATTTCTGCAAAAGAACCGCTTTTTGTTCCCGAAGACAGCCCCTTGGTGCAAAACCTATTAAAGGCGTATACGACGTCAACGGGCGAAAAGGCTTACGCTTTGTCAATAGGCGGCGGGACTTATTCAAGAAGCATGCAAAACTGCGTGGCGTTCGGACCGGAGTTTCCCGGCGACACCGATGTGGTGATACACCAAGCCAACGAACATATTTCCATAGATATGCTTGTCAAAATTACCAAAGTGTATATGCAGGCGATAAAACAGCTTTGCTGCGAATACTAACCAAAGATTTTATGACCTTAACTGTCAAGCGCAGCGCCAATTTAAAACTTTAACTAAAATAGCATTTAAGCTTAAATCAAAACGACCGTTAAGTGTTTTAACGGTCGTTTTTGCGTTTCAATGTTTTTTATCTTGCGACGAACTCTTACAAAAGCGCATTGTAAATACTTTGCGGCAAAAGCGTTGTGTGCAGGGGGGGGTTATCAAAGGGCTAAAACGCGCATTGATTAAAAAATATTTTTTCTGGCTTTTTGTTAAAAAGCCCGCCTGTCGCGAGAAAAACTAATTAAACTTTTCTAAAAGCTTTTGCAACACTGTCGCACGCGGGTTTTAAAGTGGACTTTAATGCTTGCTTATCTCTTGTCGGCGGTAATTTGTAGTTAAAAGAGAGAGCTTATAGCAAAATATTGTTGTGCCGCTCACCCAAACCGCGTTACCGTAATTTAGTTAAAACAAAAAACCTTTATTTTTTATCATTCGCCGCTGCAACTTACAAATGCTGCGTAAAACCCCCCTCTTCTTTTTTGCCGCAGTAAAAACCGCTTATTCCGCAACTTCAAGCGCAAACTCTATCATTTGCAAAAAGGAATTTTGGCGTTCTTTTGCGGACAGGCTTTCCCCCGTAACCAAACTGTCGGAAATTGTGCAAATTGTAAGCGCACGCTTTTTTAAAGCGCCTGCGACGGCGTAAAGCCCCGCGCATTCCATTTCAACCGCCAAAGCGCCTTTTTTGGCGTAGCGGCGCGACAGTTTGCCGCCGTCGTAAAATACGTCCGTTGAAAACAGCTTGCCTGAATGGCAGGGCAAACCTTTTTCTTTTGCAAGCGCTTGTGCTTTTTGAAACAGCTCCCCGTCCGCCCACAGACAAGTTTCTTTTTCGCCCTTGCCGCAAAACTCATTGACAAAGTTGCTGTTTGTCAAAGCGCCGCTCGCGATAACAATGTCGCGCACCCTTACATTTTCTTGCAGCGCGCCGGCGCTGCCTATGCGTATTATGTTTTGGACGCCGTAAGCGTCAAAAAGCTCGTAAGCGTAAATGCCCATGCTCGCAATACCCATTCCGCTTGCCATTACCGACACTTTTTTGCCCTTGTAAAAGCCCGTATAGCCCTGCGCGCCGCGAACGTCGTTTACTAAAAGGGAGTTTTCAAAAAAGGTTTGCGCTATAAAGGCAGCGCGCTTTGGGTCGCCCGGCATAAGCACCGTTTTGGAAAAATCGCCGAACTTCGCCTCGTTATGGGGAGTGGGACATTTCATTATTTTAATTCCTCGATGTTTTGGATAAAATTATATTAGCAATATGTGAAATGTTTGTCAACAATTGGGTATGAGGCTTGACCTCTTTGTTAAAATTTGCTAATATTTTTAAAAGGGAGAACGGTAATATGAGCTATCCCAGGCGGCCCTTAAAAATTTTATTAGGCACGGCGAATGCGATACTTAAAAAGCACTTTAAGTATCACCGTTTAAGCGTGGATAAACAAGAGCTTAAAAAAATTAAGCCCCCCTTTATTTTAATTTACAACCACGTGGGAAACAAAGATCACTTTTTAACGGGAAACGCGCTTTTGCCGCGTGCCGCAAACAATATGGTGGCGCGCTGGGTCAAGTTTGACAAGTCGCGCGGCCCCATGTCGCTTTTGGCGGGCAGTTTTTTTAAAAACCATTTTTATCCCGACGCGCAGTCAATACTGTGCTGCAAAAAAGTGTTAAGAAGAAGAAAGGGGATAGTATGCCTTTCGCCTTCGGGCGTGCACGGCTTAGACGGCACGCTTAATTTTATAGAGTATACAACCCCCAAGCTGCTAAGGCTTTTTAAGGTGCCCGTTGCGGTATGCAAAATTGACGGCGCCTATTTTTACGCCAACAATTACAGGGAGCGGCATTTAAGGGGCAAAATAGACGTTACGACAAGGCTGCTTTTTACCCCCGAAGAGGCGGCTAGGCTAAGCGACGAGGAATCTTACAAAAAAATCTGGCAGTCCCTTGACTTCAACGACTTTGAGCACAGGCAAAAATACGGCTATCTGGTGGAGGGCAAAGACCTTGCCGAGGGCATGCAGTTTGTTTTGTATAAATGTTTAAAGTGCGGCGAAGAATTTAGCATAAATCAAAAGGGAGACGATTTGATTTGCGAACGCTGCGGCAACGCCGTAACCGTCAAAGGGGACATGCTTTTTCACCCCAAGCAAGAGGACACGGTATATATTGACAGGCTTGACAAATGGAACTTGGCGCAAAAAAGGCTGTTAAGGCAAGAGGTGTTAAAAGAGGATTTTAGCGTAAGCGACACCGTTTCCTTATACCGCACAGATCCAAAAAAGAAATACGGCTTTTACCCTTACGGCAGGGGCGTAATTACGCTAAACAAAGAGGGGCTTACCTACAAAGGGAGCGGGGGCGAAAAAGAGGTTGAATACTTTTACCCCCTTGAAACAATACCCAACGTTGCGTTTAGGCTGGGCGAAATAATTATGATAGAACGCGATGACTTTGTGTATTTTTACTTTTTTGACGAGCCGCGCAAGCTTTCAAAGCTGGTGCAGGCATATTTGGAATTGCGCCTTGCCTTTTACCCCGACTTTCCCTCGCAAAAAGAGTGGCTGCTTTCCCGTCCCAACGAAAACTTGGACATTGCGCTTCACGGCAAAACGCTGTGCAAAGAGATTGCAGCCCTTTACAAAAAGGAGCTGTAAGCGCCGCGAAACCTGCCGCTTAAAACTTTGCGGCAGCATTTATTTAAAAAATTATTGCTCTTGCAGGGCAATAAAACAAACGTAAACGCTTTCTTTTTAACGAAGAAAGGAGATAAACAGACAAAACGCAGAATAAGGGGGATAAAACAAAATATTAGCCCCTTAGTTTTTGGCTTTTAATATAAAACACACGCAGAGGAAACTATGAAAGACTACCCCAAAAAACCCTCAAAGCTTTTGCTTAATACCGTTTACGCATTTGTCAGGGGAAGCTACAAAAAATACAATATTACCGCCGACAGGTCGGGGGTAGAGCAGGTGGAAAAGGGCTCCCCTTTTATTTTGCTTTATAACCATATAGGCAAGCAGGACCATATGCTGACGGGGTATTTGCTGCGCCCCTTGCTTGCCAACAACATGATTTCGCGCTGGGTGCAATACGACCCCATTGTGGGACCTTTGGCGGAAGCGGCAGGAGGTTTTTTTAAAAACCGTTTTTATCCCGACCCGCAGGCGGTAGTATATTGCAAAAAGGTGCTTAAAAGGGGCGGAGTGGTGGCTATGGCTCCCGCTGGCGTATACAGCATTGACGGCACGACGCACTACATAGATTACGGCACGGCAAAACTTATAAAGCTTTTTAAAGTGCCGGTGGTAGCGGCAAAAATCAGCGGCGCCTATTTTTACGTCAACGGGCACAGAAAGAGCAAGCTCAAAGGAAAGGTGGAAATTCAATCGCGCCTGTTATTTGACTCAAAAGAGGCGCAGGAACTCAGCGAGCAGGCTATTTTCCAAAAACTTTGGGAGGAACTGGATTTTAACGATTTTGAATACAGGCAAAAGGAAGGTTTTTTGGTGGAGGGCAAGGACTTGGCGGAGGGCGTTGAGAATATCCTCTACAAGTGTTTAAAATGCGGCGAAGAGTTTACTTTAACGCACATTAAAGACGACCTTATCTGTTCAACTTGCGGCAACAGGGTAACGGTTAAAAACGATATGAACTTTTATCCCAAAAGCCAAAACGCCGCCTACGCCGACAGGCTTGACAAATGGAACTTAATTCAAAAAAAGCTGCTGGAAAAAGAAATACTCAAAGATGATTTTTGCATAAGCGACAGGGTGACGTTAAAGCGCAATAAGGGCACAAAAAAGCGCGGGCTTTACTTTCTGGGCGAGGGGGTAATTACCTTAAACAGGGAGGGCATAACTTATGTCGGCACCGACGGAAAGGAAAAGGTTGAATACAGCTACCCTTTAAACAGAACTTCTAACGTGGGCTTTACCTTGGGCAAATATCTTACCATTGAAAGGGATAAAAACGCCTTTTTGTATTGGTTTGACGAACCGCGCAAGATTTCTAAGTTTGTGCAGGCGCTTGTGCTTATGAGGCGCGCTTTTTTCCCCAACTTTGAGGGGGAAAAAGAATGGAGGGAGGCTATGCCCAACAATAATTTGGAAGCGGTTATTTGGGGGGAAACGCTGTGCCCCCAGCTTTTGCCCTTTGTAAAAAATGCGGAATAAAGCAGCCTTTTTAAAAAAAATTAAAGCTAATACGCGAGGTTTGACTGCGGATAGCTAAACCAATACGCATACCTAAAAACGACTGCGGCAATTTAAAAGAGTTTGCGGCAATATCATTAGTTTTAAAACTTAAAGCAACTGAGGTATTGTTAAAAGTTGCAGAAAGATGCTAAAACGCGCCTTGGCGACGAAACTTTAAGACAGGTTTGCGGCAAGTTAAGCTCACATTGTGAGGCGTAGGGTTGCATAAAAGTGCAAAGCCTATAAAAACGTTCAATAAAATGTTTTTTCGTTTTAATGTGCAATGGACGGAAAAACCAACACCTGCGTTTATAGCAAAGGCAAACGCAAATCTCAAAGGCTTGATTGAGGCGCGCAAAATAAGCATTGTTTACTGGTCGGCTTTGGGCGCTTGTAAGGCTTTATTTTATAAAAGGCATTTTTGACGGCTATATAAAGACACCTTCTTATGCAAAAGTTGCGGCGGGCAAAGCAAAAACACACGCTTTAAAAGAAAAGCGCTTGCTTAAAAATGTCGGGCGCAAAGCAATACGCAATTTGAAAAGACAATTTTTAGATTAAAATCAAAAATAATAATGCAATAATCCCAAAAAGGGCAACAGAGGGCAATTTGTTGACAAAAGCGCGCCCCGCCCTTATAATAATTTGGCTAAACACAAAAATAGGAGGAGCCACGATATGAAAAGAACTTATCAGCCCAAAAAAAGACACCGCAGCAAGGTTCACGGTTTCCGTGAAAGAATGAAGACCCAGGGCGGAAGAAGAGTGCTTAAAAACCGCCGCAACAAGGGCAGAGCAAAGCTGTCGGCATAGATGAATAAGGCGTATAGGCTAAAAAGGCGCAGCCACTACGCCTATACCTACAAAAAGGGCAAGTGGGTGTCGCAAGGCAAACTGCTCTTGGTGTATGCGATTTCTAAAAGTCAAAACCCGCAGTTGGGCTTTTCGGTGGGTAAGAAGTTCGGAAAAGCCGTTAAGCGCAACCGTCTGAGGAGGCAGTTGAAAGAATGCGCGCGCGAGCTGTTGCCGCGTATAAAGGGAGGGTATAACTGCATTTTTGTCGCCAAAGAAGGTTTGACGGGCGACTATAAGCGTCTTAGCTCCCTTGTTGCAAAATTACTGGCAAATGCTGATTTGCTGACAGACCACCAATAAAATGAAATGGATTTGTATAGCGCTGCTAAAAGTATATAAGGCAATTATTTCCCCCTTGTTGGGGAAAAGCTGTATTTATACCCCTTCCTGCTCTGTTTACGCTATGGAAGCTTACAAAGAGCACGGTTTTTTCAAGGGCAGTTTTCTTACCGCTAAAAGAGTTTTTTCTTGCAATCCGTGGTCAAAAAAAGGGGGCGCAGATTTTGTGCCCTATAATTTAAGAGGAGAAATTAAATGGAGTTTATAACGGGCATAAGCTCATTTTTACTGTCCTTTGCCGCCGAAATAAGTAAAGACTGGCAGGCGGCGATACCGCAGTTAAACGTAATTGCCAAGCTGGTGCAATGGCTGCACAGCTGGGTGGGCGACTACGGCTGGGCGGTAATTATATTTACGGTGTTTTTAAAAGTTATCACGCTGCCCGCCGACATTTGGCAAAAAGTTTCCACAAAGAAAAACGCCGAAAAAATGAAGGCGATGCAAAAGCAGCTTGACAAGCTGGACAAGCAATACGCAAACGACCAAAGGCGCTTAAACGACGAAAAACAAAAGCTTTACAAAAAGCAAGGTTACAGCGCGTTCAGCTCCTGCCTGCCCATGATAATAACCATTGCCATTTTTATGATAATGTTTACGGGGCTGAACAGCTATTCGGCGTATATCAACGTGCGCAACTACGCGTGGCTTGAAGCGGTATATTTGGAAGCCGCGGAGGATAGCTTAGGGGGCAAGACGCAAAGCGAGGCGACGGAAGAGGAAAAAGCCGCCGCCATAGAAGCGGGCAAAGAGGCTGTAAAACTTTTTTATAATGGCGAACTGTCGGTATACGACCAAGAAGGCAACCCCGTAAAAGTAAAAGAAAGCTTTTTGTGGATAAAAAATATTTGGCGCCCCGACACTTGGGAAAACATTATGGCGGACGCCGGCAAGTTTCAGTCGGGCGGAACGGGGCTTAAAGCCGTTACCAACGACAACTTTGACCCGCAGCTTTATAACACCATAAGAAACGCGGTGCTTGAAGCCGACCCGGGGTATTTTGCCAAGTATAACGACGACGGCAGTTTGGCGCTTAACAGCGATGGCACGCCCCAAAGGAGCGGCTGGAACGGGCTTTTGGTGCTTCCCATCGTAGCTATGGGGCTGGCGTTTTTGTCTTCACTTATAGCGCAAAAGCAAAACAAGGGCGTTTCGGCGTCAGACCCTTCCCAGCAGTCGCAAAAGACAATGATGTTTATTATGCCCATTATGAGCGGCGTTTTCGGCTTTATTTACACTTCCGCTTTCGCTGTGTATCTTGTTTCCAACAGCTTGCTTACCCTTGTGGCTACCCTTTTGACAAACGCGCCCATAAATAAGGCGGTGGAAAAAAGCGTAAGTCAGGAAGAGGACAAAAGCAAAGCAAGCTATATGAGGTAAGGACATGATTAAAAGCGAATGGACGGGCAAAAACGTGGAGCAAGCCACGCAAAAAGGACTCAAAGAAATGGGGCTAAACGAAAATCAGGCGGATATAGAAATACTTTCCGAAGGGGGTTTTTTGAAACAGGCTAAGGTGCTTATTTCAAAAAAGCAGACAGAAGGGGAAAAAGCGGCGGAGTTTTTACAGCAGCTGCTTGACAAAATGAAGTTTAATTATATCGTGGAGCTTACCGAAGAGGGCGAGGAAATAAAACTTGACTTAATAGGCACGGAAAGCGGCGCGGTTATAGGCAGGCGGGGCGAAGTGCTTGACGCGCTGCAATATATCGTAAGCCTTGCGGTAAGCGGCGAAAAGAAAGGTTTCCGCAGGGTGGTGGTGGATTCGGAAAACTACCGCCAAAAGCGCAGCGACAACTTAATCAAGCTTGCGAAAAACTTAGAAAAAAAAGTGGAGCGCACTGACAGATACGTCAAGTTAGAGCCCATGAACCCCTTTGAACGAAGAGCTATTCACTCCGCGCTTCAAGACAGCCTAAGCGTAAAAACTACAAGCGTGGGGGAAGAACCCAACAGATACGTCGTGATTTACCCCAAAGACAGACCCTTTATTGAAAGGGAAAGACGGGAAAACAGAGAGGATACGGGGCAAAACCGCCGCGGCGGTCAAAGAGAAGGCGACAGAAGAAGCTTTAAAAACGGACAGGGCGAAAAAAGGCAAAAAAGCACCCCCTACAAAGAGGAAGAGGCGCCTAGGCAGGTTATGCAGGCAAGCGGCGAAAGCGGCGAAAGTTCCTTTTCAAAGCAAAGAAAAAAGCTTAGCTTTGTTTACCGCAGCGACAAAAAGAAAAGAAGAAAATAACGTTTTGCCTTTAAAAAGAGGGCAAATTACCTCTTTAAGCTGCGGCTTTTGGGAACACTAATATAAAATACTCCGCGTTTGCGGGAAAGCTAAAAAGCGGGGCAGCGACTTGTCCCGATTTTTGTTATTGATAAGCAAGAAGGAAAAATAATGAGCACAATTGCGGCAATTACTACGGCGGCGGGAAGAAGCGCTTTGGCAGTAATCAGGCTTAGCGGCGAAAGGGCAAAAGAGATAGGAAAACAGGTTTTTAAGCCTTTCCCTGCTTCGCCCAACTTAATTAAACACGGAAAAATAGATTGCGGAGGGTATTACGACGACGCAATGCTTGCGTATTTTGATGCGCCGCATTCCTTTACGGGAGAAGACACCGTAGAAATTTACTGCCACGGCGGCGTGGGCGTGCCCTACGCGATTTTACAGACGCTGCTTTTAAGGGGCGCGGTTTTGGCGCAAAAGGGAGAGTTTTCCAAACGCGCCTTTATTAACGGCAAGCTTGACATGGCGGAAACGGAGGGCATAATCGATGTTATTGAAGCTCAAAGCGCCGCCCAGATAAAGGCGGGTATAATGCTTAAAGACAGCGTTCTTTCCAAAAAAATCCAAAGCTTTCAAGAGGAATTAAAGAGCCTTTTAGCGGAGATGGAAGCCATGCTTGACTACCCCGAAGAGGATTTGGAAATTGAAGGGCTGCCCGCTATTGAAAGGCGGACGGGCGAAATTAGGGACAAGGTAGAAAAGCTGTTTTTGACCTCTAAAAGCGGCAAAATGATTAAATACGGCGCCAAGGTGGTGCTTTTCGGCAGGGTCAACGCGGGCAAAAGCAGCCTGCTTAACGCTTTGCTTTCGGAAGAAAGGGCGATTGTATCCGATGAAGAGGGCACGACGAGGGACGTTATTACCCAAGAGGTAAATTATAAAGACGCGCGCATTATCTTTACCGATACGGCGGGGATAAGGCAGGCGGAGGGCAAGGTTGAAAAGCTTGGCGTAGAGCGCAGCTACAAAGCGGCGGAGCAAGCCGATGTGGTTTTAAACGTTTCCGACTGTGAGGATTTTTTGGCGGTAAACAGTTCCGCCCCCGTTATACGCGTGCGCGCCAAAAGCGATTTAATGAAAAAAGGCGAAAACACCGCCGCAGATATTGCCGTAAGCGCGAAAAATATGAAAAATATTGAAGAGCTAAAAGAAGAAATATACAAAAAGCTTGACATTGAAAACGCCCTTTCGGGCGCGGTGGTGACAAATGACAGACATATAAACGTCTTGGCGCGCGCCAAAGAGGAATTGGCGGCGGCTGAGGAAAGCTGCAAAATTTCCACCGCCGACATTGTGGCGGAAAACCTTAGATGCGCTTGGAAAACGCTGGGCGAGATAAGCGGCAAAACGGCAAGTTCCGATATTATTGAGGAAGTTTATAAAAGGTTTTGTTTGGGTAAATAAAGGAATAAAAGAAGTTAAGCCAACCTTAACGCGGCATATTAAAGCGGTATTGCAAATAATGCGGCGAAAGCGGTTTAACTGACAAGGCGCGTTTTACCAACTCTCTTGAAAAAAGATAAGCGGCTTGATTGAAAAAGGACAATGCAGCGGACAGCGCGAAAAATTGACGAGAAAAAACACAAGCGGAAATAGGGGGGCAGTTACTAGAAATAACTTAAAACCTGCGGCTTTGTGGAAATGTGCATAAATACCAAAAAGGCGAAAAACCACGGACGGTTTATGTTTTCGCAAAACTATTTTTAAAACGTGAAACCGTAAACAAGACCGCTAAAATATAGCGCGGGAAAGGTCGCCGCTTGAAAAACCAATAAATCAGACGGCAAGCATTATAAAAGGCAAAATAAGGTCTTATAACTAACCTCTAAACAAAGAAGCGGGTATTATCTTAGACCAGCCCCGCTAATTTAAAAAAATAAAAAGCTGCGGTTAAGTGAAGATAAATATGACCGCCTAGCAAAAAGGAAATTTGCGGCGCGGCTAAAAAGCGCGGCAAAATTATGCTAAACCCCAAACGGGAAATTGTGTTTTGCCGCTGCGAGCCAACGGTTAAGATTGCAAACCATAATAAAAGCCGATAAGCACTTTTTGAGTTTACGAGAAAAATAAAAAAGAACGGACATATCGCGTAATAAAAAAAGACAAAATAATTAGAACAATAAAATGCGTTGCGGCAAATGCCGCAATCGAGGCAAAGGATAGAAATTGGTGTGAAGAGGGTTTTTGAAACTTACGACGTAATAGTTATAGGCGCGGGGCACGCGGGATGCGAGGCAGCCCTTGCCTGCGCGCGCCTTGGCGAAAAAACCCTGGTTTTTGCAAACAACCTTGATACTGTGGCTTACTGCGCCTGCAATCCCAGCATAGGCGGAACGGCAAAGGGGCAGATTGTGCGCGAAATTGACGCGTTGGGGGGTGAAATGGGCATTTGCGCCGACAAAAGCCTGCTGCAAATACGAATGCTTAACGGCGGCAAAGGGCCTGCGGTTTATTCCCCCCGCGCGCAGGTAGACAAACACGCCTACCACTTCAATATGAAGCTTACGTTGGAAAGCACCCCCAACCTTACTTTAAGGCAGGGCGAAGCGGTAAGCCTTATTAAAGAATGGGAAGGGTTTATTGTCAAAACGGCTGTGGGGCTAAAATACCGCGCCGATGCCGTAATACTTTGCACGGGAGTGTATTTAAAAAGCAAAGTAATCATAGGCAAAACGGTGTTAAAAAGCGGACCCAGCGGTTTTGCTTCCTCCGACAAACTTTCTTCTTCTTTGACAAAATTAGGCTTTGAGCTAAGACGTTTTAAAACGGGCACGCCTGCGCGGGTGCTTAAAAGCAGCATAGATTATTCTAAAACGCAGGAACAAAAGGGAGAAAATATTTCGCCTTTTTCTTTTTTAAACGAAAAAACGCGCAACAAGCAAAGCTGCTACCTTACCTATTCCACACAAAAAACCAAGGAGATTGTCATAAAAAACAGGGACAAATCCCCCTCTTTAAGGGGCGTTTTGGGCACGGGGCCGCGATACTGCCCCTCTATTGAAGACAAAATTATACGCTTTGCCGACAAGGAAAGGCATCAAATCTTTTTGGAGCCAGAAGGGGAAAATACCAACGAAGTATATGTGCAGGGGGTTTCCTCCTCAATGCCCGCTGAGATTCAAAAGGAAATATACCACAGTATTGAGGGGCTGGAAAACGTCGTCATAATGCGCGACGCCTACGCCATTGAATACGACTGCATTGACGCTACGCTGCTAACCCCCTCGTTGATGAGCAAAGACATAAAGGGTTTGTTTTTTGCGGGGCAAATCAACGGCACCAGCGGCTACGAGGAGGCGGCGGCTCAGGGTCTTGTGGCGGGCATAAACGCCTCGCGCCTTTTAAAAAACCAGCCGCCCTTTGAGCTGACGCGCGAAAGCAGCTATATAGGGGTGCTTATAGACGACATTACCACAAAGCAGACAAACGAACCGTATAGAATGATGACAAGCCGCGCGGAATACAGGCTGCTGCTTAGGCAGGACAACGCCGATTTGCGCCTTACGCCGACAGGCAAAGCTTTGGGGCTTGTGAGCCAAAAACGGTGGAATAAATATCTTAATAAGAGTGCGGAAATAGAGTTTTTGCAAAAAAAACTTGCGGAAATAGTTAAACCCTCAAAAATCAACGACTTTTTGGAGTCAAAGGGAGAAAGCCTTTTAGATAAGGGGGCGACGGTAAAGGACTTAATTAAGCGCAGCGCCGTTTCCGCCGGCGAACTGTTTGTCTTTTTGGACAACGAGCTTTACAAAGACATTTCGCGCGAGGCGTTTGAGCAAATTGACATTGACGTAAAATACGAGGGCTACATCGCAAAACAAAAAGAACAGATTAAACAGGCGGAAAAAAGTTCCCAAATAGCGCTTAGCGGCGACATTGACTACCTTGCCATAAAGGGGCTAAGAAAAGAGGCGGCGCAAAAGCTGGCAAAAATCCGTCCTTTAAACATAGGGCAGGCGGAGAGGATAAGCGGCGTTTCTTCGGCGGATATTACCGTGCTTTTGGTATATTTATCTAAGGCAAGAAAGGGCGGCTAAGGTATAACCGTATTGCTTAAAATAAGCCGTTAAGTCAAAGCGCAAGCGGCTTACGCAAAAAGTCAAAGCCGCCGCAAAGGTAAAAAAAGAGATTACCGCAAAAAAACGGTAAGTTTAAAATCTGTGCGGCGAAAAGAAATAAAGTAAAATCAGATATTATTAAAAAATACAGGCAGAACCGATAACGGAAAAACAGAAAACTGCGATAATTAAATATTGCATGCAAGCAAGCGCATAATTATTTTCCCAAAACAAAACGCGGTAAGCACACGCTTTTAAAACCCCAAAAATCATGTGCGATGATTATACGCTCGCCGTTGTTTTATAAAAACTAAAACCTTATAAAAGGCAACTTTAAAATACAAGGCAAAAAGGAAAGAATGTTAAAAGAACTTTTTGAAAACGAGTTGAATCTTGCGCTTACCCAAAAGGAGCTGCAAGACTTTGAGCTTTTTTACCGCTTTTTAATTGAAAGCAACGCGAAGTTTAACTTAACGGCTATTACAATTAAAGAGGAAGTATATATCAAGCATTTTTTAGACAGCTGCCGCGCCCTTCCTTTTTTGTGCCAGGGGGCAAGCCTGCTTGACGTGGGGAGCGGCGGCGGTTTTCCCGCAATCCCCCTTGCAATTACGCGTCCCGACTTAAAGATAACGGCTCTTGACAGCAATGCTAAAAAGTGCGGCTTTGTTTTGCAGTCGGCTAAATTGCTTAATCTAAACAATTTGACAGTTCTTTGCCAAAGGGCGGAAGACTTTGCCCAAAGGGAAGTTTTTGATATAACGTGTTCGCGCGCTACGGCAAGCGCCTCTTCGCTGCTTGAGGTTCTTGCTCCTTTAACCAAAACGGGGGGAAAAATTATTTTATATAAAGGCAAAGAGGAAGAGAGCTTTGCCGCCGCCCAAAAAGCGCTGCTGTTAAACGACCCCCTTGAAATAAAATATACATTGCCTCTTTACGGACAGCGCAGGCTGCTAATCTTTACTAAAACGCATTTAACGCCTATAATTTATCCGCGTCCCAACGGCAAGCCCTTCAAAAAGCCCCTATAAAATAAAGTTTGCGCGAATAAAACGATTTTTTTGCCCCAAGCGAAAGTTTTTAAAATGACATTTTATTTTTTTAAACACATAAAATTTGTAGCCTTAAAGCGCGCATTTTAATACAAACGCTTTTTTGCGTTCAAGACAGGCAGGACTGTTTTGCCCCAAAGGGGTCATCTTTATATTTTATCGGTTTTACAGTTAAAAAGTTATGCACATTTTGACAATGGCGTGTTTTGTCTATTATAAACCGTTTAAATATGCCAAAAATGCCTGTAAACCGCCTAAAAATACTAAAACCGTTTACATAAGATAAATTTTTTCATATTTTTTGGCGCAAGCCGCGGAAGTTTTTTCTTAAAAAGTCCCGACCCTTTAATCAATCCGTTTTTTTCTCTTGCATTGACCGCGGGATTTTTTTACTAAGCGGCTTTGAGTTTTTCTGCCCCCTACGCAAAAAAATCTCTTTTGCGCTTGTAAGTATAGTGAAATTATGATATATTGACTAAATAAGGAAAAGAGGTATTATGGGTAAAATCGTAGCCTTTTCAAATCAAAAAGGGGGCGTGGGCAAAACCACCACCGCAATAAACCTTGCAAGTTACGTTGCTTCTTATGGAAGGAAGCTTTTAATCGTGGACTTAGACCCGCAGGGAAACACGACGAGCGGCTTTGGCGTAGAAAAAAATATGCTTAAAAGCAGCATGTACGACGCGCTTATGGGCAATTGTCCGGCGTCTTCTGTAATATTGCAAACGGGCGTGGAAAATTTAGACATTATTCCCAGCAACATTGACCTTGCGGCGGCGGAGGTTGACCTTGTCAATATGCCGCGTCGCGAATACGCCCTTGCAAATTGTCTCAAAGATGTTAAAGACAACTACCAATACATATTTATAGACTGCCCCCCTTCCTTGGGGCTTTTGACGCTTAACGCCCTTGTGGCGAGCGACAGCGTAGTTATTCCCATTCAAAGCGAATTTTTTGCCCTTGAAGGTCTTTCCCAATTGATGAACACTATAAAAATTGTAAAGCAAAGGCTTAACGTGTCCCTGCGCGTAAACGGCGTAATTTTGACCATGTATGACAACCGCTCCATTATCAGCAAACAGGTTACGGAAGAAATTCAGCGCTACTTCGGCGACAAGGTTTACGACGTGCCTGTGCCAAGAAACATAAAGCTTGTGGAAGCGCCCAGTTTCGGCGTGCCCGTTTCGCAGCACGCGCCCATGAGTTCGGGGGCGGTGGCGCATTCCCTTTTGGCAAAGCAGTTTCTTGAAAGAGAGGAGAAGAAGTAATGGCGAAAAAAGGTTTAGGCAGAGGATACGCCTCTTTGATGGGGATGAACGAGGTTGACTTAGACGAGAGCATTGCGGCAAAAAAGTCCAACGATTTGTCGGAACTTCCAAACGAAATAGATTTAAGCGAAATTGACCCCAACTACGAGCAGCCGCGCAAAAGTTTTGACGAAGAAAGCCTTAAAGAGCTTGCGGAAAGCATAAGGCAGCACGGCGTCATTCAGCCTATCATCTTAACCAATATGGGCAAGCGCTATATGATTATCGCGGGCGAGAGGCGTTTCCGCGCCGCTAAAATGGCGGGGCTTTCAACGATACCCGCAATTGTAAGGCGCTATACTCCCCAGCAAATACGCGAAATAAGCCTGGTGGAAAACTTGCAGCGCGACGACCTTAACCCCGTTGAGGCGGCAAGGGCAATTAAAGAGCTTATGACGGGCTATAATTTAACGCAGGAAGCGGTGGCGGACAGGCTTGGCAAGTCGCGCCCCGCGATAGCAAATACTTTGCGGCTGTTGTCCCTTTCTGAAAAGGTTTTAAAACTTGTGGAAGAGGGGCGGCTTTCGGCGGGGCATGCGAGGGCGCTTGTGGTGCTTTCAGACGAAAAAAATCAGCAGGACTTGGCGCTTTCGGCGTGCGACAACAAAATGAGCGTGCGCGAAACGGAAAAAGCGGTAAGGGAAATACTCAACCCTCCCCCCGCGAAAGAAGAAAAAAAACCCCTTCCTTTAAGTTTGGAGCTTAAAGAATTGGTGGGCAATATGCAAAGGGTGCTTGCAACAAAAGTTACCGCCGTAGGCAACGATAACAAAGGGCGTTTGCACATAGATTACTACACGAAAGACGATTTAGACAGGATTTCCGCCTTGGTGGAAGAATGGCTGCATAAGCGCAGCCAGTAAAGACGGGATAAGGACGGGAGAAGAAGAAAAGTTTATGGCGGGCGTATTGACATATACGGAGATAGGGGTAATAGTCCTTGCCGTTATTTGCATTATCATAGGGCTTACAAAGGGTATGGCTAAACAGTTTATTGCCATTGTCCACTTTGCGCTGCTTGTATTGGGCACGGTTTTTGCCGTTCCCTTGCTGGGGTGGCTGTTTGAGGGTATTTTTCCTACGGTAGCGCAAGGCATTGACCAGACGATTGCCAACTTGCTGAATGTAAGCGGCGTAAGCGTAGGCATATACTTATGGTATCTTGTAGGCTTTATTTTGGTATATATCGTTTGCTACGGCATCGTTCATTTTATAAAGGCGTTCGGAAAACTTCTTTCGCGCGTTGAAGTGCTTAAAAAGCTTGACAAAGTTTTGGGCGCGGTATTTTCTTTGGGAATACTTTATGTGCTTGGTTCCGCGCTTTTAGCCGTTGTGCTCAACCTTGACGTTTTTGCGCGGCTGCTGGGTATAACAAGCGATTTAACGGAAACAATATCGGTTATAAAGAGCCAAATCAACGGCGGCGCTTTTTTATACGGCTTTACGGGGAAAAGCAATTTTATAGGCAACGCTTTAATAGCGTTGTTGCAGGGGTTATAAGCTTTGCAAAGGAGCAGGGGGTAAAATGATAGGTTCTTTTACAATTTTAGAAGCTGTTTTAGGGGTAATGATAATAGTGTCTTTGGTGCGCGGTTTTTCGCGCGGCTTGTCGGGACAAATCTTTAAAGTATTAGGTCTTGTGGGCGGCGCATTTGCGGCTAAGACTTTTTACGCGCAGGCGGGGAATATGCTCAAAGGCATTGAAACCCTATCAAATGTATTTTCCGCGCTTTCCCAAGAGCTGGTTACAAAGATTTTCAACATTGCCGGCTTTGCGCTGGTGCTGCTTGCGGTAATGCTGCTTGCAACTTTGCTGTCTTTTCTAATACGCCCCAAAAAGGACGGAAAGAGGAGCCTTGACAGACTTTTAGGCGGCGCGCTTTCGCTTTTGATTTGGTATGCCGTCATTTCGGCGTTTTTGGGAGTCTTTGATTCCATACCTACCGACGTTGAACTGCTTAACGTTATTATTGAGCCTTTGCATAAACAAATTTACGGCGGCGCGTACTTGCGTTTCTTTGCGGAAAATAACTTTATAGGCAACTGGGTGATTACAATGTTCGGCAAGCTTTTGGCGTAGTAGGGCAGAAGCTTATATTTGCCATTGAACGCGTTTAAAGTGCTGCGGTAACAGTGAACGCGTTTTTTAAAATATTACGCTTAAAAAGCGATATAATCAAAAAAATGGTGTCAACACGAATTGCATTAAGACTATTTGCTGTAACACAAAAACAAACATTAACCAACTTTTACAAGCCGCTAAGATGCGGCTTTTAATTTATCATTATCAATAGTTGGATATTATAATAAATAAAATGAACGCTGTTCGCTATTATAATTGCCTTGATACTTGTTTTAATGCCTATTGGTGGTTTAAGAACTATCGCCAATATAAACTTGGCGAGTTCTTATTTTGTTAGACATAGACAGTGGTTTGTTGGAGATGCTACTAATAGCCGCGCCATTGTAAAGCTTTTTTATATTCGAAATAATGGCGTAAAAAACTAGCCGCCTTATCCTGTTCAGGGATTGAAATAGAGACGGCTTTTACGAGATTATTTATTGCTATTGCCTACTTTCAATAATTTTCTGATTGGCAACACTTTGATGAATTATTAAAAAGAAATAATAAAGCAATATTACTTTATAAGTATTTGCTTGTATATTTTTAAAAGCGTTGTTAAGAATATAAACCAGTTTTTTAAAAACACGTTATATTTAATTATCATTTAACCCGAGCAGCGAATATATTTAACATTGTTATTTGTGCCACTGTTCTAGACATATAAGTTGTATTCGTCTAATAGCCTTTCAAATCATTTTTGCATGCTCCGCAGTGTTTCTTCTTTGTACGTAACCAACATCACAAAAGCCGTTAAGACCCGTCCTGATCCAGATTAAGAGCTTTAAGGGATTCTCAAAACCCTACTGTATTTTAAGTATGTATTTTTCGTTATATTTTATATATCCTTATCCCCTCCTTAACATATTATTTTGTTTCACGTGAAACAAACTCTATGTATAAGCTTTATCTAGGTTGCGCTTAGATATCTAAAACTATGATTATTTAAAAGGGATTCACGTGAAACAAAATGTTGTGGGCTTAATTCACGTAAAAACATTTTAGACAATTCTTAAACTATATCAGAGGCTGTTTCACGTGAAACAAATAGCCTTTCTATAAGTCAAATAATAACGACATAGTTACTAATTTATTTCAATAAAGACAATAAGAATTAAAGTCGTATTTAATTGAAAAATTAAAGCGACAGCCTTTACTTATCTTACTTGCCACAGCTTTATATTAAGCTAATTTGTCTGTTTTATATCTCAAAAATATTCTGTCTTGATAAAGTCGCCGACTTAATAACATTATCTCTTTTAACAATCAGCCTTGTCTGTCGTTCGCATTTGAATTGGCTAAAAAACTATTGCAGGGCTTTGCTCTTATCATAATCACGTTTAGCTATTCGCTTCCTTTAAAATATAGGTCACGCTTTAATAGTAAAATTGTAAAGGGCAGATTATGGGTTTTAGTAGCTTTCTTAAAAATTCATGCTCTATTCTTGATATACTCGCTCACAGCAACTTTACGCTAACCCTCACGGAAAGTAGAAAAGCATTTTTTAACGGGGGGAGGTTATCGGCTACATATTTTGTAATATAGTTTGCCTTTTTTGCGGTCGGGTTAGTCTGTTATTCTTTTATTTAACTTCCTCTCTCTACCCTCTCATGTTTGAAAGTAATATTAATGAACAATGTTCGCTATTATATTTTATACCCACAAACTTTGGCGAAAAGTGTCTTTTTTGCTGTTTACTTTTATAGACTGGCGGCGGGGGGACAATACTTAAAGCTAAAAATGTAAGGAGAGAATATTCAAATGGAAATCAGCGTTTATAATCAGGAGGGGGCAAAAAAACTTTCCAGAGCTCTTCCCAAAGATGTTGTATATATGTGCATCGGCACTTCGGCGGTTGTTGCCGACAGCTTGGGTCCTATGGTGGGCAGCTTGCTTCAACAGGATATGCCCAAGCCCCTTTTTGTTTACGGTTTTTGTGCAAGCAATATTACGGCGCTTAATCTTGCCGCCGCCTATGAGGTGATAAAGCTTTTCCACCCCGACAAAAAAGTGCTTGTGATAGACGCCGCCGTAGGCGAAGAACAGGAAAAAGGAAAAATTATATACAACAGCTTTCCTTTAATTCCCGGTGCGGCTACCAAAAAGAATCTCAACGCCGTGGGGGACTATTCGCTAATGGGTGTTGTGGCGCAAAGAGGTCTAGGCGATTTTTATGACTCGGCTGCCGATAAAAAAATGCTTATCTCCCAAATGGCGGAGGTAATCGCTTCGGCGGTGCGCCTAAGCGAGCAAAACTAATAAACTTTGAAAGCGGTTGAGATTTGAAGCCAACTAAAAAACAATAAGATAAAACAATGTTATATAAAAACAAGGGCGGCAAAAATAAGAAAAACAAAAGCTAAACAAGCCGCCATTATTTATTTACAATTTCCGTTGATTTAAAGCGTGTTAATCGTTGTTTTACAAGGCTTTAATAACAAAATAATTTTCCACCCTTTAAATAAAAGATAAAACGGCAAGTTGTAAAAAACGCTTTAACTTTCCCTTTAAAATGTCGGCGGAAACTTTGCCTCCCGCAATGCTTAGAGAGCATAAGGTTGACTGGTTATAACGGCATTAGAAATGTTTCTGCCGCCCGACTGAAAGCCTATTTCTGCCCGCCGCGTTGCAAGTTGATTTTTACCGCTTTTTAGATTGGGCTTAAAAATTGCCTTTGCAAATCTGCCCTATCACAAATCACAAATTATGGCGGGGACCATAAACTGTTTAGCAAGCGGCGTTTAGATTTACCTTGGTTATTTTTTGTTATGCCTTAAAGCTGTGGCTTTCTCTCTAATAAAGGCTTAGAGCAAACCTTATTCCCTTGCAGGTTTCCTTTACAAAAAATGTCAAATCCGCCGGAGGTATTACATTCTTTTTTCGCTTTGAAGCATAATGAAAAGTGAGTGAAAGCTTTTTACGCTTAATTCAATGAATTGACACCCCCGTTTGTTTATGCTAAACTTAGCTAAACAAAAGCAGTTAAGGAGTAACATTTTTGAATACAGATAAAAGGAATACGATAAGCACCATTGTATTTATTCTTCTTGCCGTATTACTTGTAATTTTTTTCGCCTATGTCTTTGGCTCGGCGCAAAAACAAGACATAACTTACGACGAATTTCTAGAAGAACTTAACAAGGGTAACGTTTACGCCGTATATATGGACGGCTATACTACCGTTAAGGTCATTTTTAACGACAGCCAAACTTACGCGTCGCAAATAGCTAAAAAAATAAGCATTAAAGACCTCAAAATGTCAAGCAACTACGACGCCAAGTTTAACATTGCCCAGCGCACCGCCTTTGAGGATGCAATGAGGCAGTTTAAGGCGGCTAACCCCGCGCTTAACTTTCAAATGGACTATTCCGACGAGGACGCGGTAAGTATATTGTCCTATCTGCCCTACCTCCTTTTGATAGGCGGCACCATTATAATAGCTGTTTTGCTTACGCGCGCCGCGCGTCAGCAGACTACGCAAGGCATGACCTTTGGAAAAAGTAAAGCAAAGGTTACTCAAAACGTTAAAATTCGCTTTACCGACGTAGCGGGAGCGGAAGAAGAGAAAGAAGAACTTCAAGAAACGATAGACTTTTTAAAGCACCCCAAAAAGTTCAGCGAAGTGGGCGCGCGCATACCTCACGGCATTTTGCTTGTAGGCCCTCCCGGCACGGGCAAAACGCTTTTTGCAAAAGCCGTCGCGGGTGAATCGGGCGTGCCTTTCTTTTCCATGTCGGGCTCCGACTTTGTAGAGCTTTACGTGGGCATAGGCGCAAGCAGAGTGCGCGACCTTTTTGAAACTGCAAAAAAGAATACCCCCTGCATTATATTTATTGACGAAATAGACGCCGTAGGCAGACAGCGCGGAGCGGGGCTTGGCGGCGGACACGATGAGCGTGAGCAGACGCTCAACCAAATCCTTGTGGAAATGGACGGTTTTGAAACCAACAGCGGCGTAATAGTTATGGCGGCGACAAACAGGCAGGACATTTTGGACCCCGCACTCATGAGACCGGGTCGCTTTGACAGGCGTATATTTGTTAACCTTCCCGACGTAAGGGGCAGAGAGGCTATACTGCGCGTGCACTCGCGCAACAAGCCCATAGGCGACGACGTTGACTTTAAAATAGCCGCAAGAATTACTTCGGGCTTTACCGGCGCCGACCTTGAAAACCTTTTAAACGAATCGGCTATTTTGGCGGTAAGAAACGGCAGAAAAGTCATCACCATGAACGATATCAACGAAGGGCTAAACAAAGTTGTTATGGGTCCGGCGAAAAAATCGCGCCTTGTTACCGAACCCGATAAGCGCATTACCGCTTACCACGAGTCGGGACACGCTATTTTGGCGGCAAGCTTAAAGTATTGCGACCCCGTCCACGAGGTTACGGTAATTCCGCGCGGCCAAGCCGCGGGCTTTACAATGACGCGCCCCGAAAACGACAACGACCACATGTTTAAAGAAAAATTGCTTGACGATATTACCATGACGTTAGGCGGGCGCATTGCCGAAGAGCTTGTAATAATCAACGTAAGCAGCGGAGCTTCGCAGGATATTAAGATAATTACACAAATCGCAAATAAAATGGTTACCGAATGGGGAATGAGCCAGCGTCTGGGACCGCTTTATTACGGCAGCGGCGGCGAAGTTTTTGTGGGCAGAAACTACCAGTCCACAAAAGGTTACAGCGAAGAAGTGGCGGCTATTATTGACGAAGAAGTGCGCGCAATAGTTGATTCCTGCCACAAGCGCGGCACCGAACTGTTAAAGGGCAAAATGGACGTTTTGCATAATATGGCGCGCGTGCTGTTTGAAAAAGAAACGATACGCAACGAAGAGGTGAATATGCTGCTTGGCGGCAAAACCGCCGCAGAAGTCATTGCCTATATGGAGGAAAAAGAGAGAAAACAAATACGGCTTAACCCAGTTGACGTAAAAATAAGGGACGACGGCGATTTATTTAACCTTCCTCCCGCAAATCCGCAAGGCGATAAAATCTAAAACACAATACTAACCCCCTATTTTAACTAGGCCTTGAAACTTTCAAGGCCTAGTTATTTTTAGCTATTTTGCGTAACTTGCAATAAAAAATGGCTAAGCGACGGTTTTGTGCGGTGTGAAAGAGTAAAGTTAAGTAAAACTTTTTCGCTTTGCTTACTTTTGCCTATTGCAGCTAATATCGCGCTTTCATAAAGATAGTCTTTTTTTGCTTTTCTTTTTGTTTAAGCGTTGATTACAAAGCCACAATTAGTAGTTTACATGCTTTGCTTAAACCTCTTATTTGCGGCGCACGAAGACGACTTAGGTTAAAAGGGGCTTTCCCGCTTTTATTATTTTTTTAATTGCCGCGCTTTTCCTTTGTTTTATAAGTGCTGTCAAAAAGCTTTAAGTTGTTCAGCAAAAACAGTTTTGTTTTAACTCCGACAAGTATTACGTTACATTTGACGGTTTCTGTTTTTTTATGCCTTTAATTTGCTTAGTCCTCAATATTTTATCTTAGGCTAAAAAATGCTTTGGTTTGTCGCAATCTTGCATTTATGTTTTGTAAAATGACTTAACAAAAGCGTAAAAACCATATACTAAAAACAAATATTTCTATTTGCAAAAATACTAAAAACATAAAGCGTTGCACAAATTATAGATTAGAAAAATATAAAAACCTTTTATCCGTTACGCGGTCAAATTAAGAGCAAATGTAAAATTAAAGGTAGGAAAATATGAAAAAAATCGTTGACAAAATTGCGCTTGTCGCCGTAATTATTTTAGGCTTTATAGCCATAGTTTTAGCTATTATTTTTCCCATGCTTGCCACGGGGTGGGTATTGGGCACTAATGATATATTATTTATGACGATAGCGGTGCTTTACGTCGGCGTGTCAATATATCTGCTGTGGTCGGTGTTTTCTTCCGACGGAAATGTAAGGACGCTCACACTATTTTCCGACAAAGAATCCACCACAAAAACAAGCCTGAGGGTAATAAAATCGCTTGTGGTTTCAGACAGCAAGCGCGTTAAAGGCGCGGCGGTCAAAAGGGTCCGCGTATCCCAAAGGGACAACGGCATAAAGCTAAGCATCACGCTTACCGTAGTGGGCGCGGAGGTAGAAGAAACGGTGGATACCATGCGCTGCCTTGTGGCGGATACCTTTATTAAGGTTTTGGGCGTGCGCTTTGACTACATTGACTTTAAAATTGAAAAAGTCCGCCCCAACTACGTCGCCGACGAAGCCACCGCCAGAAAGCGCGCGCAAATACTCAAAAACGAACGCAAGTGCAGCGACAAATATCACGACGAGGCGATGGACCCCATCTTTGAGCAGGCGGAAAAAGAGCGCGACAAGGCGGAAGAGCAGATGGCGGAAGAAGTAACGGCGCAAAAAAAGGCGAGGCAGCAGGGGGCGCCGACAAAAGAAAATGAGACTTCCCAAGAAAACTATGGGCAAGAGGGCGGCGGGCAAGAGGAACAAAATCCAAGGGAAAATGAACAAACCTACGGCAACTGGCAGGCAAATTACGAGCAAAAGCAAGGCGGCGAAGATAACGGCAACAATTATTTCCCCAACTCCCGAGCTCAAAGAAGGGCTAAAAACAAAAGGGACAAAAGGCGCGCAATACCCTCCCCCTCACTTGACGGCGGAGAAAAGAGCCCGTTTTATTTAAGTGACGCCGAAAAAGTAACCCCGCGCGAGTTAGAGGAGCGGCAGGGAGAGAACAAAGCGGACACGCCCCATAAGCCAAAAGTCATTGACAGCGACGATTTTACCATTTCTGACGGGGAAGAGGATTAATAACAGAAATTATATTAAAAAGCTGCGGCATGCCGTGTTTTTTGTTGTATAATCTACAAAGAGAAAAGAGGTAAAAAATTATGCCGCTAGAAACTATTTGGAAAATTGACAGAAAAAATCCCCTGCCCTGTTATCCCCGCCCGCAGTTTAAAAGGCAAAGCTTTTACAGCTTAAACGGCGTTTGGCAATACGCCATTACGCAAAGCCAGAATACCCCTGTTCAATACGACGGGGAAATCTGCGTTCCCTTTTCGCCCGAAAGCCCTCTGTCGGGCGTTTGCAAGACTCTGCTTCCCAAAGAATACCTGCATTATAAAAGAAGTTTTACCCTGCCAACTGATTTTAAGCTGTCGCGCACGCTGTTGCATTTTGGTGCCGTTGACCATTCCTGCGCATGTTTTGTAAACGGCAAAGAGGCGGGGCGACACGAGGGGGGCTATCTTCCCTTTACCTTTGATATAAGCGCCTTTGTAAAAAAGGGCGAAAACGAAATAACGCTTACGGTTAGCGACCCCTCCGACGGCAATGGCGCGCAGACGGGCAAGCAGCGCCTTAAAAGGGGCGGCATTTGGTATACGGCGCAAAGCGGGATATGGCAGACGGTATGGCTTGAAAACGTCGCGCAAAATTATATTGAAAAGCTCTATATTACGCCCGACTTTGATAATTCAAGGGTCAACGTAAAAGTTGTTTCTGCGGGAGAATTAAAAAATCTAAGCGCGGAAGTATCTTTTAACGGGCAGCTTATCGCTAGAAATGATTTTGATGGGCTTGAAAGTGATATAGAGATTAAAGATTTTAAGGCGTGGAGCCCCCAAGCGCCCAACCTATACGACTTAACGATAACCTGTCAAAGCGACAAAATAGAAAGTTATTTTGCAATGCGCAAAATATCCCTTGAAGAAATTGACGGCGTAAAGCGGGCATGTTTAAACAACCAACCCTATTTTTTCAACGGGCTGCTAGACCAAGGCTATTGGCCCGACGGACTTTATACCGCGCCCACCGACGAGGCGCTTCGCTACGATATTGAAAAAATGAAAGAGCTTGGCTTTAACACATTGCGCAAGCACATAAAAGTTGAGCCGCTGAGGTGGTATTACCACTGCGACAAAATAGGAATGCTGGTTTGGCAGGATATGGTAAGCGGCGGCTTTGACTACGACCCTTTCGTTATAGCTTATAAACCTTTTTTGGGCAAAACTATAAAAGATTATAAATATAAAACTTTCGCGCGCAAAACAGAAGCTTCAAGGGAAGCGTTTATAGACGAATACAAGCAAATGCTTGATTTGCTTTATAACTGTCCGTGCATAGCCGTGTGGGTGCCCTTTAACGAGGGCTGGGGACAATTTGACGCCAACGCCGTTGCCGCCTATACAAAAATGTTTGACGAAACGCGCCTTGTGGACCACGCAAGCGGCTGGCACGACCAAGGGGGCGGCGATTTTGCCTCCCGTCACATTTACTTTAAAACCCCGCGCCTTTCCCCCGACAAGCAGCAACGCGCGCTGGCGCTTACCGAGTTCGGTGGTTACGGGCTTAAAGAGGAGGGGCACGTCTTTAACGAAAAAAAGACTTTCGGCTACAAAAATTTCAAAAGCGGGCAGGAGCTTACAAAAGCTTACGAAAAACTCTATAAAAAAATTATTCCGCAGTTAAGAAAAGGGCTTTGCGCCGTTATTTATACGCAGGTTAGCGACGTGGAGGACGAAATAAACGGGCTTATAACTTACGACAGGCAGGTATTAAAGGTTGAGCAAGAAACGTTAAAGCGCATCAACGCGCAGTTAAAATATGATTAATTCCGCTGAGCGTTTTATGGTCCAGGCGCTGAAAGAGGCGAAAAAGGCGCATGACGAGGGTGAAATACCCGTCGGCGCGGTAATCGTAAAGGAAGGCAAAATAATTGCCCGCGGACACAACAAAAGGGTAAAAAGCGGCGACATTTTTTCCCATGCCGAAATGCTGGCGCTGAAAAAGGCTTCAAAAAAAATAGGCGACTGGCGGCTTAGCGACTGTGAAATGTTTGTAACGTTAGAGCCTTGCGCCATGTGCTTAGGCGCGGCGATAAACGCCCGCATAAAAAAAATCTATTTCGGAGCGTATGACGAAAAGGGCGGTTGCTGCGGCAGCGTCGCCGACCTTACAAAGCTAGCCATGCTTAACCATAAAACGGAGGCGGAAGGGGGAATAATGCAGGAGCAGTGTTCTCTTTTGCTCAAAGACTTTTTCGCAAAAAGACGCCTAGAAAACAAGCGCGGTGAAGAGAAAACACAGGGCGGCAACTTATAAGGCGGTTAATATACTTTTTCTTTTTAAGGCGCGTTATAAGCCGTCAAAAGGCGACAATAAAACGCACCTTTTATATTTTCGCGCACTTATAAGGCAAGGGGCGAAAATTCAGGGCTACGGCGGCGGGCGCGCATACGTTCGTAAACGGGTAAAACCTTTCACGGCGCCGCGGCGGGGGCAAGAGACAATGCAAAACTAAATCAATTTCAATAAACGCTGTTTCCGCAGTGAATGTCAAAGGGCATAATAAGCAGCTTAAATATTTCTTTTGAATAATTGTCAAAAAACCATTTTATCGCTTTTCCGTAGTTTTCCTTATTGTCAAACTCCCAGTATGAAAAATACTTGACGCATTTTACAATCTTAGTCAACTCTCTGGGGGGCTGTCCTAGTTCAACTCCGTCTATTGTAAAAAAACGCTTGAAATATTTTAAGTCAAGGCAGCCGGTTTGCTGTCTTTGCGCTTTGTAAATATTTGTTACAAGGCTTTCAAACTCCGCTAATTTTTCGGGCTTGACTTGAAATAATTTAATCTCAGAAAAACTGTTTTCCATTTTTTCACCCCTTCATTTTTTAATATCGCTTAATCTACTATAACATAACGGCGGAACGCTAAACAGTCTTTTTGATAAAAAAGAATGCATTTATGCGCGCCCTCCAATTTAGCGGCATAAAAAAACACCGACGCGCTTAAAAGCGGTATCGGTGCTTATTTTTAAGCTCAAAGCGTTAAGATTTTTGTATTAGCTTTCGGTGGGTTCAACCAAAGCTTCTGCGGGAATATATTCTTTTTGCAAGGTAAAGAGCAGCCAATCTTGCTGAATAAGCAAGGGTATATAGGTGTTTCTGCTCGCAGACAAGTCTATCGTCCTCTTTTGCTGTGTATCAACCGCCATTGAAAACTGCGTGCCCATTTGCGTAGTCATATAAATTGACGCTTTATACGCAACAAGGTCGCCCACTTCAATTGTGTTGTTGCTGTATCCGCCCAAACTAAAAGACACCGTACTTTTTGCAAGCAGAGGTTCAATTATGTTGTAGGACACGCCGCTTACTACCTGCGAGCTTTCATAAAGGCGGGGCGCAAGGAAAAACAAATTATTGTCGTAAGAAGGCATAGCGTCGGTATTGGTAAACTTAAAGCGGTTCTCTTGGTTGTTTGAAGCGTCAATATTGTCTGTAAAGGTATATTCGCAGTAGTAACTGCTCTTTTCCGTTACATAATTGCAATTGATTGTATAGTCGTTTACTTCCTGCGCGCTTTTGCCCACATAAACGCTTTTAACGCTTCTTTGGCTGCTTACTGGTTTTAACGTGCTGGGGTAAAACGCCGTTTTTGAAGTTACCGTAGTTTTAACCGTTATTGTCGTTTCCGTTTTTGCAATTATCCTGTCGGAAAAGGAGGCGTCAAGTTTTTGTAAAAAATCTTCCTTTAAATCGGAAGTTTTATAAGTGATATACGCTTCAAGTTTTTCGGTATAAATATTGATTAAAGAGTTTTCCTCATCCTGCTTAATATTTACCGTATACACGCCCGTTATATTAAAAGGTTCGGACTCGTCCTTAATTTTAAGGGTGTTGTATATTCCCAAACGGTATTCCGCCCTGTCGTAGTCGGAAGAGGAAACTTTTGAGGGCGCGATGGAATTATACTCGTTTATTTTGGATATATCGTATACAAGCGTCTGCCCTTCCTCGGCGTCCCAGCGGTAGATACGCGTGGGAGTTGCGTTAGTGCAGGCGGCGAAAGACACGCTAAGCAGCATAACAAGAGCGGTAACTAAAAATACTAGCTTTTTTTTCATTTAATTTATACCTCTTTACAATGCCGTTATTATACCATTGTTTGTTTAAAAACTCAAACCTTTGATATAATTTCCCCCCGTTTCAAAACGAACTTTCGGCAAAATTTCACGCGCGGCGTTTCTTTTTTGTATGTATTTGTATCTTTAAGGCTTTATAACACAGTTAAGCGCTAATTTTTGCTTGAATGCCCCGCCGCCTTTATTATTTCCCCGCCCTTGTTTTCATCAACCGTTATCTTTTTGTTTTATTTTTTTGTCCTTGGTTCATTATGGCAGCATTTTTGAGGGGCAGCTTTGCCGCGGACAAAGTTTTTGCTCGCGTTAATTTTTGCAGCCAAATATTTCCTTGAAAATAACGCCCCTATAAAGTATAATTAAAATATGCTCAATATTTACGCTTCAAATACCTATAAAAACGCGGCAAGCTACATAGCGGAGCAGCTTAATAAAGCCAACCCCGCCCGGTTAGAGGTAAGGCATATCGTAATTGTGCCCGACAGGGCGAGCCTTTCGGCAGAAGAGCTTATTTTAAATTCCCTTAAAGCAAAGGGAAGCTTTAATACCGAAGTGCTGACTTTAAGGCGCTACGCCAACAAGCTTTTGCCAAAGCTTAATTATTTGTCTAAGCAGTCCGCCGTAATGGCGCTTATGTCGGTGGTAACGAGGCTTAAAAAAGATTTTTTATGCTTTAAAAAAGGCGTTGACAATTTAGGTTTTATTGAAAGCGTCTATGAAATAATTTGCAACTTAAAATATTCCTCCGTCGCGCCTAAACAGCTGCTTGAAAAAGAGTATCCAAAGGCTCTAAACGCGAAGATGCACGACATTGCCTTGATTTACCAAGAATACCAGCGGTTTTTGGAGGGGGGCTACGTTGATTCCGCCGCCAAGCTTGATTTGCTTATTAGCGCAATTGAAAAAGACCCTTTTGTGCCCAACAATTGCTATTACTTTTTTGACTTTGAAAGCATGACCAAGCAAGAGCTCAGCATAATTTGCGCTTTGTTAAAACGCGGCGCAAAAGTTACCGCAGCCATTGCCTATTCGCAAAAGCCCTTTCACAAACATTTGTATTTAGAAGACGTTTACGAGGGGCTTTTATGGGCGGCAGAGCAGTCGGGCGCAGAGGTTGACATAAAAAAGGACTATTCTTACCCCGACGATTTTTCTTATCAAATAGGCGAGGGGCTTTGGACGTACAACAAGCTTGAAGCGCTGGAAACGGAAAAAGGGCGGTTAAGCTTTTACGCCCTTGCCGACAAAGAGCAGGAAGTGTGCGCCCTTGCAGACGACATTTGCCGCCACATAAGAAAAGGGGGCAAATACGGCGACTACCATTGCGTTACCTCTGACTTGAACAAATACTTAAACACATTTAACAGGATTTTTCCGCAATACGGCATTCCCTATTTTACGGGGGAAAAAAGCCGCCTGACCGACCACCCTTTGGCGCAATTTTTGCTCGACTATTTTATAATGTTTAAAAATAACTTCAAGCGCGAGTATGTCTTTAACTTTGTTAAAAATTATTATTTTGAAGGGGGCGAAGAAGTTTTCGCCTTTGAAAACTACTGTTTAAAATATAACGCCTCTTATAATTTTTCCTCCTTTAAGCTGGGCAGGGAGGACAAAACCGTTGACTATGCCGCCGCCGAAAACATAAGGCAAAAACTTAAATCGGTAATAGATTTAAGGGAAATCAAAAGCGTTGACAGGGGGGAAAACTACCTTGACGCCGCTTACAATTTGATTGAAACCTGCTTTTTGGAAGAAAAAACCCAAAAGCTATACGAAGAATGCGTTGCAAAAGGAATGTTTAAGCACGCAAAATTGACTTCTCAGGCGGTTAAAAAAGTCAAGGAAACGCTTGAAGAATTTGCCGCCCTTTTATCAAAGGAAGTCTTTAAGTTGGAGGACTTTATTAAAATACTCAGCGCCGGCTTTATGGCGAAAAGCGTGTCGGTGCTTCCCCTTTCGCGCGACTGCGTAGTCATTACAAATATGGATAAAGCGCGCAACCATCAAATAAACAAGCTTGCCCTTTTGGGGGCGGCGCAGGGAGAGCTTCCCATTATTGAAAGGGACGTAAAACTGCTTTCCGACAAAAACTTGCAGTTACTTAAAGAAATAGGCATTGACCTTACGGGCAGCGTTTATATGCAAAACAAAAGAGAGCGTTTCAGTCTTTATCAATTGCTGCTTGACGCAAAAAGCCTTTTTGTGTCCTGTTCGCTTACCGCGGGGGACAAGGGCAGCCTGCCTTCCGACTTTTATCTTCAACTGTTAAAGCTTTTTAAATACAAAAATGGCGCGGCAGCGCCGCAAACATTTGCGGCGCAAGAGATTTTTACGCAAAAAAGAGGGGTGCTTAAAGCGGTAACGCTTAATTCCCGCGTAGAAAATAAAATGCTTATATATCAAAACGACTATTCATTGCTTAAAGAAAAATATAAAGGCGAAATTGAAAAATACTCTTTAAAGCCCTCCGAGTGTTATGTAAAAAACGGAAAAAAGCTGTTTTTTAAAAAAGAGGAAAGCTCAATAAGCAAGACGGAATGTTTTTACAACTGTCCCATGCAGCATTTTTTCCGCTACGGCTTGGAACTTAAAGAGAGGGAAAAGGCGCAGCTTGACCCGCGCGTTTTCGGTTTGATTTTGCACGAGGTGCTTGACGCTTACGTAAAAAGGCTGGAAAAATCCCACAGCGAAAAAGAGGCGCAAAGCTTAATCGCAAATTGCTTTAACGAGGTAATGCAAAGGGACTATTATTTGTCCATCGCAACGGATGAGAGTCAAAAGACCACAATCCGCCTTTTAAAGGAAGAATGTATTATCCTTGCAAAAAGTATTAAAAAGCAGCTTGATTCAAGCGATTTTACCCCCCTTGCGACAGAGTGGCGTTTCGGCAGCGGGCACTATCCTTTTGCCATTGAAAGGCAGGGCAGGCAGCATAAGCTTACGGGCGTAATTGACAGAATTGACGCAGGCGGCGGCTATTTTTACTGCATTGACTACAAAAGCGGCAACGCCGACTTCGGCGAAAACAAGCTTTACGCCGGCAGAAAATTACAGCTTTTGCTTTACCTTGAAGCGGTAAAAAGGGCTACGGGGCTCATTCCCGCGGGGTTTTATTACCTGCCGCTAAAAGACGAGTTCTCAAAGGACAAAAAGCGCCGTTACTACGAGGGGCGCACTTTAAGCGATGAAAAAGTCGTGGGCAAAATTGACAAAAACTTCATTACTTACGGCAAAAGTCAAATCATTAAAGTAAGCAAAGATAAAGGGGGCGCGCTCAAAGGGGACGTTTTAAGCAAAGAAGAGCTTGAAGGCGAAATCCGTTACGCCCTTTTAAGCTTATGGAAAAGCGGAGAGCTTATGGAAAAAGGCTATATCAAAGCCTCACCCCTAAACGAGGGGGGCATGGGCGACGCCTGCACTTTCTGTCCTTTCGGCGACATTTGCAAAGAAAAGGACGTGCGGGGGGAAATTTCCCGCGCGCTAAGCAAAAAAGTTACGGCGCAGGATATTTTGGATACGGTAAACGATTATGAAAAACGATAATAACGCGCGCGAAACACGCTTTACTTTGCAGCAGCAAAGCGTCATAAACAGCCGCGGCAAAAACCTTTTGGTGTCGGCTTCGGCGGGCACGGGCAAAACCACCGTTATGATTGAGCGCATAGTTTCTTTAATTGAAGAAAAGACGCTTTCGGTGTCGGAAATTGCCGTTGTGACTTTTACCGCTTTCGCCGCTTCGGAAATGAAGCAGCGGCTTGTTGCGGCGCTGTCAAAAAGGGGAAAAGACGACTATTTCAAAAAGCAGTGCGAACTGGTTGAAAGCGCCGCCATTTCCACCATACACAGTTTTTGCGCCGATATACTGAGAAATTATTTTTACGTCGCCGACGTTGACCCGTCTTTTTCCATAGCTGACGGCAGCGCGCAGCTTGCCTACGCCGACAAAGTTATGACCGACGTCTTTACCGATTGGGGCAAAAAGAACGACGAAAATTACATAAAACTTTACCGCGTCATCAATTCGCGGCGGGGGGACGGGAATTTAAGGGAGGAGCTAAGGCGGCTTTACGAGTTTTCGTGCTGTCTCCCCCATTTTGATCAATGGTATAAAGAAAGCAGAAAAAATTATTCATTTGAAGAGGGAAGCGGCTATATAGCTTATCTTGACGGGCAGTATACAGAGCAAATGAATTACTTTGCGGACGAAATTGAAAAAGCTTCCTATAAAGCGTTTGAAACGGGCGCGAATGCCCTTGCGGATTTCCTTTCTTACTTTTCCTCCTGTTTTAAAGTTTCTAAAAGCGCGCCCTTTAAGGTAAAAATGAAAAATCTTGCCGAGGAGGAAAAAATTGAGGCTTTTACGCAGTCATTAAAAAAATACGACGCCTCTTTTAAGGTTGACGAGGGCGGCTTTGAACAATTTATTTGGCAATGCAAAGACCTTTTGGAAAGCGCGAGGGCTTGCCGCAACGACTGGAAAAAATTAAGCGATTTGGACGAACTTATTAAAAAGGCGCAAAGCGGCTTGCCGCTGCTTGACGTTTTAAAAGAACTGCTTGACGATTTTTCCAAGCGTTACTACGAATATAAGAAGGAGCGGGGGCTGCTGGATTTTTCCGACCTTGAACATTTAACCTTAAAAGTTTTGGAAAACGCGGAAGCGGCGGCGGAAATACGGGGGCGCTACAAGGCGTTGTTTGTGGACGAGTATCAAGACGTCAACGGCGTGCAGGAAGAAATAATTAAAAAACTTTGCGGCGAGGGGGAAGATGGCGGGCAAGACAGTTGCGGCGCGGACGGCAAAGCCGCAAATTATGGGTTGACGGGCGAAAGCGGGCAGGAACTTCGCGAAAACACAGAAAACGCCCGAGGGCAATCAGCCGCGGAATGCGACGGTAATCCCAGTGTAAAGGACGAAAACGCGGCGAAAGAGAGAAAAAATGACCAGAGCGCGCAAGCGCAAAATAATGAAAGCGGAACAAATGCCGAATTAAATGACGAAAAAGAGGCAAACTGCGCGGCGGCGGAGGGCGGAATAAAACCGCGCTGCCAATTGTTTTGCGTGGGCGACGTAAAGCAAAGCATATACGGTTTCAGGCAATGCGACCCCTCTATATTTGTCCGCCGTCAAAACGATTACAAAAACAAGGGCTTAGGCGAGGTAATTGAGCTTAGCCAAAACTTCCGTTCCGACGACAGAATTTTAAAGTGCGTCAACAGCCTGTTCAATTACTGCATGAGCGGCAATTTCGGGCAGGTTGACTACGCGCAAACGCCCCCTTTGGAAAGCAAAAAACTGCTTTTTTCCGCCGACCACCCCGTTAAGGTGTTCAGCTACGACAAATTGAAAGAGGAAAAAGAGGTTAAAGGCTTTTATGATATAGAAAAAGAGGCAAATCTATTTTTTCAAAGCGAAGAGGAGGGCGAGGAACAAGACGAAAGCGAAAGCGCGGGGCGCGAGGAAGCTTTTGCCGCAGTGCAATGCGTTAAAGAACTTGTGGGGACGGTTAAAGAGTTTGAAGAAGAGGGAAAAACCGTCAGGCGCGCCGTAAACTATTCCGACATTACAATTTTAAGCCGCGACATGAAAGAGGGCGCGCGTTCCATTTACCGTCTGCTTTTGGCAAACAATATCCCCGTTACGGCGTCATTTCAAGACGAGTATTCAAGCAAAGAAATCGCCGATCTCATAAACTTTTTGCGCGTGCTTGACAACCCCTATTGCGACATATATTTTTGCGGCGCATGCCTTTCGCCGCTGTTTAATTTTTCCGCAGAGGAGCTTGCGGAAATAGCCGTTGATTTTAGCAGCTGCTGGCGGCAGCGCTTTACCGACTATTTGGCGCAAGGGTGCGGCAAGTATTATGTAAAAATACAACAAACGCTTAGCTTTATTGAAAAATTCCGCGCGCTGTCAATGTTTTTTACGGTGGACGCCCTGCTTTCCCTTTTGATTGAGCAAAAAAATTACGAATTATATGTTTTGAGCATGCCCAACGGCGGGCTGCGCCTTTCGCGGCTAAGCGCTTTTTTAGAAGAATTAAAGGATAAGCCGCACGCCCAAAGCATAAGCAAGTTTTTGCAGTATTTTGACGGGCGCGCTTTGGCTGCGAAAAGCGGAGGCGCGGAACAAAAAGAGGGCGTTTTCCTTACGACGATACACAAAAGCAAGGGGCTGGAATTTCCAATTGTCATTTCGGCGGGGCTGGGCGCCAATTTTAAGACGGACAAAAACAAGGTGCATTTTAACAAAGAGCTGGGCTTGGCGCTGGATTATTACGATTTTGACAATATGGAAAAAGAGGAAAGCCTGAGCGTTATAGCTCAAAAAGCCGCAAACAAAAAAAAGCAGGCGGAAGAGGAACTGCGCCTTTTATACGTTTTGACCACGCGGGCAATAAATTCCCTTACGCTGCTTGTGCCCGGCGGGCAAAAAACCCCGCCGCCCAATCAGGCGCGCAGCATTTCGCAGTGGATTGCCATGACGGACGGTTTGGGGCGGGGCATAACGCCTTTGGAGATAAAAAAAGAAAAAGACTACGCGCCTACTTTGCCTCCGCAAGACGCTAGGGGCGAAGAGCTTGAAGAAAACCTGAAATTTGTTTATCCATTTGCAAAAGAACAGGAAACCCCTTTAAAAGTTACCGCAAGCGGGCTTAGAGAAGAGGTTTTAAAAGGGAGGGGTGAAGAGGAAAATGCCGAGGAAGAAACAAGCGGCAAAGAAATTGAGATAAAAGAGCTGTTTAAAGAACCCGTTGAGGCGGCGCCTTTGGGCACGGCGTATCACAAAGTTTTTGAAAAATTGAGTTTAAAAGCTTCGCGGCGGCAAGTTGAAAATACCGTTGAACAGCTTATGCAAAGCGGCGAAATACCGCGCCAAAACGCCGACGCCCTTGACCTTACAAAAATAGAAAACTGCCTTTCCAACGCCAAGCTTTTAGAAATTACAAGGGGCGGCAAGCTTTACCACGAAATACCCTTTATGGTAAAACTCCCCTTTGACAGCCTTGTTGAGGGCGCAAGCGGCGTTGAAACGGTTTTGCAAGGCGTAATTGATATGCTTTGCGTAAAAGACGAAACCGCCGTAATAATTGACTTTAAATATACTCTTGCGCCGCATTTAATTAAAAAGCATTATTCTTTGCAAATGAAAGCTTACAAAGAGGCGGCAAAAAGGATTTTGGGTAAAAATGTGAAAAGTTACATAGTATCGGTAATGAACGACGAGGTGATTGAAATTGACTAAGCAAAAGGGACAAAAACCGCCGACGGCGCAGATTCAATGCAAAATGGAAATTGATTTGCTTGACGAAAAGGGCGCTCTTACCCTTCCTTCATATGCTCAAAGCGATATTTTCCGCTACAACAAAGAAAAAATTGTTAATAAAGGCAGAATTAAGGAATGGGAGTTTTACCAAGTTCAAAGTCCGCGCTTTACGCTGCAACTGACATACGGGCACGCGACTTATGCAGCCGACGTTTCCGCGACGCTTATCGACTTAGAAAGCGGCAAACGTATCTCCTGCGGCACAACGCGTTTTTTTCCGCGCGGCAAGTTTGATTTACCCTTTACGGGGGGCAAGCCTTATAACTTGTCTTACATCGACAAAAAGCTTTCGCTAAGTTTTGAAAACGGCGAAGAACAAAGGACGCTGCGTTTTAGCTCCTCTAACCCCGCGTTTGAAGTTGAGCTTACGTTAAGCAACCGCGGCGACGCCGTTTGTTACTGCACGCCTTTTAAAAGAAAAATGTTTTATTATAACTATAAAAGGTTTTTTGATATTTTAGGCGGCTTTATACGCGTTGAGGGCAAAACTTACGCCCTTGACGGGCAAACTGCGGCGCTTTTAGACAGCGGGCGGGGCGTTTGGCCGTATAGACACAGTTGGCTTTGGGGCATGGCGGAAGGCGAAACGGAAATTGGGCGCGTTGGCTTTAACTTGGGAAGCGGAAGCTGTTACAGAGGCGAAACGGACGAAAATATGCTCTTTGTGAAGGGCAAGCATCAAAAGTTGGGCAGCGTTGAGATAGTTCACCAAAAGGACTATATGGGCAAATGGACCTTTAAAGAGGAAAACGGTTTTTTAGAGCTTACCTTAACGCCCGCATATGACAATTTTACGCAAAAAAACTTTGTGGTAATCCACAACCGCTGCCACCAGGTATTCGGGCGGTATAACGGTTTTGTAAAGACAAAAAGCGGCGAAAAGATTTTAATTGAAAATATGTGGGGGTTTTGCGAACACGCAAAAAACCGCTGGTAAAAGTCATTGGCCGCCGCAATTATAAAAAGCGAAAGTCTGTTTTATTGCGAATAGTCCTTTTTAATTTTGTCAACAATTAAATTACCTTTTAAATAGGGAGGTAATTTATGCTTAGAGCTGCTTATGACTTAATAAGGGACTTTTGCTGGTACTTTTTTTTCGGGGCGGTATTCTTAATCGCCTTGTTTTATCTTTTTAACTCCTTTGCAGACTTTTACAAAAAAGACAGAAAGAAATTCGCAAAGGCAAGCGCCGCTTTGTCGCTTAAAGAAGAAGAGCTTACGGGCTTTGCCTTGACTTTGCCGCTGCCCTATCAGTTTCAATGGCAGTTGTTTTTGCGCTGCCCCACAAAGCGCGCGGGGGAGGTCTTTAAGTTTTTGCCCCGCCCCAAAAGGATATATTTTCTTTTGCTTCCCGCGGCAGCTTCGTTTTTTTGTCTTTTGCTTGCTTTTTTGGAAGCGCGTTTTTATCCCGACACAACTTCTTATGTAATTTATGGCGGCGTAACGGTGGGCTTTATCTTTTGTTTTTGCGCGCAGGGCGTGCTTGCGGGTAACCGTTTTAAGGAAAAAAAGGCAAACAAAGCCTTTGACAATTTAGTGTCAAATATGGACTTGATGTTCGGCAACTACCATCCTTTTGGTTACGATTTGATTGAGCCGCAAACGCAGTGCTGCAAAGAAAACTTTGCCGACGTCATGAAAAAAATACGCTATTTAAAATCCAAAGGCGTAAACGAGCAAACGGCGGCGCGTTTAGCGGAATTATTAAGCAAAGAAAAACTTAACAGGGTAAGGACGGTAAAGCAGCAGCAGGTATTAAACGAGGCGCTTAACGGGCTTGTGCGCTACGTTTCTTTGCGCGATAACAAAGAGCAGAACGTAAAAGAGCAGGAAGTATGGGAGCAGGAAATAAAGGCGCATAACGCAGTCGCGCAAGAAAGGGCGGAAACTTCCTGACCTGAACGCAAAAAGAAAAAATCGGCGCGAAGCGAGATAAGCTATTTTAAACCCTTTGTATCCCTTTATAAACTTTTTACACATGCTTTTTTGTTATCAATTTAGAAAGAGCAGTCTTTTTTGCTGTAAACGCGGCGGGTAATAAACAAAAATAGCGCCCTCATACGGGCTGTTGAAAAAATATTTTAAAACGGTTTATTCCGCAAGGTGCTCCTTACCGTTAATTTTATAGCTAAACATAGTTTTTTATGTTACAATTTTTTTATATGGACACTGCGCAAAAACTTAAAGACGTGCCCCTTTCGTCGGGCGTTTACATTTACCGCGACGGAGAGGACAACATACTTTATGTAGGCAAGGCAAAAAATCTGCGTAGCAGAGTCAAGCAGTATTTTATGCCCTCCGTTACCAACGCCAAAGTTAAGGCGCTTGTTAAACGCATACAGAATATAGAATATATCGTAACGCTAAACGAAAAAGATGCCTTTTCCCTTGAAAACACTTTAATTAAAAAACACAAGCCCCCCTACAACATAATGCTTAAAGACGACAAGCAATACGGTTATATAAAAGTGTCGGTAAAAGAAGAATTTCCCCGCGTGCTTGCCTGCCGGAAAGTGGTTAAAGACGGCTACAAATATTTCGGTCCCTATGTGCACAGCTGCCGCAGGCTTATTGAGGCGATAGGCGAGTGCTACCCTTTAATAAGCTGCACTCACGATTTTTCAAAGAAAAACGTCAAACCATGTCTGGCGTATCACATAGGCACCTGCCCCGCGCCCTGCGTCAAAAAAATTGACAAAGCGCAATACGCGCACATTGTGCAAAAAGTTTTAAAGCTTTTGGGGGGGAGTACCTTTGAGGCAAGGGAGATTTTAACGTCAAAAATGCTTAAAGCCTCTGAGGGAGAACTTTTTGAAAGGGCGCAGGAATACAAGGATATGCTGCTTTCCCTTTCCGCCTTTGAGGGCGTAGGCGTTGCGGTACTGCCTAAAAACGTTGACTACGACGTATTTACAATTACAAGCGACGGCAAAAACGCCGCCTGCAACTTTCTTGCCGTGCGGCAGGGCAAAGTGCTGTCTTCAAAAAATTACACCGTAAACGACGGCGGTCTTGACGAACCGCAAACGCTTTCAAGCTTTATCGCCACCTTTTACGAGGATTTTTTGCCGCAAAAGAAGGTGCTTGTCAACTGCGAAATAGAAGACCGCGAGGCGCTTTCCCTCTACGTTGAAGAACTTACGGGGGTAAGCTGCCGTTTCAGTAAGCCTATGCGCGGCGAAATCAAAAAACTTACCGATATGTCTTACGACAACGCCAAGGACTTTTTGCTCAAAAGCAGGGACGAAGAGCAGCGCAAATATATGATGACTATGGGCGCGGTGGAAATGCTTAAAGAAGCTTTCAACCTTCCGCGGCTGCCCATAAGAATGGAGTGTTATGATATCAGCAACATCAGCGGCGTTGACAAGGTGGCAAGTCAGGTGGTGTTTACAAACGGGCTGCCCGACAAAAAACAATACCGCCGCTTTAAAATCAAAACAGTTGAGGGGGCAGACGACTTTGCGAGCATGGAAGAGGTGCTTTCGCGGAGGCTTCAACGCCTTTTGGACAAAGACGAACACTTCGGCGCTAAGCCCGACTTGATTGTGGTAGACGGAGGAAAAGGTCAGCTTTCCTCGGCGCAAAAGGCTTTTAACTCAAAAGGCGTGGTCGATATACCATTGATTTCATTAGCCAAAAGGGAAGAAATAGTTTATACTCTTGACGGCAACGAGGTTAAGCTTGCAAAAAACAGCTACGCCCTTAAACTGCTCACCGCTATAAGGGATGAGGCGCACCGATACGCCGTAAGCTATTTCAGGCAGCTGCACAATAAAAACGCCTTAAAATCCCTCCTTAACGAAATCAAGGGAGTGGGTAAAAAACGACAAATAGAGCTAGTCCGTCACTTCAACAATATTGAGCGCATAAGTCAGGCGACGGAAGAGGAATTGGCGCAAGTTAAAGGAATGAATCAAGTTACCGCGCAAAACGTTTACAAATACTTCAATGGATAAAGGGCTAAAAAATGAAAGACTTAAAATACAAACTTATTGTAAGCGACTTTGACGATACCTTAGTGCCTCTGCCTACCAAAGTTGACGGCTACACGGTTGGAGTCATTAAAGAATACATCAAAAGGGGCGGGCTTTTTACCATAGCTACTGGAAGAATGACGCCCGGCATCTTGTCAAATATAGGCGATATTCCTATAAACGCGCCTTTAATTACCTATCAGGGCGCAAAAATCATTGACCTTAAAACGCGTAAAACGCTTTTTCATTCGCCCGTTGAAAGGGACACGGCAACGGAACTTTTAGCGCATTTGCAAAAGCGCAACATTGCCGTAAACGTCTATTGCGACGACGTGCTTTACCTTGCGCGCGTTTATCCCTTTACAGACTTATATTGCAAAGTAAATAATATAGGTTACGAGATTTTTCCAGACCTTGCGGCGCTGCCAAGGGATTTGGGCAAAGAATGCAGTAAAATACTTTGCACTTTAACGCCCGAAGACGCAAAAAGAATGGAAATAGAATATTCTCTGCTTTACGGTGACAGGCTTTCGGTAACACGCTCTTCCGCAACCTATCTTGAATTTACTTCTCTTTTGGCGACAAAAGGTCAAAGCGTCAAAAAGGTAGCAGACATGTATAACGTGCCGCGCGAAAGCGTAATGTGCTTTGGCGACAGCACAAACGATATCAGCATGATTGCTTACGCCGGGCACGGCGTAGCCGTAGGCAACGCGATGAGCGAAGTTAAAGAGGCAGCAGACGAGGTTTGCCAAAGCAGCAAAGAGTTGGGCGTGGCTAAAACCATTGAAAAGTATTGTTTGTAAACAGTTGACAACTTGGCCCCTTTGATTTACAATTGATAGGCTAAATTCTTAAAGGAAGTGATAAAATGAAAGAGAAAATACATCCCGACTATCACGAAATAACCGTTACCTGCGCTTGCGGCGAAACTTTCGTTACGGGAACGACAAAAAAAGGCGACGCGCTAAGAGTAGATATTTGCAACAAATGCCACCCCTATTTTACAGGCAAGCAAAAGCTTGTTGACAGCGGCGGAAGAGTTGACAAATTTAAAAAGAGATACGGCATTTAATTTAACTATTTTTAAAGCCGAAGGAACAGATTTTTTCTGTTCCTTTTTTAATATCACCGTATATCCGCGTTTTTAAGGAAGCCGCGGAAAAACCCATAAGACGTTTGAATTAAACATTGTCTAATTTGACAGGAAAGGTTATGCGTTTTACCGCAAACTTACGCGGAAACTGATTATTTTATGAAACTAGAATGGGCGTCGTGAAAACGCCCGACTTAACCTAACAGCTTGGTTACGGGACAGTTTTTTGTTTTTTTAAATTGTCATCAAAACCTGTTGGGGTTTTTTAGGTCTACCCTGAGTATTTTCTGACAAAAAGCTTGATAACTTATTTCTTACCAACACACGGGGGGGCAAGAACCCGCACGCTTTTATCTTTTCAAGAGCTTACCGTTTAGTCTATTAGATTTAATGTTAATTGGCTATGTTTTAAAGCACAAAACATAAGTGGGCGGCAACAGCTTATTAAACAACTTGTAATTTCAGCGGCAATTCAAATAAGATTTTTTGCAAAGCTTACATTTTAAAAAAACAAAATATAAAACGGCTTATTATACAACAAGAAAAACCGCCTTTGAGGTTTATTTTTTTGTCGCCATAAAGGGCTTTAAAAGTTTATATAAAAAAACCTAACGGGAAAACTTAATAAAAGGGCGCATATAAATTAAGGCATAAAGGCGTAAAAATTATACGCAGTAAAATTGTCAAAAAGGCGTTTTATGTGTATAATAAATCGCAAGAGGTAAAATCATTTTGAAAAAAGAACAATGCGCGCAAATCGCAGGGCAGGCGGTGCTTGAAGGCGTAATGATGAAAAGCCGCACCTCGCAAGCCATCGCGGTTCGCGACGAAAACGGAAATATAAGAATTGAAAGCAAAAGGCTGCCGCCCCGCTCAAAGGCTAGCTCCATTCCTTTTGTAAGGGGCATAGTTAATTTAGTCGCCTCTATGGCGGAGGGAATGAAAATTACCGTTAAATCGGCGGAAGTTGCGGCGGAAGAAGTGGAAAGTAAGCAAAGCCTTGGAATGGGCGCAATTTCTTTTGTCTCCACCCTTTTGGGGCTTGCCCTTGCGGTGGGGCTGTTTGTCTTTTTGCCCGTAGGCATAACTCAGCTTTTTAACATAAAAGACGACATGCTTGTGCTTTTGACGGAAGGAATCATAAAAACCGTCGTCATCGTAGGTTATTTCTTTTTGGTTTCTTTTGTGCCCGATATCAAACGCACCTTTATGTATCACGGCGCGGAACACAAAACCATTGCCTGCTACGAAAAGGGCATGGAGCTAACGGTAGAAAACGTATCCTCTTGCAGTAAGCACCACGACAGGTGCGGCACAAGCTTTGTGGTGTTTGTGATAATTTTAAGCGTCATAGTATCAATGCTTTTCGGGCTTTTTGCGCGGGCGGTCAACTTTAACGCCTTTTTTGACTTTTGGTGGGTGCGCGCTCTTATAAAAATTGCGCTGCTTCCCTTTGTCGCCGCTATTTGCTACGAGCTTTTAATGCTCTTTGCACGCAGCAACTTCTTTTTGTGGCGTCCTCTTAAATGGCTGGGCAAACAAATGCAGAAAATCACCACAAGGGAGCCAAGCGCCCAAATGATTGAGGTGGCTATCGCCGCCCATAAGGAGGTAGAGCTTTTGGACCAAAGCGCAGGCGCGGAGGAAAAACACTTTCCGCCCTCCGTTACTTTAAAAGAGTTTAAAGAGCAGGTTAAACCGCTGCTCCAATATAAAACGATAGAAAGCAGCGACTTAGACTGGATTCTTTGCGCGGTGCTAAACGTAAAAAGAAGCGAGCTTAAAGCCGACCTTGCGATACCTTTCGGCTTTACGGCAAAAATTGAAAAAATGCTTAAAGAGTGCGCTTCGGGCAAGCCTTTGCAATACGTTTTAGGCAATACCGAGTTTTGCGGGTTGCCCTTTTACGTCAACGAGGGCGTGCTTATCCCCCGCATGGAAACGGAGCTTGTCTGCGAGGAGCTGCTGCGCCGCGCGGGCGAAAATTCCTCTCCCAAAAAGAAGATTTTAGACCTTTGCTGCGGCTGCGGCTGCATAGGCATAACGGCGGCGAAAAAGACAAAGCACTATGTTACCTGCGCCGATATAAGCCAAAAAGCGCTTAAACTTACGCAAAAAAACGCCCTGTTAAACAAGGCGGAACTAAATATAATAAAAAGCGATATGTTCAAAAGCTTTACAAGCAAATTTGACTTTATTGTCTGCAACCCGCCCTATATCGCGACAAAAGTCATTGATACCCTTGAAAGCAAAGTAAAAAATTACGAGCCTAAGCTCGCCCTTGACGGCGGAGAGGACGGCCTAAAGTTTTATAAAATTATCGCGGGGGAATCGCCCAGACACCTTTACGAAAAAGGCGTTTTAATTCTCGAAATAGGCTACGACCAGAAAAAAGAAGTCTGCGCGCTGCTTGAAGAAAACTTTGAAATAGCGCAGGTTAAAAAGGATTACCAAGGGCATTCGCGCGTGGTGGTGGCATCGCTTAAAAAAAGGTAGCTTTCTTATTTTATTTTAGATTAAGGCAAAAATAAAATAACGGAAGGGTTAATTATGTTTGAAAAATTACAGTCAATAAAAGAAAAATACGACGCGTTGACGGATAAAATATCCGACCCCGCAATAATTGCAAACAATACCGAATGGACTAAGCTTGTCAAAGAGCGTTCCGCTTTGGAAGAGGTTGCGGAAGCTTATGTAAGCTACCGCAAAATTGAAGAACAGCTTAACGACGCCACAGCTTTAAAAGAAAAAGAAAAAGACGCCGAAATGGCGGAGCTGTTGCACGCCGAAATTGAAAGCTTGAAGGCGCAAAAAGAGGAGCAGGAGCACGCGCTAAAAGTGGCGCTTCTCCCCGTTGACCCCGACGACAGCAAAAACGTCATCATAGAAATACGCGCGGGCGCGGGCGGCGAGGAGTCGGCGCTTTTTGCCGAGGAAGTGCGGCGCATGTATTATATGTATGCCGAAAAAAACAGGCTCAAAATTGAGGAGATAGACGTAAACGCCACGGAAATCGGGGGGCTTAAAGAAGCGAGCTTTATAGTAAAAGGCAATAACGCTTACGCCAAGTTTAAATATGAAAGCGGCGTGCACAGGGTTCAGCGCGTGCCCGAAACGGAAAGCCAGGGCAGGGTTCATACCTCCACAATTACCGTAGCTGTGCTTCCCGAAGCTGAGGACGTTGAAATAAATATAGATGAAAAAGACTTGAAATACGACACCTACCGTAGCAGCGGCGCCGGCGGTCAGCACGTCAATAAGACGGAAAGCGCCATAAGAATCACGCATATTCCTTCGGGCATAATCGTCGCCTGCCAAGAGGAGCGCAGTCAGGGTAAAAACAAAGAAAAGGCTATGCGCATGCTCAAAAGCAAGCTTTATGATTTGTATCAAACTCAGGCGGACCAAGAATACGCCTCGCGCAGACGCATGCAGGTGGGCAGCGGCGACAGAAGCGAGCGCATACGAACATATAATTACCCGCAGGGGCGCGTTACCGACCACAGAATAGGCTACACGGTGTATTCTTTGTCGGAATATTTAGACGGCAATATTGATAATATGATAACGGCTTTAACGCTTGCCGACCAAACGGCAAAGCTTCAAAGCCTGGATTGATAAAAAATTAGGGGTTGTATTTTTGGCGGAGCGCGCTATAATATAACCAAAAGGAGGCGGACGGTTTAATGGTAACAGTTATTTACGGCGGTCAGGGGAGCGGCAAAACGGCAAAGCTTGTGCAAAACGCCAACGCAGCGGCTTTGACTGCCAAGGGAGTTGTAGTTTACATTGACAAAGGAAAGGGAAGAATGCACGACTTAGACCACGCGGTCAAGCTTGTCAGCGCGGAAGAATATAACATTTCGGCGCTTGAACAGCTTACCGCCTTTATAAAAGGCATGGTTGCGGGCAACTACGACATAGAAACGCTTTTTATAGACAACGCGGAAAAAATTACAAAGCGCGAACTTAACGAACTTTCAAGCTTATTTGAAAACCTTGACCACATTTCAAAAACCTTTAAAGTTAATTTTGTGCTTACCGTCAACTGCGAAAGCGAAAATCTTCCCCACTTTGTAAGGAAATATATTTAAGCCTTTTAAAGCAAAAGGCTTTGGGCGGCAAAGACCCGCCTAAAAACGGATATCTTTTTATCCGCCCGAATTTTGCGCTTTGGGCGGATTTTTCTTTTTTGGCAATCCTTTTTAATTATTCGGCACTCGTTTGTATGCGCGTTTGTCTTGTCAAGATAGTTTGAATATGATATATTTATTAAATACTATTACTAAAACGGCGCTTTTTTAAGCCTATATTTATAAAAAGGTCAAAAAAATTATGGAAGAAATTAAAAAAACCATATTCAGCGGAATTCAGCCTACGGGCAAGCTTACTTTGGGCAACTATTTGGGCGCGCTAAAAAATATGTCGGCGTTGCAAGAGGACTACGACTGTATTTATTGCATAGTTGATATGCATTCTATTACCGTGCCCTATGTTCCCGCCGATTTGAGGGCGAAAAGTTACGAGCTTTTGGCTTTGTATCTTGCCTGCGGATTAAACCCTGACAAAAGCGTTATATTTGTCCAATCTCACGTTTCCGCCCACGCCGAACTTACATGGATACTAAACTGCCTTACCTATATGGGCGAGGCAAGCAGAATGACGCAGTTTAAAGACAAATCGCGCGCGCACCCCGAAAACGTCAACGTAGGGCTATTTGACTACCCCGTTTTGATGGCGAGCGATATCTTGCTTTACAACGCGTCCCTTGTTCCCATCGGGCAAGACCAAAAGCAGCATTTGGAGCTGGCGCGCAATTTGGCGGAGCGTTTTAACGCGCGCTATTCCCCCACCTTTACAGTTCCACAGGCATATATCCCCAAAGTGGGGGGAAAAATACTGTCCCTTGCCGACCCTTCCAAAAAGATGAGCAAAAGCGACGCCAACGAAAACGCCGCGATATATTTAACGGACGACGAAAGCGCAATTATGCGCAAGTTTAAAAGAGCCGTAACAGACTCGGACAGCGAAATTAAGGCTGCCCCCGAAAAAAAGGGCATCACAAACCTTTTGACGATATATTCTCTCTTTTGCGGAAAAACCGTTAAAGCCGCCGAAAAAGAGTTCGAGGGCAAAAGCTACGCCAATTTCAAGGAAAAAGTCGCCCAAAGCGTTATAGATACACTTATTCCCATTCAAAAAAAGCGGGAAGAGATTTTGAAAGACAAGGGCGCGCTTGACCTTATTTTGACGGCAGGCGCAAACAGGGCGGAAGCCGCCGCGCGCAAAACCTTGTCAAAAGTTTACAAAAAAGTCGGCTTTATTGAGCGGAAAAGATAAATGTTCGGTTACATTGCCATTGACAAAAGCAAGCTGGAAGCAAAGGAAATTGGGCTTTACCAAACTTTTATGTGCGGGCTTTGCCTTTCCACAAAAAAGCTTTACGGAAATTATCCCCGCAATTTTGTCAACTACGACATTAATTTTTTAAACGTGCTGCTGCATTCCTTTTTGCAAAAAGACGTTGAAATTTTTTACGGCAAATGTCTTAGCAGCCCTTTTAAAAAACGTTCTTTGTTAAAAATAGGCGAGCTTACCGACAGGCTGGCTTCGGCAAACGTGCTTTTGGCTTATTATAATTTGCTTGACGATACGCTGGACGAAAAAAGCCCCGCTAAAAAAGCGCTTTTAAGAAGTTTAAAAAAAGCCTATAATAAAGCTAAGACAGACGAAAGCGAAATGGAAAGCGTAATCGCCTTGCTTTACGGGCAGCTGCGGGCGGAAGAAAAAGCGGGGCAGCAAAATTTAGACAAGGTCTGCGATAATTTCGCTAAGCTGACACAAAAAATTGTTACCATAGCGGCGGGGCAAAAAAACGAGAAACTTGAAACGCTTGCATACAATTTGGGTAAATGGGTGTATCTTATTGACGCGCTTGACGACATAGAAAAAGACATCAAAAGAAAAAATTATAATCCGCTTGTAAGCTATTTCGGGCAGGAAAAAGACAGTCAAAGCTTTATGGCAAAGCATAAGGACGAACTTAACTTTTTGTTTTTTACTACGCTTAACAGAATTGCCGAAAGCTATAACGACTTAAACCTCACCAAATACGCCTGCCTGCTAAACAACGTGCTTTACAGCCAAATAAGGGACAAAACAAAGAGTTTACTGGGTCAAAAAGAGGAAAAAGGAGAAAAATAATGTATTACGACGGCAACAATCCTTTTGAAATATTCGGGCTATCGGGCGATGCGAGCAGAGAGGAGCTTGACATCGCTTACAGGCGCCTGCGCGACGAACTGCGCGAAAAACGTTTTTCCGTAGGCGAACAGGGGCAGGAAGCCAGCGAAAAGTTGCAGGCGGCGGAACATGCTTATAAAGACGCGCTTAACTTAATTGACAGGCGCGGCAAGGACAACTACGACCCATACGAACGCGCGAAAGCGTTAATACGCGAGGGCAAATGCGACGAAGCGCAAGAAATTATTGACGGTTTAAGCAACCGCGATGCCGAGTGGCATTATGTGCAGTCTACGATTTTTTTCAAAAAAAGCTGGTATTTGGAAGCAAAAAAACAGCTTGAATACGCAGTTTCCCTTGAACCGCGCAACTCAAAATACACCGAAGCGCTTGACAGACTTACGCGCTATTTGGCGAGCAACTCCGTTTCGCCCGACCAACTGCGCACTACCACCCGCCCCGCGAGCCAAGGCGCCCCCACGGGCAGCGTTTACGACAACGGCACCTGCACGGGAAGCTGCTGCGGCGACGCATGTCTCGCAAACCTTTGCGCCAATTGTATCTGCGGCGGCTGCCGTTAATTCCAAAATAACTAAAATTAAAAACTGATATTTAAAAATGGCAGATATTGCAAAGCTTTTTCAAACCGTAATTAAATATCGCATCAGGATAGATGGCAAAAGAATTCAAAGTTAAAAAGAAACTCAGATTTATAGATAAATTATTGCTAAAAATCGTTGCGCTTGTCAAAGGCAAGCCTAGAATGGTTAACCTAAACAGCACAGATTTGCCTTTGCGGTGCATTTTTATAGGCAACCACAACAGCACGGGTGGACCGGTAAATTATTCCCTCTATATGGCGGGAAAGCTTATGCCTTGGGCAGCCCATCAGATGACGGAAGGATACCGCAGCCGTTGGAGATATTCCTATCATGTTTTTTACCGCCAAAAACTCAAATACGGCAAAATCAAATCGTTTATCTTGGCAACGCTGCTTGCTTTTTTTGCCCCTTTGGCGTATAACGCCGTCGGCGTAATTCCCGTTTACTACGATTTGCGGGCTTTCAGCACCTTTAAAAACTCAATCAAATGTCTTGAAAACGACGTTCCCGTCTTTATATTCCCCGAAAACTCCGACGACGGATATAAAGAAGTTATTGAGGAACTGCGCCCGGGCTTTTTGAAATTATCGCAGCTTTATTTCAATAAACACGGAGTTGATTTACCGATTTTTACAATGTATTATAACCGCAAGCCCAAAAAAATTATTATCGGCAAGCCCATGTATTATCATGAGCTGGCAAAAAAGCATTCCGACGGCGATATTATGAAAATATTTGCCGACTATATGAATTCATTGACAGCGCAAAAGATTTAGGCGGCTGAAAAACTGCTGCGATTTTAAAGGGGAACCAAACGAACAGCTCCCTTTTTGTGAGCCGCTCAGCGCCTTGCTATAAAGACCTTGCAAATACGATTATTCTTACAAGATTAACAAGCAGGGCAAATTACCTTTACGGTTGCACAAGCATTATATTTTTGCTAACTTCAAAGCCATGCGGCTGGAACAATTCTTGGAATTGTGATAACCGTCCCGTCTATGGTCGGGCGAGTGGCACTACGACGATAACGGCAACCCTGCGCCCAACTAACCTTAACTTACACATAAAAACTAAAAACATGTAGCAAAAAAAGCCCCTGTGAAAGGGGCTTTTGTGTTTTGTTGATTTATCTTTTTCTTGCGTTCTCAAAAATGGGCAAAAAAAGAAGAGCTAATTTAGCTCTTTTCTTTTTCGTTGCGTGTTTTTGTAAAATTATCTTTTAGAAAAACAGTCGCTGCAATATACCGGTCTGTCGCCTCTTGGCTCGAAAGGTACTTTGCATTCCTTTCCGCAGTTGGCGCAGGAAGCTGTAAACATCGTTCTTGTGGACTTGCGTTCGGACTTCTTTTTGTCGCGGCAACCTTTGCATCTTTGCGGTTCGTTTTCAAAACCTTTTTCTGCGTAAAACTCTTGCTCGGAAGCTGTGAAAGTGAATTCCGCGCCGCAGTCTTTGCATACTAAAACCTTGTCTTTGTACATTTGCTAACCCCTTTAAGAAATTTAGCATATACGCATAGGGCGCATATGCTTACGATTAATTGTATATCTAAAAAAAGTTCTTGTCAATAATTTGTAAAGAATTATTTTAAATATTGTTGATTGTGGAAAATCCCGTGCCGGGGCAAACGGGGTTTACGGGCGCGCCGCAGCATAATCTGTTAAGGCAGGGTCCCAAAAGAATTATGGCAAAGGCAATTAATAGTCCCGTCGTTAAATCCAGCTTTCCGTCGGACAATACGGCGTAAAGCAATAACAGGTATAATAATTCTTGGGAAATACTCATTACAGAGGCTCCTTTTCAACATAATTTCTTTTTTTACTACAATATGCGGCGGGAGCCCTTATAGTGCTTGGACTACAATATTTTCTAGCAGGAGGAAAGAAAATTATGCAGGAACGCGACATAAGCTATTATTTGCCCGACGTTTCCACCACCACCAAGCTGGCGGGGTTTTTCTCGCTTTTTGCCGATTCTAGCAGGCTGCGGCTACTTTCGGCGCTGGCGCTGTGCAACATGCGCGTAACGGACATTGCCGAGGCGCTTAAAATGAACCAAACCACCGTTTCGCATCAGCTGAAACTGTTAAGAACTATGGGCGCCGTAACTTACAAAAGGCAGGGAAAAGAGATTTACTATTCGCTTGCCGACAACAAAATCAACGAAGTGCTCTTGCTGGGCGTAGAATACTTAGGCTATTAAATTTCAAAAAATTTTTCGTTTTCAAAGGCAAACCGCCTTATTTTTTGCGCGGAAAAAACTTTTATTGCAATATTATTTTTGCAGAAACGGGCGCAATTCCATTGTCTTTTTGGATATAATGCCTTTCAGCCGATTTATAATAAACAAATAAAAAAGTTCAGTTTAAACGTCAACGGTATTTTTATGGGAACTTGACTTTAAATATAAATAACGGCTTAGCAATCTTAAAAGGCGTTAACAAGTTGGTTTGTAAAAGAAAACAATATAATGACTTAAAAATTACAGGCTAGCGCAACGATTTAATTTTAATATTTTAATTAGGTAAAACCGCAAATACCGTTCAGCAAAGAAGTTTGCGCGCGACTTTTAAGGGCGGTTCAATTAGTATTTATAAATTAAATTAGTATAATTTGAATTGAAGTTTAAAGTTTTAGGAAATATAAGTTTAACGGTTGTTTAAACCCTTTTTGCCTCGCCGTTTTTTATGCGGAATTTTACCGTGTCAATGTCTTTTATCAAAGCCTTTTCAATTTTTGTAGCCGTCAAAATTATTTGCGCCTTGTCGTTAAAGCTTAATAGCGCCCTTTGCCTTTTTGTGTCAAGTTCGCTTAAAACGTCGTCTAACAGCAGCACGGGATATTCGCCCGTAAGTTTGTTAAACAATTCAAGTTCGGAAAGTTTAAGCGACAGCGCAGTCGTGCGCTGCTGCCCTTGGCTGCCGAAGTTTCTTATATCGGCGCCGTTTACCAAAAAACGTATATCGTCGCGCTGGCAGCCCGCCGTGGTAAAGCGCAATGCAAAGTCCTTCTGCACGCTTGCCCGCAATTTTTTGTAGTAGTTTTCCCCTATTTCCTCTTCGCTTTTCCCTTCAATGTTTTGCAGGTATGACATTTCAAGTTTTTCTTCTTTGGTAAGGCGCAAATGCGTTTCTTCTACGTTTAGTGCAAGTGCCGCGCAAAAGTCTTTTCTTATCTTTGTAAGAACCGCCCCCTCCTTTGAAAGCGCCTCGTCCCAAATGGGAAGCGTCTGTTCCAGCGCGTCAACGCTCGCGGCTTTTTTGAGCAGGTTATTTCGCTGCGTAAGCGTCTTGTTAAAGCGCACTAGGGCGGAATAATAACGCTTGTTAAGCTGGCACAGGTCAATGTCCAAAAAGCGCCGCCTTCTTTCGGGCGACATGGTTACGACGTCAATTTCGTCGGGGGAAAAATATATGCAGTTAAAATATCCCAGCAGTTCGCCTATGCGCAAAAAAGGCATTCCGTTTACGCTTGCGGTCTTTTTTTCCTTGCTTATCGCCAAAGATATTTGTCTTTCGCCGCTTTTGCCTTGGCATTCTAAGGATACAAAGCAGCTTTGAGCGTTCCAGTTAATCAGTTCCTTGTCGCGGTCGGTGCGCACGCTTTTGCCCAGACAGCACAAATATATGCTTTCAAGCATGTTGGTTTTTCCCTGTGCGTTGTTACCTACAAAGACATTTAAGCCACCGCCCAACTCCAACGTTTGGGGAAGAAGATTTCTGAAATTTTCCACGCGCAGAGAGCTTACTTTCATATTTTAATTATACGCTTAAAGAGCCGCTCCGTCAAGCGCGCCCCTTTGTCAAGAATTAGACGTTTTTAAGCCTTATGTTTATGAGTGAGAAAGAACTTAAATAACTTTAAAAACCGCATTATTTAAAAATATTGTTTATATCTAATTAATATTAAAAATGCAATAAATAGAACGGAAAAGCTGCTATTGACAAAGGACGCGAATAATTGTAAAATTACGCATTTTAACATTTAGTTAAGCGCAAAGCAATCAGTTATGCAAAGAAAGTAAAAATTGTGTATTAGCTGCTTTGCAGTTTTCTCTTAATAATAACTTTCAAGGGGGCTGAGAGATTTTAGCCCCCTTAGGTATTGCCCCTTAATGTCTGATTATTACTGTAAAAAGAGGCATATGGATAAAATTATTACACAAGTTTTAAGAAATAACTGAAAGAAATTACGCCTTTTTGCCAAAAGGAAGGCGCGGAAGTTTTGCGAAAAGTCTGCAATTCCAAAGAGGCAAATTTTCGCCGTAAAGGGCAAAAGAAAAATAAGGTGAAGAGTGCGCCAAGTGTATTTAAAGGCTTGTAAAGCCAAATAAAGGCGTAAAACCGCGGGTTTTAAAAATAGTTGTAAAATTCCTTACTAAAATCGGTGCATATGACAGCAAAACGTGGTATAATCTAAGATGTAAAATTTCTCATCAAGGAGCGACGCATAATGGCTGAAAAAAGGTATAACGAAGAAGAAATTACCGTGTTAGAGGGCTTAGAACCGGTGCGCAAAAGGCCTGGCATGTATATCGGCTCTACCGACGCAAAGGGACTTCACCATCTGGCGGTGGAAATTGTAGACAACAGCATTGACGAGGCGCTTGCGGGTTTTTGCACACATATTTGGCTTAGCGTTAACGCCGACGGCACCTTAACGGTTGAGGACAACGGAAGAGGCATCCCTACGGGCATGCACAAAAAAGAAAAGGTTTCGGCGGTGGAAGTTTGCCTTACCAAACTTCACGCGGGCGGAAAATTCAGCAGCGAAGGGGGATACAAAATTAGCGGCGGGCTTCACGGCGTGGGGCTTTCGGTGGTCAACGCCCTGTCGGAATGGCTGACCGTTACAGTTTTTCAAAACGGAAATATATACTTTCAGCGCTATCAAAGGGGCATTCCAGATGCGCCCCTTGCAGTTACAGGCAAAACGGACAAGACGGGCACCGTTATTACATTTAAGCCCGACGGCACCATTTTTGAAACGGTGGACTTTGAATACGACAGGCTCAAATCAAGGCTGCGCGAGCTTGCTTACTTAAATAAAGGCATTTCCATTTTTTTAAAAGACGACAGGGACTCCCGCGAGCGCAAGGAAACTTTCCACTACGAAGGGGGTTTAAAAGAGTTTATTGACAACCTCAACAAAAATAAAGACACCTTGTTTAAAGAGGCGCTTTACGCAGACAAGTCGGTTAAAGAGGGGGAAGTTGAGCTTGCGCTGCAATTTAACGACAGTTACAGCGAAACCATTTTCGCTTACGCAAACAACATAAATACCGAGGAGGGCGGCGCCCACCTGGAAGGCTTTAAGGCGGCAATTAATAAGGCTGTAAGCGATTACGGAAAAAAGACGGGGCTGCTTAAAGAAGAAGAAAAATTGCAGCCCGAAGATATAAGGGAGGGCATTACGGCGGTAATTTCCGTAAAGCTGCAAGACCCCCAGTTTGAGGGACAGACAAAGACAAAACTTGGCAATACAAGCATGAGGACGGCGGTAAACCGCGTCACTTACGAATGTTTAAGCAGTTTTTTAGAGGAAAACCCCAAAGAGGCAAAAGAGCTTATAGGCAAGTGTTTAAGCGCGCAAAACGCCAGAGAGGCGGCAAGAAAGGCGCGCGACATATCGCGTAAAAGCGCCCTGTTCGGTTCGGCTTTGCCGGGCAAGCTTCAAGACTGCTCGGAACACGACCCCGCCCACTGCGAAATATACCTTGTTGAGGGCGATTCGGCAGGCGGCACAGCAAAATCGGGGAGAGACAGGCGTTTTCAGGCGATATTGCCTTTAAGAGGCAAAATTTTAAACGTAGAAAAGGCGCGCCTTGTGAAGGTTTTGGAAAACGAGGAAATCAAGTCAATGATAACGGCTTTCGGCTGCGGCATAGGCGAGGACTTTGACGCGGAAAAGCTGCGTTACGACAAAATCATCTGCATGACGGACGCCGACGTTGACGGAAGCCACATCCGCATTTTACTGCTTACTTTCTTTTACAGGTATATGCGCCCCCTGCTTGAACGGGGACACGTTTATATCGCGCAGCCGCCGCTTTATAAGGTTTCGCGCGGCAAGCAGGAATATTACGCCTTTTCCGATACCGAATTGGCGGATAAACTCAACCAAATAGGCAGAAAAGGCGCCGAAATCCAACGCTACAAAGGGCTTGGCGAAATGAACGAAGACCAGCTCTGGCATACGACCATGAGCCCCGAAACACGGACAATGCTTCAAGTTTCCATGGAGGACGCCTACGAAGCGGAAGAACTTTTTACCGTTTTAATGGGCGAAGACCCGCAGTTAAGAAGGGATTTTATTGTCGCCAACGCCAAAATCGTAAAAGATTTGGATATATAAAAAGGGCAGGAGGAAATTCATAATGGCTAAAAAACCCGTAAACGACTTAGACAGAGAGAATTATATAAAGGCGCTGCGCGAAAGCAAGGTGCAAAAAATAAAAATAGAAGAGGAAATGAAGCGTTCCTTTATTTCCTACGCAATGGCGGTAAATGTGTCGCGCGCCATTCCAGACGTGCGCGACGGGCTTAAACCGGTGCACAGGCGCATTCTTTACGCAATGGGCGAGCTGGGCCTGACAAACGACAAACCCACAAGAAAATGCGCCCGCATCGTAGGCGACGTGCTGGGCAAATACCACCCGCACGGCGACTCGGCGGTTTATGACGCTTTGGTGAGGCTTGCGCAAGACTTTTCCATACGCTGCCCCTTAGTTGAGGGACAGGGCAACTTCGGTTCAATCGACGGCGACCCGCCCGCAGCGCAAAGGTATACCGAGGCGAAACTGAGCAAAATTGCCAACGAAATGCTGCGCGATATTGACAAGCAGACGGTAAACTTTTATCCCAACTTTGACGAAACGCTTAAACAGCCCGAAGTGCTGCCCAGCCGTTTCCCCAACCTTTTGGTAAACGGCGCCGACGGCATTGCCGTAGGCATGGCGACAAATATTCCGCCCCATAACTTAGGCGAAGTAATCAACGCCACGATAGCTTTAATGGACAACCCCGAAATAACGATAGACGGGCTTATGAAATACATTCCCTGCCCCGACTATCCTACAGGAGGCGTCTTAATGGGCAGAGGGCTTGTGAGGCAAGCCTATATGACGGGGCGCGGCGGCGTAATCATAAGGGCAAAAACGGAAATTGAGGAAACGGGAAGCCGCACGCGTATAGTCGCCACCGAACTGCCCTATCAAGTCAACAAAGAACGTCTGGTAATAGCCATTGCCAATTTAATCAAAGACAAACGCATTGAGGGCGTTGCCGACGTGCGCGACGAATCGGGCAGGCAGGGGCTTCGCGTCGTAATTGACGTCAAAAAGGACGCCTCCGCTCAGGTAGTGCTTAACGCTTTGTATAAGCACACGCAATTGCAGCTGAGCAACGGCATTACTTTGCTGGCGCTTGACAACGGAGAACCTAAAATACTCAATTTAAAGGAAATATTATCCCTTTACATTGCGCACCAAAAGGAAGTTATCGCGCGCCGCACCAAGTATGACCTTGAACGCGCAGAAGAGCGTTACCATATAGTTGAGGGGCTTGTGAAAGCGCTTACCAACATAGACAAGGTTATAAGCATTATAAAAAAGTCGCTGGACAAGCAAGACGCCACTGACAAACTGATAAACTATTTTACCCTTTCGGAAAGGCAGGCTAACGCAATTTTGGAAATGCGCCTGCAAAGGCTTACGAGTTTGGAGGTTGAAAGCCTTCACAACGAAATGAAAGCGCTTGAAGATACTATTTTGGAATTGAAATCCATTTTAGGCAGCGGCGAAAAAATCAACGTCATTATTAAAAAAGAGCTGGTGGAAATCAAGGAAAAATACGATACCCCCCGCCGCACGGAAATAAGCGCCGACATGGGCGACATTGACATAGGCGATTTGGTGGAAAAAGAGGACGTGGTAATTTCTATGACGCACTTCGGTTACGTTAAACGTCTGCCCACAACGGAATACAAGGTGCAAAGAAAGGGGGGCAAAGGGACTAACAGCCACAAGACAAAGGAAGAGGACTTTGTGGAAAATATGTTTGTAACCAATACCCACGACGACTTGCTTTTCTTTACAAACAAGGGCAAGGTTTACAGCTTAAAGGGCTACGAAGTGCCCGAGGCTTCAAAAACCGCAAGGGGCAGGGCAATAGTCAACCTTTTACAGCTAAGCGGCGACGAAAAAGTTACCGCCGTAATTCCTCGCAAAGAGGATGCGCGCGGCAACCTTATAATGGCGACAAAAAACGGCTTAATCAAAAAAACCTCTTTAACAGAGTTTGAAAGTATACGAAAAGTGGGCAAAATCGCCATAACGCTTATTGAAAACGACGAGCTTGTGGGCGTTTCGCTTTCAAGCGGCTACGACGAAATATTAGTGGCTTCCCGCGAGGGCAAATGCATAAGATTTTCCGAAGAGGAAGTGCGCCCTATGGGCAGAGAGGCGCAGGGCGTGCGTTCCATCAAACTTGAAGAACAGGACTATATCGTAGATATGACGGTGTTAAAGCACGGCTTTGAAATACTTACCATTACGGAAAACGGCTACGGCAAGCGAAGCGATATAACCGATTACAGGCTGCAATCAAGGGCGGGTAAGGGCATTAAGGCGGGCGTGTTTAACAAAAAGACGGGCAGCCTTGTAAACCTTAAACTCATTGACCCCGAAGACGACATTATGATAATCGCCGACAACGGCACGGTGCTTCGTGTGCGTGCAAAGGAAATAAGCAAAATCGGGCGCGACACCTTAGGAGTAAGGGTTATGAAGGTTAAAGACTTTGACTGCAAGGTCGTATCGGTATCTGCCACGCCGCAGGAAGCGGAAGAAATAAGCGAAGAGGAAGAATAAAGCGCCTAAAAGCTAATGCAAAAAATTAAGCTTAAAGCGCAAAAATTATATGAATACAGAAAGGGGATACTAAAATGAAAATTAAAAAGGTAATAAGGCAATAAATAATGCAAACCGCGCATATGTTTATGAGGCTGCAAGGGAAAACTAAGGTTTTTTTAAAAAAAAAGGCTCTTAAACGTTTATTAAACAGCGCTTAAAGGGCAAAAGCGGTCAAATGCGGACAATTATTGCCAAGCGGTAAAAAAGCGGGCGCCGCCATAAAACGCACAAGCAGAAGCGAACTGGCAGGCTTGTCCCCATTATAACTGTCAGGGGCTTATAGCTATGCCAAAATCAAATAATGCGGCTGCGGAAAAAGTTTAGCGCACAAGCGCAATGACAGAAGGGCGGAGGCAGCCAATAAACCTCCTCCCTAAATAAGTGCGGCGGCAAGGCTGTTAAGCCGTTTGAAAAACAAGCAGCGCGGCATAAAAACAACCATTCAGCCGGCTAAAAAAAGCCGCGTAAAACTAGTCAAATTAAAATAACACACGCCGGAATAAAAGCGGACAAGGAGCGACACGGTATGGCGGACTTTAAAAAGCAAATTGCCGAAATCATTAAAATAGAGGGAATTAGTTACGGGGAAGTTTATTCTTCCTTAATTCCCTGCGCCGACGCTCAAATGGGCGACTACGCCCTGCCCTGCTTCCGTTTTTCAAAGCAGTTTAAAAGCGCGCCCCAGTTAATTGCCCAAAACATAGCTGAAAATACTCCCTTAAAGGGCATAGTGGAAAAAATTGAAGCGGTAAACGGTTACTGCAACTTTTTTTTAAATAAAAGCCTTGCGGCAAATGAGGTCTTGGGGGAAATTGAGCTTGCGGGGAAAAATTACGGCAAAAGCGATATAGGTCAAGGCAAAACTGTATGTATTGATTACAGCTCCATAAACATTGCAAAACCTTTCCATATAGGGCATTTGGGCACTACGGCGATAGGCAACAGCCTTTACAAAACGCTTGCCTTTTTGGGCTACAAGACGGTTGGCATCAACCACTTGGGAGATTGGGGCACGCAGTTCGGCAAGCTTATCGTGGCTTACAAAAAATGGAGCGGCAAAGAGCGGATAGATAAAGGAGGCTTGCGCGCGCTGCAAGAAATTTATGTGCGCTTCCACGTTGAGGCGGAAAAAGACCCTTCCTTAGAGCAAGAGGCTCGCGCTTGGTTTTCTAAAATTGAAAAAGGGGACAAAGAGGCGCTTGCTCTTTTTGAATACTTTAAAAAAATCACCCTTGACGAAATAAGCGGAATATATAAGCGCCTCGGCGTGTCCTTTGACAGTTGGAACGGCGAAAGCTTTTACAACGACAAAATGGCGTCGGCGTTAAACTATTTGGAAAGCAAAAACCTCGTTACTTTAAGCGAGGGCGCAAAAGTCGTGGACCTGTCAAGCTTCAATATGCCTCCCTGCCTGCTTGTAAAAAGCGACGGCGCCTCTTTATACGCCACGCGCGACATTGCCGCAATTTTTTACCGCAAGCAGACTTATGACTTTGATAAGTGCCTTTATGTAGTGGCATACCAGCAAAACCTGCATTTCCAGCAGCTTTTTAAAGTTATTGAGCTGGCGGGGCTGCCTTATTATAAGGACTTGATACACGTGGCATACGGCATGGTGTCTTTGGAAGAGGGTTCAATGTCCACTCGCAAGGGCAACACCGTTTGGCTTGAAGACGTAATTAATAAAGCCGTAAACAAAGCGGAAGAAATTATAGAAAACAAAAACCCTTTGCTAAAAAACAAAAGGCAAGTAGCCGAGCAGGTGGGCGTTGGGGCGGTGGTGTTTTCGGCGCTGTGCAACGCAAGAATAAAGGACACCGTGTTTAGCTTTGAAAGGGTTTTATCTTTTGAGGGGGAAACGGCTCCCTATCTGCAATACACCCATGCGCGCTGCAATTCTCTTTTGGCAAAGGCGGCGGCGGGCGGGGAAGAGTATTCTTTCCAAAACGCAGGCGGGCAAAGCGGAAACGACTGCGAGAAAGAGCTAAACGGCTTAATATCGGCGCAAAGGGGCGCGGCTTTTAGTTTTGGCGATTTTGGAGTCAAAACGCAAGAGACAGGCGCAAAAAGCGAAAATACGGGCGCAAGCGATTGCCAAAAAGCCGATAAGGTTAAAGAATACCAAAATCAAACTGCAACGCAAACGCAAGAAGCCGATTTTGACGCGCTTAACAATAAAGAAAGCATGGCGGTAACGCTTTTGCTAAACCGTTTCGGGCAAACGGTGCAAGACGCCGCTCAGAAATACGAGCCGTCGCTGATTGCCAACTATTTGATAGATTTGGCAAAAGCCTTTAATAAATTTTATTTTGAACACAAGATTCTCTCGGAAAATATATGCGCCAAAACCGCCCGTCTTAAAATGACAAAGGCGGTAAAAGCAATTCTTAAACAGGGACTTTATCTTTTGGGCATAGCCGCCCCCGAGCAGATGTAAGAGAAATCTTATCTTTTAGGTAAGATTAAAATAAAAAAGCCTCTTTTAGTGTTTGGAATATACGCCAAGAAAAATTTTTGGCGCCATTACTGAACAAGGCTTTTTTATTATTTTTGTAACAAAAGGCAACCTGTAATTGCTTGTTAAAGCAATAACTAATATGATAATATAAAACAACTATGAAATTGATTTTTAAATACATGAAACCCTATCGGGGCAAGCTCATTTTACTGGCGTTTTTTTATTTAATCTCCGCCGCTACATCATTAGCTTTACCCTATCTCATGTCGATAATAGTTGACGACGGCATTAAAGCGTCAAATATGAATGTCGTATGGATTGCGGGCGCCGCAATGGTTGGCATAGGACTTGTTTCCCTTGTGCTGTCGCTTTTTTCCAACAAAATTACCGCGCGCGTGTCAGCCGAATATATGGCGAGTTTAAGAAAAGACATTTTTAAGAAAATAAACTCCCTTTCTTTTGAAGAATTTTCCTCAAAAGGCACGGCGGCGCTGCTGGCGCGCAGCACAGAAGACGTGTGGATGCTTCAAGAAGCTTCCTCCGGCTTGGTTTACTTTTTAGTCGTGGTCCCCGTCATGTTTATCGGCGGCATAATTTTGACTATGGTCAACGATATGACGCTGGGTTTTATTCTGCTTGGCGTTTCTCCCGTGGTAATAGGCATTATAACCTTAATAGGCAGAAAAATGTTTAAGCTGTGGCGCAAAGCCGACGAAAGCATGGACTTGCAGGGCAAGGTAATGCGCGAAAGGCTTTCGGGCATACGCGTAATACGCTCCTTTGACAAAGAAAAGCACGAGCACGACAGAGTTGCGGACGCTACGGAAAATATGGCTAAAAATATTATTAAAAGCAACGTTTTATCTGGCTTTATTGACCCCGTGGCACAGCTTTTACTTAACGCCGTTACCGTTTTGATTATGTTTTTCGGCGCTCAAAAAATGCAGCTAGCAGGCATTTTGACGGCGGGCGACATTATAGCGACGACGCAATACGTAGCCGTTATGATGGGCGGGCTGCTTCACTTAGGCTTTATGATTATCTTCTTTCCCCAGGTGCTTGTTTCAAGCGGGCGCGTAAAGGAAGTCTTTGACATGAAGGGCATTGAAATGGGAAGCAGCAGCGGCGAAATACTGCCGGGAAGCGTAACCTTTGAAAACGTTGACTTTGCCTACCCGCAAGCTTCCGCCAGTTCGCTGACGGATATCAGCCTTGAAATAAAAGAGGGGGAAGTCGTAGGCATAATAGGGGGCACGGGAAGTGGAAAAACAACTTTAATGAAGCTTTTAATGAACTTTTATACCCCAACTAAGGGCAAAATTACCTTAGGCGGCAAAGATATGGCGGAGCTTTCAAAGGCGACGGTCCGCGACAATGTGTCAATCGCGCTGCAAAAGGCAATGATTTTTCAAGGCTCAATAGACTATAACGTTCGTTTAGGGCGGCAAGACGCCACCGACGGGGAAATAAACGAAGTGTGCGACATAGCGCAGATGCAGGAGCTTATCGACAGCAAGGAGGGCGGCTTAAAGCATAAGCTTGCGCAAGCGGGCGCAAACGTAAGCGGCGGGCAGAAACAGCGGGTGTCCATAGCGCGTTCTATTTTGAAAAAAGCGTCCATTTACGTCTTTGACGACAGTTTTTCGGCGCTTGACTACCTTACCGAAAGCAAGCTGCGCAAAAAGTTAAACAAGTTTTTAAAGGGCAAAACACAAATAATCATCACCCAAAGGGCGGCTACCGCCATGAGGTGCGACAAGGTTTTCGTAATGGAGGAGGGCGCCGTCGTGGGCTACGGGACTCACAAGGAGCTGCTTAAAAACTGCGAAACTTATAAAGAAATCTACGCTTCACAGCTGGGGGGAGGGCTGAAAAATGACTAATACCTCTCAAAAAGATATGAAAAAAGAAGAATTGAAAAAGAAAAAGAAGATAAAGCCGACGCAAGAGGAAGAGGCGCAAAAAGCCGAGGACAACGCCGCCGACAACGTTGACGACTGGGGCTACGAACACAAGCAGGAAGGCGAGATTTATAAGGTCAAACGCGGCAAGCTTTTGGCGAGAATGATTAAGCACGCAAAGCCCATTGCCCACTGGCTGGCGGTTTCGGGCGTTATTATGCTCATTTCCGTGGCGTTGGCGCTTGTTTCCCCCATAATTATGGGTGAGCTGACCGACTCTATTTATGACTTTGGCAAAGACGGCACCGCAATAATTTGGCAGGAGTTCGGTATAAACTGCCTAATACTTCTTGCCGTTTACGCCGGAAGCTCAATACTTTCCGCCGCAAACATGCTTATAATGAACAACGTGGTAAGCCGTTTTTACACCTGCGGCATACGTATTGAAATAAGCGACAAGATACGCCGTTTGCCCGTTGAATACGTCGACAAAACGCCCAACGGCGAGGTGCTTAGCCGCATGTCAAACGACGTTTCGCGTATGGGAAACACCATTCACAACGTGCTTAACCTTGTTATCCGCGGCGGTATGCAGCTTATAGGAATTACCGTAATGATGATACGCATTGACTACCGCCTAGCGCTGGTGGTGCTTTGCATAATCCCCGTTTCTTTGGTGCTGTCAACCCTTTTAGTCAGCAAAAGCGAAAAGCATTACGGAAAGGAAAGAAAGGAATGGGGCAAGCTCCACTCCTTTACCGAAGAGGACTTCACGGGCTTTGACACCGTAAAAGCCTTTAATTTGGAAGAAAGCCAAAACAAGATTCAAGCCGACAACTGCGACAGAATGAAGGAGCACAGCGTAAAGGGGCAAATAATCGGCGGCAGAGTGCAGCCCATTATTCAGTTTACAAACAACCTTTCCTTTATGGCGATTTGCGTTTTAGGCGGTTATTTGGCAATTAAGGGCGATATAAGCGTGGGCGACGTGGTTGCGATTATAGCTTACGCAAAGCTTTTCTCAACGCCGTTAGAAAGCATCGCGCAAGGCTTTTCCATGCTTCAAAGGGCGTTCGCTTCGGCAAGACGCGTTTACGAGCTGCTTGACAAAGAAGAAATGGACGCGGCGGTAATTGACGACACCCCCAAAGGCGAGGGCAACGTGGTGTTTGAACACGTATATTTTTCTTACGACAAAAACAAGCCCTTAATTCAAGACCTTAACCTTACCGTAAAGGCGGGGCAAAAGGTGGCGATAGTAGGGCCTACTGGCGGCGGCAAAACTACAATCGTCAACCTCTTAATGCGTTTTTACGACGTGGATTCGGGCAAAATTTACATTGACGGCGTGGACACGCGCGAAATACGGCGCGAAACCGTGCGGGATTTATTCGGAATGGTGCTCCAAGACACATGGCTTTACAGCGGTAGCATTTACGACAATATCGCTTACGCCCTGCCCTATTCGCGGCGCGACGAGGTCATGGAAGCGGCAAGGCGCGCCCACATTGACAGGTTTATTGAAACTTTGCCGAAGGGTTACGATACCGAAATAAACGAAGAAAGCACAAATATAAGCAGTGGGCAAAAGCAGCTTTTGACCATTGCGCGCGCTTATTTGGCAAACAGGCGCATGCTTATTTTAGACGAAGCCACAAGCAACGTGGACACGAGGACGGAGCTTTTGATTCAGAAAACCATGGATAAGCTGTCGCAGGACAAAACGAGTTTCGTAATAGCGCACCGCCTTTCCACAATTGTTGACGCCGATATGATTTTGGTTGTAAACAACGGTCAGGTAGTGGAGACGGGCACGCACCAGGAGCTTATGCAAAGGGGCGGCTTTTACTGCGAAATATACAACAGCCAATACGACTTGCTAAATTAAACGAGAATTTAACGCAATTTTTTACATTTTATCACAAAGGCGCGCTAAACTAATAAATAGTTTAACAAAGAGGTTTTGTGAAAAATGAAGAACAAAAAAGTTGCCTTAATACTTGTAATCATTCTGGTTTTAAGTTTATCCCTTGTTTCCTGCGACTTTGATTCTGATTCCTTTTCTTTGGGCAGGGTTATAAAAAACAATATAAGCTTAGCCGTCCAAAGCGATTTAGAAGACTTTTACGAAATAAATGACGATAACGCGGCGGTAGCTACCGCCGCCGTTATTATGCCCGCGACTTATGAGGTAACCTGCGAAATAAACTTCACATACAGTTACCGTTTCGGAATGGGCACGGCGCAAAGAAGCGGCAGCGTAACGCAGGCGGCTACGGCATTTGCCCTTAACGAACAGGGGTATCTCATAACAAACGCCCACGTCCTTTTGTATTCCGACAGCGGTTATTCCGACATAAAATACACGGGGTGGAATATTAAAGTCAACCTTGCCGACAGCGACGTATTCTTTGATGCGCAAACTGTTGCTTACGACGCCGACTTAGATCTTGCGGTTTTAAAAATGGATTTAAGCGCCGTCAGCGGAGGGCAATTGCCTTACGCCGTGTTTTACAATATTGCCGACCCCACAAAAAGCAATTACGACGCCGATACCGCCGTTAAACTTTTATACGGCGAAACGGCGATAGCAGTGGGCAACGCCTACGGATACGGCATAGGCGTTACTAAGGGCGTGGTATCGGCACCTTTAAGAATCTTTGCCGACGACAGCGGAAACACCGTCAAAGCCATTCAAACGGACGCCGCCATAAACTCCGGCAATTCCGGCGGACCTTTATGCAACGCTTTCGGGCGGGTAATAGGCATAAACAGCTTTAAAATCGTGGACGAAACTACCGACAATATGGGCTACGCCATACCTTCATACGTTGTGCTAAGCTATATTGACTCTCTTAACTCAGGCTCTTCAAAGGGCGTAATAGTAATGAAAAATCAAACTATCGCCTACTACTACACCGACGTAAGGGGCTATTCGCAGGAAAATATATTTTCTAATTTCAGCTAATCAATTTGCGTTCAAAAAGGTGTAGCGCCATAATTACACCTTTTTTTGTTTTCCTCTGCGGAGGATTAGGCTGTTTACAATAAGGTGGCTTTAATATATAAAATAACGGCTTAGCCGACAGCGTAAGATTGCGGCAGCGGCGGATAACCAAAAGATAGGTTCTGACAAAGCCACTAAAAAAGGGCAGAAGTATTCCGCCCTTTTTTAGCTATGTTTGCAGTTGTTTAAACTTTATAATTTTGCCATATTTTAATTCAGCCGTTTAGTTTTCTTTGGCTTTGGCTTTGCATTATTGCTTTTTATTTTTCTTTTGCCGCGTCTCTTTTAGCTATTTCGTCAAGCATCATATCGTAATAAGGCTCGTCAATTATAAACTTTTTGCGCTGTATAAACAAAGCTATAAGCAAAAACGTAATGGGAAGCACTGTAACGGCTGCCCTTAGCGTAATGCGCCCGACAATATTGTCCTTGTTTAAAACTATCTCTCTGAAATTAAGGTCGGCGGCGGAATGGCCGTTAAAGCCAGTAACGGTGCCTACTTCCATAGAAAGCCTGTATTCTTTTCCGTCGGGGGCGGGGTTAAGAATAAGCCTTGCCAGTATTTCAAGCTTTGTCAAATCTTTAAGCCGTTTTGTGAAAATGTAGTCTTTGCCCTCAACTTCAAGCCCGCTGACTTTGTCGTATAAGCGCGCCACTATTATGGTGTCGCCCAAAACGGGGGCGTAAGTTATGTCAAGCTGCAAACCCGTCAATATTGAGCTGTGGTTTTGCTCCAAAGCGTCCATAAGTTCGCTTGTTTTGTTTGCAAGCGCCTCACCTTCAAGCCCTTTAAGCTGGGCGATATAGTATTGAATTTCCTCAATATACTCAATTTGCTCGTTTACCGTTTCCAATTTTTGCTTGCTTTCAAACATGCTTTTTTGCGTTTCCATAGCGGAAATATTGCCGCTTATGCCGTAAATGCCTGAAATTACCAAAACAATTAAAACGATAAACATATGTATTGCCGCCGAAACCTTAGCCATAAAGGGGCGCAGCGTTGACACGACAGCTTCGTTTCTTTCGCCCTGCTTAAAGTCGTTATATTCCACGCAGTTTGTCATATTGACAATGCTGGACATATAAAACATAGATTGGCCCATAGCGATAAACACAATAAACACCGCGAAGAAAACTACGTGCGAGGGGAAGAGCGAAGTCCAGCCCATTAAGCCAAGCATGACGTAGCCGACGATAGCCAACATTATGCTCCAAAACTGTAACTTTCTGCGTCCCAATTTTCTTGATAGCCAGGGGTAAACAACGCTTATAAAAATGTTTACCGCGCCGTAAACGGAAACGATTATGGTATATATGCCGCCGTCGTAGCTAAGTTCGGAATACACAAGGTTAGCCGCAAGCGCCGTAACCAAAGCGGAGCCTACGCTGTAAAAGACCATTGAAAGCGTCATCCACAAAAGCTGGTCGTTGTTTTTTATGGTAGCCCACATTTTCTTCATGGAAATGGGCTTGCTTTGCTCCGCTCCTTTACGGGGAGTTTCTTTTACGCCGAAAGAGGTAAGGGTTTGAAAACCTATAAAGGAAAGGGCTACTATTACCGAAACAAGCGCGTATCCCTTTACCATGTTTCCCGTCGTGAGGTTAGGTATTGCAAGCTGCGCTATAATTGCGCCTATGCCTGCAAAAAGCACGGTAAACATTGTGGCGCTGTCCCTTTCTTTGTTTACCGAAGAAAGGCTTGGGAGCATAGCCCAATAGCCTATGTCGTTCATTGTGAAGGTGGACTCCCAAAGCAGATACATTACAATCATGAAGACCACAAACCACCATCCCTCGGGGCGGATGTTGAACATAAGCAATATGACTATGGAGCAAGACACGGCGCCTAAAAATATCCACGGCTTGAACTTGCCCCACTTCATATGCGTGCCTTCTATAATAGCGCCCATTATGGGGTCGTTTATGCCGTCCCAGATAGGTCCTATTACGCCCACCAACAGAGTTATTACGGTAAACTGCGGCACGGACAGCGGCACGCCGAACTGTATGTAAGTAACAAGGAAAGTGCCGATAAGGGCATAAGCCATATCCCTTCCGATGCCCCCCACCGAAAAGAGCCACTTGTTGCGGTTAAATTGTTTTCTGCGTTTTAATTCAATTTCATCCGCTTCAAGAGGCGCTTTGGTTAAGACTTTTTCTGACATAAAATATCCTCCTGTATTTGTAACTTTTGTTTGTGTTTTTTTTAAATTATGCCATTTTGGCGGCAAGCGTAACGCAGCGTTAAAAAAGTGCGGACTAATAGCCGCGGCGGCATTTTTAAAAAACTTAACCTATTTTACCATTATTGAAACAATAATTAAAGGGGTTTATCAAAAACTCTTTAAATTTTACCCAACCGTTTAATAATTGCCGCTTGAAAGAGCGGTAAAAACTATAACGGCGTCTAATTTGATAAACTTGAATCTTTATCGCTTTGCGTTTTGATTTGGCAAGGCAAAACCTTAATGCGCGGGCATATTGGCTAGGGGGGGGTGGAGGGGTTTAGCGTTACGCCTCATTGAAGAGGTTTTGATTTTGGCTTCATTTAAAAATATAACACGCTAGGTGTTGTGGGAGGGTCTTAGCCGATTATGCTTCATCGCAAGGCATTTGGCTTTGTTTTCGTTTAAACTTACAAGTGGCGTTTAATGCTTTGCCTAATTAAAGGGTATTTTGCCTCTGTCTTTCGATAAGAGTTTATAACGCAAAGGGGATAAAATAAGATAAATAAGTTTATATATAACTCTTTAATTTTTCCGCCAGCATTATAAACTGTTTAGGGCTTAGTTCTTCTGCTCGGCAGTTGGCGTCAACGCCTAATTGGGAATAGATTTCTCCTAACTTTTGGCGGCTTATGTTAAAGTTTGCCGTAATGTTGTTTTGAAGCGTTTTGCGCCGCGACCCGAACGCCGCTTTGACAAGGGAGCGGAAAAACTCGCCGTCGGCAAGCTTGTTCCCTTTAAAAACTATGTGGATTAAAGCGCTGTCAATTGTAGGTTGGGGATAAAAACATTCCTTAACGATTTTGCGCTTTATAACGGCGTCGGCACGGCTTTGCACGCACACCGACAAAGCGCCGTATTCCTTTCCCCCTTGTGAAATAATCCTTTCGGCAACTTCCCTTTGCATTGTAACGGTAAGCGAAAGGCAGTTTTGGGTTTTTTCCATCAAGCGCGTAATTAAAGGGGTGGAAATATTATATGGAATATTTGCGACCACCTTGTAGGGTCCGCCTATTTCTTTTTCCAAAGCGGTAATGTCGGCTTTGAGAAAGTCGCAAAAATACAGCGTAACATTGGGGCAGTCTTTAAGATTCTCTTGTAAAACGCCTTTTAAGGAAGAATCAATTTCAAAAGCAAAAACCTTTTTCGCGTTTTGCGAAATAGTTTTGGTAAGGGTGCCCGCCCCCGCGCCTATTTCCACAACAGCATCGGTTTTTTCTATTTGCGCGTCTTTAACTATCGCTGAAAGCAAGTTGGAGTCGCTTATAAAGTTTTGCCCCAAACTCTTTTTGAAGGTAAAGTTTTGCTTTTCTGTAAGCTCTTTTAAATCCATAGCAAAATTATACCATAATACGGCTATTTTATTTCACAAAACGCCGCGTTATTTTTACCCAGTAGAAAAAATTATATTGTTTTTTGTCAAATACCTTTTTAGAAAGCGGAAAAAGGGGGAATACAAAAAATATGCGTCAGATTATGTCCCTCCCCGCCGTGTTTTTTGGGGCTGCCGCCGCTTTAAAGAGTTGACAAAAGCGCGAAATTTTGTTAGTATTTTAATACAAATAAAAAACCTATCGCGAGTGCCGGAGGGACGGACCTTATGATGGCACAGCAACCGCAAAACTTATAAAGCGGTGCTAAATTCCGCAGGGCAAAGGCCCCTGAGAGATAGGACAGTCAAAAGTAAAAATTTCTTTGTCTTTTGTTGTCCGCAAAAGGCTTTTTTATTAGTTTTTAAGGAAGAAGGAGAAACACATAATGCAAAGGAAAAGGTTCTTTACGAGCGAAAGCGTTACCGAAGGGCACCCCGACAAAATGTGCGACCAAATAAGCGACGCCATTTTAGACGCCATTTTGGCGCAAGACCCATACGCCCGCGTCGCCTGCGAAACGGTTGTTTGCAAGGGCACGGCGTTTATTATGGGGGAAATCACGACAAACTGCTATGTTGACATAGCCTGCACGGCAAGGAAAGTAATTAATGACATCGGCTATACCAGGGCAAAGTTCGGTTTTGACGGCGATACCTGCGGAGTTCTGACAAGCATCAACGAGCAGTCGCCCGACATCGCCTTAGGCGTTGACGTCGGCGGGGCGGGCGACCAGGGCATGACTTTCGGCTACGCCTGCAAGGAAACGGAGGAATATATGCCCCTTCCCATAATACTTTCTCATAAGCTCGCCAAAAGGCTTGCCCATGTGAGGAGGAGCGGCGAGGTAAATTATCTGCGCCCCGACGGAAAATGCCAGGTTACCGTTGAATACTGCGGCGACAAGCCCAAAAGGATTGATTCGGTAGTGCTTTCCGCCCAGCACCAGGAGGGCATAGACATGGAGGTATTCCGCGCCGAATTGATTGAAAAGGTAATCAAAAAGGTAATTGACAAAAAATACCTTGACAAAGACACAAAATACTATATTAATCATACGGGCAGTTTTGTGGTAGGAGGCCCTTCGGCGGACAGCGGACTGACGGGCAGAAAAATAATTGTTGACACTTACGGCGCAAGCTGCCCGCACGGCGGCGGTGCATTTTCGGGCAAAGACCCCACTAAGGTTGACAGAAGCGCCGCATATATGGCACGCTATATCTGCAAAAATGCCGTTGCGGCGGGCATAGCCGACAAAATGCAGCTTCAAATAAGCTACTGCATAGGCAAAGCGCAGCCCCTGTCCGTAACTGCGGACACATTTGCAAGCGGAAAGTTGCCCGAAGAACAAATTGAGCAGATAATTTTGAAGGAATTTGACCTTACGCCCAACGGCATAATTGAAAAACTTGATTTGAGAAAACCAATATACTTTAAGACGGCTTGTTACGGCGCTTTCGGGCGCGACGACGTGCCGTGGGAAAAGTTGGATGCCTTAGACAAGTTTAAAAAATATTTGTAAGAAAGTTAGGCGTTTATCGTTTATTCTGGCGGCAAATTACTGCAAAACTGAGTATAAGTTAAGGGAATTTACGCAACAACCGCAATGCAAACGATTAGCCCGCGCCGATTTACGCGAAAGGCAATGGGCGGCAGCTTGTTAGAACTTGCCAGGAAATAGGTTTTAAAATAATTCGCGAAAACAATGTCCGCATTAAAGGCGCAAAAAAAACCGCAGCAACTTGCTTACAATGTGCGTTTACGTTGTTAACGCTGCGGCAAAAAGCTTTACGCGAAAACAAAAAAGCTTGATTGTCGGGAATTAACTATATAAAACTACAATTGCTAGCTGTTCCAAGCGGTCTTTTACGGAAAAAAGCAAATTTTACCACAACGCGCCTCTTTACCAAAAAGCAATATAAACTTGCGGCGTTTTGCCGGCGGCGGTTTGAAATAAAGAAGGAATAAAACAAACAGAGTTATAATGCAGCTTAAAGGAAAAATATCGGGAATCATATTTTATAACGCGCAAAACGGCTACACCGTTTTAAGCCTTGACACGGGCAAAGCCGAGCATATCTGCGTGGGCAATTTTCCCAACCTTTGCGAAGGGGAAGAGCTCACGCTTGAAGGCTCCTTTTCTCTGCACGGCAAATACGGCGAACAGTTTGTCGTAACGGGCTATACCGTTGAAACGCCGCGCAGCCGCGAGTCGGTTATAATGTATCTTTCAAACGGGCTCATTAAGGGCGTAGGTGAAATTACGGCTGAAAAAATTTACGCGCATTTCGGCGAAAGCACGATGGATATAATTAAAGAGGAGCCTTCCCGCCTTTCCGAAGTTAAAGGCATTTCGCCCTCCAAGGCGGCGGACATTTCCAACAGCTACCGCGCAATAAAGGACATGCAGACGCAAATCCTCTATTTGCAGGGGCTTGGCATTACCGTTAATACGGCTTTAAAAATTTACAATTCTTATAAAGACGCCACAAAAGAAATAGTTTCAAACAACCCCTATAAACTCATTGACGACATTGAGGGCATAGGGTTTATCACCGCCGATAAAATCGCGCGCAAGATGGGCATAGACGAAGCGTCGCCTTTCAGAATACGTGCCGCGGTGATTTATTGCTTAAAAGACAGCGCCGAAAAGCAGGGCAATACCTTTTTGTCGGAAGAGGACGCAAGCTTACAATGCACAAACCTGCTTGAACTTGATTTAAAAGAGCTTTACGCCCCCCTTTGGCGGGAAGTTTTAGGCAGGCTTACCCTTGACGTTACGGTAAGGTGCTTTGACATAGGCTCAACGCCATGCATTTCACTTTCCAAGTTTTACAATATGGAAAAGGCGATTGCCGACAAACTGCTGCGTTTAAACGCCCAGACTGCGGACAATGCCGATTACTGCGATATATTGGAAGAGTTTGAAAGGGCGGAGGGGCTTAAACTTCACTCTTCTCAAAAAGAAGCGGTAATAAACGCGTTAAAGCAGGGAGTTACGGTAATTACGGGGGGTCCCGGCACGGGCAAAACCACAATTATAAAGTGTATTACGCACGTTTTAGGTAAATACGGCAAAAAAATAGAGCTTTGCGCCCCTACGGGAAGGGCAAGCAAACGCCTTTCGGAGGCTTCGGGGCTAAGCGCAAAGACCATTCACCGCATGCTGGGCGTAAGCTACGCAAGCGGTTCTTTGGCGTTTACTTTCAACCAGTTCAATACTCTGCCCGCCGACGTTGTGATTATAGACGAAGTGAGCATGGTGGACGTGGGCATAATGTATTCGCTGCTCCGCGCCCTTGACGCCGGCGCAAAACTTATACTGGTTGGCGACAAAGACCAGCTCCCCTCGGTAGGCGCGGGCAACGTGCTTGCCGACATTATTTCAAGCGGCACCGTTTCGGTAAATTGTCTGACGCATATTTACAGGCAGGAAGAGGGCAGCAGAATAGTTTCCAACGCCCACCTCATAAACAACTGCAAAATGCCTTTACACGACAGCGCCAGCAAGGACTTTTTTATTATAGAAAGGGCAAACCAGGAGGATATCTTGCGCGAATGCCTTGCTTTGATTGAAAGGCGGCTGCCCAACTGGCTTAAAGACAACGCAAAGGAAATACAGCTTTTGGCGGCGCTAAAAGGGGGCGCGGCGGGGGTAAACAACTTCAATAAGCAGCTGCAAGAACTGCTTAACCCGCCCGCAAAAGACAAGCGGCAAATGACGTTGGGCGACACGGTATTCAGAACGGGCGACAGGGTTATGCAAACGGTCAACGACTATGAGCAGGCGTGGCAAAAAAGCGGCGGCGAAGGCGTTGAAGAGGGCGAAGGCGTTTTTAACGGCGACATAGGGGTAATAATTGAGGTAAGCAATTACAGCGGCGGCATAATAGTCAGGTTTGACGACGATAGGGTGGCACAGTATACTTCGCTTACGCTTTCTAACTTAACGCTTGCTTACGCAATGACTATACACAAAAGCCAGGGCAGCGAGTTTGACTGCGTGGTAATTCCCTTAGTCGCGGGCGCGCCGACAATACTCAACAAAAATCTGCTATATACCGCCGTTACGCGCGCAAAAAAAGTGGTAGTGTTGGTGTGCAGCAAAAAGGTGCTTTCTATGGTGGTGCACAACAACTATATAGCGCAAAGAACTACCCTGCTTAAAAAGTTTTTACAGGAGGAAAAAGAGAAATATGGCTCGCTCCTCTGCTGATATTACGGCGCTTTTAGGCGCATACGACTTTATTTGCGCTTACTGCGGCGCCGACGTATTTGAGGGCGAACTTTTTTGCAAAGCGTGCTTAAAGGGCGTAAAGCTTAACGACGGAAAAACCTGCCTCAAATGCGGCACGGCAATTGACGGCGAGCAGGATTATTGCTCCAAATGCGGAAAAAGGATCGTCTTTTTTGACAAGGCTTATTCCCTTTATCTTTTTGAGGGGCATGTACGCAAGGTAATACACCGCCTTAAATACGCAAAAGAAAGGCACTTTGTGCCCAATTTAGCCAAAGATATGGCAAATTACATAAAAGAAAAGAAAGAAAGTTTTGACTGCGTAACCTATGTGCCTATGGACGGGGCAAGCCAAAGGGAACGCGGATACAACCAATCTTATTTACTTGCGGCGGCTCTTTGTGATATACTTGACAAAGGCGCGCCGCAAACGCTTTTGACAAAAGTAAAAGCCACCGCCAAGCAAGAGGAGCTTGACTTCACGCAAAGGCTAAAAAATTTGCAGGGCGCTTTTAAGGCGGTAAACAAAGAAATCATTAAGGGCAAAGATATTTTGCTTATAGACGACGTCTTGACGACGGGGGCGACCGCGAGTTTTTGCGCCAAGGCGTTAAAGGGCGCGGGCGCAAAAAGGGTAATCGTTTTGACGCTTGCCAGCAGAAAAGAAATTATTTCAACGGGAGTAAAAGATGAACGAACTGGGCGGAGCAAATAAAAGACAGCTTAAAATGCTTGAAAAATGGGCGGCGCAAATTGAATCGCTCGCCGACAAATACGCGGCGTTTTCCGACGGACAATTGAAGGAACAGACGGCGCTGTTTAGAGAAAGGCTTAATGGGGGCGAAAGCTTAAACGACCTTTTGCCCGAGGCTTACGCGGTATGCCGTGAGGCTTCCACAAGGGTTTTGCACCAAAGGCATTTCCATGTCCAGCTTTTGGGAGGCATTGCCCTTCACCAGGGCAGAATCTGCCAAATGGCGACGGGCGAGGGCAAGACGCTTACGGAAACGCTTCCCGTGTATTTAAACGCCCTTGAAGGCAAAGGCGTGCACGTCGTTACGGTAAACAGCTACCTTGCCAAGCGCGACGCCGAATGGATGGGCAAAATCTATAAGTTTTTGGGGCTTACCGTAGGCGTAACCTATTCCAACCAAAGAAGGGAAGAAAAAAAAGCGTCATACGACTGCGACGTAACATACGGCACAAACAACGAGTTCGGCTTTGACTATCTGCGCGACAATATGGCGCATACGGCCGAGGGCAGGGTACAGCGCCCTTTAAACTTCGCCATTATTGACGAGGTTGACAGCATTTTGATTGACGAGGCGAGAACGCCTTTAATTATAAGCGGCAGAAGCGACAAGAGCAGCCAAATGTATCTAACGGCAAACCGCTTTGCCAAAACTTTGGTAAAGGACGCCGATTACGAAATAGACGAAAAGGTCAAAGAAGCCACTTTGCTTGACAGCGGTATTGAAAAGGCGGAAAAATATTTTAACGTGTCAAACCTTGGCGACATTGAAAACACAGAGCTTAACCACTATATAAATTCCGCTTTAAAAGCGCACGTAATAATGAAGCGCGACAATAACTATATCGTGGAAAACGGCAAGGTTGTAATAGTTGACGAGTTTACGGGGCGCAAAATGGAGGGGCGCCGCTATTCGGGCGGGCTTCACCAAGCCATTGAAGCTAAGGAAAACGTCCCCGTAAAGGAAGAAAGCAGGACGCTTGCCACCATTTCATTTCAAAATTATTTCAGGCTTTATAAAAAACTTTCGGGCATGACGGGAACCGCCAAGACGGAAGAAGAGGAATTTAACGATATTTACAAACTTGACGTAGTGGTTATCCCAACAAACCTGCCCAATGCGAGAGCCGACCTTAACGACAAAATATATAAAACGCGGCAAGGCAAACTGCGCAATATCGTAGAGGAAGTCAAAGAAAGAAACGAAAAAGGGCAGCCTATTTTAATAGGTACGGTAACGGTAGAAAAAAGCGAAGAGCTTTCGGCAATGCTCTCTAAGCGGGGCGTAAAGCACGACGTGCTAAACGCAAAAAACCACGCGCGCGAGGCGGAAATCGTGGCTCAGGCGGGGCGCCTCGGCGCCGTTACCATAGCTACCAACATGGCGGGCAGAGGAACCGACATTTTGCTGGGCGGCAATCCGGAGTTTTTGGCTAAACGTGAAATGGGCCGCTTAGGATTTAACGAAGAACAGGTTGAAATCGCTTCTTCTTACGCGGCGGGCGACGAGGAAGCACAAAAATTAAAGCAAACTTACCAAGAGCTTTTGCAAAAATACGGCATAGAAACGGAAAAAGAAAAGCAAAAGGTAATCGAGGCGGGCGGACTTCATATTTTGGGCACCGAAAGGCACGACAGCAGACGTATTGACAACCAGCTGAGGGGTCGTTCGGGGCGGCAGGGCGATATAGGCTCGTCGGTATTTTACCTTTCCTGCGAGGACGATATGATGAGAGTTTTCGCGGGGGAAAAAATCCAGCAGATTATGGGCTTTTTGAAAGTGGACGAAGATATGCCCATAGAAGCCAAAATGATTACGGGACAAATAGAGGGCTCTCAAAAGCGCATAGAGGGACTGCACTTTTCTTCGCGCAAGAGGCTTTTAAGCTACGACGACGTTAACAACGTGCAAAGGGCAACCATTTACGGGGAGCGCAACAAGGTTTTGGACAACGCCGATATTCACGGCGAAATAGTTAAAATGTGCTCCACTTACGCCAGAAAAGCGCTTGAAGACGCCTGCGGGGGCAGCGAAAAGGTAAAGGCGTGGGACTTAGACAAGGTAAACGGCACTTTGTCCTCAAAATACTATCCCTTAGCGGAGGAGCTTGTAACGGAAGAAATGCAGATGGCATATTCGGCGAGGGAAGTTCACAAGGCTTTGACTGAAAAAACCGTTTCAATGCTTGAAGAAAGAGGGGAGGCTCTTAAAGAGGAAGAAATAGACTTTTGCGACCTTGAAAAATATATACTGCTTAAAATCATTGACGAAAAGTGGATTGACCATTTAGACGCGTTAGACCAGCTCAAACAGGGGGTGGGCTTGCAGTCGGTGGGACACCACGACCCCGTGTCGGTATATAAGGAAGAAGGTTTTAAAATGTTTGAGGAGCTGATGGATTCCATACAGTTCACAACGGTAAAATATCTGCTTTTCGCCCACGTAGCAAAGCAGGTAAGACCCAAAGAAGCGCTTCAAAGGGCAAAAAAGGACTTGGGGGGAAGCGAGCAAAAACAGCCAAACTTCAACGACCCCTGCCCCTGCGGAAGCGGCGAAAAGTTTAAAAACTGCTGCGGCAAAGAGTTGGCGGCAAAAGCCAAAGAAGAGTGGCGGCAAAGCAAAAAAGGTAAAAAATCTTAAATAAATGCAAAATCTTAAAACAAAAGGGGTGAGATTAAGTGATTATAGCAGACGACTTAAAACGGGGCGCGGACTATTTGCTTAATAAAATGAAAATAGTGGGCGATTCACTTTGACTTGCCCCAAAAACAAAAACTGTTAGAAGAGCTTAAAGCAAAAAGTGAAAAAGAGGACTTTTGGAAAGACGCCTCCTACGCTTCTTCGATCAACAAGCAAATAAAAGACACCGAGTGGACGCTTGAAAACTTTTACGGTCTTTACAAGCATTTAAAGGACATAAAAGAGCTTTTAGATATCGCCGAAGACCAAAGCAGCCTTGAAGAAATTGAGGGCGAACTTGAAGTTTTAACGCAAAAAGTAAAGAGACTGCAAATACAAACGCTGCTTTGGGGAAAATACGACGGCTGCGACGCCATTGTAACGCTTCACGCGGGCGCGGGGGGCACCGAAGCGCAGGACTGGGTGAGTATGCTTTACCGTATGTATTGCCGCTACTGCGAAAATTACGGCTACAAGGTGAGCGTGCTCGACTACCTTGACGGCGAGGAAGCGGGCATAAAAAGCGTTACCTTTTTAGCGGCGGGCGAATACGCCTACGGCTACCTCAAAGCGGAAAAAGGGGTGCACAGGCTTGTGCGCGTTTCCCCCTTTGACAGCAATTCGCGGCGGCATACTTCCTTTGCGTCGGTAGAGGTTTTGCCCAAAGTTGAGGGAGCTGCCGAAATAGAAATAGACGATAAGGACTTGCGCATAGACACCTACCGCAGCAGCGGCGCGGGGGGTCAGCACGTAAATAAAACTGACAGCGCCATAAGAATTACGCATATGCCTACGGGCATTGTGGTGGCTTGTCAAAACGAACGCAGCCAAACGCAAAATAAAGAGCGCGCTATGGAAATGCTTAAAAGCAAGTTGGTGGAGCTTAAAGAGCGCGAAAGGGAACAGGAAGTGGCTAACATTAAGGGAGAAATAAAGAAAATAGAGTGGGGAAGCCAAATACGCTCCTACGTCTTTATGCCCTACACTTTGGTAAAAGACCACCGCACCGGCTACGAAAACACAAACATTTCAGCCGTTATGGAGGGGGATATCCAACCCTTTATAGAAGATTATTTGAGCAAGGCGTATTAAGGCGGCATCGTAGAAGATTTTTATGGCGTCAAGTTTAGATTACGTTCAATACGTTATGCAAAATCTTGCCTTTGCGGGCGACGTCCGTTTTAAAAAGATGTTCGGCGAATATTTAATTTATGTAAACGGTAAGCCGACGGTGTTGGTGTGCGACAATACGGCTTTTGTAAAAATGCTTCCCTGTTTAGGCAGTCTTATGTCGGAATCTTTAAAAGGGTTTCCCTACGAGGGTGCAAGGGAGCATTATATTATAGATTTTGAAAACGAAGAACTTACAAAAAAGGTTATTTTTGAGTTAGGTAAAGAAATAAAGAAGTGAAAGATATTTTAACGTTGGGAATAGAAACCTCCTGCGACGAAACGGCGGCGGCGGTGGTTAAAAACGGCAAGGTTGTTTTGTCTTCCATCGTGTCAAGCCAAATTGAGATTCACCGTCTTTTCGGCGGCGTCGTGCCCGAAGTTGCAAGCAGAAACCACGCCGAGGCGATAGACAGGGTGGTTTCTCTCGCTTTGGAGCAGGCGGGCGTTACGGTAAAGGAAATTGACTGCATAGGCGTAACCTACGGCGCGGGGCTTGAAGGTGCGCTTTTGGTAGGCGTATCCTTTGCGAAAAGTTTGGCGCAGGCGGCGGAAATACCCCTTTACGCGGTAAACCACATAGAAGGACACGCCGCCGCTAATTTTTTGTGCGAAAACAGTCCTCAATACCCCTATATAAGCTTGACCGTATCGGGGGGGCACACGGCGGTTTCCCTTGTAAAGGGCGTGACGGAATATATTACTTTATGCTCAACCGTTGACGACGCCGTAGGAGAAGCCTTTGACAAGGTGGCGCGGCTTTTGGGGCTGCCCTATCCCGGGGGGCCTGAAATTGACAAGCTTTCTAAAAGCGGAAAGGTAAATATTACATTGCCTTCGGTGCTACTTAAAAGCGGAGATTTTTCCTATTCGGGCATAAAGACGGCGGTCGCCAATTATTTGAGCAACGCGTTAAACAGAAAAGAAGAGGTCAACAAATCCGACGTCGCCGCTAGCTTTACTTTTTACGCCGTAGAGGGGCTTATCAAAGCGGTAAAGGAAAACTGCAAAAAACAAAACCTTAAACGCGTGGCGCTGTCGGGCGGAGTAGCCAGCAACAACTATTTGCGCCAAAAGATTACCGAGCTTGAAAAAGAGGGTTACGAAATCTTTCTTCCCGACAGGCAGTATTGCTGCGACAACGGCGCGATGATAGCTTCGCGCGCCTATTTCCAATTTATTAGCGGAGAAAATCCCTCTTCGCTTGACTTAAACGCCCAGCCCTCGCTAAAATTAAGGGGCGAATACAAAAAGAAAGAGAAGAAATAAGGGCAGAAATAACAGAGAAAAAAGTGCGCGGCAAATTAAAGCAAGCGCAAACAAATAAATCACAAGAGAGGTAAATAAAATGAAAACTTTTTTATTCGGTAACGCAAAAGGCAAGGCGCAAATCGTCGCGCGTATAGCGATAATGCTTGCCTTGACGCTTTTAGTTCAATGGCTTACGGGTCTTGCGGGAATCCAGCTGTTAACGGGCAGTTTCGTAAACCTGTTTATACTTATCACCACGCTCCTATGCGGGTTGATAGGGGGAATAGTAGTAGGCTTAATCACTCCTTTTTTAGGTTTTTTACTTGGTTTCGGCGGAGCGGTTTTAGCGTTAGTTCCTCTGATTTCCCTTGCAAACATACTTTTGGCGGCAGTCTTTGCCTTTGTGTCAAAACTGTTTAAGGTTTCGGAAAGACATGGCGTTTTATATATAGTCTTTACCGTTATCGCGGTAGTCGCCGCCGCCGCAGTCAAGTTTTTATTTATGTATTTTGTGGGCGCAAAACTGTTTATGCCCTACTTGCTTACAATAGGCACAATTAAGCAGCCTATGATGGAAAAGCTTTCACAGGCGTGGGGAACTTTGCAGCTTTTCACCGCTTTAATAGGCGGGGCGGCGGCTACGGCGCTGTCCATTCCTTTGCGCAAGCTTAGCATATTTGGCGCCGCGGAGTAAGCTATTTATGTTGGCAAGAGGGGGCAAGTCCTTAGAATTAAAGGAAGGCAGGGTTAAGGCGCCCTACGATAAAGGGCTTAGCCAAGCGCAGGTAGACGCCCAAAGGGAGCTTAACGGCACCAACTTCGTCCGCCACGGCGTGGGCAAGTCTTACGGCGCAATTGTATTAGACAACGTTTTGACGGTATTTAACCTTATCGGTTTGCTGGTCTTTATCTTAATGCTTGCCGTCAAAAGTTATTCAAATATTTTTTTCTACGTCGTGATTTTGGCAAATACCCTAATAGGCGTAGTATTGGAAGTGCGCGCCAAGCTTTCGGTGCAAAAGCTTTCCATAATGACCTCCCCCAAAGCCGCGGTAATGCGCGGCGGTGAAAAAACAGAAATAGCAGTAGGCGACATTGTGCTTGACGACGTGCTTTACCTTTACGCCGGCAAGCAAATCCCCGCCGACAGCAAAGTAATTGAGGGCTACGTTGAATGCAACGAAGCCCTTTTAACAGGCGAAAGTTTGCCCGTAAAAAAGAACAAGGGCGAAATGCTTTTGTCGGGCAGCTTTGTGGTGTCGGGCAGCTGCTACGCAAGAGTTGAGCATATAAGAGAGGCAAACTACGTTGAAAACTTAACGCGTCAGGCAAAAAAGTTTGCAAAGCCCAAAAGCCGTCTAATGAAGTCAATTTCGCGCATAATCAATGTCATCGCCGTAATAGTGCCCATTTTAGGCATTGCCACCTATTTTAACAGCTTCGGTTTTTACGGAAACGCGCAGGATACAATAATTAAAACGTCGGGCGCGGTAATAGGGCTTATTCCCAGCGGCATGGTTTTGCTGACTTCCGTTACGCTTGCGGTATCGGTGCTTAAAATGGCGCGAGTCAATTTGCTGGTGCAAGACCTTTACAGCATAGAAATGCTTGCGCGCGTAAACTGCCTCTGCCTTGATAAAACGGGCACCATTACAGACGGCACTATGACGGTTGAGGAAATTATCCCCCTTGAAAAAAACTTTAATTTAACGGAAGGGGTAGTGGCTTCGCTGCTTGAAGCCACAAAGGACGGCAACGACACGGCAAAGGCTTTAAAGGCGCGCTTTAACGCCGCAAAGCCCCGTAAATGTATAAATTGTCTTCCCTTTTCTTCCGAACGCAAATTTTCGGTGGGCGAAATTGAGGGCTTCGGCATAGCGGTGCTGGGCGCGGCTGAGTTTGTGGTCAAAAGCCCCGACGGCGCTTTAAAGGAAACAATATCGCGCTATACCAAAAAAGGCATGAGAACGCTGCTTTTGGCAAAGGCGGAAGGCAGCCTTGAAAACTTTTCAAAGGTTATGCCCCTGTCTTTAATTGTGCTTTCCGACACAATAAGAGGCGACGCCAAGGACATTATAGGCTGGTTTGCAAAAAACGACGTAGAAATAAAAGTCATAAGCGGCGACAACGCGGAGGCGGTGTCGGTAATAGCTCAAAGAGTGGGCGTTAAAAACGCAGAAAAATACCTTTCTTTGGAAGAACTTTCCGACGAAGAAATAATAGAGCGCGCAAAGGACTTTACGGTGTTTGGGCGCGTCAACCCCCGCCAAAAAGCTCTTTTAGTTGAAGCCTTAAAGAAAAGCGGAAAAACGGTAGCCATGACGGGCGACGGCGTAAACGATATTTTGGCAATGAAAAAAGCCGACTGTTCGGTTGCTATGGCAAGCGGAAGCGAGGCGGCAAAAAGCGTGGCGCATATAGTTTTGACTGATAACAAGTTTTCGTCGCTGCCCAAAGTGGTGGCGGAGGGCAGGCAGGTTGTCAACAACATTCAAAACAGTTCGGCGTTGTTTTTAATGAAAACGACCATGACCCTTTGCACCGTTTTGTTCACTTTAATTATCGGGGCGGTATATCCTTTTGAGCCCAAACATTTATACGGAATAGAGTTTTTTGTAATAGGCATCCCCGCTTTTTTCTTGGCTTTAAAGAAAAACACACAGCTTATCAAGGGAGATTTTTTGAAAAACACCCTTTATTCAACGCTGCCCAAAGGCGTAGCGCTGGCGCTTGCGGTAATTTTAACTTATGTTTTCGCGGGCGTTTTGGGCATAAAGGAAAACGCCGACGCCATAACGAGCATATCTATGCTTGCCATGACTTACGCAGGCGTAGCGGGGCTGTTTGCGCTTTGCTACCCCTTTAACACAATTAATTTAAGCGTCGCGGCGGGTTCATTCCTTGCTTCAACAGGGTTTTTCCTTGCGGCAAACAAGCTTATGTCGTTACTGGGCGAACCTATGCTTATATTAAACATCAACCCAATTACCTTAATTTACCTGCTTTGTTCCCTTGCCCTTTCGCTTTTAATTATTATATCGGGCAATTTCATAGCGGGGAAAATAAAAAATAAAAAGGAGAAAAGCAATGAAACAAATTGAAAAACACCTTAAAAAATATAACGAGGTAAACGAAAAAATACGCGCCTTTAAATTTTTCGGCTTTATTACGGGGTGGGACTCTCAAACGGAAGCGCCCAAAAATTGCTTTGACACGCGCGCGAAATATTTGGGAGTACTTTCGGAAGAAATGTATAAGCTTTCTACAAACGAGGAATACGAGGCTGCCGCGCTTTACTTAAACGAACACAAAAAAGAGCTTGAACCTTGGCTTGCGCGCGAGGTGGAAAAAAGGGCGAGGGACATCAGCGACACCAAAAAAATCCCCATGGAAGAATACGTTGAATACGAAAAGCTTATGGCTGTAAGCGAAAACAAGTATTTTGAATGCAAGGTAAACAATGATTTTGCCTCTTTCGCCCCCTATCTGGAAAAAATTGTGGCTTGGCACAAAAAGCTTATCGGCTGGCTGTCAACAAAAGAGCGCAAAGGATACGACATATTGCTTGATAAATACGAAGAGGGTTTTACGGAAAGCGACTACGACAAGTTTTTCGACGTGCTGAAAGTTAAGCTTGTGCCCTTCGTTAAAAAAGTTACGCCGCTAAAACTTAAATACGACGACGGTTTCTTAAAGGAAAAGTATCCCGCGGCGCTGCAAGAGGATTTTTGCAAATACCTTCAAGGCGTGATGAACTTTGATATGACGCGCGGCGTTATGAAAAAGAGCGAACATCCCTTTACCACCGGAGTTGACACCCAGGACGTCCGCTTTACGGTGCATTACTACGAGGATAATTTCCTTTCGGCTATTTATTCGGCTATTCACGAAATGGGGCACGGCACATACGAGCAGCAAGTTGAAACCAAGTTTGACGACACTTTAAGCGGCGGCGGGGTTTCTTTGGGAATGCACGAATCGCAGTCACGCTTTTACGAAAATATAATAGGGCGCAGCTATGTCTTTTGGAAGGCGCACCTGCCCGCCCTTAAAGAGCGCTTCCCCAAGCAGCTTAAAGACGTAAGCGCGGAAGACATGCTTAAAGCGGTAAATACTTCGCGGGCTTCCTTCGTAAGGGTTGAGGCGGACGAACTTACCTACCCTTTGCACATTATGCTGCGTTACGACATGGAAAAAATGTTTATAACGGGCGACCTTAAAGTCGTCGACTTCCCGCAGGCATGGAACAAGCTTATGCGCGAATACTTGGGGCTTGAAGTTAAAAGCGACAAGCAGGGCGTGCTACAAGACGTTCATTGGGCGGGCGGCATGATAGGCTACTTCCCCACCTACGCTTTGGGCAGCGCCTACGCTGCTCAGCTTTACCACAAGATGAGGCAGGAAATTGACGTTGACAAGATAATCGCAAGCGGCAACTTAAAGGAAATCAATAACTGGCTTAAAGAAAAAGTGCATCGTTTCGGCGCCTCTAAGAGCCCCAAAGAGATATTAAAAGACGCTACGGGCGAGGATTTCAACCCCGACTACTATGTCAATTATTTAATTGACAAATATTCCAAAGTTTATGGCATAAAGGCTTAAACACACGGATTTGTTCGGGATAATATTTTAAAAATTGCCGTTATGACGGGAGGCAGACAAACAGAAAAAGCATACAAGCTTTAATTTCTAGCTAAATCTTAGCCGCTAAACAAATGCGCTTACAAAAAAGCGCGCCGCAGTAGTTGATTGCAGCGCGCCTTTTTGTTTAAACTTTTTTTGTAATTTGCCGAATTAGAAATGTTTAAAGCAAAACCGAAAAAATAAATGTGCAAATATAAAATACCTCTGTATATCGGGTTAAGTCCGTGCCTTTTAAAGTAAAAAAGAAAATGAAAGTGTAAACATTCAATACTTGTTTAAAACTTTTTGCAAGTTGCCAAATTAAAAAACTTAAATCAAGGAGGGAAAAGCAAAACACAAACGAAAACTTTTAATCGGGTTATTATTGCTGCCTTTAAGGGTAACAAACCAAATAAAGAAGATTTATATTTGTTTAAAACTTTTTTGTAAGTTGCCAAATTAGTAAAAACTTAAATCAAAGCCAAAAAATAAAGTCGCAAACGGAAAAACCCTCAATATATCGGATTAAGTTCGCCGTAGTCTTTAAAAAATAAATAAAAGATATAAAAAAGGCAGCCATTCAATATTTTTTTAAGACTTTTTTGTAAGTTTCCAATTGGCTAATACTAAAACAAAGCGAGGAAAACAAACATACAAACAAAAATATCCTCTGGCTAGTGCCGCCTTTGAGCTAAGTAAACACTTTATATTTGTTTAAAACTTTTTAGCGCTAAAAGCTTTTTATAAAGCCCAAAGTTTTTAATGGATAATTCTTAATCAAAGTTATTGCAAAAACAAACGCTTATCAAAATAGCATATCTTTGCGCAACATTTTAATAAAAATAGGCGTAATAGCGTTAAAAAATCAGCGTATTTTTTGTTTTTGGTTTCCGTTGAGGTAGTAATGTTTTTAAAAAATAATATTTAAAAGGGCAAACGCGTTCAAAAAAAAGAAAAAGAAAAACTTTTCCTTATGTCCGCCTTATAAAACTATGCAAAGGCGTAATGCAAAAGGAAAGAGAAAAAACTCTCTTTTTTGTTTTGGTTCAATTGTTTTTTCCGCACGAAAAGGCGTATCTCAGAAATGTAAATTCAGTCTGGCAAAGCGAGCGGGTATCTTACCCTATTTCTTTTTTATACGCCTCAATGATGACTTCCGACAACATTGACCTTGCTTCGGTGCTTATGGGGTGAGCTACGTCCTTATACTCGCCTTCCTTTGTCTTGCGGCTGGGCATAGCAATAAATAAGCTGTCTTTACCCTCAATGACTTTAATGTCGTGGACGACAAAACAGTCTTCAATGGTAATAGAAACAACCGCCCTAAGCTTGCTGTCCTCTTTGTCAACTTTTCGGACTCTGACGTCTGTAATTTTCATTTTTCCCTCAATGCAAGTTGCTAGTTTAACCTTTGTTACCTGCTATTATAGGTAAAAATTAGAACAATGCAATACCTTTTTGAAAAATACCTTCAATTTTTATTCAAATACTATATATTTTTGCGCTTGCACATACAATTAAGTATGAATATTCACTTTATAGGAATAGGCGGAATAGGAATGAGCGCCCTCGCCCAATACGCCTTAAAAGGAGGGCATTTTGTAAGCGGAAGCGATTTGGTTTCTTCACCTTTAATTGAAGAGCTGACGGCTTTGGGCGCTAAAATCGCCATAGGGCACGATGCGAACAACGTTAAGGGCGCCGAAATGTGCATTTATTCGCGCGCGGTAAAGGAAAACAACCCCGAATACCAAGAGTGCGTCAAAAGCAACATTAAACTTTTGCCGCGCGAAAAAATGCTGAGCACGATTTTTAACGCCGCCGCGGACGCCATAGCCGTTGCGGGAACGCACGGAAAAACCACCACCTGCGGCTTGATTTTAAGCGGGTTGGAAAAAGTTGGCAGAAGCCCCACCGCCTTTATAGGGGGCGTAATTGAGGGGCGCGGCAACTTTATTTCGGGGGGCGAAGACATTGTCATTGCCGAGGCCTGCGAATATATGGGGGGATTTTTAACCTTAATCCCCAAAATTTCCGTCATTTTAAACGTGGATTTAGACCATGTGGATTATTATAAGCAGCAAATTGACTTAGAGCGCGCATTTACAAAGTTTGCCGCCAACACCCGATCTAACGGCGCGCTCATTGTAAACGGCGACGCGGTGCCAAAGTATATCACGCGCTACGCCAAATGCAAGGTGGTAACTTACGGCTTTAATCAAAGCAACCACTTTTACGCCGACAATATAAGGCAAATAGGCGGTCAATATTCCTTTGACTGCTTTTTGCTGGGAGAATACTACGCTTCCCTTACCCTTAACATAAAGGGGCGGCATAATATTTATAACGCGCTTGCTGCGCTGCTTTGCGCCAACGTAATGTCTTCCGACAGGGCAAAAAGCGTTGAGGGCATTGCTGGGTTTAACGGCGCAAAAAGGCGGTGGTCGCTTTTGGACTATCCCTTTACCAACGTGGTGGAAGACTACGCGCATCACCCCAACGAAATACGCGCGCTTATAGAAACGGCAAAGCTGCAAGGATACGAGCGGATAACGGCATTTTTCCAGCCCCACACCTATACGCGCACCGAGCGTTTTTGGAACGACTTCGTTTCCTGCTTTACCGGCATAGACAAGTTGGTGCTGCTTCCGATTTACGCCGCGAGGGAAGCGCCCATTGAGGGGATAACGTCGCAGGCGCTTGCAAAGACAATTTCAGACGCGGGGCTGTGCGACGCGGAATACTGCGCGGATTTTTTATCCGCGGTCAAAATAATTGAAAGGGACTGCGGCAAAGACGACCTGGTTTTAATTATAGGCGCGGGAGACATAAATAAATTAGGCGACGTTTTAAAAGAGAGGAAAGACGAAAGCTGATTTACTGCGGCAAACCTTGTTTTTAGAATATGGTTTTGCGGCAAAAGCACCGCTAAACTTTTTGTGTTTTGTATTGCTCTTTAATAAGTGATTTCAAATAAAAACGCATTTTACGCGCGCTGTTTTTACTTTTTAGTGTACCATAAAACCCAAAAGCTTCGGCTTTTTATAAGATATTTTTTTAAAATAAAGCTATTTTTATTTCCTTTGTTATAATTTTACGTTTTTAGTAAATCTTAGCTATATGTGAAAAATTGCGCCCGAACAATATTTGGAAATTTTTTCCATTTTACGGGCGGCAGAGGCGGTATTTTTAAATGTCATCTGTTGTAATTATTCCCGCGCTGTGTTACAATTTTTTTATAACGCCCCCAAAGATGTTTATACCTTTTTAAAAATCGTTTCTTTAAGGCGCTTTTCTATTTAACCGCCTTAAAATAAGGAAATCCAATGCCCAAAGAAAATAAGCAAGAGATACAGCAAAGCCAAGACGGCGCCCAAATAAATTTTAAGGAAGATAACGCCGCCGAAAACCAAACTCCGCGCATGGGTTCTATTCAAAGGATTTTGCGATATCTGTTGGTGGGCGGATTTACGGCGCTTTTGTCGCTTGGCACCTTTGAGTTAGTTTTAGGCATTTTTGACAGCTTTGAGTTGTCTTTTGAAAACTGGCAGGTTTTTGTTGCCGAAATAGTTTCCGTTATAGTCGCTTGTTTATTCAGTTTTGTAATAAACAGTAAATTTACCTTTAACGACAGAAAGGCGCGCCGCGCGGGCATATTTTTGTATATTCTTTTTTACGCGGTAGCTACGCCCCTGGGCATTCTTTTTATTTTGTGGCTAAACCGCTATATTGAATGGCTTTGGATATGCAAACTCGTTAAAATGGCAATCAATCTGGTTTTAGATTACACTTATTACCGTTTCTTTATTTTCGCGTATTTAAAGAAAAAATACGACGTAAATTAAACCCTAAAAGCATTTACGAAACCCGAAAATTTTTTTCTGTTAGGTTAAAATACCTATTGCTTCCATTAAGTATTAGGTATACTCTGTAATTACCACTGCCCCTTTATTTTTGCTGACTAATGAGCACCAATTAACGCCTGTAAAACCTATTTCAATCGGGTAGCCCCATAAAATGCCTTAAAATTGCTTTAAGAAAACGCGCTAAAACCTTAGAAAAGAAACCGCAAGGACTTATTTTTAAATCGTTTATGTATGTCGGTTAAACGCGTTTATAAAAATTATTCAAAAAAACTTATCTTTTAAGTCTGTAAGCAAAACTATAAAATATGCCGTTATATAAGCCTTTCCGTATTCTTGCGTCAAAAAAAACGGCTTAATGCCGTTAGTTTTCTTTGTATTGCGTAAGCCAGTTTAAAAAAATTCATACCCTTTGTTTTAAAAGTAGCCTATTCCGCTTTAACTATTATGCTTTTGGTTTTTAGCTGCTGGGGGGTGAGTTCGTTAAGCGTTTGCCCAAGCTGCGAAAAATTGATTTTTTCCCCCTTTAAGCAGTCAACATTAACCACTTTGGTTGCAAGCAGGTTAATTGCGGCGGGGTAGTTGCCCAAGCCGTTGTTTATTCCCTTTAAGGTAATCTCTTTTTCCGTAACGTCGTTGACGTTTATTCCCTGTGTTTTATCGCCGCCCAGCAAAAAGGCGACGTCGGCGCGGTAAGAACAAATATTGAAAATCTGCTTGACGGGGTAGTCGGAGTTTTTAACATAAATAGCCTTTTCGCACATTCTGCCCCCCGTTACGGTAAGCACCTTTTTTTCAAGCTCGCCCCGCGTTTTATAAGAAAAAGCGTAAAAAATGCCCATCGCTTTTGCGTTGGCAATGACTTCCTCATCGTTTTGAATCAAAATCGGAATAGCGCCGTAATGAATGGCAAGCTGGCAAAGCACAAGCCCCAGGTTTGTGTCGGAAAAAACTGCTACGTGGTCGCCTTTATCTACGTTTATGGTGTCAAGGCCCTTTAAAGAAAGCGCGATATGCTGCACAAAAAGCGCGTCTTCCGAACTTACGACCTCGGGGAGTTTATACAGCGCGCTAAGGGGCAAATCAACGAAATCGGAAAAAACGCCGTTGGCGTCAACGCCAAGCCGCTTTACGTTTGGGCAACTTTCTTCTTTTCCCGCTTTACAACTAGGGCATTCGCCGCAGGGAAGCCATGAGGACACCACTACGCGCGCGCCCTTGTCAAGCCCGTCGGAAATATCTTCCGCCCTTTCGCTTATCGCGCCTACGGCATATCTTCCAAGCGTTATGTTCTCTTCTGCGTTTGGCTGGGAATTGAATATTTCAAAATCGCTGTAAGCTATGAGTGCGCGTTCTATGCGCACTTTTGCCTTTTCTTTGTCTTCAATTTTGCTGTAAGGAAGCGTTACCAACTCAATTTTTCTCTCGCCCGTATGTTTCCACGCCTGCATTATCATTCTCCTTATTTGAAAACACTATTAATTATTTTACCATATGTAAAGACAAAGAGCAATGTGTTTTGCAAATTCGTCCCCCTTTGGCATAAAGAAGAAACTGACGGTAAACATTTTGAGGCGGAAAAGGAAAAAAGCTGCAAATTATAAGCCGAAAAGAAATGTCTAAAAGAATAAAATCAAAATGCAGTAACGGACAAAAGTGCAAGCGAAATAAAGCGGCAATAGAATAAAAAGTATGCAGTAAAGAAGAAAATATTTTAAGGACTTTTTGAGCGGTTAAAATAGTAATTAAGGCTTTTCTTGGCATTCAGGTCGCTTAACTGTAAGCGTTCATACAATGTATAAGGCGTTTCTTTATAAGCAACGCCGCTATATATTTGCTCTATAATGGCTTTTTCGGCATTAAGTTGTTTTTATGGTAAAAACGCCGAAAAAAACTTCAAAATGAAAAAAAGAAGAAATACCGCGCTCTTAAAAAAGTAGTCCAAATAGTTGACAATATTTAGCGTAAATGTTAACATAATCAAGCGCCTTTACTGTGCGCCGTCGCGGGGTAGAGCAGCGGCAGCTCGTCGGGCTCATAACCCGGAGGTCGAGGGTTCAAATCCCTCCCCCGCAACCAAAACGCAAACAGGCGTTTTATCCCCGCAAAAATTTTTTGTGGGGTTCAATTATGGCGGCGTAGCTTAGTTGGCTATAGCGGCCGGTTCATACCCGGCAGGTCACTGGTTCGAGTCCAGTCGCCGCCACCACTTACAAACATAAAAAAGGCCCCTTGGTCAAGCGGTTAAGACATCGCCCTTTCACGGCGGTAACACGAGTTCGAGTCTCGTAGGGGTCACCAAATTTTCAACGCAAGGGAGCATAGCTCAGCTGGGAGAGCACCTGCCTTACAAGCAGGGGGTCATAGGTTCGAGCCCTATTGCTCCCACCAAAAGAGGTAATTTAGCCAAAAATTACCCCTTTTTCATTGTATTAATGCGGTTTTTTGCGAATGTTTAATGGCTTTGTTCGGTTATTTTGGGTTAAAAGTGTATTTTTGCTTTAAATTGTTATACAGTTGCCGTACTCGTGAGTTTATAAACCCTTCGTAAATGTGCAGGTTATTTATTGATAACAAAGACAGCGGTGTGATATTAAACATTTAGTTTTAATCTTTTAACAAAACTTATTTCAAAAGCGCTTGGGCGTAGCCCAGCACCTGATACTGGTCTTCTACCGAAAGTTTATTGATAAGCGCTAATAGTTTGTTTTGCAAAGGAGTCAGGTCCGCGTTGATGTTTATTACACCTACGTCGTTTTCCCTCCCGAATAAATAATCAATGCTGACTTGAAAAAAATTGGCGATTTTAATAACACCCTGACAGTCGGGCAATTTGCCCTGCTTGGTCCAGCCCCTTACCGTTTGATAAGGAATATTACATGCCTTTGCAAAAGAACTGTCGTTCAGACCCTTTTCTTTTTTTAATTCTTCAAATGTATTCAAAAACATTTTTTTAATCCTTTTTGCTTAATATTTTATCAATAACAGTTTCTTTTTTTGTTGATTTGTTCTTTTGCATATGTTATTATGTATGCTAATGAATATAATATTTGAAAAACGCTCAAATGATAAAGCGTTTTCTTTATAAATGCTAAGCGCGGGCTTAAAAGCCTCAAAAAGGCAAAAGTAAGGCGTTTGTTTCCCCGCGCCGCCGCAAAATTAAGCAGCACAAAGGACAATTAAAAAATGGAAAAAATATCTCTATCGTTATGCGAACTTAACCCCAGCGGCGTTTTGGAGCTTGCAGGCAAAAAGCAGCTGCTTTGCTACGACGTCAAATCGGGCTTCTTTTCAATCGTCAATTCAAAAGATGAAGTAGTTTTTGCGCCCGGCATTTTATATTTTTGTTTAAATGAGGCTAAATAATCGCCCCAAAGCGCATTTGCGTTAAAAATATAGTAAAAAAATTACTTAATAGCAAAAGCAAATCCGGAAATTAAGGTACAGTTTAAAAGCAGTTTGAAAAAACATAAGAACATATTTGAGTTTAAAAATTGAAATTAGCGCACTTCCGATTAGACTATTTACTAAGTTTTTAAAAAGTAAAATAAATTGTACCTTAAAAAAATATCCCAAAAACAAAGCAGCCCCGCCTAGCGGGGCTGCTGTTAAATTATAATATATTGATTTTAGGGTTTAATTAGGGTTTAATTTAGGTTTGGTTTAAAGCTTAATTTCTAATTCGTTATTCACTTTTTAAAGCTTTCTTAACATTCTTTATGCCTTTTTTCGGGCAAAAGCATGATTTTACTTTACAAAATATGCTATTGCGATTGCGCCGGGACCTGTATGCGTGCCTATGGTCGCGCCTACGTAGACGCGTTCCGTTATAGTTACATGCGTTTCTTTTATTAACAGTTCTTCAAACTCGTTCGCGGCTTTTTCGTTACAGCCGTGCGCCAAAATAAAGGGCTTTGTTAGGTCGGCGCAGTCTTTTTTAAAGCAGTCAATTATGTATCTGTAAGCGTTAAGCTTGCCAATCGCTTTGCCCTTGTTGAGGACTTTGCCCTCTTCCACCGCCAAAATGGGCTTAACGTGCAAAAGCGTGCCCACAACGGCGGCTTTTCCGCTTAGCCTGCCCCCTGCGCGCAGGTATTTTAAAGTATCTATCATTGCATGCAGGCGTATTTTTTCTTTTAAGACATTGAGCCTGTCAAAAATCTCACGCGCCGAAAGCCCTTCGTCGCGCAGCCTTGCAGCTTCTACGACAAGGGCGCACTGCCCCAAAGCGGCGTTTTTACTGTCAACCACAAATATTTTATTTGCGTCAACCTCTTGCGACGCCATTACCGCCTGAGAATAGGTTACGCTTAATTCCGAAGAAATGACTATGGCGACTACGTCGTTGCCCTTTGCGACTTCTTCTTCAAAAGCCTTTTTGAAAGTATAGGCGTTTACCATACTTGTGGTGGGAAGCGTTTGCGCGCGTGCAAGTTTGGCGTAAAACTCCTCATCCGTAATGTCCACCCCCGACAAATACGTTTGATTTTCAAAGTTGATAGGCATAGGCAAGACGCTTACCCCGTATTTTTGCTGCTGCGCCGCCAAGAACTCCGACGAGCTGTCCGTAATAATTTTTACCATTGAATTGACCCTTCCTTAAAATAATTTTGTAATTTTATTAAAGAGGAAATCAAAACTTCCCCCTCTTGTTCGTCAAGAAAACTTATAACCTCTTCCACCATTTTGGCGTGGAACTTTTCGTGGAAAGTGTTGGCGAGAGTCCCTTTTTCCGTCAAAAACAGGTATGTAACGCGCATGTCCCCCTTGCCGCGCACCTTTTCTATATAGCCCTTTTTTTCAAGCACGCCCACCGCGACGGTAAGGGACCCTAAGGTGATACCCAAATGGCTTGCCACGCCGCCAGAAGTGTTTTTCCCCGTTTTCTGCGTTAAGGCAACCGCCTCCAAAAGGTGAGTTTCCTTTACGCTAAGTTCCCCCTGGCAGGCTTTTTCTATTGCGATTTCTTCTTGGCGCAAAATGGCGTTAAAGCACTCAACAAAAAATAAGTTTAAGTCGCGCTTGATTTTTTCTTTCACAGTTTAATTCCTCCGCGCATATACTTTGAACTTCAAAGTAATTAACACTATATAACTTTTGCGCCTCTTAGTCAACAAAATAGGACATAATTTTTTGTTATTTTTTATCCCGTGGTAAAGGAAGAGTGATTGATAGAATAATTATTATAAAAAAATACGGCTGAATAAGTGAGTATTAAGAATAGCAAACTTTTTCTCCGATAGCGCCTTTTTAAATCTCAGCGCGATAAAAGTTTAACTTATAAATGCAAAGTTAGCACTTGACTAGACAAAAAAGTTAACGGCGTCGTTTCAGTAAGCAAAATCATTCTTGATACCAACAAGAAAAACCTTCGCGCGCAGCATGTCTATGAAAAGCCGGGGTTTATCAAAGTGCGCGAAAATGTTAACTGCTGGCAAGACCAAATGGGCAAATGGCAAAGCTCGGTGGACTACGAAATGACGCGCGCCAGCTGGAAAGCGCTTAAAAAAAGCTAAAAATATGTTGCATAGGGGAAATATCAAATGCTGGGCTAACTTTTACGTATTCAAAGGGCATATGGGCGGAAAAGGCATAGTTTATTTTTTCCTTTTCCAAAAAGGGTATTAGTTTGCCGCGTATAGTGTGTTTATCTATCATAAATGAACTAATAATATATATACTTCCGCCCACCTTGACAACGCGGCGGCATTGGTTTATTACTTCTGCGACGATGCCCTCCAAATGACCTATGGAATTATAAATTATTACGGTATCAAAGGTATTGGGGGCAAACTGTAAGGCTGCGGCGTCCATAGGCGTAAAAATAATGTTTTTATAACCATAAATTGACGCGGGCAGCCTTTTGTCGTTTAAATCAATACAATTTACGCTGTTTGCTTTGGGCGAAGCGGCAAGGGAGAACTCAGCGCAACCGCAGGCAACCTCTAAAATATCCTTGTTGATTATATCTTTTTCAATCGTCTTTATAACGCTTTCAACGCGCCACATAACGTCTTTCTCCTATAAACAAGAGTTTTCAATTGCGCCTTGTTTTCCTTACGGCATAAATCTTTTAAATATTTATGAGAGGCTGCGCTTTGCTCATCGCTTCCGTTATGTCGTACATATTGACGATTTCGCCTACCGCGACTTGCTCTTTGACGTTAAAGTAGTTTACGCAGGTGCCGCAAATTTTTATTTCAGTGCCTTTGCCTTGTAGCGCCTGTAAGTCCTCTAATGTATTTGCGCCCTTTAAGGTCAGCTTAACGCCGCCGTTAAAAAACAACAGCGTCTTAGGGGGCGTTTCAAGCTGCGTTAAAGAATAAATAAATCCCTTTATAAGGATTTTACCTAGTTCTTCGCTTCCGCTTCCCATATTATCCCTGCTTATGGCGACGGCAAGCGCTCCTTGGATTTGGCATGATGCAAAGGCTTGGTCGGCGGACCCTTCTTTTTGGTTTTCCTCGGTATCGGAAAGTTTCGGGAAACTGTTTTGCGCTTCGTTTTCATTTACCGTAATTGTTACGGCGTAGCGGCGGGGTTCTATTTTGTCAATTTTGCATTGGTAGCCCTTAGCGGCGCACAGCTTTGAAAGGTTTTCGCACGCGACATTATTGTCAACGGAGATTTCCACTACGCCGCCCGCTAGGGGAAGAGCCTTGACGGCGTTTTTTACCATAATCACGGGGGCGGGGCACAGCAGCCCCATAGCGTCTAATTTTACCATATATTTCTCTCCTTAAAAGTAAAAGATTTGCTTTAAGGCGGCGGCTATATTTAAGCGCCGTTGCTTTCTTCCGCCTTTACTAATAAATCCTTGCCTTTTTCAAAGCCGAGCGGTTTAAAGCTCATATATTATACAATATAATTTGCTAAAAGTAACCTGCTTTAACAATAAACGCGTCTAGTGAAAAAATCAAAAGCAAATATAAGGTTGACGTAAAATGGATGAATTAAGGGAATTTGTTAAAGACTAATCGCAGTCCGACCCATCCCTGCGCATTTAGTTCATGAAAGAAAGCAGCAAGTATTTAACATAAAATAAATTCTCCGCGCCTCACAGCAATATGCGGTTTTTCATATTATTAAAGGGTGGATTATTTGGTTTACGGCAACGCATGCATAAAACAGCAATAAACCTTTCACCCTTGCCTGATTTTGAAAAAACGCGCGTTAAAACAAAGGGTCGGGCACCCAGATATGAGGCTTTTTCACAATTTTTTGCGGCAGTTTAGAGGAGTAATCAGTTGCAAATAAACCCCCTTTAATATATACTTAAATTGTAATTTAATATAGTTCGTAAGACGAGCGCGGGAGAGTCCGCAAAGGCAAAAATGCCGCAAGCGGCGCCGAAGGAATAAGGCAAAGGGTCGGGCAACCCTTTAACGAACATCTCAGGTAAAAAGAACCGCGTTCTGACGAAACTCTGGAAAGCTTATTGCACCGACGGAGCAATTCTTCCCTTTGGCTTTTGGTTTTGGGAAGGGGAATCTCTCAGGTAAACATACTGAGCAAAGCACGGCTATATGTGTTTTGCTTATTTTTTTGCCGTTAAGGAGAAAAATGTCAAAAGAAATAATAATTACAAATAATATAGCCGTTAAAGAAGAATACGCCAAAACGCGCCAAGTGCTTTATTTTAATGAAAGCTTGGCAAGGTTGTTTGAAATAATAAGGGATTATGTTCACAAGGGGCATATTCTGCTCACCCACCCTCTGTCGGGAAGCGTAAAGCCCAACGAAAACCCATTTAAGTCGGCGCTTATTTCAAGTATGCCGCAAGCGGGGGGGCGCGTGGACGAAAAATCGCTTAACATTATTGAGCAAAGCATAATAACGGCGCGTAAATTTGAAAACAGGCAAGGCAGCCTTATGCCGCAAATGCAAAAAGACTTTCAGACCATAGACCTTGCGCTTATAACAAGCGCCATAAATAAATAAAAATGCACAACATAAATACATTAGGAGGTAAAGTGCCTTGAAACTTGAATTAGGTTACATTCAAATTGACGACGTGAGGTTTTCCGACGAAATGAAGGTGGAAAACAAAGTTCTGTATATCAGCGCAAAAGCTATAAAAGAGCTTGTGTTGGAGGACGAACACATCAAGGACGTAGAAATTGACCTTGCCCGCCCGGGCGAAAGCGTCAGAATAATGCCCGTCAAAGACGTTATAGAGCCGCGCGTAAAGGTGTCGGGCGGGGGAGACATATTCCCCGGAACGGTGTCTAAGGTGGCTACGGCAGGCAGCGGACGCACAAACGTTTTAAAGGGCGCCGCAATAGTTACCACAGGGCGCGTCGTAGGTTTTCAAGAGGGCATTATAGACATGTCGGGCTTAGGCGCATCCTATACCCCATTTTCCAAAACACACAATATCGTGCTTAACTTTACCCCCGCCGACAACCTGCCCGCCCACGACTACGAAAGGGCGCTGCGCTTTGCAGGGCTTAAAGTGGCGCTTTTAGTTGCCCAAGCGGGAAAAAACATAACGCCAAACGAAATTAAAACTTTTGAAACGCTTTCCTATAACGAAAGCATCAAGGCTTACCCCGATTTGCCCCGCGTAGGCTACGTTCAAATGCTTCAAAGCCAAGGGCTACTTCACGACACATACGTTTACGGCGTGGACATGAAAAAATCCCTTACCACTTTAATCAACCCCACCGAAGTTATGGACGGGGCTATCATAAGCGGAAACTGCGTTTCGGCGTGCGACAAAAACACCACTTACCACCACCAAAACAACCCCGTAATTGAAGATTTGTTTGAACAGCACGGCAAGACGCTTAATTTTGCCGCAATGATAATTACAAACGAGAACGTATATTTGGCGGACAAAGAGCGCTCTTCCGACTGGACTGCAAAAACCGCGAAGTTTTTGGGGCTTGACGGCGTAATCATTTCGCAGGAAGGCTTCGGCAACCCCGATACCGACCTTATAATGAACTGCAAAAAAATTGAGGCGGAAGGTATCCGCACGGTAATCATCACCGACGAATACGCGGGCAGAGACGGTTCTTCACAGTCCTTAGCCGACGCCGACGCAAGCGCCGACGCCGTCGTAACGGGGGGAAACGCCAACGAACTTATAACTTTGCCCCCCATGAAAAAAATCATAGGCTCGCTAAACTACGTTGAAAAAATAGCGGGCGGTTTCCAAAACAACCTGCACGCCGACGGCAGCATAACGGTAGAGCTTCAAGCTATAACGGGCGCGACAAACGAGCTTGGGTTTAACCTTTTGAGTGCGAGATAAGGAGGAAAAAAAATTATTATGGCAAAATTGAAAGTCGTGCATTATATCAACCAATTTTACGCAGGTATCGGCGGCGAGGAAATGGCGGGGACAAAGCCCCAGCTGCGCGAGGGCACGGTAGGTCCCGGCTTGGCTTTTTCCGCCGCGTTCAAAGACGAAGCTCAAATCACCCACACTTTAATCTGCGGAGACTCACATTTTAACGAAAACTTAAAAACCGCGGGAGAGGAAATACTTAAAATGGTAAGTTCTCTAAAACCCGATTTGTTTATCGCGGGACCCGCCTTTAACGCGGGTCGTTACGGCGTGGCATGCGCCACCGTCTGCGATTTGGTGTCAAGAGAACTGCATATCCCCGTTTTGACGGGCATGTATAGAGAAAACCCCGGCGCGGAAATGTTTAGAGACAAAATCTATATCGTTTCCACAAAAAACAGCGCCGTAGGGATGCGCGACGCCGCCCCCAAGATGGCAGCGCTTTCACTTAAACTTGCAAGGGGCGAAAAGATAGGTTCTTCCGCAGAAGAAGGCTATTTGCCCAACGGTATCCGCGTCAACTTCTTTGAAAAACAAAGGGGAAGCAAAAGAGCGGTGGATATGCTGCTTAAAAAACTTGCGGGAAAAGAGTTTGAAACGGAATTTCCCATGCCCGACTTTGACAGGGTGCCCGCAAACCCCGCCGTTAAAGATTTAAGCAAATGCACCGTGGCTTTGGTAACTTCGGGGGGTATCGTGCCCAAGGGCAACCCCGACAAAATTGAGTCAAGCAGCGCTTCCAAATACGGTGAATACGACATTACTGGGGTAGCCGACTTAACGGCGGAAACTTACGAAACGGCGCACGGTGGTTACGACCCCTTATACGCCAACCAAGACGCCGACAGGGTGCTTCCCGTTGACGTTATGCGCGAGTTTGAAAAGCAAGGTTTAATAGGCAAGCTTCACAACAAGTTTTATACTACCGTAGGAAACGGAACGGCGGTTAAAAGCTCCAAAAAGTTTGCGCAGGAATACGCGCAGATTTTAAAAGCCGACGGCGTAGACGTCGTCATCTTAACCTCCACATGAGGAACGTGCACACGTTGCGGCGCAACGATGGTAAAAGAAATTGAACGCGCGGGAATCCCCGTAGTTCATATATGCACGGTAACCCCCATTTCCATGACTGTGGGCGCAAACAGAATTGTTCCCGCGGTCGCCATTCCCCACCCGCTGGGCAACCCCGCTTTGACAATGGAAGAAGAAAAGCAGTTAAGGCGCAAAATCTTAAAGACTGCTTTAAAGGCGCTTTCCACAGAAGTGTCCAAGCAAACGATTTTTGAGGTTAAATAAACTAAGAAGGTGCATTTATTGTGAATAACATTTACGATTTAATTATAATAGGAAGCGGACCCGCGGGGCTGTCGGCGGCAATTTACGCCGGACGTTCGCGCCTAAATACCCTTTTGATTGAGAGGGAAAAAGCGGGCGGTCAAATCGTAATAACGAGCGAAATTGAAAACTATCCCGGCGGTATTGAGGAAGAAAGCGGCGTAACGCTTATTGACAGAATGGTCAAGCAGTCGAACAAATTCGGCGCCAAAAAGGTATTTGACACGGTAGTTGACGTTGAGTTAAAGGAAGGAATCAAAAAAATTAAGGGCTTAAAGGGCGAATACCTTGCCAAATCAGTAATTATCGCAACAGGAGCCAACCCGCGCCCCATCGGCTGCAAGGGCGAAAGGGAACATATAGGCAAGGGCGTGTCTTACTGCGCCACCTGCGACGCGGCGTTTTTTGAAGACTTTGAGGTCTTTGTGGTGGGCGGCGGCGATTCGGCGGTGGAAGAGGCTTTGTATCTTACCAAGTTTGCCCGCAAGGTAACTATAATTCACCGCAGGGACGAGTTGCGCGCGGCAAAGTCCATACAGGAAAAAGCTTTTGCCAACCCCAAACTTGACTTTATGTGGGACAGCGTCGTAGTTGAACTTAAAGGCGACGGCATTTTGCAGTCTATGGTAGTCAAAAACGTCAAGACGGGGGAGCAAAGAGAAATTTTTGCCAACGAAGAAGACGGCACTTTCGGCGTTTTTGTCTTTGTCGGGCTTGTGCCCCAATCCAAAATTTTTGAAGGCAAAGTGGCGATGAAAGAGGGCTACATATTGACCGACGAAAATATGAAAACCGATGCCGAGGGAGTCTTCGCGGCGGGGGACGTTAGAGTTAAAGGATTCCGCCAAGTGGTAACAGCTACGGCGGACGGCGCGATAGCCGCCAGCGAAGCGGAGAAATATCTCGCTCATAAAGAGTAAATAAAACCACTAATTTTTTTAAAAAAGGAGGAAGTTTTAATTATGTTAGAACTGACCAAAGACAATTTTGAACAGGAAGTGCTTAAAGCGGAAGGCAAAGTTTTTGTTGACTTTTTCAGCGACGGCTGCGTTCCGTGTCAGGCGCTTATGCCTTTTGTGCACGGCTGCGAGGAAAAATACGGCAAGCAGTTGAAGTTTGCTTCGCTCAATATTACGCAGGCTAGGCGGCTTGCAATAGCGCAAAGAGTGCTGGGTTTGCCCGTTATGGCAATCTACCACAAGGGCGAAAAAATTGAAGAGCTTATTAAAGACGACGCGACACAAGTCAATATTGAAGCGATGATAAAGCGCCACCTCGCCTAAAACGCTAAACAAAAAAGTTTCTTTTGTGGTATAATAACCAAAATAAGGATAAAATTACATTTTAAATATTTAAGGGAGGAAAGAAATGAGCATACTTAAAGGCAAAAAAGTCATTATCATTGGAGACAGAGACGGAATTCCCGCCCCCGCCATTGAAGAATGCGTTAAGACTGCCGGCGCCGACGTAGTGTTCTCCTCTACCGAGTGCTTCGTTTGAACGGCGGCGGGTGCAATGGACTTAGAGAACCAAAAGAGGGTTAAAGAATTCGCTGAAAAATACGGCGCGGAAAATACCGTAGTCGTATTAGGAGCGGCGGAAGCGGAAGCCGCAGGATTAGCGGCGGAAACGGTAACCGCGGGCGACCCCACTTTTGCAGGTCCGTTGACGGGAGTCTCGTTGGGACTCAGAGTATATCACGTTTGTGAAAATGAAATTAAATCGGAAGTAAACGCCGATATTTACGATGCGCAGGTCGGCATGATGGAAATGGTTTTAGACCTTGACGCCATAGCGTCGGAAATGACATCTATGCGCGGGCAGTTTACAAAATTTTAAGCATTGCCGCGTAAAAAGAAGGCTGTCGGCGCGCATTCAGTAAAATATGTTACGCCAATTAAAGACGGTTTTCACGCGCAAATTATTACTTTCGTATGTTAAAACAATCCGCGCCTGCCGCAAGACAAGCGCGGAAACCCGAAAGGGGCGCTGTGGGAAAATAATGTCTCCGCGCTCCTTTTGATTTTAAACGAGGATAACTGCGCAAAGACGATAAACAATAGAAAACATTTAGGGCATTGCGTCAAGCATAGAAAACGGTAAAATGACACGCGAAAAAATTGCTTTAAAAAAAGGCGCGGCAAATAAAAATGAATACTGCCGCAGCAATGAAAGTAGAGCGCGGCAAAGGAAAAAGTATTTTGCAGTTGTGCAAAGATGCAGCAGGTTTTTTGGTAACGAAAAGAAAGAAAAGCATGCGCAAGGGATTTTTCCTGACAAAGCGTCGGGGCTAAAACAAAACAACGCAAGGAAACGTCGCATAATCAATTATAATGTAAAAGCCTCCCTAGGCGCGCTGGCACAAAAAAATTGATGTTTTTTAAATAGCGGGGATAAAGATGAGAGCATAAAAGCGCGGCGGGTTTTCTTAACTAGTCCGACAAGAACGACAAGAAACAATAAATGTTAAGTGATTTTTTAAACTGCTGACATGTTTGAAAAGACCGAAAACATATCTGCGCTTACCTTTATCAAATCAAGCACCTAAAAAAACAGATATAAGGCTAAGGGTGAAATATAAAATTGTTTCTTCTCCAAGCGACAAAGGCATAGTGGCAAAGCGCAAAATGAAGAGGCTTTTTCCTGAATCAAGGGGCAATTACGATAAAGGCAAACAAAATAAACCGCTGCCGTTATGGGCGCTATAAATGAGGCATTTGCTTAGGGAAACTTAAACTTACCCGTTGCAGCAAAAGACCCAAAACCGCCACCTTTCTAAAAAACACACCAAAGAGCGCCAAAAAAGATTTAAAGCGAGGACCGCTTGCATTTAAAAAGACCGCGGCGCGCGCAACACAGCGAAAAGCCCAAACTGCTTAGGTAAAAAGCATACAACAAAAAATAAACGCCTTTATAAGGGCGAGAAAATATAAAGATTATTTCCAAACTTTTTGGAAACTTAAATAAAAAACAGGAGTAAAAATTATGAACGGTGTAATAAAAGCAAGCTCTTATGTACTGGTGCACGCGCCCGATATGGTGCTCCATAACGGCACTACGCAAACTACGGAAAAAAAGGTCAACCCCAATTCCGAATACTTAAAAGAACTGCCCAAATATATAAGAAGCTACGGCGACGCGGTCAATTACCCGCCCAACCAAACATATATAGGCAACATTACCCCTTCGGGTCTTTCAAATGTCCCTTCGCCGTGGTATCAGGGCGGAAAAGGGGCGAGACAGGGAAAATTCGGCGAGATTATGCCGCAGGAAGAGTTTTATCTTTTAATGCAGGCTTGCGACGCCTTCGACCTCGTTATGCTGGAAAAAAGTTTTGTCAAAGGGGTTAAAGAAAGCTTTATCAAAAACCCAGTAATTGACGAAAACACCGTAATGCGCGTCAAAGAGGGCGCAGGGGAAGAGGAAATAGTTAAAGCTGTCCAAAGCGGAGCGGAGGGACTTTACCACGGCGGAAAGCTTATAGGCTGCGTTAAAGGGGCGCACGACGTTGACATAAATCTTTCTTCCCACGTGCTGCACGAAAATCTGGTATCAAAAGCTTCCTGCGCGCTTTCCATTATGCACCTTATAAAAAACGCGGGGATAGCAAAGGGCGACGTTGACTACGTTATAGATTGTTCCGAAGAGGCGGTAGGCGACATGAACCAGCGCGGCGGCGGAAATATGGCGAAAGCGGCGGCGGAAATCGCGGGACTTACAGGCGCTTCGGGGGGAGACATGAGGGCGTTTTGCGCCGCTCCCGCCCACGCCCTTATACACGCGGCGGCGCTTGTTAAAAGCGGCACATACGCAAACGTGGTGGTTGCGGCAGGCGGAAGCACCGCCAAACTGGGCATGAACGGCAAAGACCACGTTAAAAAGGCAATGCCCATTTTAGAAGATATGCTTGGAGGCTTTGCCCTTTTGATTTCAAAAAACGACGGTATCAACCCCGAAATTGTAAGTGAATTTACCGGCAGGCACTCGGTGGGCAGCGGCTCCGCCCCCCAAAACGTTATTACGGCGTTAGTGTCAGACCCGCTGGACAAAATGGGGTTAAAAATTATCGACATTGACAAATACGCGGCAGAACTTCAAAACCCCGAAATAACAAAGCCGGCGGGCGCGGGGGACGTGCCTCTGGCAAACTTTAAAATGATAGGAGCGCTTGCGGTTAAACGCGGCGAGATGGACAGGACTGCCCTTGAAAACTTTATTACGCTGCACGGTATGACGGGCTGGGCTCCTACGCAGGGGCATATTCCTTCGGGCGTTCCCTATGTCGGCTTTGCGCGAGAGGATATTTTAAGCGGCGATATAAAAAACTGCATGATTATAGGCAAGGGAAGCCTCTTTTTGGGCAGAATGACCAACCTTTTTGACGGCGTTTCCGTTATTTTAAAGAAAAACGAGGGCGGGTCGGGCAAAAGCGAAGTGTCGCGCGAAGAGGTTAAAAAACTTGTGGCGCAAGCTATGGGCGACTTTGCGGCGTGGCTTAGCAGGGAGGAAAAGTAAATGGCTGACGTCAAAAAGCTAATCGCGGATACTTTTAAAGACATTGCCGAAGGCATTAAAAGCGGCAGTTTCGCGCCCCGCCAAAAAATTGTGGTAACGGGGCTAAACAGCGAACACGGCGAGGATAACGTAATTAGCGGGGCGGTGGAAGCCTGCGCTTATGCCGACGTAATTTATATAGGAAGCCAAAAGCACGATAAATTAAAATGCGTTTTTGCCGACTGCGAGAAAGAAGCGCATGAAAAAATGGAAAAACTGCTTGAAGGCGAAGCGGCGGGCGCGGTAACGGCGCATTATCCTTTTCCCGTGGGCGTTTCAACGGTGGGGCGTGTAACAACCCCCGCAAGGGGAAAAGAGGTATATATTGCCTCAACTACCGGCACAAGCGCGACGGACAGGGTTGAAAGTATGGTTAAAAACGCCCTTTACGGCATTATCTGCGCAAAAAGCTGCGGCATTGAAAACCCTACGGTAGGCATTTTAAATATTGAGGGGGCGCGCCAAACGGAAAGGGCCTTAAAAGAGCTTGCCCAAAACGGCTATCCCATAACTTTCGGCAGTTCCGTCCGTCAAGACGGCGGCTGCGTTTTAAGGGGCAACGACCTTCTTAGCGGCGCTTGCGACGTGATTGTAGCCGATTCGTTAACGGGTAATATTTTAATTAAGCTGTTAAGTTCCTTTTCTACGGGGGGAAGTTACGAAGCCGTCGGCTGCGGCTACGGTCCGGGGATAGGTAAAGGCTTTGACAAACTTATTATGATTATTTCGCGCGCGTCGGGCAGCCCTGTTATAAGCGGCGCCATAAACTACGCGGCGCAGCTTGTAAAGGGAGATTACAAAAAAGTCGCCGCCAAAGAATTTGACAGCGCGGAAAAAGCGGGATTATCAAAAATTATAGAAAAATACAGGGCAAAGCAAAGCGAGCAAAGCGGTGTAAAGGCGGCGGCAGCGCCGCAAAAAGAAACGGTAACCGAGCAGATTTCGGGGGTAGAAATCACCGAACTTGACGACGCCGTTTCCGCTCTTTGGGCGAAAGGCATTTACGCCCAAAGCGGAATGGGCTGCACCGGTCCTATCATTTTGGTAAGCAAAGAAAAATACGCCATTGCCGTTGAGGCGCTAAAAAAAGAGGGGCGCATCGGGGGCTGAACGGCTTTTTTTGAATAAAAATTGCCAAGGTTGAACAAAAAAAGAGCAGTCAATATACCAAAGCCGAAAGCGTTAAATAAGTATGTCAAGAAAGCAAAAAGTTTTTCGCGTTAAGCCGTAATGGTCGCGATTATGCAGCAAATATTGCCGTTCATTATCCGGTAAGTTTTTGCCTTTAATTATTAAGCGTTAAATCGCGGCGCCGCGGTTTTGTGCGGGCAAATTTACGCTTGGCAAAAAAAACAAAACGCAGTTAATGCCGCATAAATAATTGGCGGCGTTATACGGCGGGCGGTTTTCAAGCCGCGGCGCAAAAGATAGTTTGGATTTCTAGGCAAACGGCAAAACCGCTTAACCGCAAAGAAATAAATAGGGCGGGCTTAACTTCTATATGGCAACCCTTTTGCGCAAAGACAATAAACAATTCTTTTATGAAAAAGGACAATGACTAAGACTTTTGCAAAACAAGACGGCAGTTTATAAAAACGGAGTCTTTTCCGTATAGACCAAGCCGCAAGGCAAAATCTAATTTTTCCAAAAAAGGAGAAAGATATTTGATAAAGCAGGAATTATTGCGCCAAATCCCAAGGGTGGACGACGTTGCCGCCGCCGCCCAAAATGAGGGCGGTCAAACCGCTTACGCCTCCCTCGTCAAATGCGCGCGCGAAGAAATTGAAAATATCCGCCAAAGCGTTTTAGAGGGGAAAACCCAACAAATCCCGCCCCTTTCCCTTATTGTAAAAAACGTTTTAGAAAGCGTTTTGGCGCAATGCCGTTACAGCCTGCGCCCCTTAATTAACGCGACGGGCGTAGTGCTTCACACCAATTTGGGGCGCGCCCCCCTTGCAAAACGGGCGGCGGAACATATCAAAGAAGTATCCCTAAATTACTCCAACTTAGAATACGACCTTTGCGAAGGCGTTCGCGGAAGCCGCCACAGCCATGTGGAAAAGCTGCTTTGTTCCCTTACGGGCGCCCAATCGGCAATGGTTGTAAACAACAACGCCGCGGCGGTCTTTTTAACGCTTGCGGCGCTTTGCAAAGGCGGGGAAGTGGTCGTTTCGCGCGGCGAGCTGGTGGAAATAGGCGGGTCTTTCCGCGTGCCCGAGATTATGGCGCTAAGCGGGGCGGTTTTAAAGGAAGTGGGCACGACAAACAAAACAAAGCTTTCCGATTATAAAAGGGCGGTTAGGCAAGAAAGCGCCGCGCTGCTCAAAGTGCATACAAGCAATTTTAAAATAGTGGGCTTTACCGAAGGGGTGGCGCTTGAAGAGCTGGCAATTTTAGCCAAAGAAAAAAATCTGCCGCTGATTTACGATTTGGGGAGCGGCTTGATGACGGAGGAAAAGCTTTTGGGCGTAAACGGAGAGCTTACGGCAAAAGAGAATTTGGCAAAGGGCGCCGACGTAGTATGTTTTAGCGGGGACAAGCTTTTGGGCGGACCTCAGGCGGGCATAATAGCAGGCAAGACAAAATATATAGAAGAAATTAAAAGGCATCAGCTTGCAAGGGTGCTCAGAATTGACAAATTGACTTTGGCGGCTCTTGAAAGCACCTTGCAGATATATTCGGAAAAAAGAGAATTAAAAGAAATCCCGCTTTTAAAAGCGCTGTCGGCAACGCAGGAGGAGCTGAAAGAAAAAGCTTATAAACTGCTCAATTTGCTGCCGCCTGCAAAGGATGCGTATAAGGCGGCGCTTGTTCCCTCGCAGGGGCAGGCGGGAGGAGGTTCGGCTCCAAATGAAGAGCTTCCCTCTTGGGCTGTTGAGATAACCCCCTTTTCGCTTACGGCGGCTGCGCTTGAAAAAGCTTTGCGCATGCAGGAAATACCCGTGATTTGCCGGATACACAAGGGAAAAGTTTTACTTGACGCGCGCACAGTCGCAGAGGAAGAGTTTGAAGACGTTGCCCTTGCCGTTGGTGAGGCTTTTAAGCAAGATTAAGGAGAAAAACTTTGCGCAACACCATTATAGGCACTGCGGGACACGTTGACCACGGAAAAACGCAGCTTATCAAAGCTTTAACGGGCATTGAAACAGACCGCCACAAAGAGGAAAAAGAGCGGGGCATAACCATTGAGCTGGGCTTTGCCTACCTGACGCTTCCAAACGGGCGGCGCTGCGGCATAATTGATGTGCCGGGGCACGAAAAGTTTATACGCAATATGCTTTCGGGCGCTGGAAGCGTTGATTTGGCGCTTTTAGTAGTCGCCGCCGACGAGGGCGTCATGCCCCAAACGCGCGAACATATTGACATACTTAATTTATTAAATATCAAGCAGGGAGTCATCGCATTGACAAAATGCGACCTTGTTGACCAAGAATGGGCAGAACTGGTCGCGCAAGACGTCAAGCAAGAAGTAAAAGACACCTTTTTGCAGGACGCGCCCATAATTTCCCTTTCGTCAAAAACGGGCTTTGGAATTGAGCGGTTAAAAAACACGCTTTTTGATATAATTATGAACGCCCCCGAGGGGGAGGATTTTTCCGACGCAAGGCTCCCCGTTGACAGGGTTTTTTCCGTTGAGGGCTTTGGCACCGTCGTAACGGGCACCTTAATTGAAGGCAGGATTTTCACGGGCGACGACTTGACCCTTTATCCGCAAATGCTGCCCGTCAAAGCGCGCAGCCTTCAAGTCCACGGCAAAAAGGTGGAAAGCGTGCAAAAAAGCCAGCGCGCCGCGGTAAATTTATCGGGCGTAAAGGTTTCCGACGTAGAAAAAGGGGCGGTTTTGGCGGCAAAAAACTCTATGGAAAACTCGCTGCTTTTGGATGTTTTGCTTACCGCCGTAAAGGGCGCAAAGAGAAAGATAGAAAACAATTCGCGGCTGCATTTTTATCACGGAGCAACGGATTTGCTGTGCCGCGCGGTGCTGCTTGACAAAGAGGAGCTTTGCGGCGGGCAAAGCTGCTACGCTCAGCTTCACCTAGAAAACCCCTTGGCGGCAAAGGCGGGCGACAGGTTTGTGGCGCGCTTTTATTCCCCCCTTGAAACGGTGGGCGGGGGCGTGATTTTGGACGCAAACCCCCAAAGGCGCAAGCGCGGCGACGAAAAAACACTAAAAATCTTTAAAGGCAAGGACGAGGGCAGTTTAAAGCAGCGTTTAAGCGCCTTTATTCTTGATAAAAGCGCCTTTTTGCCAAACGCTGGGGAGTTAAAAAGAAGGGTGTTTTCAAATTCGCCTTCGTTTGACCATGAGCTTGACGAATTAATTAAAGACGGGGAAATATTTTCTTTAAAAAACGCTTTAATCCATAAAGATTTTTTTGCGGCGACTGCCAATAACTGCGAAAAAATTTTACAAAGATACCACAAAGACAACCCCCTTTTAGAGGGAATGAGGCGCGACGAACTGAGGGCAAAGCTTATAACCGACGCGCCGCAGGGCGAACTTGACGCCTTAATCAATTTGCTTCAAGAAAAGGGTTTTGTAAATATTATTGGCAATTTTGTTTTCGCAAGCGGTTTTAAGGCAAAGATGAGCCAAAGCCACCAAAGGTTAAGCGGCGAAATCTGCGATTTATTTTTGCGCGCGGGCTTTAACACGCCCTCCCTTGACGAAGTTGCCGCGCAATATGTTAAGGAACAGAAAACCTTTAAGCAAACCTTTGACGCGCTGATTGCGTCGGGGGTTTTAGTGGCTTTAACGCCGCAGATTTTTATTCACGCCGATTTTTATAACAAGGCTTTTGCCGCGTTTAGCGCCCTTGCGGCTCAAAAAGGCGAAGTTGCCTTAGGGGATTTTCGCGACGCCATAGAAAGCTCTCGTAAATACGCCATGGCGATTTTAGAGTATTTTGACAAAAAGGGACTTACAAAAAAAGAAGGGGAAGGAAGAAGGCTGCTGCCTCAAAAATAAAATCGAGGCAAACATGCCCGCAACCCGAAAAAAATATCGCGCTTATTTAAAAATTACGGCGGAAAAACCATATAACCGCGCCAAAGATAGCAAAACAAGCAACAATTGAGCGCGTAAGAAAAGGGCAAGAATTAAGATGGGCGGGAGGGGCGTAAAATGTTTTTTTAAAAACAAGCTTAGCAAAATGGCGCCGTAAGTTTGCAGGCGGGCAAGTTTATAAAAGTTTTAGCGGTCAAGCATTTAAGTAAAAGCAAACTTATAAAACTCTAAATAAAAACAAGCTTAGCAAGAATTAGAAAGGATTTGCTAAATAACAATAAGTTTTTAAAAAAAGATTACGGCAAAGTTGGTTTAAGGGCAAAGTTTTAAGGTAACAAGCAAAATAAGTTTGCGAGCAATTTTTTTAAAGAATCTTTCCTTAAAAAAACAGCACAAAAATTAAGAGCACGAAAATAATTGAAGCTTTTTAAAACTTGTGTTAAAATCATATTTGCTTGGGAGTAGAGGGGCGCTGGTGTGTCCTGCGGTCTTCAAAACCGTTGTGAGCGGACAAAACCGCTTTGGTGGGTTCGATTCCCACATATTCCCGCCAAAAAGCCGATACTGTGTCGGCTTTTATTTTTGCCTTTATAAAACTTTGAAGCGTTTCCTTAAAACCGTTGTAAATATAAACTTTTAAATAAAATTAAAAGCCCTTTAATAAGGGCTTCATCGGGGCAATCTTGCTCTGCCTCACAATGCTCTAAGGGGGCTCTTGTGCAAACCACCCGCTAAGCGGGTGGTCTTAACGATTGATTTACTTGTATGATTTGTTTGACTTACTTGCTTAATTGGTCTGTTTAATTGTCTGATTTAGCTTATTGTTAAAACAAGCCGCGTTTTTAAAAACCGCGTCAGTCCTGTTTTGCGCCGCAATGCTTGCAGTATTGTGCGTCCGAGTCAATCTCTTTGCCGCAGCGGTGGCAGTATTTATAGTCCCTCAGTCCTTCTTTGATTGCGCGCGCCGTCTTTGTTACCGCGCCGCTGGCAATATCCGCCGTTGTGTTGGCTATATCGGTAAATTCTTCCTTATTTTCCCTTTGAATGTAACGGGCGCCGCTTGCCTGTAATTTTGATATTTCAGGCGTAAAGCCCGCCAACAAAAGCGCTACTGAAATTACACTTAAAAAACCGCCGGGAGCCAAAAGCGCGAAGTTGGGGGAAACTATGCCCATAAAATCGTCGCGAAATACGGTAACGCTTAAAATAATCAATAAAACGCCTAAACTGAGCGCCGCAAAGCCTAAAACTTTAAGCACTGTAAAATGCGCGGGTTTTTTATTATTGTTGTTATCCATAAGCTCTTCCTTCTTTTGATTTTTTTATTTATTGCCTTATGCCGCAGTCTTTGCAAAAAAGCGAGTCGCTTTCTATTTCTTTGCCGCAACGCCTGCAAGGTTTTGTTTTTTTAAGTCCCGTTTTTATTACGCGCACGGCTTTTTTTACCGCGCTGTTCGCCATGCCCGCGGCTGTATTTGCGATGTCGGCAAGTTCTTGCGCGCCGTTCTTTTGCGCGCCGTTATTTTTGCCTTTGGCGCTAAGCTTAAACTTATCGGGGAAAAACCCCGAAAGCAAAAGCGTTAAAGAAACTACCGCCAAAAACCCTCCCGCCGCAAGCGAGGGGAAATCGTGGTGCCTTGCCATGAGCGCCAGCCCTACGCAAAATCCCGCAAAACCCAAAACTTTAAACACCGTAAGACGCGCAGGTTTTCCCTTATTATTTCCCATATCGCCCCCCTAATTATCTTTAATAAAAATTAAGAGAATATATGACAGGGGGAAGTCTTTAAGGCGCACAAAATTTTGTAAAATGCCGCCGAAGGTTTTAAAAAAAAGTCGGCGGCAAATACTATTTTGATTAGTTTTAAGCAATTAAGCAAGCGTTATACAGTATCGGTTTTTAATTTCCCGTGCTGCCGAAACCGCCCAAACGTTTATCTTTGGGTCTTTGCTCTTTTGCCTTATAAAACTTTAAAAAAACCGCCTGCGCGTATGCCTGACCTTTGTCTATCGTCAAAGGTTTGTCGCCGTTAATCAGGTGAACAAGCAAGTGCCCCTCGTTTTTCGCGCCGTAATAGTCGCTGTCCACGACGCCTACGGTATTTGCAAGGCGCAGGTTATATTTTACGCCCAGCCCGCTTTTAGGCAGCACAAACATAACGAAGTTGCGCCTCATTTGGCAGCGCACGCCGCTTGCGACGGCTATTTGCTGGTGCGGCGCAAATACGTATAAATCGGCGGCAAAAAGGTCGTAGCCCGCCGACCCGTCGGTAGCCCGTTTAGGGAGCGATATATTTTGATAGTCAACTCCCCCGTCGGCGGCGAACTGCTTTTCGCTTACTTTTTTCCAAAGCGCGACGCTCACTTTTTTATTTTTTCCTCTAATCGTTCAAGTTGGTTTAGAAGCTGCTTGGGCACCTTTTTGCCGATAAACGCGTAAAACTCCCTTATTTGGCGCGCTTCTTCCAACCATTTTTCCTTGTCGTAACCAAGCAGGGCATCCATATCTTCTTGCTTTAACGAAGTGCCTTTTGTATTGATTTCGCTCTTTTTGGGCAGCAGTCCTATGTCGCTTTGAAGCCCCTTTGCCTTATTTTCGCAGCGGTCTAAAATCCAGTCAAGGGCGCGGATATTATCGCCGAAGCCGGGCCACAGGAACTTACCGTCCTTTTTAATAAACCAGTTGACAAAATACATTTTCGGAGGACGCTTTAAGCCGCCCAAAACATCAAGCCAGTGCGCGAAATAATCGCCGATATGGTAGCCGAAGAAGGGGAGCATCGCAAAGGGGTCGCGACGCAAAACGCCCGTCTTGCCCGCCGCCGCCGCCGTAGTCTGGCTTGCCATAGCGCTTGCGAAAAACACGCCCTGCTCGTTGCTTTGCGCTTCTCTAATCAAAGGTACGGTGTCGTCGCGCCTGCCTCCGAATACAAAGGCGGAGATTTTAACTCCCTTGGGGGAGTTGTAAGACTTTGATAAAGAGGGGCAGTTTAGTATGGGCGCCGTAAAGCGGCTGTTAGGGTGAGCCGCGTAGGGCATACCCTCTTTGTATTCTTCTCCCTGCCAGTCAAGCAGGTGAGGGGGTTTTTTGTCGGTCAGCCCTTCCCACCAGACGGTATTGTCGTCGGTGTTTAGCGCAACGTTTGTAAACAGGGAATTTTTTGAGCAGGAAAGCAGGGCGTTGAGGTTTGTTTTGTCGCTCGTGCCCGGCGCTACGCCGAAAAAGCCGTATTCGGGGTTGACGGCGTAAAGGCAACCGTCCTCACCCTTTCTAAGCCACGCGATATCGTCGCCCACCGTTTCCACTTTATAGCCCTTGTCAATGTATTCTTGCGGGGGAATAAGCATTGCGAGGTTGGTTTTTCCGCAGGCGGAGGGGAACGCCGCCGCAATGTATTTTGTTTCTTCGCCGGGGCGGGTAATACCCACTATAAGCATGTGCTCGGCAAGCCAGCCCTCTTGGCGCGCGAGGTTGCTCGCAATTCTTAAAGCAAAGCATTTTTTGCCCAAAAGAACGTTTCCGCCGTAACCGCTGTTAACCGTCCAAATGGTGTTGTCTTGGGGGAAGTGGCAAATATATCTTTTTTCTTCCGAAAGTTCCGCCTTGGTGTGTATGCCGCGCACGAAACTGTCGTCCATTTTTGCTAAAACATGGTTTCCCACCCTTGTCATAATGGTCATAGAAATTACCACGTAAATGCTGTCTGTAAGCTCAATGCCGAACTTTGCAAAGGGGGAAGAGGGGTCGCCCATAGAATAGGGCAGAACATACATTGTGCGCCCCTTCATGGCGTCTTTGGAAATTTCCGACAAAACCTTGTAGGCTTCTTTGGGCTCCATCCAGTGGTTTGTGGGACCTGCGTCTTCTTGCTTGTCGCAGCAAATAAAGGTGCGCCCCTCAACGCGCGCCACGTCGTTGCGCGCGCTTCTGTGCAAATAACAGCCGGGGTGTTTTTCCTTATTAAGGGGTAAAAACTCTCCCGTAGATAAAGCTTCCGCTTTAAGCGCTTCAAGCTGGGTTTCCTCGCCCGTAATCCAAACTACTTTGTCGGGATTCATAAGTTCTTTGAAATCGTCAACGAACTTCTGTACACTTTTTAACATAGTTGCTCCTTTATGTTATTAGCCGCTTCCGCCGCGGTTATATTGGTCGTAATTATTATGAAAGATTTTTTGCTCTTTTGCATTTGGTCCTTACGTTCCAACGCGCGCTTAACTTTGCTTAAATTGCCGCCGCTTGATAAAATCCGATTTTTCAGAGTTTTTTCATCGGAGTCTAAAATAAATTCGCTTACTCTCGCCCCAAAAGGAAGTTTACTTTTGATTTGCTCTACAATCGCGTTTAAATGCATAACCCATTCAAAAACTACATACTTTTCTCCATAGAGCGCGTTAAGTTTTAGGGCTATGTTTTCTAAAACCTTCTCTTTTTGGCGCGCCGAAGGTTTTTCGTTCCAAATCCAACAGTCGTCACCGCATACCGCGGGGCAGTTAAGCTCCTTTGCCAAACAAGCCGCTACGGCGCTTTTACCCGTTTCCATAGCACCGCGTATAAAAATATAGTGAGTTTCCATAGTTTTTTGCATTTTCGCGCAAATAATATTTCTTTTTTGCCCTTTTAATAAGCGTTTAAAATCAAAGAAGACAAAGCCCCTTAAAGCTATTTTATTTGCGGGATTAAACGCCTTAGAGCTTATCCATTATATCAACTATCGGGAACAAATGCAAGGGAGAAAGCATAAAGTATAGTATTTCCGTAAAGGGGGCGAAAGGGGTTGTTAAAGTATGAAGATTTACTTGAAGAAATGGATAAATTTTCCGCCTACGGCTGCGAAACGGGAGTTGTGGGCGAAAGCGAACTGGGTCAGCGCATACCCTACGTCTTTTTGGGAAAGAACAAACAAAACGCCCTAATCGCGCAGGGCGCAATTCACGGCAGAGAGCATATAACGGCGCTGCTTGTAATTTGCATGGCTAAGCATTTGCTTAAAAACACCTCGCTGCCCCTTTTGGGCGGAATATATTTCATACCTATGGTAAACCCCGACGGGGTAAGGCTGTGTCAGGAAGGGGTGGATTGGATTGCAAATAAAAAAATCCGCGAAGAGGTGCTAGCACTTAACAAAGAGGATTACGACTTTACTTTTTGGAAAGCCAACGCTCGGGGCGTTGACTTAAACGTCAACTTTGACGCGGGGTGGGGAAGCGGAAAGCAAAACGTGTTTTTTGCGGGGGGCGAAAACTTTGTGGGCAAAAAACCCGAAAGCGAAAGGGAGAGCCACGCCCTTGCCAACTTTACCCGCGCGGTAAAACCTTTATGCACCCTTTCTTACCACACTAAGGGGGAAGTAATATATTGGCGCTATAACCAAAGGGGGACAAAACTTTGGCAGCACTACCGCCTGGCAAAGGCGCTTTCGGAGCAGACGGGGTATGAACTGGTTGACAATATGGGAAGCGCGGGGGGCTACAAAGACTGGTGCATTTGCAAGCTTGACATACCTTCCTTTACCGTAGAAGTGGGCAGGGACGACATTGCCCACCCCTATCCCTATTCGCGCATAAGAGAGCTTGCGGCGCTTCACGAGGACATTCCCCGCCGCCTTGTAAATACTCTTGTCAGGCAAAAAGAAAAGAGGGACAAAAAACAACTCAAACAGTTTGATTGACAAAAACGCGCCCTGATACTACAATCTTAATGCTATGATTAAGATTGATTTACACCTGCACACAAAACATTCGCCCGACGCAGACAAGCAGGGAGAAATGGAGCTTTACTGCGAGCAGGCGCTAAAAAGCGGAACGCAGATAATTTGTTTTACAGACCATGTTGACGTTTACGGAATTGGAAATACCCTTTCTTTTATAAACTTTTCAAACAGATACGGCGACTATTTGAAGGCGGCAAAGCAATACGAAGGCCGTCTTTTGGTGCTTTTGGGCTTAGAATACGCCGAACCCAACCACGACTTTGAGCTTTATAAAAAAATTACGGGGCAGTTTCCCTACGACTTTATTTTAGGCTCCGTCCACTACCCTACCGAAATGTTTTTTGCGCGAAAGTATTCCGCCGTCAAAATGGTGGAGGACCATTACGCGAAAACCATTGAAATGACAAAAGAGGGGGGCTTTGACAGCCTGGCGCATTTAGATTTTCCCAAAAAGTTTACTGACAAGTGGCAGGTTGACTTAGAAAAAACTGAAATTATTTTAAAAAATATTATCAAAAACGACATTTCTTTGGAAATCAACACCTCTACTTTAAGGCGCGGTCAAAGCGAATGCAGCCCCTCGCGCGACATTGTTGAGCTTTACGCTTCTTTGGGCGGAAAATACGTTACCGTAGGGAGCGACAGCCACAGCTTTGACACATTGGGCGACGGTTTTGAAAGTGCGGCGTCAACTCTGCCGCAGGGCGTAAAAATATGCTATTACAAAAACCGCAAAAGGGTGGTGCTGTAAAAAATGAAACTTTTGCCCGTTACGGCAAAATCCCTGCCTGCAATTTGGGCGCATTTAGAGGGCGCGCCAAATATCTGCGACTTTTCGGCGGGCACCATATACATGTGGAAAGACTTTTATAAGTTCAGCTACGGCGAAAAGGAAGGCAATTTATTTATTCACAGCGAAAGGGAAAACTCCTACTTCCCCTGCTGGCAGTGCGAAGCGGAGCGCCACGTGGAGTATCTGAAAAATATTACGGGCGAACAAAAGCTTATTATTTCCCCCGTTCCCGAAGTTTTGCTAGACGGTTATGCCAAGCTTGGTAAAGCCGTTGAACTGTGCGGGTGGGCGGACTACCTTTACGACGCGCAAGAGTTTATTGAACTTAAAGGCAAAAAATATCACGGCAAACGCAACCATATTAAAAATTTTGTAAGTACTTACGACTATACCTTTGAACCGCTCAACGGCGACGAACGCGAGGTCATTGACTTTGTAAGCAAGCTGGGACAGACGGCTGAAAGCTGCCTTGCCAAATACGAAGTCGCCGCCACCATTTCGGCGCTTTTGTGTTACGACAAACTAAAATTGTTAAGCGGCGTGTTAAGGGTTGAGGGAAAAGTCGCCGGCATTACTTTGGGGGAAATTTGCGGCGATACTTTAATTGTGCACACCGAGCGCTGCGACAGAAACTATGACGGCATCTATGAAGCCGTCGCGCACTTTTTTGCCGACAAATACGCCAAAAATGTAAAATATATCAACCGCGAGGAAGATTTGGGCGACGAGGGGCTGCGCCGCGCAAAGGAAAGTTGGCGCCCGATAACCCTGCTTAAAAAATACCGCGTTGAGATAGACTAAAAGCGCATTTTACTGTATAATTATATAGCTTTGCTTAGAAAACCGCTTATAATAAACTGTTGCTGAAAAAGTTTTTCGCGGACAAGAAAAAAGATATTCCAGCTTTCGCAAAGCAGATTTAAAAGAGTTTGTATTAAATTAGTGACAAAAACTTTTAGTAGCTGCGGTTGGCGCGGGTAAATACAAAAGACTTGTAATACCCCGCGAAAAGTTGAATAACAAATATTGCGCAATACTGCCAAACCTTTGTTTAAGTTATTGTTTGAGCGGTAGGAAAATAATATTTGTACTCTTAGCAAAGGATTTGAGTAACGATAAAACAGTGCGGCGGAATATTGCATATCCGTTAAGGGGATATGTCTGGGTGCTTGATTTGTTGGCAAAGCGCGTTGTTTCAAAGAGGCAAAGCGCGTTGGTTGTTTATTGAATATGGAGAGGTATCGAAGCGGTCATAACGGGGCGCACTCGAAATGCGTTTGGGGGCTTGCTCCCACGTGGGTTCGAATCCCACCCTCTCCGCCATAGTATTCCAAATATGAACTCTATAAAAGTAGTGTTTGCAAATGGAAAATAGGAATAATAGTCAGTCGTTAGACTGACTATTTCTTTTATTTTGAAAGTGCGCTTTCAAACCGTTTTTTCTTTGGGTAGAAAACGCAACCCTCTTTGCGGCATTGCTCGTTTTTAGGAAAATATTTGCATACGGGGGTTTTTGCGGGCAGATTAATATTTAATAGCTCTTTGATTTTATTAACGCCAGTAAGTACCGCGATATAAGTATCGCGCTTGCAACAGCGCGGACCGCCGTTTTTTCCTATTTCACTTCCGCACGCAGAAGATATTTCAATAACTTTGTTCCAGCTTTCCCCACTCAAAGGAGTATTCTCCGTAACGATACTTGCAAATACTCCAACCCCCAGTCCTGCGCCGCACGCACCACATTGAGCGCAATTCCCGCCAGGGATAATAATTGTTCTTTTTGCCGCTATATTTAACTGAGATTTAAGCTGTTCTTTACTGCCGTATAAATTATTATAGCAAGTGAGAATTGCGGCAGGAACAATAAAATGATGCACAGGACCGTGAATAGGTACTTTCGGCAAATCCATCAGTTCCGAAACCATTTTGGTGCAATCGACTTGCTTGCTGTCCAAACAAAACTTATATATTTTTTTATATTCTCTATGCATCATTTTTCTACTCCTTGCAACAGTCTTTTGGGAAATTTTGTATAGTATTTAATTCGGTAATGAAGTTAGTTATGAGATTAAGCCTTTCTTGATTGATTGAATAATAAACCCACTTTCCCTCTTTCTGCGCGTCCACTAATATGCTGTCGGTTAGCTGTTTCATATGATAGGATAAGGTCGGTTGCGTAAAATTAAATTCCTCTAAAATCTTGCAAGCGCAGGTTTTTCCATTTTTAAGCATTGTTATAATTCTAAGCCGCGTTTCGTCGCTCAATGCTTTAAAAATAACCGCATATTCTCCAAAGCCGTATTGCATAAGAACCTCATATAGATAACTTTCTATATATTATATGTGGAAAAACATTACTTGTCAAATGTTTTTCTGTATTTTAGAAGATTAAAACGTAAGTCCTCATTTTCAATAGAAACAAGGTCGGCTACTGTCCGTGGCTTTCTTAATTTGCGTTGCTTTGCCTACGGATATCTTTTGACTTGTCAAAGTTATAAACTGTCTATATGTGTGCCTTAGAGATGCTTGCCAAGTTGAAGGGTATTAAGCTTGTATCTTTTTGTATTGCAAGCGACTTTGCTATTGCATTGGCAGCATAAGAGGTAGCCTTCTAATATTTAAATATATCTCTATCTTGAATTAACTGCGGAATTACTCAAAGGCAATTTTTACGTCTTGACCGTCGTAGCTGTTAAATGCGGTATTTGCATAAGCAGAATATTATTAGACACTTATATTTTTTCCCCTTTTTTTAAAATAATACTATACAAATACAACTATTGGTTGTATAGTATTGTAAGAGGTAAATGCTATGCTGGCAAAAACGTTAAAACAGTTGCGAAAAGAAAAAGGGCTGACGCAGGGGGAACTTGCGGCGCGTTTTGGCGTAACGCAGCAGGCGATTGCGAAATGGGAAGCGGGCAAGGCTTTGCCCGAGCTTGAAACGGTTTCGCGCATCGCAGCTTTTTTTGGCGTTACAGTTGACTATTTGCTGGGCGGGGAGAGCTTAGCCGACGCCGCGGCGCCTCTTTCAAACGTGCGCATTATAGGCGCGGTAAGGGCGGGCTATAATGCTTTTGCCCTTGAAGAAGATTTGGGCAGCGCCTTTGCGCAAGTTAAAGACGGTTCCGCTTACCGCTATCTTTTGGTAAAGGGCGACTCTATGGCGCCCTATATCCGCGAGGGCGACCTTGCGCTCGTTCATATTCAGCCGCAGCTTAATAACGGCGATTTGGGCGTCGTTATTTACGGCGACAACGAGGCGACGCTTAAAAAATTTTATTATAACGACGGAAAAGTTACCTTAGTTCCCTTTAACGAAGCTTATGACACTTTAACGCTAAGCGGATGCGAATTGGAAAAGCTTGTAATCTTCGGAAAGGTTTTGGAAACCAAGACCAACTGGTAACGGTGCAGCGTATGGAATTAATGGAAAAGCTTACAATCCTTGCCGACAGCGCCAAATACGACGCGGCTTGCACCTCGTCGGGGGCGGACCGGCAAGGCAAAACCGTCGCCGCAGGCTGCTGCCATTCTTTTTCCGCCGACGGCAGGTGCATAAGTCTGCTAAAAGTGCTGCTGACCAACTATTGCATTTATGACTGTAAGTATTGCGTCAACAGGGCGAGCAACGACTGCAAACGAACCGCTTTTACTCCGCAGGAACTTGCCAAGCTTACGGTAGAGTTTTACAGACGCAATTATATTGAAGGGCTGTTTTTGTCCAGCGGCATTATCCGCAGCCCCGACTACACAATGGAGCAGATGATTTCCGTTTTGCAACTTTTGCGCTACAATTACAACTTCTGGGGCTATATCCACGCCAAGGCAATTCCCGGCGCAAGCCCCGAGCTTGTCCGCCGCATGGGGTTTTTGGCTGACCGGCTAAGCGTTAATGTGGAATTGCCCAGCGAGCAAAGCCTTAGCCTTCTCGCCCCCGACAAAAAGCGTGAGGCTATTTTTTCGCCCATGAACCAAATATGCAGGGAAGTCAAGGAAAACCGCCAGGAGCTTGTGGTATATAAAAAGGCGCAGACCTTTGCGTCGGCGGGGCAGGCTACGCAAATGATTATAGGCGCAAGCCCCGAAACGGACTTTCAAATTATTACCCTTGCCTCGGCGCTTTATAGTAAATACGCTTTAAAGCGCGTCTTTTACTCGGCATATATTCCCGCGGTGGAAGACTCACTTTTACCTGCGCTTAACGTAAAGCCGCCCCTTTTGCGCGAGCACCGCCTTTACCAGGCGGACTGGCTGATGCGCCAATACGGCTTTAAGGCGGAAGAAATTTTAAGTCCCCAAACGCCCAACTTCAACCCTTACCTTGACCCTAAATGCAACTGGGCAATAAATAATTTGGGGAATTTTCCCGTTGACGTAAATTCCGCCTCCCTTGACGTTTTACTGCGCGTGCCCGGCATCGGACCCACAAGCGCAAGGCGTATCGTAGTCGCGCGCAGAAACGGCAAACTGGGGCTTGCCGAGCTTAAACGACTGGGGGTGGTGTTAAAGCGGGCGAAGTATTTTATTAGCGCTTCCGACCTGCTTTCAAACGCGGGGCTTAGCAAAGAAATGACGGTTCGCGCGCTGATAGACCCAAAGGTTTATTCTTTCGGCGTTGAGCAGTTATCTTTTTTTGAGTTTGGAAAAGGGTTGCGCCTGCCGACGGCGCAAGACGTAAAATCGGTAACGGAAGGGGTGGAGGAAGCGGTGTTATGCCTGACGTCAAGCATTTAGAAAAAGCCGCACACGTCGTTTATATTTATGACGGCAGCTTTGAGGGTTTTTTGTGCTGTGTGTTTGAAAGCGTTTATTTAAAGGAGTTTCCCTTTGACATTTTGCGCGAGGAAGAAGGGCAATTGACGCTTTTGGACGCAAGGCTTATTTTAACGGAGGGCAAAAAGGCTGAGCGCGTGCGTAAATCAATTCCTTTAAGAATTTCGCAGCGCGCCCTTGAACTTGCGGTAAGGGTGTTTTGCAGCGCTTTGGCAAGAAAAGAAATGCTGCTTTTAGAGTTTCTTTTGCGCGGTTACAAAGAGGGGGGAAAGATTTGCTTTATGCTGGCGGACCCCCTTGTTTCGCCCCTTTTGAAAGCGGAAAAGCACCTTTTGGGCGAAGCCCACCTTTTAAAGGGGTTTGTGCGCTTTGCCGACGCAGGCGGCGCGCTTGTCGCGGCAATTTCTCCCAAAAACTTTATTCTGCCCTTTATAGCGCAGCATTTTGTTATGCGCTACGATAAAGAGCGGTTTATGATTTTTGATAAAACCAACAAGGCGGCGCTGCTTTATCAAGGGGGAAATGCGGAAATTGTCCGCGTTGACGGTATGGAATTTCCAGATATTTCGCAGGAAGAGGAAAGATATCAGGCGCTTTGGAAGGGTTTTTACAATACCATTGCAATTAAAAGCCGCGAAAATCCGCGTTGCAGAATGACGCATATGCCCAAAAGATATTGGGAGAATATGACGGAAGTAAGCGAGCTTGTGCGCCCGAAAAATTAAGCGCGAACCTAAACATCAGCTTAAATGTTGTTTTTGTGGGGTTTTGTGCTATATTATATTTATAGCGGAAAATTATTGTGGAGGAATAAATGCTATACTGCGAAAAATGCATGCGCTTTGCGGGGGATTGTTACTGCGGCGCAAGAAAATATAGAGAAATAAAAGAAAACGACCCCGTATTTTTGACGGTGAAGGACGCGCTTACCTCGGGTCAAATTGAACCCATACTTAACGAAAACAACATACCTTATATCAAAAGGGGCAGGCTGGGCGCGGGGCTTGTTACCAGGTTAGGACCCATGCTTGAAACATACACCTTTTTCGTCCCCTACGGCGCTTATGAGAAGGCGAAAGACCTTATTGCCGTTTTTGAATAGCGGTTTCTTTTAGGAGTTGAAGCCCTTATTAAGGCGCGGAACGCTTAAAATTGCGCCTTTATATTATTTCTTGCGTTTAATTTTCTAACCGATTGCATATTTCCGTTTTTATAAATAAGCATATCAAAATAAAATGGCTGCTGACGCGTTTTTAAGACGCGCCGCTATTTCTCAAAAGGTTTAAGCTTTGCAATAGTTCAAAAGTATTTGCTATACAAAAACAATAAACTTGCGGCATTTTTCGTTGCCTTAGCTCATCAGGAGTTGCCGCTTCCCAAAGGGTTAAAACGCAAGTCGTTATCTTTTTAAAAGCTTTGGCGCATTTGCAAGCGTTTGTGGGTTTGTTTTTTGGGGGCGCAAATGTGCGCTGTAATACTCTCCCTCTTCTTTATATACTGACGCCCTGTTGTGGGAAAGCAGCTTTGTAATGTTATTCATATCTATCCAGATTTCCTTAGGTCCCTGATACTGGCATTCGTCAAAAATAAGCTGCATTCCGATATGCAGGTGTGGCGAGCACTTCATATTTGTATTTTCCTTAGTGCTGTAACCCGTTACGCCCAAATACCCTATAACCTGCCCCGCAGTTATTGTAGCGCCCTTAATAAGCCCCGCGGCATAGGGTTTATTTTTTCTTAAATGCGCGTAGTAGTAGGAACGTTTTTTGTCAAAAGAGCGGATACTTATGCGCCAGCCGCCGTATTTGTTCCAACCCAGTTCGGTAACGGTGCCACCTTCAACGGCAACAATGGGGGTTCCTATTGAACCCATCATGTCGTGCCCTAAATGCCGCCTTTTGTAGCCGTAAGAGCGGCCGCTGCCGAAATCGTCGTAGTGCGAATACCAATACCCCGTGGGAAAAGGGTGGAAGTTTTTTAGCCCGTAAGTTTTTTCGCCGTTTGCAAGGGTATATTCCCCGATAAACTCGTTAAAAATCGCTCCGTAAGCTTCAACGTAATATTTGTAATACTTGTTTTCGCCGTAAAAATCGTCTATATTTTTCCCTTCTTTAAGCTTGTAAACGAGATTCGAAAGCTCTTTTATATCTTTTTTGGCGGAAAAATTATTGCCGTTTTTAACGGCAAGATAGGCAAGAGCCTTTACGAAGTCAAAATGCGCAGTTTCCGAATCATAAAATTGCCTGTCGTATTCGTATGCCGACAAAAGCACCTCGTAGGGTATTTTATTGTCCACCCATTTTATAAAAGTTTTTTCTTCCGCCTTGGCGGCGCTGACGCAAAAGCCGCCGCAAAGCGCTGCAATCCATACCGCCAGCAAAATTATGCCGACTCTTTTCTTGAAATCCATAATCCTATTTTCTGCGCAACACGCGAAAAATATTTTAGCGGCGATAAGAACAAGTATCTTAAATTAAGCCGCGTTTAAGTTAACCGTAATTTTGGCAAACTTTTAATTAAATATTTCTTTTTTTGCAAACACTATAAGCAAAAGGAAATAAAATGTTATGGAATACTCTCTTTTTAATGCCGCGCATTTAATTACGCTTGGAATTTTCGCCTTAATGGGCGTTGTATTTTTCTTTTTGGTTACTAAGCTTAAACAGTCGGAAGCTTGGAAAGAGCGTATTTTTCAGATTTTGGCGATATTTAACTTTATCGTGCATATAAGCATTGTGTGGTATTTGTTTATTACAAAAGACTCAATTTTTGTAATTCCCTTTAATTTGCTGTGGCCCCTTGCGACGTGCAATATCGTGGTGTTTTTCAATCTCGTTATATGCGTTATGAATAAGCAGTCAAAAGTTTTTAAGTTTATCGCCGCCTTTTGCGTGTGGATGGGTATAATAGGCGGGGTGCTAAGCCTGCTTGCCGGAAAAACCGGTCCCGTTGACTTTGACAATGTGAGGTCGCTTTTCAGCCACTTTATAATGATTTTAACTTCAACTTATATTTTTATAGCGGGATACGTTAAAATATCGGTAAATAATCTGTTCCCCGTCGCCGCAGGCTTAGTTTTTAACGGATTGCTGGGGTTTGTAACCAACTGGATATTTTACCTTAAAGGGTGGGCGGACCAAAACGCCATGTGGCTGCACGACGGCTTAATACCGGGGGTCGCCGCCACAAGGGGCTACTATGTGGCTCTTTACGCGCTTGCGATTATATTTATTTTTACGGCAATTTACGAACAAATAAAGTTAAAAAAAGGCAGCCGCTGGTATAACAGGCTGGCAAATTTTTTCAAGGCAAAAAGCGATAAAGGCTAATGTGAGTATTTATGGTTTGCCACAAATTATTATTATTACTATTGACAAATTAATTTTAAGGCATATCATTTGAATTAGACAATTTTAATTATTACTATTTATTATTACTTTTAGCAGATAAGTCGTTTACAAAAGATGCCAATTTAATTTTTTAGGAGGATACTGTATTGAAAACCAAGTGGCTGATTATCGTAGGAATAATCTTTTTAATTTGCGTATTTGTCGTCGCCTTTACGGCTTTTTCAGGTGATAATGAGTTTCAATACCCTTTCTTGGTCTTAGGGGGTATTCAGGGATTTATTCTTATCGGCATAGGGGAAATAATAGACCATCTTAAAGGAGGGAAATAAATAAAGCCGCAATTAACGTCCGCAGGGTTTAAAAAATCAGCCCCTTGCATTAGAAAAGAGGCTGATTTTTAATTTAAACCGCTTACTGTTTTTAAGAATAAAATTGTATTTGTAGTCGTCACCTTCGTAGGCTTTGCGCTTGCGGGCAATTGTCTTTGTAAAGCCCGGTTCGTTATAGATATGCCTTGCAACCGCATTATTGGCTTTAAGCCCACGGTAAACTCGCTGTATCCGCTTGCCGAAAGTTCGTATATAACCCTCTTTAATAGCTTTTTTCCCAGCCCCTTATTTTGAAAACAGCTTGCGACGCGGAAAGCGTATAAATACGCGCGCCTGCCGTAAACCGCAAACTCATTGTCGCCGCTTACAAATTTTGCTCTGAGTTCGCCCGCTATTTTACCTTTAATATAGAGCGCCCAAACAGCATTTATTTGCTGTTTATATCGCGGCTGCTTTCTGAAATCATTTTGTCGGGGTCTTTATACTGATGCAGGCAAAGCAAGTTTGGGCAGTTTTGTCTCATTAAGTTTTTTTATAATCATAACCCGATTACCTCTGCGCAGCTAAACATATTAAAAAGGTTACTTATAGTAAGGGTTTTACTTTTTCACTTTCTTTTCGTTGTAGGCGATGATGCCCAGCGCCAAAAGGTCAAGGGCGCGCACTAAGTCGCGCTGGCACAAAACGTAGGCGATGCGCACTTCCTGCTTTCCTTTGCCTTTGGTTGCGTAAAAGCCTTCGCCGGGGGCAAACATTACCGTTTCGTTGTTGTGCGAAAACTCCGACAGCATAAAGCTTTGGAAAGCGTCGGCGTCGTCAACGGGCAGTTTAGCCATAATATAAAAGGCGCCTTGCGGGGGGCGGCAGACTACGCCCTCAATGGATTTAAGTTTTTTGTAGCAGGCGTCGCGGCGCGCCTTGTATTCGCTGCGCGCGGCGTCAAAGTAGCCGCCCTGCATATTGTAAAGCGCCGCCGAAGCGATTTGGTCAAGCGTCGCCACCGAAAGCCTTGCCTGGCATAATTTTGTGATTTGCGTTTGCAACGCCCTGTGGCAGGTGATAACGCACCCTATCCTCGCGCCGCAGGCGGAAAACCGTTTGCTTACGGTATCCACAATTACCGCGTTTTCGCGTATATCTTCAAACTCGCCAATGCACGCAAGCCTTTCGCCGCCGTAAACGAACTCCCTGTAAGCTTCGTCGCCTATAATAAAGAGGTTATATTCCTTTGCGATGTCCGCCAGCAGCCTCATTTCTTCCCTTGTTAAAACGTTCCCCGTGGGGTTGCCGGGATTGGTAAACATTATAGCGCGCGTTTTTTCGTTTATAAGCGGAACTATCCTTTCTCTTACGGCATATTTAAAACCTTCCTCAACGCTTGTCGCAAGGGGACGTATTACGCCGCCCGCAGCCTTAACGAAAGTGCTGTAATTAGGATAAAAAGGCTCGGGAATAATGATTTCGCTTCCCTCGTCCAAAATAGAAAGCATCACCATTTGAAGCGCTTCGCTTCCCCCCGTTGTAATAAATACTTCCTCGCGGCTGTAATTTAAGCCTAATTTGGAATAGTAGCCGCGCACCGCGTCAATAAGCAGCAAAATACCGTTGCTGGGCGCGTAGTCCAAAACGGGCTGTGAAAAGTTTTTTACAGCGTCAAAATAAGCCGCCGGCGTTGCTATGTCGGGCTGACCTATGTTAAGGTGATAAATTTTAATTCCCTTTTCCTTTGCTTTGACGGCGAGGGGGTGGTATTTTCTCATGGGCGACAAGTCGCATGAGTTGGCTTTGGCTGATATTTGCATTTCTTCCTCCGTGAAAATTAATTATTACTTTATAGATTTATAATAGCTTCTTAATACTTTTTAGTCAATATCCCGCATTCAATTACTTCTTAAATTAGTAAGGGGAAGGACACTTAAAATCCCACAAAGGTATAAAAGCTCAGGTGCCTAAGCCTCGCAAATACAGTTGTATATGTTCCATCGCCGTTGCTATGTAAGTAATAATAGCATTTGCTATTTATATTAAAATTTGTATTGAAAAAATATCTCCATATTTCTAATAATGACAAGGGAAATATGATTTATTTTCGCTTTAAATCTTCAAGGTGCCTTGTTTGTTCTCTCAACAACTCCTCCTGTTTTGAATGTGCTCGGCTTGCGTCTCTTTGCGCTTTTTCCGCTTCATTTAAAGTTTTTTTCGGCATAAGACGCTTGTTGTTTGGCGTATTCTGCTTGCTTTTGAGCGTATTCTGTTTGTTTTTTAGCTTCGACAATCATTTTCTCACTCGCGACAACACTATCTGACAATAAAATCGCATCTTTCATTGTATCCGCTCTTCTTGAATTAATTAATTCAAATAATAGATTACTCCTATCTAATAAATTTGTATCGGCAAGCGGAATAAAATCTTCATATTTATTTAAACTTTCTTCTAAATCCCAAAATGTTCCTTTTAATTTATTAAACTCCTCTTGTTTTTTTTCAAGTTTTTGCTCGTAATAAGGTGTTAGAGTTTTTGTATTGCCATTAAATGTCCTAGCATTTTTAATAAATTTAACTAGAGGTATTATTGTAATAAGTGCGAAAACGATCATAATAAAAAACGCATCTTTTATTGTAGAAAGGATAATTGTCAAAACAAACATAATAGCAAAAAAGATTAAATGTGTTTTGAATTTTTTGCTCGCCCTTTTACTTTCAAAGGTCAACGATGATATTTTCTTTTTTAGGTCATAAACCTCTCCGCCGCAATCGTAACAAATCGCTGACATTTTTAAGTATTCAAGAATTTGTTCACGTGATAGTTTCATTTTACTTCCTCCTTTATTCTGAATTATGGGTTTATTTTTACAATATATCACAAAATATGATATATGATAATAATATATCAAATAAAATATGATATGTCAATAATAAAATCATAATTTATGAAATCCTTTTAAAAAAGGGCAAGTATTATGAGATTAAGAGAGCTAAGGGAAGAAAAGGGCTTATATCAAAAAGACATAGGAAAACTTTTAGGAAAAGTATCTAATTGTATATCAAACTGGGAAACAGGAACTACAGAACCTTCAATAAAAGATATTATTAAGCTTGCAGATTATTTTCAGGTTAGCACTGATTATTTGTTGGGACGAGAAAATGATTATGGATTTGTAGAGGTTAAAGGCATTGAGCTTTCAAAAATTCAAAAAGTAATGATAAATATCTTTGATAAATTAAACGCTTCGGGGCAATTGAAAGCGGTTTCCTATGCGGAAGGGTTAGCAGAAAGCCCCGAATTCAAAAAATGAAAATTTAAGCATCATTTTAAAAAGGAGCGGAAAAAATCTATGCAACTATAAGAAGCTAAAGAGGGAAGATTATTTAGTCTTCCTCTATTTTTATCACTTTTTTAATGGCGCGAACCAGTGGCTTATAAAGAATTAAAGCAGTAATAAAGTTTATTGAGGTGTTTATTATAAACACCGCCGCGCCCGTGCCGAAGCGCGCCCAAAAAGAGTAGCCGTAAAAAAGGTGTTCAACGTATGTAGACTGAAAGCAAAACATAACTGTCAAAAGGGCGGCGACGGCGGCGATAACGTAGTCGTTGGCTTTTAAGCGCTTTAAAAAATAACCCGCAACGCATACCAATGGAAAATGCAAAACATACATCAAAACCCAAGGCATAAACCCCCAGTAGGCTATATCCACCCCAAGCATTACAAAAAAAGCTATAAGCGCAGTGGGAAGCCCCAGCGCCGCCGCGTAAACCAACAGCAAAAGGGTGACGAGTTCAAAGCCCGCTATCGCCGAAAGGGCATATTTTACGGCGACTAAAAGCGCCGCCGCAACTGCCGCCAAAGCTATTTTTTTTGCTCCCGCATTTATCACTTATTTATCCTACGAAAGAACTTGCAAGCTACTGCTTACTTAATACGGTATTACAATTATAACATAAATTTCGCCGTGAATAAGGGGCAAAAAGCTAGCTCCAACAGTTGTAGTTATACAAAGAATGCCGTTTTTTGCAGTGTATTCGGTGTTATAAGAGCTACTCGTATCATAATAATTCTCATCGCTTGAAAGCACACTTACCCAATACCCGATTGGAGCTTCGGTGTCATTTACACCCGTAAAAAACATACCAAATACAAGGTCTTCCGTGTATAATATTCCCCATTCCTCTTTATCTTTTATAAGGTCCGCCAAAGATGAAGCGTTTGTGCGCACGTTAAAGGTTTTGTCGTAGCCGTTTTCCTCGTCCACAATCTGAATTGTCACCGTTTTGTAGCTGTCGTCAAAGGGGCGGTAAAGGGTAAGCCACAGCGTTACGCCCGTTACGGCAATAACTGCCGCGGCAGCTATGACAATAATTTTAAATAGCAGGTCTTTACTGATACTTTTCTTTTCCATATTTTTTCCTCCCGATTTAAGCCTTTTTAGGCAAAAATTTTACTTTCAAAAGGTTATTTTTTCAAAAGCCGCCTTTACGCTTTTAAAATAAAAAACCTCTTTTTTATCCACGCAAAAAGAGGGAGGAAAAGATGTTCCTTTTCCAAAAATTCCTACTTTGCTCCCTCCGAGCGCGGCATTTTGAGGCTTTTGCGGCAGGTCTCCTGACTTAAAGGCTTAACCTTGAAAAAAATCGCCTTCTCGCGCAAACGCAATGGCTTTAACCTTTTTTCTCGTATCCTTTTACAGTAGCGGGGGCTGCGGAGGCTTTTAACTTCCTTCCCTGTTAGTGCTTGTTTAAGCAACCGAAAAAGCTATTAAGTTAATCTTATTTTAACCTTTTTGAAAGGTAAAGTCAACCCCCGCCTAATAATCAGGGGCAAAAAATGTAGATTATAGCTTCAATTATATCGGTAATTAAATTGATGGGCGGTAATGAAAATATTTCGTTTAAAGCCTTTAAATGGAGAGCATTATAAATTAATATTCAAAATGACGATTGAAGGCGTTTTAATTATTGTGTAAAGGCTTTTACGCTCGGTATAAAGGTTCTCAGCAATGATTTTGACGCAAGCTGTCAATAAACGTTTTAAAAAGCGCAAAGTAATTTTAGCAAGAAAAAGGCCCCTGTGAAAGGGGCTTTATTTTGCTTTTTATGCTTTGTCTTCGGTTGCCGCTAAGCTTTCCTTTTGCGCTTCATACTGCTTATTAAAAGCTTTTTGTACTTGCTTTTTCAAAAGTTAGTTTATCTGTCTTTTTGATTTTCTAGCCGTGCGCTATAATTTTTCAATTCGGGTTTTGTGTGCTTTTGCGCTTAGCTGTTGCTTGTTTATAACGCATTTGCGCAGTTTCCGCATCGCTAATTATAATTTATTGCGAGTGGCTTTTACCCTTTTGCGCGTTAACTTTACTTTGCGGCTAACTTTTGCCCTTTGTCTTGTCGCGCTTTTCCCCATTATAGTTGCTTTGCCTATGCCAAGCGCAATAATTTTTTAATTAGGGTTTTGTCTTCTTGTCTTCTAGGTTTAACTACTTATTTAAAGCTTTTTTCTTTTGAGCATATAGCTTACCTTTGCCTTATACAACCTGCGCTTTGATTTAGAGCATTTGTGTCTTTTTAGTCGGTCAACATTTTGTGATACATTCCAAGCCAGAATGGGAGGGTATAGGTTGTGCCGCCTTCCATTTGATTGGGGCTGTATTCCTCTAAAACATAAGTTGAGTTGTTAAACTTGTGCAGCCCTCTTTCGTCGGGGGCGGCGACTTTCCAGTCAAGCTTGGCGCCCGAAAACATTATGTTTATAAGTTGGAGCGCTTCGGAATCTATTTTGCCCGTCTTTATTTTGCGCTTGCTTGTTTTGTCGTAGCTTAGCCCGCCGCGCGCGCCGTCTATGCCGTAGTCTGAAAAGTCAAAGGAAGCTATGTCGTCGCGCAGGCTGTTTGAGGCGGACAGCCTCCTTAAATCAAGAGGGTGGCGCGAAAGGGACCATGCGGCGGTTTCTAAAATACTGTTGCCGTAGGCGTCCTTTATTTCTTTATTGGGGTAGGCAAGCTGATAAATATAATACCACAAAGGGTTTTCGCTGTATTGAATGGATATCCACCATTGGTCTATGGCTAGGCGGTAGTATTTTAGAAGTGCCTGGTCTTCCTCCATTTGGAAAAGCAGGTAAAAGGAAAGCATTGCCATTTCTTCGTCGGAATAATTCAAAAACATTCTGCAAAGCATTTCCGTTAAATCGCCGTTGAGGTTTAACTGCACTAAGGCTTTAAATATAGGCGAAAGGTCGTTTGCGTATATTAAAAGGTAAAGCTTCATCTGCCTTTCGTATTGCGCCGTAAGCTGGGCGTATTTGTAAGCGGGGTCAAGCGCCGCCATTCTGTATTCGTCCTCCCACTTTTGGTCGCCCGTAACGTATGCGGCAAGCTTAAATAAACTAAGCGCGACGGAAGAAGTTAAGGGTGCGCCCCCAAGCTGGCTGGCATTTAAAAAATACTCGCGGTTGAACTTGCCCCAAGTGCTTGGCTGCCCAGTGCCGTCTACAAGCATATAGCCGTTGTCTGAAAGGTGCTGCGCAAGCCTGTCCATAGTGCTTGAAATAAGCCCCGCGATTTCGTCGTCGTCGCCCAAAAATACGTCGTAGGCGACCTTATACAAGAAAAGGTGCCCTATTATTTCGTCGGAACTGGTGTCGCCCTTGTAAACTATGTCGCTTACCGAAGCGCCCGTTAATGCAAGCAGGTCGTTCCACAAGCGCGAAGGAATTTCGCCGCTTGCGTCAACAACGGCGCCGCCCCCCTCTTGGGGCGTGCCCGCTATTCTTTCACCGTTAATATGGTAGCCCTCGTTTTCTCTGCCCTTATCTTTATCGCTTTGGCTTTTATACTGCGCCTTGGTTGATACCGCCGTAGAGGTGCCGTCCTCGTTTACATACCAGTGCACGTTGCCCGAAGGATTGACGGCTTCCAACCCCTCAACGGAATAGGTGCGCGCAATCCAGCCCTCTAAGTTGCGCGTTCTGGTGGCGTAAAGCGCTTTGTTGTCGGCGGCGCGCACTGTTTTGTCGGCAAGCTCCTGCCACGCTATACTGTCGTACGGCGCTAAATAGCCGCTTGACAGAAAGTAGCTGTCTTTGCCCCAAAGATAATTTTTCCATACCAGTTCCACCACATCGCAAGGCGCAAGGCTTGTAACGTTGCGCGAATAGTCGCCCCCTTTAAGCAGCGCCTCTACTGAAACAAACTTTGAATTACCCGACAAAAATACGTCGCCGTTGTCGTTATACCGCACATAAGAGTCCACCGTGCCTTGGCGCATGCTTATATTTGCAAGCAGCAGCACCGCTTCGGTGGTAAGGAGCGCGCTTGCGCGCGCGGCGTCAATTTCCGCTTGGGTCGCGTTAGGGTCGGACTTTAAAACGCTGTAACGCATAACCTCGCCCACCGCATACATAGCCGTCCAAAGCCCGTCGTTATCCGTTTCGCGGGGGATCCAGCGGTATTCGTAAAGGGCTTCCTCCCCTTCGCCGCTTACCAAAACTTGGGTGTAAACCGCCTCGGAAACCATGCCCCTGCGCGAAACGTATTGCAAAGTATCTTCTTCAAGCTGCGTTGCTTTTGCGGTTCCGCTCATATCTACCAAAGCGATATGCGTTACGCCCGCCTCCATAACAGTCCAAATACCCCTTGCGCCGTCGGACACGATAGCTAAGGGGGCGGTTTCGTTTATTGTGTAAAAATACCTGTCTCCCATAAAGCGCTGCTGCCTGTCGCGCTCGTTTGAAGCGCTTTCATATAGGCGCAGCACGCCGTATTGGGTAATTGTCCACGTTGCGCCGTCGGAAGCGGAAACGTTTTTATAGTTTATGTAATTTTTACCCGCAATGACGGTATGCACGAAAGAGGGGATTTGCGCGTCGTCAAGCTCATAGCGCGTAACGACCTTTTGGGGGTTGTCGCCGTATTGCTCTGCACTTCCCAAATAATTGACAATGTTGTTTGCCCGCGCCGATATTTTTGTGGCTTGCGCGACTGCGTTTAAAGTTACGCTGTGCGTTAAAAGAACGCCGCCCTTTGCCTTGTCGCGCGTTTCCCCCGTTATAGTAACTTTGCCTACGCTAAGCGCGGTTACGCGCCCCCATTCGTCAACGGAGGCAATTTCCTCGTTAGAAGAGTGCCAATAAACCATTCTGTTGGTTTCCCCTTGGGGAAAAACATAGTCAAGGGTTCGGCTGTCGCCGATGTCCATTTCCCAGTTCTGAGGCACAATTATCCTGAATACCTCGCTTTCGGTTGCGCTTTTGCAAGAACCAAAGAGCGCCAGCGAAAGCATAACCAAAAGCAAAGCGATAACCCTTTTTGTTACAGACGTTTTCATAATTTTCCTCCTTACATAAGGCTTTTGGAAATTAGCCGTAATTATTATACCCCTTTTAGAAATTATATTCAATAGCCCTTTAAATTAAATATCTAAACTTAGCCAAATCTTTGCCCGCCTTTTAAAACCGCAAAAAGCTTATTAAGCGCAAGTATTTTAAAACGTAATAGACTAAAACGCGTTTTACTAGACAATGAAAAAGGCGCAAAATCAACTTTGCGCCTTTAAAATTATTTTGTTTTATTTTTAAACCCTTTGGGATAGCAGGCGCGCATCGCTTCAATTATACCCTCTTTGACTCCCCCTCTGGCGTAGCCTAAAAGCGTTGCGTTTTCTTCAATTGTTTGAGGGGGTATATATAATTCCTCGCCCATAATATCAAGCATAAGCCGTTCCATATCCAGCCCCGACTCCAAACCCTTTTTAGCGTTGCTTTTGGCTATGGATTTCGCCCCCAACGCGCAAATTTTTTTAGAAGGCTGCAAAATGGGTTTTTTAATTTTCAATCCTTCCTGCATATAAAGCAGCATTTGCTTAAAGGTCATATTTTCGTCGCCTACGGGGTAGCGTTTTGCCCCCTCGCCCCTTTCAAGCGCGCCTACGCCCGCTTGCCCCACGCTTTTTGCGTGTATCATCGTCGTGCCGCCGCGGGGGAAAAATACCATCGGGTAGCGGAAGAACCTTTCTATAAACACATCTTTCCAAATGGGCGTGCGCTTGGGCATCGCGCCGAAAATATAGGGCAGTTCAAGCACGCAAACCTGCATTTTGCCCTCGCTTTGCTCAATGATTTTTTGCGCCTGCTCAACCCGACAGGCGATATAGGGGTGGTGTTTTGCAAGTTCCTTTTGAGGGAAAAGCCTGTCAAAGGTTGCGAAATATGAGTTATAAAGGACGGCTTTTTGCACCCCCGCTTCTTGCGCCGCCAAAAAAACTTTTGCGCAGTCAACTACCAGCTTTTGATGAAAAAAATCGTAGGCGGGCGCTTTGGGCGTTACCCTGTCGTCGGGCCCTATGGAGTAGACAAGCGCGTCGTAGCCTTTAAAAATGTTCTTTAACTCATCTTTGCCCATCGCAAAAACGTCGCCGTAAACAACCTCAATTTGAGGGGGATACCAACCGTCCAGCGGGACGTCTTTTACCGACAGAGAACTTACCGCGTAACCCTTTTCAAGGGCTGCAAGGGCGGTATAATAGCCCAAAAAGCCCGTTCCTCCCACAATCATTATTTTCATACGCTTATTTACCTCCTTAAAATATAATATATGCTTTTTTCTTTTTTCTTTCTGCCGAATGGTTTTTTATATTTTTATGTTCCTTATCGGCGTTTTGATTTTTTCAGTTTTTATAACGGCAGTGCGGATTTCGCTATTTATGTTTTGAAAAAAATATAGCTTTTTTCTTTAATCGCCGCGGCTTTTTAGTCGGTTTTTTTAAAATATTTTCAACTTCCTCTTTTTCTTTTTTCCGCTGCCGCCAATAGGAAATTATTGGCAGCGCCGCCCGCCGTAATTTTTATTATTTTTATAACCGCAGAGAACAGCAAAGCGTTGCGCTGCATTATAGTTTTTTAAATTACGGTTTCTTTTGTTTAGCGCTTAATTCGTTTGTTTTTTCTTGCATTTTATTTTAGATTCGCTTAGTTTTTTGACGCGCGGATTTACCGTCATAATTTATTAGGATTTTCTTCTTTTTTGCGCTCGGGACGCCCTTTCTTTTTCAACCGTGGCAAGTAAAAAATCCGCGGTATCGTTAAGCGTTTCTTCAATGGGGCGCGGATTAAAACCTAATTGCTCCGTAGCCCTTTGGTGACAGTATGCGGGCGCAATTTTCATAATGTTTAAAGCCGAAAGCGTAAACAGCGGTTCGCCCTTTTTGAAAAGGTAGAAAAACGAGGCGGCGGCGGCAAAGGGGTAAAGGATTTCTATGGGGAAGGTTTTGAGGGTGGGCTTTCGCCCCAAGCGGCGCGCGAAAGCGTCAAAAACCTCCGTTATGGAAAGATAGCCGTTGCTTAAAATGTAACTGCCGCATTTGCCCTTTTGACAGGCGGCAACAGTCGCTTCCGCAACGTCCCTTACGTCCACAAAGTCGTATCCCGCCTTAACGCTAAGCCGCGGCAAACCGCCTTTGGTGTAGATTTTTAAAATATGCGTGATAAACCCTCCCTTGTAGTCGTTAGGACCTATGACGGCGGAGGGCAAAATCACGGCGCTTTCAAGCCCCTCTTTTTGGGCGGCAAGCACTAAGTTTGCACAGTGCGCCTTGCTTTTTGCGTAGTCGGTTTTAAGCAATTGAGGATAGTATTCCGACGGCTCTTTATGCATTTCGCCTTTTTTGACCGATATTCCGTCAACGCTGCCCAGATATACCAGCTTTTTTACCTTGTGCTTTATACAAAGGTCTATTATGTTTTTAGTGCCGCAGATGTTTGCGTCAAGGCAGGCTTTGCTTTTCTTTTTTACGGAAATTACCGCCGCCGAGTGAATTACCACGGTATTGCCATCCGCCCCTTCAAAAAATCTTTCAAGGGAAGCAATGTCAAGCAAGTCGCCTAGACAGATAGCCGCCTGCTGCGGAAAGGGAAGCTCGGCGCGGAGTTTTCTGACCAGCGCCCTTACGTTTTTGCCTGCGGCGCAAAGCGTTTCGCAAATTTCCCTGCCGATAAATCCCTGCGCGCCCGTAACAAGATAAAGGGTATTGTGCTCTATTTGGGTTTGCGCTTTATTTACCTTTTCATCGGACCTTTCGCTCTCTGTGCCCTTTTGAGAAGCCTCTCCCTGTTTTGGCTTATAAGCGCTGTCTTCCGATGCCTTACCTAGCGCAAGAGCATCTTCCCCGTCCTTTTGCGTTTCTTCAATGTTGTAAGCATTAATATTCTTTTCGCCCTTGCCCCCTGTTTCGTTTTGTCGGGCAGGGACAAGTATGAAGCCGTTTATTTCACTGCGGGAGGCGTCATCGCTTTTGCCGCCGCTAAGTTCTTGTTTGCAACAAACGTTAAACTGTTGTATACCGCAAGCAATCTTACCCCGCTCCTCTTTATTGTCGCCCCCGCTATCTTTTTTTACCCCGCCTGATTTTTGGTTTTGCGCCAAATCCTCTTTATTTGCCGTCATATGTAATACCCCTTTGACTTAATTATACAGTATTTGCCGCCAAAACGGAATAGTCAAAATCAAAAAACCGCCGCAAGGCTTTTGAGGCGGATAAAATGAAACCGCGCTCAAAAATTATTAGTCTTTCAGGCTATTTTTTCTTTGATATCCGTTAAAAAGCTAAACAAAAGAATTGGCATTCAGAGTGCCCTTTATTGCAAAATATTTGCCGTTATGTTATGCTAAAACCACTGTGGAGGAAAACTTTTATGCAAATCGCAAGAATAAAAACGCAAAACTCGAAGGGAAAATACGCTTTATACGAAAAGGGGGAATACTATTTTTTGCAAGGTAATCCCTACGCGAAATGGACTAAGGGGCAAAAGGTTAACGAGCCCTTTAAACTGCTTTGCCCCGTTACGCCCACAAAGATTGTGGCTTTGGGCGTAAACTACGCTTCCCACAGGGAAGAAATGAAACACGACGAGAATATGAAACCTGTCATTTTCTTCAAGCCCCTTTCTTCGCTGCTTGCTCCCTTTGAAAAAATAGTGTATCCGCCCTCAGCTTCAACAGTTCATTACGAGGCGGAACTGACGATAGTAATTAAAAAGCGCTGCAAAAACGTCAAAAGTAAAAACGCCAAAAAATACATTTTGGGCTATACCTGTGCTAACGACGTAAGCGAAAGGAATTTTCAAAAAATTGACGGGCAGTGGGCGCGCGCCAAAGGTTTTGACACCTTTTGCCCCGTGGGACCTTACATAAGCGTAGATATAGACGCCTCTCAGCTTGACCTTAAAACGGTGCTAAACGGCGAAACGGTTCAAAGCGGAAACACCCGCGATTTAATTTGCAAAATTGACGACATCGTGGCTTATATTTCTTCGGTAATGACGCTTGAAAAGGGGGACATAATTTTGACCGGCACCCCTAAGGGCGTAGGGGAAATAAAAGTCGGCGATAAGGTGGAAATAGTAATAGAAAAAATCGGCGCCTTGACAAACTCTGTGGCGGCGGGTAAAGATAAAGCTTAGGGAAACTTAAAGGGCACGCCTTTACCTAAAAAGAAACTTTCCCGTCCTATAAATAATCTTGTGAAAGATAGTCAATTTTGCGTAAAAGCAAAAGGATAAAGCTTATTTTAAAAGCGCGGTTAAGTTTTGCGCTTAAAAATTATATGCGGCAGGTAGTTGCGTAATTAAATGAAAGATATAACGCTAAAAGAAAAAGAAAGGCTTGAAGACTTGCAGCTTCACGGTCTTAAAATAATTCAAAGCGACGACGGATACCGCTTTACTTCCGACGCCGTGCTTTTGGCAAACTGCGTCAAAAACGTCAAGGGGCAAAGAATAGTTGAGCTTTGCGGCGGCTGCGGCGTTATTTCTATTTTAATAGCCTATAAACAAAAGCCCAAAAGCGTTGCCTGTGTTGAAATTCAGCCCCGCCTTGCCGATATGGCGGCAAGAAGCGTGGAGATATGCGGTCTTGGCGGCACCGTTGAAGTAGTTTGCGCCGACTTAAAGGGCGTTGAAAAAATAATCGGAAAGGACTTTGACGCCGTTGCGGTAAATCCGCCTTACAAAAAACTTAACAGCGGCGCGGCAAAAACTAACGAGGAGCAGTTTATCGCGCGGCAGGAAGTTAAGACGACGCTAGCCGGCATAGTTTGCCAAAGCGCGCTGCTGCTAAAAAGCAAGGGGTGGCTTTATATGGTTCACCAAGTTGACAGGCTTGCCGAGGTTTTAAGCGTTTTGAGGGAAAAAGGCTTAGAGCCCAAGGAACTTACCTTTATAAAAGCGCGGGAAAAAGAAAAGCCCAACCTTTTTATAGTGCGCGCTTTAAAGGACGGAAAAACGGGGCTTATTATAAAAGAAGATATAGTTATGTTTGACAATTTGGGCAATTATACTAAAAGCGTCAAAGATTTATACGGCGTCAAAGAGGATTAAGGCGCAAAAAGTAAAGCGGCAAAAAATATTAAAAGCTAAACAATAAAACAAAAAAGGAAAAAATCAGACGGTATTATGGCGGAAATTGAAGTTTATTTTGTGGCGACCCCCATAGGCAACAGGGGGGAGATGACGGCGCGGGCAATAGAAATATTGAAGTCCGTTGATATAGTTTTATGCGAAGATACTTCCCATTCTTTGCCGCTGTTAAAATATTTCCAAATTGAAAAACCCCTGCTCGCCTACCATAAGTTTAACGAAAAGGCGGCGGGCGGCAAAATCGCCGCTTTGCTTGACGAAGGCAAAAAGCTTGCCGTAATTACCGACGCGGGTTCGCCTTGCTTATCCGACCCCGGGCAGGAGCTAGTAAAACTTTTAAAGCAAAGGGGAACGCCCTATACTTTTATTTCGGGTGCCTGCGCGGCGGTAAACGCATTTGCGCTTTCGGGCTTTTCCGCGCCCTTTACGTTTGTCGGGTTTTTGCCGCAAAAAAACTCCGAACGCAAAAAACTTTTTGAAAAACTAGGTAAAAAGCTTTGTTTGGTTTTTTACAGCTCGGTGCACGACGTTATGGAAGATTTGGCATTTTTATATAAAGAGCTCGGCGCGCGCAACTGTTTAATGGCGCGCGAACTTACAAAACTGCACGAAACTTTAATTTTCGGCAAACTCGGCGAAATAAAGCCCGATGCCCTTAAAGGGGAGTTTGTGCTGGTTATTGAAGGGGAAGAAGGGGAAAACGACTTTTTAAAAATGACGGCGCAAGAGCATTTAAAACAAAATGTTGAAGCGGGTCTAAGCCAAAAAGAAGCGGTAAAACTTACCGCAAAACAGCGCAACGTCAACAAAAACGAAATCTATAAACTTACTTTAAAAAAATAGCGTTATTTTTACTTATTTAATTTTTCAAATTTTTAACGGCTTCTTTTTCGTCTTTGACAAAGTAAATATGACCGCCTTTATTGCTCTCATAAATGAAATCTTTTAAAGGCTTGCTTGAATATTGTGAAAAGTCGCCCATAATTGCAAGCCTGACACGGTAGTTGACAAACTTTTGTAAAATTGCCCCTAAAAGCCCCGACGAAAGCTTAAAACACTCCTCGGCGACATTTTCTTTATGCAAGGCTATTAAATTGCTTCCCGTTTGATAAGATGCGTCGGCAATTATGTCCAAAGCCGATTGCTCGTCTTTAAGAATTATTCCCTGGCTACTTATAAACGCAATGCCCTCTAAGAGTGAGATTTCCATTGTTTTCCTCATTGTTTTAACCATATTAACAAAAAACAAGTTAAAAGTCCAATAAATAAAAACACCGCCCGCAACGAGGGAATACCTTGCCGCGGGCGGGTTTAATACCCCGTTAAACTTTGTTTAACGGGGACCCCACATTTTAGCTCCGAAAAAACTTTTGGAGACCCCATATTATAGTCTGTTAAACTTTTTTTGGGAACCCCCGAAAAGTTTATGAATTTTTGGGAAGCCCATATTTTAGTCTCTATAAATTTTGTTTAATAGAGACCCCGAAAAATCCCAAAAGCCTTTTAAAAAGTAAATGGACTTTTCCAAAGAAGCTTAATTTTTTGGGGCGGTTTAATTTCCCGCTGAAACCGCGTTTTAGCGGGGCTTTTTATCTTGCTCAAAGGCTTGGTCGAAAACTGTTTGCGCTTGCCATAAAAGGTTGTTACGTTAAATAGCGTTACAAGAAAATTATTCCGCAAGCAGATTGCATAAAGCCTGAATTAAAAGCGGGGCCAGTTTTTCAATCGTTTCTTCGCTGAAAATGCCCCTCATCAGCGTTTTGAGGTTTTCCAGACGCTCTTCGTTTCCGCTTCCGCTTTGACAAATGTTTTTAGCGTTTGCCGCAAGAGTTTGCACCTGACCTATAAAATCCGTCAGTTTCATTTCCCCGCTTTTTAGTTTTGCCGCCGCGTCGGTGTATTCCATTAGTCCGTTGTAAAAGAGCGCGAAAAAACCGTCTTTTAGCAGCTGTTTAAGCGACTTGCCGTCAAGGGAAGAATAAAACTTATAAATGACGGTTGAAAGCGCGCCTATAATCAATCCTTCTTTTAAAATATCAAAGACAACGGCTGCCTCCTTTTTACCGCCTATCCATGCAAAAAGTGCGGAAAATACAAGCCCCGCGGCAAAGGGAAGCAGGGCGGAAGGGTCAAAACTGTTTTCCAAATCAATTTTTATTTTGTTGAGCAAAAAACGTTTGACCAACGCCGTAACGACGCAGGCTAGCGCCGCCCCCGCCAAAATGTGGGCGTCGGCAGTTTCAAACAAGGCGAGAATGGTTTGAGTATCCATATTTTTCTCCTTTTAAGGAGGCTTAGCAACCCAATAAACCATCCTTATTTTTTACCGAAAGTATCAGGTTCCGGCAACATAATTATAAAGCTTAAAGCGCTTTTCCCTTAGGATTGTTGCCGTATTTTTAACGCTTTTAAATGCACGTCAAAGCGTTTGACTTTTCTCAATTCCTTTGATAGTATTTGCTTAGATATGAAGCAGGAAATGAAACAAAAAATTTGGTATTTTATTTCGGGATACTTAAAGATGACGCTTGCGTCGCTTGCGGGCGCCTTTGCCATGCACATTTTTATAGTGCCCAATAAAGTAGTCCCCGGCGGGTTTACGGGCATAGCCGCAATTTTTCAATATGCCGTAGGCTTCCCCCTTCAATACGGAATTCTAGCGCTCAATATTCCATTTCTAATTCTAGCGGTAATATTTTTGAGCAAAGATTTTGCTATTAAAACGGTGTATGCGACGCTTACGACAAGCGGCTTCCTTTCGCTTTTTGAGATACTGCATATTCCCACCTTTACAACGGACATACTTTTGGCGGTGTTTTTTGGCGGCATTTTGGCGGGGCTTTCGCTGGTGTTCGCCTACAACGCAAAAGGCAGCAACGGCGGCACGGAGATTGTGGCTCGGCTCATTCAGCGCAAAAACCCCGAAGTTGACATAGGCAACGTGCTGTTTTTGTTTAACTTTGTAGTTATGGGCGCGGGGGGCTTTTTTACGGCGCAAAAAGGGTATAACTTATGGATAGTTGTATATTCCCTTATTTACAGCTATATCGGCTCTTTTGTATTCAACAAATACAGCCGCTGGGCCGACCCCGTGGTAAAGTTTACAATCATTACTTCAAAAGCCGACGAAATGGCGGAGATTATAACCAAAACCTTAAAAAGGGGCGCCACCAACATTGAACTGGTAAAGGGCGAAGAAAAAGAAGAAAGAACGCTGCTTTCGGTAGTGGTGCAGGTAAGGCAGATTTATACCGTAAAAAAGATTATAAACCAAATTGAACCGGAGTGTTTTTATTATATTACGGCGGTGGAAAACGTGGTATTCAGACCCGATTTCGCCAAGAGGTATTAAATGGAAGAGAAGAAGACTGGACAAAAACTAGAAAATGAGGAAATTAACGCCGCGCTGGGGGAGCAATCTGCCGTTAAAGACGAAGTTTTGCAAAGCGCGCCCTTAATTGTTAAAGAAGAAGAAAACGTTGACAAGGCATTAGAAGAATACCGCATAAGCCACGCGGAAGAGGAAAGGGATAACGGGCGGCAAGTGCCGGAACAGCCCTTAAAAGAGCAAAAGGAAGGAAAGGCAGCGCAAGATACTTCGCTTTTAAGTAACGGGCAAAAATCTTCCCAAGCGGCAGCCCCCGTAAAAAAACATAAGCATGTTTTTAAAACAAAGAGCTTTTTGCAGACGGCGCTTTCGGCGCTGGCGCGCGCGGTGGGCGTGCAGTTGTTTTTAATTCCCAACAGCATTATTTTGGGGGGCGCAATAGGCATTTCAAGCATTTTGGAAATTACCGTGGGGCAGGAGTTTTTTTCCGCCTGCTACTGGCTTGTAATTATCAACGCGCCGCTGTTAATTTTGGCATACTTTAAAATCGGCAAAAACTGGGCGATGCGCACGGCGGTAAACGTGCTTTTAACGGCGCTGTTTATGTGGGTTATACGCTTTACCAATTTAGCGGAGATTTTGGACACCACAAACTCGCAATACAAAGTTTTATACGCAATTATAGGCGGCGTGCTTTCGGGTATTGCTTTGCCCACAATGTTTAACGTCCACGGTTCAACGGGGGGCAGCGACATTATAGCGCTAATGATACGCGACAAGGCAAAGGGAAGTTCGCGCGTAATGAGAATGATACTTTATATGGACATAGCGGTATCCGCCGCCGGCGCTACGATTTTGTGGAACTTTGAAGTGTTTGTATTTTCCATCATCGCGCTTTTGGCTTCGGAAGTGGCGGGCGAACTCATTTACCGCGGTTATTCTTCCGCGCTGGTGCTTGAAATCGTTACGGAAAAACCCGAAGAAGTCAGCCGCGCTTTAATGGAACAGCTCAAACACGGCGTGTCAAACATCAGAATTAAGGGCGCATACACCAACACGGAAAAAACCATGGTGCTTTGCGTAATATTTAAGCGTCAAGTTGTTACCGCAAGGCGTATTATACGCACCATTGACCAAACGGCGTTCGCATATATCCTTAACGTCAAAGAGGTCGTAGGGCGTGGCTTTAAAAATACCGAAGAGGAATTTGAGAAATATAACTAAAAAATGCGTCATTTCATGCACCTAAACCCATCCCCTTTTGAAAAAATTAAAAACGGCAGCAAAACGATTGAGCTAAGGCTTTATGACGAGAAGCGGCGTAAAGTCAAGAGAGGGGACGAAATAGAGTTTGCAAAAATTGATTGGGAAGAAAAGCTGCTTGTAAAGGTTGTAAACATTTACATATTTGACAGCTTTGAAAATCTTTACGACGTATTGCCCCTTGACAAATGCGGCTATACCAAAGAAAAATTGCCCTTTGCAAAAGCCGGCGACATGGAAAGCCTTTACGGCAAACAAGCGCAGCAAAAATGGGGCGTTGCGGGGATAGAAATAGAAGTAATTTAAAGTTTTAAGCACCATAAGCAGATTAGTTGAAACGCTTAACGAAAGGATAAAATAATTTTAAAACAAAAGGGGCGGAAAATTTCCGCCCCTTTTAGTATGTTATGTAAAACATTTTCCGTTAATTTTCTTTGTACATTTTTAATCTTATAGTTTTAATATCGTTGACAGCGCAAGATATTTTTAAAGGTTTTCATAAAATAAAAAAAAGTTGTCGTGTCCGCAGTTCAAATAATATGTAATTAAAGGCTGCGCCCCAATGGCAGAACAATACGCCGCTATCTGCAACGCGCAAACTTAAAACGTCAAATGCGGCAGAATGGCTATTTTAACATAAGCAAACTGCCACTTGCCGTCAGCGATAAACGCAGAGTTAGAAAGTTTTGGATTTGCAATGATTTTGACAATAAAACCAAATCTTTGTTTTTGAGTTGCGCAACAAAAAATAAGCAAACTTCCTTCTTTCTTTTATCTTTTGCCAAAAACAATTTAAGGAACAATAAAGGAGGCAAAAGCGCCTCCTTTATTTTTTAACTTATTTTTGTTATTTAGCTACCGCGTTTAATTTTTTAAGCATTTCTTCAAGGTTAATGCCGTGGACGGCGGCGGCTTCCTCAACCGTTTCGCCCCTTGCCGCAAGGCAGCCTACGCAGCCCATTCCGTAAGAGGAAAAAACGGCGGCGGTAGCGCGGTTTACTTGCAAAACCTCTATAATTTTCATATCTTTGGTTATCATAACAATCTGCTCCTTTTTATATATTTTGTTTTATTTTGCGTTGTCGCTTTTATTTTATTTTCTGTTTACTTTTCTAATTAAGTTTACTGCCGCAGTCGGGGCAAAACTTTTGCTTATCCTTTACCGAAGCGCCGCAGTTGGGGCAGGCATTTTTTGATTTAAAAGGCAGACCGCAGTTGGCGCAAAACTTTGCCTCGGGGGCCGAGGCAAAACCGCATTCGGTGCAAAAACGCTTTTTTTCTTGCTGCTCTTTGTCGGTGTCGGCGGCGTTGGCGATATTGGAAAACGCGGCGTTGACCGCGCCTCCCGCCTGCTGACCCAAACCTATGCCCATAAAGGTGCCAACTGTTCCGGTGTTGCGCGCGGCGTCGCCCAAAGCATCGGCAGCTCTCTTTTGGGTGTATACGCCCATTTTGTCGGAAAGTATACCCAAAGACGCCCTTTCGTCCATAGCTTTTTCCACCGATTCGGGGAATGCTATATTTTCAATTACAAAGTTGGTTATGTCAAGCCCGATATTGTTAAACTTTGTCCTTACGTTGCCCGCGCACATATCGCCGAACTCGTTTAAGTTGGCGTATATTTCAAGGGCGCTCACCTTGCTTTCGGCAATGGTATCGGTAACGGTGGACACAAGCATGCTGCGCAAATAGTCGGCGATATCTTTTACGCCGAACTTGTTAACTGTTCCGAACAGCTCTTTCATAAAGGTTCTGGCCTCGTGCACCTTAAAGGAATAGGTGCCGAAAGCCCCCACGCGTATAATGCCGAAGTCTTTGTCTTTTACCACCAAAGGCCTGCTCGTGCCCCACTTTTGGTTTACAAATTGCTTTGTGCTGACAAAATAAACTTCCGCCTTAAAGCGTGATTCTTTACCTTGATAAAACAAAGCGCCAAGCCCCGAAAGTATGGGCAGGTTTTTTGTGGTCAAGGTATATTTGCCCGGTTCAAAAACGTCGGCGATTTTTCCCAAGTGGACGAATACGGCAAGCTGGCTTTCCCTTACCGTCAAAGAGGAGCCTGAAATAATTTCTTTGCCCCCGTGCGGAAACTGGTAGACAAGGGTATCGGCGGAAGGGTCTTTCCACTCAATCACCTGCCACATTTGGTCCTTAAACGCCATAGCGGTAACTCCTTTGCCATATATTTTGTATTTTTAATTATAGCATAACGGCAAAAAGGGCGCAATAGATTTGTTGGACTTGCATAGGCTTGTCCTTGCCATATTTTTTAAGTGCCCGCAATAGAATATAGCGAGGAAAAATATAATGCTGTTAAGTCAACTTTTGGGTAAAAAAATTGTATGTTTAACTGATACCGCCGACTTGGGAAACGTTGAAAGCCTGCTTTTTAACGAAAATTTGACGGCGGCAATTTATTTAAAGGCCGGCGCCCGCTTAATTCCCGTTGAGCAGATTTTTAAAATTTCCGACGCCGTTGTTATAAAAAGCTGCGGCGAAAAGGAAAATATCAAAGATATTAAGCTTGCGGGGGAAGCGCAAACTTGCGGCGATAAAACTGTTCGGCCGGAACAGCCGCAAGTGGAACAGGCCTCGTTTTCTTTATACAAAACGCCGCTTTATTCTACGGCGGGAAAGTTTTTGGGCAGTTGCGAGGATGTGCTTTTGACAAACGGTTTAAAGGTAAAAGGCATAATAACTGCGGAAAAAAACTATACGCCGCGCGCGGTGTTTTCTGCGGGACAAAGCGTTTTGATTAAAGCCGCTTTGCCAAAGGGCGAAAGTTTGTCTTATGCTGTAAAAACGCAAAACCACGAAATAGTTTACGGTGATTTTACCTTTTTAATAGGCAAAAAGCTGGGGTCGTCTTTACTCGACAGGCAGGGGTGCCTGCTTGCCGCAAGGGGGCAAAAGATAAGCGACCGCCTTTTAATGACGGCAAAAATCCACGGCAAACTCAAAGAGCTGGCGGTTAAGGCGAAAGAAATGTAAAATAGTGAGCAAAACTTCCTAAATAAACAAGAAATATCAGCGACATATGCCGCACATCATAATTTATTTTTTTTATTAAAATATTTTACTCAGTTTGCAACATTTTTGAAAAATACCAAGACTGTATAATATAAAGTATTATAAAATGTGCAGAAAACCTATATCTTAACAAAAGGGAAGAATACTGTATGATAATACCGTATAATTCATAGACAAAGCCGCAGATACGCGGCAGATTTACTTTGTTTTATTAAAAGATTTTACAGCAAACCGATATTCTCTTAACGGTAAGGGAAAATTGTCTGTTTTAACGGCATGTAATATATAAAGGAGTGAAATGGAATTGTGAAAAAATCATTAGCAATTAAGCTGCTTTCGGCGTTACTCATAATCATACTCATTTTTTCGCTTGGTGGTTGCTGCAATGAAGATATAGACGAAGACAATTTTGCTTTAAGCGGAAAGACCGAAATAAAAATCAGAGAAACCCTTTTAGCAAACTCTAAAAATGACAATATAACAATAAGCGATATAGTGATTAAGCACTATTTAGGCAACTACCAAGGGTAGCCTTGGCGGTAATGATTGAAGGTGATAAAAATAACCAGATTACTGTTTTAACAGGGGTTAATCTCGCAGGAGTTTTATTTCTTTTTCCTAATGAAACAATCCGAATTTATCATAAAGGTAATATTTATCGGTTGCATGAGGCATATCAACGCAGACTTGTAAGGAAAGCTGACTTGAAAAGATTATTAGAAAGATATATAGCTTTGTATCCCGAATTAGACCCCGATAAGAAAGACATAGCAGGATGGCTTATACAGTATTATTAAAAATATAAAATAAGGGGGAAAACTAATGAAAAAAAGTGTATTTGAAAAAATTGGCAATATCAATCCTGCCTATGGGTAGCATAAGCGCTAATGCCGCAGAAATTAACAACGTAAAAGAGTATGTCGAGCAAAAGATATTCTGCAACGCTACCATAGAAGACGATTTTTCAGACGACAGGGTGCTGATTGTGCTAAACAAGAATGAAAGCCAAAGTTTTAAGGCTTATCAAGCAAGTGATTTTTCCAATATTAACTGATCTGAAGTTAAAGATTTGACGGCGGCTACGGGAGAACTAGTAAAAAACAAGCTGCAAACGGGAAAAAGCACAAGCGAAAACTCCGCCTTTGAAATAAACACCGAAAAATTCAGAAGAATATTGTGTCTTATACTAGATGAAAAGAGTAAAGAAAATGTCCTGAAAGTTATCAAAAAACTTGAAAAAAGAGACGATATTTTATGTGCCGAACCCGACTATATAATGTCAATTTGCGAGACAACATCCGATGACCCTTATTATACAAGCGGAGAACAATGGGCAATAAATAAAATTCCCAATGACCCATCCAAAGCTGAACCCGCCCGACGAATCTGAGGAAATAATATTTGACGCGGTTGCCAAAAATGACGGTAATTTTTATATTTACGTTGACAAAATCTTTATTATAAAAACGGACGATATTATATAGAATAATTCATCAAGCGGTTAGTTTTATTTTCAAAACGATTAAACGATTTTACAACGGCAATAAATGTAATTGTAAAATTAAAAGACGGTTATAAGCCGTCTTTTAATTTTTTTGGCTAGGGTAGCAGGATTTGAACCTGCGAATGACGGAGTCAGAATCCGTTGCCTTACCGCTTGGCTATACCCCAATAAAAACTGCCCCCTCAAAACGGGTGGCTTAGAATAATAATAGACTAAAAGAGGCAAAAAGTCAATCGTTTAATGGGTTAAATAGACCCCTTAAAGTTTTGGGAAAGACCTTGACTAAGCCCGCCTCATTTGCTACAATTCCAAGTATTGTTTTTAAAAAAAAGCGTATGAAAAACAGAGCAAAAAATAAGAAATAGGGACAAAGATAGTTAGGTTTGCGCTCTTGGCAAAAATAGTGTAAACTGTTTTTTGGGCAGAGAAATAAAACAGGCTTGTTTGAGATTAAAAAAGAACTAAGCGCTTTAAGCGGAATAAAACGATTTTATAAATATGTAGTTGTCAAAATTAAAGTCTTTGAACTTAAAAGCGTTACAAAGTTAATTAAAAACAAGAGCATTCCTTTTTAAGAACAACCGCTTTTAAAAAAGAGGTAAGGGCGCGAATAACAAGCATAACCGCTTATATAAAAAGCAGATGATAGTTCAAAAGCGACAAACCAAAAAAACTGTTCCTGCTAAATGCAAAGCCAAAGGAACAAAAAATAAAAAGATATGAGCAAAGATTTTTTTAAAAGAACATACGAATACCTTAAAAAAGTACCCAGTGGAAAAGTAGTAACTTACGGGCAAATTGCGCGCGCTATCGGCGCTGCGCGCTGCGCCAAGCAGGTGGGCTACGCGCTTCACTGCAACCCTTCGCCTTATGTTATCCCCTGCCATAGGGTGGTCAACAGGTTTGGGGGGCTTGCGCCCGCGTTTGCTTTCGGCGGACTGGAAATTCAGCAGAAGCTGCTTGAAGAAGAGGGCGTAGAAGTGGTTGACGGCGTTGTTGATTTGAAAAAATATCAGTTTAGTGAGACTGCGGAAGGGAAGGGCTATGAAAAAGGGGTTTGACAACAATCTGTATATAAAAAGGCAGTCGGAATTTATTTTAAAACGCATTGAAAAGTTTGACAACAAACTGTATTTGGAGTTTGGCGGAAAACTTTTTGACGACCTGCACGCCTCGCGCGTGCTTCCAGGTTTTGACGCAAACGCCAAAATCAAGCTGCTTAAAAAGCTCAAAGACAGCGCGGAAGTCATATTCTGCATCAGCAGCAAAGATATTTTGAGAAATAAAATGCGCGCCGATTTCGGCATAACATATTCCCTTGAAGCTATGCGCGTAATAGACAATCTGCGCAAAGAGGGCATTTTGGTTTCTGCAATAATAATAACCCTTTTTGAGGAAGAGCCCGCCGTAGAGCAATTTAAGCAAAAGCTGGAATTGCAGGGCGAAAAGGTATATATCCACAGGGCGACAAAGGGCTACCCCCTAGACGTCAATACCATTGTATCGGAAGAGGGTTACGGTCAAAACTCATATGTGCCTACCACACGCCCCTTAGTGGTGGTTACCGCGCCCGGTCCCGGCAGCGGCAAATTAGCCACTTGTTTGACTCAGCTTTACCACGAGCACAAAAAGGGCATTTTTGCGGGATACGCAAAATACGAAACTTTCCCCGTGTGGAATCTACCCCTTTCCCACCCCGTAAACGTTGCTTACGAGGCGGCGACGGCGGATTTACAAGATATTAATATGATTGACTACTATCACCTGCAAGCCAACAACGAGCAGACGGTAAATTATAACCGCGACCTTGAAACTTTCCCCGTATTAAATAACATTTTAACGCGCATAACGGGCAAGGATATTTACCGCTCCCCTACCGAAATGGGCGTAAATATGATTGCAAGCGCCATTACGGACGACGAAGTGTGCTGTTATGCGGCTAAGCAGGAAGTTTTGCGCCGCTATTACGCCGCGAGGGTATTTTACAAAGAGGGTGCCACGCAGCTTGACACTGTAAAGCGCCTTGAATTTTTGATGCGCCAGCTTGCCTTGGTTCCCTCCGACCGCCCCTGCGTCCCCCCCGCGCTTGATTACGAAAAACGCTGCGGAATGCCCACCTGCGCCATTGAGCTTGACGACGGCAGGATAGTTATGGGCAAGCAGAGCACCCTTTTGACGGCTACTTCCGCCGCCGTGTTAAACGCTTTAAAGGTATTAGCCGGCATTAAAGACGAAATAAAACTGCTTCCGCCGCAAATTATCCAGCCTATAATCTATTTAAACAAGTCGGTATATAAGTCAAAGCGCTCTATGATGACGCTTGAACAGGTGCTGATTGCGCTCGCAATGTCGCAAACGTATAACGACGCGGCGGCGCTTGCGCTCAAATACCTGCCCTCCTTAAAGGGGGCGCAGGCGCACACAACGAGAATACTAACAAGCGCCACCCAAACGGTTTTCAGAAAGCTGGAAATGTCGGTAACAAGCGAGGACATTTACGTCAGCAGCGACCTTTATACGGAATAAGCCACAAAAATAAGCATACTGCTGGGATTTAATTTGTCAGACCTTAAAAGGGTAACCCGAATGAAGCGGTTCTTATTATTTTGAGATGACGTAGCCCATTCCATTGATTTTTAAACTTATTATATCTTGTTTGCTGCTTGCCCAAATGCCCCCGCTTTATAACCTCGCTCAAATAGCTTTTGCTTTTATGCGGCGACAATTAAACGTTTGGGTTTGCAAGGCAAGAAAACGCCGCGACTTGTGATTACAAAACTATAAATAAAGTTTTAAAAAAACAGAAAAACAGCTAAAATAAAGTTTGCGCTAGCAATTTTGTAATGCATTTTGTCTTAAAAAAACTTATTAAAAAAAGAAACGCTCTGCAATAAAAATCACGTTATAAATTCCGTAAATCTTTGCTTAATGAAACTTATGAAAGAATCAATAATAAAAATTAAATATTAAAATATAGTTTTGCGCGATTGTTTGAAATCGGACATTGCCGACGAAATTAGGTGGTTTAAAGAAGAAACCGCTTGGATAAAAGCCGACACCCCTTGGGAATCTGTTGTGCCCATAGACGAGCAAGAGCTAAAAAATCAAGTGCTTGACGTTATTTCTTCAACGCGCCCCGCCGACCTTCGCTCCCGATTAGAAATTGAAACGCAAGGGAAACATATCGGCTTTGTATGCTCTTATCCGCTTGATTATAATTTTGAGCCTATTCAATACGGCAAAGCAGAAGGAAACGCTAAAAAATATTGCGCTTTGGGCATAGAAATCTGCGAGCCCGCTTTTTGGGGCAAAGGCTTGGGAAGGCAGGTTCTTGCGGCGACAATAAGGTATTACCAAGACAACGGTTTCAACGATTTTTATTTGGAAACATGGTCTGGTAATACGCGCATGTTAAAGTGCGCGCAAAAGTTAGGCTTTTATATATGTAAACAAATACCGGCGTTTCGGCAGGCAAGCGGAATTGACTATGACGCCGTCATATTACTTTTGGACGGCAATAAGTTCAAGGAATATTATTAAATAATTAAAAAGACAGAGATTGCGCCTTTTGAAAACGCGTGTCGCAGCCTTAATAAAAATAAATATTATTAAAAGGGAACTTATGACAGATTGGCAGAAACTAAACGAAATATATAAGCCTTTGCATGAAAAGGCAATTGAAATATTAAAGTCGCTTAAAGAAAAAGGATTTATGGCTAAACTGTCCTATTGCAATTTGCACGAAATTTTGGTTGAAGGACAATACAAGAAGGAATATTTTCCGTTGCCCGAAATAGAAATTGAAAATTTAACTAAAAGCGCCGATTTAGGCATAACGCTGAACGGCGGACTTTGGCTGGAAGTAACACTGCAAAAAGAACGCGCCGCCCAGCTTGATTTTTCTAATCTTTCAAAAAATTACAGCATTGAGGTTTACGGGGCAGAGGATTATCTTACCGACTTTTATCGCGCGGGCTTAGACGCAAGTTTAACGGCGGAAAAAATCGCGAAATCAAGCGAAAAAGAAATACATATTAACTTTGCAATTACCAACAGTCAGCCTAGGGATGTTGCACTAATAATAGAGAGTATAAAAGCCTTAGTATAAGGTAAATCAAAATATAACCGCATGTTTTTATTTGTTTATTACTTTGCCTTGAAGATGCGAAAGGTCAAACTCGCCCCTTGAACGGCTGTCGGAAGATATAAGCCTGTTGTCGCCTATTAAAAACACGCCTTGTTTTACGACGTATTCCCCCTCTGTCGGTATGCAGCCTAAAACTTCGTAAAAATTAAAATCTTTGGGAACTAAGGGTATCGCTACCCCCTCGTATTCTTCGTCAATCCATTCATTTGTTCCCTTATATTTTATTTGTATGCGGTAGTTTTCTCCGTCTAGCGTTACGGCGCGCAGGCAATCTCCCTCAAAGGCTATAACCCTTTTTAGCAAATACTCGCCGCTCACGCTGTCAAGTATTACAATGACGTCGCCGCGCGCAATGTTGTCCGTCTTATGCACCCATACCCTTTGCCCGTTTTGATAGCTAGGCTCCATTGAAGCGCCTTGGGTAATAAAGCTTGTAAACACATAAATGCGCAAAAGAAAGGCTACAATGATAATAACCACCGCAATAAAAACGGTAATTAATGTGCCTTTGTCTATTTTATTTGTTTGCGCGTTATCGCTGCTAGTTTTTTGCATTTTTCACCGCTTTGTTATATTCAAGAAGGCTTAGCATAATGATATGCCCGCATTTATCGCACTTTAATTTAATGTCGGCGCCCACCCTAATTACCGTAAAAAGGTCGTTTCCGCAGGGGTGAAGTTTTTTAAGTTTAACTTTTTCTCCCAAAACAGCCATTTATATTCTACCCGAAAATTACGTTATTTATAATTATTTCTTCCTTTGAAGAAAAACTTAACAGGTTTATTTTTTCTTTTTTGGAAGAATCAAAGGCTTTTGAGCCTATCTGAACGCACTTAAAATCCTTAAAATCCCCTTTCACCTTTTGCCAAAGCTGTCCGCCCGTTAAATTAACGCGTTTTACAAAAATTTCCTGGTAGCTTTCGCCCCAATTAGTGAGCAGGTAACAGTCAAGCTCCCCCTCTTTTAAGCAAAAAACGTCAAAGGACAAAAAACTGTCGCCCGAGCTGAAAGGGTATTCCGTTACGGCGAAAGTGCCTAGGCTTTTGCCCTTTACGCCTTTAATGCCAAAAGGTCCTTCCGCCCATTCCAAAGGCTTTGCGAGGGAGTGCACTTCGCCGCCTTCCACCGCAAGGGGTATAAATGAGCCTGTTTTTTCTTCCTGCTGATACAAAATCCTGCTTTTTTGGCTTTCTTTTGCGTCGTAGTATCGGGGGTAAACCGTTTCGGGGTCGCTGGAAATAAGCAAACCGTTGAGTTTTGCCGTGGCGTAAGCGGTAACGGGCGTTTCCTTGTCGTAAAAAACCACCCTTCCCTTAACGAAGTTTTCTTCCTTGACAATTTCGCATTGCCGCCAATTAAAGATTTTACTGTCGGTATTTCCGTTTGTATAAAACAATCTTATTTCGCCTTTTTCGTCTTTTTTTACGGCGCAGTAAAGCTCGCCGCCCTTTGTCCTAAAACTTAAACGCGGCTCAACGGGGATATTTTTAACTTCCTCAAAGCAAATGGTAAACCACCTGGCGACGTTTTGTAAGTCCTCGTCGCTTACGGTGTCTAAGGCATCTTTTATATAAAGGTGACGCGACCTCGCGTTTTTGCAGCGCTTCATGGCGGCGCGGTTTTCAATTATGCTTGTGTATCCGCTGTTTGCGCCGGTAATTAAGTAAAGGGGCTGAGTAATGTATTGAAGATATCCTTGCGGCGCCATTGCCGAAAGCCAGCGCTCCTCTTCGTCAAGCTCTTCCATGGACTTATTTAAGTCGCTTACCGAAAGCTGCTCTATGCGACTCATTTTTCTAATGGTTTCTTCCCATATATTGCCGAAAGCTACCGCCCCCGAAAGCACGCGTTTGTCGCTTGCCAAAACGTGAACGGCTACGCGCGAAGCAAACTGTCCCACCGAATAAAGCGCAAGCTTGTTGTCTTTTGCGTATTTTTTCTCAAAAACAAGGTCTATAAGGCGCAAAGTATTTATGTCCCACTCAAACCATGTGGTGTCGCGCGCCGTCAAGTCGGCGTATTCCATATGCCTGCCCGCGCGCGGCAGGTTGGCATAGTCGGCGTCTTGGGGGTAAATTGTGTGGGCGCCCCTTCCAGCGTCCCCCGAATAGTCTATCGCCAAAGTAAAAAAGTCCAGTTTAGCAAAGTAAATAAGGCCGTTTATGTCGTGTTTTTTGCCTATTTCGCCAATCCTTATTACGCAGGGGGCGGGGCGTTCTTTGTAGGCGCAAATGCAGTAAACGCGCGTTACGCCCATTTGTTTTTTGTTTCCGTTGAAATAGAAATGCTCGACGGTAACTCCTTCAACCTGTTCCTTTTTAATTACCGTTACGTCAAACTCTCCGCTTCGGTCGTAGTCTTCAAAAAGTGTTTTGGGCGTATAAATAGTCGCATTAACCATAACTTTATAATACCCTATTATTCCCCCTTGCGCAAGTAATTATTGCCGCCTCTTACTTTGCGAAATGAATTAAAAAAACCAATTTTTTTCAAACCCTTTTTTGGAAAACGGAAAGTTGCTTTGATTGCAATAAAGCACGCTGATTTAATCGCCGCTATGGTAATAATCTATTAGGGAGATAAGATTTTTTAATCAAAGTCCCGCCGCCTCTCTGCAAATAAAAAGGAATGCAAAGTTATATAGCGCTTCAAGCATAATAATGAAAAATCAAATTTTTTAACTTGCCTTGCCTATGTGTAAAAACGAAAAAATGTCGATAAAGCAATGTGTCTGATTTATTCTTGATTACAAGAGGAATGCTCCGCCGCTGTTTTTGAGCAAAAAACTTTTTTAAAAAAAACCAATTTTTTTCAAACCTGTCGAAAAACGGAAAGCTATGTTAGCTGAAATAAGGGCGTTTGACTTAATCGCCACTGTGTAAATAAAATTACGGCATAGAAGGAATATGTTCAAAAACGTTGTGAAAAACAAAAAAGCTGTTTTGATTGCATTAAGGCGCGTCGAATGATGCTCGTGTTTTGGCAAAAACGGCTTTAAAAAGAAAACGCGCGCCTATTTGCGCGCAAAGTCTTAGTTTATTTAATTTGCGGTAACTGCGGCTGGGCAAGAGCTGATTTTTTGCCGCTGGCACAGGAACTTTATGTTTAATTTAAGTAAAAATATGCTGCCAAATAAGCTCTGTTTATTTATGGTATTTGCGGTTAGCGTTTATGGTAAGGGCGCGGTAAAGCTGTTCCGTTAAAACTACGTTTGCCAAAGAATGGGGAAGAGTGCAAAAGGAAAGCGACCAAAGCAGGCTTGCCTGTTTTTTAATTTTTTCGCTTAAACCCTCGCTTCCCCCTATAATAACCGTTATGCTGCCTTTTGCCGACGCTTCTTTAATTTTTTGAGCCAGTTCTTCGCTTGAAAGGTTTTGCCCGCCCTTGTCTGCGACTATAACGTAACCTTCGCAAAACTTGCTTAAAGCGGCATATTCTTTTTCAAGTTTGTCCCTGCCTTCCTTTTCTTCCTCCAAAAAGTTTCGCGTCAATGAGGCGTAGCGACTTATGCGCTTGTCATATTCTTCCAAAGCCTGCTTGTAATAGCTTTCCTTAATACGTCCGACGGCGGCAATGTTTATTTTCATTACACAAAAAGCGCCGCAACCCACATTAAAGCGCATATAAGCAGCGCGACAATAAACAAAAACTTTTCAAGCGACCCCGACCTTGGCAGCGTAGCCGTAAGCTTTTCTTCTTCGTAAACTAAATCATGGCGCACGGGAAGAGAATCCAGTTGGATTTGGCGCTGCTTTATTTCGTAGTCTTTGTCAAAACGGTTGGGGATTAATTTTATAAACATTACTATGCCCGCCGCCGCTACAACCGCGCCTGCGGCGACGCATATATACCAATTTTGCACAAATATTTTTTCTTGAATTTCGGCGCTTAAAAGCAAATCCATAATAATAGCTAAAACGTTGTTGTAAAAGTGCATCAAAATCGCCGTCCAGACGCTGCCTCCGCGCAGCATATAAAAAGCCAAAACAACGCCCAAAACAAACTGGTAAATGGTTTGCGCGGGATTCATATGAAAGAGCATAAACACAAAGCCGCTTATAAGCGAGGCAAAAATTATGCCGCGCCTGGCAAAACCTTTGGCGATTATTCCCCTCATCAGCACTTCCTCGCAAAAAGAGGGTAAGGCGCACACCACCAAAATATAGAAAATTACCGTTACCGCGTCGGGGTTTTCGGGGAAAATAGAGTCTGCCGAACCGCCCGTCAACAAGCCGTGTTCCGTCAAAAAGGTTATAAACGCAAAAACCAAAGGCATAAGGGCAAAAATTAAGCCCGTTACCGTCAAAAACCCCAAAAAAGTCGCGCCCATATGGGGCTTTACGTTTAAAGTGGTGGCTTCAAAAAAGTTAATTTCCTTTTTAGAACAATAAATCGCGACAAGCACTAACAGAGAGGAAGTGGACACTGCCACCCCCACCCATGTAATCGCCGTAACGTCGCCCCCGGTTAAGTTTACGGCGGCAATGGCTACTCCCGCAATTAAGTTTACGCCCAAAAAGAAGGCAAGCCCCAAAACAAAGGTCTGCATGGCGTCGGAGGGGGAAAGATATTTTCTTCCTTTCATTAAATTACCTCGCTGATTTCGTTTTGTGAGGCGACAAAGATTTCTACCTTAACGCCCCTTTTTTCGGCAACGCCCCTTGCGCAGTTTAGCGCCAAAAGAGGTTTGTTATTATTTTCTGACAAATGCGCCAAAAGTATTTTGGTAGTGCCGTATCCTAGCACGGCGTCAAGCAGCGACGCCGTCTGTTCGTTTGAAAGATGCCCCGACGAACCCTCAATGCGTTTTTTTAAGTAATAAGGATAACTCCCCTGAACAAGCATTTTGCGGTCGTGGTTGCTTTCTATGACCAAACTGTCGCAGCCCTTTACAAAGTCCACAAGCTTGTCGTTTACGCACCCCGTGTCGGTAATGTAACAAATGGATTTTGATTCCGCCTTAAAGCAGTAGCCCACGCAGCAGCTTGCATCGTGGCTGCAACGGTAAAAATCAACTTGCAAATCCTTATACTTAAATCCCTGCTCAAAGGTGTCCGCTTCCCAAAATACTTTGCCGTATAGTTCGTTATAGCCCTCTTTATGCACAAAAACTTGCGCCGCCGCGTTATATTTTAAAAAATCAAACAGCCCCGATATGTGGTCTGAATGGGAATGGGTAATGAAAATAGCGTCAATTTGCCTTGGCGCAACGCCTGCGTTTTTTAACGCCCTCGTAAGCGCCGTGTAACTTGTGCCGCAGTCAATCAAAATCTTGGTGTTGTCGGTAGTAAGCAGGGCGCAGTTACCTTTGCTTCCCGAAAAAAGCGTCATAATTTGCATAGTAAACAAATTATACAACAGCGCCGTCAAAAAATCAATTATAAGAAAGGTTTAAGCTATACGCAAAGCGTTTTAGAAACTTTAAAAGCAAAGCATAATAATTTTTGTAAAGCGCAGAAAAACAGGCGCGCCGCAAATTCTGTTTTTCTTTTATTTTCTTCCTTTTTAATTTTTCCCGCACATACGTTATTTTTTAACGCCGTCCTTTCCCCCGCGCTAAAAGGCGTTATTGTCATTGCAAAGGAGGGCAAAATATGTTATTATAACGTTACCAAAATTATTTAGCGCCAAGGAGCACAAATGAGTTTTGAAAACAAAGAAGGCATAGCGCCCAAACGCAAGAGTTGGAGCTACGTCAAAGATTTTATCCCCTATTACAAGCCTTACGGAAGGCTGTTATTTTTTGATATGTTTTGCAGTTTGCTGGCGGCGGGGGTTGACCTTGTTTTCCCGCTGTTTGTTGAGGTAATTACCGACCAAGCCATTGACGTAGGCTTTTTAGTAATGACCACGGTAATAAAATACGCCGCCATACTGCTGGGGCTTAGGGTTATAGAGGTCTTTTGCCGCTTTTTCGTCAACAAATACGGGCATATCATGGGCGTAAAAATAGAAAGCGACTTGCGGCGCAATATGTTCAACCATTTGCAGCAGCTTCCCCACTCTTTTTATGACAATCAAAAGGTGGGCACGCTAATGAGCCGCATTACCACCGACCTTTTTGACATTACGGAGTTTTCCCACCACTGCCCCGAAACGCTTTTAATCGCAAGCGTGCGCATTGTGGGTATTTTTTCCGTCTTAATGACTAAAAACATCTATATGACGCTGTGCTTTTTTGTGCTTTTGCCCTTTATGGGTTTTATGATAGTGCGTTTCAACAATAAATGGGACGACAACTACCAAAAAAACCGCTCCAATATGGCGGACATAAACGCGCAGGTTGAGGACAGTCTGGCGGGCGTAAGGGTGGTAAAGTCCTTTGCCAACGAGCAGCTGGAAGAGGAAAAGTTTGAAAAAGGCAATAAAGCGTTTGTAAAAAGCAAGTCGCAGACATACCACTATATGGGCACTTTCTTTGCGGGCATACGCGCTATGGACGCCTTAATGTATATTACCATTTTAATTTTAGGCGCTGTGTTTAAAATAAGCGCGGGCGAGTTTATAGTTTACCTTTTATACGCGGGCAGTTTGCTCAACAGCTTGGTAGCTTTTGCAGACTATTCCGAGCAGTTTCAAAAGGGAATCACCGCCTTTATGCGCTACCAGCAGATTATGGACACGCCCGTTGACCTGCACGACAAAGAAAATCCCGTAGCCGTTGAAAGGCTTAAAGGGGACATTGTTTTTAAGGAAGTAACCTTTTCTTATAACGGAAGCGAAAAAAAGGTGCTTGACAAACTTGACTTTACGGTAGATTACGGTCAGACGGTGGCGATTGTAGGTCCTTCGGGGGGCGGAAAAACCACTGTGAGCAACCTTATCCCCCGCTTTTATGACGTAACGGAAGGGGCAATAATGATAGACGGAATTGATGTGCGCGATATGGCGCTAAAACAGCTTCGCCAAAACATCGGCGTGGTGCAGCAGGACGTTTACCTCTTTTGGGGGACAATCGCCGAAAATATCGCCTACGGAAAGCCCGACGCTACAACGGAAGAAATTGTCGCGGCTGCTAAGCTTGCGGGCGTTGACGAGTTTGTAGAAAGCCTGCCCGAAAGATATGATTCCTTTGTGGGCGAAAGGGGCGTAAAGCTGTCGGGGGGACAAAAACAGCGCGTATCTATCGCGAGGGTGTTTTTAAAAAACCCTCCCGTGCTTATACTTGACGAGGCTACAAGCGCGCTTGACAACGAAAGCGAGGTTAAAGTCCAAAAATCGCTTGACAAGCTTGCCAAGGGACGCACAAGCATAATTATCGCGCACCGGCTATCCACCATAAGAAACGCCGACAAAATTATAGTGCTTACCGATAAGGGAATTATGGAAACAGGCACGCACCACGAGCTTATGAGCCAAAACGGTTTGTATAAAAAACTTTACGATTTATCACTTCGAACAGAAAATCTTCAAATGAATAAATAAGGAGAAAGGGTAAAAATGAAAACCCAAGACAGGGCAAAGGAAATCAGGGCAAACGCGCTGCTTTGCATTAACAGCATAGGCAACGGGCATATAGGGGGCAGTTTAAGTATCTGCGATATTTTGGCGGTGCTTTACGAAAAGCATTTAAAGTTTAACGCCGCTAATCCCCATACGGAAGGAAGAGACAGGGTAGTGCTAAGCAAGGGGCACGCGGGTCCCGCTTTATACGGCACGCTTTGCGCTTACGGTTTTTTCCCCAAAGAAGAATTGCTAACGCTCAATAAGCTGGGCACAAAACTTCCCAGCCACTGCAACAGCCTGCTTACCCCCGGCGTGGATATGACTGCGGGAAGCCTTGGTCAGGGCATTTCTTCGGCGGTCGGGCTTGCGCTTGCATCGAAGCTAAAAGGCGACGGCGCGCGCGTTTACGCCATTGTGGGCGACGGCGAGTGCCAGGAGGGTCAGGTTTGGGAGGCGGCGATGCTTGCGGGCAACAGAAAGCTTGACAACCTGACGGTATTTATAGACAACAATAAAATGCAAATAGACGACGTTACCGACAAAATTAACAAGGTGGAAGACCTTGAAGCCAAATGGAAGGCTTTTAATTTTGAAACAATCCGCATTGACGGGCATAACCATGAGGCTTTGGACAAGGCGATATCCCTTGCAAAAGAAACCAAGGACAAGCCTTTTGCCGTTATTTGCGACACCGTAAAGGGCAAAGGGGTAAAGTTTTACGAAGAAATGGGGGTAAACAACCACAGCACAACGGTGGGCGACGAGCAGGTTAAACAGGCTTTTGAAGAGCTGGGCTTAAAACTTTAAGGAGGAAAAATAAAATGGAAATGAGAAAAGTTTACGCCCAAACAATGGCGGAGATAATGAGGCAAAACGACAAAGTCGTAATACTTGACGCCGACCTTGCAAAAGCGTGCGGCACAACCCCTTTATATAAAGAGTTCCCAAACAGATGCTTTGATGTGGGCATAGCGGAAAGTAATATGGTGTCCGTCGCCGTGGGCTTTTCCCACTACGGATATATTCCTTTTACACATACCTTTACGCCCTTTTCGGTGAGGCGCGCCTACGACCAAATAGCTGTGGGGCTAAGCTACGGTATGCAAAACGTAAAAATCGTGGGCACAGACCCGGGGGTATGCGCAACGCTTAATGGTGGGACGCATATGTCTTTTGAAGACGTAGCGGCTATGCGCGCCCTTGCCAATATGCTTATATTTGAGCCTTGCGATTCACGGCAGTTGCAGCTTGCGCTTCCCCAAATTGTGGCTCACCAAGGGCCTTGCTATTTGCGCTTGATGAGAAAAGAGGACTATAATATTGTCCCCGAAAATTACGTTTTTGACCTTTATAAGGCCGACGTGCTTAAAGAGGGCAATTTGCTTACGGTGGTCGTAAGCGGCTTTTTGACGGCCGACTGCATGGATATAGCAAAAAAGCTTTCGGGCGAAGGCAAAGAAATTGAAGTTATAAACGTCCATACCCTTAAACCGCTGGACGAGCAGACGGTTATTGCTTCGGCAAAAAAGACCAACAAGGTGCTTGTGGTGGAAAACGCCAGCCGCATGGGCGGGCTTTTCGGAGCCGTCGCAGAAACCTTGGTAAAAAATTACCCCGTAAAATGCGACGTTGTCGCGATAGACGACCGTATAGGTCAAGTGGGCAAATTTGAAGAACTGCGCTTAGACTACGGCATAGACTATAAATCCATAGAAAGCAAAATCCTTTCTATGTTATAATTCTTAAAAAAGTTAAATCTGAACTGTAAAATTTGGGAGGTAGAGGTATGTTGGCATTATTTTTTGCTGACGCGCAACAGGGGTGGCTGTGGATTTCCTTAGGCATCGCGGTTTTGGTTATCATAGCGTTAATTTGGGTTTTAGTAGACAAAAAAATCAAAAAAGACAGAAGGGACAGGTTGAAGGTGCAGGAAGGGGACTTTGCAAAGCCTTTGCTTAGCGACAGGAACGAAATGTTCATCAACCTGCCGCGCAACGTTACCTACGCCGTGGGCGAAAAAAAGGGTAACCCCATAAAACCGGGCAGATATATTCTTAAAAACTCAATTGAGAGCGAAAAGGCCGACGTCAACGTGCGCTATAACGGCTTGGTCAAAGAGTTTAAAAACGGCGGCAAAATCACTTTGGGCGAGGGGGACAGCATTTGCTGCGTATCCTCTTCCGCCGTCATAATTGCCGACCTTGACTAACTTGCGCGACTACAACGGCTGGGAAAATATTTTTATTCCGCAGTTTGAGCAGGAGTATTTCAAAAAGCTCAAAGAGTTTTTGCTTGAAGAATACAAAAGCAAGAGAGTCTTCCCTCCCGCAAAAGATATTTTTCACGCCTTTGACGTTACGCACCTTTTTAACGTCAAAGTTGTCATTTTGGGGCAAGACCCTTACCCCAACGAGGGGCAGGCTATGGGGCTTGCCTTTTCGGTGCCCCAAACGCAGCCTGTTCCGCCAAGCCTATACAACATTAAAAAAGAAATATTGTCCGATACCGGCAAAGCCAGCATCATAGAAAAAGGCGACTTAACCCCTTGGGCAAAGCAGGGGGTGTTGCTTTTAAACACTGTTTTAACGGTTGTCAAGGGCGTGCCCAACTCACACAAGGGCAAGGGGTGGGAAACCTTTACCGACGCCGTAATAAAGGGTGTAAGCCAAGAAAAAGAGGGTGTGGCGTTTATGCTTTGGGGGGCTAACGCCGCCGCAAAAAAAGGTCTCATTGACAAAAACAAGCATTTGATTTTAACCGCCGCACACCCAAGCCCCTTGTCGGCGTATAACGGCTTTTTCGGCTGCCGTCATTTTTCGCAGGCAAACGAGTTTTTGCAAAAACGCGGCGAGGAAATAGCCTGGTAATAAGTAGTTTTTTATGAAAAAAGACAAAAAGACAAAAGCGATATTTTGCATTCACGGTTTTATCACCGATTATACCGACTTTGATAAGCTGTCCCCTTTGTTTAAAAAAAAATACGACAGCGCCTACTTTTTTAACGTGCCGGGGCATTATCCCGCCGACTTCAAGCTTTTTGACAGCGACAAGACTTTTGAACTTTTGCTGAGCGAGTTTGACAATTTGCAGAAAAAATACGACAGTGTTGACGTGGCGGGCTTTTCAATGGGAGGGGCTCTGGGCAGTTATCTCGCCTGCGTAAGAAAGGTGCATAAGCTTATACTGCTTTCCCCCGCAAATAAGTATCTCAATACGGGCTATTCGTTCAGGTGGACGGCTTTTTACTTAAAAAGAGTGTTTGAAAACTTTACAAACAGCAACTTTGACCTTACAAAGGCGGTGTCTTTGAGCAAAAACGAGCTTTCCAAATACGTTACCGACAACAAAGAGGCGGTAAATATGATGGTTACAAAGCTTTTGCCCAACTACAACGCCCACACTTTGGTTACCTTTGCAAAAACAATTAAAAAATGCAACGAGGGTTTAAAGAAAAACTATACCCCCTGCCTTATTCTTTACGGCGAGCTGGACGAACTTGTTCCCCTTTCGAGCGTAGAATATTTAAAGGAATATTTTTTAAATGCCAAAGTAATTATTTATGACGACGTGGGGCACTTGATGATTAAAGGCAGCAAGGCAGAAAAACTTGCCGATGACATTGAGCTGTTTATCTCTTAATAGTTTTGACTTTTTAGTTTTGCTTATTATCGGCAGCCGCAAGCGCGGGGCAAAAGTTTTAAGCGTCAATTCAGTTGCCAAATCAAGGCGGTTGTTGGTATAATAGATGTCGCCGCAGTTTTTAAGCGGCATCGCCTTGTTCCGCTGTTAAAAGCGGGACCTAATATTTAGACCGGGAGGTAGAAAAATGAACAACTACGAATTACTGTTTTTTATGGACAGCGCTTTAACAAACGAAGTGCGCGAAGCGGTAATATCCAAATTTGTCGCCATAATTGAAAACGGGCAGGGCAAAGTGGATACTTTGGACAGATGGGGGCTTAAAAAACTGGCTTATCCCATTTCCAAAAAAACCGACGCTTATTACGTGTTAATCAATTTTCAGGGCAAAAGCGATTTGCCTATGGAAATAGAAAGAGTGATGAACATAACGGACGGCGTTTTGCGTCATATGATTATCGTTAAGTAACAAAACGGGGAGGAGAAATGAACAAAGCTATTTTGATAGGAAGGCTTACCGCAGACCCCGTTACCTCAACGACGCCCACGGGCGTTGCCGTCAGCAGGTTTTCCCTCGCGATAGACAGACCCTATAAGTCGGCAAACGGCGAAAAACAGACAGACTTTATAAACTGCATAGCGTGGCGCTCGCAAGCCGACTTTATGAGCAAGTATTTTCATAAGGGCGACCCCTGTGTGGTGGTGGGTTCAATTCAAACGCGCAATTACGAAAAAGACGGGCAGAAAAGGTATATCACCGAGGTAGTAGCCGACAATATTGAGTTTGTTCCGAGAAACAGCGGAAACGTTTCGGCAACCCCTAACGCAAACGGCAGCAACGGGTTTGAGCGCAAGAGCATTGACGACTTAGAACCCCTAGACGACGGCAACGAATTGCCCTTTTAAATAAAAATAAGGAGATTTTAAAAATGGAAGATAAAACTTTAACAAAGAAGCCTTTAAGGCGTCCCGCCCGCAGAAAAGTTTGCGCTTTCTGCGCCGACAAAACGGAATATATTGACTACAAAGACACCAACAAACTTCGCAAATTTATTTCGGAAAAGGGAAAGATTATCCCCCGCAGAATGAGCGGCGTTTGCTCGCTTCACCAAAGAGAGCTTACGATAGCGGTAAAAAGAGCCAGACAAATGGCGCTTCTTCCCTACGTTGGAGACTAAAACCACAGCACAAAGACTTGCTTAACCCGCAAGTCTTTTTTATTTAAGGCAACGTAACTGGCGCTGGTTTATTTACCAGCGCCTAATTTTATAATTAAAGAACGTAAATCGTAAGGCAAAAAAATTGCTATATTTTTGTATTTTTATTTTCATAAGCGCGGCGATAAAATGTTGATTGTTAAAATGCGAATAATAATAAAGCCAAAAGTTCTTGCGATGGAAAATCGCTGGGCAAGTATTCGCACATTTCTAAGTTTGGCGCACACTTTGTTGAACGCCGACATTTTTTTGATTATATACTGCTTTGCGCTAATAAAAAACATTAAAATCTTGTTCGCTTAAAAATGCTTCGACCCTGCGCATTTGCGGAGCGTATTTTTTGTCATGCATTTTCTTTTTGATAAAAATAAAATGTAAACGTTTGTATTTTGTGTTTTGCCGCCTTTGCATTAAAAAATGTCTTTTTAAACATACTGAAATTGTATCGGAAAAGAGAAAAAAGTTTTTTAAAAAACCTTAACGGTAAAAAAGGGCTGCATTAAAAACACAAGCTCTTTCACACAACAAAAATACCCGGACGGGAAAGGCGGTCATTTTGCTTTTTGATTTTATTATACGCAAATTGCGCTTTATAGGAAGAAACGTAAAAACGCACGGAATAAAGGGGGGAGGAAGCGCTGAAAACGACAACGAGAGCGCCGACAAGCTTTCCTCTAAACTTAAAGACAATTTAAAAGATATACAAGCCCGAATGGAAAACAGCACCGACTTTAAGGTGAACTCTTTTACTTTGGGCGACGGCGAAACTTCTGCGGCGCTTTTGTTTATTGACGGACTTGTGGATAATTTGCTTGTCACCAATTCCGTTCTGCGCCCCTTAAAGCAATGGCAGCCCAAGGAAGAACAAAGCGGCGGTAAACTTATAGACGCGCTTGACAAGCAGGTGATTTGCGTTGCCGGCGCGGAAAAAGCTAAAACACTTCAAGAAGTTTTAACGGGTTACCTCTCGGGCAACGTCGTTTTGCTTGTAGACGGCTACGCCCAAGCTTTAATTTTAGATACCAAGGGCTGGGAAAAGCGCAATATTACAGAGCCGCAGTCGGAAACGGTAGTGCGCGGACCGCGCGAGGGATTTACCGAGGATTTACGCACAAACACTTCGCTTATGCGCCGCAAAATACGCAACGAGAAATTGAAATCGGAAAATATGAACATAGGGCGCAAAACGCAGACGGGCGTATGCTTGATGTATTTAGAGGGCGTAGTTAACGCAAACGCTTTAAAAGAAATTAAATGGCGCTTGAAAAATTTGGACGTGGAATCAATTTTGGAAACGGGGTATATAGAAGAATACATTGAGGACGCCCCCTTTTCCCCCTTTGCAACAATGGCTTACACAGAAAAACCCGACGTTGCCGCGGCAAAAATCTTAGAGGGCAGAATAGCCATTTTGGTAGACGGAACGCCTTTTGCGCTTACAGCCCCCATGCTGTTTATTGAAAGTTTTCAAACCGCCGAAGACTACTACGAGCGCCCCCTTTACGCAAGCCTTTTGCGCATTATCCGCTATGCGGGCTATACGCTTACTATTTTAGCGCCCGCCATTTATGTCGCGCTGATGTCTTTCCACCACGAGCTTATTCCCACCACACTTTTGTTTACGGTGGCAAAGGCAAGGGAGGGGACGCCTTTCCCCGTCTTTTTTGAAGCGCTCATAATGATATTTGCCTTTGAGCTGCTGCGCGAGGCGGGAGTGCGCCTTCCCCGACCCGTAGGGCAGGCGATAAGTATTGTGGGCGCGCTGATTATGGGCGAAGCCGCGGTAAGCGCCGGTTTAATAGGCGCCCCTATGGTTATAGTCATTGCCGTTACTTCCGTCGCGGGGTTTTTAGTGCCAACGCAAAACGAATCGTCTTCGGTTTTGCGCGTTGTGGCGATGATTCCCGCCGCAGTTGTAGGTTTTTACGGCGTAGGGTTGATGTGCATAGGGACGCTGATACACTTAGCGACCCTTGAATCATTCGGCGTTCCATTTTTTGACAGCTTCGGTCAGTCGGGCGACTCTGAGGACGCCCTTATCCGCAAGCCCCTTTGGTCAATGGCGCACCGACCCCAGGAAATTGCCGAGGGCGATACCACGCGTATTAAGCCATATATTCCCCCCATGCGCCCCCATTCTAAAAACGACGAGGGAGGTCAGCCGTAATGCGCGCGCGATTAAAAATATTGTCCTTATTGTTTGCCGTGATGCTTGTTGTTTTAGCTTTAACCGGCTGTTGGGACAGCAGAGAACTTAACAATTGGTTTATATTAACGGGAACGGGGATTGACGTAATTGAAGACCCCGAGCAAATGCAGTTTACCTTTCAAGTGGCAAACATTAAGCAGGGGCAATCGGGTTCCGGCTCGGGAGGGGACTCGGGCGGCTCCGACGATTCAGTTGTTACCTTTGATATTATCAGCAAGTCGTTGGATAGAAGCATTTCCATGCTCAACAGGGACAACGACAACAAACTGCTTTTTCAGCACAACCAAATAAGGCTTTTTGGTATTGAGGCGGCGCAGTGCGGCATCAAAGAACATCTTGATTTGCTTTTAAGGGACTATCAGGCGCGTCTGGAAGTGCCTATGGCGGTAGTGGACGGCAGGGCGGAGGATATTTTGAAGCTTAAACTGCCCCACGAACCCAACAGCGGCATTTTTTTGGGGGGATATTTTAAGGATTTAGGCAACTCCTCTGAAAAATATATCGTTCGCCTTATTGACTTTGTGCATGTGCTTTTAGACGGAAGCGCCGCCCCCGTAATGCCGCTGTTAAAAATAAATAAAAGCGAAAACGACGAAAGCGGCATTACCTTTGAGGGAATGGCGGTCTTTAAAGACGACAAGATGATAGGGCGGCTAAACAACGACGAAACTTTGGGCTTTATGATGTCTTGCGGAAGTGTAAAAAGGCTTAATTTGGAAGTGGAGGAAGGTGAAAACAAAGCCGTGCTCCATATCGTAAGGCTTCAATGCAAACGCGATTTAACGGTAAACGACGACAACAGCGTTTTGGCAAAACTGGATATCAAAACTGTCATCAACCTTTCTGAGGTGGATGGGTTTAAAGATAAAAAACCGCCCGAACTGATAAAGCATTTAGAAAAACTTGCCCAAGAAAAAATAAAGGAGCTGATTACCCTTTCCTTTTCAAAGGCAAAGGAACTGAAAGCCGACGTTTTTGGTTACAGCACTTTAATAAATCAAAAAGAACATAAAAAGTGGGAAAAAATGAAAGAGAATTGGGAGGAAATATTTGTAAACACGGAAATGACCATTAAGGTTGACGCGATGCTGCGCGAGACGGGGCAAATTTCTGCGTCTTTGGAAATGGAGGAAAAAAACAAATGATAGTAGACAAGTCAAAAATATCAGGCAAACGGTTTATGTTTGCGGTGGCGTTTTATCTTCAATCTTCTGTGCTTTTGACCTCTTTTCTGGCGGGGGTAACGAAACATGAATCATGGATTCCCGTAGTAATAGGCGCTTTGATAAGCATTCCCATAATATATATGTTCCGCACCTTTATGGTAATGTTTCCCGATAAAAACCTTTTGCAGATATTTGAAGAGGTGTTCGGCAAGTTCGTGGGAAAATTTTTAAGCATAGCCATGCTTTGGTTTTATCTTACCGTTTCCGCCTTAAACGTATCTGATTTGGCAAACTTTGTCAAAATTACCTTTCTTCCCGAAACGCCCCGTCTTTTTACAACCCTTTGCTGCGTGCTGCTTTCGGTATGGGCGGTAAGGCACGGTTTCGGCGTGGTAAGCAGATACGGCTCTTTGTTTACGATAATAGAGTTTGGCATAGTGATAACATCTCTTATCTTTTTGGCAAACCAAATGAAATTCAGTAATTTTTTACCCATTTTCAGCCTGCCTTTTATGAAATATGTGCAAAGCACGCACATCATCACCGTTATACCTATCAGCGAAATAATGGTATTTTTGATGATTACGCCCTGCGTAAGGAAGTTGGAGCCCAAGCAGGTGACAAAATATTGGTTTTTAGGCGCGGCAATGGGCATTATAGTGCTTTTAGCGGTGCTGATGCGCGACATCGCGGTCCTTGGCAACGCGCTGCACTTTTTTAATCTTCCGGGGCTGGTGTCTTTGCGCCTTGTCAACCTTGGCGAAGCTTTAAGCCGTTTGGAAATTCTTTTTGCGGTGGGCATTATGCTTTTGCTGTTTTTCAAAATTACCGTGCTGGTTTATGCGTCAACGGTAGCTCTTGCCACTCTTTTCGGCACCGTGCAATATAAAAACCTTGCGCTTATAACAGGCGTTTTTATCGTGATTTATTCGCCTACCTTGTATGACAGCGGCATTGAGCACGTAACGTCGGCGCGCGCCTACGAAGCTTTTACAAACGGGCTTTTTGAAGTTGTCATTCCTTTTATAACGTTGGTTTTGGCAAAATTCCGCAATCTTCCAAAACCCGTTAAAGAAGAGGCGGGCAACGAAGGGGGTTAATAAAATATGATTTGGCTTGTAACTCTTTCCTTTGCGCTTATTGCCGTAATAGATTTAATTCCTTTAATAAAACGCAAAAAACCCCATGCAATCGCCGCTTTTATCTGCTGCTTTGCCGTAGCGCTTACCATCGGCGTGCTGACAGCTATTGACATTAAAGTCCCAAGCGCCATGAAAGGGTGGCAGGCGCTGTACGACTGGATTGGTATCGGCTATAAACCGTAAGCTTTTGTTTTTATACTCTTATTTTGAAGGGAAAAGGCAGCGGGTAAAGCGGACGTTAAAGGGTCTAGACTTTTATTTTTTGTTTTATAAAAAAGTTTTCCGCCCGTCTTTATTGTATGTTATTATATATTTAACAAATATTGTTTGGAGAAGCTATGAAAAGGACGGACAGAGAAATTACCTCTTTTGAAGAAATAATAAAAGTTGCGGAAAAATGCGACGTAATACGCGTGGGGTTTTTTGACGGAGAATACCCTTATATCGTGCCCCTTTCTTTCGGCTATGCCATAAAAGAGGGTAAGGCGGTCTTTTATTTTCACGGCGCGAAAGAGGGCTTAAAGCACGATTTGTTAATTAAACATAACAATGTTTGCGTTGAAGGTGATATTTTTTACCGTTACGTGAATTTAAAGCGCAGCGTAACTGTGGAATACCAAAGCTTTATCGCAAAGGGCAAAGCCAGCGAAATTACGGGGCAAGAGGCGGTATTTGGCATTCAATGCATATTAAACCATTGCGGCTACCCGCGTTTTTCCGCTAAAAAATGCGTCGCACTCGATATTACGCGCGTTTATAAAATAGAAGTTGAAAGCATAACGGGCAAGCAAAACCTCCTCCCTCCCGTTGCCCCTGCCGCCCAAAACCCCGCCCCTTAACCCTTTGCCACAACGCATAGCTGTTACGGACAAATGAAGTTTAGTTTCTTGCGCCTGCTTAAACGCGATTTGGCTTTGCCGCGGAAACTATCCTAAATACAATTGAAACACCCAAAACTGTTAAATGTATAAATTGATAAAAACGCCCCCTCCTTTAAACGGAAGGGGTTATTTTTGTATATCAATTTTTAAAGTTTATGTTAATTTAGCAGCAGTTAATTATTTAGTAATTGTAAACCGCTTTTTTGCGGAACGGGATAAACTTTGCTTTTTTGTCAAACAGGCGCTAATCCCTTTCTTCCTTTTGCTTTTGCGCCAAGATTTTGTTCATTCTTGCCGCTTCGCACTTGCTGTGAAAATAAAAACCCAGCCAAATTAAAGCGGAAGAAATTACTGCGATTGCGGCAAAAAGTATAACGGCGCCCGCGCCCTCCTCAAAGGGAATCCAATTCGCAAAGTAAGCTATTATGCCGAAAATGACAAAACCGGCAGCCATATGGATAACTATCTGCAAAGGAAAGGCGATTTTTTTCGCGCGGTAAATCAGCGAAGGAAGAGTAAAACCCAAACTTACGCCGACGGCGCACAGAGACTGCTTGATAAAACCGTAGTTTCCTTCAAAGGGCAAAGGCGCTTTTGCGATAATTTCCCAAAAAATGTTTATCAGCACGAAAATTGTGCAGCCCATAGTTATTCCTACGACAAAAGCTTTTAAAATTGAGCGTAAAACCTTGTTCATAATTTTTTCTCCTTTTTTATAACCCCAAATATTTTTTAAAAGGGGGTAAATAATTTCTTGAAATATAGTCGGACAAGCCGTTTTTGAGTTTAATTTTCATTAAGCCACCCAAAGAAGGCTCAACATACTTCACCTGCGCAAGATTGACCACTGTTCCCTTTGAAATCTGCAAAAAGGAGCCGCCCAAAAGCTCCGCCATTTCGTAAAGGCGCTTTTTACAGACATATTTTTTGTTTTGAGTATAAAGGGCAAGGACATCCTCTTCTACGCGCGCCATAAATATTTCCTGTGGCCGCAAAACAACTTTTTTTCCATCCGCCGAAGCGGTAATAACGGCGTCATGGCTTTGCAAAAACGAAACGGCGCTTTCAATTTCTTCCGTGAGTTTGCCCGTATAAATTACGGCGTAAGCCTCCGCTAAACCCTGTTTTATAACGACTTCAACTTTCAAAGCAACCTGCCTCCCATTTATTGTAAGCAAATATTATCACATATTTTCTTCTTTGGGCGGCTTTTGGGCTAAGAGGCATATTTTTGGCGGTGAAATGCAGAACACAAAGAATAAAAACGTAAAACACAGCGTTATGCGGACAAATATGTTACTGGCGCGTAAGGAAAAGCGCCGCTTAAAAGGCTCGCGGGGGATTGGGGATTGTTAAATTATCGGGTGGGCGGGGATAGAGGAACAACCAATTTATTAAGGCAAAATTATAGACGCGCGCAGGGGGGAGGAAAGCTTATTAAAAATGTAAGTTCACCCGCCTTAAAGAAAACCCGACGGGGGTTAGGCACTTAACAAGTAATACCTTATGGAGGTGTATAACAGCTAGTGAGCAAATGCGTTATGAACGCGCTGTCGCCAAAAAATGTTGTTTATTTGTCCCAAAAATGGTAAAATTGCTTTGAAAACTTATAAAAGCGCGCTGCGCGGCTAAAAAGAGCAACTGCGGCTTGATTAAAAGGAAAAGTAAAAATGGAATTAAAACAGCTTGAAGTATTTGTAAAGGTATATGAACTGCGGAGTTTTTCCAAGGCTGCGGAAGAGATATTTCTGTCGCAGCCCTCAATAAGTTCCTATATAAGTTCATTGGAAAAAGAGCTGCAAACGCAGTTGATTTACCGCTCAACCAAGGAAGTTCTTCCCACAAAATCGGGAAAACTGCTATACGGATACGCCAAAGAAATGCTTTCGCTGCGCGACGTTTCGGTGGACTGCCTTAAAAAATTTTCCGACGGCAAGTCGGGAAGCATTGACATTTTGGCTTCTTCTGTGCCCGCGCAAAACATTCTGCCTGAGATTTTAGGGGAATTTCATAAGAATTATCCTGATATTGTCTTTAACATTATGCAGGCGGACACGGCGGACGTAATCAAGGGCGTTGAACAGCGTCAAGGCGAAATAGGTTTTGTGGGCGCAAAAATTGAAAATCCCAAATGCGTTTACGAATATTTTATGTCGGAAAAGCTTATTTTAATCGCGCCGCGCGAAAAACGTTTTGAAAACTTGGGCGCAAAGGGCGCTTTGGAACTACTTAAAAGCCAACGCTTTGTAATGAGGGAAGCGGGTTCGGGCACAAGGCTTGAATACGAGGAATACCTAGGCAAAATCGGTATAAACGCAAGCGACTTGAAAGTCAGCGCCTATTTTAACAATACGCAAAGCATAATTTGCGCCGTCGCCAACGGGTTGGGGCTTTCCATTGTGTCGGAACTTGCGGCAAAGCAGTACATAAAGCAAAAAGCCGTTATACCCCTTTACGCCGATTTCTTGCCCCAAAGGTATTTTTACACGGTGCTGAAAAAGAACGCTTTGCTTTCCGCGCCTCTTGAAAACTTTATTAACTTTGTGCGCAAGCAAAAAACGACGGACGAAAAATAAAGCTCAAAGGCAAAAATAAAGTAATTGCTCAACCGCCAAAACCAATTTGCCGCTTCTAAGCCGCATTTTACATAAAAATTACAATTCGCAAGCAAAATAGTATACATGGAGTGTCCAGTAGTCCGTAAGCAATTTTCATCGCCCAATTTTGTTTGCTTTTAATTTTTTGATTTTTCCTTAGGTTTTAACTTAATATTTTTATAGTTATTTTATTAAGGGCGGTCGGGCGCTCAATAGTTTTTGAAATTACTGCGCTTCCAAAGACGGGCGAAGATTTTTTCGCATTCAAAAGTAATTTTTTTGGGCTTAACTGCCTTTTTGTTATAACCAAAAGTTTCTTTTATATGTTTATCAAAGCTTTTAGTAAAGAAATAATAATAATAATATAGTTATACCTTTGATAAATAAAATGAACTTTGGCGGTTAAAGGCGGTTTCATGGGTATGGCGCTTGCGAAAATCACAATTAAGAAATAAAGCTTTTAGGTCAATAATTTAAAGAAAATATTAAAAAAATAATACGGCTTACTTTTAGTCGGTAACGACAAAAGTGTTTTTGCCTTTTTCCTTAGCGGCGTATAAGTTGTTGTCGGCGGTGGTGTAATGGTTTTCAAAGCTGTAATTTTTGCTTACCTTGCTTATACTTATACCCATACTTATAGTTATCCTCGGGTGCGTAGCGCCTTTGCCTGAGGGCAAATTAAGTTTTTTGATTTCTTCCGCAAGTTCCGCCATTTTTTGTTCCGCTAATGATTTATCCTTTATATTGACGCAAACGAAACAAAACTCCTCGCCGCCTGTGCGCGAAGCGAAACCGCCGTTCTTTTTGCAAAAAGCCGCGAGGCAGTTGGTGATTTCTATTAAACACTCGTCTCCCTTTACATGCGTAAAGGTGTCGTTATATGCCTTAAAATCGTCTACGTCGGCAATTGCCACCGCAATATATTTGCCTTCCTTTTTCCATAAAGGGGCGTTGTCGGCAACGTATTTGTATAAGCTGCGCCTGTTGGGCAAATCTGTAAGCCAGTCGGTGTTGCTGACTTTTTCAAGCATTAGGTTGGCTTCTTTTAGGTCGTATTCGGTGCGCATATTTTTGTAATAAGAAGAAGTATAAAAAAGCGAGGCTATGGGCGTTATCAAAAGCAACAGCAAAGACTGCAAGTTGTCAAGGGGCAGCGCGCCGTCAATAGGGGGCACAAATAAATCCATTAAAACCGCAGCGGTAAAATAGTAGGCGAAAAACCCCCAGGTTTGTTTAAGCGTATATATCGCGCCGAAACCGAAAAGCAACGCTATATAAAAAGAGGAAGTGCTTGTAACGCCGCGCGCGAAATCGCTGTAAACATAAAGCAAAAAACCCGTTAAAATTAAAAAATTAAACGCCCATTGGTATATTTCCACAGCCTTAAACTTTTTTGCCTGCAACAGAAAATGAACCGTTATTGCAGAAGACAAGGAGGTAAAAATCAAAAGCGCTTCCGCCGCAATGTTAAAGCGGCTTACCTGGCTGAACCTGCCGTAAAAATCTGTGGCAATATCGCTTGCGACGCAAAAAATCTGATGAACTAATACTATTAAGGAAATGGCGATAATCAGTTTACCGTTTCTGAGCGAGAGAGCCTCTTTGATTTCCCGCGACTGTTCTTCGGTAAAACTATTTTTAATCTTTTTATGAGAAAAGATATAACTTATTGATTTAAAAAACTCTTGAAGCTTTTTCCCCATAGGGGCATTATACCATAACATAAAATATTATTAACCGATTTGAGCCACTATTTTTAATCAAAATTAAACAATGTTCACAGTTTCATTTGAAAACGCAGGCAGAGTTAAGGCTTTTAAGTTTTATAAAATTAAGCTACAAGTTTTAGCGCGGACTTTTACAGTCGCCGAGCGAAAGATTATTTGCGGCTGCGGCTGCATTTATTTGATGGCGGCGCGGTTGTTCTTTACGAAATCTGGTCAAGGCGTGAAAGTTTATCCTCACTGCTAAACCTGCCGTAAAGGTTTTGCTTTCTGCTTATTAGTAAGAATAAAAACAGGGTAAATGTCAGAAATATTTTTTTGTATTTAAGTAGCGGCGGCAATAGAGAAAGCGGGATTAGCTTTATAATTTAGTTGCGGCGATAAGATAGATTTTTATAAACTGCCTTTAAATCATTTTAGGGTTAGGGGCTGTTTGCTGTGGCGACGATGCAGCGTTTGCACTGTCGTTTGCTGTGGCGGCAAGATAATTTGCGTTTAAAAAGCGCGCTATAATGCCGCGGCTTTTATAATTGCGGGGTCTTTATCTACATGATGCCAAATGATGCCAAAAGCCGCCCGTCCGCACTTAACATAAAACCGCGCAAAAAGCAATGCGTTTATCCTTAGTTTTTTATTTGTATTTTAGCCCTATGTGTTGAAAAAAAGCGGCGGATATGCAATAATAAAATGACTGGCAATTTTGAAATTTAGAGGTAGCAAATTGGATAAAATAATAATCAGCGGTAAAAATTTAACGGTTGAAGAAGTAATCGCCCTTTCACAAGGCGTGCGCGCGGAAGTTGCGGCAAGCGCCTACGGCGAAATGGCAAAATCGCGCGCATTGGTGGACGAGGTGGTAAAAAGCGGCAAAGCCGTCTACGGAATAACTACGGGTTTCGGTAAGTTTTCCGAAGTAAGCATAAGTCAGAAAAACAGCGAAACGCTGCAAAAAAATCTCATTATGAGCCACGCCTGCGGCGTGGGCGAACCTTTGGGAAAGCGTGAGGTAAAAGCCATGATGGCTTTACGCCTTAACGCTTTGGCGGTAGGTTACAGCGGCGTAAGCAAAGACACTTTCGACAAGCTTTTGGCGCTGCTTAACAGCGACGTTACCCCTTATGTTCCTCAAAAGGGAAGTTTGGGCGCTAGCGGAGACTTGGTGCCCTTGGCGCATATGGCTTTAACTTTAATAGGTCTTGGCGACGCTTATTATAAAGATAAGCTGATGTCTGCAAAAAAAGCTTTAAAGCTTGCGAATCTTACCCCCGCCGTTCTTACAAGCAAAGAAGGGCTGGCGCTTATTAACGGCACGCAGGCAATGTGCGCCTTAGCATGCTTTGTAGTAAACGAGGGCGCAAACTACAACAAGTGCGCCGATATAATTTCCTGCCTTACCGTTGAGGCTTTGGGCGGAATTACCGACGCCTACGACGAAAGGATTCACGCCATACGCAACCAAAAAGGGCAAATTGATACTGCGGCTAACCTCAGAAAAATCTTGCAGGGAAGCCAAAGGACGACAAAACAGGGTCAGACGCACGTTCAGGATGCCTATACTTTGCGTTGTATTCCCCAAATACACGGACCGAGCAAAGATGCTTTGGGCTACGTTGCGCAAGTTGTGGAAAAAGAGATAAACGCGGTAACTGACAACCCCATAATTTTTGCCGACACAAAGGAGGCGTTTTCGGGGGGAAACTTCCACGGGCAATGTTTGGCGCTCGCCCTTGACTTTTCCGCAATCGCGCTTTCTGAACTTGCAAACGTTTCCGAAAGAAGAATCGAGCGCCTTGTCAACCCGCAGCTGTCAAACCTTCCGGCGTTTTTGGTAAAAAAGGGCGGGCTTAACAGCGGAATGATGATTGTGCAGTATACCGCCGCATCGCTGGTAAATGAAAACAAGGTATTAAGCCATCCAGCAAGCGTTGACAGCATAACGAGCAGCGCCAACCAAGAGGACCATGTTTCAATGGGCATGACGGCGGCGAGAAAAGCGCGCGTCATATGCTCAAACGTAGCCAACGTGCTTGCGATAGAACTGCTTTGCGCCTGTCAGGCGATAGATTTGTCAAAGGACAAACCCCTTGCCAAAGCTACAAGTGCCGCCTACGACCTTGTGCGCAAAAACGTAAGCTTTATGGACAAAGACCGCTACATCGCCCCCGACATTGAAAAATGCGCCGCTTTAATTATAAGCGGAAAGCTGTTAAGCGAGGTTGAAAAAATTACGGGGAAATTAAATTAAGGAAAGAGAAATAATGTTGAGCAATTTAGATATTTTTAATGGTATGAATATAAAACTGACGGAGCTTCCTCCAAAAAAAGATTTTGCCGAGAGAATACGCCGCGCTCCCAAAAGGGAGTTTAGATTAACGCAAAAGGAAACGGAACTGGCGCTTTCAAACGCGCTGCGCTACATTCCGCAGGAGTGGCACAAAACGCTCGCCCCCGAATTTTTGCAGGAGCTTTACTCAATGGGGCGCATTTACGGCTACCGTTTCCGCCCGCAGGGTAAAATTTACGCAAAGCCCGTAGACCAATACAAGGGAAAATGCCTTGAAGGCAAAGCTTTTCAGCTTATGATAGACAACAACCTTGATTTTGACGTGGCGCTGTATCCTTACGAACTGGTAACTTACGGCGAAACAGGTCAGGTTTGCCAAAACTGGATGCAGTATCTTTTAATTAAAAAATACCTTGAAGAAATGACGGAGGAACAGACGCTTGCAGTCGCAAGCGGGCACCCTTTGGGGCTTTTTAAAAGCGGAAAAAACTCCCCCCGCGTAATAATTACAAACGCCCTTATGATAGGCATGTTTGACAATCAGGAAAACTGGCACAGGGCGGCGGCGCTGGGCGTGGCAAATTACGGACAAATGACGGCGGGCGGCTGGATGTATATAGGACCGCAGGGCATAGTCCACGGCACATATAACACTATTTTAAACGCGGCTCGCATGAAGCTTCACCTTAAAAACGAGGACAATTTGGCGGGCGTTCTTTTTGTGTCAAGCGGGCTGGGCGGCATGAGCGGGGCGCAGGGTAAAGCGGTGGAGATTTTGCAGGGCGTAGGCGTCATTGCAGAAGTGGATTTAAGCCGCATAAAAACAAGGCACGTTCAGGGGTGGGTTGGCGAAATTGCCTATTCGCCCGAAGAAGCCTTTGAGCTTGCGCAAAAATACCAAAAGCAAAAAATCGGCAAAGCGATAGCTTTTCACGGCAATATTGTGGATTTACTATGCTACGCCGCTCAAAATGACATAGAAATTCCCCTTCTTTCCGACCAAACGAGCTGCCACGCGCCCTACGACGGGGGTTACTGCCCCAGAGGTTTAACTTTTGAGCAGCGCACCGACATGCTTGCAAAAAACCCGCGCGAGTTTAAAAAGCTTGTTGACGAAACTTTGAAAGAGCATTTTGCCGCCATAAAAGAGCTTGTAAAAAGGGGCACTTACTTTTTTGACTACGGCAATTCGTTTATGAAAGCCGTCTTTGACGCGGGCGTTAAAGAAATCTGCAAAAACGGCAAAGACGAACGCGAGGGGTTTATTTTCCCCAGCTATATTGAGGACATTTTAGGTCCCATTTGTTTTGACTACGGCTACGGACCTTTCAGGTGGGTGTGCCTGTCGGGCAAAGAGGAAGATTTGCAATTAACGGACAAAACGGCGCTTGAAAACATTGACAGGAACCGCCGTTTTCAAGACAACGACAACTATATCTGGATTCAAAACGCGCAAAAAAACCGCCTTGTGGTGGGGTCAAAAGCGCGCATACTTTATCAAGACGCGTTGGGGCGCATGCAAATTGCTTTGGCGTTTAATAAACTTGTGCGCGAGGGCAGGTGCGGTCCCATAATGCTGGGGCGCGACCACCACGACACGGGGGGCACCGACGCGCCTTTTAGGGAAACTTCCAACATTAAAGACGGCAGCAATATAATGGCGGATATGGCTACGCATATCTTTGCGGGAAACGCCGCAAGGGGCATGAGCTTGGTAGCGCTGCATAACGGCGGCGGCACGGGCATAGGAAAGGCAATAAACGGCGGCTTCGGAATGGTTTTAGACGGAAGTTGCCGCGTTGACGAGATAATTAAAAGCGCTTTTCCTTGGGACGTAATGGGAGGCGTAGCGCGAAGAAGCTGGGCGCGAAACGAAAACGCCATGGACACCGCAAAAGAATATAATTGTTTGGGGAAAGAAAACCACATCACCCTTCCCTATTTGACAGAAAAAGACTATATTGAAAAGCTCGTAGCCGACAGCTACGCGAAATATAAGCAGGAGTAAACTAAAAATGACATTTGACAAAATTATGGAGTGTGTTCCCAATTTCAGCGAGGGGCGCGACGGCGAAAAAATTGAAAAAATAGTAAACTGTTTTAGAAACAAAGAAAACGTCAAACTGTTAGATTACAGCAGCGACACAGACCACAACAGAACGGTTGTTACCGTTGTGGGCGAGCCTCAACCCCTTGCAAAGGCGGTGCTTGAAGCGGTGGGCGTAGCAAAGGAAATAATTGATTTAACTAAGCACAAAGGGCAGCACCCGCGCATGGGCGCCGCCGACGTAGTGCCTTTTATACCTATTAAAAACACCACCGTAGCGGAAGCGGTGGAGCTTTCAAAGCAAGTTGCGGCAAAAATGTGGGAAGACTATCAAATCCCCGTCTTTTTGTATGAAAGTTCCGCAAGCAGCCCTGACAGAACAAACCTTGCCGACATAAGAAAGGGGGAGTTTGAGGGAATGGGCGAGAAAATGAAAAAGCCCCAATGGAAACCCGATTTCGGCGGCAACGCCCCCCACCCTACGGCGGGAGTTACCGCCGTAGGGTGCCGCATGCCCTTGGTTGCCTTTAACGTAAACCTTGACACGCCCGACCTTAGCGTCGCCACAAAAATAGGCAAAAGGGTGCGCTTTATAGGAGGCGGGCTGCGCTTTGTAAAGGCTATGGGCGTTATGCTTGAAGAGCGTAAAATCGCGCAGGTTTCAATGAACCTAACCGACTATACCAAAACGCCCGTTTACGCCGCCCTTGAAATGGTGCGCATGGAAGCTAAGCGTTACGGCGTCAGCGTTGTGGGAAGCGAAGTTATAGGGCTTGTGCCGCAGCAGGCGTTAATTGACTGCGCCGAATATTACCTGCAAATAGAAGACTTTAAGTCCAACCAGATTTTGGAAAACAATTTATGAACCTGCTCTTAAAAAACGCTTTTATAGCCACCTTTTTGGGAAATAAGGCAAAAAAGGGAAAGGAAATGAGTGAGATTTCCCTTCTTAAAGATTATTGCGTTTTGACGGAGGGCGAATATATCAAAGCCGTATTCCCCGCTTCTCGCCTTGGAGAATACGACGTTACAGGCGCGCAAGTTATTGACTGCGGGGGAAAAATGGTAACGGCGGGCTACGTTGACTGCCACACGCATTTGGTTTTTGCGGGCGACAGGGCGGAAGAGTTTAACTTGCGTTTAAAAGACGTGCCCTATATGGAAATTATGAGGCGGGGCGGGGGCATAATTAAAACCGTTGAGGAAACGCGCAAAGCCACGCTGCAAGAGCTTTACCAAAAAGCGCTTGAAAACGTTAAAAAATCGCTTTGCTACGGCGTAACAACGCTTGAAGCTAAAAGCGGCTACGGCTTGGACATTGAAACGGAATTAAAGCAAATAGCCGCGGCGGATATGCTTAACGGCACACAGCCCCTAGACATAGTTTTAACGTATATGGGCGCTCACGCGACGCCAAAAAATATGCTTAGCGATGAATATGTAGATTTTATCATAGAGCAAGCGCTCCCTCAAATAAAGGCAAAAAGCAAGGCGGAGTTTTGCGACTGTTTTTGCGAGAAAAACGTTTTCAGCCTTTCGCAGTGCGAAAGGATATTGACTAAGGCTAAGCAACTGGGGTTTAAGCTTAAAATCCACGCCGAAGAAATTGAGCCGCTGGGCGGCAGCGGTCTTGCGGCAAAACTTGATGCCGTTTCATGCGAGCATTTATTAAAAATCAGCGACGAAAACATCAGGGCGCTTTCAGACAGCAAAACCGTTGCGGTAACGTTGCCTATTACGGCGTTTTCTTTGAGGGAAGCTTACGCGCCCGCAAGGAAAATGGTTGACAAAGGCTGCGCGCTTGCCGCCGCTACCGACTTCAACCCCGGAAGCTGCAACTGCCAAAGCATTCCGCTGCTTATTTCGCTTTGCGTCATGTATATGGGGCTTACTATTGAAGAAACGCTTTGCGCAATAACGCTTAACGCCGCTGCGGCAATAGACAGGGCGGGCGTAATAGGCACGGTGGAAAAGGGCAAGTTTGCCGATTTGCTTATACACAACGTTTTTTCCCTTGACGAGTTATGCTACAATTTTTGCGCCAACAGCGTGCAAAGCATAATAAAAAAGGGAAAGGCGGCGCATGCCAACCACAATTAAAAGGAGTTAAAAACAACAATGCTTTACGACTTAACAATAAAAGAATTTACAGAAGTTTTGGCGAGCAGCTCGCCCGCTCCGGGCGGCGGTTCCGTTTCGGCGCTTGCGGGGGCTTTAAGCGCCGCCCTTGCCAGCATGGTGGCTTCCCTTACGGCGGGCAAAAAGGGCTACGAGCAGCACGACGGAAAAATGAGGGAAATCGCCGCTAAAATGCCGCTAAAATACGGCGAACTTATTGAGGCTATTGAGGAGGACAGCAAGTCCTTTGACGGCGTGCTCGCCGCTTTTAAACTGCCTAAAACCACCGACGAAGAAAAAGCCGCAAGAAAAAACGCAATTGAAAAAGCCACAATGCACGCCGCAAACGTGCCACTTTCCACCGCGGAAAAGGCAAGCGCGCTCTTTGACGATTTAGATTTTTTGGCAAAAAACGGAAATAAAAACGCCCTGTCCGACGTTGCGGTAGCCGCCATGATGGCGCGTTCCGCTACTTTGGGCGCGTTAAGCAATGTGGAAATAAATATCGCAAGTCTAAGCGAAAGCGACTACAAGAGCCGCCTTATTAAAAGGGTGACACAGCTTCGCCAACAGGCTAACGCCCGCGAAAAGACCATTTTAGACGCTTTAACGGTATAGTTAAACTTGTAATAAAGAAAAACCGCTCTTACGCCCCTTATAAAGGGGCGTTTTTCTTATCCACTAAACATAGCCGTTTTGCTTGATTATTAAGCTTTTTTGTTATATACTAATCAAGCGAAAAATACTTTTGCATATAACTTTTGCCCTTTGGAGATATGTTCGGAAAGAACTGCCTAAGATAAAACAGCTAACGGGAATAGACATTTACGCGTTCCCCTTTGCATCAAAAGCTTGAAGCTACTTTCTCTTTTATCAACCAAGCAAGGCAAACCTAACTAACCTGTTCCCGTATCTTACTTGCGTTTGGTTTATAGGCAGTTGCGCAAAAAATTTAAGCAAGTGTCATCAAAAATTTTATATAGAAATAAATGGAGAGATGTCAGAGCGGCCGAATGAGCACGATTGGAAATCGTGTGTGCGCTAAAACGCACCGTGGGTTCAAATCCCACTCTCTCCGCCAAGCCGCAAATAGCCCTTTAAAGGCTCCAAACGGCTTTTTTTATGTAAACGTCAAAAATTAACACTCTACTTCGGTAGAGTGTTTTTTTGTATACTACTCTCAAACGGGAGGAAAAGAAAATGAATAAAAAAAAGCACTATACTGACAGAGAAAGATTTGACGCGGTGAAA
>JAEWZT010000003.1 GCA_023458375.1 Bacillota bacterium
CCCCCACCCCCCCCCCCCCCCCCCCCCCCCCCCCCGCCCCCCCCCCAAGATTAATATTAAGCAGGAAGAGCGGAGAAGTCGGCGTCAGGCGAAATAAAATAGTTAATTTTGAAAAAGAAAATATAACCTTTCTTTAAATTGACAATGGATGCAGCTAAAAATTAAATGTTTTTTTATTGAGGAGCTTTTTTTAGTTTGGCAATAAACAACTTATAGTAAAGACTGTATAGGGGAAAAACCTTTCGTTGTATTTTAAAAGTTTTTAAGGCGGCTTAAATCGCCGCTGTTGGCGTCTTGAAAGATATACGTATATTGCTTAGCGGAAGAGGGTTCGTCTTCGGGCTTAACGGGCAAAGCGTAGCAAATGTAGCGGGGGCTTCCCCCTTCAATTAAAAGCCCCAGACAAAAATGCCCCTTTTTTCTGTTTATGCGCACAAAAAGACTGTTGTCTATCGCTTCCATCAAAAGAGGGTAGCGCGGATAGGCGTCAAAGATAGAAAGCAGCTGCGACTTGACCTTAGTGTAAAAACCTCCCTGCGGCGTAACGTAATAGTCCTCCATAGCCTGTTTGTAGCGCGATAAAAGTTTTTTACCCTCGGCGCTGTCGTAGTAATTGTCGGTAGTCAAAACAAAGCGCTCGTAGTCGGTAAACGGTTCCTGCCCCTCCTCTTTCTGTTCCTGTCCCCAAAGGGTCTTTCTTTCGCCTGTGGGCGGTTTATTCTCTTTTATGCGCGGGGCGGGGGGCGGGAAGGCGGCGCTGTTGGCATAAGAAAAAAGCTGCGCGTCATAACTGCCCGGCGCGTCGCTTCCCCCGAAAGCCAAAAGCGCGAGCTTATTGGTTTTTACGCATACAAGCGCCGAAACGCTCAAAAGCCTTGTCATGGGAAGAGTAAACTCAAAACGCTCCAAGTCGTTAATTTCAATAAAAAAATATTTATCGTTTACCTTTAAGGCGAGGTGCCACATTCCGTAGCGGCGGGCGTCGGCGTTACGCATTGCAAGTTCGCACTTAGTATTTTTTTCGTCGCAAAGCAGCGAAAGCACCCCAGAGAGTGCCCCTCCCCTTGAATACCCTTTGGAATATTCCCTAAGCACCACTTTTTTGCGCGTAAACATAGTTTTATAGTAAAAGAAAAATACCCGCGGTATAACGCAGGTATTTGTTGTTTTATGTCAATATTACTCTTTTGTGTATTTGAGAATGGGTTGCCGCGCCGCCTTAACTTCGTCTACCCTGCCGATAAAGGTGTTTTTTGGTCTTTTGGTTAAGTCTTCGCCCTTTTCCGCCAAAGCCTTTATTTCTTTCATAATGTTTGCCGCCAAATCAAGCGTTTGAATACTCTCCGTTTCGGTAGGCTCAAACATAAGCGCCTCGTGGACTATTAAAGGGAAATACATCGTGGGCGGGTGAATACCGTAGTCCGTTAAAGTTTTTGCTACGTCCAAAGCGGAAACGCCGTATTTTTCCTTAAAAGACGACAAGTCAAGCACAAACTCGTGCATGCACGTTCTGTCAATTGCAGTTTCGTAGTCCTCTTGCAGCTTTTTCTTCAAATAGTTGGCGTTTAGCACCGCCTTTTGAGAGGCGTCCAAAAGCCCCTCCGCGCCCAAAGTCAAAATATAAGCGTAGCCCCTTACCAATACGGGCAAGCTGCCGTAAAAAGCCAAAAGTTTGCCTATTGAGTTTTTGTCGGACTTTTTATTATCCTCTTTCGGCAGGTATTTTGACAAAAAGTTCTTGCACCCTACGGGACCGCTGCCCGGTCCGCCACCGCCGTGGGGGGAAGAAAAAGTTTTGTGAACGTTTAAATGCATTACGTCAAAGCCCATATCGCCGGGACGGCAAACGCCCATTACGGCGTTAAGGTTTGCGCCGTCGTAGTAGCAAAGTCCGCCCGCCGAATGCACAATTTCGGTAATTTGTTTAATGTTTTTGTCAAAAAGCCCCAAGGTGTTGGGGTTGGTCAGCATTAAGCCGGCGGTGTCAAAGCCAACCGCCTCTTTAAGCGCGTCAATGTCAACTCCGCCCTCGCCGTTGCTTTTAACGGTAACCACCGTGTAGCCGCACATATTTGCGCTTGCGGGGTTTGTGCCGTGAGCGCTGTCGGGGACGATTATTTTATCGCGCTTAACGTTTTTATACTCGTTATGGTATTTTTTAATGAGCATTATGCCGCAAAACTCTCCCTGCGCGCCCGCCGCGGGCTGTAAGGTAAAGCTGTCCATGCCGCTTATTTCGCATAGGCTTGCTTTTAAGCGTAAAAGAAGGGTATTGAGCCCCTTAGCCTCCTTTGCGTTTTGGCTGGGGTGCAGGGATGTAAAGCCCTCTAAATTAGCCAAAACTTCGTTAAGGCGGGGATTATACTTCATTGTGCAGCTTCCCAAGGGGTAAAAGCCGTTGTCCACGCCGTAAACCTGCTTTGAAAGGGCGGTGTAATGGCGCACAAGGTCAAGTTCTGAAACTTCCGCCAAAGGAGCGTCCTCTTTTCTTAAAGGGCATTTTAAATGGTGCTTTTCAATTCCGCTTTGCTCCAAATAAAAGGAGCGGCGGCTTTTGACGCTTTTTTCAAAAATTAAATTCATCTTCCTTCCTCCTCAAAAGCCTTTGCCGCCAAGTCAAGCGCCTCTTTTGACGCCTTTTCCGTTACACACCACAAAACGTCTTTGCCTAATTTTATGCCGCCTAAAATACCGTGTTTTTTTAAAGCTTTGACGGCGTTAATGCTCCCTTCCGTTACAAACTCGTGGAAAAACTCTTCCTTGTATTTAAGCTTTCCCCCGCGTTTTTCTATTTCGCGGGCAAGGTAATGCGCCTTGTCAACGCAGTCTTGCGCGATGTCCTTTAAGCCCTCTTTGCCGACGCAATTAAGGTAAATTGAGGCGGTAAAGGCGTTTAGCGCCTGATTTGAACATACCGAAGAAAGAGCGCGCTCGCGCTTAATGTGTTGTTCCCTAGCTTGCAGTGTAAGCACAAAGGCGCGTTTGCCGTTAACGTCGGTAGTTTGCCCAACAATACGCCCCGGAAGGCGCCTAAGCATGGCCTTGCCGCAAGCGATGACTCCAAGCGTCGCGCCGCCGTAATACATCGGAAGCCCCAAGCTTTGCCCTTCCGCTACGGCTACGTCGGCGCCGCATTCGTTGGGCGTTTTAAGCAGCGCCGCCGCGACGGGGTGGAATACATAAATAAACCTTACGTTTTTTTCCTTTGCGGCAAGCCCTATTTGCTCCATATCTTCTATTAGCCCGTAATAGTTTGGGCACTGGGCGGCAACGCAGGCTATGTCGCCGTTTTCTTCAAGCTGGTTTTTTAACTCCGCTATGTCGGCTTTGCCGTTTTTATCTTTTATGTGAACAATTTTAATTCCGTGGGCGTATGCGTAAGTATTGACCACCTCAATATAGGAGGGGTTTACCGCGCCTAAAATGACGGCGGTGTTTTTTCTTTCGCAGCACATTACTATGCCCTCGGCAAGCGCCGACGCGCCGTCGTAAAGGGAAGCGTTGGAAGCGTCCATACCCGTAAGGGCGCAAACGCTCGTTTGGTATTCAAATATGCTTTGTAAAACGCCCTGGCTTATTTCCGGTTGATAAGGGGTGTATGCGGTAACAAACTCTTCGCGTTTAGAGAGTTCGCTTACAACGGCGGGAATAAAGTGGTCCTCTATGCCGCCTCCCGCCAAAATTGTGTCGTAAATTTTATTTTCTTTGGAAAGTGCCGTGATACTGCGGGCAGTTTCCTGCTGCGTCAAGCCTTTTCCCAAATTGAGTTTGCTTATTTTAAGTTCTTCATCCACATCGGAAAAAAGCTCTTCTTTGCTCTTTAAGCCTAAAAAGCGCAGCATCTGCTCCTCTTCCGACTTTGTGTGGGGTGTGTATTTTGCCATTTGCCCCTCCTTATTTATGGTAAAGCGCGAAATATTCTTCCTCTGAAAGCAAATCTTTTGCGTTTTTAAACTCTACTTCCGCTATCCACGCCGAAAGTGCGTCTTCGTTTATTAACTGTGGTCTTTCCATAAGCGCGTCGTTTACCGCGATAACTTTTCCGCAGCAGGGGGAATAAATTTCACTGCTTGCCTTGACGGATTCCACTTCGCAAAAAGGTTTTCCGCATGTCAAAATGTCGCCCAGCTGGGGTAAGTTGACATAAACCAAGTCGCCAAGCTGACTTTGCGCATAGTCGGAAATGCCTATAAAGTACCTGCCCTTGTCCTCTTTAATCCATTCGTGTGTTTTTGAATAATTGATTTTCATGATATTTTTATCTCCTTGAATTGGTTATACTTATTTTATTGCGCGGGCTTTTTTGAAATTATTAAGCCAAACCCCGCCCCCTAACCAAAAACCTTTTTGCCCGCTTTCTGTTTATTTCGCCGCTCCGTTTTATCTTTGTTGAACTTTTTTGCCGACAGCTTTGCAAGAAGGTTTTAAACTTTTCACCGCTGCAAGCGACCGCCTTTTTTTCGTATTTGCTTCGTTTACAACTTTTTTCAGCCCTCTCTGCGGTAAAAAGGGGTTTTTACAAAGCTCGCTTTAAGCAGGCGCCCTTTGCAGTCAATATAGCAAAGCTCCTGCGCGTAGTCTTTATTGATTCGCACCATTGCTATCGCCTTATTTAAGGTGGGCGATATTGTGCCCGTTGTTACAAAGCCGATATTTGCGCCCTTTTCGTCAAGGACGGGATAACCTTCGCGCGCGATTCCCCTGTCCAAAAGTTCCGCGCCCCTCTTTTTAAACCGAGGCTCTTTTTCAATCACAGCCTTTTTGCCTATAAAATCGTCTTTGTCTTTTTTAATGAACATATTGAGCCCCAGTTCGGTAGCCAAAAAGTTTTCGCTAAGTTCGTGCCCGTATAACGGAAGCCCCGCCTCAAAACGCAAGGTATCGCGGCAGCCTAACCCGCAGGGAATCAAGCCGTCATCTTTGCCTGTGTTAAGCAGCGCGGAATAGACTTTTTGAGTGTCGGACGTCGGGATATAGATTTCAAAACCGTCTTCGCCCGTGTAGCCCGTGCGCGAAATAATACATTTGCTTCCAGCCACCTCGGCGTTTTCAATAAAAGTATAAAAGCCTTTTGGAATATGGTTTGTCAAACGGGAAAGTATTTTTTCGGCGTTGGGTCCTTGCAGCGCCACCTGCCCGAAAGCGTCAGAGCGGTCAAAGGCTTTTGCGCCCTCAGGCAAACGCGCATTTATCCAGTCAAAGTCTTTTTGCCTGTTTGAGGCGTTTACAACAAGCATGTATTTATTAGCGTTAAAACGGTAGACGATAAAGTCGTCCACTACGCCCCCTTGGTCGTTAAGCATTAAAGTATAGCGGCAGGAATAGTCTTCCATACCGGTTATGTCGTTGCTTATAAGGTAATTCACCGCCTTTTCGGCGTTCTCTCCCTCAATAAAAACCTCGCCCATGTGCGACACATCAAAAATGCCGCAAGCCTGCCGCACCGCGTTGTGCTCGGCAATTATTCCCTTTTCATACTGGATTGGAAGTTCGTAACCCGCAAATTCCACCATTCTGCCGTTAAGGGATAAATGCGCGTCAAATAGAGGCGTTTTTCTTGCCATTTTCTTTCTCCTTTACCCTAGTCTTATTTAAAAAGCGAAATAATGTCGTTATATATTCCGCTTCCCGTGTCTGTCAATGTCAAAGGGTTTTTCCCCAAAAGCTCTTGTTCAACCCTTTCAATTTCTTGGGTGTCCAGACAGTCGGTATAAATTTTTAGTTTAATTATTTTTCCCACGGCAACTTCATAATGTATTTCGGCGTTTCCCCAGCTGAAACGCTTTAAAGCGCTGTTTCCGTATTTTTCAAAGTTAAAAAGCCACTTTTCGCCGCCAAACTGTTTACGGTAAAGCGAAATCTCTTTTTTGTCCTCGGCGCTTAATTTTACAAACGCCGCGCTAATCCCCTTTGCCTGAGCAATTATTTCTCTTATTAAAGCAGTTTTAGTTATGTGTTTGTTTACGCTTTTTAAATTAACCACGCGCTTTGAAACGCTTTGCACGCCGTGTCCTTGCAGTTTTTCTTTGTCGGCGTTTAAAAAACGCGCCATTGCGCTGACATTTGTATCAATCAAAAGGGTGCCGTGGTGAACGGTTACTCCCTCTTTTGTGTAGTAAGCGTTGCCGCTGAACTTTTTGCCGCCGTATTCCAAATCGTTCCTACCGCTCAGGCAGGCGTTTATGCCGAAAACTTTTAAGGCGCTTAATATTATACCATAATTTTTATCAATGGAAAAGCCGCATTGGGGACCTATAAATGAAAAGCATAGGTTGTGCTTGTCGTGGTAAACTGCGCCGCCCCCCGAAAATCTCCGCGCAAGCTTGCCGCCCTCTTCAAAAAGCGCTTGGCAGTTGGCTTCGCGCGCCGCTATTTGGTGCGCGCCTATAACTACGGCTTTATCGTTGCTCCACAGATACAAAATATTCGAAGTTTTTCCGTAGGCAAGCGCCAGACGGTATTCCAAAGCCAGGTTGTAATATACGTCGCCGCTTTTTGAAATATAGGTAAGCATATAAAAATTGTATATGCCGACTTACAAACTGTCAATATATATTGAGTTTTCACGCTTTTTTTGTTACAATAGCATTAAGCACAAAAAGGAGAAAAAGAATATGATAAACCATCCCGCAGTTCAGTTATTTTTAAGGCTTGCGAAAGTATCAAGCCCCTCTTATTTTGAAAAGGCCATGGTTGACGAGATTATAAAAGTCATAGGCGAACTTGGCTGGCAATGCGAGTTTATAAGGCAGGAAGTGGATATGGCAAAAATTCCCCAAGATATCCGCGCGCGCTACACAGAGGAAGAGCTTCAAAAAAAGACGGAACAGCTGATTGTAAAAATTAAGGGAAACGACAACACTAAGGCAAAGACCTTTTACTGCGCCCATATAGACACCGTTACCCCCGCAGACAACATCAACCCCATAATTGAGGGGGATAAAATTGTAACGGATAAAACCACCGTTTTAGGCTCTGACGACAAGTCAGGCGTTGCGGCAATGATTATCGCCGTTGACGAAATACTTAAATCGGGCGAAAAGCACGGCGATATAGCGTTGTTTTTTACCGCGCTTGAAGAAAAAGGCTGCATAGGCGCTTCGCAAATTGATTTATCCTCCCTTGACCTTGACTATGGTTTTGTGTTTGACACTACCGAATCGGTAGGTAAAATGGTGGTGCGCACGCAGCACGTCCAAGGCTTAGACGTCAATATTGAAGTGGCGAATATTCCAAATCACGCCAACTCCTGCACGGTGGAAAACGCTTTGGGCTACGCCGCAAGAATGATAGCGGCGCTAGACAGAAGTTTAAGAAGCCAAGCCGACATGACCTTTACGCAAGTTACCAAACTTACGTGCGAATATGACAAGGGCTATATGGTTCCCTATAAGGCGACCTTTAAGCTGACTTTGCGTTCTTTCAGCAAAGAAGCGCAGCAAAAAATGGTTGAGCAGGCAAAAGAAATTGTTGACAGCTTTAAGGACAAAGACTTGTCAGTCAATTACATTTTAGCGCCCGCCCAAACGCAGGGATACAGCAATTACGACTACGAAACGGGCAAACTTATGCTTGAAAAGGGCGCAAAGGCATTAAAATCAATTGGCATTGAGCCAATTTATTCGGGCAACGGTTTGGGCAGCCACGACGCTAATAAGTTTATATTAAAAGGGCTCCCCTCTTTGGTATTTTCCTGCGGCATGCAGCAAATACATACCGTCAATGAGTGGATATATATCAAAGATATCATTGACACCACCCGCTTAATTAAGGCGCTTATACAAAACGCCTGATTGCCCCGTAAAATCGCCCATTTAGCAAAATAAAGGAGTTCTATGGCAGACAACCCCAATGTAAGCAACGTCGCTTTAATGTATGACTTTGACAGGACTTTGTCCACAAAGGATATGCAGGAATACGACTTTATCCCCAGCCTTGCCATGACGCCCACGCAGTTTTGGAAAGCTACCGACGAATATGCCGCCCAAAACAAAATGGACGGCATATTGTCCACAATGTTTTTAATGGTGGATAAAGCCAAGAAGGGGAATATTTCCATTACCAAGCAATCCATTATGCAGCAGGGGGAAAAAATTGAGTTTTTCCCCGGCGTTGAAGAATGGTTTGAAAGGATTACCGCTTTCGGCAGCAAATACAAGCTCAACGTGAGGCATTATATTATAAGCAGCGGGCTAAAAACAATGATTGATGGAACAAGTATCGCAAAATATTTTTCGCAAGTTTTCGCAAGCGACTTTTTATACGACGAAAACGGCATACCGGTGTGGCCGAGCATGGCAATTAACTACACTTCCAAAACGCAGTTTTTATACCGCATTCACAAGGGCGTAGAGGACACCGCCGAACACGTCAAGCTAAACAGGCGGCAGCAAAAAAGCGAAGTAGCGGTGCCCTTTTCCAACATGATTTATTTCGGAGACGGGTTTTCAGACGTGCCCGCCATGAAGCTGACGCGCCTTAATGGGGGCTATTCGGTAGGCGTTTACCAAAACGAGGAAAACACCTATTTGGTTTCCGACGACAGGGTAAGTTTTTACGTCCCCGCCGATTACAGGGAGGGAAGCTTATTGGACAAAACGGTAAAAGCCGTAATTAAAAAAATCGGCGCCGAAGCGGAACTTGTTAAACTGGGCTGGGAAAAACATATAGAATAAGCTTTGTATTTTGTAAAAGACGAGTTAACGGTGCGTTATTTGCCAATACTAAGAATGGCGCGCCAGTCTAACTATATTAGCAGACGCGTTAAGAGCTTTTGATATTGTTGAAGGGCATAAACGCATAAATCAAAATTACAGCGGCTAAAAAAGCGCTTTTTCGCTGTAAACAATGCTTTTTATTGCCGAATATTTCTTTGGTTGTTTTGAACTGCTAAGGATATGAAAATCGGCAGACTAAAAAACAAAAAACCGCCCTTATTTATTGTAAAAGCGATATACTTTGATTAAACTTGTGCGCTAAATGCTGTTTTGCAAAGATAAAATAAAAATACCAAGACTGGCAACAAAAATAAAATGATTTAAAATAAAAACTCCGCATTTGGAGAGTTCCGTTAGGGATTACTCAAAAGGCTAGAAAAATAGCGTAGTTATCGAATTTGGTAGCTACGCTTTTTCATTTGTCTAGCTTTATTCCCTCTAGACCATTAAATATTACATCAATTCTTTGTTGTCTTTTACCATCGATTTTTTCAACTTTATACACAAGCACTTTACTAACTAGTTCTCGCAATACTTCACAATCTAAGGTTTCAATGTGGGTATATTTTTTAACCGCAGTAACAAATGATTCAACATTAACTAGTTTGTTAGTTTCTTCATTAATATAGATGTCTAGATCTTTAATTTTGCTTGTTAAATCAGCTTGCTCGATTTCATAATTTACAGAGAGTTTGCTAAATCTATCATCGGATATTTTACCTTCAATGTTATCTTCATATAAGTGTTGAATGATTGAATCTAGTTTATTTATTCTAGCCATTGCAATCTCATATTCTTTTTTAGCTTCTTTTAGTTTTCTATTTGTGTTTTCCTTTGTTTGTTTAGTAACAAGTTCAACAAACTCACTCTCTGAATTATGTACTAAATTGATCATATCGTTGATTCTTTGCAAGATTAACTTTTCCAATACTATATTTCTAATTTGATGTGATGAGCAGGTTTGTTTAGACTTTTTTCTATATGAAGCACAAACCATATAATGCTTATCATATGTCCAACCATTACCACGAACTTGGTAAAGTTTAGCACCACAATCGGCACAATATACCATTCCAGAAAGAAGTGGCATTTCTCCAAGATTAGTTCGAGTTCTATGATTATCTCTAATATGCTGTACAATATCAAAAGTTTCTTTGTCTATAATTGTCTCATGTGTATTTTCAAATACTTTCCATTTTTCAGGTGGGTTATAGTAGGTTTTGTGATTCTTGAAAGACTTTTTATATGTTCTAAAATTAATAGTTTTACCTAAATATTCTTGTTTAGATAAAATATCGCTAATAGTTTTAGGATTCCAAAAGTATGGAGCACTATCTTTGGATGCACGAGCAGGACTTTTTAATCCTAACTTTTCCATATGAGCGACAGGTGAGTCTGTTTTTTCTTCTGTTAGTTTATCTGCAATCTGTGATGGACCATAACCTTTAACACATAATTCAAATATTCTTTTAACAACAAGTGATGCTTCTTCATCAACAATCCACTTGTTTTTATCTTCTTTATCTTTTAAATACCCATAAGGTGGAACAGTTGTTAATGGCTTACCAGATTCACCTTTGGCTTTTACAACAGCTCGTATTTTTCTTGATGTGTCTTTGGCGTAATATTCATTGAAAATATTTATAAATGGAGTCATATCATTTTCTGTTCCATTAATACTATCAACACCATTATTGATTGCGATAAACCTTATATCATTGTTAGGAAAAACCATCTCAGTATAAATACCAACTTGAAGATAATCTCTACCAAGACGGCTCATATCCTTAACAATAATAGTTCCTATAAGACCATCATCTATTTTAGCATTTAATCTTTGCCAATCTGGTCTATTAAAATTAGTTCCTGAATATCCATCATCAACAAAGAATTCAGTGTTTTTATGTCCATTATCATCAGCATACTTTTTTAGCATCTCTTTTTGATGAATAATTGAGTTACTATCACCTTGAAGTTCATCATCACGAGAAAGACGACAATAAAGTGCAGTAATCTTTTCATTATTTAGTTGTAACATTTACATCGTCCTCCTCGTTAGATTTCCTTTCCATCTTTGCCAAGTACTTTTATAGAATCAATAGTGCCGTTTTCAAACAACTCAATCACATAAGCACTTGCTTTATCGAATGGCCAGTGTAGTGATTCTTGATAATACTTAAGCAAGAATTCAATACCAGAATAACTGGTGTTCGTTTGTTTACAAATTTCTTTTAAATCTTCTAATGTTTTACCCATTTTGATACCTCCTTTAGGTGTGTATATATATCACTCTAAAGGGTATTTATATCAAGTCATTAGGCGGATGTTTTTTGTTTATTTTCCTTACTTTCAAGATTGTTTAGTATTAGTTTCTTAATCTTGTTTTTAATAACTTTTATATCATCTTTTGAGGGTATAATGGAACGAACAATGTATGTAGTACCATTTATAACAGTAGAAGCTTCATATATTAAACATTCATCCATAATCTATTGCACAAACCCAACTGGGAAGCGTTACACTCCCCAGAAAGGCCCGAAATACGGCTTACTGTGCGTTTATTCCTCCTTGTTAACAACTAATGCCTTGATAGCATTTGACCTCACAAGCTTTGAATCTAAGCGTTCATTTGCAATGTAGCCAATGTCATTCGTTTCAGCATATCTTTCATTTAACACACTAACAGCAAGTGGTTTTCTAATGATCATCCAGAAATAAGATAAGTCTCCGAAGATAATAGGTTTTTCAGCATCTTCCATGTAAGGACTGATGACGACTTCTTTTCCAAAGATAGTATTATTAGAATGATTCCATAATGGATTACCAACAGCGTCTTTTAGTTTTCTAAGAGCTATAGCAGTTTCATCACTCATAATAAAGATAGCGTTAGTTCTGTATTCTTTTTGAACACTGAAGTATAAATCTACAACCTTATCATAAGTAAGTTCAGTAGTAGTTGCTCCAGTTTGAGCAGAGTTTAAAAGTCCAAGTGGCTCATTGATACCAGTACCATTAAGGCAGATATCTTCCTCAGCCTTACCGAAACGTCTTGCAAATTCACCTGATAAATATGCTTTAACATCAAAGTTTCTATCATAGATAAACCAAGTCTTGATTTTAGTAAGTGATCCAATCTTATATGAACTGAATCTTGCTTCACTAAATTCATCATTCTGTTCTGGATAATTTCCATTTTCAGGAATGATTGTAGCTTTAGTATTAGATACCGTTGCAACGATAGTACCGCCATTTTTGAAGCAGTTAAGTACTGTTGCATGCTTTCTAAATAAATTGTCTTTCTTTAAGATTTCATCCTCAATAGGAAAGATGAATGAGTTCGCTTCAGAGCTTCCTTCTTGAAGAAGTGAAAAGTCTTCAGGTTTTGAACTAGCTCTTAACATATTGTCTAATGCCTTTAAATAATAATGATTGATTTTCATAATTTGTTAATCTCCTTTAATTGTTTTCTTTTCTGCAACGAATGCAAGTGTATACAGTGACTTCATTATCACCAGTAATTGTTGTTGGACTCATTGGCTCTCCACAATATGGACATTTGATATCATTGTTTTTGATTTCATCCATTGCTTTAGAGTGAAGAAGGAACTGAGCCTTACTTACTTCAAATAGATAGTGTTTGAACTTGTCTTTGATTGCTTTACTAGTGAGTGATGGAAATATTGGTGTGAATTCATTATCATCACTTTCAACTAGTGGATAGAACTTAGGATTAAAATTACTCATTCTTAAGTACCTCCGCATAACCAGCAAATCTTTCTTTGACAAAAGTTTCAGCACTTTCTAAATCTTCAAAGAATGTCTCACTTAAGCCATATGTAACTCTATAAGGCATTTCTTTTCTTGCTTTGCTTTTACAAATACCAACTAGTCCTTTGTCACTAGTCTTATATAGCTTGATGCATTTATATTTGTTATCTGAAAAGCGTCTTAAATCGTTTTTATATAAGTGGTTTTCTCCACCATAAGTAACATGTAATTTCATGATTTTTTATCTCCTATAATTGTTTTTTTGAATGAAGGGTTATACCCCCTTTGATTTCGCAATTTTTTCGCGAGAAACCCCACGTCGGTGTCTAAATTAATAGTTGTAGAGATTAAGACCGCCCCTGGGTTAGTTTTGTCAATATTGTCAGACCATATCATGCGTGTTTATCTTTAAAAGAAGGTTCAATAATATATTTAGTAATAAATAAATATAGTTAAAAATGCTTCTATATTGACACACCGACAATATTGACAAAAGTCTATCTACCTAAGGAGGCTCCCCATCATCTATATAGATTTTAGGGTTTACAAGGTATGTTTCGCTTCTAGGACGTCCTGCAACATATGTTTGTTGCTTTTCCTTAAGATAACCATAGTCAGCGAGCATTGACAAAACTGGTGCAATCCTATCTTTCTTACCAATCTTACTGGTAATACGAGCTATAATTCGTGCATTGACTTCAGTTAACTCTGGCTTGTGTTCCTTAATAACTTTAATAAGAGTCTTTGCATCTTTAGTTTTCTGATCTACACCTAACAGATTAAAAGCACACTCTGCATGTTCTAGAAAGTACTCACCAACCTTTATTGCATTGGCCATGTCATCCTTTTGAACTATCCATACAGCACTATCATCTGTTGATGGTTTATATCCTAAGAACTCGTCATATTTGATACCTCTAGCACGAGTAATGATTGCAGAGAGCCTAAGAATATTACCGAGTAGCTTTCCAGCCCACGAGCCTATTTCTTTTAAATCCGTAGCAAGCCTTACTTCAAATTTGTTGTGATAATTTTCAAGCAAACTAGTGGCTTCATTCGATAAATGAATATAGGTAGCAGCTTGATTACTTTCATTTAAGATGTCATTAACAAGTGATATAAATGCTTGTTTAGATTCGTACTTGATTGGCTCAGTATTAAACTTACGACTACCAACTAGTGACTTAGGAATCGAGTAAAGAAATCTGGCTGTCAGACCTCTACCTTCAAAAGTTGAGTTAGTAATAAAGTTTTCTAGAACCTTCGGTTGAACTGTTAGAAGAATGGTCAGTCTTGGATTAGGTATGTATAGCGAATCACGACCGATTCTATCCACCTTAAGTGAATCACCAGAATATCCTTTTAAGTAAATATCCAAATTGACTAGTTTTGAGTAAAGACCAGAAATGATATCGACCATTCCACCTTCGCTTGAAACGATGGATATACAACCATTTTGAGCACTCATGTTTTCAGCAATAGACTCGGTTGTAACATCATCAAGAGTAAGGTTCAACGAATTGAGTAGTTTGAAGTTAACTAGTTTATCAACTACAGCTTCATAATCTTCCTGAGTAGCTTTATTATTTTCTAAGTCTTTAAGTATCTTGGCTTTATGATTCTTCAAGCGATTATATTCATCATGATTCTTTTTTAATTCAGTTTGATGGCTATTGTTGTAATTGGCTTCAAAAGCGTGAATCACTTTAACCATTTGATTTAGAACAGCTGATTTTCTATCACTAGGCTCAGCAACAATCATTACATAAAGAGATAACTGTTCTTCCCAGTCTGTTTTTCCAACAACCTTATAATTCTTTTGCATAGCTAGAGCTAAGATAGCCAAAGCGGATACAAAAGCCATATCTGGAGGTGTTTGTGTACTTTCAGCTACTTCTAGGCAATAATCTCTTGCTGCAGGGGCTAAAACATTTATTGGAAAGCTTGGAAGAACTACATCTGGTAAAGGTATAATCTCATCGAAGGACTCCTTACCATAATCTTCAGGTTTCAGATAATCAGGTTGTTTTTGTATTTCACCATAATATTTAATAGCTTGTTTCCAAATAGTGTTTAATTCACTAGTCGATAAAGGTGGATTACATCTTTTAGCATTCTTACGATAAAGTTCTCTAGTCGCTTCAATATTACCATCTCTTTTTAGAATAGAAACTGCAATCTTTAGCATTGTTGCATTACGAGAGCCTTCTGGTATAGAATCATCATCTAAGAATTCAATAGTCTTTTCTTTATTAAGTAAGTGGTCATCTAGCGTTTTTATGCCTTCGTGAATGATGATTTCAGGATTATGAGTTCCAAACATAAATCTTCCTGCATCAAGTGCATTCTTATCTACGTAAGGATAGAACTCATAAAACTTTAGCTTTAAATCACGAACTGTATCAGCACTAGTTAGTTCACAAGAAATAAATATGATATGAAACTTTGGTCGTGGTTTACGACCTTTTTTCTCTTTCATATTGTTTCTAGAGAAGTGAATGATGTAACTTAAATCCTTAAATTCAGTAGCTATGATATCAGGTGTAATCCATACTGACTCATCTTCCGTATGATCATTGTCGATATCAAAAGCTATAGTGCTTGTACTTTGAAAAGTATCAATGCTCCTATAATCATCTTTATATTTCGCACATACATAATCATGGGAGAATGCTTCCTTAGCACTAGTCTCATCTTTAACAATTAACTTATTTGGATATAAGCAGTTTTGTGGATTGTTAATGTAATTGGATAAATAGATTTCTAATTTCATAATTATTTCCTCGTTTGTTTTCATGCATAATTCTTATGCCTCCTTAAATTTTTTATTTCATCTACTGGCCAGTAAGTTGAAACCATCTATAAAGTTCTTTAAGGACTGCTTTATAAAGTCCATGTTTCTTCCTTCTAAAAGTCAAATGGGATATTTGTTTGACTTCTGCCAAAAAAACTTAAAATATTTTTTCTCGCACTTTACCTGAAGAGTAATTAACATCTTCAATAGTCAAATGGGAAAGCGAGAGATATTTGCCAAATGATTTTGAACTTTTTTATCCTTTTCGATAGGTAGAGGAGCTTTTATCTCAAAAATGGTCGGATTTTTTCAGATTTTGATAAAAATAAAAAAGTCCCCACCGAATTGGTAGAGACAAGTTTGAGAAAATTAATATACTTTTCCTGTTTTTTTTGGTATTTATATAGTAAAATTGAGAAAAAAGTGTTATAATGATTACAAGTTATTTACAAGTAAAGGATGAACGAATATGAATTATAAAAGATTAGTTAAAGAATTACGTGAAAAGCTAATTATCACACAAGAGGAATTAGCTCAGCTTTTAGGTGTTTCATTTGCTTCTATTAACAGATGGGAAACAGGTAAACATGAACCAACAACAAAAATTAGAAGAAAAATTGTTCAGCTTTGTAAAGAAAATAATATTGATTTGGAGGGGAAAGAATAATGTTACATTTTAATGAGGATACAAGAGTTAAATTTCCTGCAACCATTCAATTTTTAAGATTGGGCTATGAATATCAATCACTTAAAGGTGCTCGGATCGATTTTGACACAAAGATATTTATAGATAGATTTAAAACTTCCTTAGAAAGAATCAATAAAAGAGAAATTCAAAATGATGAATTGTTCGCTCTTTTGGCTGAGATTAATACTCTAATTAAAAATAATGACTTAGGTAAAGAGTTTTATAAAAGATTACTTTCTTCTGCACATCCAATTAGATTAATTGATCTAGATGATTATAGTAATAATGACTTTGCCGTTGTCAATGAATTGCCTTTCAGTGTTAAAGAAGGAACAGAAGAAGGTTCTTTTAGGCCTGACATCAACATCCTTATCAATGGCATGCCTTTAGCGTTTTTAGAAGTGAAGCATCCTGATAATAGTGGTGGAATTCAAGTTGAATTTGAAAGAATGATTAATAAGAGATTAAAGAATGATGACTATAAAAAGTATTTCAATCTAATGCAAATTATCTCTTTTTCAAACAACATGGAGTACGAAGACTCCGATGATGACATTGCTGACGAAGTTAGAGCGGGATCGTTCTATACAACTCCAAATGGTCAAAGTACGACATTCTCTTTTTTTAGAGAAGATATCAGAGAATACCATTCCAGATATAAATTGAAGGAAATTGATGAAGCTACAGTCAAGTTTGTAGTAAGAGATGGCGGTTACGATCCAATTGAAACGGAAACACCTGAATTCAACACTAATTTATCAGACCTAACATCATGCAATAGATTTATTACATCCCTTTTTGATAAAGAGAGATTTTTCTACATGCTTCGCTATGGCATCATGTTCCTAACAGAAATTAAAAAAGTACATAACGCTTCAACAAATATAGATGAGGAAATTCCAATCAAGCAAAAGCACATCATGAGATATCCTCAGTTTTTTGCTACTAGAGCTATTATCAAGAGATTTGGTGAAAAGGATAAAAACGGTATTATTTGGCACACTCAAGGTTCAGGTAAGACCGCACTTTCAGCATACTCACTAAAAGTCATAACAGATTACTTTGCCAAAAAGAATGTTAATACTAGATTCTTCTTTATCGTAGATAGGCTTGATTTAATGACTCAAGCAACAACTGAATTTACGAACAGAGGTTTTGTAGTAACAAGCGTTTCAAGTAAGGTTGAATTTGCAAAAGAACTTAAGAAACCTCTTGATGAAGATAATGATGGCATTGGTACGATTTGTATTGTTAATATTCATAAGTTGATGGAAGAATCAAAAATGCCAGTCATCGAGAATGTATACAATGTGAAAGTTCAAAGAATATTTTTTGTTGATGAAGCACATAGATCGTATAACGTTCATGGGGAATTCTTTAAGAATTTAATGACTTGTGATTCTAATGGTATATATATTGCCATGACAGGAACACCTTTATTAACTAAGAAGGAACGTTCCAACTTAAAATTTGGTGATTACATCCACAAATATTTCTATGATAAATCAATCGCTGATGGTTATACATTAAGAATTAAAAAAGAACAAATTGATACTGCAGCAAAGGCTGAGATTAAAGAAAATCTTGATATTGAAAACCAAAACCTCGATAGCAAAGATGTGTATGAATCTGATGACTATATTGAGGGTGTTTCAAAATATATCGAAAAGGACTTCAGGCAATTCAGACTTGTAAACACTGATAATACAATCGGTGGAATGATCGTGTGCCGTTCTAACGACCAAGCAAGTAAAATCAATAAATGGTTTAAGACCAATAGTAAACTTACAAGTGGCCTAGTAATGTCAGATAGTGAAAATAATGCTGTTCAAAATGCATTAAATAAACAACATCAAATTAACTTCAGAGAAAGTGGATTCCCTGATATTTTAGTTGTCCATTATATGCTTACAACTGGATATGACGTAAAAAGACTAAAGAAAATGTATCTTTTAAGAGGACCACACGCACAAAGCTTGCTTCAAACGATTTCTCGTGTCAATAGACCATATAAAAGTCCTACAGGAAAAGTTTATCAATATGGTTATATCGTAGACTTCGTTGACATCGAAAAAGAATACAACAGCACTCTTGACGCTTATATCAAAGAACTTGAAACTGATATGAACGAAGATGGCGATGATGAAGTATCATTGTCTGGTCTTGTTGTTGATAAAGAAGATATCAAGAGAAAACTTGATAAGTTTTTGGCTGAATTGAAAAGGTTTATTCCTGTTGATAATATTGAAACGTTTGTAAACATGATGCAATACTTCAACAAGGAAGCATTATTAAAGATTAGAAAGCTTTTAACTGGAGTTAAAGATTGTTCAGTCGAATTCAAACTTTCAAGAGCAGAAGAATACTCTAAATTAATTGATGATGACAAGGTTAATAAATATTTAAAGACAGTTAATGATAGAATTTCATTCATAAATTTATCAAACAAGGTAATCGATACTCTTGATATCATGAATAATGAAGAAGTTATCAAAGTGGTTTATGAGTTTATAAAAACAAGAATTACCATTCTTGACTTAGGCAAATTTATGCTAAAGGATGAGGACTTCAATAAAGTAAAAGATGCACTTACTGAGCTTCAAAAAGAAGTTCAAAAGAATAAAAACAAGAAAGATATCAAGGTTCAAAAGCTCGAAGAATTACTTAAGAAAATTTTCGAGAAACTTCAAGTGTTCGAATATGCAACAATTGATGAATTATCAGATGAATTAAGAACAGCTCTTGAAGAAGCAAAAAGAATAAATGAAGAAAATGATAGACTTTCTCAAGCCTATGGTGGAAGCTTTGCATTCGTTAAAACATTAAGTGATACTGTAATAGAAACGAACATCGATAGGTCAGATATCGAAAGCTTCTTAAAAATTATTTACGACAACATTAAAGATACAATCTATGACGATGCTTTAATCTTACAAGGTAAAAAAGGGTTTGTGGATGCTACAAAATCAAAGATAACTGTCATTTTAATTAAAGAGAAACTTTTTAAGAAAGTAAAAGACTCATATGACGAAATTCTTGAAATGTTATATGTGAACTTACTACTTTATAAAGAAAACATTTAGGAGAAATAAAATATGCCAAATTATATAGAATTAGAGAAAAATATAAAATCCATTATTGATGACTTGCAAGGTCTATGCTCAACTAATGGATTATCCAATACGGCTTATGAAGAAGTTGTAGTTACTTCGGTATTTCTTTATAAGTTTTTAAATGATAAGTTCATGGCGAACCTTAAAAAATTTTGTAAAGATACAGGTTTAAACTATCAATCAGTAATCACAAATGAAGATGACATGCTTGATGCATTTTATGCGGCATATCCACAAGATGTAGCATTCAAATATGAAGATACAATTGATTATTTAGTTCAACATATCAAGGACGATAATTTCTATAATCAATTTGATAAAACATTGGTTAGAATTTCAAATTACAAAGAAAATCAATCATTCAGCGTAGAAACAGCTGATGGTGAAAAGAAACCTTTATTTTCTGAAATCTGTGATAAGGTTGAAGCCTCAAAAAGAAATGCATTTGCACGAAATATCTTCTCATATATCACTAGAGACAGATTTGATTTTGGTGAAAGTATTGAAGGTAACTATGACTTCTTTAGTACAATTTTTGAGTACTTAATTCAAAACTATAATGTTGCTAGTGGCACTTATGCAGAATATTTCACACCACAAGCATTATCAAGTGCTATTGCTAAAATATTAGTACATATGTCACCAGTTGAAGATAAAATTTATGAGATTTACGATCCATCTGCTGGCTCAGGTTCTCTTGTGCTTCATTTAGCAAATGAACTTGGTGATGGGAAATTTGGAAATAAGGCAAGAGTATATACACAAGATATTTCTCAAAAGTCTTCACGATTTTTAAGAATTAATATGCTTCTAAATGGTTTAAAAGAATCATTAGAAAATATTATTGAAGGTGATACATTAGAAACTCCTGCTCATTTTAGAATTAAAGGTGATGATACTTCAGGTTTAAAGAGGTTCGATTTTATTACTTCAAATCCGCCATTTAAGACTGACTTTTCGTCAACTAGGGACAAGATTGAAACAAAATGGGAAAAAACATCAAGATTTTTTGCAGGAATATCTAAGATTCCAAACGCCAAGAAGGATTCAATGGCTATATATCTTTGCTTTATTCAACATATTTTGTATTCGCTAAAAGATGGCGGAAAAGCAGCGATTGTAGTTCCTACAGGTTTTCTTACGGCTCAAGCTGGAATAGAAAAAACAATTAGACAACAAATTATTGATAATAAATGGCTTCGTGGTGTCATATCTATGCCTTCGAATATCTTTGCAAACACTGGTACAAATGTTTCCGTTTTATTTATTGATAAGTCAAATACAAATGGCGAAGTATTATTAATGGATGCATCTAAGCTCGGTAAAAAAATAAAAGTCGGAAAAAATCAAAAGACAGTTCTTTCTAAAGGTGAATTAGACAGAATAGTAGACGTGTTTATTAATCATAAAGTTGAAGATGATTTTTCTATTTCAGTATCTTATGAACAAATCAAAGAGAAAAATTATTCATTTAGTGCTGGACAGTATTTTGATGTCAAGATTGAATTTGTCGAGTTAACACCTGAAGAATTTGAAGACAAAATAAATACATATAAAGCAAATCTTGCTACCTTATTCTCTGAAGGGAAAACTCTAGAAGATGAAATTATTAGTCAACTGGAGGTTATTAAGTATGAAGGTTAAGCTTGGAGAATATATCAGGATTATGCATGGCTTTGCATTTAAAACTGAAAATTATGTTGATTATAGTGAGTATAGACTTGTAACGCTAGGTAATTTCCAAGAAGGTGGTAATTGCTTTAAATATAATGACTCTAAAGCAACTTATTATGGAGCCGAATTTCCAGAAAAATTTATTTTAAAATCAGGAGATCTGATTATGCCATTAACAGAACAAGTCATAGGTTTGTTTGGTAATTCTGCATTGGTTCCAGAGGAAATCAGATTTAAGTTTGTTCTTAATCAACGTGTGGGAAAGGTTGAAATTATAAGAGATGGTATTGATTTATATTATTTACATTATTTGCTCGCAACTACATCAGTTAAAAACCAGTTAGAAGCAAGAGCCTCTGGAACAAAGCAACGAAATATTTCTCCTGATGATGTATATGATGTCACAATTGATTTACCAGACTACTCTATTCAAAAACGAATAGGAAAACTTTTGCATAATATTGAAATGAAACAAGAAATCAACAATAAAATCAATGCTGAATTAGAGTCAATGGCAAAAACTTTATATGATTCTTGGTTCTTGCAATTTGAATTTCCAAATGAAGAAGGTAAACCTTATAAATCATCTGGTGGAAAAATGGTTTATAACAAGGAATTAAAACGAGAAATTCCTAAAGGGTGGGAAGTAAAAAAAGTTGGTGATATTTTAGAAGGAGCAAATAAATCGAAGATACAAGTAAATGATGCTAATGAAAAAGGTAAATATCCGTTTTTCACAAGTGGAGAAAGTGTTTTAGCATTTGATGAATATCTCGTCGATGGATTTAATATCTTTTTGAATACTGGTGGTAATCCTGACATAAAAGCTTATATGGGGAAATGTGCTTATTCAACCGATACATGGTGTGTTTCTGCAAAAGAGTTTTCATATGTTCTATATTATTATTTTTTAAAACTAATGCCGCAATTTGAACAGTTATTCTTTGCTGGCTCTGGACTTAAACATTTACAAAAAGATTCCTTGAAGAATCAATATATACTTTTACCAGATGATAAAACCCTAAAGAGGTTCAATAATACTTGCGTATTAAATTGGAAGAAAACAACAAATTGCTTAATTGTAAATCAAGAACTTACATCCCTTAGAGATTTTTTATTGCCTTTACTTATGAATGGTCAAGTGACTTTTAAGGAGGAAAGCTAATATGAAAAACAACTCTTTAACTAGTTTTAAAGTTCTATTAGTTTTATTAATAACATCATTTTCTATTACAGGTATTAGTTTTCTAGATGATAAAATTTGGAATATAGTTATGGCAATAGTTGGTGTTGTTGCCTATGCCATTGTTGGTGGATTATACTCAATTCACGCAATTTCTGGAAAACATGCTGGTAAAGAAGCTTATGCTGCAGTTTTTATTATTCTTTTGTTATTAGGCTATTGTGTATATCAAGGTATTATCAAACTTCAACTATGGATACTTTCATGGCCACTAGCTGTAAAAATTATCGTTCCAAGTATAATGGCATTATTAATTGCTGGAACAATTGCTTTACTTATTGTTAAATTAAAGAAAGCTTCTTTGAAGGAGGAATAAATTTATGTTTCAATTATCAGGAAATGAAAGTATGAAATTTGAATCATTATCAAAAGTTCTTGGAGATTTATTAACTGGTTCTGAAATTTCTAGGTTATTTGCAATATGTAATTTAACGGATACTCTTGGAGTAAATAATACAAAGTATAAAAGGATATATAATGCATTTACTGCTGAAATTAATAAGACCAAAAATGATCAAAAAATTGTAGATTTTATTGAGAACTCATGCAATCCTGTTAGATTTAATGGAGATGTATTAAAGTTTAATGAAGCAAAGGAAAAAATCAATCAAGTGTTATTGTTTATGGGCTGTGTAATAGATGACTCAGGCAAAATATCCATTGTTTCAAAAGCAAAGTCCATTGATGAGGTTAATGAAAGAATTAATAAGTTAAAAGCTGAATTGATAAAAAGAAATATTCATTCTGTTATTATGAAATATTGTTCAAAAGAATATCTAGCAAATGATTATTTTCATGCGTGTTTTGAAGCGATAAAAGGTACTTTTCAGAGAATTAAAGAGGTTACACATTTAAAAGAAGATGGGAACAAACTATTAGATATTGTTTTTTCAAAAGATAAACCTCTTATTTCCATAAATAATCTAAAAAACGAATCCGAAATAGATGAATTTCAAGGCCTAAAGTCATTACTCTTATATTTACATAAAAGTATGAGAAACTTTGAAGCTCATGAAACAAGGTTAAATAATGAATTAGAATTAGATAAAGTACTCGATGTATTTGTTTGTATTTCTTTAACTAATAAATATTTAGATAAAGCTCAAACAACTTGTTTTGTTAAAATATGATATTTTTGAGGTGCATGAAATGATAGATGTTACATTAATTACAGATAAACAAAAATTAACAATTGAAAAGGGATTATGTGAGTACAAATATAAAAATGATTAATACTAGACAAAAAAGAACCATACCCTTTGAGCTACTAACTCATTGAGTATGGTTTTCTTCTCTTTAAGAAGCCTAACTACGAAAATCCCTAATTAAACGCTTCTTTTGCGGAGTTTTTATTTTAAAAAGTTTTCTCGTTTTTGGTATCTTATTGTTTTAGATAATAAAACTATATTTTTTAAATATTTGATAAGCATTTGGCTTGCAACAGGCTTACATAAGAATCTTGCTCTTTTGGCTGAGTTTTGAAAAAAACGTAAGCATTTAACTTACGATTTTAGTTTTTTCAATTCCGGCAAACTAAGCTATTTCCCTGTTGCGGGCGTTATTTTCCGTAAATAGTATCGTAAATATATTTTGCAAACTGCCCCGCGACGTTGATGCCCGTAACCCTTTCTATGCCTTTAAAAAAAGCGTTGCCGTTTGCCTCGCAAAAGACAGGCTGCCCCTTTTCGCCGTAAAGCAAATCTATGCCGCAGTATTCAAGCCCCAAAATCTTTGCCGCTTTTTCCGCGACAAACCTTTGTTCCTCCGTTAAGCTGCATTTTTCGCCCACGCCGCCCTGTTCTAAGTTGGAGCGGAAGTCGCTTATGTTTACCCTGTTCATTGAGGCTACCGCCTTTCCGTCAATTACTATTACCCTGCAATCTTTTCCGTAAGAGCTTTTAAGGTATCTTTGATACAAATGCGGCAGGCGCATAAGGCGCTGGTAAACTTCGTTAAGCTGCTTTTCGTCATCAATTTTATAAACCTGCGCGCCCAAACTTCCGTGGCAGTTTTTTATAACCAAAGGCAAACCCAAAAACTCAACAACCTTATTTAAAAACTCGCCGTCTATGTCCGTTACGCTGTAATTTAAAGGGCAGGAAACAGTGTCGGGTATTTCTATTCCGCTTTTTGACAGTGTTATATAGGTAAGCATTTTGTCGTCGGAAAGCTCAATCGCATTAGCGCTGTTAAAAAGCCTGTAACCGCTTTTTTCAAGCATTCTGGCGTAATATTTGTCCTTGTCGGTGTAAATGACAAAGTCGGCCTCTCCTACGGGGCTTTTTAAATTGCCGTTATCTATATAGGAAAGGAAACGGTTTCGGAAGACGTTCAGCGTTACTCCCAGTTTTTCAAATTCCTCTTGTAAACGTTTTATTTGATTGAGTTGTCCGCCGCTTTCGGTGTAAGCATTAATTATAAGCGCGCCTTTTTTCATACACCCTATTGTAGCAAAAGCGCCCCAAAAAGGCTATAAATTTAAGCCCTTTTGTGGTAAAATATTATAGGACTAAGGGCAAACCGTTGACGGATAACGTGCCCCTGTGCTTTAATTTTAATTAAAGGAGCGACAATGAAAAACTTTATAACCGTTGAGGGCTGCGACGGCGTAGGCAAAACGGCTCAGATACAAATGCTTAAAAAATACTGCGCGCAAAAGAATTTTAATGTGCTTTTTACGAGGGAGCCGGGCGGCTGCCCTATTGCGGAAAAGATACGCGAAATTATTTTAGACGCCAACAATAAAGAGATGAGCGACCTTTGCGAGGCGCTGCTTTATGCGGCGGCGCGCGCGCAGCACTTAAACGATACCATAATCCCCGCCCTAAAAGAAGGCAAAACTGTAATCTGCGACAGGTTTATAGACAGTTCTTATGCTTACCAAGGAGTGGCGAGGGGTATCGGCTTAGAAAAAATTCAAACGCTTAACGCCGTTGCGGTGGGGGAGTATATGCCGCAATACACAGTGTTTTTAGACCTTGCGCCCGACAAGGCGTTTGAAAGAAAGGGAGGAGCGGACCAAAACAACAGGCTTGAAGCGCAGGCTTTTGACATGCATAAAAAAGTTTATAAAGGTTATCTTGAAGTTATAGCAAGAGAGCCTGAGCGTTTTATAGTAATTGACGCAAGCGGCGAAAAACACGATACCCACCAAAAAATTGTCAAAGCCTTGCTCATTAGGGGAATTTTAAAATAATGGATTTGACGCGTTTGGTGCTTGCAAATAAAGATATAAAAAGCGTTAAAGAAAGCTTTGAAAAAGGCAAAGCATCTCACGCTTACATTATTGAAGGGGAAGAAAGTTTTGTGCGCCGCGCGCTTGTCGTGCTTTCGGCAATAGCGCTTTGCCCTAAAAATGGCTGCATGATGTGCCCCGCCTGCTTATCAAGCTTAAAGGGCGTAAACATAGACTGCGTAAGCTATCCCGACTTAAAAGACCACGACAGAATAAAAGTTGAAGACATTAACGACTTGACGGCGCTTAGCGGAGTGCGCCCCCAAACGGGAGAAAACAAGGTCTTTTTAATAGACGCAACAAAACAAAGCTATGCCATAAACTGGCAGCACAAACTTTTAAAGGTGCTTGAAGAGCCTTGCATGGGCGTTTATATCTTTATAGGGGTAACTAACGCGGGAGAACTGCTGCCCACAGTGCGTTCGCGCTGTTTTTTAGTTTCTCTTGAAAAAACGCCCGTTAAGCAAATTGCCGACTACTTTATTTCAAGCGGATTCCCCCCTTCTTACAGCGGGTTTGCGGCGGTGCTTTCAGAAGGCAACGCCCACAAGGCGGAAGAGATTTTGGTTGACAAAGAGTATCAAAAAATGTGCGACGATACCTTTGATATGTTTATAAACATGGCTTCTTCCTCGCAGGCGCTTTTTTACGTTGAAAGGTTTTTAAAATACGAAAGCAAGCGCAAAGGGTTATTTACCCTTATGCAGGCAATACTTTTAGACTGCGTAAAGCAAGATTTTTCCTTGGCGCTTTTATCGGGCTTTAAGGCGCAGCTGCAACAAATAGCAAAGGGTTACAGCCCTTTGGCGGCAAGCGTCATCGCCGAAGAAATAGATAAAGTTTCGTCAGACGTTGACAAAGGGGCAAACTTTGCTTTTGCCCTTGACTACATAATTATGAAAATTTTGGAGGTAAAATATAAATGCCGGCAATCGTAGGCGTCCGCTTTAAAAGGGCGGGCAAGGTATATTACTTTTCTCCCTTAGAAGAAAGTTTCGGCGAGGGAGAATACGCCGTGGTAGAAACAATAAGGGGCGTGGAAATTGGCGAAGTGGTTATCGCCAACAAAGAAGTGCCCGACAAGGAAATAAAGGGGCAGTTAAAACCCGTCATAAGAAAAGCTACGCAAGAAGACTTAGAGCGCCACAGGCAAAATTTGGAAAAACAGCCGATAGCTATGCAAATCGCGCAGGAAAAAATCGCAAAGCACAAGCTGGGAATGAAGCTTATAGGCTGCGAATACACCTTTGACGGCGCAAAAATAATTCTTTACTACACGGCGGAGGGCAGGGTGGACTTCCGCGAACTTGTCAAGGATTTGGCGGGCGCTTTCCGCATAAGGGTGGAGTTAAGGCAGATAGGCAAAAGAGACGAATGCAAGCAGGTGGGGGGAATGGGCTCTTGCGGCAGACCTTGCTGCTGCTGCACGCATTTAGCCGACTTTGACGATAAGGTGAGCATTCATATGGCAAAAACGCAGGGGCTTTCGTTAAACCCCGGCAAAATAAGCGGGCTTTGCGGGCTTTTGATGTGCTGTCTAAGATACGAAAACGATTATTATCAAGAAACAAGCAAGTTTATGCCCCAAGTCAACAGCGAAGTAACCACCCCCGACGGAAAGGGACGCGTGGTAAGTATAGATATTTTGCGCAGAATTGTTAAGGTGGAGTTCCGCTCAAACAACGACGTGGAAATTAAGCCTTACGGCATAGAAGCCATTACGGCGAGCAAAACGCTCGCCGAAGACATTGCTGTCAGCAACGGCATAGAGCAGGAATTAAAAGATATAGAAGATTAAAAACTTTTTGAGGCTTTTGTCGGCAAAAATCGTCAAAAGGTTTAAGAATTTTTAAAGGCTGTTAAAAAAGGACAACTATCAATTATGGGCGGTAAAAGTTAAAAACATACCGCTCTTTTTGTTTACAGTAATGTCAAAGGGTGTTATAATTTAGCATATAAGAGCAAAAAAGGAGGTCTGAAAATGGCTTACAAAATCAATGACGAATGCATTTCCTGCGGTAGTTGTCAAGGAGTTTGCCCCACTTCCGCTATAAGCGAAGGCGACGGCAAATTTGAAATTGACCCCGATGCCTGCATTGACTGCGGTACTTGCGCAAGTCAATGTCCTGTTAGCGCCATTCACCCCGACTAACAGCTATACTTATTTGCCCGCGTAAAATACGCGGGCTTTTTATATTTCCTTTTAAATACTTTTTCTGTGGCGCGTTACATATTTTTGAAGAGATAATTTTATTTAAAGTAACAAAACAAAGCCAAGAACTCGAAACAGCGATATTATAAAGAAATAAGCTGCAAATATTTCATTTTAATGAAGCTTTTCGTTTTGGTATTTTCTTGCGGACACCGACTTTAAGCGAAGCATATTTTTCAAAAGCCGCAGACTAAAAAATTTGTTTTTTCGCCCGCTTTTTCAAAACATGTTGCGCGTCGGCTTCCGCCCTCATAAAATAAGATTAAATTATTATAACTTAGTTATAATAATTTAGGTTTTTTCTATAAAACCGCAGCCAACGGACAGTTATGACCTGCCGATAACCGATAAGAAATTATTGAATGTTTTTTTTAGTTATTCCGTAAACCGCCGCTATTAAGCGGCGGTTATATTACGCCGTCTTTTGGGCGCGCTTTTGCTTTTTGGCAAGCTTTTTTTGCTCTTCTTCCGCCGCGAGTTTTCTTCTTTCAATTTCCGCGTCGGTTTTTGCGTCGTGGTATTCTTCCATAAGCATTTCGGGATGGGCGATTAAGCGTCTGAACAGGTGGAAAGAGCGCGCCAAGTAGTGCCCGTCGCATATTCTTTCGTCGCTGCTTATACCAAGCTGCATAATTTTGCTTATTGCAATTTCTTTGTCCTCGTTTACCACCGGCTTTAATTTTTCTTTGCCCATAGAGAAAAACAGGCTTGTCGTGCCGAAGTCGTAGCAGTGGTGGTTTATGCTTTCCATTTTAAGGCTCTTTAAGTTGGTGATGAAAAAAGAAGTGTGGAAAGGGGAAATGTCCATAAAGGCGCGCGGCATTCTGTTATGCCTGTCCAAATATTTTAAAAACGCCACAACCATTTTGGAAAGGGGAACTGGAAGCCCTCCCACCGCGACGGTTTTTTCCTTCGTGGGGTTATAGTTTGCGGCGAGGGACTCCTCAATGATTTTATCTAATGTATCGCTTATTTCCATTATGGACTCATGTCCGCAAAAAGTGTGTTTAACGATAAGTTCTTCCGCGTCGTCAACCATAGTTTGTTTAATTGTAAAGGCGACCGTTACGCCGTAATGCTCGTAAAGGCGGGCGTTCATTACAAAACGGTTTAAGTAAGGCCTCATGGCAAAACCCCTGACTAAGGCGGCTATTACAACATGCATATAGGAATAACGCCTGCCTGTTTGCGCTATTTGACCCTTAATAAAGTTATCCATGCCCTCGCAGGGTATGTCCACCATTGCGTAGTTTGTGGCGTCGTAGCGCTTGGGCATTATGCTCATTATCAGAGAAAACATAGGGTCCGTTTGCTTGACGTGGAATGCTTCTCTCCTTTTTTTCATTTTTCCCTCCTATTTATCAGCGTAGTTGCTGAAATAATTTTTAATTAAAATGACGGGCGTGCCCCTGTCGCCGCTGCCGCTAGTAAGGTCGGCAAGGCTTGCAAGCAAATCGGTATAGCGCCTCGGCGTGGTGCCCTGCCCTAGCATTTCGTCCTTTAAACAACTTTTTGCCCTTATAAGCTCTTTAAGCTTTGCTTCCGCCTGCGCTTCGTCCATGTCTTTAAGGGCGGTGTCGGCAAGGTATTTTAACTTCAATTCGTGGGGGCTGCCCAAAAGTCCCTTTGTAAAGGCGGGGCAGGGGGTGGGGTCTGCCAATTCCCAAATGCCGCCTACGGGGTCTTTGAATGCGCCGTCGCCATAAACCATTACCTCTATTTTTTTGCCGGTAGCCTCAAAGAACTCTTTACTTAGTTTTTGCACAAACTCTTGGGAGTTTTGCGGAAATAACTTAATACTGCCTTCCGTAGCCAAATTGCTGCCCAAAAGCCCGTAAAGGGAATTGAAACCGCTTCCGTCAACACTTTCGTTCAAAATGTCGTCAAGACCGAAAACCTTTGCGCCCAGCTTACGCAGTTTTTCTTTTGCCGCCTGCCGTGAGTGTATTTCCGAAACTATAACACAGTTTGTATGTTTTAAAATGCTTTCCCTTTTATTGGAAATTATAATCACGCTGTTGGGGCAGATTTTAGAGTAGTAGTCAATGTAGTCAACGTCCGTAAAGGGGTGCAGAGTGCTGCCGAAGCGGTCTTTAAACTCTTTGGCGGTAAACTCCTCGTCGTATACGCCCCCGCATTTATCTTGCGCGCTTTGCCAGTCAAGCAAGGGGTTGCCCACTTCGTCGCAGGGGTAAGAGAGCTGGATAACCACCTTTTCGCAGGCAAGTGAAACCGCCTTTAAAATCATGGAAAAACGGTTGCGGGACAAAATGGGGTTGAGCACGCCCACAACGCCCCCGCCCGTTTTTTGCCTGATATCCTTAGCTATTTGCTCAACGGTGGCGTAATTGTTTTGGCTGCGGGCGACAACCGCCTCGGTAACGGCTACAATATCGCCGTCGCGCAAGGAAAGGTTAATTTCTTTTGCCGCGTCAAAAACGCTGTCTTTGACTATGCTTACCAAGTCGTCGCCCTTTCTTATGATAGGGGTGCGGACGCCTATGCTTATAACTCCTACGTTGCTCACAATGTTTCCTCCGTTAATGCCAAATATAAGTTTAGTCTTTTTGGCGCCTCTTGTCAATTACTAATATAAAAAAGGGGTAAGCCGCAATAAGCTTCCCCTGCTTAATTTTTTATAATATTCATTCTTTTCTCGCGGCGCGCTTTTATGCTCAATTTTAAATGTTCGCTTACGCGCATTTACTTTATCTGCGCTTTTTTAGCATTTAAGGAATAAGCGCGTTATTTTTTAGCGCCCTATTTTGGAAGGATTTGCAATTTTGGTTTATCGCTTCATGAATTAATATTCCGCTTTTTAAAATTACCGCCTTAAACGATTTTCCCGCGGCATAATGTATTTGCAAAACTACTCGGAATTATTTTTGCTCGGCATTTTATTAAAAAGACGTCGCCGCTTTTTTTATTTTAAACAACGCCAGGCTAATTAGCGTCATTAGATTTCCCGCCCTGTTTTAATACCTTTTTAAGGTATTGCCCCGTATAGCTTTTTTCGTTTTTTGCCACCTCTTCGGGCGTTCCCAGCGCCACAATTTCGCCCCCCTTGTCACCCCCCTCGGGACCCAAGTCTATAACGTAGTCGGCTACCTTTATCATATCAAGGTTATGCTCAATAACAATTACCGTGTTGCCCCAAGACACAAGGCGCTGTAAGATATCAATCAAGCGCGAAACGTCGTCGGCGTGAAGCCCCGTTGTCGGCTCGTCCAAAAGGTAAAGCGTCTTGCCCGTGCTGCGGCGCGAAAGCTCCGTCGCAAGCTTTACGCGTTGCGCTTCGCCGCCCGAAAGCGTTGTCGCGCTTTGCCCCAGTTTAATGTAACCCAGCCCTACGTCGTAAAGCGTTTGAAGCTTGTTTTTTACGCTCGTTACGTTTTGGAAAAAGTCCAATGCTTCTTCCACCGACATTTCAAGCACGTCCGCGATATTTTTCCCCTTGTAAGTTACTGAAAGCGTCTCGCGGTTGTAGCGTTTGCCCTTGCACACCTCGCAGGGGACATAAACGTCGGGCAAAAAGTTCATTTCAATGCGCTTTATGCCGTCGCCCGAACAGTTTTCGCACCGTCCGCCCTTGACGTTGAAGGAAAAGCGTCCCGCGCCGTAACCCCTTTCCTTGGCTTCTTTTGTCGCGGCAAAAAGCGTCCTTAAATGGGTGAAAAGTCCCGTATAGGTCGCGGCGTTGCTTCTTGGGGTCCTGCCTATCGGCGACTGGTCAATATCAATTACCTTGTCTAAAAATTCAATCCCCGTTATGCTGCCGCAGGAAACTTTCCTAAACCTCGCCCTGTTGAGCTTATGCGACAAAAATGGTAAAAGCGTTTCGTTGATTAAGCTGCTTTTTCCGCTCCCCGATACTCCCGTTACGGCGATAAAACAGCCCGTGGGGAAAGAAACGTCAATGTTTTTTAGATTGTTTTGCGTAGCGTTATGAATTGTAAGGAAGTTTGCGGATTCTCTTCTTTGGGAGGGGACTATAACGCCCTTTTTGCCCGACAGATATTGCCCCGTCAAGCTTTTTTCGCAATTCATTATGTCTTGGGGAGAGCCTTCCGCTACTATTTCGCCCCCCTTAATTCCCGCGCCGGGACCTATGTCCACTACGTAGTCGGCAGCCATTATGGTTTCTTCGTCGTGTTCAACGACAATTAAGGTATTGCCTAAGTCGCGCAGTTTAATTAAAGTCTCAATGAGTTTGGAATTATCCCTCTGGTGAAGCCCGATGCTGGGTTCGTCTAAAATATACAGCACGCCCACAAGCCCGCTGCCTATTTGCGTGGCAAGCCTTATGCGCTGCGCTTCCCCGCCCGAAAGACTGCCGCTTGCGCGCCAAAGGGTAAGGTAGTCAAGCCCCACGTCCACCAAAAATTTAAGCCTTGCCTTAATCTCTTTAAGCACCGCGTCGGCTATAAGCCGCTGTGTTTTGTCAAGCTTTAAATTGTCAAAAAAATCAATGGTAGCCTTAATGCTCATTTGGCAGGCTTCGTAAATATTCTTGTCGCCCACCGTAACGGAAAGCGTTTCCTTTTTTAGGCGCCTGCCGTTGCAAAGGGGGCAGGGACGCGCCGTCATATATTTTTCAAATTCGGCGCGGGCGTAGTCGCTGCTCGTATCGCGGTAACGGCGGGCAAGCATAGGCATTAAGCCCTCCCACTTGTTGGATTTATAGGCATAATCGCCGTTTTTCATGTATACGCTAAACGGCAGGTCGCTTCCGTATAAAATTACTCTGCGGGCATGTTCGCTTAGCTGCTCAAAGGGCGTGGCGGTGGAAAAGCCGTGCACCTTTGACAACGACACAAAATAGTTGTGCATCCATGTGCCGCCGTCTAAGGAAAATCCCGCGACCCTTATCGCCCCCTCGTCTAAGCTCTTGCTTTTATCGGGAACAAGCAGTTCCTCGTCGAATTCCCTCAGTTCCCCCAGACCCGTGCAGTTTGGGCAGGCGCCGAAAGGGGAGTTGAAAGAAAACACCCTTGGCTCCATTTCGGGCAGGCTTACGTTGCAGTCGGGACAATTATATTTGTCGGAATAAAGAGTATCGGCGCCCTCGTGAGAACATATTACAAGCCCGCCCGACAGTTTAAGCGCCGTTTCAACGCTGTCTGTCAAGCGTTTCTGAATGTCGCTTTTAATTGCCAGCCTGTCTATAACCACGCTTATGTCGTGGCGCAGATTTTTATCCATTTGAATGTCGTCTTCAAGGGAATAAAGCGCATTGTCTACAATTACGCGCGTAAAGCCGCTCTTTTTATAGCCTTCAAGCTGCTTAATATATTCCCCTTTCCTCGCTCGCACGACGGGGGATAAAAGCATTATTTTTCCCCCCTCGGGCAAAGACATGATTTTGTCCACAATGGTGTCAACGCTTTGGCGGGTAATTTCCTTTCCGCAGTTGGGGCAGTGGGGGACGCCGGCGCGCGCATACATAAGGCGCAAGTAATCGTAAATTTCCGTAACGGTACCCACCGTGCTTCGGGGGTTGTTGCTGGTAGTTTTTTGGTCTATGCTTATGGCGGGGGAAAGCCCCTCAATATATTCCACGTCGGGCTTGTCCATCTGCCCCAAAAACTGGCGCGCGTAAGCGGAGAGGCTTTCAACATATCTGCGCTGCCCCTCGGCAAAAATGGTATCAAACGCCAAAGAACTTTTTCCGCTGCCCGACAGTCCCGTAAAGACTACGAACTTGTCGCGGGGGATTTTCAAGCTTATGCCCTTTAAGTTGTTTACTCTTGCGTTTTTAATTACAATGCTGTCTTTCATATTAAGCTTTTTTCCGTACCGTTTATTTTTTGTTCATGGCGCTTAGCTTTCTTTCAAGCTTTGCCGCCTGTTCTCTGTAACTTATTGCCTGCTCAAAATCAAGCTGCCCCGCCGCTAAGCGCATTGCCGCTTTAAGGCGGGAAATTTCCTCCGACAGGTCGTCGTAGTTTAATGCCGACAGGTCTTTCCTTGTTATTTCAAGGGTATTTTGCGCGTTGTCGCCCACCGTCTGGGGAATAATGCCGTGCTTATCGTTATAATTTTGTTGCAGTTCGCGCCGCCTGTCTGTTTCGTCTATGGCGCGCCGCATGCTTCCAGTAATATTGTCGGCATACATTATGACCCTGCCATTGACGTTTCTTGCCGCCCTGCCCACCGTTTGAATAAGGCTGCTTTCGCTTCTTAAAAAACCCTCTTTGTCGGCGTCCAAAATAGCTACAAGCATAACTTGCGGCAGGTCAAGCCCCTCCCTTAAAAGGTTGATGCCCACCAAAACGTCAAAATTACCCTTTTTTAGCCCGCTTATTATGTCAATGCGCTCTAACGTATCTATGTCGCTGTGCATATAGCGCACGCGTATTTTGCGCTCAGTCAAATAGTTTGTAAGCGCTTCCGCCATACGTTTTGTCAAGGTTGTAACAAGCGTCCTGCCCCCTAAGCCCGTAACCTTAGTTATTTGCGTTATAAGGTGGTCTATTTGCCCCTCCGTTTTTACAATTTCAATGGGCGGGTCAATAAGCCCCGTAGGGCGCAGCAGCTGTTCTACCGTATTGTCGGATATTTCCAGTTCAAAAGGGGCGGGAGTCGCCGACATGCAGACAATTTGCCCCACCCTTTTGTCAAACTCGTTAAATTTTAAAGGTCTGTTGTCGTAGGCGCTTTTCATTCGAAACCCGTAGCTTACCAAATTATCTTTTCTTGACCTGTCGCCGTTATACATACCCCTTATTTGCGGTATGCTTATATGGCTTTCGTCTATAAAGGTAATGAAATCCTCGGGGAAATAATCTATTAAAGTATAGGGCGGTTCGCCCGGTTTTCTTCCGTCAAAGTAGCGGGAATAGTTTTCTATGCCGCTGCAAGTGCCCAGTTCAGTTATCATTTCCAAGTCGTAATTGGTGCGCTGTTCAAGCCTGTATGCTTCTAAAATCTTGCCCTCGCTTTTTAGGCTTTCCACCTCTAAGGGTAGGTCGGACTTGATATTTGCTATCGCCTGCTCTTTGTTTACACCCAAAACATAGTGCGTTGCGGGGAAAATTACTGCGTGCAAAAGCTGGGCAAGCCTTGTGCCCGCCGTGGCGTTGATTTCGTAAATCTTTTCCACCTCTTCGCCCCAAAACTCGACTCTCACCGCTTTATCGGTGTTTTGAATGGGGTATACGTCCAAAATGTCGCCCCTTACCCTAAATGTGCCGCGCGCAAAGTCAAGGTCGTTCCTTTGATACTGCAAATCCACCAGCTTTCTTATAAGGGCTTCTCTGGGGTAAGCGTCGCCGGGGCGAAGGGACAGCGCGTTTTTGTAATATTCTTCGGGCGCGCCCAAACCGTAAATGCAAGAAACGCTTGCGACAACTATGGTGTCCCGCCTTTCGGCAAGGGAACAGGTCGCCGAGTGGCGAAGCTTGTCTATTTCTTCGTTGATGTCAACCTCTTTTTCAATATAAAGGTCTTTGTTGGGGATATAGCTTTCGGGCATATAATAATCGTAATAGGACACAAAAAACTCAACTCTGTTTTTGGGGAAAAACTCCCTCAATTCGTTGCAGAGCTGAGCAGCCAAAGTTTTATTGTGCGATATAACCAAAGCGGGGCGGTTAAGCTTTGCAATGACGTTTGCCATCGTAAAGGTTTTTCCGCTTCCCGTTACGCCTTTAAGCACCTGCGTCCTCAGTCCGTTGTTAATTCCTTCTACCAGGGAATCTATTGCCTGAGGCTGGTCGCCCTTAGGTAAAAATTTACTTACCAGTTGAAATTCCAAACCCGTTTTTCCCTTTTTAACGCGCCGCTAATCGTTATTCATTTTGTAAATTATGTTAAGCCCCTCTAAGGAAAGCCCCCTGTCTATAACGTCAAAAAGCGGCTCAATATCCATAATAAGCTCCGAAAGCCCCCCTGTTGCGATTACCTTTATGCTTGTGTCGCCCAGTTCGCCTTTAATTTTTTGCAAAAGATATTTTGCTTCCCCCGCTTTGCCGTAAAGCGCGCCCGCCTGAATGCCTTTTACCGTAGTGTTCGCGATAATTTTCGCAGGCGCGGCAAGCTCCACGCGGGGAAGCTGCGCCGTTTCTTTTGCCAGTGCGTTGACGGAAGTTTTTATGCCCGCCGTAATGACCCCGCCCAAAAACTCTCCCTTTGCGTTAACCACGTTGTAGGTTGTGGCGGTGCCGAAATCTACCAAAATAAAGGGGGCTTTATACTTTTTCAAAGCGGCGACGCAGTTTACTATCCTGTCGCTGCCCAGCTCTTTGGGGTTTTCGTATTTTATCGCCATACCCGTTTTGACGCCCGTTTCAACCATTAACGGCTTTAATTTAAAGTAAAACTTTAAAGCGTGGAGCAGCGAATAATTCAACTGCGGTATTACGGAAGAGATTATAGCGCCTTTGATTTTCGTTTCGTCTATGTCGGAAGCCCTGAACAGCTGCATAATTATCGCGCCCGTTTCGTCTGCCGTTCTGTTGACGTCGGTGCTCATCTTCCAGCTTGAAACAAGGACGTTTTCTTTAAATAACCCCAGTTTGATATTAGTATTGCCAACGTCTATTGCAAGTATCATTTTTTTACTGTCCTTTGTTATTATTAAACATTATTGTCCGCTCTGTCAAGCGTTTTAGAACAAATGTTCTTGTTTCGATTTTATTCTTCTTGGGGGAGCGCTTCAATGCCCAAGTGCAGCCCCTTGCGCACGCCTAAAACTACCAAAGGCGCGCCTATAATTGAAATTAAGTATTCGGGAAGGATATTTGTAAACATTACCGCCCAAATGATTGCAAAAAAGCCCTTAAATTCCATACCCAGACCTTTTTGAATGAGTATGGTGCTGCCCAAAAAGAGCGAGGTATTTACGATTAAACCGACAAAAGTCGCAATGGAAATACAAAGTATCTGCCTTGAACGGGCGCTCATTTTGCCGTTTTTGGAAAGGAATAAAAGCAGCCTGTAAGCGCCGAAAGCGGCAATGCCCACAGGCAGGCGGGTAAGCATATACTGCACGGGCATTAAATAAGGCGCCCCCGCAAGAAGCGCTTGACCCAAAACGCCGGGCATAATTAACTCTTTAACCAGGCTTGAAAGACCGAAGAATACCCCCGCAAAAAAGGCTATCAGCCACTCGTTTTTAACAAAGGCGAAACTAAACATTACCAAGAGCACAATTGCCGCCGTTGAAATGCCCAAGCCTAAGCTGAACAACCTGTCAAGCGCCATCGCAACCGCTATGGCGGCAAGCATTATGCCGTAAAGGGCGACGTAAAAAGCTTTGTTTGTTTTCATAAAAAAGTCTCCACTGCGGTTTTGTAGCTTAAACCCCCCTCGCGCTTTAAGTCGGGAATTTATATAAAAATCCCCCGCTCTTTTCGGGAAGAAGTTTAAAAATACCGCGTGCTGTTTTTGCAATCAAACAACAAAAATTAAGATACCGCTTCATAGAATGCGGTTCGGTCATTATTATATCATAAAGCATTGCCCTTGTAACAGTTTTTTTAGCATTTGCGTAATGTAAAATAGGCCGACAAGGAGTAGTCGGTATATTCACAAGAGGAGGTTTTATAATGTTTGGCAACATGTTCGGCTTTGACGACTTTGACAAGGGCGACAAGGGTGGCGGCGGCTGCGGCTTTAATTGCAGCTGGGTCATTCTTTTGCTTTTGTTCTGTTGCTGCTGCGGCGGAAAAATGAAAAACTTTTCCCTGCACGTCAATCCTTGCTGCTTAATCCTTTTATTAGGGCTGTTGTTCTGCACGGGCGGAATTAAGTTCAATAAGGATTGCTAGCCGTTGTAATTTAACAAAAGAATTACATAGCGGAAAAAGGGGGAAAGTGTATTCTTTCCCCTAATTTTTCGCGGTTTATTCTAAACCGCGGACTTTATAAACTTTATTTTATTGCTAATGCGCTTTAATTATGCTTAATTTAAGCATTATTATGTTTATTTTTCTCGTCTTTATATCGGTAACAATCACATAGCTATTTTGCCGCTTAATACGCCGCGCCGCGCTTATTTAAGGCTTTGCTTTTTTAAAAAAAGCCAATCTGAGAAAAGCTTTTAATTTTTGCGCCTTAAAACTATTAGTTTACCTGTTAGTTGCCCGAAAATTAGCCCGATGCTGCCTGATTTGCACGAAAGTTACCTAATATTTCGCCCGAAAGTTCGCGAAATTAGCCCGATGTTGCCTAACTTTGCCCGAAAGTTTACATGAAAGTTTGCACAAAAGTTTGCAAAAAAGTTAGTCCGATATTGCCTGATATCTTGTCCGATAGTTTGCCCGAAGTTTGCACAAAAGTCACAAATAGTTAGCGCTGAAAAGACAAGCTAAATAGTGACTTAAAATATGAAATACTAAAAAACAAGTTTATATTTTAACGTTAAACCTTTAACTATGTTTTGGTTATATTGAGGTTTCGGCGCGGGAGGGTAGTTTTTTCCTTTGTTGCAAGCCGCTTCAAAAACATAGCGACGACGATTATTTTTAACTTTATTTCCAAACGCGGCGAAATGCAAAGCACAAAGTTAACTTTCTTACGTTATTCTTTAAGGGGTGTTTGCGGCTTTATTTTTTTGTAGGCGTTTGTCCAATTGCCGTAGCGCAGGCGGAAAAAGCTGATTATTCCCCTTACCGCAAGGTCGGTAGCCATAGCATACCAAGCGCATTCCACGCCTAATCCGGTAACCTTAAACAGGATAAATGCAAGGGGAATCCTTACCAGCCACATGCCCGCAAGGGCTATAAAGAAAGGCCATTTTGTATCGCCCGCCCCCCTCAAAGCGCCCGAAGCCACCATTGAAAGGGCAAAAAGAGCCTGCGGGAAAGACTCAATTTTAAGCAGTTTTGAGCCTAATTGCCTTACCGTTTCGTCTGCGGTAAAGACGCTTATAAGCTGGTATGAAAATAAGTAAAGCACCACGCCCATAAGGGACATTAAAATCATGCCGCCAATAACGCAGTATTTGGTGTATTTTTTGGCTAGCTTTTCTTTTTTTGCCCCCAGTGACTGGGAAGAAAGGGTAGTCGCCGCCACCGAAAAGCCCATACCGGGCATATAGGTTATGCTTTCTGCGGTAAGCGCCAAAGTATGCGCCGCCAGCGATATTTTCCCCACGCCTGAAATAAGCCTTGTAATTACCACCTGCCCCAAGTTAAGCGTAACCCTTTCTAGCGCGACGGGGCTTCCCAGCACAAGCATTTCTTTCCAAATATCCTTTTCAATGTGAAATTTTTCTTTAAATGTAAATCCTAAATCTTTTTTTCTCATTAATGCAAGACCCAGCATAACGCAGGAAAAAGCCGTTGCCGCGACGGTTGTCGACGCCGCGCCCGCAATGCCCCAGCCCGCGCCCCACATTATAAAAACTTTGCCGAAAACAGCAATTTCCCTCGTGGGATAAATAAATAAAAAGTTTAAAATCACGTTTATGAGGTTGGTAAAAATATTGAACACCAAAGGGGTTTTGGTATCTCCCTGGCAGCGCAAAATCGCCGAAAAGACCGCCATACCCAAAGTAAAAGGATAGCCCGCCGCAATAATGGCAAGATAGGTTGTAGCGCCCCGTATAAGCTCGGCGTCCCCATTAAGCCACGAAGGAATAAAGGGCGAAAGCGATGCCACCGCCGCCGCAAAAGAAACTCCCAAAATCGCCACCGCCAAAAAAGACTGTTTGACGACTCTTTTTGCTTTGCCCAAGTCGCCCTCTCCTATCGCCCGCCCTACGGGCACCGAAAGCCCTACGCTGATGCCGGCGAAAAACCCGTTTACAAGCCAGATAGTGCTCATTACAAGCCCCACCGATGCGGTGGCGTTAGTGCCTATTGCGCCTACCATGGCGGTGTCAACGTAGTTTACGGCGGTTAACAGTATCTGTTCTAAAATTGCAGGCCAGGCAAGCAGAAAAATAACTTTAACCGCGCTTTGGTTTTCATCCAGAATATTTAAGCGTTTTTTCATATCAGTAGTCAGCCTGCACAAATGTCAGCCCTTTTCCCGGCAAGGTTTTAAAATATTTGATTCTTTTTTTGAGTGAAAGCATGGTTTCTATGTCTTCCGTTTGTAATTTTCCCTGCCCCAGCCAAAGCAGAGTGCCGGCAATATTGCGCACCATATTGTATAAAAAGGCATTGCCTTTAACTGTAATCTCCAAGATATTTTCCTCTTGGCATATGTCAAGGGAATATATTGTCCTCACGCTTCCCAAAATATTGCTTCCCTGCCGCGCAAAAGCCGAAAAGTCGTGCGTGCCGCAAAAAAGCGCCCCTCCCCGCTTCATTTTTTCTACGTCAGGCTGCTTATAAAGCTGCAAATGCGTCTGGTCTAAAAAGGGCTGCCGCGCGGAGTCTATATAAAAGCGGTAAAGGTAAGTCTTGCTTTTGGCGCTTTTGCGCGCGTCAAAATCATCTCCCACCCTTTGCGCGCTAACGGCAGAAATATCCTGGGGCAAAAACCTGTTAAGCCCTAAAACAATTTTGGACAAAGGAATGTTTTTGGGCGCGTCAAAGTGAAGGGGATAATTTAAGGCGTGCACTCCTTCGTCGGTGCGCCCCGCCCCCGTAACCCTGCAAAACTGCCCGAACAGCTTTTCAATCGCGCTTTCCACCTCTTTTTGAAGGGTGTTGGCGTTATCTTGATACTGCCAGCCGTGGTAATTCGTGCCCAGATATGAAATTGTGAGTTTTATCCTTTGCATTGCTTTTCTTTATTGTTTGCATATTATAAAGTTTTTGTCAACGCATTTTTAATGCCGATTAAAAACTGTCTTAGGATTATAAATCTTAATTTTGGGACGCTTTAAAAAAGCCGTTTTTTCTTTATTTTAATCTTAAATATAAAAATGAATAAACCATAATAAAAAAAATAGCCGTTAACTAAAAAAGGCGCGCGTTAACTTGTTGCGCCGCCGTTGTTCTTGCGTAGAACCTTATAATGCCGCCGTATAATTTTCCATACCTTTTGCTGTTTTTTTGGCGGTTTTTTAACCGCAGGTTGAAATTGTTTTTATTATTTAGTTACACAGTTTAAAGGCACTCGCTGTTTTTAAGGATTACACCCTTTTTTTGTATTTTAATAAGTCACCCAAAGGGGCAGGTCTATGCCGCTTCCTTCTTTCATGTAGGCGTAAAGCATAAAGATTGCGGTAAAAAAGATAAAAATTACCAGTGTTCCCACTAAGTCGCGCCAGGTAAGTCGCATAATTCTCATTTGCGTGCGCTTAGTTGCCCCTTCGTAGCAGCGGCTGTTCATCGCAAGCGCCAATTCGTCGGCGCGCCGGAAGGAAGACACCAAAAGGGGAATTAAAATGGGTATGAAGGCTTTTGCGCGCTTTATAAGCCCCCCGCTGTCAAAGGAAGCCCCCCTCGCCTTTTGCGCTTTTACAATTCTGTCCGTTTCGTCAATTAAGGTGGGGATAAAGGAAAGCGCCAGCGACATAATGAGAGCCAGTTCGTGGACGGGAAAGCGTATGACCTTTAAAGGCTTAAACAAGCTTTCAATGCCGTGCGTTAAGTCCACCGGGGTGGTGGTAAGCGTCAAAAGGCTTGCCCCCGTTACCAAAAAGATAATTCTAAGCGTCATTTTTGCGGCAAAGATAAGTCCGCCGTCATATATTTTAAATATCCACCAGTCAACTAAAAGCACCGAGCTTGCGTCGGGAGCAAAGAAAAAGATATTTAGTACGCTTGTCAAAAGCAATAAAAAGATAATGCCTTTAATGCTCCTTAATATGCTCATTAAAGGTATTTTTGAAGAGGCTACCGCCAAAAGCAAAAAACACAATACTATGCCGAAGCCGAAAAAACTTTGCACGAAAAAAATGCCCACAAGGTAAAAAAGGTTGAGCAAAATTTTTACCCTGCTGTCCATTTTGTGAAGCAGAGAGTCGGAGGGGTAATACTGCCCAAGAGTTACGTCTCTAAACATTTCCCTTCCGCCTTTTATTGTAAATATCTATTATACTTTGCGCCACGTCTTTTACTTTAAGCCCCTTGATATCTTGCCCCTTTTCCCTTAAAAGATTTTTAATTACCGCCATAGCGGGCAGTTCAAGCCCCTTGATTTCCCTTCCGTCAAACATTTCCTGCGTTGCCGCGTCGCCAAGCACTTTTCCCTCTTCAAAAAGCACCACCCTGTCGGCGTTTTCGTAAATCTCGTTCATATCGTGGCTTACCATAATAACGGTTACGCCCTTTTGTTTGTTAAGCTGCCTTACTATTGAAAGTATTTGCCCCTTGCCCTGCGGGTCAAGCCCCGCCGTAGGTTCGTCTAAAATCAAAATGCCGGGGTTTGTGGCAAGCACGCCCGCAAGCGCCGCCCTTCTGCGTTCGCCGCCCGACAAATCAAAGGGGGACTTTTGCGCCGTTAGGTTATAGTCAAGCCCCACCATTTCAATGGCTTCCTTAACGCGCCTGTCAATTTCTTCCTTTTCCATTTTGGCGTTTTTGGGTCCGAACGCGACGTCTATCGCCACAGTGTCTGCAAAAAGTTGGTATTCGGGATATTGGAATACCATGCCGACCTCTTTTCTCAAAGAGGTAAAATCGGGTTTTTTGGCGGTAAGGTCAATGCCGTTTACAATAACGCTCCCGCTTTGGACTTTAATAAGCCCGTTAAGGTGCTGCACAAAGGTGCTTTTTCCGCTTCCCGTGTGACCTATTATGGCAAGCATCTCGCCTTTTTCAACGCTTAAATTAACGCCGTTAAGCGCCTGTTTTGCAAAGGGCGATTTGGGGTTATAGGTATAAGAGAGGTCTTTTACTTCAATTTGCATATTTCCTCCCCCAGCGTTTTAGCGTCTGTAATAAATTTGTCTTTAATGGGCAAACCGCCCTCAATCAATAAGTTTGTAAGCTCTACCACGCGCGGGAGCATAAGCCCCGCGTTTTCTATTAAGTCTTTCTGCCCGAAAATTTCTAAGGGGCTTGCCGCCGCGACAATACCGCCCTCTTTCATAACCAAAACCCTGTCGGCTTCTTCCGCCTCTTCCATAAAGTGGGTTATTAAAATTACGGTCATGCCAAGCGTTTTGTTGAGCGTTTTGGCGACGGTTAAAACTTCCTTTCTGCCCGCGGGGTCAAGCATGGCGGTGGATTCGTCTAAAATCAGCACTTTTGGCTTTATGGCAAGGGCGCCCGCAATAGCCACGCGCTGCTTTTGTCCTCCCGAAAGCTTGTGGGGGCTTGACGAAGCGTAGTCAAGCATACCAACAAATTGCAGCGATTGCCTAACCCTTTCCACAATTTCCTTTTGCGGCACCGCTAAGTTTTCCGGTCCGAAAGCAACGTCCTCTTCCACAATGCTAGCTACCATTTGGTTGTCGGGGTTTTGAAATACCATGCCCACGTTTTTGCGTATTTCAAAAATATTGCCCTGTTCTTTGGTGTTTTTTCCCATTACCGTTACGTCGCCGCTTTTGGGTATAAGCAGCCCGTTCAAAAGCTTTGCCAACGTGCTTTTTCCGCTCCCGTTATGCCCTACTATTGCAACAAATTCTCCCGCGTAAAAGTCTACGCTGATATTTTCAACGCCCGTTACGCGCGCGGGGTTTCCCTCGCTGTCGTAACTTTTATAGTAAAAACACACTTCTTTTAGCGATATAACGGTATCCATAGATTTTTATTATAACAATATCCGCTATTTTTAGCAACACAATAACCGCAAGTTGAAAAGGGGTAAAGGGTAAAAAGCCTGCAAAAGCAAACAATGTTTATTGTCAAAAGATTATGCGCTGAAAAAAAGCGGCTCGTTGGGTTTACTTTTTTCTAATCCCCGCTTTTGCAAAGATATTTGCCCGCCGCATTTAGGCTGATTTATCCCTTTAATTATTGACTTAAAAGCGCTTAGCACTTATAATTAAAAATAGCGTTAAAAGCGAAATACTAATGTAGCTATTACATAGAAAAGAGGAGTAAAGTATGAGAAAAGTTACTATTGACGGAAATACCGCGGCGGCTCACGTTGCTTATGCGCTTTCCGACTGCGCCTGCATTTATCCCATTACGCCCAGTTCCACAATGGCGGAAGTCGCCGACGAATGGGCGGCGGCGGGGCGCAAAAACATCTTTGGGCAAAAGGTAAAAATTACCGAAATGCAGTCTGAGGCGGGCGCGGCGGGCGCTATGCACGGCTCCCTTGCGGCGGGCGCGTTGACCACCACATTTACGGCAAGCCAGGGGCTTTTGCTTATGATTCCCAATATGTATAAAATTGCCGGCGAGCTTACCCCTTGCGTAATTCACGTTTCGGCAAGAGCGCTGGCGGCGCACGCGCTTTCAATATTCGGCGACCACCAAGACGTTATGGCGTGCCGTCAAACGGGTTTTGCAATGCTTGCTTCCGCAAGCGTGCAGGAAGCTATGGACTTAGCCTTAGTTTCCCACCTTGCCACCTTAGAGGCGAGAGTTCCTTTCCTGCATTTCTTCGACGGCTTCCGCACCAGCCACGAAGTGAGCAAAATTGAGGAAATAAGCTACGAAGATATCGCTAAATTAGTTAAAAAAGAATATATAGACGACTTCCGCGCGCGCGCTTTAAACCCCGAACACCCCCACCAGCGCGGCACGGCGCAAAACCCCGACATTTATTTCCAAAACAGAGAGGCGGGCAACAAGTTTTATGACACAGTTCCCCAAATCGTAGAAAAATATATGGCGCAGGTTTCCGCCTTAACGGGCAGGAATTACCATTTGTTTGACTATGTGGGCGCGCCCGACGCCAAAAAGGTTATCATCGTAATGGGCAGCGGCGCCGACGTATGCGAAGAGACGGTAAACTACCTGTTGCAAAAAGGCGAAAAAGTGGGAGTGCTTAAAGTAAGGCTTTACCGTCCCTTTGCTGCCGACAGATTTTTGGCGGCTCTGCCGCAAAGCATTGAAAAAATTGCCGTCTTAGACAGGACAAAGGAAAACGGAAGCTTGGGCGAACCCCTTTATTTAGACGTTGTAACAGCTTTGTCCCAAGCGGGCAGAAACATTAAAACGGTAGGCGGGCGTTACGGGCTGGGAAGCAAAGAGTTTACCCCCTCTATGGCGCTTGCGGTATTTAACAACTTAAACCAAGAGAAGCCCAAAAACGGATTTACCGTAGGCATAAACGACGACGTAACCCACTCTTCCATTGAAATTAAAGAATTTATTGACGTAGCCAAAAAAGGCACGACGCGCTGCAAATTCTACGGTTTGGGCAGCGACGGCACGGTGGGCGCAAACAAAAACAGTATAAAAATAATAGGCGACCATACCGACTTATACGCGCAGGGCTACTTTGAATATGACAGCAAAAAGAGCGGCGGACTTACCGTTTCTCACCTGCGCTTCGGACCCAACCCCATTAAGTCAAGCTATTTAATTGACCAGGCTGAGTTTATAGCCTGCCACAACGCAAGCTACCTTCTCAAATACGATATGCTTGACAGCGCAAAGGAAGGGGGAGTTTTCCTGCTCAACTGCCAATGGAAGAAAGAAGAGCTTGAAGAACACCTGCCCGCCCTTGTCAAAAACCAAATCGCAAACAAAAAACTTAACTTTTATATCATAGACGGGCTTGAACTGGCAAAGAGAAGCGGTTCGGCAAAATCCCAAAATATGGTAATGCAGGCGGCTTTCTTTAAGCTGGCAAACATTATCCCCGCCGAGCAGGCAGAGCATTATATGAAAGAAGCCGTCAAAAAGACATACGGCAGAAAGGGCGACGCCGTAGTGCAAAGCAATTTCAACGCCATTGACTTAGGTCTTAACGGCTTTGAAAAAGTCGCCGTTCCCTCCGCTTGGGCTACAACCTCAACGGGCGCTGCGCGCACCGAAACCACCAACGACGAGTATTTCAAGAGATTTATTAAACCCGTTTTAGACCAAGAAGGAAATAAATTGCCCGTATCCGCAATGGATCCCGCGGGCGTTGTCCCCACCGCAACCACCAAATACGAAAAAAGAGCCATCGCGGTGGAAATTCCCAAATGGATTAAAGAAAACTGCATACAGTGCAACCAATGCGCCTTTGTGTGCCCCCACGCCGTAATACGCCCCGTATTGATTCCTAACGGAACTGACAAGCCTCAAAGCTTTGAAACGCTTGCCGCAACGGGAATAAAGGACGCGCAGATGCGAATCCAAGTCAGCCCCTTAGACTGCACGGGTTGCGGTTCCTGCGCGGCGGTTTGCCCCGCCGTTAAAAAGGCGCTTGTTATGGTTCCCGCGGAAGAAATTAAGGAAGAAGAAAACTATGAGTTTTCTTTAAAAGTTCAAAAAGCGGCTAACCCCCTCAATAAATATACCGTTAAGGGCAGCCAGTTTGAAAAGCCTCTGTTTGAATTTTCAGGCGCTTGCGCGGGCTGCGGCGAAACGCCTTATATCAAGCTTGTAACGCAGCTTTTCGGCGACAGAATGATTGTAGCCAACGCCACGGGCTGCACTTCAATTTACGGCGGTTCCGCCCCCACATGCCCCTATACGCAAAACGAACAGGGTCACGGACCCGCTTGGGCGAACAGCCTTTTTGAAGACAACGCCGAGTTCGGTCTGGGCATGGCGCTTGCGGTAAAGCAACGCCGCGAACGCGCAGCCGAACTGGTTGAAAAAATGATTGCCGTTGATTACTGCGACCCCGATTTAAAAGCGGCGGGCAAAAAGTGGCTTGAAACGATGGAAGACAGCGAAGCCTCAAAAGTTTCTTCCGCGGCTTTAATTAAAGCGCTTGAAGAGGGCGTTGACGTTGATTTAACGGGCACTCAATGGGAAAAAGAATGGCTTGCGGGCGGCAAAGTATGCCGCTGTGAAGTTTGCGACTTAGCGCGCGAGCTGCTTGAAATGAAAGACGTTTTTGCCAAAAAGTCAGTGTGGATTATAGGCGGCGACGGCTGGGCATACGACATAGGTTACGGCGGGCTTGACCACGTTTTGGCAAGCGGCGAAAACGTAAATGTGTTGGTGCTTGACACGGAAGTCTATTCCAATACCGGCGGACAGGCAAGCAAGAGTAGCCCTACGGGCGCGGTGGCAAAGTTTGCCGCAGGCGGAAAACCCATTAAGAAGAAGGACTTGGGCATGATGGCGGTAAGCTACGGCTATGTATACGTAGCGCAGGTAGGTATGGGCGCCAATATGCAGCAGCTTGTAAACGCTTTGAAAGAAGCGGAAGCTTACAACGGACCTTCTTTAATTATCGCTTACTCACCCTGCATTAACCACGGCATAAATATGTCGCGTCCCCAGGCGGAAATCAAAAACGCGGTGGATTGCGGCTACTGGCAGCTTTACCGTTACAACCCCGCGTTGGAAAACGAGGGCAAAAACCCCTTCATACTTGACAGCAAGGCTAACCCCGCCGGAAGCTACCGCGACTTTATTATGTCTGAAACGCGTTACAGCAGCTTGACGCACTCTAAACCCGAAGTGGCGGAAGTGCTCTTTGAAAAGGCGGAAAAGGAAGCCAAACAAAGAGTTGCCAAATACGCCAAAATGGCGGGAAAAGAATGAAATTTATAGCAGTCGGGCTGTTTGTTTCAGATATGAGCAAAATGGTTTCTTTTTACCGCGACGTAATGGATATGCAAACCGATTGGAAGGACAACGAGCCCAATGCCCAACTGGAATCGGACGGTTTTTGCCTGATAATGTATGGGCGCAAGGATTTTGAGAAAATGACCTCGCAAAAATACGGCTATCCCAAAGGCACTAACGGCACGATGGAACTCGCGTATGAGGTTAAGGACTTTGCGTCCGTTGACGCAGAATATAAGCGCGTCGTTAGTTTGGGAGCAAAGCCCGTAATGCCGCCCGCCACCGAGCCGTGGGGACAGCGGACTTGCTATGTCGCCGACCCCGAGGGCAATTTGGTGGAAATAGGCTCCTTCAACAAAGGTTAACCTCAAAACGATGAGGCAACAAAAAAGTCATATAAATAAATCCGCAAGGTAAGCCTTATAACAATTATTCCCCCTCTTGCCGAGGGGGAATTGTTTTATAATGGGGCGCATTTTTGCGATTACTCAATTTTTAATACTTTGACTGTTTTAGGTTTATTTTTGCGCTATATATTATATTTTTTAAAGGGCGGGAACTTTTTAACTGCGGCTTGGCATTTGTTCACTTTTTGTATCCCTTTTCATATAATATCAAATATGAAAAGGGGGAAAAAGCAATGGAAAAAGCCTACATAAACATTTCCGACAAGGCGCTGTCGGTAAACGGCGTAACTAACGTTGTAAGCGTCTATGAAAAAGAGGCGGTATTAATGCGCGGCGACCAAAGAGTTTCTATTCTTGGCGCCGGAATCACCGCGGAAAAATTGGAAATAGGGCAGGGAGTTGCGGAGTTTTCCTTTGAAAGCCTCCATTCTGTGGTGGTGGGAAACCGCAAAAAAGTGTCTTTTTCAAATTTATTCAAATAAATGGCAGAGCAGCTTCAACTTTTTGCCCTTTTCGCGGCGTCGGGGGTAGCGGCGGGCTTGCTGTGGACGCTTACCCATTTTTGGTGCAAGGGCAAGGCGGCAAATACAATAACCGACTTGCTTTACTGCGCCTTAGTTTCCTATTTGCTATTTATGTTTAACCTGTATTGCAATTACGGCAGATTACAGCCTTATATCGTCTTTGCCTTTGCTTTGGGCGCTTTTATTTACGCAAAAACCTCGCACAGCTACCTTGACAAAGCGCTGTCGGCGTTGTATAATAACTTCACTAAAACGATAAGGGAGAAAAGTGATGCTAAAAGACAAAAAGACGACGCTCATCATTAGCATATGCGCGCTTATAGTTATCGTTTTGGCTTTGATTTTGACGACCTTTCTTGTGCAGGACTTTATATTTAAGGCAAAAATAGAAAGACTTAAAGAAGTTATCAACGACAAAGACGCGCTTATTGCGCTTTACGAAAGCGAAAAGGAATACCGCGAAAGCTGGGAATACATAAAACAAAAAGCCCTTGAAATGGGGCTGCTAAAAGACGAAGAGGTCCGCTGGATAGAAGCGAATCTTCCCAAATAACATATAAAAAAGTAAGCCGCAACTTTGCGGCTATTTTTAAAAGTTTTGGCATAGGATTTTACTGGGGCGCAGAGACGCGTTAATTTGGACGGTTGGCAGCCTAATTTTTTGTAGTCGTTTGATTTGCCAATTAAGTTTTGCGCAAAGTTTTGCGGAAATAGATGAAACCGTTTTGCGAAAAAATAGTATTAAAAGCGCATACTTAGAATAGCGCTTTAAAAAATTACGTTAAATTGTGTGTTTTTAGTTTTTGCGGAAATAACGGCGCGGGCATATAGCAAAAGTATTAAAAACTCTGACAAAGAAAACAGTTGCCCGACAAGTATATAAATAAAGCGTTTATGAAAAGATAAAATGCAAAAAATGTTTTGCGGCGCGGATTATTCGGAAATAATTAGACCGCATAAAAACCCCTTTTTAATAATACTGTTCAAAAAAAGCGTTATGTTTCGCGGCGTGAAAAAAAGTATTTTCCATTTTTTCGCCCTCAGAAAACTAATAAGAGCGGTATTATAAAAGCAATAAGCGGGCTTTGGCGTTTTAAGTTTTTCCACAATATTTGAGGTGTTTTTAGCGGTCAATGAGTAAAATAAAACTTCCCAATCCTTTTATATATACCTTAGGGCGGCTCTTTTGGTCGCAGCCCAAGGTAAGAAAAATGGGCGTAAGGTTTGATAAAAAAGCGTTAAAGCAAATTAAGCCTCCCATGCTCGTGCTTGCAAACCACACGGGCAAACAAGATTTTCATATCGTAGGCGCCGCCCTTTCGCCCTACCGCTGCAATTTTGTGGGCGCGGTTAATACCGCCGTAGGCAGAAAAAAACTTTTTGAAAAAATGGGTGTTTTGACTAAAAGGCAGTTTACCGTTTCCATGCAGTTGGTGCGCGACATTAAAGCATTGTTTGACAAAAACGCCGTAGTGGTAATTTACCCCGAGGCTCGGCTGTCTGCCGACGGACGGCTTTCCGACATTCCCCAAAGCGTGGTTAAGCTTATTAAACTTTGCGGCGTCAATACGGTTGCCGTTAAGGCGGAAGGCTCTTACCTTCACAACAACAAATGCACCAATTTTGAAAGAAAAATTCCCATTTCTTGCGCCCTAAGCATTGTGTCAAAAAAAGAGGAAATCGCGCAGCTTTCCAACCGGGAAATATACCGCCGCTTAATAGCGGCTTTGGACTACGACGACTTTAAGTATGCAAAGGAAAATAATATAAAAATCGCCCGACCTGCTTTACGCCTAGACGGCATTTTATACCGGTGTCCTCTTTGCAATGAGGAGTTTAGCATAAAAAGCGACGATACGGCTTTGCGCTGCGCTTGCTGCGGCGGCGCTTTTAGCGTAGACGGACAGGGCGCGCTTAACTGTCCTCAAAGTTCCATTGACAGCGTGGCGAAATGGTTTGATTTTGAAAGGGAGCAAATAAAAAATTCCCTTAGCCCACATTACCGATATGAGGCGCTTTGCGACGTTTTTGCCATTGCCGACGGCGGCTTTAAGGCGATAGGGGAAATGACGCTTATCCACGACTTTTCGGGCTTTACCCTTAAAGATGCAAAGGAAGAAATATTTTTTGACGGGCGGCATTTGCACGCCATTTCTTACGACCCCGCAAGCTGTATTTACCTTTCAACGGACGACGCGACTTTTAAAATCGCTCCCAAAGAAAACCCCTATATCGCTACAAAATTAGCCATTACGCAAGAAGAGATTTTTAAGTTTTGTCGTCAAACGGATTAATTTTATTTTTATACAGCTTATTGTAAACCCCGCAAATTTTTGTTACTATAAAAAGAAGTTATTTGCTATTTCACTCCGCGCAATTCCGCTTACTGCTGCTAAAAATTATTTAAAAAGCAAACACAAGAGATACTTTTGCGCCGATGTAAATTGCTTGGAGACTTTCCTTAGGAGGTTTTGCATGGCTTGAAAGCGAATACGGCTACTTGAAAGAACTGTTAAAAACAGATAAATAGTATTTACATTTTTTGTTAAATAACTGCTAAAACTTTTGATTGTTGCCGCCATTGTTGAGTTAAACTTCTAGCAATATAAATAAAAGGAGTGGGATATTACCATCCTTGTTTAAACTATAAACGCTTTTTTGTTTTAGATTTAACCCTTTAACTAAATTATACCTAAGCTGTAAGTTAACATATTTACCGTCAACTTCTGATTGCATAGTCGGGAAATAAGCCGTTGAATGATTTTACAAGGCAAGGCTAAGGTCAACTTATCTCAATTATCCGCAACGGCAGAACGGTTTTACTTTGCTAGTTTGTGTTGCGCCCAAGCCTTTTTCTATATAATATGCGAAAATAAGGGGCGCACCAGCTGGGGAATATACTCCGCTAACATTTTAGCGACGGATAAATGCACTGCCGTTTCCTTCATGTCGCCGCTTTTAGCGTTGGAAATACCTTCGTATATTCTTAAATTCAATTCGTATATGTCTGCGTGCGGCAAAAAAAGTTCAGTTGTTTCCCGCAAGTCTATCCAATGTTTCTCCAAATCGTCGCAGTCGCGCGTTGCCAGCGTTTCCGCTTTGGCTTTTTCTATGCAAATTGAAATCTCATCGGCAAGCGAAGTATAATTATTTTTCAAATATAAACACTCAAATATACCTACCGCCAAAATAACCGCAAGCACCGCCGCCGCAATTATTATGCCTTTGTTCATTTATTTTTCCTCCTTTTGCGGTTTAGTGAGCAGTTTTTTTTCAACGTCAAACACAGCATAGGGCCTGCCCTGAGGCTGCAAAAATATGCGCCCCTTTTCGTCGGCGGTAAAAAGCAAAACATTTTTTAATTTTACCTTTTTAGCGCGCAAAATCTCTTCTATGTCCCCCTTTTTTACCGAATAGCGCGCCATATCCTGCTCCTCCCATTTGCCCGACAGTATCAAAGGCACGGGAAGCGTCTGCTCTTTATCTTTTAGCTTGCAGTTGGGCACAACGGACAGCTGTCCGTTTGTTTCCATTAAGCCGTAGTCAATTTCTTCTATTGAAAAATATCCCGCCGACCGCACCGATTGGAGCAAATCGTTGACCTGCATATTCATGCGCTTTAAGGCATATTCGTTAATGCCTTGCTTGTCAATTACCATTACGGGCTTGCCTGAAATGACCTCTTGCATCTTAGGGCTTCGCAGCAGCAAAATTATAAGCTGGTGAATAATAAATATAGTGGCGATGGCTACAATTCCGTAAGTTATGGGAATGCTTCTGTCTGCCATAGGTATGCAGGCGAGTTCGGCGATAATTAAGGTAATTACAAATTCAAAAGGCTCCATTTCGCCGATTTGTCTCTTGCCCATCAAGCGCATAACTACCAAAAGCACTAAAAATAAAATTAAAGCCCTTATCAAAATTATCAGCATAGCTTTATCTTTTGCCCTTAAAAAATATTTATACGTTTACGCGCTTTGGATTGCCGTCGTAAAAGTTAAATAAAAAATAATAAAAACAGCGGCAATACTGTTTTAAAAAGCCTGTTAAAAGCGTTGTAAGTTTTTCCTGTTGCTTTTTTTGAGTTGAAACTATGACAACCGTTCAATGCAAAGATTTTTTTGCCTGTAACCGTATTTTTGATTTTAGATTTTTAGCGGCGTTGTTTATACCGACAATGATTTTTAGATATGGGGTATTGCAGGCAGACTTTGACTTAAAATTATAATAACCGCCAAAGCAATCCAAAGGCTTCCTTTTGAGTTTGACTGTAAGTTCAACGGTATAAAAAAGCCTTATACAAAAATACTAAATAAAAGAGATAAAACGTTTCGCGCGCCGACATATGAAAAAGGTTTTACACAAAAGATAAAGTTTAAATAAAGAAGCAAAAATAAGATTTTGATAATAACAAAAAAGGGAAGTAAAAATATGATATTTACAAAAAAATTATTTGTCAAAGCGTTAACATTAGCCGTTGTGCTGGTTTGCCCATTTTCCTATTCGGGAGCCGCGCTGGCGGACAGTATGCCCTTTGACTACCAGATAGAGCAAAGCGCAAATCAAAACGCTTTGCAATACGCCCCGCAAACCTATAAGGTTCAACCGGGCGACAGCATGTGGAAAATAGCCGTAAAATACGAAATCGGTCTTGACGAATTGGCTAAGGCAAACCCTCAAATAAAAAATACCGCCTTAATTTATGTCGGTCAAGCAATAAACATTCCCCAAGGCGCCCCCCTTAAAAGCTTTGAGGACGAAGTATTAAGGCTTGTAAACGAAGAGAGGGCTAGAAACGGACTGCAAACCTTAAAGGCAAACTGGCAGGCGGCAAGGGTTGCGCGGATAAAATCGCAGGATATGATAAACAACAAATATTTCGGGCACACTTCGCCCCTTTACGGCTCTCCCTTTAAAATGCTGGAAAGCTACGGACTTAGATTTTCCGCGGCAGCGGAAAACATAGCAAAGGGGCAGAGGACGGCGCAAGAGGTAATGAACGCGTGGATGAACTCGCCGGGGCACAAGGCCAATATTTTGAACAAAAGCTTTACCGAATTAGGGGTGGGCGCCGCAAAAGATTCCAACGGCACGCTTTATTGGACGCAGCTCTTTTTAAAGCCGATATAATTTTATATTGTTTTAACAAATTGTTTTATAAACTGATAGCGGGCGGAAAGGATTTATTCTTTCCGCTTAATTTATATTGAGAAAGCTCATTTTGGCAGTATTTCAGCAATTTAATGCATTTACTTATGAAGATAATGTTTCATTTTTATTAACACCTAATAAAAACGAACATCAAGCAAGGTTTTAACGGAATGTTAAAGCTTTGCAAAAAAATAATCTAAAATATGGCTAAAAACTTAAAAAAATATTGCCGTCTTAACGGTTTTTTTTACATAGCAACAGCTTAAAATTATTAGTTTAAAAATTTTTACGCGATATATTTTACGGGTGGGAGGGTATTAAAAAAACATTAGCTTTCAACTGTAAATCGGCAAAACAGAAGATACAAAAAACCCGCCCAATAAAATGCGGCGGGTTGGTTATTTTAAACTTATTTCTTTTCTATTTTGGCAAAGCCCGTCCGTTTTTGCAAAGGCAGCGGCACGTTTACGCTTCCGTCGGGGTTTTGGCATTGCTCAACTATTGCGGGAATCAGCCTGCTGGTCGCAAGTCCGCTGCCGTTTAAAGTGTGGACAAAGCGTATTCTGCCGCTTGATTCCTCTCTGAAACGGGTGTTGTTGCGCCGCGCCTGATAATCGTTGCTGTTGCTTACGCTGCTTATTTCTTTATATATGCCCATGCTGGGAAGCCAAACCTCTATGTCGTAGGTGCGCGCCATTGAAGCGGAAATATCGCCCGCCGCAAGCTTGCTGACCCTAAAATGCAGCCCTAAGTTTTCTACCAGTCCGCTTGCCTTTTGCACAAGCTCGGCAAAAGCTTCGCCGCTGTTTTCGGGGTGTGAAAAGCAAAACATTTCCACCTTGTTAAACTGGTGCCCCCTAATCATGCCGCGTTCTTCCGTGCGGTGGCTACCCGCCTCTTTGCGGTAGCAGGGCGTATAGGCAAACATTTTTGAAGGAAGGGCTTTTTGCGGCAAAATTTCCCCCGCGTAAAGGTTTACCAGCGCCGTTTCCGCCGTAGGAAGCATAAACTGCGACTTACTTCCGTTTTCCTCAATCCAATAGACGTCCTCGGCAAATTTGGGAAATTGTCCCGCGCCGAAACCGCAGGCGTAGTTAAGCATGTGGGGGGGAAGTATAAACTTATATCCGTCGGCAAGGTGCTGCTCTACAAAATAGTTTAACAGCGCCCATTCCAAAACGGCGCCCCTGTCGGTATAAATCCAATAGCCGCTGCCGCCCAGTTTTGCCCCGCGCTCGTAGTCAATTAAACCCAAAGAGGTGCAAAGATCAACGTGGTTTTTTGTTTCAAAGGCGAATTGCGGTTTTTGCCCCACAATTTTTATTACTTCGTTATTCTCCTTTCCGCCGGAAACTATGTCGTCGTCGGGCATGTTGGGCAGCGCCGCCGCCTCTTCTTTTAACTGGCTTTCAATTTGGGCAAGCTTCGCGTCAAGCTCTTTTATTTCTTCCCCTACGGCGCCCATTTGTTCAATTAAGCCGTCGGCGTTTTGTTTTGCCCTTTTTAAAAGGGAAATTTCCTGCGTAACACTATTGCGCTTAGCCTTTAACCCTTCCGTTTTGGTAATAATTTCTCTCCTTTGCTTGTCAAGGGAAATAATTCCTTCAAGGTTAAAAGTCCCGCCGCGTTTTGCAAGCGCCTGTTTGACGTATTCCGTTTTTTCCGTAATCAATCTGATGTCTAACATATTTTTTACCGTTATCGCCCGCTAAATTAACTTTAACGCGCCCCCTTTAAGTGATTTTTAGTCTAGCACACTTTTTGCAAAAGGACAAGCGCTTGTCTGGGACTATTTTTATAAACAAAGCCAGGTTGTTTTACTTTGCTTGACTAATTATGCCGCCGTTGTTACAATTTAACGCATAAAGAGGTTTAAAATGGAAGTCAAACTTTACAACACTTTAACTCGCAAAAAAGAAATATTTGTCCCCATTGCAAAAGGGCGGGCATTAATATATACCTGCGGACCAACCGTATATAAATACGCCCACGCGGGGAATATGCGCGCCTATATTTTTGCCGACACCTTAGTGCGCACGCTTAGCTATTTCGGCTACAAAGTAAAGCAGGTTATGAATATTACCGACGTGGGGCATTTGCTTTCCGACGCCGACGAGGGAGAAGACAAACTTAACAAATCGGCGCGCGAGCAGCAAAAATCCCCCTTGGAAATAGCGCAAATTGTTACCGAAGCCTTTATCGCCGACACAAAGCGGCTTAATATTACGCCGCCCGCAGTTATGCCCAAGGCGACGGACAATATCCCCGAAATGATAACCATTACAAAAGATTTGCTTGACAAAGGCTACGCCTACGAAACAAGCGACGGAATATATTACGATATAAGCAAGTTTCCCCGCTACGGGCAGCTTAGCGGCATAAGCTTGGAAGACCAGCTTTCGGGCGCGCGAGTGGAAGTCAATTCGGAAAAACGCCATCCCGCCGACTTCGCGCTGTGGAAAAAAACCCAACCAAACCACATTATGCAGTGGGACAGCCCGTGGGGAAGGGGTTTTCCCGGCTGGCACATAGAATGCACGGCTATGAGCAAAAAGTTTTTGGGCAACGTGTTTGACATTCATACGGGGGGCGTTGACCATATCCCCATTCACCACGAAAACGAAATCGCCCAAAGCGAGGCATGGCTGGGGTGCAAGACTACCAACTACTGGCTGCACAACGAATGGATGCTTTACGAGGGGGGCAAAATGAGCAAGTCTTTGGGCAACGGATATACCATAACGGACTTTGCCCAAATGGGGTATTCGCCTATGGATTTCCGCTACCTTTGCCTCAATACTCACTATCGCACAAAGCTTAATTTTTCCTTTGAGGCGCTTGCGGGCGCAAAAACGGCGTATTCAAGGCTGCGTCTCTCAATTGCGGCGCACAAAGAAAGTGCAAAACCCGCCGACAAAGAACTGCTTAAAAGCTACAAAGAGCAGTTTGAGGAAGCGGCGGCTGACGATTTAAACGTGCCCATGGCGCTAGGCGTCATGCACAAGATGATAAAAGAAGAAAAAAGCTGCGATATTTACCTTTTGGCGGTTGAAATGGATAAGATTTTCGGGCTGCGCCTTGACGAAGTTTTTCAAAAGGAAGAGGAAAAACTTATGCTGCCGCAAGAGGTTGAAGAACTGCTTGCCGCCCGCTTTGAGGCAAGAAAAAACAAAAATTACGCCCTGTCCGACCAATTAAGGGACGCGATAGCCCAAAAAGGCTACGCCGTCAAAGACACTCCCAAAGGACAGGAAGTTGAAAAGATTTAACAATAATAATCTTGCCCAAAACAGCACAGGGGCAAATATTGATAACGGCAAATTATTGATAGGACAATTATTTAACGGGCAAAGTTAAATGCGTTAAAGTTGAAAAGCTAAGTAGCGGCTTAAAAATCTGCGCATAAACAAAACCAACACCCCCTTTAAAAGAGGGGGTTTTATTATATATGGATATATCAAACGGCATTTGCATTTATTTGCATTTTTTGCCGTTTATTTTTCCTGCATTTGCACGTTAATGGTCTTAAAAGGCAAGTTTAAATATAATTGGAAAATATTTTAATCAAGTTAAGGCATGGTTTTTGTTTAGGGTTCTTAGCGCATAGTTTTTTAAAAATTAAATGCCGTAAATATTATCGGAAGTTTCAAATGGGACTATATCGTTATTTTTGTTTATTGGAGCAAGTCAAAAATCCTTGTAAATTTAATATAAGGCGGTCGTCAAACAGCAATCCAATAGACATAAATCTTGTGTTCCGCAAGGCAAAAAGTTTTTGGGATTGGCTTCCGTAATGTTAAAAAACGTAATTTTCGGCGGGCGTTTTCACATAACTTTTACAAAGGCGGGGGGCTAAGCGTGTTGTAATTTCCGCCTTTTTGTGCTAAGATAAACAGTGCTAAGGAGTAATTTAAGCTTAATGGCGACGGACTATTTGGGGCTTTTTGCCTCGCAAAACGATTTTAAATATTATAAGGCAATGATATACGGCGTTTATAACGGATATTATGTCTGCATATCGCTGCGCGGCGGCTTTTGCGCCTTTTATTTTAATACGCAAATTACCGAAATAAGCTCCTTTAACAATATTTTGCAGGGCGAAAGCGGCAAATATGGCATAGTTTCCTACAAAATGTCGCCGCCTATTTTGGCGGTTATCGCGGCGTGCGAGGGAGACGGTCTTAACCGAGTGCTGGATTTTTTAACGCAGCTGCTGAGAATGTGCAAAGCCACTTCAAGCGAAACCTGTTCTTTTTGCGGCATGCGGCTCAAACAAGAAGAAAGACTGTATTTTGCCGTTGACGACGTGGTGTGCGTCGGGCACGAAGAATGCTTTACAAGCTTTGACCTAAAAATAAACAAAAGAACGCAAGACTTTTTAAGCACGTTAAAACCGTGGTATAAAGTAGTTTACGCTCCTTTTATCGCGGCGGTTTTGTCCGTTATCGTTACAGTGCTTGCAATAAGCTATTTAGGGTTTGACGCCCTTATAACCTATCTTGCGGGGGCGTTTTTTGCCGGTTATTTCGTGTCGGTTTTTTATACGCGCAGGGGCGGAAAGTGGGGGTTGCAGGGATACGCCGTTTGCATTGCCTTTACCGCTTTGTCTGTGTTTTTGATACAGATGTTTTACCAAACTTATGATATTATGGCAATGCACAATCTGCCCATTAAAGGCGCTATCGCTGCGTATTTTATAAGCTATTCGCAGCCTGCGCTGCTTTACGAAATAATAATTCCCCAGCTGATAATGGCGCTTGCCTTAGGGCTTATGGGCGTCCTTACCTGCGTCACAAACAGAAACAGAAATATTTCCCGCGCAAAAATAAAAATCCACAAAATATAAGGGAGAAACTTTATGCAGCAATACGACATTGTAATTATAGGCGGGGGTCCCGCGGGCTTAACCGCCGCAATTTATGCTTTAAGGGGCGGCGCAAAAGTATTACTTTTAGAAAAACTTATGGTAGGCGGACAGGCGGGCAGGCTAAACGAGATTGCCAACTTTCCCTCTTACGCTGAGATAAACGGCTTTGATTTGACTCAAAAAATGTATGAGCAGGGAGTAAAATTAGGGCTTGCTGTCAAATACGCCGAAGTTGTATCCCTTAAACAGCAAGAGGCATATTATATAATCGGCACTTCGGCGGAAGAGTTTAACGCCGCTGCCGTCATCATAGCTACGGGGGCTACGCACGCCTCTTTGGGCATTGAGCAAGCTTATATCGGGCGCGGCGCGCATTACTGCGCCACCTGCGACGGCATGTTTTATAAGGATAAAGACGTCGCGCTTGTGGGAAGCAGCAAGGTTGCCTTAGGCGAAGCGTTATATTTAAGCGCGATAGTCAAAAAGCTATATTTTGTGTATAAGGGAGAAGAGCAAAAAAGCAAAGACTTTTTAGCGCCCCTTTTGGCAAAGCCCAACGTAGAGATAGTATACCAAAGCGCCGCCAAAAGCATTGAGGGCAAGAGCAAAGTTGAAAGCATAACGGTTGAAAATAAGGAAGGCGAAAAAAGAGTCCTTAAAATAGACGGGCTTTTTGTGTCAATAGGCACTACGGCTTTAACGGGTTTTGTAGCTAACACTTTGGCTAACAACAACGGGCGCATCATAGTTGACAAAGGTATGGAAACTTCGCTTAAAGGAGTGTTTGCCTGCGGCGACTGTTTGGACAAAAAATTTATGCAGATTGTAACGGCTTGCGCGGAAGGGGCAATTGCGGCGGACGGCGCTTTAAGCTATATCAATAAAGTATAATTAATCGCAAAAAACTTTGCCCAGCAAGCAGTTTTATAAACCGTAGTCATATAAGCTAAGATTTTGCGGTTTAAGGCGGCTTTTTAGCAGATTATAAGATATTTGCCAAACTTATAAAATGAATACGTGGTCTGATGTAAGGCGCGGAAAAAGTTCTTCGCATACTTAAATGAAAACTGCAAATATACTCCGCTAAACCTGCACCTTTACACAAACATTACCCCGTTGGCAAATAAAGCAAAATATGACGCGGCTTGTGAAAGCATATTTTAAGCTTTAAAAAATGCGGTAAGCTAAACGGCTAAAAGGTTAGACGCGTTAGGGTATCTGTTTTACTTAGCAGGACAAAAGTAATGGTTTCGCGGACCGCAAAAATCTGTTAAATCAGCAAACACCATATAAATCGCAAAACAGTTGAGCATTATCTTTATTTTATAAAAAATAGACAATTTCGCAAAGGTCTTTCATAAGATAGATATATTTACAAAAGAACTTCGTAATCATAAAACATTTTTAGTTTGCCGTTAGGAGGTTTTTTTAATGCAGAATTATTTCGGAACGGACGGCATCAGGGGAAAAGTGGGGGAAAATGTTACCCCCGCCGTCGCATACCAGCTGGGAAGCGCGCTTTCCCGCCCGCAGGCGCTTATAGTAATAGGCAGAGACACAAGGGTGTCGGGTCCAATGCTTTCTTCCGCCCTCTCGCAGGGCGTTTACGACTGGGGAGGGAATTGCATAAATATCGGCGTAGTTCCCACCAACGCCGTGTCGCATTTTGTGCGCAAGTTTAACGCCGACTTCGGCGTTATGGTAAGCGCGTCGCACAACCCGCCAAACTACAATGGTTTTAAAGTGTTTGACCGCTACGGCGCAAAGCTTTGCGCGCAGGAAGAGCTGCGCATAAGCGAAGTTATGAGCCAAAGGAAGGTATATTTCCCCAAGCAGCAGCACGAGGACAGGGTATACGAAAATATAGAAAAGCTTTACATAGACGACCTTATTGAACTGGCGGACTGCGACTTAAAGGGGCTTGACATTTCCATTGACTGCTGTTTCGGTTCGGCGTTTTCCGTCGCGCCCAAGCTTTTCAGGAAGGCGGGCGCAAAGGTAAAGTCTTATTGTTATTTCGGCAGGGGAGACAAAATAAACGTGGAATGCGGCGCGACAAACCCTTTGTTTTTGGGAGGGCTTATTGACAAAAACACCCCTCTGGCATTTGCTTTTGACGGCGACGCCGACAGGTTAGCCGCCTTTGAAGAGGGGGTTTTGCTTGACAACAACAAGGTTTTTTACTGCTTTGCCAAGTATCTTAAAGAAAGGGGCATGCTTGAAAAAGACCTTGCCGTAGGCACCGTTTTGACCAATAAAGGGCTTGAAGAAAGCTTTAAAAAACTGGGGATTACCTTGCTGCGCTCCGACGTTGGGGATACAAAAATGTATCGTCTTATGCTGGAAAGGGGCGCAAGCCTTGCGGGGGAGGAAAGCGGGCATTATATTTTCAGTAAAATGAGCTGTTCTTCCGACGCGTTGCTAAACGCGCTTATTTTGTGCAAGATTTACCGCGAAGTGGGCAATTTAAAGGAGTATTCAAAAGAACTGCAACTGCTCCCCGTTTATACGAAAAATATTCCTCTTGCCAAGGAGCAAGCGGCGGAGCTGGCGAAAAAAGAGACGTATAGCCGCCTTAACGGGGCTTACGCGGCGCGTTATCCCTCTTATAGAATAATCTTCCGCCCCAGCGGAACCGAGCCGCTGGCGCGCGTTTTTGTAGAGGGAGAGGAAGAAAAGGCACAGGAAATTTTGGCGCAAGCGGTAAGCGATTTGCTTGAAGACGGTAACTTTTAACAAGATAAAATAGCTTTTGCTCCCAACGATTTACCAACGGCTAAACAAATTAACACTAAGATTGGTCTTTTATTTCTCGCGCAGAATTGCTGTTTTATAATAATAACCGCAGACGCCCTTGTTAAGTGTTTAGCAAGGGCGTCTGCATTTAATGCATTAAAGGAATGCGAGTGCGAGAGCCTTCCTTTGACAATAATAAAGAGCCATTTTTTTGCTTTTTGCAACTTAGAAAAGAGTAGTTTTTTAATAGCATATTAAGAAAAAATAAAAATAATCCGTTAAAATTGTGCACAGAAAAGTTGAATTATTTATAGCAGAAAATTGGCTGTTACAAAGAATATAATACATTTTAACCGCGAAGAAAAGTAGCGTTGCTTATATGGGAATAGCGATTACAAAAAATGATAGTATTAATTACCGCGCAGAAAATCCGTTGTTTATAGCGGAACAGGCTATAACAAAGAATTATAATACATTTTAACCGCCCAGAAAAGAAAGTGCTTACAGCATTAACTTAGCAATGGCATAGATTATTCCTATTTAACCGCGCGAAAAAATGTTTTACCTCTAAATCATATACTGTTAAAAATATATTGATACTTAATATATTGACATTATTTTTTGCAAGTTGCAATAAAGGTGAAACCCCTAGATTTTTTAAAAGTTGCAATAAAAGGTGAAGCCTATTTTGCGGCATTGTTTAAGATTAAAGTGTTTTATTTCTTTTTGTTATCGTGTTGCGCTAGCACTCTTTTTTCCTTGCGGTTGGACATGCGTTTTTAAATTATTTTCCTAATTATTTCAAAATATAAACGCTTATAAAGCGGTGTTTTGTTTTAATAAAACTGTGCTATAATAAAAAATATCGGAGGTTTTTAATTATGGAATTTTCAAAAATGATGGTTGAAAGGCAAAGCTGCCGCACTTATGATAAAACACGGGAAATAAGCAAATCCGACATTGACTTGATTTTGACGGCGGGGTGGCTTTCGCCAAGCGCAAAAAATACGCAGCCTTGGCGCTTTTACGCGGCGCGGGGAAGCAAAAAGGAAGAGGTCGCCAAAGCATGCCAAGATATGGGCATGAACGGCTTTTTAAACGACGTTCCCCTAATGGTGGTAGTGGTCAAGGAAAAACCCGGCGTGGTGGAATCGGTGGTGCAAAGGGCTTATAAGGATTTCCGTTCCTACGATATAGGCATAGCGATAGCCAATATGGTTATGCAGGCAAAGGATTTGGGAATTGAGAGCTGCGTCATAGGCTGGATAAACGACGCTAAAATGTGCGAGGCGATAGGCGTTGACAAAAAAGAAGAAATCGCCATGGCGGTGGCTTTCGGCTACCCCGTGTCAAATTATATTTTAAGAACTAAAAAACGCAAAAACAAAGAAGAAGTCGTTAAGTATTTATAAAGCAAAGGGCAATACGCCAAAAATAAAAAAATATGTTGATAACTAATAACGGTTTAACCATAAGAAGCGCGCAGGAAAAGGACGCCGAAATATTGACCAAGTGGTGGAACGACGGAAAAGTTATGGAGCACGCAGGTTTTCCAAAGGGTCTCGGTACCGTCAAAGAAAAAACACTTGAACTAATAAAGCAAAACAATGTGCTTACCCAGCGCTGCGTCATTGAATATGACAGCTTGCCTGTCGGCGAAATGAGCTATTTTATAAAAGATGACTGCGCCCAAATAGGCATAAAAATTTGCGTTCAAAGCCTTCAAAACAAGGGACTTGGCAGCAAGCTGCTTAAAATGTTCATTGATTTTTTGTTTACCGATAAAAAAGTTAACGGCATCGTTTCAATAAACAAAATTATCCTTGACACCAACAAGAAAAACCTTCGCGCGCAGCATGTCTATGAAAAGCTGGGTTTTACCAAACTGCGCGAAAACATCAACTGCTGGCAAGACCAAATGGGGGAATTGCAAAGCTCGGTTGACTACGAAATGACGCGCGCCAGCTGGAAAGCGCTTAAAAAAGCTAAAAATATGTTTGTTAGGGAAAAGTTATGAAGCATTTTGAATATACATTGCCAAGCGGCTACAAACAAGCCAAGGTCATTGACGCGGGAAGCAAAAAACTCGGAATAATATTAAATCTTATTGCGCTTTTGGTTACGGCAATTATTGTGGGCGCAACGGTGCTTATTTTAAAGCCGCAAAATATTATGGAAGATATGACGCTTGACGCCAAATATTTTCTGCGCCTTGCAATATATTTTGTCATACTTTTTGGTTACATAGTGTTGCATGAGCTTGTCCACGGCGCGGCATATAAGCTTTTAACTAAGCAAAAGCTTAAATTTGGAATGACTTTAACAGTCGCCTATTGCGGCGTGCCCGATATTTTTGTTTACCGCAAGGCGGCACTTATTGCGTTGCTTGCGCCTTTTACGGTATTTCTGCCACTTTTTGCCGCCCCGATATTTTTGCTTGCGGCAGACGTTGACAAGATTTTTTGCGCCTTTATGCTGGGTATGCATATCGGCGGTTGCAGCGGCGACCTATACATATCTTTCCTTTACGCCGTTAAGTTTAAAGACCCTTCCGTATTGATGCAGGACACCGGTCCCAAGCAAATCTTTTATGTAAAAGAGACAGCGCAAAAGCAAGATAGCCTATAAGCAAATATGAAAGTTTTCCCGCTTTAAAGTTGCCGTGCTTTTGCGGTAAAAGTTTAGGTTTTTTGACTGCTCAGTAAAATTAAAGCAGTAAATTACAAGGCTTAGTTTGCATAAAACATAATTATAAAGCTGCGGATTTAATTGATAAAAGCAAAAATAAATAAAAAGCGTAAACCTAACCAAATAAGACAAAAAATATAAGAAAGAGATAAAGAAAAAGTCCGAAAAAATCGGACTTTTTAAATTTAATTGCGTTTTGGGCTTTTTGTTCCGAAAAGCTCTTTAATAAGATTAAATAGCTATGCCGTCTTGCTTTTTACCAATACTAGCGATTATTTGCAGATATGCACCGCCAAGTCAACTACTTTGCTGGAATAGCCCATTTCGTTGTCATACCAAGCCACGAGCTTTACAAAAGTGCTTGTCAAGGGTATGCCCGCTTCGGCGTCAAAAATGCAGGTGTTCCTTTCGCCTATAAAGTCGCTTGAAACCAAAGGCTCTTCGGTGTAGCGGATAATCCCCTTCATCTCATTTTCGCTCGCCTTTTTAATCGCCTTTTTAATTTCTTCGTAAGTTGCGGGTTTTTCAAGGTTTACAGTCAGGTCCACTACGGATACGTTTAAAGTGGGCACTCTAAAAGACATTCCCGTAAGTTTTCCGTTAAGCTGGGGTATTACCTTGCCTACCGCCTTTGCCGCGCCCGTGCTGCTGGGGATAATATTTGCGCTTGCCGCTCTGCCGCCGCGCCAGTCTTTTTTGCTGGGGCTGTCAACGGTTTTTTGTGTGGAAGTGGTGCTGTGGACGGTAGTCATCAAGCCGTCTTTAATACCGAAATTGTCGTTAATTACCTTTGCCAAAGGCGCAAGGCAGTTGGTGGTGCAGGAAGCGTTGCTTACAATCGCCTGCCCCGCGTAGGTCTTTTCGTTTACGCCCATAACAAACATAGGCGCGTCGGAAGAAGGCGCGGTAATGATTACTTTTTTTGCCCCGCCCGCTAAGTGCCCCTGGTTTTTGTCAATTGCCGTAAAAAAGCCCGATGACTCCGCCACTACGTCAACGCCGAGTTTTCCCCAAGGAATGTTGGCGGGGTCCATTTCGTTATAAACGTAAATCTTTCTTCCGTTAATTTCCACGCCGCCCTCAACAGCCTTAACCTCTCCTTTAAAAGCGCCGTGAATGGTGTCATACTTAAAAGCATAAGCCAAATATGTCAAGTCGGTGTAGCCGGGGTCGTTTATAGCCACTACTTCAATATTGTCTCTGCTAAGCGATTCGCGCAAAACAAGTCTGCCTATTCTGCCGAAACCGTTAATTCCCATTTTTACTTTTCCCATTTTTGTATAAACCTCCGATATATCAATATTGTTTACTTTTTTTTCTCTTTATATTAGAATAATAAATGCAACAAGCCTTTTTTGTCAATTAAATGAATAGCATTAGCAAAGCGGGAAACGCTTCAAAAGATTATAATCATAAGGGAGGGGTAATATATAATGGCACTCGTTACAAGCAAAGAGATGTTTGAAAAAGCCTATAAAGGCGGCTACGCCATAGGCGCTTTTAACGTAAACAATATGGAGCAAATCCAGGGCATAATTTCGGCGGGGCAAGAAACTAAAAGCCCCCTGATTTTACAAATCAGCATGGGCGCGCGCAAATACGCCAATATGCGCTATTTAAAAGCGTTGATTGACGCAGGCATAGCCGAAAGCGGGCTTCCCGTGTGTATGCACTTAGACCACGGCGACAGCTTTGAAATATGCAGGCAATGCGTTGAGGACGGTTTTACTTCGGTAATGATAGACGCCTCGCACCTGCCTTTTGCGGAAAACGTAGCTTTAACAAAAAAGGTGGTTGACTACGCGCACGCACGCGGCGTTGTGGTGGAAGGCGAGTTGGGAGTATTGGCGGGCGTAGAAGAGCATGTTTCCAACGAATACGGCAACTATACCAATCCCGCGGAAGTGGAGGAGTTTGTAACGCGCACGGGCGTTGACAGCCTGGCTATTTCCATAGGCACTTCGCACGGCGCTTATAAGTTTAAAGGAGAAGCAAAACTGCGCTTTGACATTTTAGACGAAGTAGGCAAAAGGCTGCCTAAGTTTCCCGTTGTGCTTCACGGCGCAAGCAGCGTTCCCCAAGCTTTTATAGAGGAAATCAACCGTTACGGCGGAAATATGAAGGGCGCGCAGGGAGTGCCCGAAGAAATGCTGCGTAAAGCCGCTTCAAAAGCGGTATGCAAAATAAACATTGACAGCGACATACGTTTAGCAATTACGGCGGCTATAAGAAAGCACTTTGCAGAGCACCCCGAACACTTTGACCCCCGGCAATACCTTGCCCCCGCGCGCGAGGCGGTAAAGCAAATGGTAATGCACAAAATCGTCAATGTTTTGGGCAGCGAGGGCAAAGCGTAAGGAGAAAGGCTTTTTAAAAGCAAATGCGTAAAGTTTTTGAAAGTGATTTAGATCAAAAAAGTGCTTTAAGGATTTAAGGCTGCGCGCATTACAGTAACTAATAATAGCGATTTAGCAACTATTAAAGGCTTGAAAATATTTTCAAGCCTTTAATATTATCTACTAATAATTTGCAAAAAACTATTTATCCCGCTTCCCGTAAGGCAGAGGGTTTTCGTTTATGTAAGTGCAAAATCGAATGGTATAGCCGTTATCAAGCATAGGCGCGCTTTGTTCCTTTAACTTCCAACCCTTTTCTTTGTCAAGGTTTACCATAAAAGCGGTGGCGTCAGGCGTTTGGGCTTCTACCTTGGTTATAATTGCTTCGCTGCAATAGGGGTAAAGCAGCTTGTATATGCTTGCGCCGCCGCACACAAAAACGTCGTCGCCGTTGTAGAGCGAAAGTTTTTCAAAAAGTTCTTCTGTCGTTTGCGCCATTATGCAGCCTTCAAAAACTTCCCCCGTATTGCAAAGCACTACGTTGACGCGGTTTTTTAAAGGTTTGCTTTTAGAAAAGGACTTTAAGGTGTTTGAGCCTACGACTATAACCTTGTTAAGCGTTTTGCCCTTAAAATTGACCGACAAGTCGTAGGGCAGGTCGTAAAGCAAGTCGTTTTGACAACCTATCGCCCAGTTTTTATCTACCACAACTATTAGTTTCATATCGCCACCTCAAATTTGTAATCCCAGTCGTTGTATTTGTAATTTTCTAACTTTAAATCGCTTACAGTAAAGGCATAAAAGTCCTTTTTATCGGGCAGCGTTACTTTTGGCGCGTCGTGGCAGGGCTGCGAAATGAGTTCTTTTACCTTTTCAATATGCCTGTCATAAATATGCGCGTCGGCTATAACGTGGACAAGTTCGCCCGCCTCAAAGCCCGAAACTTTGGAAAACATCGTAAGCAGAAGGGCGTATTGCGCCACGTTCCAGTTATTTGCCACCGCCATATCCTGGCTTCGTTGGTTTAACAGCGCGTTCAGTTTGTTTCCCGTTACGTTAAGCGTTAAAGAATAGGCGCAGGGATAAAGAGCCATTTCGCTTAAATCGGCGTGGACATACATATTTGCCATAATCCTGCGCGAGCGGGGGTTGTGGACTAAGTCGTAAAGCATTTTGTCCACTTGGTCAAACTTCCCTTGGGGATAATCGTGCTTGACGCCCAGCTGATAGCCGTATGCTTTGCCTATGCTGCCCTTTTCGTCCGCCCATGCGTCCCACACGTGAGAATTTAAGTCTTTAATATTGTTGCTCTTTTTTTGCCAAATCCATAAAAGCTCGTCAAATGCGCTTTTTAAATAAATGCGGCGCAGCGTCAAAAGGGGGAATTCCTCGCTTAAATCGTATCTGTTAACAAGGCAAAACCTCTTGACGGTATGTGCTTCGCTGCCGTCTTGCCAGCGCGGACGCACGTTGTAACCGCTGTCCCACACGCCGTTGTCCAAAATGTCTTTTATATTGGAAATAAAAATCTCGTCAGCCCTGCTCATAGTCTTTTTTACTCCTTTAACGCTTAAAGTCTAGCAAAAAAACCTTTTTAAGTCAACAACAAGCGGCTTAAAGAAAATCGGTTTGCACCTTAGTTTTTTATACAACGGGTGGCGATATAAGACGTATTAAAACTGTTTGATATATAAGAAGCGCTATTCTTGCCCGAAGGTTTCGCGGAATATTTTTGCCAAAAGCTCCTTTGGAATCTCCTGACCGCAAAATATTTGTAGCATACCCCTAGGCGTGATTTTATAGTCCTTCAATTGGTCGCGGTGGGAGGCAACCGCATTTATGAAAACTTCCGTCTTGTGAGATATTGCCGCGTTTGAAACAATATTGACATGCCCGTTAAAGGGCGCGAGAATTATAGACCTGTTTCCTATGTAATACATAGGCAGTTTTGACCACAGTTTTTCGTCGGGTTGCTCTGTTAAACTTTTATGCAACAGCGTGTCTAGTTCTGTAAATAAACTTACCGTCTGTTTATCAAGCTTTTCTAATGCAACACAAAACTCTTTGTTCATAATAATTACTTCCAAAACTTAATTTGTAATTAGTTTAGCGGTTTTTTAAATGCAATGCAATAGTTTGCAGATAATAACCAACAGCATAAATACAGTTTTAAAATCTTAAAACTTAGGTTATCTTCCCCCGTAAGGGGCGTATTGTGTTTTTCTGCCCAAACTCATTTTTAATAAAATAAAAGAAAACTATATATGAATTTCGTAAGAATAATAAACGTCTTCTAAAACATATCCTAAACTTTGCGCCACAGCCGCCGATATTTCGCCGTGGGCGTCCCAGTGAGGCCACAGCCCCCTGTTTAACGTTTCAAGCACCATTTTTGCGGCGACTATCTTTGACAGACCCTTTCCCCGATAGTCGGGGTGAACGTCTACGCCAACCTCTACGCCTTGGTCGCAAGTTGAAAAAGACGCCGAACCGGCAATAATTTTTTCTCCTTCCGTTAAGACGAAGCCGAAGCCCTTTTTTTCAAACTCCTCGGCGTCTGCATAGCCTCTGCACAAGTCTTCCGTCCAGTCGTAGCTAATAATTTTTTCATAAACCTGCCCGTCAACGGGCAAAATTCGGTATTTGTCATCTAAGCTTGCGGCTATTTCTTCCAAGCGCTTTTTATCAAAACAAGAATAATCCTGCTTAAACTTGTAGCACTTATATTTTTTGGCGCGTTCGCCGTATACCTTTTCTACAATTTTATCCCATTTTTCGTCGGAGGGCATGCAGATGATATAATTTCCCACCGCTTCTTGCGCGAATTTTACCAGTTCCTCGTTTGCCTCCCCCGCCAGAAACGCAAGATTGCAGGCATAAATTGCCGCTGACGAGGGGCAAGACGTGCTGTCGGCGTAAGAAACGCCCACACCCCCTTCAAGGTAAGTTAAAATTAAAGTGTCTTCAACCTTGTGAAAAAACTTTTCCACTTCCTTTCTGTTTACTATCCGTTCTATCATAAACCCTTCTTTATAGTATGTTATTTCCTCTTTTTGAGGTGATTTGCCTGATTTTTTGATGAAATAAAAGCGCTAGGTATATTGAGCGCTTCTTAAATTTGGCGTTGTCTTTTAAAGCTTGCTTTTGCTTTTTAAAGACAAACAATATTTAGTAAAGATTTATTTACTTTGTTAAATACCCCGCTTCATCTTGCCTATAATATAACCCCGCTTTTGATTTTATGCAACTGATTTTTACAAAATGTAATATATTATTTCAGTATTTTTTTATACGGTTTTAACCTATAAAAAGAGCGGTTTTTACTCCTGACATATTTAAAAAAAGGGCGGCAAAATAAATATTTTTATCGTTTTAAATGCAATAATTATGATCTATAAAGATGTCAAAAAATAAAAAAACCCATTATGGATTATCAAGTTTAGCAAAAATAAAGTCCTAAAAGAACGCCTATAAAAACATTTTGTTTTTAGCTGGTGTTTAATGCCGTTTTAGCGCGGCAAGCATAAAGCGAAAATAAGCTACAAAAAAAAGAGCCGCCAAAAAGGCAACCCTTATATAAATTGCGCGCCGTAGGCGTTTGGCGTTCCCGACAGGAGTCGAACCTGCAACCATCAGAATCGGAATCTGACATTCTATCCATTGAACTACGGGAACATATTTTTTAAGCGCTCCATTTAATTTTATCTTGCGTTTGCCTTAAAACGGCAATTTCAATTTTTTTAACGTTTTCAAAAATTGCCCGTTTTTTCACACCGTTTTTACTAATCTTAGCAGAAATTTCATTTTTTTACGGCATATTTTTGCGGTCTATAAGCAAATTACAAGATTTTGCGGGTTGTGTATCGTCTTTAATATAATACAGCGTCGGCTTTTTTGCAACCGATTAAGCTTTGTTGTTTAGCGTATAGCGTTGACAAGGCATGTTTTACGACTTAAAATAAATGATATGGCAAAGGTTAAAAGCAAAACTTATTACAGCGTAACCGCCGTCGTTGTTTCTTTGATATGCAACGCCGCGCTTTTTGCCGCAAAGCTTGCGGCAGGGCTTGCGTTTTCCGGTATGGCCGTCGTTGCCGACGCCTTTAACAATTTAGCCGATTTAGGAAATAACGCAGTGTCGCTTGTAGGCATAAGGGCCGCAAATATTCCCGCAGACAAAGAACACCCTTTCGGGCATGCGCGTGCGGAATACCTTGCCGCTATGATTGTGGCGTTTTCCGTTTTCTTTTTGGGCATTGAGCTGATTATGTCGGCGGCGGAAAAAATTATAACACCCGTTCAGACTGAATTTTCATATATTACCCTTGCGGTGCTTTCGGTAAGCGTTTTGGTTAAGCTTTTCATGTTCTTTTTTAACCGTGCCAACGCAAAAAGGACAAACTCAGCCATTTTAAAGGCCGCCGCCGCAGACAGCATCGCAGACGTAGCGGCAACCTTTGTCATAATACTATCAATGCTTATTTCTTATTACGCAAAAATTGAACTTGACGCCTATATGACTATTGCGGTTGCAATTTTCATTCTTTTTTCAGGCTACGGCGTGCTTAAAGACACCTTTTCTTCCCTTATGGGCAAGGGCGCCGAAAAGGAAAAAGTCAAGCAGATTAAAGAAAAAATCCTCTCTTACCAAGGCGTTTTGGGCGTTCACGACCTGATGGTGCACGACTACGGCGGAAAGCTTTACGCCTCCGTCCATGTTGAGGTTGATGCAAACAAACCCGTGTTGGAAAGCCACGAGATTATTGACAAAATTGAGTTTGATTTTATGCCTGAAATTTCTCTTGTCGTTCACCTTGACCCTGTTGTGTGCGATAATGCAGAAGTCAACATTTTAAGGGAAAAAATAAAAGAGCTTTTAAAGCAAATTGACCCCCGGCTTTCTATGCACGATTTCAGGGCGGTTTTTGCCTCCACCCATGCCAACTTGATTTTTGACGTCGTTTTGCCCTACGAATGCAAGCTTGCGCCCAATGACGTTACCCAAGCGCTGCAAGAGCAAGTCTCCAAATTGGGCTACAATTATTATTTAAAAATTACCTACGATAAGGAATAAATATTCTTTAAAAGCAGAAAAAAAGTATTATAATCAATAGCCCAAACGGTGTTGCGCGAATGAAATATTTTGGCGCAAAGATAAGTTTTAATGTAAAAAGTAAGTATAATAAATAGCGGCGATAGGTTTTACGGCGGTTATTCCTAAGACGCAAAGGCGTTTAGTTAAAAGTTATCGGCGTTAAAATGCTTAAAAAATTACATAAATTACCCTTACAGTTTGAAAGGCTTTATGATTGAACTAAATATAAGCGTAAAACGCCGTAAGATTATCTATTTTCCTTTAAATATTGCGCCGTAACTTCCGCCGCAATTTCTATCGCTTTTGCCGCTTGGCTTATTTCCATTGAAAAAACGTTGGGCTTGTCTTTAATTTGTTCCTTTGAATAGGGGATATGGATAAAGCCCGCCAAAAACCTATCCTTTTGCGCCCTTTTTAACGCGTGATACATGATATAATTGCATACGAACGACCCTGCCGAAAGAGACTGCTTTGCGGCGATGCCGTAGGTGTTTACGGCCGTTAAAATCTCCTCAACGGGCAAAGTGGTAAAGTAGGCGGTCTTGCCGTTTTTTGAAATAACACAGTCTTTTATTACGCCCTCATTGTCGTAGCCTCTTGTCTGGGCGTAGTTTACCGCAACTTTTTCAACGCTTACGCAGTCGCGCCCGCCCGCCTGCCCCACGCAAATTACCGCGTCGGGGTTATGCGTTTTAATTAAAGCTTCAAGTTCCTTTAAGCTTTTTCCGAAAGCCGTAGTTAAAAGCCCCTTTACAATTTTTACGCTGCCTATTTCATTTGGCAACAGTTTGACGACTTCGCGGGAGGGGTTGATTTTCTCGCCGTCAAAGGGGGTAAAGCCCGTAACTAATATCTTCATAATTTTTTAACGCCCCTTTAATTTTTTTCCTTTATTTATATGTTTTTTCTGTTTTCTTTTGAGCGGCAGTTTATTTGCGCTGTTTTTTGATTTATTCTAACCTATTTGCCTTACCGCTGTCAACAGAAGCAAATTTTTGGTTGCCTTATAAAAGCTTTTTAATATATAATTTTTATTGTTTGAGGGAGGGAAAAACTCATGTGGTATTTTTACGCTTTAATAGCGCTGCTTTGTTGGAGCGGGTCCGACCTTTTTTCAAAAATCGGCAGCCGTCCCGACGACAGACAAAGCCACTGGAAAATGGTTTTGGCGGTAGGATTGGTTATGGGGCTTCACGCCCTTTACGAACTTACTGTAAACAAGGTCCCTTTCGGCATAGCCGATTTGATTGCCTACCTTCCCGCAAGTTTGTTGTATATAGTTTCAATGGTTTTAGGTTATGTGGGCTTGCGCTACATTGAGCTTTCGGTGTCTTCCCCCATATGCAACAGTTCGGGGGCTTTGGCGGCGCTGCTTTGTTTTATATTTTTAAAGCAAACCCTTACTCCTTTGCAGGCTGCGGGGGTGATAATGGTGTGCATAGGCGTTACCGCCTTAGGGTTCGTGCAAAGCTTTGAAAGCGAGGAATTAAAGGAACTGCGTCAAAAAAGCTCAAATATCAAGTATGCCAAAAGTTTTATAGCGCTTCTGTTTCCCCTGCTTTACCTGCTTTTGGACGCCTTGGGCACTTTTGCTGACGCTTATATTTTGCAGACATTGGAAGAAACTACCGCAAACGTCGCATACGAACTTACCTTTGCGCTTATGGCGGCGGCGGCGCTCGTCGTTTTGATTATAAAAAAGGAAAAAATAATTGTCAAAGCCGACGCGCCCAAAGGCATAGCAGCCCTTTTTGAAACGGGCGGGCAGTTTGCTTATGTGTTTGCAATAGGCGCAAACGCAGTTGTGGCGGCGCCCATAATTTCCGCTTACTGCGTTTTGTCCATTGTGTGGAGCAGGATATTTTTAAAGGAAAAACTTTCCGTTAAACACTACCTCGCTATCGCCGTAGCCGTCGCGGGCATAATCATTTTAGGGTTTGAATAACCCCGAAGAAAAATAACGGTAAGCGCGAAAGGTATTTTTGAAAGCAAATTAAAAAAGCGTTGCGCCGATATTGCGTAATTTTATCAACGCCTATAAAATATTTTAAACAGCAAAAGCCGCCCTGTTAAAGGCGGCTTTATATGGATATACGGGTATTTGCTTATGTCGGAGTTAATTTGGGGTATAGCTTTATGTTTTACCGTTTTTGGTTTTTTACGTTTTTATGCGGTTAGCATTAAATCCTTAACGGCTTTTAGTTTTATTATGGGCGCCAGACAAAAGTCTAATTTGCTCATGCCGCCTTTTTGCCTTTAAAAATCTATTTTAAAGCCACATTGCCGCCAAATTAGGAACTTGGGCAAATTACTTAATTTGCTCCAAGCTCGCCTGGAAATGGCGCAATATCTTGGGTTCCCAAGTAATTCTAAGCCCGTGCTTGTAGCTTGCGCTCTTTTTCTTTATTTCAATTAAAGCGTCGGCGATGACGTCAAGGTGCGACTGCGTATAAACGCGGCGGGGAATTGCCAAGCGCATAAACTCAAACTGAGCTTTCAACTGTTTTCCCGTATCGGGGTCGTTGCCTAGCATATAGCTGCCTATGTCGCAGCCGCGTATGCCCGCCTCTTTGTATAGCTCAATTGTTAAAAGCTGCGCGGGGAACTCGTAATAGGGTATTTGGGGAAACATTTCCCTCGCGTCTATAAACAAGCCGTGTCCGCCGGCGGGGGACTGGTAAGCTATGCCCGCCTCGTCAAGCCTGCCCGCCAAATATTCCATCTGCCCGATGCGGTATTTTAAGTAGTCCTCGTCAATACCCTCGTAAAGCCCTATGGAGAAAGCTTCCAAATCGCGCCCCGCAAGTCCGCCGTAGGTTGTAAAACCCTCGTAACTAATGCAGTTTGCCTTTACCGAAAGCACCGCTGGATTGTTTGCGTCTTTTATGCCCACCATTCCGCCCATATTCAAAATTGCGTCTTTTTTGGCGCTCATTGTGAACATATCGGCGTAGGAAAACATTTCTTTGACTATTTCCTTAATGCTCTTGTTTTGGTAACCCTTTTCGTCGCGCTTGATAAAATAGGCGTTTTCCGCGTAGCGCGCCGCGTCAATGCAAAGGGGAATACCATATTTTTCCGCAACAGCCCTGGTTTCTCTGAGGTTTTGCATAGAAACAGGCTGTCCGCCCGCGCTGTTGTTGGTTATAGTCATTACAATTAAACGGACAGCTTTGCCCTTTTCTTTTAACACATTTTCAAGGCGGGCTACGTCCATATTGCCCTTAAAGGGCGCTCTTTCTTTTGGATTTAATGCCGCTTGGACTACGCAGTCAATGGCGCGCGCGCCCGCAAGCTCAACGTGCGCCCGCGTTGTATCAAAAAACATATTTGACACCGCGTAAGTGCCCCCGCTTAAAAATACCGGCATCAATACTTTTTCCGCCGCGCGCCCCTGATGGACGGGCTGAATAAAAGAGTAGCCGAAGATGTCGCGTCCCGCTTCTAAAAGTTTGTAGTAGCTGCTGGCGCCGGCGTAAGATTCGTCCCCGCGCATGATGCCCGACCATTGGTCGGAACTCATGGCGTTTGTGCCGCTGTCCGTTAAAAGGTCAATATAAACGTCGGCGGAGGACAAGTTAAATACGTTATAGTGCGCCTGCTCTATTTTTTGTTCCCTTTGTCCGCGCGTTAAAATTTTAATGGGCTCTACCGATTTGATGCGGAAAGGTTCCGCTATGTATTTTGACATTTTTGCCTCCTAAAATGAAATATTTAACATAAAAATGATAGCATATTTGACTTTTGCTTTCAATAAAGGGGGTAAAAAAACTCTCAAAAAAGATATTATGGCAAGATTAAAGGAAGAAACCTGCGTTTTAATTGCAGCAAAGCGTTTGTCGCCGCGCATCTGTTTTAGCAAAAAATAACATTAAACACAAAAAGAAGCAAAACTAAAAGCCGCAAGTTTTGCTTGCGGCTTTTTGTTAAGCTGTTTTGCTTTGCCCCGCCTGTTAGCACTTTTTGCCTGTCTGCGCGTTGTTTTGCTTTTTAAGCGAGGTGGTTAAATAAGCGTCCCGTGTTTAAAGTTTTAACGCCCGCTTTTTGTTTATGGCGTTATTTAAGCTTCGCCTTTATAGGTCCTTTAAAAAACCATCCTTTGCTTTGACGCTTTTTAAAGCCGCCTAAAAGGCTTAAATAATAAGTTAGCTATTCAACTATTACCGTTCCGTCTTCTTTTACGGTAATTGTCATGCCGTCTTTTACGTATTCCAAAAAATCGTCGCCAAGATTGTCAACGCCCACGATATAGCGCTCCTCCCAAACCTTTGCCAAAATAAGTCCCGCCAAAGCAAGGCTGTCCGCCTCTTTGGAAAAAAGCATTGCGCCGAAGTTGATTCCCATTTGACAGGAAGTTTGAAGTATCATGCCCCCCGTCGTGCTGCCTATTGTAGTGGGCAGGCAAAAAGCCTTGCCCGTCATGGGCTTGCCGTATAAATCGGGGTTGTTTTGGTCGGAACAAACTATGGGTTGTCCCTTCATTGCGCTTTTTTGCAAACTTGCCAAAGTATTGAAGCCGTAGCGCGAAACTACCGCTTCCCCTTTAAATTCTCCCCCCGTTAAGGGTCTGCCCTTAAATTCTTTCATTTTGCTTTCCTCCTTAACGCGTGATAGCTTGCAAAATATCGCTGTCTTTTTGATATTTTGCGTTGGAATAAGTGCGCAGCTTGTTGCTGCTCGTTATTATGGGCTTGCTCTTTTCCAATGGGTTATTGGTATACATTAAGGGGCATATATTGCTCAGTTTTACGCCGTAGCTTACTAGCTTTTTGTAGTTTTCGCTTTGAATAAAGACTTTCGCGACGGCGGGAGAGGTGGTTATAACCGTCCTTACCGTTACTTTTTTCTTGCCGCTTGCTTGAAGAGCCTTGCCTATTTCTTCCGTCCACCAGTTAAGCTGCGTCAAAGTAGCGTGGGGGCAGCCGATAAAGCAAAGCTTTGGCTTAGCGTCCTTGTTTTTCCACATTACAGGGTAGGAATTATAAACGCGTTCCAATTCCGCGTCGTCAATGACATATTTTTTGGCGTTTTCTTTTATTAGCGCTTTGCCTTGTTCTTTTGCTTCGGGCGTTAGGTTGTCAATATGGAACAAACCCACCGCGCCGTTGCTTGCCGTTGCGGCGCCGAAGTCTTTTAAATATGAAATGGTGCCGTCATTAATTTCGCTCCCTATCCATTTGTCAAGCCCTATGACGTAGGGGACTTCCTCAACGACCTTCATGCCTATGGCGGAACCGAGTATCTGCGCTTCGGGCTTTTTGGTGGTTTTGACTTCAATTATCCACGTTGCCTTGCGGTTTTCCTCTTTCATAAAGCCGTAATTTAGCGCCCTGCACGACACCGACTGAAACAAGTCAATCATGCCGCTGTTTCTGTTGCAGCGCGCGCCTAAAACTGAGTTGGCAAACACTACCGCGCTGCTTTCCGCCCAGCCTATCGCCTCGCCTTTTTTGGGCTTGTTGCCCACTTCGTCTAAATAGCAGGTGCAGGTAAAGGCGTCTTTGTCTTTAAGACCCGCTTCAAGCAGCTGCTTTTCGTATTCGTTTTGCTTGCTGTACATAAATTTGCTGAACACAAGTTTTTCCAAAACGTTAGCCTTTACGTTTTTGTAGTCTATGGGGCGGGGGTCTGCGGTAAAGCCGTAGGGCGCCTTTATACCCGCCTTATTAAGCTGCTCCATTATGCTGTAAACGGGCGTAATCATTTTAAGCCCGAAAGAAGTTACAAGGTGGCCGCAGTTGTTGACGGGGACAAAGTCGGTAGCGCCCATCGCTTCGCCGAACATTACAAGGGTTTTTAAAATTTTTGCCATTACCTCCCCCTGCTTGCCCTCTAAAATATCTAATTCCTCTTGCGTTAATTTCATTGCGGACATAGTTTTTTTGCCTCCCTTAAATATTTCTCGCCCTGCGGTAAGCGCTCTTTATGGCGGCGTGCATGTGCCCTGGCACGAAGCTGTCGCCTATGTTATATACCTCTTTGGCTATATGGGCGTTTAAAATGTTGTAGTAAAGCTTGTCGTTTGGTCTGTTTCCCACCGCCAATACCGCTAAGTCACAGTCAATTTCTTTTTCCGTAAACTGTTCGCCCACCTTGGGAGCTAAGGGGTTATGAATGTTTTCAGGCAAAATGGGGTGCCACGTTACAAGGGGGTCGGGCACGTTTTTATGGACGTTTTGAGAAATAACCGCTTTGCCTCCGCTTATTTTCACAAGCTTTGTGCAGTTAAGCATATCCACGCCGGCTTTTTCTAGATAGTGCAAAAGGTGCGCTCTGTTTGCGGTGCAGGAGCGGGGCATAAACTGGGGAAGTATATCTATTACTGTTACGTTTTTGTTATGCTCGTATTTCATAAAATACGCCGTTTCGCAGCCGACGTCGCCGCCGCCTACAACCAAAATATTTTGTTTGCCCTCCGCCAATTTGGGGTTTTCTAAAAGGTCGGTGGCAAACACTACGTTTTTGTTATCAATGCCTTCAACTTTGGGCGTTACCTGCGTTGAGCCGCCCGCCACCATTATGATGTCGTAGCCTTTGTCTTTAAGGGTCTTTTCGTCCGCCGCCGTATTTAGGTAGAGGTTAAACTTGCCTTGTTCGCTCCACTTTTCAGTAAGGTGTTTTAGATAGTCCACATAGTTGGCTACTTCGTATTTGATTTTGGGTATGCCGCCCGTATGCGCGTAGCCTCCTATATAGCCGTTTTTTTCGTAAACGTCCACAAAATAGCCGCGCTTAACCATAACTTCCGCGGCGTTAAGCCCCGCCGGACCCGCGCCGATAATAGCAACCTTTTTAGATACCAAGTCGGGGGTTGTAATTTCGGGCAGTTCAAGCTCAAAGCTGCAACGCGCGTTTACGGCGCATTGGGGATGCCCGCCCTCCACAAATTCGTTGATGCAGCCAAGCTGGCAGCCTATGCAGGGGCGTATGTCCTTGCAGTCGCCTCTGTAAGCCTTGTTGGGCCATTCGGGGTCGGTAAGGAGGGGGCGTCCAAGCATAACCATGTCGGCCTTTTCTTCTCTTAGAGCCTTTTCCGCAAGGTCGGGGTAGCCAAGCTTGCCCACCGCCACTATCGGGACTTCTTTGCCCAAGTTAGATTTAACGTTGTGTTCTTTAAAATATTTTTTGACAGTTTCGCTTATTGAAAGGAAGCACCCCGAAGGCATTCCGCTAGGCGGGTGGGGAAGCCACCAGTTGTCGTAGCAGCCCAAGTCCACGTCAAAAATATCCACGCCCGCTTTAACAAGGTTAGCCATATAGTCAAGCGTTTGTTCAATTGTCCTGCCCTTGCGGAACTTTTTAAGCGACTTTTCCTTCTTCATTTTGTCGCCGTAAGTTTCGTTGAGCATTAAAGACAAGTCAATGCGGTACATTATGGGGTAGCGGTCGCCCGTGCGCTTTCTTATTTCTTCAACGGACTCTATTCCGAAGCGCTGCCAGTCGCTGTAACGCCCTAAACTTCTTCTGTTAAAGGCGGTGTTTGTCATTTGTTCAAGCAGATAACCTTCGTGCCCGTGCAGATACACGCCGTCAAAGTTGCAGGCTTTTCCGTCGGCGGCGCCCTGACCGAAACGTTTGACTATTTTTTTGCCCTCGCCGTCGGATATCGGGCGGCAGGGTATTTGGGGAATATAAAAAGAGGGGTTCCAGCTTGCCGAAACGGGGAGTTTAAGCTGCGTAATTAAGCATTGGGGGTTGCCCACCCTGCCAAGCCCCGCCGTAAGCTGTAAAAAGATTTTGCTGCCGTGGCTGTGGCAGGCGGAGGTAAGATCGCGCCAGCCGGCAAATACCGTTCTGCTTCTGTCAATTCGGGGGAAATATACAAGCTTGCCCAACTCAATTATTGAGCTGTCAATGCCGTAGCTGATGGGCACAAGTCCCGTAGTGATAAGCCCCGCGCCCCCTTTGGCGCGTTCCTCAAAGTAGGCAATCATTTGGCGCGACGGCTTGCCCGTTTCTTCACACATAGAAATGTTGCCCATAGGCGCCATTACGATGCGGTTTTTTACCGTAACGCCGCCAACCTCTACGGGGGAAAACAGCTTGTCGTAGGGATAAAGCTCGTTAGTCATTTTAGGAGCGGGGAATTTGTCCCCCTCCCACCAGTTGCCGAAACTGTTTTCAAGTTCAAGCAAATGAGGTTCTTTGTAATCTTTCATAAAATACCTCCCAAGTATTTGACTTAGCATTATTTTACTACGTTAAGTAAATTAAATCAATAGCGCGGGCTAATCAAGGCGCCGTTTTGTTAAAGAAAAATTGTCTTTTTTTGGTAATTTTTAAAAACATTTTAGCTGTCGGTTTTTGGCGCCGCTAAAAACCCTCGCCTTTTTAAAGGGCGCCGCCGCCTTTTAATTTCAGCAAAAAAATCTTTGCTCAAAAGATAAAAGTTTTGCCTTTTAATTTGCCTTTAATGTTTACTTTTGCACTTTTGGGTGTTACAATAATGTTGCCCTTTAAGGGGCAAAAATAAAACTTAAAACGGTAGGAACCGTCAAATAAAGGAGAAAAGTGTAGCTATGTCCAAGTATGTAGAAAGAGTACTGGAAGATCTTATCAGGCGCAACCCAAACGAGCCTGAGTTTCACCAAACGGCAGCGGAAGTCCTTCATTCCCTAGCGCCTGTGTTTGAAAAACGCCCCCAATACGAAAAAGCGGGTCTGCTTGAAAGATTTGTAGAACCCGAAAGAGTTATTATGTTCCGCGTTCCTTGGGTGGACGACAACGGCAACGTTTGCGTCAACAAGGGATACAGAGTTCAGTTCAATGGCGCGATAGGACCCTACAAGGGAGGTCTGCGTTTTCATCCAAGCGTAAACCTGTCAATCATGAAGTTTTTGGCTTTTGAACAAACGCTCAAAAACAGTTTAACGTCCCTTCCCATGGGCGGCGGCAAAGGCGGCAGCGACTTTGACCCGCAAGGAAAAAGCGACGCCGAGGTTATGCGTTTTTGCCAAAGCTTTATGACGGAATTATACAGGCATATAGGCGCCGACATTGACGTGCCCGCGGGCGACATAGGCGTAGGCGCAAGGGAAATAGGCTATCTGTTCGGACAATACAAGAGAATAGTAAACCGTTACGAAAACGGCGTTTTAACGGGCAAGGGGCTTGAATACGGCGGAAGTTTAATACGTCCCGAAGCTACCGGCTACGGCGCTACATATTTCTTTGTAGAAGTATTAAAGCACCTCAATCTTAACATTAAGGGCATGAGATTTGCTCTGTCGGGCTTTGGCAACGTTGCCTGGGGCGCGGCGTCAAAGATTACCGAACTTGGCGGCAAAGTCGTATGCATATCGGGTCCCGACGGATACGTGTTTGTCAAAAACGGCTTAAACAAAGAAATGATTGACTTTATGCCCGTTATGAACGGTTGGAGACGCAACAAGGTCAGCGAGTTTAAAGACAAGTTCCCCGAAGTGGAATTTATAGCAGGCAAAAAGCCTTGGGGCAATGTGGACGCAGACGTATATATGCCCTGCGCTACGCAAAACGAAATACGCATTGAAGACGCTAAGGCAATAGTAGCTAAGGGAATTAAGTATTTGAACGAAGTTTCCAATATGCCCACCACCAACGAAGCGCTTGAATATTTGCAAGACAACGGCGTTTTGGTATGCCCCAGCAAGGCGGTTAACGCCGGCGGCGTAGCTACAAGCGGTCTTGAAATGAGCCAAAACAGCGCGCGCCTTTCATGGGCTGCCGAAGAAGTTGACGAAAAGTTAAAGGGTATTATGAAAAATATCCACGCTCAAATCTTAAAGGCTACGCAAGATTACGATTTGGATTATAACCTAGTTGCAGGCGCAAACATCGCGGGCTTTGACAAGGTTGCCGCCGCTATGATGGCGCAGGGCATTGTGTAAAATAAGTCTTTGTTTTTGCGCTTTGAATAGTTTAATAACAGTTTAAATGAAGTCAAGGCAAAATTAAAGCATTTGTTATTTTGCAGCAGGCTTAAAAAACGAAAGCGAAACGCGCGGTTTTTGTTAATGTTGTTAATAAAACGCGCGGGTAAAGTTCAACAATTTATTTAAAGCGGCGGAAGTTTTCCGCCGCTTTAAATAATAAAATCTACTAATCTAATTAATAGGAATTTATATTGACCTTATTGTGTATTTGAAAAGTTCATAAAATATTGCTCATCATCAATCTTAATAAACTCAACGTCGGTGCGTCCATAGTTGAGCAAATGTTGTTTGGTTACAAACATACCATTAGGCAAGCCTAGCCTATTGCGAAAGTATTCGCCTATATGTGCGTTATTTAGTGGCGTTGTTATCGCCTTATCACCACCTTGTTCAACACGCAGAATCAAATTTATGTTATCGTCTGTCAAAACTGAAAAATGCCGATTATTGAGCGGAAAAAAACCAGAGCGGGCTTGGTGAGAGGGCAAGGATATGTATGCCTGATTTGGGTTTCTTCCTGGACGTTGCCCCCAATTAAGACCAGCCTTTGTGTGCATATTGCCGTTATGGTCAAGAAGTGAAAGCCTTAGTGTGTTTTCGCTTGTTAACGGTGCAAGAATTGAATCAACTCCAGCAGTATAATCTCTTGTACGTGAAATCTGAATATGCTCTTCAATGTCGGCATGTATACAATACATACTGTTTGCTTCAATAGAATTAAAATAATTCAATGCCTGAGTAGGATCACATTCTTGTATTATTTCACGACGCGCGCGTGAAAAAGCAACCTGAGAATAGTTTACCGAGCCTAAAAAAGCGGAAAAAGGTATGCCGTTTCGTTCCCAAATATATATTTTTGAATGGACGGGTGGGCCCTCAACAACATATTGACAACTGAAAGATGAATTATTTGTAGTGACAATTCGGCGATCATTCATAACTGTTTTGAAGCCTTCATGTGTTACCGTTGAAAGTCCATCAAAATTGCACATCCCTACAATCAATGCAATTTCAATAGGGTGTCTATGGCGTTCGGCAATTTCAGTTATATGCCAAGAAGCCATAGAAGGACTTGCATAACCCGATATAATTTTTAGTTTGCTTGCCCCTTGTTCTATGGGCTCAAATAAAACACGGTTTAGAAAACCATTCGTGTATATCATCCGTCACCTACTCGCTAATGTTAGAAGAAATCCATTCGTAACTAATCCCAGCAAAGGTTTTTAATATTGCTTCAAATATTATTCTTGCTATATCGCAAGGAACTGCCATGCCTATTTGTTTGCGCACACTTTCTTTTGAACCGCTAAAAATATATGTATCAGGGAAAGTCTGCAAACGTGCCCGTTCACGATTAGTTAAAGCACGATTTTCGCTCCAATGATAAATGTGAGTGCCACCGCCACCACTTCCTGTGACAGTATAAGCGGGCTTTGAAGGGTCGAGGCGTTTGTAAATCTGACTGATCTTCGCGCCGTTGACATTAAGACGCAACTCTTCTGGCAAATTAGCGGTAAAAGCATTTTCACCAGGCTTTATATATTTTAATCGCTCAATAACTGTCTTTGATTGCGCAGTCAATTCGTTATTATTTGCATCTGCTAAAATAGGCGGAACTTCTATTGCAGTACGGCAAGAAATATCAACTCCTATATACTTTGCGGTTGACGGAACTCTATATTCAAGTTGCAAATCTTTTCTAATACCGATGATAATTATTCTATGGCGTGCTTGTGGTATTCCATATTCTTCAAATTTATATAAATGTGGCGTAATGTTATAATTCGCGTCACGCATTTCTTGAAGAATTGTTTCAAAAGCTTTTCCGTCATTCGCGTTGCGAAGCCCGCCGACGTTTTCGGCAAGAAACCATTGTGGCTGATATTTTTTTAATGCGGCTATACCATAAGAGTACAGAGAGCCATATACGCCATTCATACCCTTTTGTTCGCCGACAATGCTAAAATCATTACAAGGGAAGCCAAATGCAAAAGCGTTAATACCTTCAAGGTTATTAAAATCAAACGTACGGACATCAGCGCAATGGACATTTTTATGAGAACCGTTTGCAATATTATTAGCGTAAGTGTCGCAAGTATCCCGGTCATAATCTATTGCCCATTTATGTATAATACGAAAATCAGGGTTTCCTATATCGGCAGTTATAGCGCCGTAGGCAATGCCACCAGGTCCGCAAAACATTTCACCAAGTCTAAATACTGGCATGCAGAATACCCCCTTTTTTATGAATAAGAAATTATCTTATATACTAACACAAGCCCCCTTATAAAGTCAACACATATAATTTCTTAACGTAAACTCAAAATACTATGTAATATATTATTATATTAGTTTTTAAGCTATTAGTAAACTAATTAACTTAAGTACTTGCTTGTAGCATTTGAAGAGTAGCAAGCAATGTTTAAATATTTATGGTAAATTAATCTTTTATTTTTATAAATATTGAAATGATGCAGTAAAAATGCTATAATAGCTCTGCAAAGTAGAAGCATCGCGTTAAGTGTGGCGGAATGGGAAGTTGTCCGCCAACGAAAAGGAAAAACTTCCTTGCGGTGATGCCTCGCGTCCGTTGCATCAATTCGGCAAGATATAAAAACTTGTCTTTATTAGCTTACGGACTTTCCTTTGCGGGGAGGTCTATATGTTTTCTACAAAAAAACTTGTTTATACGGCGCTTTTTACGGCGCTTAACGTTTTGGCAAACATTTTTTCTATAAAATTGTTTACAAGCAATTATCTTTCCTTTGTATATGTTGTTTGTTTTATGGCGGCGGCGTATTTGGGTATTCTGCCGGCGGCAATAGTAGCGTTTTTGGGCGACCTTATCGGTTGTTTTGTCGCGCCAAAAGGGGAAATAAACCCACTAATACTTTTGTCAAGCACTCTTTTAGGACTTATACCCGCGCTGATTTTTAAAATAAAAAATCTTGATTTGACGGTAAAGCTTATCATTGCGCTGGTAATTTGCACAGTCGTTTGCACCTCTTTTTTAAATACCTACGCGCTTTGGGTTATGTATTCTTCAAGCTCAAAAACATTTTGGGTTTATTTGGGGGGGAGGTTGCCCTTCCAGCTTGTAAATACCTTTTATAACGGCGTAATCGTTTTTGCGCTGTTAAAGTCAAAGGCGCTTGACAGGCTAAATATTTAAAAAGAGAAAATTAAAGCCGAAAGCGGCAGAAGCCAAAGGCAAAAAACGCCAAAAGAAGAAAAAAGAATATTACCCGTTCCGCAAAGCTTGTATTGCAAAATAAAACCAAATGCCCGCGTTGGAAGCGGGGTTCAAAGCGTTTTCACGCAAATATTCGCGGATTGTTCTTAACAAAATAAGGGATAACAGGGTTAAAACAAAGGATTAAAATCAAGGCGCCGATTGCAAAATATTTGTTTTAATGTAAAGCGGGTAGCAAAAAAGGCAATTAAATACAAAATCCGCCATTAAACGTAAACCCGTTAAGGCAAAAAGCAATATAATTATTAAATCCGACTGGTATCAAAAATATAAAAAAATGGACATATGAAAAAACACAAATAATTGGAGGAAAAATATATGACTGTAAAGCTTAAAAAGTGGCAAAAAGCCTTAGTTATTATCGCTTGCGTCGTGTTAGTTTGGAGCTTGTTCGCCCTGGTTCCGCGCCACGACAGCCACGGCGGTCAAAATCCGTTCAGATCCTATGACGGCGGCGTTTATCTTGTCGCACACCGCGGCGGCAGGGGAGAGATGCCCGAAAATACCCTTGAAGCTTTTTATAACGCTTACAGCATAAACAGCGGCGTCGTAATGGAAAGCGACGCCAATATGACAAAAGACGGCGTCTTAATTTTGTGCCACGACAACAGGCTTGACCGCACCACAAATGTTACAGGTGAAATATACGACTGGACTTACGCCGATTTGGTGTCAAACGAGGTTGATTTCGGTTATGCCAACAAGGCGTTAAAAGACAGTAGCGGCAATTACATTTTAGACAGCGGCGGAAACAGAACTTACGAGCTGTCGCTTTTTAAAACGGGTTCGTCAGCCCCCGTTGCCGATATAACAAAAACTCCCCTTGACGTAAGTTATCCGTCGGGAATACACGCGCGGCACGAAAGCAAGTTCTTGGTTACTACGGTAGAAGAGCTTATTGACGCTTTCCCCGGTAACCTCATAAGCGTGGAAATAAAGCAAGAGGGTGAGGCGGGGCTTGCCGCGCTTGAAAAGTTAATTGAAATAATTGAGGCTAAGGGCGCAAGCGACAGAGTCGTAATAGGTTCTTTTCACGAGGAGGTTTTCAAAAAAGAGGTGCAGCTTAAAAAAGAGGGCAAAAACTTTTTGTTTTCCCCCGCTCAAAACGGCGTGGTGGAGTTTTTGATTCCCAGCTGGTTTTTGCTTGACACCTTTTATAACTATCCCGTTTCCATAATGCAAGTGCCCATGTCGCAAGGACCCATTAAGGTAGCAACCCGCGCCTTTGTGCAAACCGCCCACAGGCATAACATTGCAGTGCAGTTTTGGACTATAAACAACGCCGACGATATGCGCTACCTTATTGAAATAGGCGCGGACGGCATAATGACGGACTATCCGTCGCTGCTTAAAAGCGTTATGGATGAAGCGGCTAAGTCCTCTTAAAAAGCGGTTTTGTAAAAATTGATTGCCGGTTTTTCAAATGCGGCAGCTAGATAAACGCGCAAGCTTAATTAAACGCAAAGAGTTTGCAAACTCTTGTGAAATGCCGAATGTTTTCGGCATTTTTCGCTCCTTAGAAAACAATAAGGTTTTTTGCAAAGCAAACTTAAAGAAATGACGGTATATTTTCGCTTTAAGTTCTTTGTTTGTTAAACTTCCTTTCAATTAAATGCCCAAAAAAAGCGCGGTTAAAAAATTGGCTGATAATCTGTATTGGACTGCTTTGGGCGTTAAAAAACAGGCGCGGGCAAAAGAGCATTTTTAACCTTTTCGCTTGACAACAAATGCGCCTTTGTATAGAATAATAGGGCTGTGAATATATGGCGGGGCATTTTAAGCTCTGCTCCGCGTTTTCCGCCTCCACTTGGAAGATATATTCGTCGTGAACGGCAAAAAAACTTAAATAAGGAAAAAATTATATGAAATCTTTTATGGCAAAAGCTGAAACGGTTGAGCGCAAATGGTATGTCATTGACGCCGACGGTTTGGTATTAGGCAGACTTGCCAGCGGAGTCGCGTCAATTCTGCGCGGCAAAAACAAACCGCAATTTACCCCCAACGTTGATACGGGCGACCACGTTATCGTAATCAACTCCGACAAAGTGGTGCTTACGGGCAACAAGCTTGAAGACAAGTATTTTAGAACCCACTCGGGCAAACCCGGCAATATGCGCGAAACCCCTTATTCCGTCATGATGGAAAAAAGAAGCGACTTCGTAGTATTAAAAGCCGTTAAGGGAATGCTCCCCAAAGGACCTTTGGGAAGTCAAATGCTCAAAAAGCTTCGCGTATATAAAGGTGCGGAACATAAGCAAGAGGCGCAAAAGCCTATCGCTTTGACGCTTGCCGATTAAGGGGGGAAAATTAAATGGCAAAAGTTATATTAAAGAAAAAGACGCAATTTTTGGGAACGGGAAGACGTAAGTCGGCTGTCGCCCGCGTGCGCTTGCTTCCTAACGGCAGCGGCGAAATAACCATCAACAAAAGAAAAATTGACGATTACCTGCCCCTTGACACATTAAAATATATTGTGCGCCAGCCCTTAGAGACCACTAACACTACTGGCAAATACGACGTAGCGGTAAATGTTACCGGCGGCGGTACTACCGGTCAGGCGGGAGCTATAAGGCACGGCATCGCAAGAGCGCTGGTAATTGCGGGAGAAGACAAAGACGCCCTCAAAAAAGCGGGATTTTTAACACGCGACCCGCGTATGAAGGAACGTAAAAAGTACGGCTTGCACAAAGCCCGTAAAGCTCCTCAATTCAGCAAGAGATAAAACTCCTACAATCTACGGTTGCTGAACCCAAGCCGAGTTTTTCTATGTTAATCTAAGGTCTTAAATAATCAGCAGAAGACAGAACAATTAAAATACTATAAGAAAAAGGAACGGTTTTCCGTTCCTTTTTCTTATACCGCTCTTTAATGCAGTGATATGGGTAAAAACTCACCCTTTTATTCTTCGTATAAGCCGGCGTAAGAAAGGAGCCCCATTGTCTTGCTGCAATACCAACCCGTTTGTAAGGCAGCGCCCGTCGTTATTATCTCAATAGAGCGTTTCCAACTTCTGCGTTACCCCTAATTTTTTAAAAGTAGCGCGTCAGGCGAGCCTAATTCAACCTTTGCGTTACAAAATCTCAATGCACGTTATTGCTTTTTGGTTGAATAAAAAATATAATAGTAGCGTAAACAAGAAAAATTAAGGAGAATATTTATGGAAAGTTTAGGCGAAAGAATAGCAAGGCTGAGAAAAGAAATGAACTACACGCAAGAACAATTGGCGGAAAAAATGGGGATAACTCCCCAGTCGGTAAGCAAATGGGAGAAGGGCGTTACCTCCCCCGACATTACGGCCCTGCCCCTTTTAGCGGACATTTTCGGCATTACCATAGACGAGCTTTTGGGAAGAAATAAAAACGAGAGCGCGGCGGAGGAACAAATTAACCGCCTTACTTCAAAGGAACTAAGAAAACTCATGATTAAAATAGTCGTAGTCTCAAACGACGGCGACAATGTAAAAATACAGCTTCCCTACCAGTTTGTAAGAACTGCGGTAAATACGGGAATGAAGATACCCTCCGTGGGGGAAAAGCTTGGCAACGTGGATTTCGGCGAGGTTTTTAACTGCGTGGAAAGCGGTATGCTGGGGGAAATCGTAAACATAACAAGCGCCGACGGAGACACTGTAAAAATATGCGTGGAGTAATATGAAAATTTTAGTAAAAGCGGAAAAAGAGGGAAAAAAAGACATAAAGCTAAATATCCCGTTATTTTTGGCGTCAAATAAAATCGCCTTCGGCATTATGTGGGGCAATGTAAAGGTAAAGGTAGAAAAAGAACTTCCTTTCGACAAAAAAGAGATTTACGCGCTTTATAAAATACTGTTAAAAGAGCTGAAATACTACAAGGGGCTTGAACTTGTCAACGTTTCCAAAGAAAACAAAAATGTAGTTAGCATAGTTATATAGTCGAACTAAAAAAACTTTATAAAATTGCGTCAAAACTTTGCTTTTTAGCGCAAAATACATAAGAAAAAAGGGACTTGTGTAAGCCCCTTTTTTTATACTAAATATAATGATTTTTACAATACGCTGTCAAACAGTTTCTCGTCCTCTTTGATTTTGCCTTGGCTGCCTACCGCCGATATGCAGTTTTGTTCAAGCACTTCTTTTACCATAGGCGCAAAGGAGCGTATGTCTTCCTTGGTGCAGGCAAATACTTCTTTTCTCGCTTTTGCCATTTCTTCTTTGCTTATTCCGCACAGGTAATTTGATAAAGCCTTAACACCCTCTTGTTCGGGCTGCATGGGCATATCAAGGTCTTGGAAAGTGCCTATCAAATATTTGTTGAGTTCCCTGTCGGAACAGTTGAAATTTTTCAGATATTCCACAATATTTCTGTAAGTTTGGTAAGTTTCAGCAAGCTTGGGGTCGCGGTAAGAAATAAATATCATTTGGGTGCGTGAAAGGTTAAGCAGAGCGCCGTATGCGCCCCCCTGAACGCGTATTTTGTTCCATAAATAGTCGGTGGAAAGTATTTTGTCAAGCACCGCCATTTGACCTTTGTATTTATAACCCAATTTAAGCGTGGAATAGCCCTGCGCGGCATATTGCACGTTGCCCGCGGTTACGAAAGCTTCGTTTTTAACTTTAAGCGCGTATTTGGCTGCGGGAAGTTTTTTGCCCTCCGCAAGCTTTGAAGTCAAAGCCAAAACCCCGTCGCTTATAGCCGAAAGTTCTTCTACCGAACCCGTTAAAGCAACAGTTAAGTTTGCCTTTGTGAAAAGTTTTGCGGCAAGTTCCTTTACCTTTTCAATAATTGCTCCGCTTTGGTTTTGATAGTTTGCGATAGCCTTTTTGACAAAGTCAAAGTAGGTGTAAAGGTTAGCGCTTTCAAAGAACTTCATGCCGTTGGAGTAGTAGCTTCCCACGCGGTACATTGAAATATAGTGACCCGCCTGAGCCATATACATCTGACCGCGCGCCTGAGCCATATAAAGTATTTGCGCAATTCTGCCGCTGTCGTCAAAGTTTGTTGAAGTAACCACTTCTTTTGCAAGTTCAAGCGCCTCATTTGCCTTTGCCTTAGTCATCTTAAACTTGAATTCCAAAAAGGGACGGTGCGCCTCGTCGTTTTTAACGCTGCCGTAGCTTTGGCAGGAAGCTTTCATTTCCCCCGTATTTATCATTATCTCTTTGCTTAATTCTTCGTAGCCGTATTTTTTTGTGCCGAGTTTGGTTAAAAGCTCCGCTAAAAGCCCCAAATAGGGCAGTTCCTCTTCCTTAACGAAAGAAGCGTCAAAAAGCAGGTTTGCGTAAGCTATGCCCGAAGAAAATACGTCGTAGTGCAAAAAGGGCACGCCGTGCAGCTTGCTTTCACAGGAAAGCGGCGTTTTTCCCTCGCGCTCGATATCGTTTACAGAAAGCAGGGGTATGGTGTTTAGTCCCTCTTCGGTGTCGGGGGCGGACTGGCGCGCCATTAAAGCCTTGGTTTCCGCCATGATTTTTTCTATTTCTTCCTTTGAAAGGCTCTTTTTGTATGCCGCAAGTTTTTCTTCCAGCGCCTTATTTTTGCCCTCTGTAAGTCCTTTTTGGGGTTTTAAAACCACCGTCGCGCTGTGGGTATTTTTAAGCATGTATTTTTCAATAAGCTTTTCAAAATAACTGCCCTTGCTTTCAACCCTTAGTTTCTCTATCATAGGCTCAAACTTTAAGGGGGCGAAAACGTCGTTTCCGTAGCGCCACTGCGAGAGGCAGTCCATTCCGTAAAGCAATCCCTTAGGGTATCCGTGCACATTTGCTTCCCTTAAAACAAACTCTTCTTTGTTTAGGCAGGCTTCAATAAGTTTTTTGTCTATTCCCTCTTTAACTAAACTTGCAAGCTTTTCGCTTATAAGCTTTGCCGCCTCTTCAAGTTTGCCGTCTTTTACGTTGGTGAGGTTTATTATAAGTAAAGGCTGCGCAAGTTCTTTTTCGTAGCTTGCGCGCGCATCGGCGCAAATCCCCTGACCTATAAGCAAAGGTTTTAAAGGGCTTGCCTCGGTGTTAAGCAAAATATCGCTTAATATTTTTAAGGAAAAGTTTAATTCGGGCGAGGCGCCCTCGCTTACGACGTAGCCTAAGGACATGTAATTTTTGTCCTTTTCATCTTCGTTTTCGCCCAAGGCGTAAGCGCCCTCAAACTTGACGGGCTGTTTTGAGGATGGGGTGGGAACCACTTCCCCCTCAACCTTTTGCGCCGTAAACTTGCAAAGGTATTCTTTTTCAATGTGTTTTGTAACCCTGTCAAAGTCCACGTTGCCATAAAGGAAGAAACAGGAGTTGCTGGGGTGGTAAAACTTGCTGTGAAAAGCCTTAAAATCTTCGTATGTGAGGTTGGGGATTTCCTCAGGGTCGCCGCCCGAACTGTGGTTGTAGCAATGCTTGTAAAGCGCCGTTAAAAGCGTTTGCTCAATTACCCTTTGGGGTGAAGAATAAGCGCCTTTCATTTCGTTATACACTACGCCGTTTATCGTTAGGGGGTCGTTTTCATTTTCCAAATGGTAGTGCCAGCCTTCCTGCAAAAATATTTCCTTGTGCTTATAAATATTGGGATAAAACACCGCGTCAAGATATATGTCCAAAATATTCATATAGTCTTGCTCGTTTGCCGACGCGAAAGGGTAAAAGGTAATGTCGGAACCCGTAAAGGCGTTTAAGAAAGTATTGAGGCTTCCCTTTAAAAGCTCAACAAAAGGCTCTTTGACGGGATATTTTTCGCTTCCGCACAAAGTGCTGTGTTCAATTATGTGGGGGACGCCCGTGCCGTCTGTAACGGGGGTCTTAAAGCCCACCGCAAAGACCTTGTTGGTGTCGGCGCACTCCAAATGAAGAAGGTTAGCGCCCGTTTTGTCGTGGCGGTAATAGTAGCCCGTGCCGTTGATTTCTTTTATCGCTTCCTTTTTGATAAGCGAAAAACCGTTTTTTGCCATTTGAGTTCTCCTTTTTATTGGTTTTATACAGCAAACAGTATCTCATATTTTGACAAGCCTTGCAATAGCAAAACCTAAATAAAAGGTGAAGATTTTGTTAATACTTTTCTTCATCTTGCGTTGGGGACAAATGTTGTATATAAAAAAGAAAAATGACGCGGCGCTAAAAATACCTTAACGCGCCGCACAAAATCGCAAGAAAGTTTTGCCGCTAATATTGCAAAATAAATGTTATTTGTTATAATGGAAATTGACTGGTTTTACAGGAAAAAGATTTTTTAAAACCGCGTTTTATAGGACACAAAAAATGCCCGAAACATTGCAGATTTTTTAGGGGTTGAAAAATATTTTCCGAAAAATCGCAGATTCGGGACAAAAAAAGGAGTTTTTATGACTATTGATTTGAAGGGAAGAAGCTTGCTTACTCTGCTTGACTATACGCCCCAAGAGATAAAGTATCTTTTGGACTTAGCGGGCGAGCTGAAAGAAAAAAAGCATAACGGCATAGTGGGAAGCAGCCTTGTGGGCAGAAACATCGTGCTGCTTTTTGACAAGACAAGCACCCGCACCCGCTGCGCCTTTGAGGTGGCGGCTATGGACGAAGGGGGCTGCGTTACCTTTTTGACAAACAGCCAAATGGGCAAAAAAGAGTCGCTTGAAGATACCGCAAAGGTTTTGGGGCGTTTTTACGACGGAATTGAATACCGCGGCTTTGAGCAGTCGGTCGTAGAACAGCTTGCGCGTTATTCCGGCGTTCCCGTTTGGAACGGACTGACGGATATGTATCACCCCACGCAGGTGCTAGCCGACCTTTTGACAATAAGAGAACACGTTAAAAAACCCTTTGAACAAATAAAGTTTGTTTACTGCGGCGACGCCAGAAACAATATGGGCAACAGCTTGATGATAGGCTGCGCTAAAATGGGTATGCACTTTGTGGCGTTAGCGCCCAAAAGTCTTTTCCCCGCGGAAGAACTTGTCGCCAAAATGCGCGTTTTATGCAAACAGACGGGGGGCAGCATAACCTTAACGGAAGATATGGCAAACGTTAAAGGCGCCGACGTGCTTTATACCGACGTTTGGGTGTCTATGGGCGAAGAGGCGCAGTTTGCTTCCCGTATCGCCCTTTTAGAAAAATACCGCGTAACAAAGAAAATGATGGATATGACAAACAACCCCGACGTTATTTTTCTTCACTGCCTGCCCGCTTTCCACGACCTCAATACAAGCGCGGCAATGGAAGTTTACGAAAAATACGGGTTAAAAGAAATGGAGGTTTCCGACGAAGTGTTCAAAAGCCCCAACTGCAAAGCTTTTGACGAGGCTGAAAACCGCATGCACACCATAAAAGCCGTTATGGTGGCGACAATCGGGGAACCGCGAAAAAGAGTATGAGGCTTGTAGTGGCATTAGGGGGAAACGCTTTGGGCAACAACCCCCAAGAACAAAAAGAACTTGTAAAGCTGACGGCGTCCTCAATAGTGGATATGATTGAGCAGGGACACAGCGTGGTGGTTACCCACGGCAACGGTCCGCAGGTGGGTATGATAAATCTTGCGTTTTCCCTTGCCAACGGCGTTGAGGAAAATTCCCCGCAAATGCCTTTTCCCGAATGCGGCGCTATGAGCCAAGGATATATAGGATACCACCTTCAAAGCGCGCTAGATAAAGAAATGCGCAAACGCGGCATCAATAAAAGGGCGCTAAGTATAATTACGCAGGTGGTAGTTGACCAAAGCGACCCCGCTTTTGATAACCCCACAAAACCCATAGGGGCGTTTTACCAAAAAGAAGCGGCGCAAGAGCTTGCGCGCCAAAAAGGTTACGTCATGAGGGAGATAGAAAACAAAGGGTTCAGGCGGGTGGTGGCTTCACCCAAGCCCGTTGACATTGTGGAAAAAGAAGGGGTTGCAAAGCTTGTAAAAGAAGGCTTTGTGGTAATAACGGTAGGGGGCGGCGGCATACCGGTAGTTGAAAAAGAAGGCGAATACGTAGGGGTTGACGCGGTAATTGACAAAGACTACGCCAGCGCATTGGTTGCGAGTTTGCTTGACGCCGACAGGTTTGTAGTTTTAACAGCCGTAGACAAAGTTTATATAAACTACGGCAAACCAAACCAAAAGGCGCTTGACGCTTTGACAGTTAAGCAGGCGGAAGAATATATCAAGCAGGGGCAGTTCGGAAAGGGAAGCATGCTGCCCAAAGTTGAAGCGGCTTTAAGTTTTGTAAAGCGAAGCAAAAAGCCCGCCGTTATAGCCTCACTTGAAAACTCCGCAAAAGCGTTAAGCGGACAATCGGGCACACAAATAACAATATAAAAATATTTACGAGGTAACAGAAAAAATGGAATTTACAAAAAGAGCGCGCAGCGTTTCGCCCAGCCTTACCCTTGCCCTTACGGCAAAAACCGCCGAGTTAAAGGAAAAAGGCGTTCCCGTCATTACTTTCGGCGTGGGGGAACCCGACTTTAACACGCCCCAAAGCATCGTTGAGGCGGGCAAAAAAGCCCTGGATTTGGGGCATACCAAATATACCGCCGCAAGCGGCACTCCGCTGCTTAAAAAAGCAATATGCCAAAAACTATTAAAGGACAACGGCTTGACATACGGCGAAAAGCAGATTGTGGTAAGCAACGGCGCCAAGCACTCTTTATATAACTGCATGCAGATTTTGGTGGAAGAGGGGGACGAAGTTATAATTCCCGCCCCTTACTGGCTTACTTATCCCGAGCTTGTGGCAATGTGCGGCGGCAAATGCGTCTTTGTCAATTGTTCGCCCCAAAGCGGCTTTATTATGAAAGCGGAAGATTTAAGAAAGGCCATAACGCCCAAAACCAAGGTTTTGCTGCTTAATTCCCCAAACAATCCTACGGGCGCGGTATACAGCAAAGAGCGGCTTGAAGAGATTGTAGCCGTGCTCAAAGATTATCCAAACATTTGGGTAATAAGCGACGAGATTTACGAAAAGCTTGTCTATGAGGGAAACAAGCACTATTCCGTTGCGCAATTAGGGCTTTACGACAGAACGATAATTGTCAACGGAATGAGCAAAGCTTATGCTATGACGGGGTGGAGAATAGGCTACTGCGCCTGTCCCGACAATAAGTCCGCAAGCCTTATGGCGGGGCTTCAATCGCACCAGACAAGCAACCCCAACTCATCTGCCCAATACGCGAGCGCGGCGGCTTTAAGCGGCGAACAGGGCTTTATAAACGATATGCGCGACGTCTTTGACCAAAGGCGGCAGCTTATGCTTGAAAAACTTTCTTCAATTAAGCACATTAAAGCCGTTAAGCCAAAGGGCGCGTTTTATGTGATGATAGACGTTTCCGACACCTTCGGCAAAAGTGTTGATGGCAAAAAGATTGAAGGTGCGGTGTCCTTTGCAAACCTTTTGCTTGAACAGTTTTACGTCGTTACAATTCCCTGCGACGATTTCGGCGCGCCCAACTTTTTAAGGCTTTCCTACGCCACCAACAAGGAAAATATTACCGAAGGCTTAGAAAGGCTTGCCAAATTTATTAACAAAATAAGCTAATAATTATTTTAATTTAAATTACAGCCGATTTTATGCAACAAAAAGACTGCCGTTTTACGCGGCAGTTTTTTAATAAAGCAAAACTCAAAAATTACGGATAGATTGCAGAACAGACAAAGGATATAAGTCAATAAGGCAAAAGTCGGAAGACAATTTCCTTTAAAGTATAGAGTGAGATTTGCCCGACAAAGATTTTTGCGTAATAGGCGAGAAATACCAAAAATTCAGAATTGCTTTAATAAAAGACAGGTTGCAGCAAACTTGCAGGCTTTTTTAATAATCAAAAAATTAGCCAGCCGATAACCATTTGCTTTTTAAGGAACATAAAAGAAAAAATCTTTCCTAACTTTTTAGAGGTTTTTCACACAGCGCGTATTGATAATAGCGTTGCTTTGTGTTAAAATCAAAGGGTAAATTTTTCTTGGAGGCAAAGGTTTTATGTCAAAAATGGACGCGCTTGTCAAAAGGTTTCCCCAAAAGGGGCTTGAACTTGAAAGGGTGGAAATACCCCAAATAAAAGAGGGCGAAGCGCTTGTAAAAATAAAAAAGACGGCGATTTGCGGCACCGATTTGCATATTTACATGTATGACGAATGGACCGCGAATACTTTAAAACTTCCCATGGTAATAGGGCACGAGTTTGTGGGAGAAATTGCCGAGATTAAAGGAAACGGCGGTAAGTTCAAGGCAGGCGACGTCGTCTGCGCCGAAGGGCATATTACCTGCGGACATTGCAAAAACTGCCTTGAAGGGAAAAGACACCTTTGCCCCAACACCACGGGCATAGGGGTAAACAGGCAGGGCATTTTCGCGGAATACGCCGCTATACCTTTGTCAAACCTTTGGCTTACCGACCCCGAGATAAACCCCGAGCTTTATTCAATATTTGACCCCTTCGGAAACGCTACCCACACCGCGCTTGCATATAGCCTTGTAGGCGAAAACGTGTTGATAACGGGCGCCGGCTCAATAGGCATTATGACCGCCGCCGTGTGCGAATTTGCGGGCGCAAAAAATATAGTTTTAACGGACGTCAATCCTTATAGGCTGGACTTAGCCAAAAAGGTGCTTCGCCGCGCGCATGTAATTGACACAGGCAAAGAGAGAATCAAAGACGTGCAAAAGCGCATAGGCATGGGGGAGGGCTTTGACGTGGGGCTGGAAATGTCGGGCAACGGCAGGGCTTTTTCCGAAATGCTGGAAAATATGATGATGGGGGGCAATATAGCGCTTTTAGGCATTCAAAACAGCGACGCCAAAATTGACTGGAATAAGGTAGTTTTCGGCAGCCTTAACTTAAAAGGCATTTACGGAAGAAAAATCTTTGAGACTTGGAATAAAATGACGGCAATGCTTAAAAGCGGGCTTGACATTTCAAGCGTCATTACCCACCGCTTCGGCTACAAAGATTACTTAAAGGGTTTTGAGCTTATGGAAAAGGGTCAATGCGGAAAGGTTATTTTAAACTGGGAAAAATAGCAACGCGCTTACCTTGATTTTTGGCAAATATACAATAAAAGCGCCGCAAAACTTTATAAAGGCGGAAATGGAAATCTGGGGCGCAGGGCTTAAAATATTGAAAATCCCACCGCATTGAGGAAACTAAACGCGCTCAAAAACCGCTTTTCCGTCAAAAAAAGCAAGATAATAGCGGTATTTTTCCAAAAAGAAATATAAAAATATCTAAGCGATAGGGCAAAATTATGGAGGTAAAAAAGTTTGTTTAAAAAAAGTAAGGAAGTAATTTCAGACGTTTTAGCGGAAATTAAGGAAAAAAAGCTTTGGAAGGAGGAACGGATAATCACCACCCCCCAAAGCAATATAATAGACACAACTGCGGCAAAAGGCGTGCTCAACTTTTGCGCCAACAACTATTTGGGGCTTTGCGACGACAAAAGGATTATTGCCGCGGCAAAACGCAGTTACGACATATACGGTTTCGGTATGAGTTCGGTGCGCTTTATTTGCGGAACGCAGCAAGTCCACAAAGAGCTTGAAAAAGAGATAAGCGGCTTTTTGCAAACGGAGGACACCATTTTGTATTCCTCCTGCTTTGACGCTAACGGCGGGCTTTTTGAAACCATTACGACGGAAGAGGACGCCATTATTTCAGACGAACTAAACCACGCCAGTATAATTGACGGCGTAAGGCTTTCAAAGGCTTTAAGGCTGCGCTATAAAAACAACGATATGGCAAGCCTTGAAGAAAAGATTAAGGAAGCGGTTGAAAAAGGCGCGCGTCAAAAAATAATCGTTACCGACGGCGTGTTTTCTATGGACGGAATTATAGCCAACTTAAAGGGGATTTGCGACCTCGCAGAAAAATATGACTGTTTGGTGGTGGTAGACGACTCTCACGCTACGGGCTTTGTAGGCGAAGGGGGCAAGGGCACCCACGAATACAACGGCGTAATGGGCAGGGTTGACATAGTCACCTCAACTTTGGGCAAAGCATTAGGGGGCGCAAGCGGCGGCTTTACAAGCGGCAAAAAAGAAATTATATCCCTTTTAAGGCAGCGCAGCAGACCATATTTATTCAGCAACACCTTATCTCCCGCCATAGCATATGCGACGCTTGAAGTGCTTAAAATCTTAAAAAACGACAATTCGCTATGCAAAAAAGTTATGGATAATGCAAAGTATTTCAGGCAAAGTATGGAGCAAAAAGGCTTTGAACTTGCGGGGAAGGGGCATGCTATTGTCCCCGTAATGCTTTATGACGCGGCGCTCGCGCAAAAAGCGGCGGAAGAAATGTTAAAGCGCGGCATATACGTGATAGGTTTTTATTATCCCGTTGTGCCAGAGGGCAAAGCGCGCATAAGGGTGCAGCTTAGCGCCGCGCATACCAAAGAAGACATTGACAAATGCGTTAATGCCTTTGCTGAGGTTAAAAAACTGTTAAGCTTTTAAACTTCTCAAACAATTACCGCGTTGATGCGTGAAAAACCTAACATTAGAAAAAGGGTAAAACTTTTTACCCTTTTTTTGACCTTAATTATTTTTTTATTGCAGTAGCGGGGGCGAAACAGCGGCAGTCCGTGGCTTTTATTTAACTTCTTGTTTGGTTTGCATTACTATAAACTTTGATTTAGTTGCGCTTGTTTTAAAATCATTGTCAAAAACCGTTTTTTTGGAAAAGTTTTTGCTTTTAAGCTTTTACCTTTGAAAAATACCGCCTTATATGGTATAATTTTTAAATAAAAAAAGGAGGAAGTCCGTTTTGGCGCATTACACAGAATTTGCCGTTATTTTAAGCGTTCTTTATGCTTGCCTGCTCTTTTTCTACTTTTTTATTGAAGTCAGACCTCTTAAAAAGGCGCGCATAGTAGTTAAAAGTTTAATGGCTTTTTTATATCTTGCCTTTGCGGCGCTAAACTTTGCGCTTTATTACAGCGGCTATTTGCAAGCGTTGATTATGGCAGCTTTGTTTTTTAACGCCGCCGGGGATATCCTTTTAGTTACAAGCCAAAAAAATACCGTAAGGGGAGCCTGCTGTTTTTTTGTCGGCGCGTGTTTTTTGTCGGCGGCAATGATAATCACTTTGTCGCAAGCAAAAATAGAGCCGCTAAACACGTTGTGGGGCATATTTTTCGGCGTTTTAATTATTGCCGCCGCGCTTATATTACAGCATAAAGGTTTTATTAGTTTTGGAAAAATTACCTTTATAACCAATATTTACGTTGCCGGCGTAACGCTTATGGGCTCGCTTGCTTTGATTTGCCTTATATCGCTAGGCTCCGCGGGCGGATATTTGTTGTCCTCGGGATGCCTTTTGTTTACCCTTTCCGACTACCTTTTAATTTTGTATATGTTCAAAAGTAAAAAATCGCCGCTGCTTGTAAGCAACAGCGCCTCATATTTCAGCGGAATGTGGCTTATCGCCCTATCCTTTGCAATTTAAATGAAAGAAAGCGGAGTAATATTGCCGTTATATTCTCTTCCCTCCCGTTGCGGCAAAGGGCATTTAGGCGATGCCGCAAGGGATTTTTTGAGGTTTTTGTCAAAGGCGGGTCAAAGCTATTGGCAGGTAGGTCATCCCTATGCATTTGAAAAAGAGGGCGCTTTGCTAAGTTTATTTGGCGGCAGTTTTTTGCTTATTGACGATTATAAGCTTTGGGAAGAGGGGCTTATTAAAGAAGAGGACAAACTTGTTTCTTTAAATAACAGCGGTCAAGATAAAAATGCCCAAACAATCAAAGAGGAAAAGTCTGAGGAAAAACCCAATAAGGGCAAGCAAATTAAAAGCGGGTTAACGCAACAAGAAGAGTTTATTATAAAGCGCAAGAAGGAAATAATCAAAAAAGCCTATTACAATTTTTTCGCGCAGCCAAATATCACGGAGTTTTATTCCTTTTGCGAAAAAAATAAAAGCTGGCTTGACGGCTACGCGCTTTTTATGACGTTAAAAGAAGAAAACGGTTTTGCCCCCTGGTATTTATGGGAAAAATGTTTGGCGGAAAGGGAAAAGGGACAAATTGAAAAAGCGCTGCAAAAATACGAGGAAAAAATAGAGTTTTACCGCTTTGAGCAATACCTTTTTTCAAAGCAATGGAAAGATTTTTTAGCCGACGCCGATAAAAGGGGCGTAAAAATAATAGGCGAAACGCCGCTGTATTGTCCTCTTGACAGCGCCGACGCCTGGATAAACCAAGAGCTTTTAGATTTGCGTTTTTTAAAAGAAGGAATAAAAAGAAAGAAACCGCTTGAAAATTACTATGCCGTTTTTGACTGCAAAAAGGAAAAAACCGTTGACTATTACCGCGCTTTATTTGCGCGGTCAGGCGAACTTTTTGACTTAACTTACCTTACTTATAACTTTGACGGCAACGAAAAGCTAAGCACGGCGGGCAAAAGAGGTTTTTCGGCAAAGGACACAAAAGGCGGGAACGGATTTTTTGTCAAAACGCCTAAAAACTTCCTGTCGGCAATCTTTGAGGGAAACGGTGAACAGCGCTTCCTTTTGGATAAAAGCTGCCAAGATGGGATTTTAAGCGATAATCCAAATATTTTTTGCGCGAAATCCATAACGGAAAAAATTGAAAAAAAGAACGCAAAAAACGGCAAAACCGCAAAGTTTTTTCCAAATGAAAGGATTTTTCTTTACATAACGGATTTAAGGCAAATAAGTAATGAAAGCGAAAAAAACAAAAATGCAGTTCCTAATTCCGCAGTTTTGCCAAAAGAGCAAAAAACGCTTATGGACAAATTGTGGACAAGGGAAGAAGGTAAGGTTATAATTAGTATGCAGACCCTGCTTGCTTTCTTTGAAGAAAAGGAAAAAGGAGAGGCGGGGGTTTTGCTTTCGGCAAAGACCCTTTCCAACGAAAACGCCTTAAAACTGCAAAAACTTACGCGGGAAAACGACGAAATAAATGACGCAGGATAAAATTATCTGTAACCTATACGACTCTTTAGGAGCGTTGCCTGCGGAAGATGACTTCTTCCGCTTTTCTTTATATGCGCCGAATGCCAAAAGCGTAAGCGTAATAGGCGATTTTAACGGCTGGCGGGAAGAGGAGGGCGTTCTTTTGAAGGGTGAAAGCGGCGTTTGGAGCGGAGTTTTCCGCGCGCGCCCCTTACAGCAGTATAAATTTGTGATATATACTCCTTTTGGTGAAAAAATATATAAAGCCGACCCTTTCGCGCGGCTTTCGCAAACGAGGGGAAAGACTAATTCAGTAATTTTTTCAAGCGGTTTTAGTTGGAGCGACGGCGAATACACTTCAAACAGGCAAGAACTTTTTGACAAACCTTTAAATATTTACGAAATGCATTTGGGCAGCTGGAAGCGCAAAAAAGAGGGCGGCGAATACGGATACAAAGAGCTTGCGCCCAAAATAGCCAAATACGCCAAAAGCATGGGTTATACGCACGTTGAGTTTATGCCGCTGTGCGAATATCCGTTAGACGACTCTTGGGGGTATCAGGTAACGGGATATTTTTCCCCCACCTCGCGCTACGGCGACCCCGACGGACTGCGTTATCTTATAAACTACCTGCACCTGCAAGGCATAGGCGCCATAATTGATTTTGTCCCCGCTCATTTTTGCCGCGACGACTTCGGGCTTTCCCGTTTTGACGGCAGTTATTTATACGAGAGCGAGGAAGAAACCAAGAGGGGGCACGACCAATGGGGCACCAATATTTTTGACTATTCAAAACCTTATGTCGTAAGTTTTTTAATTTCGGCGGCGCTGTTTTGGCTAAGCGAATTCCATTTTGACGGAATACGCGTTGACGCCGTCGCCAGCATGCTTTACCTTGACTACGGCAAAAAAGAGGGCGAATGGAAGCCTAACCAATGGGGCGGCAAAGAAAACTTGGAGGCGATAGCTTTTTTAAGGCACTTATGCGGCGAAATTAAGGCGCGTTTCCCCCATTGCATACTTGCCGCGGAAGAGTCCACTTCCTTTTACGGAATAACAAAAAACGAAAGCGAGGGGGGTTTGGGCTTTAAATACAAGTGGAATATGGGGTGGATGAACGATACTTTGGGGTATTTTCAAACGCCTTACCAATACAGGGCGGATAATTACAACTTGCTTACCTTTCCCTCCTTTTACGCTTTCAGCGAAAGGTATATTCTGCCCCTTTCCCACGACGAAGTGGTGCACGGCAAAAAATCTTTAATAGATAAACAGCAGGGGAGTTACGATGAAAAGTTTTTAAGCTTAAAGGTTCTTTCTATGCTGCAATACGCTTTTCCCGGCAAAAAACTCAGCTTTATGGGCAACGAACTGGCGCAGTTTATAGAGTGGCGCTTTTACGGCAAACTTGACTGGATGCTTTTAGACTACCCCTCCCACCGCCGCCACAAAAATTTTATAAAAAGGCTTAACTTTGCCTATTTGTCTAACCCTGCGCTGTATGAAAACGACTTTGACGCAAGCTGCTTTGATTTTATTCAGGCAAAGGACAAGGGGGGCGTTATAGCTTTTATAAGAAAGAGCGCAAAACAGCAAATGCTTTGCATTTTTAACCCCTCGCAAGACTACAAAAAAAATTATATCCTGCCCCTTTCATACGGAAAATGGGAACTTGTAATTACTTCCGCTTCCAATTCGCTGAAATATATCAAAAGCGAAAATGGCAAAGCGGTAATATCACTTCCCCCTTTAAGCGGGGCATATTATGTAAAAAAGGACTAAAAGCTGCATAACGCCTAACGGGCAACGACCAAAAACAATATACGGAAATAACTATATGAATTTGACAAAAGAACAATTAACGGAACAAATTGATGAAAATCTCTGCAAAAGCTATGCGGTTTCCCTTGCCGAAGCGACGGACAAACAAGTTTATACGGCTTTGGCGGGAGTGGTAAAATCGCAGCTATTAGCAAAGCGCAAAGTTTTTAACCACGCTTTTAAAGCGGAAGGGCAAAAGCGGCTGCATTACCTTTCAATGGAGTTTTTGCTTGGCAGAAGTTTAAAAAACAACCTCTTTAACCTGGAACTTGCTGAAACGGCAAAGCAGGCCTTGGCGCAAGAGGGTTTTGACATAGAAGATATTTACGAGCAGGAAAGCGACGCGGGTTTGGGCAACGGCGGGCTTGGCAGGCTTGCCGCCTGTTATATGGACGCTTTGGCGTCGCAAAATTACCCCGCTACGGGGCATTGCCTGCTTTACGAATACGGCATTTTCAAGCAAAAACTGGTTGACGGCTACCAAACGGAGCTTCCCGACAACTGGCTTCCGGGAGGGGAGGTTTGGCTTACCCAACGCCCCGACAAAGCTGTTTCCGTCCGTTTTAAAGGCAGCGTCAAAGAGCTGTGGGGGCAAGACAAAATGACCTCCCTTTACACCGACTACGAGGAAGTGGAAGCTATGCCCTTTGACCTTATGATAAGCGGCTACCAAAGCGACGCCGTATCGGTATTGCGGCTGTGGTCGGCGCGCAACAAGCACCGTTTCGACATGCACGCTTTTTCGCAGGGCGAATACTTAAAGGCTCTTCAAGAAAACGCCGAAGCGGAAATTATCACAAAGGTGTTATATCCTTCCGACAACAACTTGCAGGGCAAGTCTTTAAGGCTTAAACAGCAGTATTTTTTAGTTTCTGCGTCGCTGCAAGACATTGTAAGCGACTATTTAAAGCGCAACAAAAACTTCAAAGATTTTGCCGGTCAGGTCGCAATCCATATTAACGACACCCACCCCGTATTGGCTATTCCCGAACTTATGCGGCTTTTGCTTGACGGGCAGGGAATGGAATGGGAAGAGGCGTGGGAAATAACGCAAAAAACCTTTTCTTACACCAACCACACCGTTTTAAGCGAAGCCTTGGAAACGTGGGAGGAGCAGATGTTTCAGCGTATGCTGCCGCGCATTTACGACATAGTAAAGGAAATCAACCGCCGCGAATGCGCAAAGGTCTGGCAGCAAACGGGCGACTGGAAACAAGTAAGCGAACTTTCAGTCTTAGCTTACGGACAGGTAAAAATGGCGAATTTGGCGGTTTTGGGTTCGCATAAGGTAAACGGCGTGTCAAAGCTGCATACCGAGATTTTAAAAAAGAGCATTTTTTCTTCCTTCCAAAAAACACAGGGAGATAAATTTGTCAACATTACAAACGGAATCGCGCTGAGGCGGTGGCTCAATCAATCTAATCCCGCCCTTGATAATTTGCTTAAAGATACCGTCGGGCAAGGTTACGAAAGGGACTTTTCACGCCTTAAAGAGTTTGAAAAATATAAAGAGGACGGGGGCGTTTTACAAAGGCTTGAAGAAATAAAGTTGAACAATAAAGAGCGTTTTTGCGCTTTCGCCAAAAAAGAGGGGATTATCTTAAACCCCTATTCGCGCTTTGACTGCCAGGTAAAAAGGCTTCACGAATACAAAAGGCAGCTTTTAAACGCGCTGCGCATAATACACCTTTATTTAGCGTTTAAAGAAGGGGAATACAAAAACCCCCTTCCCCAAACCTTTATTTTCGGCGCAAAAGCGGCAAGCGGCTACTATAACGCCAAAGAGGTGATAAGGCTTATTTACCAGCTGGGCAAATATATTGAAAGCGATAAAGAGGCGTCGCAGATTTTTAAAATCGCTTTTTTGGAAAACTATTCTGTAACTGCCGCGGAAGCGCTCATGCCTTCTTGTGAGGTGTCGCAGCAGATTTCTTTGGCGGGCAAAGAGGCAAGCGGCACGGGAAATATGAAGTTTATGGCTAACGGCGCCCTTACCTGCGGCACACTTGACGGCGCGAACGTGGAAATTGTCGGGGCGGCTGGCAAAGACAACGCTTTCATTTTCGGAATGGACGCAAAGGAGGCGGAAGAGCTTTGGGCGCGCGGCTATAACAGCGTAGAATATTATTTCGCTTTTGACAACATCAGGCGCACTGCGGATTTTATTAAAAAAGGTTTTGGCGGCAATGACTTTACCGTGCTGTTTAACTACTTGCTTAAAGACAATATACCCGACCCCTACATGTGCTTTGCCGATTTCAACAGCTATATAAACGCGCACAAACTTATTGACGAAGCTTATGCGGACAAAACAAGGTGGAACAAAATGAGCTTAGCCAACATTGCCAACGCGGGGATTTTTTCCGCCGACAGGGCGGTTAAACAATACGCCGACGAGATTTGGGGCTTAAAAAGCCAAAAATAAAACGGACGGCAGGCAAAGGACTAAAAGATTATTTATGCGCACTGTTATATTCAACCCTATTGATAAAAAGTTTAAAAGCGTAATCGGCGCCGTTATGCAAGACCGCCCCTTTACGCTTAACGTTTTTTGCCTAAACGGGCTTGCCGGCGAAGTGAGTTTAATTTTGCTGCAAGAGGGCGGGCAAGAGCGGCAAGTTTTAATGGAAAAGGGCGCAGGCAATGGGGAATACACGCGTTTTTCCGTGACGCTGTCGCTAAAAAAAGGTCTTTATTGGTACAGCTTTTGTTTAAAAAGGGGCAATGCCGCAGCATATATCGGCAGGGGCGGGGGGCAAAGCTGTAAAATGTATTACGACAATCCCGCGCCTTTTCAGCTGCTTTGCTTCAAAAAGGAATACCGTGAAGTCGGCTGGGCGCGCGGCGGCGTAATGTATCACATTTTTATAGACAGGTTTTGCAACGGCAGCGGCGAAGTTTTTCTAAAAGAGGGGCAGATTAAAAGGCAATGGGGGCAAAACCCTTACTATAAACCCGTCGGCGGCGAAGTTTTGTGCAACGACTTTTTCGGCGGAGACTTAAAAGGCATTATTTCAAAATTAGACTATATCGCGTCGCTTGGCGTCAATATGCTTTATCTCTCCCCTATTTTTGAGGCTTTTTCCAACCATAAATATGACGCTTACGACTACGAAAAAATTGACCAAGCTTTTGGCGGGCTGCAAGATTTCAAACTGCTTTGCGGCGAATGTGAAAAAAGGGGCATAAAGGTAATATTAGACGGAGTGTTCAACCACAGCGGCGCCGACGGCAAGTATTTTAACAGAGCGCTTAAATACGGAAAATATTCCGCCTTTGATGAAAACAGCCCTTACCGCGGCTGGTTTCATTTTGATGAAAAGGGCGGATACAAAAGCTGGTGGGGCATCAAAACGCTTCCCAAGCATAACGCTAACAACTTATCGCTGCAAGAATATTTCGCGGGGGAAAAGGGCATCGTTTCAAAGTGGCTTAAAGAGGGGGCAAGCGGTTTCCGCCTTGACGTTGTGGACGAAATTGAAGAAGAGTTTTTAAATAAAATTGTCAACAGCGCAAAAAAAGAAAAAAGCGATGCCTTTATAATAGGCGAAGTCTGGGAGGACGCCACAAATAAAATAAGTTACGGCGTAAGGAGAAAATATTTTGAGGGCGGACAGCTTGACGGCGTCATGAACTATCCCTTAAAGGACGCTATTTTTGACTTTGTGCGCAACGGCAATTCTTCGCGGCTTAAAAATACAATGGAAAACATTATAAACAACTACCCCAAGGAAGCGCAAAATAACCTTATGAACATCATTTCCACCCACGACACGCCGCGCGCGGTAACGGCGCTTTACGACGAAGTTATGGAGGGGAGCGATAAAGAGCGCTACGCCGAAAAGGTGCTTTACGGCGGAGATTATTTGCGGGCAAAACCCCTTTTAAAGATGGCGGCGCTGCTTCAATACACCCTGATAGGTTTTCCTTCGCTGTTTTACGGCGACGAGGCGGGGCTTTCGGGCTATTCCGACCCCTTTTGCCGCAGGTGCTACCCGTGGGGGCAAGAAGACGGCGAACTTATAGAGTTTTACAAAAAGCTGGGCAAACTTCGGAGCGGCTATAAGGAAGTGTTTTGCGGGCAATACCGCTTAATTGAGCATAGCGAGAGCCTTTTTGCTTACACAAGAGAAGCAAAAGGTGAAAAAATCCTTTTTATCATAAGCAGGGAGGAGCGCGAGCTGACGATTAAAGGCAATTATACCGATTATTTTACCGGCAAAGCTTACGGCGGTAAAATACGCCTGCAAAAAAACGGATTGTCCGCCCTAATAGAGCAATAATAATTAAATTTCATTATTTAACAACATAAGAGAATATATTTGAACAAAACAAAGTATTTTTTATACATATTTGTTCAAAATACTTGCTATTTCTACAAAATATTGCTAAAATAAGTTCCCTAACTGTGCTATTCTTTTTTTAAATCTAACATTATAAGGAGTTTGTAAATGATTAAAGTAGGTTTTGTAGGCAACGGCGCCCTTTCGGGCGCACTATCAAACAACAATGAAATTGAAATTGTCTATTCCGTAGAAGACGGCGTGCGCGCGCTTGAACTTCAACACACCCGTTGTGCGGAAGTAGTTGTAACGGAACTTGTCATTCCGCAAATGGACGGCTTTATGCTCATTACCCGACTTAAAGAACTGCCCAATCCGCCCCGCTGTATTGTCCTTACCGACTTAAAGAGCGAAGTTTTTTTGCTTAAAGCTTACGAGTTGGGCGTAAGTCAATACCTTGTTAAGCCTTGCGAGCCTTCGGCGCTGCTTTCGGCGATTAACCTTCAAACGGGCAAAAAGCAGACGTACGTTACGCCAAAAAAGAGCGAAAGCGTGCGCACCATAGACGAAAGGCTTGCCAACATTTTTATTTCCGTGGGCATTCCCGCTCACATTAAAGGGTATCAGTTTTTAAGGGAGGGGATAAAGCTGGCGGTGGAAAACCCTTCCATAATAAACAGCATTACTAAGGGCCTTTATCCCGGTATCGCCCGCCGCTTTGACACCACGAGCAGCAAGGTGGAACGCGCCATAAGGCACGCCATTGAAGTTGCGTGGAACAGGGGAAAAATTGAAAATTTAAACAGTCTGTTCGGCGTAAAGGTTTACAATAACAATGAAAAACCTACAAACGGCGAATTTATTGCCCTTTTAGCGGACAAAATGCTACTTGAATGTATATATTAGCCGCCTTTACTTATTAAAATTTAAAGGCTTAAATATAAATCTGTAAGCAAATAAAAATTCCCCAACGAAAAAAGTATTGCGCCGCGCATAAATTTATGCTAGACTAAGATTTAGTTTTAGAGGTAAATGTAAAAATGCAGTACTTAAAAGAACAGGTAAGAGAAAAAATTCTTCAATCGGCAAGAGAAGAGTTCATCGCGCACGGATTTTCAAACGCCAGCATAAGAAATATTGCCGACGGAAGCGGGACAAGTCTGGGCAATATTTACCGCTATTTTACTGATAAAGAGGCGCTTTATATTTCCGTCGTAGAAGAGTTTGTTCAAAAAAGCTTGGAGTTTGCGCAAAAAGAGTTTGATTTAAGCGACGAGGATATAAGAAGATACCCCTCCCTTTTCCTTAGCTTTATAAAGGACAACAGGGAAGATTTGGAAATACTTACCAACGGTCCGAGGGAACATTTTGCCGATTACATAAAAAAGACCACCGAAGTTTATACCGAAAAGCTTTGCGGATTTATCGCCGTAAACTGCCCCCAGATTAAAGACGCTTTAAGCGAGAATTTCTGCCGCAACGTATGCATGAGCTTCGCTTCGGGCATCTCCCGCCTTATTTATCAGGAAGAATGGAGCGCTGACTTGGAAAAAGACTTTGAAGAGCTGGTTTGGTTTTTCTTCGGCGACATTATGCACCGCCTAAGGGCATATGTGGAAAAAAAGTAACGCTTACGTTAAAACGTAATGCGTTTAACTCCGTTGTTAAGCGGCGTTAACAAAGGGGCACAGACAAGCTTACTTTATCAAGATTTATAAACTTTTGAGCTAATTAAAAACTACTAAGATAAATTATTCAAATTACAAGCGAAATTAAAAAATATAAAGGATAAAACGCCTTAGCCCTAAAATGAAGCGCTAAACTGCGCACAAGGCGTATAAAATGGCAATTATCTAAAAAGTATAAGATAATTACGCCCGATAAGGCAAAAGCCGCTCAAATCTTGCGGGTGTAAAAGAAACAAAGAATAATGCGGCAATATAAAAATGAGTTACAGAAGTTTGACGGAAGGGAAGTTTTGACTTCTCTTTTTTTCTTTCTCTTTTTTCTAAAACCACGGCAAGACAAGAAAAGGCAAAAACTGCGCGGCTATAAAGGTTTTTCAGGCAAAATCAACTGCGGTCGGCTTATAAAATGTTTCTGCCTAATCTATATTGTATTGGTTAAAAATACGGTTTTCAAAAGATGGATAGAAGTGTCTTTGGCAAGCCAATAAACGCTTTAAGATTTTCCATATATTTTTATTGTTTTTCCGCGGCGCCGCCTATCTGCAATTTAGCAAATTATGCACGGAATTTTTTACATTTGTTTTAGATTTTTGCGGCAAGAAAGAGGTTTTAGTTTTTGTTATTAAACGTCGGAAAGCTCAAAAAGAATTATTTTTTACCCCTTTCCCATACTAATCATAACTTACGCAAGGAGGTGAGAAACAATGGCAGAAAGCAAAAAGAAAGAAAACGCTAAGAAAGAGCAAGGAACAGAAAACAAGAGCGACGCTAAGCAAAAGTGCAAAGCTAAGAAACAATAGTTGACGCCTTTAAGCAAGCGGAATTATTTTTTTGCCCTTTTCCCATACTAAGACAAAACGTATGCGAGGAGGTAAATCAAAAAAATGGCTCAAAGCAAAGATAACGAAAAAACCAAAAATGAGCAAGTTTTAGATAAGCAAAAAGACGCTAAGCAAAAGACTTCTCAAAGTCAAACGACTAGCGGCAAAAGCGGCGAAAAAAAATCAGAAAGCAAAGCCGATAATAATGCCGTAAAAGAAAAAGATAAGAAGCAAAAGACAACGGCGCCAAAGGAAAGCGCAAAAGCGCAGAGTAATGAGGGCGCCGAAAAGAAAGGAAGCGGGGAGGATAAAAATTTAACTTCTTCCCCTTCCTCACCCCTTTCTTTTTCCTCAAAAGAAAAGGAAGCGGCTCAAAAAGTTGAAAACGACGATTTTTTCTCAAAGCCCGCACAGCAAAAAATTTCCTACGCTTCGGAAGAATACACTAACGTAGGCAACATCGTAGCAGACAGAGCCGCCAATACAAGAGAGGACTTTTATGCTACGGAACTAAACTCCCCGCAAATGGGCATGGGGGGTGTATTTCCAATGTCGCCCTCTATGGCGGTTGCGCGCGAAAGCGAAAGGGGAAGCGCGGGCAGCGTAGTGGTGCTTATGCTTTTGGCGACGCTTTTAGTGCTTTTTGTAATAGGTATTGTAACCGCCGGAGGAAGTCTCACCCCTTCGGGCAATATTACGGGCAGCAACAGCATCCGCTACGGCGAAGCGACAACGTTAACTTACGGCTCGGAAGAAAAATCCCAACTTAAAGAGGGCGACGAGATAGTATGGCTTGTTGACGGCAAAGAGGTTCAGCGTCTTTCCTACAAAGACAAAAACGCCTATTCTTACACCTTAAAGGACGCCAAAGTGGGGGCTAGAAAAGTAAAAGTTATTGCGGGCAACCGTCTGTTCAGTGAAACGGACGTTGCGGTGGGCAAGCCCTTGGTTACGGTAACGGTAAAGGACGCGCAGTATACTTACGGCGAAAAAGCGCCGCAAGCTGCATATTCTTTCAGCGGTTTAAGGGACGGCGACAAGGAAAACGTAATAAACGTTAAATCGGTTAACAGCAACGTGCCTTCAAACAGAAGAAGCGCGGGCGAATACTCCACAAGGCTTTCGGCGTCTTCAACAGACGGCAAATACGACGTTGAAGTCAAACAGGGAACAATCACCGTTAAGCCCAAAGAAATAAAAATTGCCAACAAAATCTCAAAAGAATACGACGGCACCAACGTTTTATCCTGCGACAAATTGGAAATTTCCGGCGCTATGCCAAACGACGACGTAAACGCAAGATGCGACTGTTTTTATTTTGAAAGCAAAAACGCGGGGGAAAATAAGATTTCCACCTATAACATTGAGTTAACGGGCGAGGACGCCAAAAACTATACCGTTTGCAGCGAACTTAAAGGCACAATTACGCCAAAGGTTATTATGGTGGAGGAGATGGCGGTAAAAAATAAAGCCTACGACGGAAAAGACTCGGTGGAATTTAAATCGGCGGGCAGGCTTAGCGGCATAGTCAAGGGGGACGTGGTTGCCATAGGCGACATTGACGCGGCTTTTGAAAACGCAGAGGTGGGGGAAAACAAAAATGTCAAAATTAACAAGATAAACCTTGTGGGACGCGACAAAGGCAACTATCGCTTCGTGGCTTACCCCAAAGTAGGGGGAAGCATTTATAAAAACCCGACGGACGTAATTCCCTCAAATTAAAACTTTTTCGGCGATATAAATTTAAACTAAGAAAGATTTGTCAATAATTAAGCAAGCACAAAAACACGAAATAACTTTCGTGTTTTTGGCTTTCAGCGGTTTATTCAATTTTTGCTAAGGTGTTTGTAATTTTGCTTTAACCTTTCAAGTTAAACATTTGAAGCTTATGGGAGAAGCTTTAATAAGATAATGATATGTGAACTTTTAAAAAGCTTATGTGACATTGAGTAGATTGCGTTAAAACTTTAATGTTTTGTTTCTTTGTAAAGCAAAGCGTTACCTTGCACTTCAACCTTTTTGGGATATGATTTATATTTTTATTATGAGAAATACTGCATAATAAAACGGCGCTTAATTTCCGCGGTTTTCCGACAAGTTTAACGGGCTTAATACTAAAAGCAAACCTAATAGATAATAAAAACATGAACACAACTAATACTTGACCCATATGTTCCCCCCCCATATAAAATAGCGTTCATTAATTTTTTGCAAACGAAACAGGTAAAAACCCATAATAAATCCGCCCTAATGGGCGGATTGGTTTTTTATATTTACATAACGCCATGCGTTGCCGCGTTTTGTATTACTTAATTTAAAGAGAAAAATCAACTTGCCCTTAAAAATAAAGGGTATATTTTTGCTAAAAATATCTGCTAATTTTATGCCCTAAGGGCTACTTTGTTCCGAAAAGCCTGTCGCCCGCGTCGCCAAGACCGGGGAGAATATATCCGTTTTCGTTTAAGCCCCTGTCTACCGCCGCGCAGTATATTTGCACGTCGGGGTGAGCTATTTTGACCGCTTCAATTCCTTCGGGGGCGGCGATAATGTTCATAAGCTTAATCTTTGTCGCGCCGCGTTCTTTGAGCAAATCAATGGCTGCAACCGCGCTTCCGCCCGTAGCAAGCATGGGGTCAAGCACAATGGAGATTCCGCCTTTGACGTTTTCGGGAAGTTTGCAGTAATACTCGCAGGGTTGAAGCGTAACATGGTCGCGGTAAATGCCTACAAAACCAACTCTCGCGGTGGGGAAAAGTGCCTGAACGCCCGAAACCATACCCAAACCCGCCCTTAAAACGGGGACAATGGCAACGCTGTTGTCGTCAACTATCTTTTGGCGGCAAGTTTCCAAAGGTGTGGTTATGTCAACTTCCTCTACGGGCATGTCCTTAAAGGCTTCAAAAGCCATAAGCATTGAAAGCTCTTCAACCAGTTCCCTGAACTGCTTGCTGTTTGTCCGCGCGTCGCGCAGCAACGCCACCTTGTGCGACACCAAAGGGTGGTCAAAAATTGTTACGTTCATAATTTTTCTCCTTAATGTAAATTTATCTTTTTTATGGTAGTATATTTTGACCTAAAAAGCAAGCGAAGGGCTGAATAAACAAGCCTGTATTTTTAAAATAAAATCTTTTGCGCATTTTTCCTTAATAAACTTTTTGTCTCCCTTTTTCTTTTGCTTTTCTTAATTTTATATTATAACTTAACTATGTAAAAAGTGTTTCGCGGCGGTTGTTTAAAAATGATTTTCCGCAAAGACTTATTTATTATGTTTAGACATTTTATATAAATGCTTAGCCCGTTTTATTTATCCGTTAAAGCCTAACAGCTTAACTGCCGTAAAAAATAGCTGTTTACTACGGTTGCAAAAGAGGTTTTTGTGTGATACTATCTTTGATATGAGTGAAGCGACAAAAGAAATCAAAACGCCAAAAGACAAAAGTTCGACAACGCTGCTAAAACTGTTTTTAACCTTTTTTAAAATAGGGCTTTTTACTTTCGGCGGCGGCTACGCCATGATAAGTTTAATTGAAACTGAATGCGGCAAAAGGGGCTGGACAAAGCAAAATGATATTATAGAAATGGTTACGCTTTCGGAAAGCACGCCGGGCGTAATCGCCGTCAGTTCCGCAACCTTTATAGGGCATAAAGTATCGGGCTTTTTGGGTGCGCTTATTGCGACCTTTGCAGTTGTTTTGCCGTCTTTTATCGTCATCTCTTCGCTGTATTCTGTTTTTGACGCCTTTTATCACAATTTCTACGTCAACGCCGCCTTTAAAGGTGTAAGAGCCTGCGTTGCCGTTTTAATTGTGCGCGCTTTTGCGACACTGTTTGGAAAGGCCGACAAAAAGCCGCTAAACTATGTCATTATGGTTGCCGCGTTCGCCTGTTCTTTGTTTACAAATATCAGCGTTATTTATTTGATTTTGTTTGCCCTTGCCGCCGGCGCAGTAACAGGTTTTATCCAAGGAAAAAAGGAGGGCGCAAAATGATTTATTTGGAGCTTTTTTGGGCTTACTTTAAAATAGGGCTTTTTACCATAGGGGGCGGCTATGCCATGATTCCCCTTATCCGTCAGGAAATTGTGGGGCGCTTTATAAGCGAAGAAGTGTTTTTGGATATGCTTGCGGTGTCGGAAAGCACGCCCGGACCTTTTGCGGTAAACCTTGCCACCTTTGTGGGAATGCAAAGGGGGGCGGAAATGGGGGTCTTTCACAGCTATCTTTTGGCGGCGACGGCAACAATAGCAGTTGTGCTGCCCAGCTTTATCATAATGCTTATTATTTGCTCTTTTTTGACGCGCATCAAAGAAACCAAACCCGTTCAAAGCGCTCTCGCAATGGCTCAGCCCGTGGTGCTTGGCTTAATTGCGGCGGCGGCGGTAAGCGTTTTGCTTTCTGTAATTTTGCCCAATCTTGATACTACAAACTTAGCGGTAAGCAGCGTTGAAGATTTTGATTATGTTTCTTTAATACTTTTTGCGTTATTTTCGGGGCTTTCCTTTATTAAAATTAAAGGGAAGAGAATAAGCCCCATAATTATACTTTTAATTTCCGCCGCGGCGGGCATTGTGCTTTACGGTTTCTTCAAAATAGGGTAAAGACAATTTTCCTTTAATTTAATGTATAACAGGCTTTTGATTGGACTGTTTTTAGACGGTTTTTTTTCGTTTTTATTTTTGACCTGCCGTTGTTTTGCAAAAATCCGTCAATTTGAGCCTTTCAAATGTATTGCGGCAAAAGCAGAACGGTCAGCATTAAGGTTGCCGCGGCAGCCGCCTTTTTCTATGTAACCTTGCGCTGGTCTGTGCAGACTTTTAAAGTTTTACATAAAAAATGAAGCATCGCCTGCGCAATGTAAACCGATTGGTTTTGCTCAAACTTAAAGGCAATTTTTTAGCTTTAAGGAGGCGGCATTTGCATTTTGACCGTTACGCGTGTTTAAAGCGGGGGTCAGTTTGTCGCTTAAATCAATACGTTTCTGCGGCGAGTTAACTTTTTGTATGAGCTTGCGTTACAAATGACGGAACTTGGGCGTTTCGCCGCCTTGTTTTTGCAATAATCAAATTATAACTTTATATCAAAGTTTGCGCATATCATTTAATATTACGTTTATGAAAATTGTAAAGTCTATGGGAGAGTGGATTATGCTTGAAACAAATAAAGAAAACTGCGTTATGATGGCGGTAGGGGGTAAGGTGCATAACCCCGTTTTAAAAATGCCATATAAAGTTGACGAAAGCGGCAAAGCTTTTTGCCTTCCCGGCACGGGAGGAATCTGCTACAACGTAAAAATCGGCGACAGCGTCTTTAAGTTTGCGGGCGACCATATTGAGCCTTGCGTCTCAGTGCAAAACGCCGACGAAAAGGAAAACGACGCCTTAAACTTTTTGGCGTGCATAGGCAATACCGCCGTAATCGTGTCGGGGGACGCAAAGGGGCAAAGGGGTGCAGTTACCGGCAAACATGGCGTAACGGAACACGTCATAGTCCATTTTGACGAAAGCGCGCTGCAAACACTAGCTCCCAACGACGAAATTACCGTTAAAAGCTGGGGGCAGGGGCTTAAACTTTTAAATTATCCCCAAATTGCGGTAAAAAATTGCGACCCTTTGCTTTTTGAAAAACTTGGCATAACGGAAAGAAACGGAAAACTCATTGTTCCCGTTAAGGCGGCGGTTCCTTCTTATTTAATGGGCAGCGGCATAGGCATTAAAACCTCTTTTAGCGGCGACTACGACATTATGACTGCCGACAAAGATAGGTTAGAGGAGCTTTGCCTTTTGGATTTGCGCTTGGGCGACGTGGTTTACCTAAAAGACTGCGATTCAACTTTTGGAAGAGGCTACCGCGAGGGGGCGGCGACGGTAGGTGTTGTGGTGCATTGCGACAGCTTTACGGCGGGGCACGGTCCGGGGGTTACGACTATAATGTCTTGCAAAACTCCCTTGTTGGAGTATTTTATTGACGGCGCGGCAAATATAGGAAATTATCTTAATTTATTTTGAAAAAAGCGCGGCGGATAAAGCAGATTAAAAGGAAACTTTTCGCAAACGATTTTTATTACTAAAACTGGCGGCTCAACAAGAGGCGGATTAAGCCAGCGAGTTCTGCAACTATTTATAAAAAAGGATAATAAAAAAACTAAACAGGATTTATCAAAGCGCACGCCTTTAACGGATAAAGACTTGCAATAAATATAAAAAGGCGGCTAAACGGCTTAAATGAAAAAACCTTGCATACGCAAGGTAAAAAGCAACCGTAATAGTTGTAGAAACAAAAGGAAAAAATTAATCATTATTTTAACGGCAAATTATCATCGGCAAGCTTTAAAGGTCAATTTTTTCATTTCCTATATTGTTTGCTTTAAGCCACTTATCCAAAGCCCTTTGGTTTTTAAATATCACGGTTTTGTCCTTGTTTGCTTTCGCGATATTGTAAAAGGCTTTTTTCCGATTTCTACTTCTTCCGTCAAAAAGCACCCAGCGGATAAACTCCCAGTCCACCTTTTCCTTACAACCTTCGCCCATATCGGCGCGCACGGTATTTTTGTATCGGCGGTATCTTTTAAGCACGCGCCGCAGGCATTCAAAACGGTTAAAGAGCAAAATTATTATCAAATCGGCTTGCGCAAGGCGCTTTTCGTAGGCATATCTGCTGTAATTGCCGTCAATTACCCAACTGTCGTTTTCAGCTAAAAAGTTTTCCGCAATGGCGCGCCCCTCTTTGGCGTCCCTCTCCCGCCAATCAGACAGCCAATGCACGCTGTCAAGATGAAGCGCCTTTATGCCGTAATGGATGCTAAGCCTTTTTGCGAGAGTGCTTTTGCCGCTTCCCGAAAAACCTAAAAGGGCTGCTTTCATCATAACTCCTTTGCTAAAAAAACTCTTTTGGCGGATTTATTTGTCTTGCAATTTTAAATATTCCTCTTTGGTCAGGGAATAAAAGCTTTCGCCGTAAAGTTCGTCTTTATATTCGTAAAAATTGCGCATATGCCCCTCAAAAATAAAGCCCAGCTTTTCAATCACCCTTTTTGAGCGCGCGTTAAAGTCAAAATGCCCTACGGAAATCATTTCTGCGTTAAGCTCGCAAAAGCCGTAGCGCACCACTTCTTTTGCCGCTTCCGTCATATATCCTTTTCCCCACCTGTCCTCGCGCAAAACATAACCCAAAGATTTTACTCTGTTATTTTTGATGTTGTAACGGTTGTGAAGACCTATGCTGCCTATGACCTTTTTGCTATCCCTTTCAACGATAGCCAAAACCTCATCGCCTTCAATAAACCTTATTAAAGCTTTCGCAGTCTGCACCTTATCGGTGTGCGCGTCCCACCCCGCCAAAGGTCCTACGTTGGGATTTTTGGCGTAGTCGTAAAAATCCTCTAAATCTTCCATTTCAAAGGGGCGCAGAATAAGTCTTTGTGTGTAAAGTGTTCTCATTTTTCACCTGCCTTGCCTAAATTGGGGGTTTTTTATTTCCATAAAATCCGCTTTTAGGTATATTTTTTTTGCTGACTTCAATTAAAAGCTAGTTTGCAATTTGATTTGGCTTTTAGCGGCTGACGCGGTTTTCTTGTATGCGGGTTCCCTTAATAATCATTTATACGCCTTTTTAAAGCCTTAGCAATCGGCATAGGGGTATACATAAATCGTAATTTCCCGCTGCGTTCTTAATTCAATTAGAATACAGCGGAGGGCTTCTTTCGGGTAATATTTGGGGGCTTTTTATTTAATATTTCGTTTTAATGCGGTTATTATAGCACATTTTATTTAAAAGCGATTGAAATAGCAAGGCTAAAATGTTAAAATATCAAAGGCTATGAAAGGTTTTAAGAGAATAAAGAAAAAAATTGAAAAAAGGTATCCGCAAGTTTCAGTAGAAGAGCAAAAGGGCTGCATAAGGCTAAGCGGCGTTTTGGATAACTGGGAGGACGTTTTAGCCGCGGGCAAAATTGCCGTGTGCAAACATTCTTTGGGCGTGCTAAACGATATTGCCCTTAAAGATTTTACCACTCCCCCGCCTTATATTCCCAGTGTTTGCGACAGCGCCTGCGACGGGCTTGTTACCGATGTGTTGGTCATTGGGGGCGGCGTAATAGGGTGCGCGACGGCGAGGGAGCTTACGCGCTGGAATATTGACGTAACGCTGGTGGAAAAGCAAAGCGACGTGGGGCTGGCGCAAAGCAGCCGCAACGACGGGCAGGTTCACGTTGGCGCCGATTTAAGCGCCAAAACGAAAAAACTTCAATATTTAAGGCGCTCTAATTTTCAATTTGACAAATTAAGCAATGAACTTGACTTTAAGTTTAAGCGCGTCAACCAATATTTGGGATTTATTAACGCGGGATATATTTTCGGTTTGCCCTTTATTAAGGCAAGGTGCCGCAAAAACGGCATTTGCAGCGCCAAATTTTTGAACAGAAAAGCTTTTTTCAAGCTTCAACCCAACGCCAACCCCAAGATTCAAATGGGGCTGGAATTTAATAACGGCGGCGTCGTCTGCCCCTACGGTATGACTATCGCCTACGCCGATAATGCAGTTTCTAACGGCGCGAAAGTATTCCTTGACACCGCCGTTACGGGCATGAAGGTGGAAAAAGGCGAAATTGTCAGCGTAGACACAAACAGGGGCAAGATTTTCCCCAAGGTGGTTATCAACTGCGGCGGGGTGTTTTCCGACGTTATCGCCGATATGGCGCTTGACAGAACTTTTACCATTCACCCGCGGCGCGGCACAAATTGTATTTTGGACAAGCACGCGTTGCCGCGTTTGACGCAAAGCATTATAGCGCCCTACGGCGCAAGCACTAAAAGCGACAAAAGGCTTCATACAAAGGGGGGCGGAACGGTTGTGACTGTGGACGGCAACGTTTTAATAGGTCCCGACGCCCTCGAAACGCCGCTGCGTGAGGACTTTACCACAAACGCGCAAAGCGTGGCAGGCATATTGTCAAAGCAAAAGGTCGTTTTGCCGCGGCTTGAAAAAAGCGACATTATAACTTACTTTACGGGCGTGCGCGCGGCGACTTACGAGGAAGATTTTGTAATACGAAAAGGGATATTTACAAAAAATATTGTTCACGGCGCGGGTATTCAATCGCCGGGGCTTTCCGCCGCCCCCGCAATTTCACAAGACCTTTCGCAAATGGCGGTGGAGATTTTAAAGCAAAAACAAGAAGTTGCGGCGAACACAAACTTTAACCCGCTCAGAAAAGGCGTAACGCGCGCCAAAGAACTTGACGAAAGCGCCCATGACGCTTTAATAAAACAAAACCCCGACTACGGCGAAATAATTTGCCGCTGCGAACAGATAAGCAAGGGGGAAATTTTAGAAGCTTTAAGGCTGCCCTTAAAGGTATTTTCCGTTGACGGCGTAAAACGCCGCGCGCGGGCGGGCATGGGCCGCTGTCAGGGGGGATTTTGCCAGCCCCTTGTGGCGCAAATCATCGCGAAAGAATTGGGCGTCCCTCTTACACAAGTCGCAAAGAGGGGAAACGCTGCGGTAGTCAAAGGAAGCAACAAGGAAAATGATTGATAATAACTATTTTGTAACGGTAATAGGCAGCGGTCCCGCGGGGCTTGCCGCCGCCGCAAAAGCCAAAAAAGAGGGGCGGAGCGTCCTTTTAATTGAGCGCGAGGGAAGACTTGGCGGCATATTAAAGCAATGTATACACGACGGTTTCGGGCTTATCCGTTTTAAGGAAAAACTGACGGGACCTGAATACGCGCAAAAAGAAATTGACGAAGTTTTAAGTTTAGGCATAAAAGTTTTAACCCTTACCTTTGTTACTAAAATTGAGAAAAAACTTGGGGACTCCTTTGACGTGCATTTTGTAAACAGAGAGGGCTGCGGCGTTATCCATACGCAAAAGCTTATTTTAGCTACGGGTTGCAGAGAGCGCACGGGCAAACAGGTATTTATTCACGGCGAAAATCCCGCGGGGGTAATTACGGCGGGCACGGCGCAGCACTACATAAACCTGCTTGGTTTATTGCCCGCAAAAAGGTGCGTTATATTGGGGTCGGGGGACATAGGGCTTATTATGGCGCGCAGACTTACCCTTGAAGGGGCGAAAGTGCTGGGGGTATACGAAGCCAAGGCAACGCCATCGGGGCTTACACGCAACATTGCGCAGTGCTTAAACGACTTTAATATTCCCCTCTATTTATCCCATACCGTAACGAGAGTTTTTGGCAAAGACGCTTTGGAGGGGGTGGAAATTTCCCGCGTGGACGAAAAAATGAACCCGATAATGGGAAGCGAAAGCCGCCTTGACTGCGACGGGCTGATACTTTCCGTAGGGCTTATCCCCGAAACGGAATTGCTTCAAGAGCTTGGCGCGGCGCTAAGCGGCGACACAAAGGGCGCCCTTGTTGACCAGCATTTTATGACGCTTTGCCAAAACGTGTTTTGCTGCGGCAACGCCGTCCACGTCAACGACCTTGCCGACTATGTCAGCGAAAGCGGCGAAATAGCGGGGGAAGAGGCGGCGAAGGAGCTTTATTTGAGGCGTCTTACGCCTGTTGTTAAGGGCGAAGGGCTGCTTTACGCCGTGCCGCAGTTTATTGACGTCAATTCGCGCGGCGACAAAATTATAATGTATTTCAGGGCGAAAGAGGAATGCGAAAATAGAAAGCTGGCGGTCTATTGCGACGGCAAGGAAGTGTTTTTTAGACATTACGCGAAACTGCGCCCCCCCGAAATGGAAAGGATAGTGTTTAAAAAAAGTCTGGTTGAAAAATGCGGCGAAATAACGGTAACTCTTTTAAAGGAGAACGGTAATTAAATGAAAGAAATTATTTGTATTCTTTGCCCCAACAGCTGCACAATTACCGTCAACGGAGAAAAATTTGAGGGAAATAAATGCAAAAGGGGAATTGAATTTGCCCAAAGCGAGCTTACCAACCCCAAAAGGACAGTAACGTCCACCGTCGCAACGGATTTTGAAAGCATGCCCGTTTTGTCGGTAAGGACGGACGGCGAAATTAATAAAGACAAAATACCCCTTTTGATGAAGTTGCTAAAAAACGTTAAGGTATGCCAAAAGGTTAAGACGGGCGACATAATAATGGGCGACGTGTTCGGCAGCGGGATAAACGTAATAGCCACCAAAAATATAGACTAAGCGCTTAATGATTAAATAGGGCAAATACAAACAAACGAAAAGTGCAGAGCAAAGCAAAAATAAGTCAGGCGGCTTAGTAAAACAAACCGTCAGATAATTTTTTCTTATTATAAACGCAAAGTAAAAAGCGCATGCGGCAACCGCAAATAAGTTATTTAAAGAGAAGAATTTTTTAGATTTCTTCTTTTTTTGTGTTGACATTTATCTTTGATCGGCATATACTGATATTGCACCTCCCACCCCACGGGGGAGGGGGTAGTACCATCTAACTTCGGAGGGAAAACATAATGGAATCCTGTTGCAAAATTGAGCACGAAAGACAGCGGTTTTACGAAAAACGCGTTTACCAAATAGTTTCGTTAGCCGCCTCATTCGTCGCTTTGATTTTATCTTATTTATGGAACGACTATATTATCGGGCATGACCACATGTCGGGGGCGAACGCATTTTTAATGTATCTCAACCCCGGCTGGATTGCCGTAGTGCTTTGCGGCATACCTATCGTCGTTACGGCTTTTGAAAGCCTTTTTGTCCGCAAAAAAATTAAAAGCAGCCTTTTAATTTCCACCGCGCTTTTCGCATGCCTCGCCTTAGAGATTTTAGCGTGGGCGGGTGTTACCGACGGCGCCGCCTCTCACGGGCACAGCTACATTTTTGCCGCAGGCGAAGTAGCGTTTTTGATGAGTATAGGCACCCTTTTGGAAGACATTACCATTAAAAAGTCACGCGCTGGCATTGAGAAGCTGCTAAACTTAGCGCCCACAACGGCAAACATAGATATAAACGGGCAGTTTATAAGCATGCCCGTTGACTTTGTGCAAATAGGCGACACCGTTTTGGTAAAGCCCTTTGAACAAATCTCTGTTGACGGAATTGTTAAAAAGGGTCAAAGCGCAGTCGTTACAAGCGCCATTACGGGAGAAAGCCTCCCCCAAGACGTAAAGGAAGGAGACGCCGTATACGCGGGAACTTGGAATAACAACGGCTCCCTTGAAATTACCGTAACCAAACTTTCAAGCGATACCACGGTCGCAAAAATGGTCAAACTCGTGCGGCAGTCGGAATCTCAGAAGGCTCCCATTGTAAGCGTGGCCGACAAATGGGCGTCAATTATTGTTCCTTCCGCAATAGCTTTATCCGCAGTTGTGTTTGCAACAGTCCTTTGGGGCTTTAACTTAGGCTGGCAGACGGCTTTAATACGCGCCGTAACGGTTTTGGTAGTTTTTTGCCCCTGTGCGCTGGCGCTGGCAACGCCTACGGCAATAGCCGCGGCGATAGGCAACGCGAGCAGACGGGGCGTTTTAATCAAAAGCGGGCTTGCTTTGGAGACTTTGGCAAAGGTTGACAGTTTTGTGTTTGACAAAACGGGCACTTTAACAGAAAGCAAAATACAGCTTAAAGAGTTTTATACCACCCTTAAAGAGCAAGAGTTTTTGTCTTTGCTGGCTTCGGCGGAAAGCGACAGCGAACACCCTTTGGCAAAAGCGGTGTTACAATACGTCAGCGGCAAGGCGGAGGTAATCAAACCGAAAAACACAAAATCTTTGGTGGGGGTAGGCGTAGAAGCGGACATTGACGGTCAAAAAGTCATTGTGGCAAAGTGCGACTATTTTGAAGATTTTCCTTTTAGCGAGCAAAAGGCGCAATATGACCAAAAAGGATACACCGCAATCGCTCTAAGCTTAAACGGCAAGGTCGTAGGCATCGCGGGTCTTTCAGACAAGGTAAAAGAGGGCGCAAAGCAATGCGTGGCGGGCTTAAACGAACTTGGGCTTACAACGGTAATGCTTACTGGCGACAACGCTTATGCCGCAAAGTCTGTGGCGCAAGAAACGGGAATAACCTGCTTTGAAGCCAACTTGCTTCCTCAGCAAAAGGTGGATTATATAAAGGCGCTTAAAGGCGAGGGCAAAAAGGTGTGCATGGTGGGCGACGGCGTAAACGACGCGCCGAGTTTGGCTTCCGCAGACTGTTCGGTAACTATGGGCGTAATGGGCAGCGACGTTGCTTTGGAAATTTCCGATATTGCCCTAATGACGGACAGCATTGAAAAACTGCCTTTTTTATACCGCCTTTCCAAAAAAACGCTCTTTACAATTATAAGAAATATTTCTATTTCTATGGCGATAAACTTAGCCTCAATAGTGCTTTCTTTGCTGGGTATTCTCAACCCCGTTTGGGGCGCGCTTATACACAACGCCTCTTCGGTGCTGGTGGTCTTTTCAAGCAGTTTGCTTTTAACGCACAAGGAAAAGAAAGAAACACGCCTGTTTGCAGAAAAAACTAAATAAAACAGTTTTAAAAAAGCAATTTTCCTTTGAGCAAGGAAATTATAATAGCCCTTAATACAAGAGCAAAACAAAATATTAAAACGCCCTGCAAAATGCGGGGCGTTTTTATGTATTTAATTTATTTATTTTGATAATAGTTGCCGCAAAAAGATTACAGTTAAAAGCCGCCTTAGCGCGATTGTTCTGTTTTCAGTTTTTTATTTTCGCGGAAATGCCACACGATTAAAATAATTCCCGCAATAAGAGTCAGCGCGCACAAAACGCTTAAATCGGTAAAATATATTCTTATAATGTCACCATATAATAATTTGTTTCCCACGCTTGTATCTGCCCCTGCAAAAATTATCGCTGCGCCAATTTTAACTACTATATACAAAAACATTGATACAATAACTGAAATAATCCCTATTTTCATTTTCATGCTTACACCTTTCTAAATAATATGACGGTTTTATACAACATAGTCTAAAATACAGTTTTTGATTTTGAGTTAACTTAAAGATGTCCGTAAAGAAAAATATACGTTTCGTTAATTTAATTTTTCCTTATCCATAATTTATTGATTATCTTGCAACATTTTGGCAGGAAAACAAGACTATAAAGTAAAGAATAATATCTCTTCGTAAGGGGCGTTGACACCTTCCCCGTAAAAATGGTATTGTTAAGAAAAAGTTTTTAGGGGGAAAGGTTTGAAAGCGGGGGAGTTTGAGGCGCTGCTTGGCTCTTTGCAAAAAGACAAGGGCAGCTTTGAAAAACTTTATAATTACTATTACACGAAAATAGTAATGCACGTCAAGGCGAGATACGGAAAAATGGATTTTGCCGCCGACGTTGCGCAGGAGTTTTTTATAAGGCTGTTGCGTAAGCCTCCGCAAGAAGTTACAAACCCCACCGCCTACGTTATGAAAGCCGCCGATAATATCGCTTACGACAATTACAAAAAGCAAAAATCCACAACGGATTTAGAAGATTACATCATGCTGTGCGGGGCGGAAAACTATACAGAGCAAGGAGAAATTAAAGAGATTTTATCGCGTTTGCCGCAGCAGGAAAGAGAAATTGTTGTGATGAGGATATACGGCGGCTACAAGTTTGACGAAATCTCGCAGGAAAAGGGAATAAACGCTTCCACAGTGCGCTCGCTTTACAGAAGAGCGCTTAAAAAGTGCGAACAATTTTATAAGGACAAACAGAAATGAGCTTTTACAAAAAAATGAAAGAGGACGCCAAAAGGCAGAAAGAGGATATCTTAGAGCAGGGACAAGGCTACTACCATGCCGCCGCCTTTGAGCATTACGGACAGGCGCAGAAAAAGTATTTTTCTTGGGCAAGAGTTATTACTTATGCCGCCTGCATTGCCCTAATACTCGCTGCGGGAACCGTTTGGGGGCTGTCGGCTTTTACGGATAACGGCGTTTCCCAGCCTTCCGACGCTTTAAGCGATTATGTTGACGGCGCAGCGCAGCGCTACCTTTCCCATTCGTTAATTTATAAGGATAAAGAAATGCAAAACGCCATAAACACAGATTTTAACGGCGACTATGCCCTTGAAAGCGATATCGCCGGCGGGGAAAATGTCGGGCTTTATATTAAAAAGCTTAACGGCGTGGTGCTTAACGATTTATCTGCTTTTAACGGGCAGGGCAGTATTAACTACAAAGTATTTGTCAACGGAAAGGGGAAAGATATGTTCTATCATTTTTCCTTAACCGCGCAAAACTCTCAGCTTGACATAATTACTTTTATAAATGAAAGTTATTCCGCCGCAAAATATAAAAACGGAGCGGAAAAAATAACTATGGGCGGCAAAACCCTCTACTTAAAGACATGGGAAAATAACGGACAAACGCAGTATCAGGTCTTTTACCAAGAGGAGGAAAAGGGCGTTTGCCTGTTCCTTTCAACTTCCGCAGAAAATGCCGATACTTTGCTGAAAAATATATTATCCAGCCTTACGGACTAATAAACAGATAAAGGCATAAGCGCCATAAGTATGCAAAACTTACAATTTAAGCCGTTGGCATGCCCAATAAAGTTGCCCTTCGGAGTTTTCGCAAAACTTACCGCCGTCTATATCGATAACCTTTCAAATTCGCTTATAAAACGTTTTTGCGTTAGCTTTATTTAAAATCATGCCATATAAATAATTTATAAAAATTTTCCCGCAAATAAGCCCTTAGAGGGCTTTTTCTTGTAAATATGCGCTCTTTGTGCTAAAATAGACTAAACAGGAGAAAAAGTTATGTGCGATACGTTTGTTAAAAGGGGAGAGGCAAGTTTTTTTGGAAAAAACAGCGACAGGAGCTGCAATGAACCCAACCTGGTTATGTATTTCCCCGCCGAAAAGCATTTTGAGCCGCGCCTGCAAGCGACATATATTACCCTGCCCCAAGTTGAGCATACCAACGGCGTGCTTTTGGTCAAGCCCAGCTGGATGTGGGGCGCAGAAATGGGCATTAACGACAAAGGCGTGTGCATAGGCAACGAAGCGGTGTTTACCAAAAGCAAAAGCAATAAAGACCAAAGCTTAATAGGCATGGACTTGCTGCGGCTTGCCCTTGAAAGGGGGGACAGCGCAAAACAATGCGCCCAAGTAATTATCTCGCTCTTGCAACAATACGGGCAGGGGGGAAACTGCGGCTTTGACAAAAAGTTTTATTACTGCAACAGTTTTTTAATTTCCGACAAAGATACTTCCTGTATTTTAGAAACAAACGACAAAGAATATAAACTCGTAGAAAGCGCAAAGGACGCCAATATTTCAAACAGGCTTACCGTTACGGAGGATGATTTTGCCGATATCCATTCCGATTTCCTCTTTACGCACTTTTCCAAAAGCAAAAAAAGGCAAAACGCTCTAAGCTGCGCGCTTAATTCCCTTGACAGTCTTGAAGAAGCCTTTGCCGCCTTGCGCCGCCATGACACAAAGGACGACGAGGCGCTGTTTAGTAAAGGAAGCGTGTCAAGTATATGTATGCACCAGTCGCTTTTAGGCGACCATACTACGGGCAGCTTTATATATCAATTCGGCGAGCCCGTTCTTTGGGTTACGGGCAGTTCCACCCCCTGCCTTTCGGTGTTTAAGCCGGTAAGCCTGCAAAACCCTTCAACTCCTTGTTTTACAGACGCGAAAAAGTCATATAATTATTGGCTCGCAAGGGAAAAGGTGCTGCGCGCAGTTTACTGTGGCAAAATCAATATAGGGCAATACAAAGAAAAAGCGGCGTCGCTTGAAAAAGAGTTTTTGAGCGGGTATGCCGCCCTTGACAAAAAAGACGCGCAGTCGGTCAAAGACTTTTGCGAAAACTGCGCCAAGCGCGAGGAAAAGTTTATCGCGTTCTATCAAAACGAGGGGGAAGATGTATTTAAAGAAGAGGATATTACCTCAAATTGGAAAAAACGCAACGCCAAGCTGTTTAAGGGGGACCCTTTCTCCCCCTTTTTAAAAAGACGCATTAAGTAATTTTTGGACGCAAGCCTTAAAATTGATTTTAAAGAAGGTAAGCGCGGAAAAATCAGCGGTGTTGCGCAAATTAGCCCAAAAGCTGTTAATAAATTAGTGTGGTTTTTGGCAAACCATTGAGTTTTTAAAGGTAAAAGTTAAAAAAATTGCAGAGGCGTTTGCCTCGCTTAAACAAACCGCAACCAACAAAGAATTGTTTTTCAAAACGCAAAAACAATAATAAACCGCGCTTACTTTTTAATAGGTTACAGTATCAAATTATTGACAAAAACGTCTCTATATGTTAAATTATTTAGGTAAAAATATAATTAAGCGGAGGATTTAATAATGGAATTAAAAGGAAGTCAAACGGAAAAAAATTTAATGCAAGCTTTTTCGGGGGAAAGCCAGGCGAGAAATAAATACGATTTTTACGCTTCAAGGGCTAAAAAAGACGGTTTTGAGCAAATTGCCGCCCTTTTTACCGAAACTGCGCTCAACGAAAAGGAGCACGCGAAAATATGGTTTAAGGAATTTCACGGCATAGCCGATACATACGCCAACTTGCTTGACGCCGCCGCCGGCGAACGTTACGAATGGACTGACATGTATAACACCTTTGCCAAAACCGCAAAGGAAGAAGGGTTTACCGACCTTGCCGCCAAATTTAAGCTTGTCGCCAACATTGAAAAGGAACACGAGGAAAGATACAGGGCTTTGGCAAAAAATATTGCCGACAGCGCCGTTTTCCAAAGAGAAAAGGAAGAGATTTGGGTTTGCCGCAACTGCGGGCACGTATATAAGGGAAAGAAAGCCCCCGAGATTTGTCCCGTTTGCGCCCACCCCCAAGCTTACTTTGAATTAAGATCCTGCAACTATTAAACCTTTTGACATAACGCAAAGCGGAAAGCTAAACGCTTTCCGCTTTTTTCTTTGTGTTTTTTAGTTAATTCCCTTTACTAGTTTTACTGCGTTTTAATATGCATTTATTGATTTTTTGGCAGCTCAATTTTAATCTTAATTCTTTTGCATTTACCGCTTTATGTGCTATCGTTTAAAGCGTTAATGCTTTGAAGCGTTGTAACTTTAAATACTTATATTTAAAAAATGGTTTCAACTGTTACAGAATACGGGTTTGACATACTGCAACGATAACTTTGACACTTAGCGGCAAAATTAGTATTTTAATTTTGAAAAAACTAATATGTTTTAATCTTTGCAATGGAAAAGTTTTTGAAAAATCCATCTTTGCTTTAATCTTTGGCTTCTTTTCTCTTGATAGACTAATACTGTTACCGTATTTATCCCTGTGCAGCCATTAGCGAAAATAATACAAAATATTTCACATTTTTACCGTAATAAAACGCCGCGGTTATTGAAAATATCCGTTGACTGGTTTATAATAATGTTTAATAAAGTTAAAGAATAAGGAGAAACTATATGAAAAAATCCAGGCTGACAGCGCTTTTGCTCGTTATCTTGCTTTTTGCAACAAGCATTTTGGCGGCATGCGCGCCCGCGGCGCCCACCGCAGAACAAGTGGCGACAGATTCAAAAGACGTTGCCGTTACGGCTGACAGCATAACGCTTGCAGTCCCCGCGCAAGAACTGGAATACGCGCTGTTTTTGGGCGAAGAACAAAAAACGGACTTTATAACGGCGGCTGAGGGCAAAGTTACTTTTACTCAGCTTAAAGACAATACCATATACATAATAAAAGCCCGCGTTCCCGCTGAGGGACAAGGCAAGGCAAGCGCATCCGTTGACGTAATTTCGGCAAAAACAAAGGAAATTGTTTCCGCTCCCACAAAATACGATTTTGTTTCCTGCGCTTATACCGTAACTACCAACTCTATATCAATAACAATTGTAAAAACCAACCTTCAATATGCCTTAACTTATAAAGGTCAGATGGTGGGGAATTACGTAACCCCGCCCGCGTCAAAAGTTATTACCTTTTCTAACTTAACCCCCGGCGAAGAATACGAACTTATTGCGCGCAATTTTAGCCAAACGCAAGAAAGCGCGGCTTTTAGCTTCAAGACTTTTACAACGCTTGCCATCCCCGCCGCGCCCTTAGCGTCGCAGCTGACCCTAAGCGAAAACGACTTAACAAAGGGGCTTGAATCGCTTTCTCTAATAGTCCCTTCAAACAGCTATGAATATTGCGTTAAGCAAAACGGCGAGTTTGTTAAGGGCTGGAAAACAGCTTCCGAGGGCGTTATTGTTTTTGACGGGCTTAAAAGAGGCGCGCAATATGATATTTACGCAAGAGTGCCCGCCGTTAAGGATAAAAACGTTTACAGCGACGCCACGCTTGTCATTTCCTTTGCCACAAGCGCCAATATTGACGTTGAAGAGGAGTTCAATGATTGGCTTGACAGGCAGTTTTTGATTGAAATGTATGCAAGTAACACCATAAGCGTGCATTATACCTTAAAGGACACCAAACCATATGACGACGCTTTAAGGCTAATTGCGTCGCAGCTTGAAAGCGAATTGGGTGAAAAAATAGGGCAAATATACGGCATTGACGACGTGAGAATGTATGATATAGACATCAGCGGCTTAGAAGACACAAGCAATGCCGATTTACAATCGCTGCTTGACGAAGTTTTAGTCTTTGACGACGCTATGCTCAATTCAAGCCAAAGATTAATCAAGGCTATTTTGGTGCGTTATCTGCAAACCAATATGACTGACGAAAGCGTAAATCTGAATTATTACGGCACTTACCTTGACACAAGTAGCGGCGTTCAGTCCAATATGCCCATTAACTTTGCCGAATACACCTTCTACAACGAATTGGACGTGCAAATATACCTTAAACTTTTGGCGGAGCTGGACACATTTTTCCAACAATGCATTGACTACGAAATGGCAAGGGAACAAAAAGGCTTAGGCATTTCTGACGACAGTCTGGACGCGGCAATTGCGCAGTGCGAAGCATTTTTGCAATGCACGGACAAAACGACTGTTAAAAACTATTTAATTACCACATTTGACACCCGCATTGACGCGTTAGGTTTAAGCGCCGCAAAGACGCAAAGCTATAAAGCGCAAAATATCGCGGTATTTAACAGCGACGTTATGCCCGCTTACCAGTTATTTATAAACGAACTGCCTAAGTTTAAAACGGGCGGCGCCTACGATTACAAAGGTCAAGAAAACGAAATGGGTCTTTTTTACTTTGAACACGGCAAAGAGTATTATGAATACCTTATAAAATACAGCACGGGTTCAACGGAATCAATTGATTCCATGTATTCGCGCCTTACGCAGAGAATGCGCCAAGCCATAGGCGTTTATATGGACAAAATGAAAAACGACGCCGCCTATAAAGCTTTCCAAAATTGGTCGGTAAACGCAGATGCCGACGGCAACGGCATTTTGAGCGAGCAGGAACTAATCGGTTACGCTTACGGTTGTATTGACGGTTTAAAGGCGGTTATCGCAAGCAAATTCCCCGCTATTCCCGACAACGAATATAAAATAAATCTGGTGGAAAAAGCGCTTGAAGCGACGCTTACCTCCGCTGCTTTTTATATGATACCCCCTATTGACGACTATTTAAATAACGTTATCTACATCAACGAAGCCAATTCCGACGTAAGCACGCTCTTTTCATTGCTTGCCCACGAGGGGTTCCCGGGGCATTTGTATCAAAACGTCTATCACTTCAACACCAACCCGCACGAATTAAGGAGCATATTCAGTTTCAACGGCTATGCGGAGGGCTGGGCAAGCTACGTTGAAAACTTAGCATACGGCTGGATAGATTACGGTCAATACGACGCCGAAATTGAAGCGCTCAACCAAAGCTGGGACACATGGGTGCTGTGCATACTGTGCGCCGCTGACATAGGAGTAAATTACTACGGCTGGACGTTTGCGCAGTTTGAACAATTTATGAACGAAAACAGCCTTAACGCTTCCAAAGACACTTATAACTTCTTTATCGCAAGCCCCGGAACTTATGTAAAATACGGAATAGGCTATTTGGAAATTTCCGATATGAGGACTTATGCTGAAAAGGAACTTGGCGCCGCCTTTAACGAAATAGATTTTCATGCTTCAATTTTGGATGTGGGACCCGCCCAGTTTGACTTGGTGTGGGACGCTGTAAAAGACTACGTAAGCTTGGCAAAGGCAAAGGCGGAAGCGGGCAAGTAATTTTTAAGCTGCTTTAAAATTAACGATTAATAACAATAAACTTATTTCCCCCTTGGCGCATTGCGCCAAGGGGGAAATGCTGTAAGCGTGTTTTTAAATATGCTATTTCTTTATTTAATAATGCCGCAAGTTTTTAATTTTTTCTCAAACCCCCAGCGGCAGAGCAGCCAAATATTAAAACGTCCTTGCGCTTAAATGTCCGTAATATTTTTACTAAGACATAGGTCTAGATATTATATACAGCGAACTTAAATGCAGTCTATCAAGCTCCTTAGGCGTTAAGTCTTGCGTTGAGAAATCTTTTTTCAAAACGCTTTTCTGCGCTATTTTTGGCGGCTTTTTTAAAAAACGCGAAAACCAAAAGCCGCTTTTAAAGCGCACGGCTGTTTTGTGCGATAGATTATTTATAAAACTTTAACTTTTATGCGTTTTTATTAGCGAGCCGCCGATGGTTACTGTTTTATAGATAGGTTACGCCCTTTTCGTCAACAAAGGCATAAATATCTTTTTGGGGCAAAGGCTTTTTGCTGCTTATAGTTAAACTTTTAGTTAAGCCGCAAAGGCATTGCTCAACGTTTTTGCCGTTGTGGTAAATCGCCGCAATTTTTTGCCCCTGCCGCACCTTGTCGCCTAATTTTATATACAGTTCAACGCCCACTCCGCTGTCAATTATATCTTCCTTAGTTTTTCTGCCTCCCCCCAAATTGACAAGCGTTAGTCCTATTTGCTGCGTATCCATTGAGGAAACATAGCCGTTTTTGGAAGCGTATATTTCTTGTTTTTGACCTAATGGCAGTTTTGAGGGGTTTTCAATATAACTTGTATCTCCCCCTTGCGCCTTTACCATTATTAAAAACTTTTTATATGCCTCTTTGCTTAAAAGAGCTTTTTCAATGCGCTCTTTCCCCTTAGCCGCGCCGCAGTTTAGCGCCATATCCAAAATATAGCCCCCGCAAATACAGGTTTGCTCGTAAAGCCTGTTGCGCGCTCCGTTAAGCACTTCAAGCGCGCCCATTATCTCCAAGCTGTTGCCGATTTTTTGGCAAAGAGGCTGCATCATGCTTGTAATGAGCGCCGCCGTTTTAAGCCCCGCCCTTTTTCCAATGTCCGTCATGCTTTGGGCAAGCTTTAACGCCCCGCCCTTGCTTTTCATAAATGCGCCCTTGCCGTATTTTACGTCAAGCAGCAGCACGTCCGCGCCGCTTGCAAGCTTTTTGCTCATTATGGAAGAAGCTATCAAGGGTATGCAATCAACCGTCGCCGTAACGTCGCGCAGGGCGTAAAGTTTTTTGTCCGCGGGCGCCAAATCGGCGCTTTGACCCGAAACGCACAGCCCCGCGTGCTTTACGATTTCTATAAACTCCTCTTGGCTAAAATCCGTCCTTAAACGGGGGATGCTCAAAAGTTTGTCCACCGTGCCGCCCGTAAAGCTTAGCCCCCGACCCGAAAGTTTAGCGACTTTTACGCCGCAGCAGGCAAGAGAGGGCGCAAGCGTTAAAGTCAAAGCGTCGCCCACGCCGCCCGTGCTGTGCTTGTCAACCTTTATTCCTTCAATGCCCGTCAAATCTGCCCTTTTGCCGCTTTCCGTCATCGCTTTTGTCAAAAGGTAGGTTTCTTCTTCGTCCATTCCTTTTATGCAAATTGCCATCAAAAGCGCCGACGCCTGATAGTCGGCTATGTTCCCGCCGCAAAATCCTTTGACAAAAAACTCTATTTCTTCTTGCGAAAGGCTTTTGCCCTTTTTCTTTTTTGTAATGATTTCAATAATATCCATAACATATAGTATATCAAAAAATAAGGCGTAAAACAACGGCAAATATGTAAAAACAAATACTTGTGCTTTACTTTTGCTTTTGATATAATATAATAAACACATAAGGAGAACATAAAATGGCAAGAGGGGGAAGTTTCGGCGGCGGAGGCGGCAGAGGCGGCGGATTTTCAAGCGGCGGCAGGAGCGGCGGATTTTCAAGCGGAAACCGCACTCCGTCAAGCGGCAGTTTTTCAGGCAGCAATTTTTCTTCATATAAAAAAAGCAGCGGCGCTACGCCCGCTTCGCAACCGACTTCCGTCCACACAAACAGAAGCAGCTTTTTAACGGGGGCAATTTTAGGCAGCATTTTTTCGGGCGGCAACAGAAACAATGCGTCGTATAACGGAGGCGTGTCCAAAAACGACGTTTTTCCCGAAGTGGCGGGCGGCAATTACACCCCTAAACGCCCCGACCCCAACAAGAGCGGGCGCGAATATATGCACTGCGAATACTGCGGAAGCGATTACAACGACTTAAACACGACAAGGTGCCAAAACTGCGGCGCGGTAACCACAAGAAAACGCGAGGAAGCTAAGGGAAGTTTCGCGCAGGAAACGGCTCCTGCAAGCGCAACGCCAAGCGCAAAAAAATCCTCGTCAAAAAAGACGGTTTTAATCTTTTTTATAGCCATAGTTATTTTGTTTGCTGTTATCGTTATCTTTGCAGCGCTTGACGGCAGACAAGAAGAATTTAACCCCGTAACTTACAACTGGGAGGGGGGCAACTACGTAACTTACGCAAAAACCGCTTCAATATTTAATTGGGTTTACGGCAGCGCCCTTAATATAAGGGTAGTTTCTGCCGAGGTCATTGGCGACTTATACAGTTACGGCATAGAAGAAGACGAATATTATTACTGCGTAGCGGCTGTTGAACTAAACAACAAAAGCGGCGATGACTATTTATTTTATATTTCGGACTTGACGTTAAAGTTTGGCGGCGATTTATACGTAGCGAGCAGTTATAGCCAAAACAAGGCAAGGTTGTTCAGCGAAAGAAGCGAAGACGGCTATTTTAGGCTTTCCGCAGGAGGTTACGCCTATTTTATTTTTATTTATCCCATTTACAATGACGCGTCGCTAAGCAATTTGAGTTTGGAGTTCAGGGAGTTTACTTCGGGCGGAAGCTTTTTAAACGCTTACTTGCTTAAACTTAATTAACAAAAAATTAAGGCGAAATTAATATAACGAAAAACTTAACCCGAAAGCAATTTCGGGTTTTTTCATATAGACAAAACAGCAGAGCGGAAGCTATAAAATATTTTTAACTAAAAAAAGGCAGGGATTTTTCTCGCCCCACAAGTCGGGAAAGATTTCAAGGGGCAAAAAGCCGACAGAAAGATAGAATTGACGCGTTTTTTTGTATCCCTCGTCGGCATGCGTATCGGCAAGCGTCTTGACTGTTAAAAACTTTATGCCTTTTTTACGGCAGTGTTCTTCCGCCGCCGCAATAAGCATTTTTCCTATACCCTTGCGGTGATGGCGCTGCAAAATTCCCATGCAATAAATTTCGCAGGTATATTCGTTATGATTGTATAAATATACAAAGCCGATGGGCGTTTCCCTTTGGTAAGCGGCAAAAAAGGGCAGACCCTTTGATTTCTCAATATAATTTAGCGTCGCTTCTTCAATGCCGAACCAATGTGGCAGATTTCTTAACACGGTATTGCAGATTTGCGCTTTAACCTGCCAATCGGTTATTTCTTTAATTTCAAACGTTAAACTATTCACTTGATAATTATACTTAGAAACCATGTCAATGTAAAGATAAGCGCGTTATTATAAACTGGCTTAGCCGTCAAATTGCAGATTTTGCAGAGTAATTCTCAGGATTTTACAAAAATCAATATAGAGAGTTCCCGAAATGCTTGAAGTATTTTGGGGAATAGAATTCAAGACCCCGTAAAAATCGCAGATTTTACGGGACATAGTTTGCATATAATATTTTGTCAATAAGGAGAAAATAGCGATGCACTATTTAAGCGCGGCAAAGGCTCTTGAAAAAACAGACAGCACCCCCCAAGGCATTACCTATGCTCAGGCAAAAAGGCGTCTGGGCGATGGGGGCAAAAATGAAATAAAGAAAGCCAAGAAAAAAAGCTTTATTAAAAAAGCGTTAGCCCAGCTTAAAGACCCTATGATTATTATTCTTCTGCTTGCCGCCGCCGCGTCTTTTGCCGTAGCTTTTTACGATTTTTTTGCTTTAAGCCGCGACGCTTTAAAACTGCGCGACGAACTGTTGGAGGGAATTGTAATTTTCCTCATAGTTTTGGCAAACGCGCTTTTGGGGGCGGCGCAGGAGCATAAGGCGGAAAACGCCATGGAAGAGCTCCAAAAGCTTACCGTGCCTTACGCCAAGGTGATGCGGGAAGGGGAAATAAGGGAAATTCCTTCTTCCGACGTGGCGGTAGGCGACGTTATTTCCCTTGCCGCAGGCGACGTCGTGCCCGCCGATTGCAGGCTGCTGACCTCCCTTTCCCTTGAAGTTGACCAGTCCGCTTTAACGGGGGAGTCAAAACCCGCAAAAAAGAACGCGCAAGAGGTTTTGCCCCCAAGCACCCCCCTTGCCGAAAGGGGAAACTGCCTTTACAGTTCTTCTTCCGTTGTGGGCGGGCAGGCTACGGGGGTAGTGTTTTCCACCGGCTACGGCACGGAAGTGGGTAAAATCGCCTTAGCCCTTGAAAGGGAAGAAGAAAAAACGCCCCTGCAAAAACGCCTTGCCGCTTTAAGCAAAACGCTGGGCGTAATCTGCCTTATCATTTCGGCGTTTTGTTTTGTGCTTGGCATACTTCAAAACGTCGTTTTTGAGCAAAACGGCGACGTTTTGTCCACCGTAATGACTTATTTTTTGGCAAGCGTATCGCTGGCGGTCGCGGCTATTCCCGAAGGTCTTCCAACTGTTGTTACCATAGTTTTGTCGCGCGGCGTGTCTAAGCTTGTGTCAAACAACGCAATCGTCAAAAAACTCGCCAGCGTTGAAACTTTGGGCAGCGCGTCGGTAATTTGCACCGACAAGACGGGCACCCTTACTTTAAACGTAATGAGCGTTGTAAAATGCGCGGCTTTGCGCGAGGAAAACCTAAACAATCTATCTCTGGCGGCTAAGCGAATGTTTAACTACGCCTACGAGTGCTGCAACGCCCAAAAGGCGCAAAACGACTGGGAGGGCAGCGCCACGGAAAAAGCCATTTGCACCGAGGCGGAAAGGCAGGGCGAAGCCAAAAAAAGGCTTGACAGGCTTAAAGAAGTTCCCTTTGAAAGCCGCCGCAAACTTATGAGCGTAGTAGTGCGCGAAGGCGACAAAAACCTTGTCGTTACCAAAGGCGCGTGGGAAAAGGTGGCTTCTTTGTGCAAAAATTTTGACAAAGAAGTTTTATCGCTTGCCCAAAGGTGGAGTTCGCAGGGATTGCGCGTGCTTGCCGTCGCAATAAAAGAAATTGAGCAAGTCCCCAAAGATGAAGACGTTTCTTTAATTGAAAGCAAGCTTAATTACATAGGCTTAATAGCCATAGCCGACAAAATCAGAAAGGAAGCAAAAAAAGCCGTGCTGTCTTGCTACGGCGCGGGCATAAAACCCGTTATGCTTACGGGCGACCACCCCCAAACGGCAGTTGCAATCGCTTCGCAGGCGGGCATAATACGGGAAAAAGGCGAAGAAAAAGTCATCACGGGGGCGGAACTGGAAAATATGACGGACGACGAGTTAAGCGAAAATGTGGAAAACTGTTGTGTATTCGCAAGGGTTACCCCTTCAGACAAACTTAGAATTGTATCCGCTTACAGAAAAAAAGGGCACGTCGTAGCTTTAATAGGCGACGGCGTAAACGACGCGCCGGCGTTAAAGTTCGCCGACATAGGCTGCGCGATGGGCAGGGGGGTTCAGGTGGCAAAGCAGTCCGCCGATATGGTTTTAACTGACGACAATTTTTCCACCGTCGTAGAAGCGGTAAAAGTTGGCCGCATTATTTACGACAATTTAAGGCAATGCGTGCAGTATTTGCTTTCCTGCAATATCGGGGAAGTGTTAGTAGTATTGCTTGCAATGACTATATTTAGGGTAACGCCCCTTTTGGCGATTCAGCTGCTTTGGATAAATCTCGTTACCGACACTTTGCCCGCCGTTGCCATAGGAATGAGAAAAGGGCGCAGCGACATTATGACAAAGCGCCCGCGAAAAAGCGGCGACACCTTTTTTGACAGACCCTTTACCGCAAGCATAGCGGGTTACGGCGCTTGCTTCGGCATAGTGTCCTTTATCGCCTTTTTAGTGGGAAAACCTTTCGGATTTGAAAACACTATGGTGTTTTTGGTGCTTTCGCTGTCGCAGTTGGTTTTTGCCGTGCAAAGGCTTTCCGACGCCTCGGTATTTAAGCAAACGCCCTTTTCTTCAAAAAGCATAATTATATTAACCGTTGTTTCCTTTTTGCTTGCGCTGCTGCCCGCCTTTCCTCCCTTTTACTTAGCCTTTGAGCTCCAAGCAATGCCTTTTTTATTTTATTTGGGCGCGCTGCTGCTCTCCCTCGTCCCCTCCGTCGTAGCGGAAATCAAATATGCGTCAAATGTCTTTTCAAAGCGACAAAAATTTGATAAAATAAGCTTGATAAAATAGCGATACTTTTACGGGAGAGAGTTAAAATGATTTACGCCGAAAGTGTTACAAAAGCAATAGAATTCGCCGAAAAGTGGGTAAGGGCAAATATGAACAGCACAATAGGCACCGAACATATTCTTTTGGGGCTTATCAACACCGAATGCCGCGCGCAAAAACGGCTTAAAGAAGCGGGCATAAACAATGTAACCTATCAGCTTTCAAGCGATATGAGGGCGGGCAATATAATAGATTTTACACCCCGCGTTAAATACGTAATAAAAATAGCTAATGAAATTTCCGTAAGGACGCAAAGCAACTATATAGGCAGCGAACATCTTTTACTGGCTATTTTGCTTGATAAAAACAGCTACGCTATTTCGCTGCTGAAAATGCGGAACGTCAATATTGAGGAACTGACCGCAAAGGTGGCGGAAGACGCTAATTTAGATAAAATCGGCGGCTTTTCCCAAGAGGGGCAGCCCCAAGCGGGTCAAAACCCCGACAGCGAGGAACAGTGGGGGACAAGCCCTAATTTGGGCGAACTTACCCGCTTTGGCAGGGACATTACGCAAAAGGCAAAAGAGGGCAAGCTTGACCCCTGCATAGGCAGGGAAAAGGAAATTGAAAGAATTATCCAGATACTTTCGCGGCGCACCAAAAACAACCCCATTTTAATAGGCGAACCGGGGGTGGGCAAATCAGCGGTGGTTGAGGGGCTTGCCCAGTCAATTGTCAAAGGCGACGTGCCAGACCTGTTAAATGGCAAAACGGTTTTTGCGCTTGACCTGGCGAACTTGGTTGCCGGCACAAAATACCGCGGCGACTTTGAGCAGCGTTTAAAAGAGGCGATAAAACAGATTACCGAAAGGGGCAATATTATTTTGTTTATTGACGAAATCCATAACCTTGTGGGCGCGGGAAGCGCGGGAGAGGGAAATATGGATGCGGCGGATATTTTAAAACCTTTGCTTGCGCGCGGCGAACTGCAAACGATAGGGGCGACCACCATTGACGAATACCGCAAGTATATTGAAAGGGATACGGCGCTAGAAAGGCGTTTTCAGCCCGTTATGATAGAACAGCCTACGGTGGAACAAAGCATTGAAATACTAAGGGGGCTTAAAGATAAATACGAAGCGCATCATAAGGTTGCCATAACAGACTCCGCCGTCGTTGCCGCCTGCACTCTTTCCGACAGATATATTTCCGACAGGTTTTTGCCCGACAAGGCGATAGACTTAATTGACGAAGCCGCAAGCAGGACAAAACTGGATATGTTTACTTCCCCTGCGGAGCTTAAACAGCTTGAAGACCAACTTACTGCCGCCAAGGCTGAAATGGAAGTCGCAAGCAAATACAGGGAATACGTAAAAGCGGAAGAAATTAGAATTAAATGCGAAGAAATCAACGCCAAGGCGCAGGTGCTGCGCGATAAAGTCAAAGAGCAGCGCATGAGCAGCCACCCCAGCATTGATGAAAACGATATTTCGCGCATAGTCGCACAATGGACGGGCATACCCGTGCAGCGCCTTAGCCAAAGCGAAAGCCAAAGGCTTTTAAACCTTGAAAAAGACCTTGCCAAAAGGGTTGTGGGGCAAAAAGAAGCAGTCGCGGCAGTTTCGCGCGCGATAAGACGCGCCAGAGCGGGGCTTAAAGACCCCAAAAGACCAGTGGGCAGCTTTATATTCGTAGGGCCTACGGGCGTGGGCAAAACGGAGCTTGCAAAGGCTTTGGCGGAAACCATTTTCGGCGACGAAAGCGCCCTAATACGCCTTGATATGTCGGAATACATGGAAAAGCACACGGTAAGCAAACTTATCGGCGCGCCCCCCGGATATGTCGGCTACGAAGATTCCGCGGGTCAATTGACGGAAAAAGTGCGCCGCAAGCCCTATTCGGTAGTGCTTTTCGACGAGATAGAAAAAGCTCACCCCGACGTTTTTAACGCGCTGCTGCAAATATTGGACGACGGGCGGCTTACCGACAACAGGGGGCGGGTGGTTGACTTTAAAAATACCATAGTTATTTTAACAAGCAACGTGGGCAGCAATCTTTTTTACAGCCTCGCAAGCGTGGGCTTTAAGGGCGAAGAGGAAAAGGAACAAAACGACATGAAGGAAAAAGTGATGGGCTCGCTTAAAAAGCAGTTCAAGCCGGAATTTTTAAACCGCGTGGACGACATAATTCTGTTTACGGCGTTGTCTCCCAAAGAAATAGAGCAAATCGTCAAAATCCTAACGGATAATCTAGCGAAAAGACTTAGCGGAAACATTAAACTTTCCTTTGCAAAAAGCGCTTTAACGCACCTTGCGGGCGTGGGCTACGACAAAGATTACGGCGCGCGTCCCTTAAAGCGGGCGCTGGTGTCAGAGGTGGAAGACGTTTTGTCGGAAAAAATTATTGAGGGCAAAATTAAGAAGGGCGACAAGATTGAAATAAGAGAGGAAAAGGGAAATTTGATATTTACAAACAACGGTAAGTAGGCTATAATTAAAAAAAGCAGTTCATTATTACTTGAAATATAACAGGAGGTAAAGAGAAATGAAAATTGAGTTTCAATGCAAAAACTCCCGCTTACCCGACAGACTGGAAGAAGTGGTAACGGCAAAGCTAAACAGGCTTGACAAGTATTTTCCCGACGGAAAAGCCGTAGCCAAAGTAGTGTTAAAACAAGAAAACGGCAAAAGCAAAATGGAAGTTTCGCTAAGCTACCGCGAACTCAAAGTGCGCTGCGAACAGTCGGGCAACACAATGTATTACATAATTGACGACATTGTGCCCAAGCTTGAACGCCAAATCGTAAAGCACCGTCAAAGACTCAACGAAAAATACAAGGTCCCCGCAATAGTAGTTAAGGAAGATTTGCCCGTTTTGGCGCCTGAGGAAGATAATACCTTTAAAATCGCAAAGGTTAAGAAGTTTGCCATTTCCTCAATAGACGTTAAAGAGGCGGTTGAAGAGCTGGAACTTGTAGGGCATGATTTTTATATTTTTGTCAACAGCGCGACGGGCAACGTTGAGTGCGTTTACAAGAGAAAGGATGGCACGGTGGGTCTGCTGCAACCTTATACAGAATAAGCTTAATAAAATAGTTTTGGAATAGAAAGCAGATTAAAAGCAGGCGGAACAATCAAGCAAGTTAAAAAAACAAGAAGCTAATATAAAAAACGTTAAGGAGGGGCTTATTAAGCCCCTTTTTATGCGTTTTTATGCCTAAAAAGATTGTGTATAATTGATTTGTTAAAACCTCGTTAAATATAAACTCGGTTTTATACAGCGCACACAATCTGAAAAGGCGTAAAGCTGTTTTTTGAGCGATAAAAAAATGAGGGCAATGCGAGAAAAATCAGAGGCGCGTTAAGCGATAATGCGGCATGGTAAAAAAACGGCAAGGCTGTGCGGGCGGGTCAGTTATAAAAGGCGCAAAGGAAAAGCTGGGCAGCAGCATTAAGGGGGCGCGGCAAGATATAAAGCGGCAATGTTGGCTGTGCAAGATATAAAAGCGGGCAGGGCAGCGCGGCAATACAGAGCCGTGGGTTTAAATAAAGGGATAACCAATAGTTAAGGGCGGCGCAAAGAGCAACAGCGGCAACAACTTAACCTAACAGCCAATAATTAAAAAAGGGCAATTTTTTTCTAATATTATTTTTTAAAATAATATTAGAAAAACCACCAAAATAAAGCAGTTAGTCAAACACGCTTTTAATTTATATAGGCGTCGCGGTTTAAAAAAGTTTTGTTTAAATAGTTTTAATAAATACCTTTTTTTACTTTTCTATAAAATACTCTACGACCAAACAGTCAAAGCTAACGCTTTCTATGAAGTCGGAGGGCAAAAATTTTATAAAATTGAACTGCTCAATATTTTTATATAAAGTGTCGGTTAAAATGGGGGTGGGAATATCCATTTTTTCGCACACAACTTGCAGCGAATATAAAGTATTTTCCTTTGAGAGCGGCAGGGAGTTGCGTTCAACGACGCTTTTTTCAATTTCGTTTTCAATTAAAGTCTTGCACCAAATGTTCATAATTTTTCCTTTGGTAAGATTTTATCTCATAGTATAGTTTTATGCAAGCGCTAAAAAATATTTACCTTTGTTTTGTCGTATGATACAATGCGTTTATGACACAAAACATTCAAAAGCATAAAGTGGCTTTGGCGCGCGCGTCAAGCTACGGTGACGGGGAAATTTACGACGCCTTAATAAGGCTTTTTGAACAGCTGGGCGGCATTGAAAGCCATATAAAAAACGGAAGCAGAGTATTTGTCAAAGTCAACCTCGTGCGCGACATGAAGCCTGAAAAATGCGGCACCACCCATCCCGCGGTAGTAAAGGCTCTTTGCCTTTTGCTTAAAGAAAAATGCGGCGCGTTTGTTACCGTAGGCGACAGCTCGGGCGGCCCTTACACCAAAGTCTTTATGGAAAGCTGTTACCGTATAACGCAAATGAAGGACGCCTGCGACCAAAGCGGTGCGGCTCTTAACGACGACTACGGTTACAGTTTGGAAGACATAGGCGGAAAAGTTTTAAAGCGCGTGGAAATAATTTCGGCGTTTTTAAAAGCCGACGCGGTAATAAACGTGGGCAAGTTAAAAACGCACGGCTTTACGGGCTACACGGGGTGTGTAAAAAACCTTTACGGCTTAATTCCAGGACGTATAAAAGCGGAAACGCACGGCAAATTTCCCCATCTTTACGACTTTACCGACTGTATAATTGACCTTGAAAGATACGCCCGAAAACGCGTTAAACTGCATCTGCTGGACGCCGTAATAGGTATGGAGGGCAAAGGTCCCACCAACGGGCAGCCCCGCTTTATGGGCTTTTTAACGGCTTCAAAAAGCGCTTATGCCGCCGATATCGCAGGCGTGTCCCTTTTTGACGACCCCTACACAATGCCCGTTATTAAACGCGCCGTTGAAAGGGGTATCATAGAAAAAGACGCTCTTGACGTTGACTGCGACTTTGATTTGCTGAAACAAAACTTTATACCCGACTTTGACAAGGTGCGGGTAGTTTACAAAAATATTACGGGCATGCCCAAATGGCTGTCGGCTTTGACAAAAAAACTCACCACGCAAAAAGCCGTAATTGACGGCTCAAAATGTAAAAGCTGCGGCAGGTGCATAGACCATTGCCCGCAAAAAACTATAAGCAAAGACAAAGAGGGAAAGGCAAAAATTACGCAGTCAAATTGCATAAGATGCTACTGCTGTCAGGAGCTTTGCCCATTTGACGCCGTTATATTAAAAAAGCCTTTTACTCACCGCTTTATAAAGCGCAAATAAGCCGTGCCCGCCCCCTGTTTTTGAAACAAGGTTATCACATCTTTACCCCTATTTTCCTTGTTATAACCGTATCCTAGCTTGGGCTACTTCGGCGAATAACCCTATGGGGCAACCGTTGCCCGTTAAGTTTGTCAAGCGGAAGCATAAAAAGTCTTTTTAGATAAAGCCGCCCAAAGTAAAAACATATCAAAAACTGCGAAAGCCTTTACCTCTTTTGAAAAAAACAAAAATATACTTCCTTTGGCTTAAAAGGCATTTATGCAATCCGCGAAAAGAATTATAGCGGCGAATTAAAAAAATATTTCCGCATAAGCTGCTTTGGGGAAAGAAAATCTCTTTCGGCGCCAGATTTTGGGACGCGCGGCAAGGATAAAAAATACCATTGACTTATCCTTCAAAATGTAGTAAGATACACAAATAACACCGAAACGCAATCGGTGTTTATTCATTACCCCCCTAGGGCAAAGCACAACGGCATTTTTTTGCTTCATAAACCGAGTTTTTTGACACAGCGCAAAAGGCGGGTTTGCCGCAATATAAAAGTTTGCGGCGGTAATTAAAATTATTGTTAACAAATTATATTAGTAAATAGGCGGCTTGCCGCCGCAGGAGGAAAAGTTTTATGGCGGAAGTGTCAAACGGCACTAAAATGACGCAAAAAAGATACGACGAACTGACCGAGCGTCTCAATTATCTCAAAATGGAGGCGCGGCAGGAAGTTTCCCGCAGAATCGGAGAAGCGAGAAGTTTCGGCGACATATCGGAAAACGCCGAATACGATTCCGCGAAAGACGAACAGGCGCTCATAGAGGGTGAAATAATTGAGCTTGACAACCAGCTGCGAAACGCCCAAATCATTTCGGAAAACGACAAAGACACATCGGTAGTTAAAATGGGCTTTACCGTGCGCGTGCAAAACCTCACCAAGGGCGGAACGAAAGACTATATCATTTTGGGTTCAAGCGAGGTGGATATTTTTAGCAACCCCGTAAAAATCAGCAACGAGGGACCTTTGGGCAAGGCGCTTTTAGGCAAAAAAGTGGGGGAAAAACTCACCGTAACGCTTCCTAAGGGAGAAACCTCACAATTAAAGATAATAAAGATTATAGGTATGGAATAATGAAGGGCACAAAAGAAAATAACGAAAAATTAACCGCAGCCGATACCGTTTTAAACCCTAACGCAAACGCGGCGGAACCCGCGCAGGAGGATATAAGCGAAATATTAAGGGTGCGCCGCGAAAAACTGCAAGCCCTTACAGAAAAGGGGCAAAACCCCTTTGTCAAGGTCAAGTATCCCAAAACGCATAACAGTGTTCAAATTATAGAAAATTACGCCGCGCTTGAAAACGCGCAGGTTTCCGTCGCGGGGCGTATTATCAGCAAGCGCATTATGGGCAAGGCAAGTTTCGCCCACGTTTTAGACGGCGAGGGCACAATTCAGCTTTACGTTAAGCTTGACAACGTTGACAACTACGACGACTTCAAAGCCTACGACATAGGCGACATTATAGGCTGCCGCGGCGAAGTTTTTAAAACGCACGCGGGGGAGGTTTCGGTAAAAGTTTCCTCCATTGAGCTTTTGGCAAAGTCGCTTTTGCCTCTGCCCGAAAAGTTCCACGGGCTTAAAGACCAGGAATTAAAATACCGCCAGCGTTACGTTGACTTAATAAGTTCCCCCGAAGTTAAGCGCACTTTCGTTACGCGCAGCAAAATAATAAGCGAAATAAGGCGCTATCTTGACAATTTGGGTTTTTTAGAGGTGGAAACGCCCATTTTATCCCCTTTGGCAAGCGGCGCAAACGCCCGTCCCTTTGTAACGAGGCACAACGCCCTTGACATTGAAATGTATCTGCGCGTCGCGCCCGAACTTTATTTAAAACGCTTAATTGTAGGCGGCTTTGAAAAGGTTTACGAAATAGGGCGCAATTTCAGAAACGAGGGCATGGACGTTAGGCATAACCCAGAGTTCACCATGCTTGAACTTTATCAGGCTTACGTTGACTACCACGCAATGATGGATTTATCGGAGGGTATTTACTGCCACGTCGCCGATAAGGTGATAGGAAGCAGACAAATCAGCTACGAGGGGGAAATCATTGACCTTGACAACTGGCACAAGCTTTCCATGACGCAAGCCGTTAAAAGATATCTCGGCGTAGATTTTGAAACGCTTGACGACAAAGGCGCGGTGAAGGCGGCAAAAGACTTGGGCGTTGAACTGCAAGAGCGGCACAATACCTGGGGTTACGCTTTATACGAAACGTTTGACCAAAAGGTGGAGTCGCAGCTTATTCAGCCCACTTTTATTTACGACTATCCTGTGGAAGTTTCCCCTTTGGCTAAGAAAAAGCCTGCCGACGGCAGGCTCACGGAGCGCTTTGAGTTCTTTATTTCGGCGCGCGAAATGGGCAACGCTTTTTCAGAGCTTAACGACCCCATTGACCAGCAGGCTAGGTTTATGGAACAGGCAAAGCAAAAGGCAAAGGGCGACGACGAATCCATGATGACGGACGACGACTATGTCAACGCTTTAAGCTACGGCTTAGCGCCCACGGGCGGACTTGGAATAGGTCTTGACAGAATGATAATGCTCTTTACTGACAGCCATTCAATAAGAGACGTGCTGCTTTTTCCCACTATGAAACCCAACAAATAATAAAGCAACTTAATGTTTCAATACAAAAAAGCGCCTTATACGTTTGTAAGGGCTTTTTATTTTACCGTTAGAATGTATCGTTAATTATATTGCTATCCTTTGGCAAAGTTTTAGTTTATTTTTGTTTTTCGCCAAATAATTTTGTTAATTTTGGCGGCATTAAACATAAGCTTTTTGCATTTGTTTTGCGCTAAGTTTCAAGCTTTTTATCCACTCAAAAGCGGCAAGTCAAAGAGAGGATAGAAAAATCACGCTTCGCTTCCTGTTTCCTCACCCTTCATCACCGCGACTAAGCGTTTAAACGAGGAGGAGTTTTGCACCAACGCAAAGACGATTAAAACCAGCAGCATGTCGGGCAAAACCGTTACGCATTGATACAGCAAGGAATAAAGCCAAACATTCATGCCCTCGGGCGCAGAAATTCCGAAAAACACCGCCCCCGAAAGAAAACTCGCCGAAAAACGCCCCGCAAGCGCGATTAAAGTGCCTAAAATATAGGGCTGTTTGCTTTTTGTCGCAAGCCCCGCAAGCCCTACCAGCCCGAACGCCACAATATAATCTAAAAGCACCTGCACAACGCCCCCCGAAGCGTCAAGCCCGAAAAGCATATCTACCAGCCCATAAGCTACCGCTACCAATAGCCCTTTAACGGGTCCGAACACTACGGCATATAAAATAATGGGAAACATTCTCAAAAGCGTTACGCTGCCGGAAATTCCCCCCATAAGCGCACCCGTTTTTAGCTTGAACAGGTTTAAAATGGCGGCGAGGGCGACGACTATTCCGCCGTAGACAATGGAGCGCGTTGAAAGCTTTGAGGCGCTTTTGCGAGTTAACAAAAACAAGGCGAAAGCGGCAAAACCCAAAACTACCGCCATGCCTATTTGAACCCATTGGTTTTCCCAAATACTTCCCGACATTAAAAGCGCGTTAAACATAATTTTTTCTCCTAAAATAAAAAGCGTTCCGGCGCTAAAAACCGAAACACTACATCAAACTTCCCAGTCAGGCATTATCCTGTCAGGTTGTGTGGGTATTATCTCAGCCTTTTTGGCACCCCAAGTTTTATTCAATTACGGTTTTATTATAGCCTTTATATTTTCATTGTCAAGGAAAAGGGGAAAATTATGCTTAATATATTATAAATATTTAATAAGTTGGTGTATAATGACAATAAATCGGGGGAGGTGCGCGTTATGTATAAGTTTTTTGCCTTCATTTCCAGAATGAAATATATTGACAGGTGGAGCCTGATGCGCAATTCCGTAAAAGAAAACGTGTCTGAGCACTCCCACGCCGTGGCAATTATTGCCCACGCCCTTGCAATAATTGCCAACGTCTATTTTGAGGAAGATTTAGACGCCAATTCGGTGGCGGTGCGCGCGCTTTTTCACGAGAGCAGCGAGGTCATAACGGGAGACTTGCCCACCCCTATAAAATATTATAACTGCGAAATAAACGACGCTTATAAAAAGCTGGAATACGTAGCCAACGATAAATTGCTCACGCTTTTGCCCCAAGAGATGCAAGATGTTTACGCCGATATCTTAAACGCCCGCGGAAGCGAATACCGCTACGTCAAATACGCCGATAAGATTTGCGCCCTCATTAAGTGCATAGAGGAGCAAAATGCGGGCAATACTGAATTTGAGAGGGCGAGAAAAACTATCGCCGTTGAGATTGAGGGCTTTGAAAACCCCGCGGTAGACTACTTTATGGAAAACTTTATAACGCCCTTTTCCTTAACCCTTGACGAACTGGGTTGAAATATGGGCTTATTTGAGTTTGTAAAAGTATCAAAGCGCTACCATTATGAAAAATTCGACGTAATCAAAGACTTTGATTTGTCAATAGGCGAAGGTGAAACGCACACCGTTATGCTTGAAGTGCAGTCAGGCAAAAGCACGCTGGCTAAGCTTTTGACGGGCGTAATTAAACCCACGCAGGGGGAAATGTGTTTTAAGGGCGAAAGCTACTCTTTTTCAACGCACGACAAGGGTATCATGTATGTCGGCGAAGAACCTTTGTATTTTAAAAACAGAAGCGTTTATTTTAATTTGGCGTATCCGTTAAAAATCCGCAAATGCTCAAATACAGAGACAGGGAAAGAAATTAACAGAATAAACGCAGACTATAACTTAGACTTAGAAAAAAAGGCAAAAAATCTTACCCCGAAAGAACTGTGTTCGCTGCTTTGCGCCAGAGGGGAAACGAGAAAAATTTCGCTGCTTGTTTTAGACGGCGTCAAAGGGGAATGTTTTGAAAGGCTTTGCGCCTTTGCGGAAAAGAAGAAATGCGCCCTTTTAATTTTGACAGGCGACATTGCACAGGCAAAGGGGCGCGTTACGGTGGTTCAAAATAAAGAAATAATTTACCGAGGCGACGCTGGCGGCGCCGCGCAGACAATTCAAAATACATTGTGGCTTACTTAGTCAAAGGGATAAAAATGAAAAAATCTTTAAAAAAACTGAGCTTGATGCTTGCCTTAGCGTTAATTGCGTTTACATTTTGCGGCTGTTCTTTCCTTTGGTCGCTTTTTCCTTCTTATAATGTAAACGAATACGCAGAAGCTATTACGCAAACAGCTTTAAATTATCTTCAAAACGTCTTTGTAAACGAACTTACCGACGAACAGATGATTCAAGCCGCCTTAAACGGCGCCAACCAGATTTTACAAACTTATGACAACTACGGTTATTTTTTGACGCCGCAGCAGCTTTATGATTTGGAAAATCCCCAGCCCGCGGGCAGCGACGGCAAGTTTTTCGGTTTTACCTATGTTCAAATACAATATGTGGGATTATATATCACTTCGGTTGTGGTAGACAGCCAAGCATATTGGCAGGGGTTAAAAGCGGGGGATTTGATTGTAGGCATTACGCAGCTTGACGGAAGCCCCTTAACTTACCAAGAAGAGGAGCAAACCAAAACTCTTGACGTGCGGTTGGCGGAACTTAGCGCTTTAAAAAGCCGTTTGGGCTTAGAGGCGGGCAGTGATACCTATAAATTTACCGTTATAAGAAACGCCACCTCCGAGCAGTGCTTTGAGGACGGGGAAACGGGCACGCTTGAAATAAGGCGTTCGGGAACGTATAACGACAACCAAAACGAAAGCAACTCTATGTATTTTGTGGAATATTACGGCGGCAAAAAAGACGGCGTAATGGTGGGCAACGTAAGCAGCAAAACCGTCGCGTTAAGGTCTTTGTCGCAGCTTGACGGCAGCAACGTTGGGTATATCCGTATTTTAGAGTTTAGCAAATACGAAATAAACGGCAAGAAGGTAGGCACTTCCGACGAGGTAGAAAGGGCTTTAAAGGCGCTTAAAGCGGCGGGGAAAACAAAAATTATCATTGACTTGCAAGATAATCCCGGCGGCTCTGTAAGCGAAGTTGTGGGCGTCGCAAGCTTTTTCATCACAAAGCCCTTAACTTTCAGCCTTAAAGTTGCCTCGTTAGAAGACAGAGAGGGCAACTCAGAAGACTATACCGCCACTGTAAAATATTCCAGTTACTTTAACGGCGACAGCGGAAACATTGTTGTGCTTACCAATGCAAACTCGGCAAGCGGAAGCGAAATGCTTTTGGGCGCCATACTTGACTACGGCACGGGCGTGCATGTCGGGTCAACGACCTTTGGCAAGGGCATAGCGCAAAGCTACGACAAATTAACCTCGCTTACAGGCAAGGCTATTGATGTAAACGGCAACGAAATAACTTATAACTACGGAATATATTTGACGATAGCTTACTATTACAGCCCCAACCATATAAATATTCACGGCGTAGGCTATACGCCCCAGCAGGAGAATATTATAACGGATTATCAGAGTCAAATGCAAAGGGCGCTGGATTTGTTAAGCAAATAAATAATGTTTTAAAAACAAAGTATCTATAACAAAGTAAAGGAAAAAAGAGATAAAAGATAGGTAAAACAAAGGAAAAAGAGCGGCTTTTACGGGGTAAAAATAAAGACAAATAATAAACAATAAGGGCTTTTAAAAGCCCTTTTTTGTTTTCCGTTAATTTTGAGATTATGCAAAAAACAGCGCCTTGCGGCGCATCGTTTTTAAAGCGTTTAGAAACTTGTTAGCACACATGCGCGGTAGTTTGACATAGCCGTCATATTAGGGTTTTCGGCGTCATTAATATCTGTTAAGCGCAAACAATAAGCAAGTCCCCATAAAACGCAATTTACGGGGATATTTTTTAAAAGTATGCAGTTATGTCTTTTGCGGCGTTTACTGCCGCCGCGAGGGTGCGTTTACTCGTCCAGCAGCTTTGAAATCAAACTGTCCAGGCGTTCTCTTTGTTCTTTGCTCAAAAAGGGCGCTACGCTTTTAGAAAACTGCAAAAGCTGGTCGTTGGAAAGGGAACCTTCCTTTTTTTGTGTCAAAACCTTTTTGAAAATATCTTTTACAAGCTGGTCTTCGCCCTTGTTCCCGTAGTATTTCGCAGCTTCGTTAAACTCCTTTAAGCGCTTGTTGACTTCGTCCATCTTTGCCTCCTTTACAAAACTCTCACTATCAATATATATTCTGCATACAATATAATATTCAAAGGTGGGGTAAGACGATGAATTTAATGCTTCTTGCGCTGGCATTTCTTTTTTTATCGCAGGGAAATTTGCTGGGCTCTTCGCCGCAAAAGCCGCAGGGACAGGGGCATGGCTTTGACGCCAATTCCATTTTTTCTGTTTTAGGGAAGATGAACGACGGCAAAGGCCTTGATATGCAAACTATTTTAGAATTGATGTCTAATCCCGCAGTCGCGGGCATTTTGTCAAGCCTTTTGGGAAAAAAAAGCGAGAGCGGCAGCCAAAACGAAACGAGCGTAAAAGAAGACAAAGGCGCGCCTTTTGAGGGGGAAAAGCAAGAAAAAGCGCAAGAGGAAAAGGGGACGTTGGACAATTTAAAAGAGCAAAGCCAAAGGGATGAAAGGCAGGAGGGGAACAAAAAGCAAGAAAACCAAAGCCAGAAAACGCAGGCGCCTGCGGAAGAGTTTTTTTCTCCCAAACAACTTGTAATAGAGCAAAAAGAAGAAAAGGAAAAGCCCATAGAAATATACAGCCGCGAAGAGCAGGAAAGGGAAGAGTTTTTCGCCCCCGTAGCGCAAATTGCCACAACGAAAGTAAGCAAAGAGCTATACGGCATTTACGACAACTGGTATAACAAAAAGGGCAGGTGAAAAATACATACAGGAAATGCGTTCAGAAGATAAAAAACGCGAAATAAGTTTGCCTCGCTAACCGAAATGCCCTGTCGGACGGGCGTGCGCGAGTTTGCGGCAATTGCGGCGTTATTTAAAGACAAAAAATATAACAAATTGCGACAAGCTTAGCACTTGACTAAACGCGTTTGCATAAAGCAGGTATCGGCTTTACATATTTAAAATATTTATGCGTTAAATCAGATACAGCCCATTTTTATGCAAATCTAAGTTGCAAAAGCAATAAAATCGTGCGGGCAAAACCAAGCGGAAACAGGTTCAAGCGGCGAGTAATTAGACTTAAAAGAATAGGTTAAGAGAGTTTGTGCTTTCTCGCCTCGCCTTGTTTGCATAAGTGTAAAGTTTTTGTTAGTTTTTAATGTATCTAGAAACTATAAATATTTTAGCAAAAATTATAAATAGATTTTAAAAATTTCCGTAATATTTAAACTTAGCAAAAAATTAACGATAAATGAAACGAAAATAAAAAAGACCGTCAAAACTGGCGGTCTATAATTTACAGATTAGCAAAGCTTACAGCAAATGCTCAATTTCCTTTTTGTCGCTCAGTTTGTAAAAAACTATTTTGCTTCCCATGGTGTGCACCACTTCGCTTTGGGTTTTTCGGGCGATTTTCGCCGCGGCGTCCTCTTTGTCAATTAAGCTTGAAGGCAAAAGCGACACCTTTACAATTTCTTTGTGGAAAAGGGCGCGCGAAACTTCTTCAACCAAAGCTTCGTTTATACCTTTTTTACCTATGTTTACAGCCGTCTTATCCTTTGCGGCAACGCCCTTTAAAACACTTCTTTCTTTTGCAGTCAACATATTTTACTCCATATATTCAAATTCTAAATCGGCGATAATGACCGTGTCGCCCTCTTTCATACCGCTTGCTTTAAGCTTGGAAATTACCCCCCTTGAAATAAGCGTTTTTTGAAAGAAATTAAAGCTGTCGGGGTCATTTAAATAAACTTTCCTTTGCAAATCCTCCGCAAGCCCGCCGCTTACCTCAAATACACCTTCGCCAACCAAAGAAACCGTATACTGCGTGTTGTCTTTTGCCTCAAACTCAAAAGGCTCAAGTTCAATGGGCTGCGGCTTTGGCAAATTGGGCAGCGTTAGGATTATTTCACCCAAAAGGGGCTTTACCCCCTCGTGAATCGCCGCCATCATGGGAAATATCCTGTATTTTTTTCCGTATTTTTTTTCAAAAAGTTTGGCGTTTTGTTGAGCGTTGGGCATGTCCATTTTATTTAGCGCCACAATCATGGGCAATGTTGACAAATATTTGCTGTATTTTTCAAGTTCGGCGTTGATTTTTTCAAAGTCGCTTTGAGGGTCGCGTTCCTCGCTGCCCGAAATATCAATTACATGCACTAACATGCGCACGCGTTCAATATGCCGCAAAAAAGAATGTCCCAGCCCCGCGCCCTCGCTCGCCCCCTCAATAAGTCCCGGAATATCCGCCATTATAAAGCTTTGGTCGTAGTGGTTTACTACGCCCAAATTAGGCGAAAGGGTGGTGAAATGATAGTTGGCGATTTTTGGCAAAGCGTTGGAAACCACCGACAGAAGGGTGGATTTTCCCACGTTGGGGAAGCCTATAAGCCCCACGTCGGCAATGGTTTTGAGTTCTAGTATAATTTTGCGGACGGGCGGGTTTTCCCCGCTTTGGGCAAATCTTGGCGCCTGGCGGCGCGCGTTTGCAAAGTGATAGTTTCCTCTGCCCCCTCTGCCCCCTTTATAAAGCACGTTTTTTTGTCCGTCGTAATACATATCGGCAATTACCGCGCCGCTTTCACAGTCTTTTATAACGGTGCCTACGGGGACGTTTATCGTTACGTCTTTGCCCCCCCTGCCGTATTGCTTGTTGCCCAGCCCCTTTTCGCCGTCGGGGGCAAAAAACTTCTTTTTAAAGTGGAACTCTGAAAGCGTATTAAGGGAGTTGGTGGCAAGAAAAACTATATCGCCCCCCTTTCCGCCGTCGCCCCCGTCGGGTCCGCCGTTTGGCACAAACTTTTCCGTATGAAAAGTTACGGCGCCGTCGCCGCCTTTGCCGCTTTTTATTGTGATTGTTACTTTATCTAAAAACATAAACCAATTCCTTTGCAACTTATTGTCCCCGTCTTTACAAGGCTTATAATATCATAATTTTTGTGGGAATCTTTTGCAAAAAGTTCTTGAATTTCCCAAACTGCAAACAAAAATCAAAGTTCAACACCTTTTTAATTTTTCATTCGTTTTGGCGATTGCAGCACTCAAAACAAACATAACCGTTCGGTTGCCGATTTTCTTCGTTTGCTTTTGTCCCAATTCTAAAAAGAAATCTCATATCAACGTTACCAAATTAACGCTTTTTTAAGCACGCGCCGCCCTCTGATACTTTGAGTGATATATCTTTATAAAAGGGATAAGCCGCTTAGGGTTCTTTTAGAAAAAAATCATACCCATTAATGTTCGTAAAAGTATTCGCCTTATTCTTCCGTTTTTATAGCTTAAACCGTTTTATTTTTATTTACCGCGCTTTCCTTTATTTTTGCATAATAAGGGCACAAGTCTTGCAGAAGGCATTTCTCGCATAAAGGGCGCGCGCTTTTGCAGACATATCTGCCGTGAAGCAAAATATAGTGGTGGCTTTTTGACCAAAGGCTTTTATCAATTGCCGCCATAAGCTGCATTTCCGCTTCAAGGGGCGTCTTTGCCTTAACAATGCCCAGCCTGTTTGAAACCCTGAAAACGTGCGTGTCCACAGCGATAGCTTGTCCGCCGAAAGCTACGGCAAAAACCACGTTAGCCGTTTTTCTGCCCACCCCGTCAAGCGTTTGCAGTTCTTCAAGTGTTTGGGGGACTTTTCCGCCGAAACGGAACATTATGTCTTGGCTGGCGCTTTTAATAAAACGCGCCTTATTGTGGTAAAAGCCGCACGACTTTATAATTTCTTCAATTTCTTCAATGGTAAGAGCCGCCATTTTTTGGGGGGTATCCGCGACTTTAAAAAGCTCTTTGGTGATAATGTTTACTCTTTTATCGGTGCATTGGGCGGACAAAATGACGGCGATGAGCAGTTCGTAGGGCGTCTTAAAACTCAGCTCGCTTTTGGCGTCGGGGAACTGCTCAGACAGTATGGAAATTATTTTTGAAACTCTTTCGTCCATAAGGGTATTTTAACATATTCTTTGCAGATTTGCATTAAATACGCGTTACTATTCTGTTTAAGCCGCTTCCCGATACCCTAAAAAAGCCTACCAAATTGGGGTGGCTTGTGCCGATAAGAGATTTCACCCTGTCCGTGTCGCCCTGAGAAAACCTTACCGACAGTCCGCAGCCCACATTAACTTCACGCGGGGTGGAAAACAGCTGGCAACTTACACCCTTGCTCAAAAGAAAGTTGTATGCGCGGCTTGTGGTCGTTCTGCTTATAAATGACACAAAGGCAAAATTCATAAAAACGCTCCTATTTGACTAAATATGTAACTCTTTGGCGTAAAGAATTTTATAAGTCAAATAAGGGATAAGCGCGCAATACACTAATATTATACTTAGGCGGCGTTCTTTTTGTTAAGGGAGGAAAATAAAAAATGATATATTTAGACAACGCGGCGACGACAAATTACAAGCCCAAAGAGGTAATTGACGCGGTAAACTTTGCTTTAAACAATTCTTTTAACGCCAACAGGGGGGGTCATATCGGCAGCGTTTACGCCACGCAAAGCATAAACAAAGTGAGGGAAAAAGCCAAGCGCTTTGTCAACTGCGCGCGCGAAGAATGCACCGTCTTTACAAAAAGCTGCACCGAAGCGCTCAATATCGCCATTTTGGGCAGCGCAAGGCGCAAAGGGCACGTCATAGCCGACGTTACCCACCACAACAGCGTAATCCGTCCCTTAATGGAACTGCAAAAAAGGGGAATTATTGAAGTTACTCTTTTGCAGCCCGACGGCGAGGGGCTTATTACCCCCAAAGCGGTTTTGGGGGCGGTTCGCCAAAATACCTATATGGTAGTTGTATGCGCCGTAAGCAACGTTACGGGGCTTGCACAGCCAATAAAAGAAATAGGCTACGCGCTTCACAATAAGGGTTTAATTTACCTTGTTGACTGCGCGCAGGCGGCGGGATATATTCCCCTTAATATGCAGGAGTTTTATATAGATATGCTTGCCTATCCCGCCCATAAGGGGCTTCACGGCGTGCAGGGCTTGGGCGTGCTGTCTTTTGGCGAAAAAAATATTCCCAACCCCATAAATTACGGCGGAACGGGCAGCGACAGCCAAAACGTTTATCAGCCGGAGTTTACCCCCGACTGTTTTGAAAGCGGCACGCAAAATTGCCCCGCCATTTACGCGCTGGGCGCCGCGTTGGATTGGTGGACGCTTAATTACCGAGTAAACCTGCCGAAAATTCAGGGGCTTTGTCTGCTGCTTCACAACGAACTTAACAATTTAAAGGGCGTAAAGCTTTTCAGCGCTCCAAACGCAAGCGGCATAGTGTCTTTTGACGTAGAAAACCGCGACAGCAACGAAATAGGGGACATCCTTTCGCAAAAGGGCATAGCTGTAAGGAGCGGGCTTCATTGCGCGCCTTTAATTCACAAATTTTTGGGCAGCTACGAAAGGGGGCTGACGCGCGTAAGTTTAAGCGGCGAAAACACCGTTGACGATTGCTATTTTCTCATTTCCGCATTGGATAAAATACTAAAAGGAGACGAGTAACAAAAATTAAAAAAATAATCGGAGGAAGCCTTTATGATAACCATTACGCGGATTATCATATATAAAGCCGTGTTTTATGTTAACCGCAAAACCCACGTTTTAAATATTTTTCCGCTTTTTTAAACGATATTTAAAACCATCGCAAGTTATAAAACTGCCGCAATTAAATAGTTTATTGAATATAAGGCGGTTTGTTTTAGATAACCACGGCGCGATTTATATTATATCATAGCGTGATACATATGAAAAAAGATATTGATTGAAAAAACTGCATATAAAAATGCTGCCCATGAGTGAAACCATGCTCTATATCCTTTTTGCTTTAAATGAAGAGCGGCACGGCTAGGGCATAATGCTTTATATTAAAGATAAAACCAAAGGTTGTGTTACATTGGGGGCGGGAACTCTTTACAAAACGCTTTCAAAACTTGAAAGGCTGCTCTAATAGCTCATACCCGCGAGCAGGACAGAAAAAAATACTATGTAATAACGGGCGGAATTAGCCTTTGCGGCGGCATCTTTTATTTCTTCCTGTTTGCTGTGGAAGGTTTTTTTATGTCTATATTTTAAAGGTCAAGCGGGCAGCCTTCTTGCTTTGGGCGTTTTAGAAGCTTTTACTTTTGTATCGTAGCTTTTTTGTGCACTACCAATAATTTACAAGGGCAAAAAGAAAGACGGCTGACGAGTTTGGCGCTTTATAGATTTATTTTGCGGCTATTAAAGTTGTGCATTTTAAATTAGTTTGTCATTGCTGCCAATTGACGTTATATCCGTTACTTTCTTTGCCAGCTTCTTAGTTTATTAAATATGTCTTTGTAAAGATTTGTTTAAGTTAATCGTTTAATTTGAGTATCCCCGTTTATTAAAAGCTTTTGTCAGACAATTTACCGTTTTTTATTCTTCTTTGGGATTAAACTTTTTGTTAAAGCGCGAGTATATTCCCGCCGCCGTCAAAAAAGTGGAAAAAATTAAGGGGTAAAGGGGGAAGAAAGTAAACACCGAAGTTACCGCAAGCCCCGCCGCCGACAAAAAGTAAAGCGAAGACCTGTCCCTTGCGAAAGCGTAGGACAAGAATACTTTCAGTCCCATTCTTTTTTGCTTTTCAAGGGGAGGCAAAAGCTTGCTTTCTTCTAAAAGCGCGTAAACGGCGGATATTTCTTTTATTTTTACCTGCGCGCCGCAAGTATTTATAAGGGCGTAAACTTGGGGGGATGCGCGGCAGCAAAGAATTGAGAGCGACTGCGCGCCCCATTCCTTCATTTTTTTAAGGCATCTTGCGTATTCGTCCGCTTCAAGAGGAGAAAAGGTAAACCTCAAACAAACCAAAAAACTTTGCTGCTTTTTGCTCAAAAGCAAGTCGCCTTCTTTTATTTCTCCCGCGTAACCGCTTAAAGAATAATGTTCCCAAAAGAGTTTTGCGTTGTCGCAGTTGAGCGAAAGATAAGACGCCAAAGAGGAAGCTTTTGCCTTGTTGCGGCTTTTGATTTGCTTTTTTGAGGGTTTTCCCAGCAAAAAATACAGCGCGCAGCTAAGCGCGAGGGTAAGCCCTCCGCTTGAAAGCGCCGATATCCAGCCGCTTTTGGTGTAAAAATAAAACCATGTAAAGCCCACGAAAAAGCATACCAGCGCGGGTAAAAAGGTATTGAAAAATCTTGCCATAGCAAAAGTATTGACAAAAAGACGCTTGTTCAAAATCGCAAAACTTAATTTTACCGATATATATTTGCGCCTTTTTGCCGCGTAGTGTATAATTGCACTATGAAAATAGGGATTTTTGGCGGCACGTTTGCCCCGCCCCACAACACTCATGTAGAAATGGCAGAGCAGGCGTTAATTCAGCTCAAACTTGACAGGCTGTTTATTTTGCCTTGCGGCGAGCCTCCCCATAAGTCTTCCCATACCTCAAAGTTTGACCGTCTTGAAATGACGCGCTTGGCTTTTGAAAAAATAAAAGGCGCGGAAGTTGACAGCTATGAAATTGAAAAAGAGGGAAAGGGTTATACCTATCAAACGCTGCTGCACTATAAAGAGCTTTACCCCGCCGCAAAGCTTTATTTTATAATTGGCGGAGACAGTTTGAGGGATTTTGGCACTTGGAAAAACCCCCAAATCATTTCCGACGCCGCGACGCTTGCACTTTGCCGCCGCAAGGGTTTGGAATATTTGCCCTATATAGCTAAGGCTAGGCATGATTATAACGCAAAAATAAAAATGGTAGATATAACGCTTTCCGACGTTTCGTCCCGCGCGGTAAGGGTTGACTGCGAGTTTTTTAACGCGCTGTCTTTTGTGCCCAGCGCGTCGGGGAAAAGTTTCTTTGAGTTTATTCCGCAAAGCGTAAAAGAATATATTTTGAATAATAGACTTTTTACAAAATACGGCGGCGCTATAAAAAAACTTTCCTCGCTGCTTGACGGCGAACGCTTGTCCCACACCTACTACGTTGTGCAGACGGCGCTTGCGCTTTCGGGCGGGCTTGACGAGGAAAAAGTCTTTACCGCCGCTTTGCTTCACGACTGCGCGAAACAGATTAAAAAAGAGCAATGGGGAAAATATGATTTTAACGACGGCTGCTGCGAAAAGGTGGCGCACGCTAAGCTTGGCGCCATTGTGGCTAAGCAGGATTTCGGCGTTAGCGACAAAGAAGTCCTTGACGCGATTTATTACCATTCCACGGCGCGCAAAAATATGACTAAGCTTGACATGGTAATTTTTCTTGCAGACAAGCTTGAACCGAGCAGGGAATATCCTGTTTCGCACTTATTTAAAGAGAGCTTAGAGGAAACATTTAAAGCCGTTTTAAGCGAAGTTGTGCTTAGACTTGAAGAGCGCGGCGGCAAAATAGACCCCCTTTCCTTTGAGGCGGAAGAGTTTTATTTAAAAGACGCAAATAAATAGCTTAAAGCCACAAAAAAGCGGGCATTTGGTTTATAATAATACAAAGGAGAATATATGAGCAAAGATTTGGTAAAAAAGATATGCATGGCTCTGGCGGAAAAAAAGGCGGACAACATTAAAATAGTGCACATTCAAGGTATGAGCGATTTAGCCGACTACTTTGTAATTTGCAGCGGGCGCTCAATCCCGCAGGTTAAGGCGATTTTGCAAAACCTTGAAGAAAAACTTGAAGCGGAGGAAATTTTCGCGAAAAGAAAAGACGGCGTGGGCGAGGGTAGATGGGTAGCCCTTGATTACATTGACGTTATTGTGCATATTTTCCATAAAGACGTGAGAGAGGTTTATCAGCTTGACAAACTGTGGAGCAACGGTTTAAACGTAACGGACTACGAAGATTAGCTGTTGTTTCTTGCCTTAACGCATAAAAACTTGCCAACTAACCTTGCACTATGTAATAAATCTTACGCAAGAAACAAAAGAGAAGATACAAACTCTTTAAAATATAATTACAAAAGCTGCTTTTAGTTTTAGATAAAAGGTATGGCATAAAGTCCTGTTAATCTAATTTAAAGTGCTTTTAAAATATAGCCTATGATAAAAAAAAGAGGTTTTTTCAACCTCTTTTTTGTTTTTTTATATAATCCTTGTATTATTTTTTTAAAATACCTATGCTTAATATCTTTTATTCTTAAACAAGTCCAAGTCTTTTTAACCGCTCAAACACTTGGCTTTTTGTGCTTGCACTTTAATTTTCCTTAAAAATCAAAGGTAACACACTTCTTTTCATTACGGCGTAAAGGGGAATCCCCACGGCGTAAAGAGCCAGCGTTTGCCCCGCAAAAATCGTAAGGACGTTTAGCCAGTAAGCCGTTTCGTTTAACGCGAAATACCAAACAAGGGGAAGCAAAAAAGCGTTCAGCAAAACGGGGGGCAAAGGCGCAATCCACATGTTTTTTAGCCTTGAAGTTAAAAGCGCGGCGGCAAGAGTAATGAGCGTCCCGAAAATCACGTCGTATATGCCCATTAAGGGATAAAAAATATTGCTTATCAAACAGCCTACGGCAACCCCCCAAACGCTAAAAGGCATTAAAGCGGGTAAAATAGTTAAAGCTTCCGCCACTCTTAACTGCAAGGGTCCGAAACTTATGGGGGCGAGCAAAAGGGTAAGGGCGGCATACAGCCCCGCGATTACTGCGTTTATGCATATCTTTTTCGTAAGATTATTCACGCGGTTTATTATTGCACACAACGCGTTAAAAAGCAATAAGACGGCGGAATACATTTTATTCTTTTAACAGATACTAAGTGCAAAGAAAAAACTTTAAGGAGGTTTATGTATGAGGATTTTTAACACTTTTGCCATCATCGCCGCCGTACTCGTTTTAATCGGAGCGCTCAACTGGCTGATAGTGGGTATATTCGGATTTAACTTCGTAACCTTTATTACGGGGACATGGGTCTGGTTGGAAAAAGTTATATATATCCTGGTAGGCTTAGCGGGAATATTCCTAATCATCTGGGCTTTTACCGCTTTACCCAAGCTTATACACCACGACTACGTTTAAGATTAAGAATAAAAAACGGTAAAAATCTAAAAAGCGGAAAGAAAAAACTTCCGCTTTTTTCTTTGCCGCTTAAACCCACGTATGCCTTTTTTGCGGCAAAAACCTTTGTTTAAAAATCACAGTTTTTTGCCCTTATTGGGGAACTATATCACAGGATTTTCACTTATAAATTTTTTAAAAGGGTAGACTATCGCGCTTTTTATATGATATACTTTTATTGTAAGGAAAATACGGTAGGAGGTAATAAAAAATGTCATTTAGTTTGTTCTTCGCGCAGCCCAACATGTGGCAAAGTTTTGTCTTGCTTTTTAGCGAAATGTCGCCAATAGTTGCCATTTTGTTCGTTTTGGGCATCATCTTGATGATAGCGGAAACATTTTTGCCCGGCATAGGCGTATTAGGTATTTCAGGCGCCCTCTGTTTCATTGCGGCTGTCATTATCCGCATGGTTCAGGGGGGAAACGTCTATATGCTGGTGTATATGCTGTTTTTCGGGGTATCTATCGTCGGCGGATGTTTTTGGCTGGTATCTTCTTTGATAGCCAGAGGCAAACTTGACAAGTCAAAAGTATTTTCCGTAGGCACCGCGCTTCCCGAGGGAATTACCGAGGGGACGAGAGACTTTACTTATTTAATAGGCAAAACGGGCAAAACAAGCACCTTTTTGCGCCCCATAGGCGTTGCCGAAATTGAGGGGGAAGTAGTTGACGTAATTGCTAAAATAGGCATTATTGAAGCGAACACATTAGTTAAAGTAATTTCCGTAGAGGGTCAAAAAGTTTTGGTAGAACCCGTTGTTGAAGAAAAATAATTTAGCAAACACACCTTAATTTTTTTAAGAAAAGATTTAAATTAACAATAAAATTAGGAGGAAAAATATGTCAAATTTAGTTTTCGGTATGCTCGCTATGGCGTCCGTTCACCCGGTGGTAATTGTTTTAATCGCCGTAATCGCGCTTGTTTTGGTCATGTGCTTAATTCTTCCCGTGGGCACTTGGTTCAGAGCCGCGGTAAGTAAAGCGCGTGTTCCGTTGGGTCAGCTTTTCGGAATGAAACTGCGCCGCATACGCTTTAAGATGATTGTAGAAGCTTACATCAGGGCGCGTAAGGCAGGACTTAATATAGAAGTAGATGAGCTTGAAACGCACTTTATGGCGGGCGGCAATGTTTTAAACGTTGTGGACGCACTAATTTCCGCGCACAGCGCCAATATACCTTTAACAAGCCAGACGGCAAAAGCCATTGACCTTGCGGGCCGCGACGTGTTAAACGCCGTTAAAGTGTCTGTTAACCCCAAGGTAATAGAAACCCCGGTAATTAGCGCAATTGCAAAAGACGGAATTGAGCTGCGCGCAAAGGCAAGGGTAACGGTGAGGGCAAACATAGCGCGCTTAGTAGGCGGCGCGGGGGAAGAAACAATTATCGCGCGTATAGGCGAGGGTATCGTAACTACCGTAGGCTCTTCAATTTCGCATAAAGACGTGCTTGAAAACCCCGACTCCATTTCCAAAACGGTGCTTAAAAAAGGTCTTGACGCAGGCACGGCTTTTGAAATACTTTCAATTGATATTGCCGACGTTGACGTAGGCAGGAACATAGGCGCACAGCTTCAAATGGACCAGGCGGAAGCGGACAAACGCATAGCTCAGGCAAAGGCGGAAGAGCGCCGCGCAATGGCGGTTGCAAGAGAACAGGAAATGAAAGCCGCGACGCAGGAAATGCGCGCCAAAGTAGTTGAGGCGGAAGCGGAAGTTCCCGCCGCTATGGCGGAAGCTTTCCGTTCGGGGCGTTTGGGAATTATGGACTATTACAAGATGGAAAACGTGCAGGCCGACACCGTCATGAGGCAGGCTATAAGCGGAAACAAAAAGGATGATAAGAAATAATGGAAGAGTTTATCGGTTTATTTGCGAGTATTTGGGTGGTGCTTGTTTTTGTAGTGGGTATTTTTGCCGCTAAAAAATCGCAGGAATACAAAAGAACTCAAAAATCAGCCGTCAATTACGACGCCAAAAAGCAACAGGAGTTAAGGGAAAAAAGAGAGGCGGAGCGCAAAAAAAGAGAGGAGTTCGCCCGCTTTTCCAACAAGACTACTTCCACCCTTTCGGGGGTTTCAACGCTCAAAAGCTCTTTTCACGACGGGCATTACCACGGTTCGGGCGAGGATGAGGTTGAGCAAAGGGAAGATATAGTTGGAAGTTTGGGCGCAAACTACGACGAAGGCTGCCCCGCGTTAGTCAATACCCGACTGCTTACAAAAACCGCGGATGAATCGGGTAAAATCAAAGAGGGCTTTGATTACGACCAAATAGCGGCGGCGATTGTTTTCGGCAGCGTGCTTTCGCAGCCCAAATGGAAAGAATAATTCCCAAAAAATTGACCCAGATTTTATTAGGTTTCAAACAGAAAACCCCTCTTTTAAGAGGGTTTTTTCTATTTTCTTTTATATTCTGGCGCGGCAGGCAGTAAAGCCAAACTAACCGCCCTTATAAATATTTATAGCTGTTTGAGATTTTTAGAGCCTTCAAAAATAATTATTAAACCTTTATAATTTTTATAATTGTCTTTATGAAACTTTTGAGATTTAGTTTTGCACAAGGCTTATTAGGGTAAAAATGCGTCAAACGGAATAAGTAGCTAAGATTTTGCTATTTCACTATTTTTTCGCCGCGCAAGTCAGTATTAAATCAAGAACGCGGCATACGAAAATGCAAAAATGATTTAAGCGTTATACGCATTATCTTTTCATTATAAATAAAAAACTGCCCTTAGTTTGAGGGCGGTTTTTTATTGCAATTTTTAAGTTTAATTTTTAAAGAAGTTTTAAATATTTTAGTCTTTGCTAAGCGAATAAACGACCGATTCGTAGGGGCGGAGTACACAGTCGCCAAGCGTTTGCGGGCTGTCGTCATAGTTGCTTACAAATAGTTTTGTCTTTGCGTTGCCAAAGCGCGGCGCTTTGAAATTGTAGTTTTTCTTTGTGAAGTTGCTTATTACAAGCAACGCCTTGTCTTTGTATTCCCTTAAATAGGCGTAAAGTTTTCTGCCGCCTATATTAAGCAGCGTATATGTGCCAAAAATCATTTCGTCGTGCGTTTTTCTTAATTGTATGAGTTTTTTGTGGTAGTTCAATATGCTGTTTGGGTCTTTAAGCTGGCTTTGCACGTTAATTTCCCTGTAATTGGGGTTTAAAGGAAGCCATGTAGTTTCCGCCTTAGAAAATCCGCCGTTTGCGCTTTCGTTCCACTGCATGGGGGTTCTTGCGTTGTCGCGCGAGCAGTAGGCAATGGCTTTCATAGTCTTTTTGTGGGAAAAACCCAGTTTGCGCATTAAGCGGTAGGTCCTGTAAGTTTCTACGTCCTTGTAGCCTTCAAGTTCCGTCATTTTAATGCTTGTCATACCAATTTCCTGCCCCTCATATACAAAGGGCGTGCCCGAAAGGAAAAACAAGACGTTGGCAAGCATCTTTGCGCCCTTTTCGCGGTATTCTTTTTCGTCGGAGCAAAAGCGCCCCACTATGCGCGCCTGGTCGTGGTTTTCGAGGTAGTTTGCGTTCCAGCCTTTGCCGTAGAGTCCTCTTTGCCATCTTTCGTTTGATTTTTTCAAAATGTTTAAGTTAAACTTTCGGACAAGCTGTTTTATACCGAAATAGTTATCCGCCGCCATATGGTCAAAGGCAAATACGGTATTGAGCGCCATATCCCTTTCGTCTATATACATCAGCGCCTTTTCAACGGTAATCATTACGCTTTCGCCCACCGTAAAGGTGTCGTAACGGCTTAAAACATCGTCGCGGAACTCTTTTAACAGTTCGGGCATGCCGATGTTGTCAATATAATGCTCTTTTCCCACAAGCGCCAAAAAGCCTTTGCCGTCGGGAAGCCCGGGGGTTTTTTTCATTATGGTAACTACGTCGCAGCGGAAGCCGTCCACCCCTTTGTCAAGCCAAAAACGCAAAATATCCTTAATTTCTTCCTTAACCTTGGGGTTGGAATAATTTAAGTCAGGCTGGTTTTCGTCAAAAAGATGCAAATACCATTCCTGCGTCCTCTCGTCGTATTTCCAAGCGCTTCCCGTAAAAAAAGAAGTCCAGTTGTTGGGGGGTTTCTTGCCCTCCTTGCCCCGCCCTTTGCGCCAGAAATAATAGTCGCGGTAGGCGTTGTCTTTGCTGCTTGCACTGTGCAAAAACCATTTGTGCAGCGACGAGGTATGGTTTACAACCAAATCCATAATGCATTTTAAGTCACGCTTGTGCATTTCGGTCAGCAACTCGTCAAAGTCCGCCATAGTGCCGTATTCGGCGTTTATTTCTCTGTAATTTGAAATATCATAGCCGTAGTCTGAGTTGGGGGAAGAGTATAGGGGAGAAAACCAAATTCCGTCAACGCCTAAGCTTGCGATATAGTCCAGTTTAGAAATTATGCCTTTTATGTCGCCTATGCCGTCGCCGTCGGAGTCGCAAAAGCTTCGGGGGTAAATTTGGTAAAAGCACATTCGTTTATAGTCCATAAAAATCTCCTTAACTTGATTAACCAATATATATTAACACACTTATCGCCCTTTTTCAAGGGGGTAAAATACCTTTAACTGCGCTTGTAATTTGCCCTTTGCTATGCTATAATATTTTTTCAAGGAGGAAACAAAAGTGATGGATTTTGAAAAATTTGAATATTGGAAAAATAACGCCGCAGACCGCCAAGTCGCCGATTGGCTTAACCAAATGGAAAGCGACGCGGCTCGCAAGCGTTACGCCTTTTTAACCTCCTTATCTTTCGGCACGGCGGGGCTTAGGGGAATTATGGAAGGCGGCATAAACTGCATGAACGTCTATACCGTTGTAAGGGCGACAAAAGGTTTGGCAGACTACGTAAACAGCGGCGGCGGCGAAAAAAGCGCCGTAATCTCATACGACAGCAGGCACAATTCCAAAAAATTTGCCCAAGCGGCGGCGTCTGTGCTTGCCAACAGCGGTTTAAAGGTTTTCCTTACGGAAAATATTGAGCCTACGCCCTACTTATCTTTTGCCGTAAGGCAATTAAAAGCTAACTGCGGCATAATGGTTACCGCAAGCCACAACGGCAAAGAATACAACGGATATAAAGTATATAACGAAAAAGGAATACAAATAAACGAAGAGCAGGCGGCGGCGCTTGCGGAAATTATTAAAAAAATCAACCCCTTTAAGGTGGAATACCAAAACTTTGAGAATCTGCTCAGCGGCGGAAAAATTCAGTTTATAGGCAAAGAGATAACGGAAAAATATTTAAAAGCAGTGCAAAACCAAAGCAGTGAAAGCGCTCAGGGGCTAAACGTAGTTTATTCGCCGCTAAACGGCTGCGGATACTTGCTCGTCCCCAAAATATTAAAGGATAACGGCGCAAGGGTGGCTTTGGTTTCCACGCAAAGTTTTCCTTCGGGCGATTTTACAACGTGCCCCAATCCAAACCCCGAGCGCGAGGATGCGCTTAAAGAGGGCACGGCGCTTTTACTAGAAAAAAATTACGACATTTTGTTAGCTACCGACCCCGACTGCGACAGGGTGGGCGTCGTGGCGCTTAAAAACGGCGAACCAATAAGGCTAAGCGGAAACGAAGTGGGCGTTTTACTTTTAGATTATCTGCTGCAAATTAAAAAAAGAAAAGGGACTTTGACAAAGACCCCCGTAGTCGTAAAAACGATAGTAACCACCAACCTTGTAAACAAAGTTGCCGAGGGCTACGGCGCCGTTACGGTGGATTTGCTTACGGGCTTTAAGTATATCGGCGAATACGTTGACAAACTCGGTCAAGCGGGGCGCGAAAAGGATTTTGTGCTTGGTTTTGAAGAAAGCTGCGGTTACCTTACGGGCAATTATTGCGGCGACAAAGACGGCGTCTTGGCTTGCATGTTAATAGCGCAGATGGCGGCGTTTTATAAAGAAAAAAGCTTAACGCTGACAGACCGTTTAAATGCCATATATTTAAAATACAAAAGGCATGCCGCCAACCTTTTTACGCTGCGTTTTAGCGGCGCCGAGGGCGAGGAAAAGCGCCTTGCCTCAATGGCAAAGCTAAGGCAAAGTAAAATTGTGAGTATGGCGGGCTTAAAGCTGGCAGGCAACGAGGATTTATTTGTCGACGGAGGCAAGCTTCCCAAGTCTGACGTGCTGATATTTACGCTTGAAGAGGACGTAAAAATAATTGTGCGCCCAAGCGGAACGGAGCCTTTAATTAAGTTTTATATGTTCGCGCGGGGGGACGCTAAGACCACAAACGCGCTTTTTAAAAATCTTGAAGAGTGTTTTGATAACTTTTTGCGCCAATAAGGAGATACTATGAAGGAACTCATAAAAAAGTTAAATTTGCAGACTAAGGCGGCGTTGCTTACGGGATATAAGCAATGGTGGACGCACGGTAACGAAAATCCATATATTCCCGTCGTTTCAATGTCCGACGGCCCTCACGGTTTGCGCAAACAAGAGGAAAACAGCAAAAATATTAACGACAGTATTAGAGCGACATGTTTTCCCACCGCCTGCGCAACGGCGAGCAGCTGGGACATAGAAACAGCCTATGCAATAGGCGACGCCATAGGCAAGGAAGCGCTTGCCCAAAAGGTATCAACCGTTTTGGGACCGGGGGTAAATATAAAAAGAACGCCATTGTGCGGCAGAAACTTTGAATATTTCAGCGAAGACCCTTATCTTTCGGGGCGCATAGGGGCGGCATGGATAAAGGGCGTTCAGGGCAACAAGGTGGGCACGAGTTTAAAGCACTTTGCCGTAAACAGCCAGGAAACGCGCAGAATGACGGTGGATACCTTAGTTGATATGCGCGCGTTAAGGGAAATTTATCTCTCTTCCTTTGAATACGCGGTAAAAGAGGCAAAACCCGCGACGGTAATGCTTGCCTACAACAAAATCAACGGCAAAAGCTGCACGGAAAACAAATGGCTTATCACAGACCTTTTGCGCGGCGAATTCGGTTTTGAAGGGCTTGCTGTATCCGACTGGGGCGCGACTTATAACATAGTTGAAGCTTTAAAAGCGGGTATGGACTTAGAAATGCCCGACAGTTTGGGCTATTCGGCGGAAAAAATAGTTACCGCCGTAAATAACGGCGACCTTGCCCAAGAGGACGTTGACAGAGCTTTGTTAAACGTGCTTAAATTTTCCTTTGAGCGCCGCCGCCATATTAAAGAAGACTATAAGGTTGACTACGCGAAAAACCATATAATAGCCAAAGACTGCGCCGCCGAAAGCGCGGTGCTGCTAAAAAATGAAAAGAGCATTCTCCCCTTTGACGCTAAGCAAAAAGTGCTGGTGGTGGGGGAAATGGCGGAGAAAATGCGCTTTCAGGGAGCGGGCAGCAGCCATATAAATACGGCGCACACGCCAAACCTGCTTGAAGCCATGTCGCTTGGCGGCGCCAACTTTGAATACGCAAAGGGCTACAACGTTACAAGCGACAAAATAAACGAAGCTTTGGAAAAAGAAGCGGTTGAAAAAGCCAAAGATTACGGCGTCATTTTATTTTGCGGCGGTCTGCCCGATATTTACGAAAGCGAAGGTTACGACAGGACTCATTTGGAACTACCCGACTGCCAAAAGTCTTTAATTGAAGAGTTTATTAAGAATGGCAAAAAAGTGGTATTTTTAGCCTTTGGCGGTTCGCCCTTTACGCTTCCTTTTTATGAGGGCATAAGCGCTATGCTCAATATGAATCTTGCGGGGCAGGCGGTGGGTGAGGCGGCTTACGAATTGCTTTACGGTATAAAAAACCCTTGCGGAAAACTTGCCGAAAGCTGGCCGTTAAGCTTAGAAGATACCCCTTGCCACAACTATTTTAACAAAAAAATCAACAGCAGCGAACACAGGGAAAGCATATTCGTGGGCTACCGCTACTACGACACCTTTAATAAGCAGGTGCGTTTCCCTTTCGGTTACGGCTTGTCCTACACTTCTTTTGAGTATTCCGATTTTTCTGTAAAGAAAAACAATACATATAATTATTCTTTGACGGTAAAAGTTAAAAATACCGGCAGCCGCGCGGGCAAAGAAGTGGTGCAGCTTTACATAAAAAACCCAGAGCAAAACTTTTTGCGCGCCAAAAGAGAGCTGAAAGGCTTTATAAAAACCGATTTGCTGCAACCTAACGAGGAACAGGAAATTACTTTCCAGCTTGACAAAAAAAGCTTTGCCTTTTACGATGTGAATACCCGCGACTGGCAGGTGCCTAAGGGCGAATACGAGGCGCAAATAAGCGGCAGCTTAAACGACGTTAAGTTTTTTAAAGCTTTGTCCGTTGAGGGCGTATCCCCGCCCGATGTCAAAGAAAGCCTTCCCGCTTATTTTGACCGCTCTAAACCAAACCTTACAATACCAGACGAGCAGTTTGTTTTACTGCTTGAAAGACCCTTGGTTGAGGAAAGGTTTTTTAGAAAAGGCGAGTTTACCATGCGCAACACCCTTTACGATATGCGCAAAATTAAGCTTATCAGCTTAATTACCAAAATCGCGTTAAAGCAGATGGCAAAAATTACTGGGCTTGATAAAAACGACCCCGCGCTGTTAATGTCTGCAAAAGGCTCCCTTGAAATGCCATTAGAGTGTATTACGGCAATGTCTGAGGGCGCGGTTGCCCGCAAGTTTTGTTTAGCTTTGGTATATATCGCAAACGGCAGATTTTTTAAGGGTTTAAAGACGGCGTTGTCCAAGGACAAAACGCCTCCCCAAAGGTTGATTATAGATGGAAAAAATTAAAATTGATTGTTCAAATATGTTTTCTCCCCTTTTAAAAGACAAGGCGATTGAGGAAAAGCAGTTTCTTTCTTGCAAAGAAAGGGCACTAGATGCCTATGCGAAAGTGGAAGAGGGGCGCGGCAAAAATATGCAGGGGTGGATGGACTGCCCTTATATAAGCGAAGGGGAAATTGAAGAAATTAAAAGCCTTGCCGAGCGCGTCAGAAAAGATTACGACTATTTCGTGCTTTTGGGCATAGGCGGTTCGGCGTTAGGCTCAATATCGCTTTTTTACGCTTTAAAGCACCTTTACCACAACGAACTCAGTAAAAAAGCAAGAGGAGGCGCGCCTAAATTTTACTGCGTTGACAATGCCGACCCCGAAAAAATGCAAAGCGTTTTAGAAGTGGTTGACGTTAAGAAAACGGCTTTTTGCGTCATTACAAAGTCGGGTTCAACTAGCGAAACGATGAGCCAATATTTAATCGTCAAAGACCTTTTGGCAAATACAAAAGGCTGCGACGCGTCAAAACAAATAATTTGTATAACAAGCAAGGACAAGGGAAGCCTTATTAAAATAGCCAATCAAGAGGGTTATTCCAGCCTTAGTATTCCAGAGGGAGTGGGGGGCAGGTTTTCAGTTTTGAGCTCCGTAGGGCTGTTTCCCGCCGCCGTATTGGGCATTGACATAGAAAAACTTTTGCAGGGCGCAAAAGACGCGGACAAAAGCTGCGGCAAAGATTTTAAACTTAACACCGCGCTACGCCTTGCCTTGCTTCACGTTTTAGCTATGGAAAGCGGAAAAAATATCACCGTTTTGATGCCTTACGCCGAAAAACTTAAATATGTATCCGACTGGTTTTGCCAGCTTTGGGCCGAGTCGCTAGGTAAAGCTTACGACAAAAAGGGTAAGCTTGTAAACTTAGGGCAAACGCCGGTAAAAGCCTTGGGCGTTACCGACCAGCATTCGCAAATCCAGCTTTACAGCGAAGGACCTTATGACAAAATAATTGTATTTTTAGAAAGCGCCTTTGACACGCCCTGCCCCATTCCCAAAACGCCCACCCCCTTTGATGAAGTCAACTTCCTTTGCGGGCACACTTTGGCAAGGTTAATGTCGTGCGAAATGGAAGCCACCAAATACGCCCTCGCCAAAAAAGGCAGGCTCAACCTTACGATAACCTTGCCTCAAACAGACGAGTATTTTTTAGGGCAGCTGTTTTATTTGTTTATGCTTCAAACTGCATACGCCGCGGAAATGCTTGGCGTTGACGCTTATGACCAGCCGGGCGTGGAAGAGGGCAAAAAGGCGGCATACGCGCTTTTGGGGCGCAAAGGCTACGAGGCGCTGCTTGCGCAACTTAGCGGCGTAATTAACGATAAAAAATAAAGAGGTTACAGATGATTAGTAAATTACCACCCAAGGGAATGAGAGATTTTTTGCCGCAAAGGGTTGAGGAGCGGCAGGCTTTGCTTTTTAAAATAAGGCAGGCATATTCTAATTACGGTTTTTGTGAAATAGAAACGCCCATAATTGAGGACTTGTCCTTTTTACTCTCCAAGCAGGGGGGCGAAAACGAAAAACTTATATATAAGATTTTAAAAAGAGGCGAAAAGTTTGAAAAAGCGTCGCAAGACGATTTATGCGATTTGGGGCTACGCTTTGACTTAACTCTTCCTTTGGCGCGCTACTACGCAAACAATATTTCCGCTCTTCCCCCCGTCGCAAAAATTATGCATATAGGCAGCGTTTTCAGGGCGGACAGACCTCAAAAGGGGCGTTTCCGCCAGTTTGTGCAATGCGACATTGATATTTTAAACGAGCCGTCAATTTTGGCGGAAGTTGAGCTTATAGCCGCCACCAAAAGCGCGCTTAACGCCATAGGTTTAAGCGATTTTACCGTTTTAATTAACGACAGGCGCATTTTAAAGTCGCTTGCAAAATACGCCGGTTTTGAAGAAAGCCAATGGGAAAAAGTATTCATTGAGCTTGACAAGCTTGACAAAATAGGCATTGAGAGCGTAAAGGAAGAGCTTTTATCTTCTTTGCCCAAAGAAAGCGTGGAAAAGTTTTTCGGCGCGGCACTTGCAATCAAAAATTCATCAAACCCTTTAAACGAGGCGCAAAAGGTTTTAGACACCGAAGGATGCGAGGCGGCTCAAAGTCTGCAAAATATTATTGACGCTACTTCCGCGCGCTTTGACGTAACGCTTGTCCGCGGAATGAACTATTACACGGGCACAATTTTTGAAATCTATTGCGGCGGCGTTCCCTACGCTTTGGCGGGAGGCGGCAGATACGACAAGCTTATAGAAAAAATAAGCGGCACGCCTACGCCCGCCTGCGGTTTTTCCATAGGCTTTGAGCGTATAACGGAGCTTTTAGAGGGCAAAATTCAAGTGCAGAAATTGCCCCGCACCGCTTTTATTGTGGACAAAAAATTCTTAGGCGATATCAAAAATATTATGCGCAGCATTGAAGATTACCGCAGCGAGGGCGTGTGCAGCCTGTTTGTCAAAGCAAAAAACTTTGCTTTTCAGGTAAAGGAACTAAAAGAAAAAGGATACGGCTTCATTAAGGTTTACGACGGAAATAATTGGAATGACTGACAAAACACAAAAAATTAAAAAACAGGAAGGGGCGGAAGAACCGCTTTTTTCTGCAAAAAATAAAAAAATAAAGGCTAAAACTATCCCCCTTGAAAAAGCGCGGCAGTTTGAAGTTGACAAAGAAATCGGTTTAACGGCAGAGCAGCTTGAAATACGCGCCAAAGAGGGGCTTTTAAACGCCGACAAGAGCAAAAAAGGCAAAACGGTTTTCCAAATCATTTTGTCAAACCTTTTTACTTACTTTAACCTGATTTACCTTGTCGTAACGGCGGTTTTGGTTTATTTTAAGGAATACAAACAGCTTACCTTTTTAGCGGTGGTTGTAGCTAATACCGGCATAGCTTTAATTCAGGAACTCCGCTCAAAAAGGGCGCTTGACAAATTAAAACTTATAAGCGCGCCGCAAGTTGAGGTGCTGCGCCAAGGCGTTTTACAAAAAATTTCCGTCAAAGAGGTGGCGCTTTCAGACATAGTGCGTTTCACTTTGGGCAACCAAATTTGCGCCGACAGCGTAATTGAAGAAGGTTTTGTTGAAGTCAACGAAGCGCTTTTAACGGGTGAAAGCGACAGTTTGGTAAAACGCTCCGGAGACAAACTTTTTGCGGGCAGCTTTGTAGTGTCAGGCTCCTGCACCGCTACCGTTTCCGCCGTTGGCAAATATAACTATGTCAACAGCCTTTCTTCCCGCGCGCGCCGTTACAAAAGACCCAAAAGCCAGCTAAACGGTTCGTTTAAAATTATTCTTTACGTTATATCGGTAGCGATTCCCGTTTTGGGGGTGCTGCTTTTTTTGTCAAATTCCTTTGCGTTAGACATTACCGTAGGCAATTCCATTTTGGAAAAAAGCCTTTCAATGCTTGTAAACAAAACAGCTTCGCCCATTGTAAACATCATACCGGCGGGACCGTTTTTGCTTACTTCAATGGCGCTTGCGGTATCGGTTTTACGCCTTTCAAAGTCAAAAACAATGGTGCAGGAGCTTTACTGCATAGAAATGCTTGCCCGCGTTGACTGCCTTTGCCTTGACAAGACGGGCACGCTCACCGACGGCACTATGAAAGTGGTGGAAAGTATGGACCTGCGCGCCGAAAGCGACATCATGGTAAAAGATATAGTGTCTACTTTGCTCGGAGTGTTAAAGGGCGAAAATATGACAGACAAAAGCCTGCTGACTTTTTTCGGCGATAAAAAGCACGCAAGACTGCGCGAAAAAACCGTCGTCCCCTTTTCTTCCCAAAGAAAGTTTGCCGCCGTTTCCTTTGAGGGGCAGGGCACTTACTTTATGGGCGCGCCCGAATACGTTTTGCCGGGAAAAAATCAGAGAGTGCAGACGCTTGTCCAAAACTATTCGGCGGAAGGCTACCGCGTCTTGCTTTTGGCGCACTCTTCGGGGCAAATAATGACGGACAAAGAGGGCTATCAGTTTCCCGCCCTGCGCCGACCTGTCGCTTTAATAGTCATTGAAGACCATATCAGGCAAGACGCCCAAGAAACATTAAAATGGTTTTCCGATTTGGGCGTGGATATAAAAATCATTTCGGGCGACAATCCCGTTACCGTTTCCAATATTGCAATGCGCCTTAACATAAAAGACGCGCAAAAAGCCATAAGCCTTGAAGGGCTAAGCGACGAAGATGTAAAAGCGGCGGCAAAAGAATACGCCGTGTTCGGCAGGGTTTCCCCCGACCAAAAATGCGTTTTAGTTCAGGCGCTTAAAGGTCAAGGCAAAACCGTCGCGATGACGGGCGACGGCGTAAACGATATTTTGGCGCTGCGCGAAGCCGATTGTTCAATAGCGCTTGCGGGCGGCAGCGACGCCGCGCGTAACGTTTCCCACCTAGTGCTTTTAGAGGACAATTTTTCCTCTTTGCCAAAAGTTGTAGCCGAGGGCAGAAGAGTTGTCAACAATATCCAAAACGCGTCAAGCATGTTCTTTATGAAAACTATTTTTGCGTTGGGGCTAATTGCATTTGTGGTTATTTTAAACTTAGGCTACGGCATAAAATACCTTTATCCCTTTGAAACTACGCAGCTTTTGCTGCTTGACACCGTTGTGGTGGGCATTCCCACTACTTTTTTGGCGCTGCAAAGAAATGAAAATATTATAAAAGGTCATTTTTTGGCAAACGTGCTTAAAAAAGCGCTGCCCGCGGCAATAATTTTTGCCGTAAGTTTCGGCGCGCTTTACGGCTTTTTCCGTTTCGGCGCGCTGCCTGCGGATATGGAAAAACACCACACAATAGCGGCAATTTGCTATGTTTTGTGCGGCTTTTACGCCTTGATTATGGCATGCAGACCCTTTAACGTTTGGAAAATTATACTGCTGTGCCTAACAATTTCTGTAATTGTGGCGGGGTGCCTGTTTACGGGTGATTTTTTAAGCTACGTTCCGCTGCAAAGGGAAGAAGTTTTATTGCTTTTAACGGTGGCGCTCGGGTGCCTGCCCCTTTACGCGCTGATTTACGAAGGCTTTAACAGAGTTAAGCCGGTCAAAGCAGTCAAAAGCAAAAAATGAAGAAAGCGTTTGTAAGCGGCGGAAGCGGCGGCATAGGGGAAGAAATAGTAAAAAAACTGTGCGAAAATGGTTATACGGTAATTTTTTCCTATAACAAAAACCCACAAAACGCCGCTCGCATTGAAAAAGAGATATTTGACAAGGGCGGCAGCGCAAAATCTGTCAAGCTTGACGTTAAAAACGCCGACGAAGTGAGTAATGTTGCCCAAAACACGCTGCGGCTATACAAGCATATTGACTTGCTGGTTTGCAACGCGGGCGTGTCTTTAACGGGCTTAGCCCACCAAACTACGCAAGAAGAATACGACGAAATCATGGACGTCAACTGCAAAGGGGTTCATTTGCTTTGCAAATCCTTCTTGCCCTCAATGATTGAACAAAAAAGCGGCTGTATCATAAATGTTTCTTCTTACGCGGGCATTGATGGCATAGCCGCCGAAAGCGTGTATTCTATGAGCAAGGGGGGAGTTGTGGCTTATACCCTTGCATTGGCTAAGGAAGCGGGGCTTTGCGGCATAAGGGTAAACGCTCTTTGTCCCGGCGCCATAAATACCTCTATGAACGGCAATTTGTCGGCGGAGGAAAAAGCCGCGCTTTGCCAAAATATTATATTTAAACGCTTCGGAACGCCTCGGGAGGTCGCAAACGCCGCCGCGTTTTTAGCGGAAGCGAGTTATGTTACGGGAACTGTTTTAAGCGTTGACGGCGGTCTGGTTATTTAGGTTTTGCCGCGCGTTTAGGTAAAGTTTAACGAAAAATAAGCGTAAGTTCGCGCTTTTTGCAAGCGTAGATTAATGCCCTGTGATTAAGTTTTTAAAGCAAAAATAGCTTCACGGCTTAGCTATTTGCCGCGTTACATAAGGTTTTGTGCGTTTAACATTTTTACTCTGCGTTTGGAGATAAAAAAACGGCGCATTAAAACAGCTGCGGAATAAAACACACAATTATTAAGGTAAAAAATATGAAATGGTATTACATATTAGCGGGAATATTTTTTGTTATTTTGGGCGTATATATTTTTCTCGCCTTTATTTATTTAAGGTTTACGGCGCGCCCCAAAAAAGACAGTTTAAAAAAGGTTCTTGAAAGGAACGCCTATTACGGCTTCGGCTTTGAAGACTACACAACCTGGAAAAAGACCCCCTTTATTATTGAAAGCAACGAAGCGGTGATTGTAGGTTACAAAATCCTTAACGTTAAAAAATCCGATGTGTGGGTTGTGTTTTCCCACGGTTTCCGTTCCTGTATGCTTGACTTGGTAAAATACGCCCGCCTTTATTACAATTACGGCTTTAATTGTTTGATTTTTGACCAGCGTTATTTCGGAAACAGCACGGGCAAGTGCTGCACAATAGGCTACCATGAAAGCAAGGACATAAAAAATATAATTGATATGCTTGTTTCGCAGGAAGGGGAAGATATTTTTGTCATTGTCCACGGCGAATCAATGGGCGCTTCCGCCGCCCTTTGCGCCCTTTCGCATACCGAAAGAATAAAAGCCGTCGTCGCCGACTGCCCCTTTGCCGACGCGGCGGACCATTACAAAGAAATCATTAAGTCGCGTTCAAAACTTAAAATAGCCTTTCCTTTGTTTGGCTTTGTGCGCTTAACTGCGCGCCTTTGCATTAAAGGTTACGATTTTAAAAAGGTAAGCCCTGTAAAGGCTGTAAAAAACAGCGGTGCCCCCATTTTATTTGTCCACGGAACGGAAGACACCGTTACGCTGCGTGACAACAGTATCAGGCTTTTTAACGCCGCAAAAAACCCTCACAGCGCCATTTACCTTGCCGAGGGCGCCCCGCACGCTTTGAGCATTTTTCAAAACGGGCAGCATTACGATTTGAGGCTTAGGGATTTTTTAAACGAAGCGTTTAATTTTTACGGCAAAGATGTCGTTCTTGAAAAAATGCAAAACCAAAACACCTTAGAAAACTTTTACAAATATCACCAAGAGCAGGCTTTGCCGCAAGAGGAAACCTTGCAAAAAGAAGAGGGCTTGCCGCAAGGTGAAGCCCTAAAAGAAGAGAAATAACTCCGCCGAATTAGTATTTATTTGCCGCGCAAAATGTAAACGTCCTCCCCTTCGTCAACCTCTCCCGTCGCGGTAAAGCCGAATTTTTTATATATATGAACCGCCCTTTCATTTTCTTTTTCAAGCGTTATATAAATGTCATTGCATTTGTAAACTTTTCGTATATGCTCAATAACGACAGGCAAAGCCTTTTGACCGTAGCCTTGTCCCTGTAAGGGGGCGTCAATGGCGTATCGGCACAGCAGGGGACGGTTTTGTTCCGACAGTCCGTAAAAAACAAGACCTATAACTTTTTTTATCGTCCATAATTAGCCTGCTTTGCCATTCCTCCTCAAATGCCGACTGAACTATTGAAAACGCGCTGCTCATTACCCATTGTTCTTAACGGGGCATTTATATTGGGGGTCGGTTGTAACAAAAACGGCTTTGCGCCAATTTTCCCGCGTAATTTCTTCAAGACGTATCATTTTTTTCTCTAATTATAATTATTATGGGCAAGTAAGCTTACCCGACAAAATATCTCTTTTTGCGCAAGGTAACTTTACTTTACCCTGCGCCGTTATGCGCCCTTTGATAGTTTATTGCCTTTCTTTTAAGGGTAACTACGACTTATTGCTTTTCAAGCAGTTCTTGGTAAAGAGCTATGTAACTTAGGGCGGAGTTTTTCCAAGAAAAATCTGCCCTCATCGCCCTGCTTTGAGCGAGGGCAAAATCTTGGCTTTTGTATAGGTCAAAGGCGCGGTTGAGCGCCCCCTCAAAGGCGTTTTGGGCAAAATCATAAAACACTATGCCGCTTAAACCGTCCCTTATGCTGTCAAACAAACCCCCCACGCCCCTTACGACGGGCAGGGCGCCGTAGCGGCAGGCAATCATTTGCGAAAGCCCGCAAGGTTCGCTTAAACTGGGCATCAAAAAGAAATCGGCGGCGGAATAGATTTCCTTTGCCAGCTTGTTGTCAAAAGCTATATTTGCGCTGATGTTTTTGTTATCCTTTGCGGCTGAAACAAAAAAGTCTTCAAGCGCTTTGTCGCCTCTGCCCAGCAAAACAAGCTGAGCATCGTTATTTGCTAAAAAAGGCAGAGCGGCAGCTACCAAATTAAGCCCCTTGTGGTGAGCCAAGCGCGAAACTACGGCAAAAAGAGGTTTGCCGTCCCCCTCCAAATTAAGGCGGCGGCGCAAATGCTCTTTACATTTTTTCTTGCCTTCTAGGTCTTGCCAAGAGTAGTTTTGCGCAATATCCTTATCATTTTCGGGGTTGTAAAGGGTATAATCAATGCCGTTTAAAATTCCGCTGAGTTTAAAAGCGTTTTGGCTTATAATATCTTGCAACCCCGAGCCAAACTCTGCGCGCTGAATTTCCCTTGCGTAACTGGGAGAAACTGTGGAAAGCTTGTTGCAGCACACCACCGCGCCTTTTAATAAATTGGCGGCGTCCTGCCACTCAAATATGCATTGGTAGCGGTTTTGGGAAAGACCCGTAAGGTCGCGGATATGCTCTTTATTAAATTTTCCCTGATAGTCAATGTTGTGAATTGTAAAAAGCGTCTTTATTTTGCCCTTTAAGTAGGCGGTAATAAGCGCCGTTTGCCAGTCGTGGCAGTGCACAATGTCGTATTCATGCGCAAGCAGTTGGCTTACAGCCTTAGAAAAAAAGGCAAAACGCTCAATGTCGTCGCCGTAGCCGTAAAAATTATCTCTGTCAAAATACCTGTCGCAGCGCAAAAAATAAAAATTAACGCCCTTTAAAGAATATAGATACAGTTGACAATTTTGCCTGCGCCAGTCAAGAAAAACTTCCGCATCTTTAACTAGCGTTGATTTGGGCAGATATTCTTTAATAATATTAGCATACATAGGCAACGCCACCGCTACCTCAACGCCCAAACCGTTAAGTTCATATGGTAAGCTCCCCGTAACGTCGGCAAGACCTCCCGACACCGCAAAGGGGCGGCATTCGCTTGCGGCAAACAAAACTTTCATAATTTACTCCTGTTTAACGCTTCCTTAAAGTAATAATCAAATATTTCTTGGGCGGCGGGAATATTTTGCCTCTTCATTATATAAAAAACTTCCGCCCTGTCGTAGGGCAGCGCAATGCGCTTGTAGTCAAATCCCTTTTGTTTTTCCTCAATTACAATGCCCCTAACTTCCGCCGCATTGTGGCAGCCTACGCTTCCCACGTCAACGTAAAGCGAGTTTCCTGTTAAGTCAATAGGCTCGTGCTTATGCCCGAAAAAAATCGCGTCGGCTTTTAAAGGCTTAAAAATATCGTCAAAAATCTCTTTTGTGGGCTGCTGATAAATAGGGATAAAAGTAGTCCCCGCAGTCTGCGAAAGAGCGTAGTGCAAAAAAACGGCTTTTTTGTCCCCGATAACACGGCAGACAAAAAGGGGCAAAGCGTCAACTTTTTGCCTGTAAGCGTCCCCAATGCTTTCAAACACAAAGCGTTTGTGCTCTTCCGGCACGCGCGACTCGCCCCGCCTTTGCGTGCGGTTTTTAACGTAGTCTATGTCGTGGTTTCCCTTAATTAAAGTAATATCGCTTGAAAAAAAGAAATCCAAACACTCCCTGCTTTGACCGCCCATAGTTATCATGTCGCCAAGGTGAATGATTTCGTCGCATTTAATTTCTTTAAAGTAGGCGTAGATTTTGCTTAGCGCCGCCAAATTCCCGTGCGTATCGGTAAAAACGCCGTATTTTTTTAACTGTACCAAAAGGTATCTCCTTATAAAAAATTATACCACTCCCGCGCTTCTTTTACAAGCAAAGCCTTAAACAAAAACGCTTGAAAAGCGCCGCCAACTAGTTTATAATTGTAGACGGAAGTTTCAAAAAATATCTATCTATTTATTTTGAGCCAAAAAATTAACGGTAAAGCGCAAAAAACTACCCAAAAAAGCGGAGGGAAAAGCGGCAAATGAAAGTTACATACCAAACTACCCCTTTGGGAAAAGCCGTAATGCTTGAAAGCGGCGACATAAGACTAGGCATAACATACCAAAAGGGTTTGAGAATTAACTATATTTCCCCCTTCGGGCGGGAAAATATTTCATATTTTGACGGGGCGGGGGCGGTTTTTAGCCTTCTGCCTGACGGCAAAAAATGGTATGCGCTGGGCGGACACCGCTTATGGAAATCCCCCGAAGACTGGCACTGCTATTATAACGACAATTTAGAAGCTTTTGTTGAGGTAAAGGATAATATTTTTTACGCAAAGACGCAGCAGACAAGCGACGGACTGATTTTAAAAATGAAAATTGAGTTTGCCGCCTCAAATGAGGTTAAAATAACTCATGCGATTGAAAACGCAAGCCAAAGCCGCAAAAAAATCGCGCTGTGGGCAATTACCGCCTTGGCGTGCGGCGGAAAGGTAACAATTCCTTTTGACAAAGCCGTTGACCCGCTTTTGCCAAACAGAAACGTTGCGCTTTGGAGTTATACCGACATAAACGACAAACGTTTGGCAATTTCAAAAGAAAGCATAACGGTAACGCCTAATCCGCAAGCCAAACCCTTAAAAGTGGGGTGCTTTAACGGTGAAAGCAAAATAGTGTGGGAAGACGGCTTTGTGGTATTTGAAAAAACCGCCGACAAAATAACGGGAAACTACCCCGATTTTTATTGTAACGCAGAGTGTTATACCGACGCAAACGTCGCCGAAATAGAAACGCTTTCACCCTTATACGAAATTGAACCCCTGCAACAAAAAGAACATACCGAATATTGGACTTTTAGGAAAAAAATATGAGTTATTACAGCGCGGTTTATCAAAACACAAACGTCCTTTCTACAAAAAAACGTTATTTCAAACTGCAAAAAGAGTTTGAGAAGTTTTTCGGCGCTTGCCCCCAAAGGTTTTTTTCTTCTCCCGGCAGGTGCGAACTATTAGGCAACCATACCGACCACAACAACGGAAAAGTTTTGGTTGCGGCAATAACTTACGACATTATCGCCGCCGCTTCACCTAACGGTGGCAGCAGCATTACCCTTTTAGACCCCCGCGGCATACTTAAAGTTGACATTTCGCATTTGGAAAAAATCAATGAGGAAGAGGGTTCTTCCCTTGCGCTCATAAGGGGCGTTTGCGCCTATTTTAAGGACAAGGGGTTTAATTTTGGGGGCTTTGACTGCGCCTTAAACAGCGCGCTTCCCTCTGGCAGCGGCCTTTCTTCTTCGGCGGCTTTTGAACTTTTAATAGCGCAAGTTTTATCTTCTTTGTTTAACGGCGATAGTATTTCTCCCCTTGAAAAGGCGAAGGCGGGCAAATTCGCAGAAAACGTTTATTTTAACAAGCCCTGCGGGCTGCTTGACCAATGCGGCGTGGCTTTGGGAGGAGTAACATATATAGATTTTAAAAACGTTCAAAGCCCCCAAATCCTAAACGCTAAGCTCAATTTAAAGAAAAATGCCGCCTTAATAGTCAAAACGCAGGAGGACCATTCAAACTTAACTGAGCATTATGGGCAAATCAAAGAGGATATGCGCTTAATTGCGCAAAAGTTTAACAAGCAATATTTGGGCGAAGTTAGCGAAGGGGAATTTTACAAGTATTTCAACGCCCAAAAAACGCAAACTTTGCCCTTAACGCGCGCTTACCACTTTTTTGAAGAAAACAAAAGGGTTTTAAGGGCGTATGAGGCTCTTTGCGGCAAGGATTCGGCGGCGTTTTTTGAGCAAGTAAAGGATTCGGGGCTTAGCAGCCGCTACTGCCTTAAAAACTGCGCTTTGCCAAATGAAGACCACTCCCCCGTTGAACAGATACTTGATTACGCCCAAAACCTAGACAAATCAAGCGCGGTAAGGGTTCACGGCGGCGGTTTTAGGGGAGGCGTGCTTATTTTTACTTCAAAAGAATACGCAAAAATAATAAAACAAAAATACGGAAAAAACTGCCTTGCGCTTCGTTTCAGACAAAAGGGCGCCTGCGAAGTTAAGCTGGCGGAGCTTTTTCCCAAAGAGGTAAATATATGAAAAAAGTATTTCATCTTAACACCAAAAACACCAGTTATATTTTCGGCGTTTTAGAAAGCGGGCACTTAGAACAGCTTTATTACGGCAAACGCATTAAGCAAGCGTTTGACAGCGCGCCCTTAGAAGAAAAACGAGGGACGGGACTGGGCACCACAATTCCCTACTCGCCGCAATTTTCCAATTTAAACTTAGATAACCTTAACCAAGAAATCAGCACTGCGGGAAAGGGAGATTTCCGCGCGCCCTTTATCATAATAAAAGGCGAAAAAGATTCTTTTATAAACGATTTTTTGTTTGAAAAATCCGAGGAAATTGACAATTTTTCCATTCCTTCACTGCCTAACAGCTTAGGCAAAATAAAAACAACTGTTATAACGCTAAAAGATAAAGCTGCAAAACTTACGCTCAAACTTTATTATTCCCTTTTTGACGACTGCGACGCAATTGCCCGCTCCTGCTCTTTAACCAATGATTCCGACCAAAAGGTAGTAATTGAAAAAATCGCAAGCAGCCAGCTTGATTTACCCTTTGACGGTTTGGTCATGACTACGCTAAGCGGCGCGTGGGTAAAGGAAAGGTATATTTACGACAGACCCCTCTCTTTGGGCATAACGCAAGTTGATAGCAAAGTGGGCTACTCGTCAAACACCCACAACCCCTACGTTGTGCTAAAAAAACCCGACGCAACGCTTGACTGCGGCGATTGCTGGGGCTTTAACCTTGTCTATTCGGGCAACCATTTTGAAAGCGCCGAGGTTACCATTCACGGAAAAACTCGATTTTTGCAGGGCATCAACCCCTTTGGCTTTGAGTGGGAGCTTGCGGCGGGCGAAACATTTTTTACCCCCGAGGCGACGCTGTGCTTTTCATCCTGCGGCACAAGCGGATTGACAAGCCAGTATCACGCCTTTGTAAACAACCATATTTTGCGCGGCAAATGGGCAAAAAAGCCCCGCCCCGTTTTAATTAACAACTGGGAAGCGACCTATTTTGGTTTTACCGAAAAGAAACTGCTTGAACTGGCAAAAAGCGCGAAATCGCTGGGCATTGAGCTTTTCGTGCTTGACGACGGATGGTTCGGAAAACGCACCGACGATACAAAAGGCTTAGGAGACTGGAAAGTCAATACAAAAAAACTTCCCGAAGGGCTTAAAGGTTTGGCGGAAAAAATAAACAAAATAGGGCTTGATTTTGGAATTTGGGTGGAGCCGGAAATGGTAAACCCTGACAGCGATTTGTATAAAGCACACCCCGAGTGGGCGGTAACGCACCCAAATTATCCTTACAGCTTAGGCCGCAACCAACTGCTGCTTGACTTAACAAACGAAAAAGTTCAAAACTACATTATTGACAGCATGACAGAGGTCTTTTCTTCGGCAAATATTTCTTACGTCAAATGGGACTTCAACCGCCCCATGAGCGACTTTTACAGCGGGGCGCTTGACAACCAGGGTGAGTTTTTTCATCGCTACGCCTTGGGCTTGTATAACGTTTTGACGGCACTGACGCAGCGTTTCCCCGACATTTTGTTTGAAAGCTGCGCAAGCGGCGGCAACAGGGTGGATTTAGGCATACTGTGCTATATGCCGCAGTTTTGGTGCAGCGACAACACCGACAGCGCCGACAGGGTAAAAATTCAAGAGGGGACGCTTACGGCGTATCCGCCCAGCACGATAGGCGCGCACGTTTCGGCAAGCCCCAATCACCAGACGCTTCGCCAAAGCACCATAGACAACCGCTTTAACACCGCCTGCCAGGGACTTTTGGGCTACGAACTGGATTTGTCAAAGCTTACGCCGTCAGAACTCAAAAGCGTCAAGGCACAGATAGCTTTTTACAAAAAATGGCGCAATGTCCTGCAATACGGGCAGTATATACAGCTTCAAAGTATTTTTGACAAGCCTTTTTCAAGCTGGATGACTTTAAGCCCCGACAAAAGCGGCGCCGTTGCGGGAATGTATTTGGATAAAGCGGAAACCAGCCCGCCAAGCGACATTTTAAAACTAAGGGGGCTTGACGAAGAAACGAAATATTCCTTTAAAACGCGCCCGCAGGTTTTTCCCGCAAAGCAGTTCGGCGACTTGATACAATTAGCGCTTCCCCGCCTTGCGCAAACGGCGCTTTTCCAAAAAATTGTGGAAGACGGTTTTTCTCTGCCCTGCGAAAAAGAGGAATACACCGCCTACGGCGACCTATTAAACAACGCGGGCGTCAAGCTTTACCAGTCCTTTTCAAGCAGCGGCTGGGACGAGACGGTGCGAATAATGACAGACTACGGCAGCCGTCTTTACGAAATAGAAAAAACATAATAAGCGCTTTTTAAAAATCCTCTTTTGACAAGAGGATTTTTTAAAAGCAAACTTGCTAACGATAAATGATTAGAGAAAAAGCGTAAAATTCAGCTTACCGCAAATATAAGTGAATAAAAAACGTTTTTCTTTGCTCATACAAGACTTAGCAAAAAAGTTAAGTTAATAAGTTTATTTTTTTAACTTTAAGTAAGACTTATAACCTGATAGTAATGCTTCGCAGCAGAAATATTTTTTCTTGCCGATTTTTTGACAAAAGCGCGACTGCTAATATATTACTACTTGTCCAAAAAGCGTTTTGCTTTAATCAAAAAGCAAAACGCTGCATATTAATTATGGTAATCCTAATCCCAACGGCATTTTTTTGCGGCAATTTGCTTTGCTTGCGTTTTTACGCTACGTATTTTATAGCGCATTTTTACTCTTGACAATGCTTCCGCTTTTCATTTGCCTTTTGCGTAAGGGCACTCTTCAAGCACGCTGGTGTCAAAAAATCTTTTAAAGGAGAGGTATTTTTCCTGCTTTACTAGGGCGGAATTGACCAAAAGCTCTAAAAACTGCTTTTTAGTGTAACGCGAGGCAAAAAGGTGGAAGGCTAGGTTGCCGGGTATAGTATTGACCTCGTTTACCAAAACGTTTCCCTTTTCCACAAAAAAGTCTATGCGCACAACGCCTCCAAAATCCGCCGCGCGCGCTATTTTTTCGCAGCAGTCGTATATTTCTGCACGCTTGTCGTGGTCTTTGTCAAGTAAGCCGCCCATAATTTTCTTGCTTTTATATTTATCCTCAAAAGAAAAAATGTCTCCGCTTTTTCCGGCGCGTTCAATGTCGGACAATTCATAAATGCCGCAATTATCAAGCACGGCGCAGTTTATTTCTTCCTCAAACTCCACCGTCCTTTCAATTAAAGCGCGTTCGTCGTATGCGTATACGGTGCAAAGCGCCTCTGCAAGTTCTTTTTCGTTTGAAACTTTGCATACCGCTATGGAAGAGCCAAGCGTGCAAGGCTTAACCACTGCGGGAAAAACCGTTTCTGGGGGAATGCCCTTTTTGACAAATTGCTCATAGGTGTATAAAAAACCTTGCGCGACGGGAATGCCCAAACCTTTTAAAAATGCCTTGGCTACCCATTTGTCCTGAAAAAGGCTGCTGCCCAAAGCTGAGCAGGATGTGTAGGGTATTTGGCACATTTGAAGCAATGCCTGCACGCCGCCGCCCTCCCCCTCGCCGCCGTGCAGACACAAAAGTGCGGCGTCAATTTTGCCCAAAGAAAAAAGTAAAGCCCCTCTTTTTACAAAAAGTCTTTTGTCGTTTGGCAGCAAAACGCATTTTTTGCCTAATTTTTTTGCCGATATATGCTCTTTCGGCGTTAAAATTTTGTCAATATAGCGCCAGACGCCCTCTTTGTCTATGTATATTTTTTTAAACTGCGTAGAGCTGAACAGACAGGCGGTGATTACGCTTATGTCGTGTTCGGGGCTTATGCCCCCGTAGATAATGACTTTCATTTTTTTATTTTCCCCCTTAATTAAAGCAGTCGGGCAAATCGTTTTGAAAGGCAACGACGGCGGGGTTGTTAAAATATTTTTGCATGTCGTCAACCGCTTCCTTTATATTTTTGCATAAGCAAATATTTTCTTCTTTCATGCCCCCTTGAAGCAGCCCGCTTTTAAGCGCGGCGCGGTTTACTCCCGTTATATAGGCGGCGTCGCAGGCGCAAGAAAGGATTTTGCCCGCCTCAACGTTTACGCGCTCGCTGTCTTTGCCGCCTTCGGCTATGCCCTGCGTGACGACTATTCGTTTTTTGTCAAAAAGGTTAAGCACCTGCGCAAGCGCCTCAACGCCCCTTAGATTAGCGTTATAACTGTCGTCGATTATAGTAAGAGAGCCTCTGTTTGTGATTGAAAGCCGATGGGGGACGGAAGGCAGCTCGCCTATGCTTTTTGCAATATTTTGAGCCGTTACGCCTAGACTTTTTGCCAAAGCGGCGCATAAACAAATATTGCTTATGCTATGGCTGCCCAAAAGCGGGGTATAACAGGTTATTTCTTCCCCTTCAAGATGCAGAGTAAAATTACTGCCGTAAGAAGTCAAAGTAATATTGTCTGCAAAGACGTCGCTTCCGCTTAGCCCCGCAAAAATCTTTCGGCAGGTTCCGACGTTTTCGCTTAAAGCGGCTAAGGGGCTGTCGGCAGAAAGCACACAAACATCGCAGGGTTTTAGATAAAGAAGCATTTCCCTTTTGCATTGAGCAACATTTTCAAGCGTCAAAAAAGTTTCCAAATGGCAGCCGTCAATAGCCGTTAAAATACCGTAACGGGGAAGCGTCATTTCGCACAGGGTTGAGATGTCGCCCTTTCTTTTTGCTCCAAGCTCAAAAATAACAAATTGGTATTGATTAAGCCCCTCGTTCTTGCCCGACCTCTTCCCATTTTTATAAAGGGAGTTGACAAAGGAGGCTATGCCCAAAGGCGTGTTGTAGCTTTTGGGCGTTGCGATGCAGTTGAACTGCTGCGAAAGCATTTTACACAATATGTTTTTTACGCTGGTTTTGCCGTAACTTCCCGTTATGCCTATTTTTACCGCTTGCGTTGACGCGATTCTGCTTTTTGCTTTGTCTATGTAATAGGCATTGATAAAAAGCTCAAAAGGAAAAAGCGCATAACTTGCAAAGGGCAAAAGCAGGGGGAAAAGAAGTATCGCGAGGCAGGGCAGAAAAAATGTGGCTATAAACGCGAGCAAGAGCGCCGCCGCAAAAATCCTAGCCGCCCTTTTGGTGTATTTGGCTTTGCCCTTGTTTTTAACGGTAAGGGATACAATTAGCAAAACCGCAGCCCCGCCCGCCGCTGCGTAATATCCCCATTCTTGACTGAAAATATTTAAGGCTAAAACGGTCAAAGAAATTAAAATGTAAGCTGCGAGATAACGCCCTCGAAATGCGGAAAAGTAGTACTTGCCGCATTTATACCCGCTTTGCTGAAAAAACAAAAGCGCTTTTTGAAGGGCAAAGGCAAAGCATGCGCATAAAAACAATGAAGTTAAAATCTTAACAGGCATTAACTGCCAACCCTCCTTAAAATACCGCTTTTGTAAATTCCCACAGCAAGGCGTTAAAATATCCGCCGTTCTCTAAAAAGGGAAAATGTCCTTTTCCGCACAGGACAAGGGCGGAATTTTTGATGTTTTTACATAGTTTTTTGCCGCTTTTTAGAGGCGTTTCCTTATCCTCTTTCCCCCAAATTAAAAGGGTTGGACAGGCTATGCGGCGTGCGATTTTTGTTACGTCTTCTTTTACGACCTTGCATAAAACGCCGCGCATAACGCCCTTTGAGGCTTTAAAATCGCCGCTTCCGCTGTTTTTTAAAACATTTTCCTTCAACAGCCCCATTTTTACCAATATTTTTGCCGCTTTGTAGCGCCATTGTTTAAGCAGTGTTTTTAACCTCTTTTTAGGCGCGCCCGCGCTTGAAACAAGCGTTAGCGCCGCGACGCTTTCGGGGTGGGCGGCGGCAAGTAGCAAAGCTACTTTTCCGCCGAAGCTGTGCCCCACCAAAATGGCTTTTTGTATTTCAAGCTCCTTTAACAGACCGTAAACAGCCTCTGCATAGTAGTGCGAACCCTGCGCTTTTTGAGGAGGGGGAGAAGAACCGAAACCCGGCAAGTCTACGGCAATTACTTTGTAGTGTTTGGCAAAAAATTCTCTTTGGCTTTTCCAAATCTCTTTGTCGCACCCCCAACCGTGCAAAAAGAGGACGGCATTTCCGCCACCCTCTTGTGTAAAATTCATATATTAAGTTTCCCCTTTGTTAAACAGTTTTTGTAAAGCTTTTATTTTTTGCCGCAGATGCTATCTTACGTAGAATGCTTTATTAAAGCAATATGCTTTGCGCCGGTTAACCAACTCGTTTAATGTAAGCAGTAATTTCCTTAAAAAAGTCTTAAAATCTTCTTTAATCTTCGGCATACAGTTTTTAAGCAAGTTATTATTGGCGCTTGCCTAATAGGGTATATGCCCGTAACTCACGCAAGGGGATTGCCTTAAAAAAAGCCTAATAAATATCTGCCTTTAAGTCAAATTATCTTTGCAAAAACTGTAACAAAATGCAAAAGATACTCATTACCGCGTCTTTAAAGGTTTTTTGACATTACGTAAGCGTCGCTGCTGCCGTGCTCGTTTTTTTCGGGATAATAATTTTTTCTTTTGGAAATTATTTTAAAACCGTAATTTTCATACATATTTACCGCTTTTAAGTTAGCCGTGTTGACTTCAAGAAAGACTGTTTTTACGCCCGTCTTTTGAAAAATATCAAGCATAAAGTCCATCATCAGTTTGCCAAAACCTAAGCCCCTGTAAGGTTTGTCAACTACGATATTTGAAATATCTCCCTCTTCGCCAACGGAATATATGGCGCAGTAGCCTGCCATTTCTTCTCCCTGCATAAGCCCGTAAATGCCGCAAGCGGGATTTGCAAACATTTCCGCAAGCATCTTTTCGTTCCACGCTTCACCAACGAAATTATCTTTTTCCAACTGCGCGAGGCGCGAAAGGGCATTTTTATTACAAGAAAGCTTTTCTATCATTTGCATTTAACTGCTCAACCGCCTGCGGCTGGCGCAAATATATGGGCGTTAGTTTTTGCGCGTATTCGCCCGCTTTAACCTTGTCGCATACAAGGGCAAAAAGTTGTTTGGAATAGTCGGCGCTCTCCTCAAAAAGCAGCGCGCCCTTTGCTAAAAGTTTTTGCGCTTCTTCCCCCGTTATAAGGCAGGGGGGGATTATTTCGTCAAGCCCTTGGTAACAGGCGCAGTAATAAAACCCTCTTCCCGCCTCCATAAGGCAGAGGTTTTTTTCCATAGTAGTATATGCCAGTACCTGCAAAGAGTTGACGCTTAGCGCCTTTTTTTGCGGCAGCGCAGTTAAAAACCCCTTGACGGCGGCAATGCCTATGCGTATGCCCGTAAAGCTTCCAGTGCCTACGCTTAAAGCAAATACGTCAATGTCTTTAAGCTTAATTTGCCTTTTGTCAAGCACCTCTTGCACCGTAACGTTAAGCGTTCTGCTGTGCTCAATGCCCTGCTTAACAACATTTTCCAGCAATACGCCCTCTTCAATAAGCTGGCAGTAAAACTTTTTATTTGAACTGTCAATTACTAATATTTTCATACTTTTTTTATTTCTATCTGCCTTTCGTCTTCGCCCGAAGGGGTTAAGGTTACCGTAGTGTAATTTTTTGGCAGCAGTTTAGGGCAATTGAACGCCCACTCAATTACGCTTACGCCTTTTTCGTTTCCGATAATTTCCTCAAAACCCAAAGATTCTCCCTCCTCTTCGCCTAAACGGTAAAAGTCAAAGTGGTTAAGAATAAGTTTTCCGTAATAGACGTTATGCAAAGTAAAGGTGGGGGAGGTTACATTTTCTTTTATGCCAAGCCCTTTTGCGATTCCCTTGCAAAAGTGCGTTTTACCCGCGCCGAGGTCGCCCAAAAGCACCACGGTATCCCCTCCGCAAAGGGTTTTTGCAAACTTCTGACCAAGTTCTATCGTTTCTTTTTCGCTGCCGCTGATATATTTCATAGACTTATTATAGTGCAAAGGGGGCAACGGCGCAAGAACTATGAATGTAAAACTCTTCTGAGCGGCTTATAAATTGCAAGCGTTATTATGTCCACCAAAAACAGTCTTAATAAATTGAAAGGCAAAACGGCAAGCAAAAGGTAATAGGTATAAAAATTGTCTCTCGTTACCGTTTTTGAGTAAAGCGCAGACAGCATGCCAAGCAGCGCCTCCCAAGGCAAAAATAACTGTGTATAAAGGGGGATAAGTATAAACCTGTTTGCCAACAGGGCAGTTGCGGTGCTGGCGAGCGTTCCCGCAATAAGTCCTGCGACCGCCGTCTTTTTGCTTTTTTTGGCGCTATAAATTAAGGCGGCGGGTAGCACCATAGCAATGCCGATAAGCATATCGGCAACTTCTCCCACAAGCCCTGTGCCGCTAAAAGGCATTTTGAGGGCGCATTTTATGATGATTATTGCAACCCCCGCCCAAGGACCCATTGCAAAAGCCCCTAAAAGCGCGGGAACGTCAGACACCTGTATGTCAAGAAAAACGGGAAAAAGCGACGGAACGGGCGTTTTGACAAACATATAAAGCACAAAAGATATTGCTGAAAGTAGGGCTGTCCGCGCTATATTTTTGACGGTAAATACCTTTTGCTTTTCTTCTTTTTTTATGGTGTCCCTTTCTTTTTCAACAGGATTCATTTTAGCTATTCTCCCTCAGTAAGTTTTGTTTTTTTCTTTATCTTTTATTATTTGCAAAAAATAAAAAAGCGCCCGCAAGTTTTTTGGGGCGCGAAAAAGCAAGGTTTATATAAAAATCCTTTCTTTTCCCATCCGGACTTTAACCGTCGGCACAGGAATTTCACCTGCTCGGCGCGCGTATCAAGCGCGTTCACGGACTTTAACCGTCGGTGGGGATTTTCGCCCCGCCCCAAAGAAATGTTTAATTAAATTATAGACCTTATCTTGACTTGTGTCAACGCCAAAGGAATATAATAAGCGGAAATTTTATAATAATAATTATTTTATATAAATGAAGGAGTTATTAAATCCCTTTCTAATTTGATGTTAAGTTAATCGTATGATATTTTGCTTTTTATCTTTTTTTATAATCGTCACCGCATTGTTGTGCCTCCACTGGCAACTCAATAATCTCTTCTGATAATAGCTTCAATCCACGCGCTGCTTGGGGGCGAGATAACAGGAGTAGCCATTATTTTTGAGCTGCATATTACTCACGCATCCCGCGCGGAGTGCAATATGGACAAAAAATGTCAAGCTAATTTTTTCCTAGTGCGTTTCATACCATACACCGCGAGGCTGCCATAACAATTTTTTGGGCTTATTGTAAGAATAAACCTTTTCAATCCGCATTATAAATTATTTTTTGCCTTTTTGTAGCTAAGTAGCATATCTTTGTCCTCTTGTGTAACACGGTAACTTTGGCGGCACTTGCTTACGGCAAAGTTAGTCGCCGCGGCGTTAAGGTTGTTATTTTTAAAAAATTCCAAAGCCAATTCCCTTTGCTTTATAAAACATTCCGCCAACAGCCACGCCATTGCCATATTGACGTAATATTCTTTTTCGCAGCCCGATTGATTTAACAGTTCAAGCGTTCTTTTACAATAATCCTTGTCGTCAAGAAAACTAAAACAAATAATATAAGCCGTTCTTCTTACAAAAGTCTTTTCGTTTTTTGCATAAGAAAGCGCCTTGTCAAACCAAATGTCAAAGTCTTTTTTAGTTATTTGCAGTTTCAGCATATCGCATTCTGCCCAGTTTTCCGCCTCTTCCGCATATAAATCAAGGTAAAAAAGCTTCGTCTTTAAGTCCTTTATTTTGCCAATCAGCCCGCCTTTGATAATTACAGTTTCATAATACCCTCGCGGGCTTAATTCTAAAAGCGAAATAAAATTGCCTTTTGAAATCTCTTTGGTGATTTCCCCGAGTTTTTTTGAGGAAATCGCCAAAATGGGGCGGGAAGTGTTTATAATACGTCTTGCCCAATCAATTCTGTCTTCGTTTTTAAAGCTTTCCAAATAAACGTTAAGTTGCGCCGCATCGTTTTGAGTCCATTTATCTTTTATAAGCTGCATAACAATATTTAATTCTCCTATATATTTTGTTTTTAAACGAAAAGTTATCGCGCCGTGGGCAAAATTGAAAGTCTACTTCGTCGCTCTTTTCGCTTCCGCGCAGCTTAAAGTCGTCGTCGCCGCATCGTTTGACCTCGCACAGCGTGTATAACAGCGCCATAGTTTTAGAACAAAATCCGTCGGGCTTGGTATTTGCAGCAAAACTTGTCCCTTTGCTTTAAAGTCCAGCCTGCAAGACTCTGCTTTTAGCACTGTGATTTCAAACTCCCAGTCTTCGTCTACATACGCTTTCCAGTTTTTTTATTTTTTTAATAAAGCGCTTCGCGGTCTTTCATTTTAGCAATTTCTCCTTTTTTTCTTCTTACAAACATTTTGTTAAAAGGTGTTTTTTAAAAAAGGCGATTGTAATTTACTCCCCGCTAAGCCAATTTGTCAAAAATTCATATGTGTTGCTTTCCGTTGCGGTCCAGCCCAATGAAGGAATATTTTTTAAGGTAAACCAGTCCTCGTTATACCCCGGGCTTGCCGTTGACAGCGCGCCGAAATAGGTGATTAGTTTTTCCGCCGAAGCCGTTTTTAAGTCCGCCTTGCAGTCGGTCTGTTCGTTGGCGTTCATTTGCAAGGTATAAAGGCTCCAAGAGGTGCGCCACCCTCCCACTACTACCGCTTTATAGGTCCAAGTAGTCCAGGAATAACCGCGCTTTTCAAAAAATTCCAGTCCCGTTTTCCAGTTTTCTTCCTCGTCAAAAAAGTTAAATTCCCCTATAAGCAGGGGGCAATCGTAATTTGCAAAGGGCAGAAAATAATCCTTAAAGAAAAAGAAAGTATCAAAACTTACGATATTGCTAATCCAGTTATACCAATGTTGCTGGTAAAGTACGTTTGTCCAGCCGTAGCTGTCGGGGTTGGGCAAATTGACGTGTCCCCAGCATCCCTCTACGGAAATGCAGTGCTCGCCGTCAATTTCGCGTATGGCTTTAATTATTCTGTCAAAAACGTCCCATTGCTTTTTGCCCGTTAAGTCGGCGTGGTTATAAGAACCCATAGGTTCGTTTAGCAAGTCGTAGGCAGCTATCCATGCGCCAAGCTCTTTTTCTTCAACGTAGTAGTGGCGCGCGACAGCTTCCCACATAGTTATTGTCGCCTCAATATAAGTTTCGTTGTCCCAAAGAGTGCACTGCGTATTGTCGCCGCTGTGTTCGTAAGCGTTTTGAGAACCTACTGCGCCGTGGCAGTCAAGAATACAGTAAAGCCCGTTTTTTGCGCAGTTTTGCACAAACCAGTCAATCCATTTAAATGCGTTTTCCTTAACGGTTAAATTGCTGTCGTCCCCCTCCATAATCGTGCGGTAGTAAAAAGGCAGGCGGATGCAGTTTAACCCCAAGTTTTTAATATTTACAAAGTCCTCTTCCTGCCACCAGTTTGAATAATACCAGTCAAGAAGCAAATCCTGCGCGCTGCAATTATCTTCATACCACCAGTATTTTTGGGGATTTTGTGAAAGCATGTTTCTTAAAGCCTTTATGTCCGCGTCGCTTTCCGTTAAGTTTTTATTTTTGTTTAATGCGTCAAGCGCAAAAGCCATAGGAAGCTCGTCATAAGATATATTGCCGTTGTCGCCGCCGCTGTGTCCTATGCTGGTTACGCCCAGCCAGCCCTCCCAAATAAGCCAGTTTCCCGCGTTTGTGCCTTGTAAGAGCAAAGCCTTTCCGTTTTTGTCGTAAAGGCCTTTACCCTGCGCCACCACATAACCGCTGTCGTTATTTATTGTTGAAGGAAGCTTAACCGCATAAACAACGTGATACGTCAAACTAAACAAAGTATACGCTATTAAAATACCCGCAAGACAAATCGCGGTGTAAAGGACGGCTTTGTTTCCCTTGCTCATAGGCTTTTTGATTTTTTCGCGCCCGCGGATTCTTTCCTTTTCACTCTCTTTATTCATTTTTATTTCCCTCTTTGATAAACATAAATTACAAAAAGTTTAACACTAAAAAGCTTTATTTTCAATACCTGCCGCAAAAAGGTCAATACGCAATATAAGCGGCTATCAATGCGGCGGCGATTTAAACAAAAAATTCGCCGTAAAAAAAGACAAATACATTTAAAAATCTTTGCCGTGTTGACTTTATATGTAAAAAGATATATTCTTTAAGCGACAATTTTGGGCGGCATTGCATTACCCCCCCCCACAAAAATATAAAAAAAGTATTATGCAAACAATAAAATAAAGAGGTGCGCTTATGAGTGGTTTTGAAAATTTACGTATAGTAGACAATTTTTATCAGACTTCGGCCTTTTTCCCAATGCCTACCGTAATGATAGGCACTTTAACGGACGACGGGCAAACGACTTTGGGACCTTATTCCCTTGTTCAGCCCTATTATGTCGCAGGCAAGAGGTATTACGCAATGCTGCTTTGCTGCCGAAACTCTTCCAACACGGCGCAAAATATCTTAAAACACGGCAAATGTTCTATCAACTTCATTCCCCACAACAGAAAGTTTTTTAAGGAAGCCGTGCGCATGGGGTTCCCCGGCGACACCCCCCAAGAAAAAATGAAAAACTGCATCTTTACATTGGAAGAAGGACTGATGGCGCAAGAACATAAAAATGAAACTTTTCCGCAAGTTGTAGCCGAGTCTTTTCAGGTGTTTGAATGCACGTGGGTAAAAGAGCTTGACAACGCCCAAAGCGACAAGGCGGGCGAATTAAACGGCTATACGCCGCCTTACCATGACTTTAACGGCATTACGTCCGAGTTCGGCGCGCACTTTATTTTGCGCGTAGACAAGATTTTAATGAAAACCAAATACCGCAACGCAATAATAAACGGAGTAAAGGCAAAAGACTATCCCCCCGTACCCGTGGACTACGGTTACCGCGACTCAAAATATTTTTGGTATTCAAAGTCTAACAAGCCCATACCCGAAATGTTGCCTGTGCGCGAAGCCAGCGTAGCTTCGGTGCGTTACGCCGCCAACCGTGCCGACGACGTTGTAAAGTTTACCGACGCCGCCTGCGCAAGGTTAATTAAGGTGCCGCGCATATTTCTGCCCACGGTGCTTAAAGCTTGCGTAAAGTGGGCGAAGGAAAATAACGTTGCCTTAGTTGACGCAAAAGAAATGGATATAATAAACGACAAGCGCGCCAAAGAAAAAGAAGGATAAAAAACACGGCGAAAAATATTTGCGTTGAATAAGCGCCCATAAAAACTTTACCGCAAAAGCAAACAACAAAATTAAGTAAAAAATAATAAACATAAACCGCCGAGAAATTGTCTTTGGCGGTTTTTCATAGTTTGTTTTTGGATTTTGCTTTCAGCTTTGGCTTAGAAGAAACTTTACTGTTTAAAATCAAGCTGTAAACATTGACCCGCGGTGGCAAACGTGTTAGTATTCCGTAAAGTGCCTAATAAAGGGGAAAAGATATTAATGACGGAAAAAATTACCCGCACTGTTGAGTTTTTAAGGCAAAAACTGCTTATAGATTGCAACAAAAACTGTTCAAAAGAGCATATGGCTTACCGCTACGAACACTCTTTAAGGGTGGCAAAACACGGTCAGACAATCGCCCGCGCAGAAAATTTTGACGAAGAGGCGCTTGTTGTCGCCTGCTTACTGCACGACGTAGGTTACTGTCTTCTTGACGAAAAGGACAGCGGCGATTACCACGGCTGGAAGTCGGAAAAGGTTTCGCGGGAGTTTGTAAAAAGCCTGGGTTTTGACGAGAAAACGGCGCGGGATATTTTAACAGGCATAGCGGCGCACGACACGGGCGAGACAGAGTTTCCCTGCGAGAAAAACGTCTTTACCGAAAGCGTCGCCGACTGCGACAATATTGACCGCTTTGACGCGTTTAGGCTTTACGATACTTTACACCACGAAAACTTCCGCGATAAAAGTATAGAAGACCAAAAACAGACGGTAAACAGAAGGCTTGCACGCTTAAACCAGCTTAGAGATATTGAATGCGCCACGCAAACGGCAAAAAATCTTTGGTCGGATATGCTGGATTTTCAAATACTTTTTTACGCGCGCCTGTCTGCTCAATTAAACGCCGCGCTGGATTAACTGCGAAGAAAAATGAGACCGCAATTTTTTTAAAGTTTAATAAAGCTTCAAAAATAAGCGCGTTGATTCAAGAGCGCGCCGCAAAGTGCGGTTTGGGAAAAACACCGTCAAAGTATAAACTATTTTTCCACTATTAAAACAACTAAACAAATAAAAAAGCGCGGTATAGAGATTACCGCGCTTTTTTATTACCGTTAAGCTTAACTTCGTTTATGCTTGCGGCGCGGGGGCTTTTACCACAATAAGCTCCAATGTCTCTTCGCCCAAGTTTTTAAAGTTCATTTTTACGCCCTTAGGAATCTTTAACAGCGTGCCTTTTTGATAGCTACGCGTTTCTTCTTCCCCCAAAGCGATAGAAAGTACACCCCTTACCACCGTCATATAGACGTTTCCGTTTGACATGTGCACGGGCGCGCCCTCGCCCTTATTAAATACCATGTGAATATAATGCAGGTTTTCGTCAAACAGCACCTTTTCAATAGTTTTTTCGTTGCCTGTTGTAAGTTTGTAAACTTTTTCAATCATGCTTTTTACCTCCCGAGTTTTTAACAGTATATCATATTTTGCGGCAAATCTGCAATTTTAAAAATAGAATTGAAGACATAAAACTTGCGCTTGCCTGATCTTAAAAGACACTAGCATTAAAGTTGATAAAAATGCCACTTTCAATGCCATTTCCAAACCCAAAAAAGCCTTAAAAACAAGAAAAATTGCAAGAAAAACGATAATTTAAAACAGAAAAAACGCTTAAAAAGAATAAAAGTGCCTCAAAAAGGCACTTTTATAGTGTTTTGGCTCCCCCTGTCCGGCTCGAACGGACGACCCTGCGGTTAACAGCCGCATGCTCTACCTGCTGAGCTAAGGAGGAATATTAAGCATAAGAGATATTAACACTTTACCCCCGCTAAGTCAAGTGTTTTTAGTTAACTTTAACCGCTTACATTATCTTTGTTTTGCGTTAAACAAACAAGCAGAAACCAAACGAAGCTGTTTTAAGTATGGGCAGATTTTTAAATTATAAATTATTGCCGCGGCTTATACGACAAGCGATTTTATTTAAATTATTAGCAGAAAATGCCGAATTCCCCAAAGCAAAACGCATATTTGAAGGAGCGTGTATGAGGTCAAAAGCCAAAACGCTATGCCGTTTTTTTTGACGTTATACCACCACCAGCTTACCGCTTGCTTGAAATTAATTCCGACGTCTTCAAAAAAGGTTGAAACCCTTTCTTTGACGGCGGCGAAAGGTTCTTTTAACAAACCCGCGATAAACAGGCTTAACGTCAGCAAAAGCCCTGTGCCCGACGCGACAATTAAAGTTTGCAAAAAGTCCATATTTCTTTGGTCTACGGTAACGCCCTGCCCCTTAGAGATAACCATTCCAATGGCAAAATAAACCGCCAGGCTAAAAGCGATATTTATGAAAAAAAACAGCGGCAATCCGTGGTATGGGTCTTTTTGTGAGGGATTTATTGCCATTAAAGTATTCTCCTTTGTATTATGATAGCACACTTTTTCTTTTAAGGTCAATTTTTAAACAATGTTTTCGCGCCCTTGTATAATAATGCCGCCTGTGATAAAATAATAAAAATAAGGAGATTTTGTATTTTGTTTTGTAAAAAATGCGGTAAAGAATTGACTTCCGACGCCTTTATGTGCGTCAACTGCGGGACCCTTACAGATGTAGGCAATACCGTTAAGCAAAAGTCATTGAGGAAAAATGCTTCGCAAAACGTGACGCTGGGTATTGCGGGGCTGATTTTTTCTTTGTTTTTTCAGCTTGTAACTTTCATTTTAAGCGCCGTAGGTCTTTGCGGCGCGCTTAAAGAGATGCGGGAAGTCAAAGCGCAGCAAGATAATGTTGCCAAGGAATGGAAGGGCGCGGAAGCTTCCTCTATGTCGGCGGAAAAGGGTATTCCCGCTCTAAATTACAGTGAAAGCGGCGCGCTTCCGCAAATCGCTCTTAGCCAAAAAATGTGGGAATGCGTAAAGGCTTTTCAGTTAAATCTTACCGCCTTGATTTTGGCGGGAACTCTTACGTTAGTTATAGTTTTAACCTTTTTATAAATTAAGGTAAATATCGCAGGCGGGTAAACATGGATAAGTACCAGGTATATAGTATCGGGCGTTGTAATAGCTGTTGTAATACTGCTTAACTTTTTACTGAAAAAGAGTTTGAAAAAAAACAAAGCTAAAACAAGCATACTTGAAAATATAATAAAACAGCCCAAAGAGTATTTGTATGCGGGAATATTTGTTTTATCAATTTGTGTTGTCGTAAGCGCTTTTTTCGCACTTTTACCAAGTAGCGCAATAGCGGGTTATGTTGACGAGTATTCAAGGCTACAACTATTTGTTGTGCCGATGCTCCTATTTTTCCTAGGGATATACATAACAGTATTACAGTTAAATTGGAAAATAGAAATAAAAGAAGGCGAATTTGAGTTTACAAATACTTTCGGGAGAAAGCGTACATACAGATTTGACGAAATAGAAGTAAGGCAATTATCAAAATGCACAAGGTTTTACAAAAACAAAAGGCATATAGTGGGCATCTCAATGCTGCAAGACAACTATTATGCTTTGGAAAAAGCCATATTTCGTTACAAAAGAGAACTAAGCAAAAAAGAGCGTGAAAACAACTCACGCTAAGAAATATGCCCGTCGGAGCCGATAGGGCAAATTTTTTTAAATCTTTATTTAAAAGCAATTATCAACAATCAGTTCGCACAGCGTTTGAAGATGTTTTTCGTCAACTTCGTCAAAGCGGTTTAGTGTATAGCTGTCAATATCCAAAACGCCCAAAAGCTTGCCGTTTTTTATCAAAGGCAGCACAATTTCCGAATTGGACGAAGCGTCGCAGGCAATATGCCCTTCAAAGCTATGCACGTTTGGCACAACGACGCTTCGGCGCGTTTTTGCGGCTTTTCCGCACACGCCTTTTCCAAAGGGAATTGTTACGCAGGCGGGCTTTCCGCAAAAGCAGCCTAAGGTAAGCGATTTTTGCTCGGCAAGGTAAAACCCCGCCCAAGATACGTCAGAAAGAAAAAAATACAGCGCCGCGGCGGCGTTTGCCATATTGGACAGCTTATTTTGAGTAGAACCCAAAAGTTCTTTTAACTGCGTCCCCAACAGCGCATATTCTTTTTCCTTCAATTTATCATCCATTTTCTTTGTTATTTTTCCGCCTAAATTAATTTTATAGCGCTCTTCTGTGATTTGAAAACCGCCGTTCATATTTAGATTTCGCAAAATGCTTTTTAAGCCGTTTTATTGCCTAATCGCATGGGTAAAGCACTCAATGCGGAGTGAGGCGACAACTCTGCCTATTTTTGTGTTGTGACCGCAAGGTTTTTATTTACGCCACCCGCATGGAATGCTGTAAAAAAGCGCTTAACGGACTAATGCAAGCAGTCCAGTTTAAATCCGTGCACCCGTATTGAGTGCACCGATTTTAATTATAAAAACATATACAGTATGCGTTTCAACCGCGCACCCATTAATAACGTGGATTGACAATTTTTTAGCAAGTTATTAGTTGCAATATATGTTTAGTCTTTTTGCGAAATCAACAGCCTTTATTTGCCCAGCCTTTTTAGCAGATAGGGCAGCGCTTTTTCAAACTTCACGCCATACCAATGCGTTTCGTCGTCCATAGTTTGCTTAATGCACTCTACCGTATAGTCGGCGGCTATTGACGCGCTTGTAAGCAGGTTGTTTCCCTTTAAGAGCGCGCCCACCAGGCTGCTTGCATAAACGTCGCCCGTGCCGTGCATGGATACCGCGATTTTGTCGTGGAAATAGTAATCTATGCCGCCGTTGCCGTTTGTTACCGCAACGCCTAATTTTTTATCCTCAAAAGACACGCCCGTAAGCACGACCCTTGCCTTTGTAAGTTTTGAAAAGTCTTTGCATATTTTTTCAATGTAAGCTTTGTCGTATTCTTCTTTGTATTCTTCCCCCAGCAAAAAGCATGCTTCGGTAATATTGGGCACAATTATGTCGGCTTTGCCTATCAAACTTGCCATTTCCTTTACAAAAGCCATATCAAAACCTGTGTAAAGTTTGCCCTTATCCGCCATTACGGGGTCAACGACAATGACGCCCCCTTTGTCGAACTGCTCAAAAATGCCCTTAATTACCTCAACTTGGCGCGCCGAACCGATGTATCCAGTATAAACGCAGTCAAAAGAAAAGCTTTCTTTTTTCCAATGGGCGGCGATTTTGCCCATTTCGTCAGTTAAATCTAAAAAAGTATAGCCCTTAAAGCCCCCCGTATGGGTAGAAAGCACCGCCGTAGGAAGCACGGCGCACTCCATTCCGCAAGCGGAAATGATAGGCAGCGCCACTGTCAGCGAACATTGACCGACGCAGGAAATGTCTTGAACTGTAAGAATTTTTTTATACATGAAAAGTTCCTCCTAAAAGCCTTAATGCGTATGCAAAGGCAACCATTGATATGCGCGTTATTTTTCTGCCGTCTTTATTATGAACAGGACTTGTTTATTTGTCAACATTTGTTATAATTTCAAAGCTAAATAATTGATAATATATCGCAAGCGTGCTACCATTAAGGTGCTTTTGCAAAGGAAAAACGGATGGATACTTTTATTTTTGCATTTTCATGCATAGCGCCCTTGATATTGCTTGTGGCGCTGGGGTATCTTTTAAAAAAGGTAAAGATACTTACCGACGGCTTTACCGCGGTGGCAAACAATTTGACATACACCATTTTGCTGCCCGCGATGATGTTTGTAAACCTTTACGACATTGAAAGTCTTGACAGCATGGACTGGAAAGCAGTTATCTTCTGCGTTACGGCGACGCTGGTTATTTTCTTTTTGGCGCTTGCGGCGGTAAATATATTTGTAAAGGACAAGGAAAAACGCGGCGTAGTGTGGGTCTCGGTTTTCCGCGGAAACACCACCGTCATAGGTATGCCCTTAGCTTTGAGCCTAAGCGGAATGCTGGGCGCAACCACCCTTGCAAGCTGCCTTGCCTTTGTGATACCTTTGCTTACCGTGCTTTCGGTAATTTCCCTTTCCTTTTTCCGCGGCGGCGGCGCGAAAATTACTTTTTGGGGCATTGTAAAAAAGGTTGCGACGCACCCTTTCGTTATTGGCTCGCTTTTGGGGATACTTGCCCTCGCGTTTAGGCAGCTGTTTGTAGTTCAAGGCATAATCTGGCGGCTTAGCGACGCAAAGATAGCGTTTGGATTTGTAAACACTTTGGCGGACATCGCTTCGCCTATCGCGCTTATTGCCTTAGGCGCTTCCTTTAAATTTGCTTCCGTTAAAAAAATGATAGCCCCCCTTTCTTTGGGGGTTTTGCTGCGGTTGGTATTTTTTCCCCTTTTGGCGGTGGGAGGCGCGCTTATTTTTAATTTTTCCGCCCCTCAGCTTGCGGCGGTAATAGGCATATTTGCCTCTTCGTCGGGCGTGTCCAACGTGCCCATGGCTCAACAAATGGGTCAGGATACCGAACTTGCGGGGCAGATTGTAGTTTGGACGACGCTGCTTTCTTCTTTTACAATCTTTTTAATTGTTTTGATTCTTCGTGCTTTGGGAAGGCTGTAATGCAGGCAAAAGGGCGCAGGTCAGGCGCTCATAAATCCTTGTTTCAATTAAATAAAATATTATTTTCAACGCGCAGCCGTTTAGGCAGCTGTTAATGCTGTTTGCGGCAATTGGGTTTTTTGAATATAAAATACCATAATTATCAAATTATTATAGAGGATACAATTTTTGTTGCCGTAGCAAATGCTTTAACACTTTAAAATATTATAAACAAACCTCCCGGTCAATTCTGGCAAAAAGACTGGGAGGCGCTTTGTTTTTACAGTTATTTTTTTAAAGAGCCCTCTCCCCCCATAAGCTTTGTCATTTCTTCAATGCGTTCTATTGGAAAAGGCGGCGAAGTAAGCGGTTTCATGGCGATAGACATTAGTTTCATGGGGTTGTCGTCTGCCGCCACGCGGTTGGAACTCATTTTCCCGCATCTGCAACAGCGGTGGATAATTGCCCACTCTCCGCTTTTTCTTACCCATACCGCGACGGGCTCCATTATTCCTCCGCAGTTTGCACGGCGGTCTCCCGGCTCATCGTCTATATGAAGGCTGGATAAACAGTTTGGACAGTGGTTTCGGTAATTTGTTCCTGCGCCTTCGGGAATTACCACTCTTCCGCATATCTTGCAGGTAAATATATCATTGCAAGCGTTTGTTTTGTAATATCCCTTTTCAAATGACTTTTTCTTGTTTTCCCTATTCATGGGATAGTGTCCTCCTAATAGATTATTAAAAAATCCTATTGGGAGGTCTTGTTCAATTGATACGCAACCTCCCGGTTAGCGCACAATTCCCATTCCATTATTCTTTTTCATACCACAGTCTCCTTAATATATATAGTCAAACCAATCGGTAAGACTTATAATGCCTGCAAATGCATTAGCTTTAATTTTTCGCTCAACGCGAAACGGTGTATTTGATTGACGGTAAGGCGCAAATCAATCGGGCGCGAAAATAACTTCGTTTATGCCTATGAAATATTTTTGTAGTTTTTATTATATCATTTTATGTTTAAGGAAGCAAAGTAAAATCACAGCATTTTTTTGGCAATAATGGCAATCATTACTGCCGAACGCAGACCGATGTCCAGCTATGACAAAAAAGATACTGCTTATGAGGACATGTGAATTGTAAATCCAACTTCGGCGCGTTATTTACCGTGTCAGTAGTTTGCATTAAATCTTTTTTGGTATATTTTCTTACGTTGTAGTTTTCGTCAAGGTTATATCTAAGCGAAAGAACAAGGTCGGCCGCCGCGGCATCTATTGGCATAAACATATCAACGCCGTTTTCTTCAAAATGATACTTGTCTTGCATATCCCGTAAGTAGTGTTGTATGTACGGCACTAATAGTTCGTTGGACAATTGTCCGTTTTCTTTTGGGTCGTGATAAAATATTGGTAAAACGCAAGCCATTCCATTATCTAAGATAGCAAGAGGAATAATTGCCGTTGCGTCATTAGTGGTCGCTCCGTCTCCGCCCCAAATCACATAGCGAATAAAATGCTGACCGAACTTTTTCGCAAAATCCGCCGTTGACAGATAGTGCCTATCCCGCTTGAATAATGGAAAAACTAGCCCTTCACTTCGCACCCACTTGCCCAAAATCCATTTATCAAAGTAGATTGTCCCCCTATATTCATTTTCCAAATTACGCACAAATGCGGGGTCTAGGCGAGGGTTATCGTATAAAGTAAAGTGCTTCGTGTAAGTGTCTAGCGTTTTATTGTCAATGTGGCTTTTCACAAAATGGCTCGGCTGTTCAGGATTACAAGTTGCATCGCACTTACTATTGGCTTGGTCTAGCCTTGATTTCAACATACTGAAAAAGTTTTCTGGGAAAGTTGTTAATTCATCGCAATAGGCATAACCCAGACCCACGCCTTGGATTTTTGTAATCGCTCTGTCATCGTTTGCCCCTACGCAATAACAGCGTTTTCCAAATATATCTATTTCTTTCTTATCGTAGATTTTACTTATCTCTTTGTCGCCGAACGTTTGGCGCATAAGGTCAAATACATTTCGGTCAAGGGTGTTGAGTGTTTTTCCTGCGAATAAAACATTGTGTCTTGCGTGCTCTTTTATTCTTTTCGGAATAAGGTGGATAGAAGCAAATGTTTTGCCAGACCTGACCGCTCCCGTCAAGATATTCCATCTGCAATTTGCGTTTAGCAGGACTTCTTTTTGTATGGGGGTAAAATATTCCATTATTTTGTCCCCTCAGAAATAGCGTTAATAAGTTTTTCTAACTTCTCGCTGTCTGCATCATCGGGTATATAATCTTTTTGCCCTAAATATTGTTTGCCCAAAAAAATTGCCATTCCTGCATTTGTTTTAGCAAGATTAAACTGCATTCTTCTTAGCGATGCTTTCCCGCCCATTGCGTGTATTTTTATGTATTGGGAAAATGTTATTGAGTGCTTCTCCCTTATTCGGGCGCCGATAGTATCAGCGTTGTACCCCATAACGGAAGCTATCTCTTCGGCCGTGCATTGTATATTGCACAGTTCTTTTATTTGCTCCCAGTCTTTTTCAGTAAATTCAATTTTGGGTCGCCCGTTTTTTTGGGCGGTGTTCTCTATTGTTTTTTCAACAGATAAAAGGGCGCGTTTAACGGTGGTTCTATCCCTATGATTCCTTCGTGCGACTTCGTTATAGTTTTTGCACTCTTTATAGTCAGCTATTATTTGCTTTTTTTCTTTATCGGTTAGTTTCAAGGCGTTGCTCCTTTTTGGTATTAAAAAAGCAAGGGGTTTAATCCTTGCTTTTTGTTTTATTATTTAATTGTGTTTAGCGTTTAAGGAAATATCTCTTTTTTGATACTACTTAACCACATTTTCTCGCCTAATCCGTTTGCGTTTTTAACAACCTCAGCAAATTCTTCCTCGGTCATTTTACGAAGTAGCGGGAGTTCATACTCATTTTGCTTTCTTTTACGCTCCTCTTGGTTTCCGTTGCCACCAGTGGCGAAAAAAAACTCACTGTCATGCTTACTCTTTAATTCTAAATATTCCCTTACTAAATTACTCATAGATTTACCTCTTAATATAGAAAACACATACTTTTACATACTCACTTTATTTCATAAATTTGGAGTAATATATTTTGGCTTGGGCAATCCCTGCATAATTGTCTATGATATATTGAATATCTTCATTGCCCATTTGCTTTAACAAAATCTCTTGTTTACTATGGCGAATATCATCAAGCCTCATCTCCTCTTCTTCGTCATCCGTTAATAAGGCTTGCTCTTTCCATTCGTTGTGAATGGCATAAAATTGTTTTAATAACTCACTCATGATTTACCTCTTATTCCCTTTGTTTGGGTCGTAGTATTTATTTGTTCTTTCTTTGCTCGCTTTCCAATCCCAATAAGAAATTTGATTGTATTCTTTGGCTATCCTTTTAGCATCGGAAACTGTCTTAACATAAAAGGATATTTCGGACTCTCCCCTATAAACGCCCGCGTGCGCTATTGACCCAGTGCGGTCAATCATCTCAGCTACTTTTGTATCATATTCCTCATCCGTGTAAGTGTCGCTTGACTGTTGAAAGGACACTTGATAGCCACTGTCATATGAGATGGGTTCGCCTGTTTCAAGATTGTATGTGCCCTCTGCCTTATTTTTAAGGGCTGCAAGTTTGGCTCTTTGTTTTTTTATTGTATTACTGCCAGGTTCTTTTGTAAATTCTCCATCAAAAAACTGTTCGGGTTCATCCTGTGTTGCTTGCTTTGGTTCTAATTCTTTTAGCGCATCCTCAACGCTTTGTCCGTCTCTGATAAAAACGCGGGCACCTCGATAAATTCCTGTTTATCGTTACAAAAGTAGCGTATTTTATGCCAACATCCAACCTGACCACACAACCTCGGCAAAAGTCGAAAAAACATCTAACCTGACCACTCACGGACCCTGACATCTAACCTGACCACTTGACTATCAAAAACCGCTTTTATGGACTTGTTTTGCGAAGCGATAAAATCGTATTTTACTCAATGGGTTTCATGCCCATATGTGCTAAAAGCCTTGATATTTCCGTACACTCGCTCTTTCACCCGTGACATTAATACCACGCACTCCACGTGTCCAAGGGTGTCAATAAGTCCCTTTCGGGGATTTGATACTCCGATAAGTCCTTTTCCAGCCTTTGAAGTACCGATAAGTCCCTTTTTAAGCGTATCTTAAGGAGAGTATAATAATTTACTATTTAAATTCATGACTTAAGCAAGTTAAATTAACTTGCTCGTTAACTTACTCGTTATGTTGCTCGATTCATTATTTTTTATAGTACATTTGATTGCGGCTGGTAGGTTTTTCGGGCGATGTCATACTTATCAATCCCGCTTCAATCGCCGGTATCAAATAGTTTTGGCGGAATGTTTCTCTTGATTTTAATTTAAGCAGCTGCATTAATTCGGCTGCCGTCATCGGATAATCTTTAATCACCACCATTAACTGCCTGACCCTTTCGTTTGTATGATTCAGATGATCGCCGGAATCATTAACCAAAACTTTTATTGCTTGTAAAAACGCTTCCAGCATAAATAATATGAATGGATTTGAATTCCCTGCGGCAGTCGAACGTGATATCGCCGAATAATATTCTTCTTGTTTATCTATTATCATACTTTCGACCGGTATCCACGCAAATATCGGTTTCCAGCGCGACAATATCGCAGTCTGCCAAAATCTTCCTGTTCTGCCGTTGCCGTCACGGAAAGGATGGATAAATTCAAATTCATAATGAAATACACTCGACTTAATTAAAGGATGAATTTTTGTAATATTCAGCCAATCGAATAAATCCTGCATTAAGCCAGGTACATTCTTAGCAGGCGGCGCTACATGAATGCATCTTTCTCCGGCAAACACACCTTCCTCTCCCGATCGGAACTTGCCGGATTCTTCAATCAGACCGTTTGTCATAGCTTTATGAGCTTTTAATAAATCATTGATTTTATACGGGTCAAGGTTCTCTAAAAGCTTATATGCTTCGATAGCATTTTTAACTTCTTGTATCTCATCGGGTGCGCCTAATACTCTTTTGCCGTTAATTATATCGGAAACCTGCTCTATAGATAACGAATTATGCTCTATAGCAAGCGATGAATGAATGGATTTAATACGGTTTATTCGGCGGAGTTTTGGGAGCTTCGCTAAATCGTTGACACCTGAAAGCTGCCCCAAGCATTCCATTATTTCAGAAACAAGTTCGAGCATCTCATCTGTTGTATTATATGGCGGTGTGTAATTATTCATATATATCCTTCCTTTTATTATCCTTTCATTTTATTATATATTAATTATTGCCATATGTCAACATCTTACTCGTTATCTTACTCGTTTTCTTGCTCGATTGCATATTTACACTATACAAAAAGCCCGTCACCAAGAACTTAAATCCTTGATGACGGGCTGCTATTATATTATTTCTACTATGCTGTGGTATAGATTTCTTTTGTTTGTTGCGACCTCTATGTCGCGGTGATAGTGGCCGAAGAACCAAGCTCCGTATTCTACGTTCTGCTCAAACCATTCTAACATTTCCGTGGTTTTTGTCGCCTGAATTCTTGCCCCTTGCTGCGGTAGATTTCCCGTGTTTATTGCGTGAGTTATGATGTAGTCTACGTTGTTCCCTGCCGCCTTCAAATTCGCTTTGGCGCTCTCAAATTCCGTATCGGATGGCACTTCCTGCGGCCACCACGACAAGCCTTCAATCCGCTTGTTTTTATCTGTGCTTTCCGCCCCGCCGAATGCAAAGACAACGCTGCTGTTAATATTGAATACTTCTCCGCGCATAAGGTGCAGAATATTGTCTCTGATTCTGTGAACCTTTCCGCCTTTCCATTTCTCAATTGGATAACGGTACAGCCTGTCAAAGTTCTCGTGATTGCCGTCTACGAACAGAATCGTATAATTGAGCTTTGAAAGCTTATCCAAATCTTCATCGTCATTGCTGTCCCATATGAAACCGAAGTCACCGCATATTATTAGGAAATCGGCTCTTGTCAGCTGCGGATTCGCTTCGGCAAAAGCGTATAGCTTATACCCCGTATGATTGCCGTGTGTGTCTCCCGTTATGTATATCATTTCTTCTCCCTCAGTTGACCTTACGGCTCAGCTCTATTCCGCATTTGAATATGAACCTTGCTATCCCGTCCTTGATTATTATTTTCTCAACCGTTTCCTTGAAACTCTGCTCGTTGAATTCCGTTATCAATTTCATATTTTCGATTGCCTCCGCCAGCATTTCGGCTCTATGCTGCGAGAGGTTATGCGATGCCATTTGCTCCTGCAGTTTTGCTTTTTCGACCGCCAGATTATCCTGTCTTGCCATCAGGCTCTTCAGCTCTTCCTGCTTTTTATCCGGCGCTATTACGCTTCTCATAAGTTCCACTATCTTTTGAGATATCCCGTCAATTTGTTCCTCGTACGAAGTCAATTTGCCGGACGCGTCATCATCTATACTTGTTACGATATTACCGGTTAAGGTCTTTATGAAGTCCTCATTTACGCCAAGCTCTTTTATTCCGTCCATATAGGCGTCTATTACGCTTTGCTCTCTCACCCAATGCTGACTGCATTTTCTCGGGTCTCCCTTTGGCGTTTTCTTCAGAGGACATATCCATACAGGCACGGCTTCGCCGCCTTTCGGATAATAAGCGTACCTTCTCCACAGCTGCCCGTCTTCTCCGCACTCTATCATTTTGCTCAAGGGATATTTGCTGCTGAACTTAGCTCTGCCCGTGTTTGTCGCGCCTCTCAACCCGTTGCGCCTTGCCATTTCCTCCTGCGCCATACCGAACGTTTCACGGGTTATTATCCCGTCGTGTGTATTTTCGTTATGGAACATTGCCGCTTCGCCGTTATTGACCAGCCTTTTTTTACTTAGCACATCGACCTTATACGTTTTGCCTTGTATGGAATCGCCCATATATTTTTCATTCGTAAGTATGTTGTTTATGGTTTTAGCGTACCATACGCACAATGGTTTTTTCTGCTTTTCCCCGTCCGGAAGGGCTAGCCACGCATCTTCTTTTTCTTTCAGCTTTTTAATCTGCTTTTCGCTTGGCTTCTTCCATTCGGGGGTTCTTATCCCGTCCCTCATCAAGCCCTCGGCTATGTTGTGAGTGGAATACCCTGCCAGGAATTCACGGTATATTCTTCTTACTATTTCCGCCTCTTCGGGTATTATCTCCAGCTCTTTCGTTTCTTCGTTTCTTTGGTATCCCAGCCACCTCGCCCAGTTTACCTGCACTCCGCCCTGTCTGAACTTTTCTTTGAAGCCGAACTTGACGTTATTGCTTATATTGCGGCTTTCCTGTTCGCTGATTGCCGCCATTATGGTAATAAGTATTTCGCCCGACATTTCAAGCGTGTTTATCCCTTGCTGTTCGAATATCACCGCTACGCCAAGCTCTTTCAGCTCTCTCACCGCTGTCAATAAATCCACCGTGTTTCTTCCGAATCTTTGTATCGCTTTACACCTTATTATGCTTATCTTCCCTTCACGGGCGTCGGCAAGCATTCTTTGAAACTCCGGTCTCGTTTCCGAATGCGTTCCCGAAATACCGTAGTCAGCGTATATTCCGCCGAACTCCACATTGTTATCCGCCGTGATTTTATCGGTATAGTGGCTTATCTGTCTGTCATAGCTGTCTTCCTGGCTGTCCTCTTCCGTCGATACTCTGCAATATGCGACTTCAACCGGTTTATTATTCTCGTGATATATAACCGATTTCGGAATCACCGGCAACTCTCTTATTATTCTGTTTCTTGCAACCTCTGATACGGGCATTATTCGTCCTCCTTTATTTCCTCTTTTTTCATAATCCAATCCTTGATATTTCCGTGCTGTCCGTTCGTATACGGCTTAGTTATCTCCACTCCGTTTATGAAGCGGAAGGTTATTTCCCAATCTTTGATTGATATCCCCGATATGAACTTATCAAATTTGACGGGATCGTACTCCGTTATAGGAGCGTAGTCTCTTTCCGTTACGTTCTTTATCTTGAACTTTTGAATTGTTTTTTCTTGTTCCTTAATTTTGGCAAGCAGCTCGGTTGCCGCGGTGTCATAGTGAGTCTTTAGGATATAACCGTTAGCGTATACCGTTTTCAGCTGGCATTCTTCTGCCACCAGTCTGTCCCTCTCTTTTTTTGCCGTTTCCACTACGGCGTTATCAAACCCTTTTTCTATGAAGCCGTTGAACGCTTCAACGAACTTTTCTCTTATTACGCCGTCTTTGATTCCGTTGCTTCCGCAAGCCGCTTTGCCTTCTTTCAGTTTCTTTGAGCAGTTCCAAAACTCTGCCTGCCAAGGCGTTCCCGCGTTGTTTATTTTATGTATGAATTTTTTTCCGCAAACGCCGCATTCTATCAGCCCCGTGAATTCGTGCAGTTCATTCGCGTGCCCCAACAGTTTGGGATTCGTTCTGTTTTTCAGTTCTTCTTGCACCTTATAGAAAGTCTCTCTGCCGATTATCGGCTGATGGCTGTTTTCTATGTATAATTGCTTTTTAAGCGCGCCGCCTTTGTTGCGGTATCTTACTCCGTTTTGTTTGACGAATTTATGCTGAACCGAATCGCCTATGTACCTTTCGTTTCTAAGCATATTATTGATGGTTGAAGAAGACCATTTGCTTGAACCCCTTACTGTCTTAACTCCTTCGCTGTTAAGCTGTGCCGCTATCTTTTCTATGCTCAGTCCCTGCAAGTACAGTTCGAATATCTGCACGACGCGCTTCGCTTCTTCCGGTATAGGCACTAAGTCGTTTTCTTTCGTCATTTCGTATCCGTATATTTTGTTGCCCACCGCTATTATGCCGTTTGCATATTTATACGCTATAGACCACTTTTGGTTTTCGCTGTACCTCTGCAAGTCCGCATCGGCGACCGCCGCGGCTATGGTAAGTTCAACGTCGCTCGTCGATCTCAGCGTATCGATTTTTTCCTGTTCAAAGTACACCGCTACGTTCATTTCTCTAAGCTGTCTGACCATATCAAGCAATTCGACCGTATTCCTGGAAAACCTGCTTACCGATTTCACGTATATCTTTTTTATTAAACCTTTTCTGCAGTCTTCCACCATCGACGTGAACTGCGGTCTTTTACGCATCGACCGTCCGCTTATACCCAAATCCGCGTATATCCCCACAAAATTGTTCCCGGGCTTTTCCCGTAGAACGTCTCTCCAGTAGCTTTCCTGATACTCGTAACTGTGAGTTTGAGCGTCACTTGCCGTCGAAACTCTGATGTATGCGGCAACATCCGTTTTCTTCATTATTGTGTCCTCCTTCTATGCTTCAACCCAACCTTGCGTAGGGAATGTTCTCCGTTAAAAAAGTTATCCCCGCCTTTTGGGCAGGGACAACAATACCGCAACTGTTTTTTTAAGTCCAGGGTAAAACCGCTTAAATATTAAAGAAAAGCTTGCTTGTTTTTCAAGTCAATCACCGCTTCCTCTTCTGCGGTAATAAGACCTTTTGCCCTTAACATCGTAACCACGCTTTTTGCCATATCATACAATAATTTATTCCTCATCTTTCGTATCCCCGTTTTCCTTAGCAAACTGCTTGATTATCTGATTGCAGCCGGTAGCGGACAGACCGCTCGAGCCGCCCGATATGATTGCTATCAGCACGTTGGGCGCGGCTATGATATCCGGTATGCCGTAATAGCAGACCACGCCCAGGATTACGCCGAGTCCGGCGGAAACAAGAGGGATAAACCTCTTGAACTTTTCGTTGTTGTTCGTAGCGTATTTGATAAAATTCACCGCCCAGTAAACTATCGTTGCTATCGCCGGCACGCTTATAATTTGTAAATACTCCATAATTGTTCCTCCCTTTATTTGTGAGCGTTGCGCTCAAGCAGATATTCGTACATTTCCTTATCGACCTCGCCGTACTCCTCGAGAGCAGTGTGCATTTCGCCGTTGGTTTTGCCGTCACGGAGAGCTATGCTGTTGGCTACCGTGAGCCTGCCTACACTTGAATTCGGACTTTTTTCGCGCGTGACTTGCGCCCCGCTGTTAGGGGGTTTTGACGGGAGGATTTTGACCCCCCTATCCCCCCTAACTATGTCATTTCTCTCACTTTTCCGTTAAAAATGCTTTTTTCGTGAGAATTTTGACATCGCTTTTTATCTATATTTTCAGCATCGCTGCCGTTGTTTTCAAATTAAGGTATTAAGGTTTGTTTCTTATACTTGTATGGTTTTGTTTTATTTGTTTTTATTTAATCTCAAGGTCTGAGCGTGGCCGCTTAATCTATCCAGCATCGTTTGCATTGTATGCTTGTCCTCCGAACACTCAATCCAGCCCGACAGCTCTCTGTTAGTTATCAGCGCTATGCTTCTGCTTTCGTTCAAGAAAATAAGCTTTCTGTACAGCTGTTGCAGTTTTTCATTTGGCAGCGGTAGATACAAAATGTCGTCTATCACGATTAAGTCCGTATCTTTCAGCTTCAACATCGTGTTTTTGTTTTCGGTCAACAGTTCGTCAATTCTAAAATACGCCGCCTTATATTCTCTTTCTATCGCCTTGTTGCCGATATAGCTCATAAGGCTGGTTTTGCCCGTATTGCACTCGCCTATTATGAAAAGATTCTGATTGTCTTCTATCCATTCAAACTTCAGCAACTTTTCTATCTGCCACGATACGATGTTCGGCACATTATTAAAATTGAACACGCCTTTCGGAAAGCCGCTTGCTCTTTTCAACTTTTCAATCTTCCGTTCCTTTCTAAGCTCCAGTTCTCTCGACAGGATGCGATCCAAAAATTCCAGGTTCGCTTTCTGCTCCTGCGAAACGTCAATCCCGCCGCTTGCCAGGTTTTGAAGATTCAGTAGCCTGGCCTTTTCTTTCAGCTCCGTTATATTAGCCATTTAGTTCCTCCTTTATTTCTTCCGCGCGTTTTGAGTACATTAAATATTTCTCCTTTGAAAAACACTGCCTTGCCTTTTCCGTTCCGTACTTGTATATCAGATATCCCGCCACCTGCTTGATTTTGTAATCGCATACCCTTGAGCAGAAATCCAACGCGCTCAGCAGTTGCTCTGACAAGTAATATTTTGATATGTGGCACAGTATTTTGCAGTGCGTATTGATATACCTTTTGTTCTCAACGTTTTGCAAATATTTGTCCACCCTGATGTCGTTGCCAAGTTCGCGCTTAAGCCGTTCGGGAGAAACCTTGTCCGCGTACTCCTCGTCCAGCGTTACCACGTTGCCGACGCCTTCGGGTATGTTATATTTGCAGATTAGTTCAACTGAGTCTGCTTTATAAAAATATGCCATGCCTTCCATCTCCTCAACGATAACGCTTTCCTGCATATCCACCGAGCCGCGCGGCATTGCGTATTCGTTCTCTTTATACACGATGGAATTTTTGCTGCTGACCGACACAACCTTTTGCTTTTCCGCCAGTTGATATTCGCGGACGGGAATCAAATTCTTGCTTTCCTCTCTGAACATTTCTGCAGGCGGTTTCCTCGTCAGTTTATTAATCGCCCTGTTCGCGCAGCTGTCCAGCCATTTGAGGCACGCCGAATTCAAACTGTCTATCCCCGTAAAGGTTCGTCCTTCCAAAAACGAATATTTGATATAGCCTACCAGGTTTTCCACTCTGCCTTTCGTCCTCGGGTCGCGCGGTCTGCACATCGTCGTTGAAAACCCCGTTTCCTTTATGTAATACTCGAACTGCTTAACGTAAATTATATCTCCGTAATTTTCGTTGGAGACAAACACCCTGTCCAAATCGTACATAACCGTTTGCGTTCTGCCGCCGAAATATCTGAAAGCGAAATTATGCGCTTTAATGGCCGTCGCGGTTGTAAACGGCTCTCTGTCAAAATATGCAAACCGCATTTGGCTGTATGACAGCACCATTGCGAAGAAATATACCCTGACCGTCTGACCGTAAATATCTTTCATCTTGAACTGCCCGAAATCCACTTGCGCTTCATATCCCGGCGGAAGCTGCTCTCTCGGCGCTATCATCCGTTCCTTATACTTGCCGTATCCCGACTGTTGCCGTACCTTATCAAAATACCGGTAGAACGTGCTTTGCTTTGCGTTAAAATCCCTGAATTTTTCCTGCAACCGGTAATACATATTCGTTGCCCTGATTTGCGGATAAACTTTCAGTATACTGACTATGAATTCCTGATATTGCTCCAGTGTTTGCGCTTTTGCGTGGTCTGAATTTATCCATTCGGTTTCCGTTCTGTACCACCATCGATCCAGCATTCCGCAGCTAATATTCAGGTTTTTCGCTACTTTCCGCATAGATAACCCCAATTCCTTCTGCCGCCGCATTTCCATAAATGTTTCGTAATCCATTTTACATTTAGACCTCCTTTGTTAATTTCTAATTGTATTTTTCATTTGCTTTGCCTAACCTCGCCACCACAGCTAAACACTACGACATACTCATCACCTCCTCTGATACAAAATATAACATATAAAAACGCACCTCACTATGAGATGCGTTATGTTATAGATAAAATTCGTCCTTTATAGTTAAGAGAAAAATGGATTCAATTTAAATAGTATAATGATTACTTTTGTTAAATCATATTCCATTTTAACTATTTTTTTATCTTTCACAGTATACATTACTCTTTCTTTATCTTGTAAGATGTAAGTACCATCTTTTATACTCGATACAGGATGCGCATCATCAATTGCTCTTAATAATGAGCGGCTATTTGTTTTTGTAGTGTTTTGGGTTTTATCGATAGGATATCTAAAAAAAGTTGAACTTTTATCTACAGCATCATATTCTAGTAATATCTTTCTTACGAACTTTATTTCATCTTCTGTTTAATTAGGAATTAACTTAAATTTTTCTAAACCTTCATAGCTATTAACCAAATCCAATAAAGAATGAGATTCCATAAGACCTCGGCATTGTCCATTCCCTTTTGATGGATTTATTTTTATATCTTTAATTGTTTTAAACTGTTCATTTGTATCTGCAGAACAAAGAATTAATGATTTTAATAAAAGCTCAATCGTGTGTCTTTCAATATAAATTAATGGCGAAAAAAGATATTGAGATCCTCTCTTTTACCTGAGAAACGAATTATATCGCCACAAATTGCGAATCGACGACCATCTTCATAAAATAATTTTGCCGTTTTATATAGCTCACTCTTTTTCATAATTCTATTGTTGAATTAAAAAATATTATCATAATAATTTGAACACTTTTTGAAATATTAACTCTTTAAATAGTGCATCGATTTTTTGCGCAATTTGTTCTGATTGAACACGGCATCCAAGTTCAATATTGCCTGACATTCCATGATATGATAAATTCGCTGATGAAATTAATGAGTCATTCCCGTCCATACATATTACTTTTGCATGTAATGCTGCCATTTTATCATCTGCATTAGTGTAATTATAAATCTGCAAAAAACGGCTTTTATATCTTAAAATTTTATCAATGGCATTTTGTTTTTCTACATTATTTATGAATAATTTTACAAAAACACCTCTTTGGCTTTTATTTACGATAATATCAATAAGATCATCCATGTATTCAGATATTGAATATCCTGTAATAAGTAGAGACCTCTGGGCTGAGTTCAAAAGATCGCTTACAACATTTGATGTAAGCCTTGTCCTTAACGCAAAAGAAGGAGGAGCCGTTACTACAAGTTCTGTTTTTTCTTGTTGCTTATAAAAATATGCGTCAACTATTATTAATAATATTTCTATTATTTGATCATCGTTTAACAGTGGGTATTCTTGCTTTAATGCATTAATAGAATTAGAAAAAAATATATTAGAAAAATCAGCATTACCTAATGCTTTTATTTCATTTATTATAGTATTAAGAACTAAATTTGACCTTAAACTTCCATATGGCATAATTCCACCACCAATTCTTTAAAGAAAGATTGCTCCTCTCTTTCTGCCAATGGCACAACGAAAGCTCTATCCAATAATCTATTACCGTTTTCACAAGCAGTCTCAGATATCATACAACAGGAATGGCAAGCCGCACCGTTTGATTTATCTATTGTCGGCATGTTTGACATACATTCAGGATCGTTAGTACAAATTAAAGCATTTTCTAATGCGCCTTTAATAATTGGAGTAAGCTTATCATATGTTCCTAGTTCTACCAAACCACCTAGTGACCCTTCTTTATCCGAACTCCCTGTATATAATAAAATTCCAGACATATCATCACTGCTATAAATTCTTTCTTTTATGGATGAAGATGAATATCCTGATTGCAGTGCCATCTCTTTAATAAGTAAATGAGATATTGTATGTAACAAAACATACTCTGCATTTCTCTTAATGAACTTCGTCCAACCTCTTGATATACAGTATTGTTCATAAGAACTCTCATAATGTTTAGATATTTTTGCTACTTCCGGTTTATTAAGCCATACTTTTAGTGTGCTTCTATTTATCTCTAGAAAAACACCTTCTCCATTTACTTCAACCGCTGGCAACCATGGTTCATTTCGCGTCCTATTTAGTTTAACAATATTCACTTGTTCATCGGCATCGGGGTCCGGAGCTTCTACACGAGTAAATCCAAGCAAAACCATTACATCTCTTAAACGTGTAATCCTTATTACACGAGAAAAATATTTTTTCAATCCAACTGGAACTGCATCCTCTTCCGCTTTAAAATGTTTTTTATTCGACGCATATGCAGGATCATTATGATGCGTAATAGCTTGATATTCCATCTGCTTGATTTCTATAAATTCTCTAATATTTTGCTCTCTTTTTTGCAATGCAGTATCAAAAGCTAACCTTGTATATTTTTCAGCAAAGTATTTTTCATAAATTCGTGTAACCCCAATCTCTCCAAAATCTTCTCGATATTCTTCTATTCGACGCAAATGTTCATCTATAAGATTGTATAAAGGATCAGTCCATGGGGGAATGGATATTGCACTTCTTATTACAGGGAAATATACATTTGAGGCACCTCTTTGTGATGGTATTATTTGTTGATCACAATCTTCATTTTTCTGATTTGGTCTAAATGGATGTCTACCACTACACTTTTTCCCCGCAAAGTTTTCTATTTGAGTAGCTCCGCTCATACTTCTCTTTGCGCCACAATCTAAACACTCCACCCACATATCGGCAAGCGTTGATGTAAAACCAGTTGAATATAATTTTAAGTGTCCGTGGCAATGCGACTCTCCTCTATGTACCCACCAATCCCAAGGAAAGTCATCCATATGCCCTTTATTACATGTCACGATAAATCTTGAAGGATACGCTTGTCCTTGGCAAACTGGACAAGTTGCCCCATAAATCAGATAGCGATCGGCGTCAAAATTATCCCTAATATCAAATAAGCATCCACACTTTGAGCAAACGTGATAATAAGGAAATGATACTACCGGCAAATCTCCTTGCTTAGATGTCTTCGGCATATAGAAATAAGAAACGCCAAGATATGATGCAAGACGTCCATCTATAATTTTTTTTCCTTTTTCTTTCCAAAAATTAGTGTCCAGTACTGTTACTGAATCTTTGACTGCATCAATAATAGAACCTGGTCCAAATGTTGTAATGAGTTGGTTGGGTCTTATTTCACCTATTTTATTTCTATCGTAAATTGCCATAACTAATCCTCCATATGATAGTACATTGTAGCAGCAGCTTCTACTTCACGCATAGAATTCAATGTTCCTTTTTCTGTTAAAGAACACTCTTCACTATAATAATTCATTAGCCTATTATATTTTTCTAATGACTTATTGCCTACATAATAAGTTAGGCATTTTTGCTGCGCTGCAAGCCTTCTCCAATCGCCCAAGAAAACATCTATTTCATACGCTGTATCTTCCCTAGCTTTAGGATTAACGATTGAAAGCCTGTCTAAAATCATATTAATTACTTCAGCTTTTTGTTCTGCTGTCAAGCTCCCAATATCTTTTGCATTTATATTTTCCGCATATTGAGGATACTCTAATCTTAACGCAGCTATTATCAATGCATGCAATACGCGATCCCTTGCTCTAGCTGAAAACGGTGTAGCTGTTGTACCTTCAACATACCTATATAATTGTCCATGATAACCGACAAAGTTCTCATAATGTGATAAGTCTCTGGGTCTATACGGATTATAAATAGAAAAGACTACTCCAGGATGCTGACGCCCGATACGGCTCGTTGCTTGGATATATTCCGAATTTTGCTTGGGCTGTCCCATTACAGTCATTAAACCTAGCCTGTCAACATCCATACCGACAGCTATCATATTTGTTGCAATTGCTGTATCCAAACATCCTTTTTTATCAATAGGCGTTTCAAGCTGTCTCAATCTTTCTGCAATCTTACTAGAAGATACGCGTGATGTGATCTCTATTCTATTGTTTAAATAACGTACAGATTTGAAGTCGTATTTCTTTTTTAAACGATTAATACGTTTCGGAATGTCATCTTGCAACAAACGAACCGTACCGCCTAATTCTCTAATACTATTAAAATATCCAACTAACGTATAGTAAGGGTCAATAAACGCTCTATATTTTTCATCCTTAGCCAACTCATAAACCGTTTGTAATATGATGGCATATGCTCTTAAAACCGTTGTTTTCATTGATTGCCCATTAGCGCTTATCCCGACATATTTTCTAAACGGTTTTTCCGCGACAGGAATTTCCTTAATAAAAAAGCTATCTCCAATTTCAAATCCGTTTGGAGGAAATTGCATCATACCTTTGCGAGCGTATAAGCAACGTACTTGTTCGGCTGCATTCTTTATTGTTGCAGTAGACACAACATATTTCGGCAAAATTGTCTTTCCTCCGACCTTGTATGTGCATAGCTTTTGTATAATGGTCTCATATGCTCCATAAATTGTTCCAAGAGGTCCTGTTATTAAATGTAATTCGTCTTGAATAATCAATTCAGGAGGGGCAAACGGCTTGATACGTTCAAGCGTAGAAGCTGGATTATCTTCTGTTTCTCTATGAACTGTATGTCCTTCACCAATTGCGATATATCCATCGCGGCTACACTTTCGGTCTACCCTACCAAATAAAGAATTTGTTGATACGTTCCACGGCAGATTAGCGAATTTATCGACCGTAGCAAGTATGACTGTTGGGCATTTTCTATATATTTCCTCATCGACAAGATAAACTGGAATAGATATTCTTTGTGGACTATATTTATAAAAAATGCAGTCTTTATCTTCACAATATATCTTGACAGATTTTGTCTCAAAATCAATGTAATAGTTCTCTTCTTTCAGCTCTTTTCCGCAAAAAGGACAAGTTAAAATTTGCTTATATAATAAATTGCGATTATATCTGCAGCTCTCAGGTTCAGAAGCGCTTTCTTTCAAGCAATCAAAATTATTTGGAGTAACACCGCCGCCGACCCAAAAACCAATTGAAATTGGTTCTTTCCCGTATTTAGGAAATTGGCGCTTTCTCTCCATTTCTGCAGCAATAATCATCTTTGTCAATCTATCTCTTTGCTGTGTAGTAAGCAAACGAAGTGTGTATCTTAAAATGGCGGTAACGCCTCCATCATTGTTATATTCGCCATCTGGTTTAGCACTCAAACGGCGATTGCCAATAACAAAGGCAATCAATCCCAAATACGCTTCCGTTTTGCCTCCGCCGGTTGGGAAATACAACAAGTCAACGATGTCTCGATCTTTGCAAGTCGGATCAATTACTCCCTTAATATTCATAAGAATAAATGCTATTTGAAACGGCCTCCAACAGAATTGGTTTGCTTCAACCTTAGGATTAAGAAAATCAGTAAAATTGCAAACTATTCCTTCTCCATGCTTTTTAGAATAATTCGATATACTGCGTTGCTGGCTCATAACACTGTTCATAAAACAAAAAGATTCAAAAGCCTGCGCATTTGTCTTTAATATTTCAATACCATCCGATATACGCTTCAATACTATTTGGCATTTTTCAACAACACCATTTCCTATTTTATCTTTAAACTTAGCATTATCCATACGCGGATTATTGATAATAGTATCATTTATCCATTTTTCATAAGCATTTCCCAATTTTTCGAGTCTCTCAATTGTCGCATCCTTATTTGCAGATTTAGCCATAAAACTCATCAGAAAATGTATCGTGTCAAATCCATCTATTAATGCTCCAACACTTGGAAATTCATATTCGGGGATAAATGAAGTATAAACTTTCGAAGCAAATTTATTGTTCATTTTATCCCACATTAATGCGCAACCTCTTCCCCTTCCGAAGATTGGACGTTGTTCATAATAGAATTCGTCAATTGCTAGCATATCTCTGCATATATTTTCTGCGACAAAAAGCTGTTTCTCACTTTCTGAAAACGCTTCAATTTTTGCTTGAAAAATAATAGATTCTAACGCGGAATTACTTTTAGGTCTACGGTTAGTAAGATGTACCGTCACCAGCATATATGCATTTCCGAGTCCAATTTTTACGATATGCATGTGTATGTTGGAATCGAGCGGTAAGGCATAATCTTCGCGTTTATCAAAAGAAGACAAATCTATCTTTACCGTACACTCCATAGGCTGTCTTACATATGTAATCCTTGTTTTATCTTTGCCGTCTTCTGTTGCAACTTTTTCGGACTGTTTAATATAATCGCCCCACGAGGCAACAACCGTTATTTCTTTTGTGTCTTTTCTAAGATAAAAGCTCATACCGATAGATGATTGCTGTTTGAATTTTGTGGCAACCATCGGTTCATTGTCATCTTCATCGGGTTTTGGCGTATAGTTTGATTCTATATCCGAATGATCCGTATCGCAATCGACTTCCTGCTCAAAGGTATCGCCAGCAAGAACTTGCGGATATAACATCCCTGTGAGATATTCAAACATCGGGTTCTCATCTAATGTTTCTTCTGCCTGCATTGGTCCAACCAAATCTACCTTAAGCGCATCAATAATCTTTTGGCGAACTTCGGCTTCTTGAAAGCTCCTATCTTCTGCCATAATTATTCCTCCTCGACTTTAACACAAAGACCCAATGTGTATTTCACTGTATTGCCGGTTTTTATATTGTCATCAGTAATTAAGCAATATTCCCATTTCTTTTGATCTGGGTCTACTATAGAAGCGTATTGACACCATTTAATACCTTCCTTTGCCTTTCCAACAACATCAGGGTTGTGAATTTCATTACTTGCTTTTACCTCAACCATATATTTATTTGTTTTGGTTTCCACAAGAAAATCCGGATTATACTGTTGCCCTGCTTGCCAAAATAAACCAAGCTGGTTAAGCGGCGGTTTAATCCATCTAATCACTTCAGCATCATCCTCTAAAATAACTGAAAACAACCTTTCGGAATCACTATCAAAAGCGTTCTCGCTGTAATAAGATTTTTTATAGCCTGAGAAAATATATCGTTTAATATTTTTCTTATCCTCAAAAGTCTTCCTAAACGGTATTTCTCCCCCATCAATCTTAATATTTTTGATTGATTTTTTGAATACAATCAAATCCTTTTGTATCACATGAGTATAGAAAATCTTCTTATCCATGTTTTTATGTATTTGGTCGATGATATCATCAACAATTATTTTGCCGTATCTTCTGACAATTCTTTTTTTATCTTCTGCGGTTCCTTCTATTAAATCCAAATATTGCATCACAATATTAAGAATATAATCAGCATCATCATCCACGCTCACTTCGCTTAACGCATCTGAATCCAAAAGTAAACAAGCAAGCGTATTGACAGGATCGTCAACTTCAAGAAGCTGCGCATCAACCGAGGATAATATTTCCCGATTGATAGCGTCAAACCTTTCTATCTTACTTGCTGCGACTTCAAAATCAGCTATGTTACGCTTTACGGTAAATTGATTAAGTGTAACAGTTGCACTTGGCTGAACTAATATCTTAGGCACCGAGATAGCATTAGCGCAGTATGCTTTTGCTTTTTCAAGAAACTCCTCCTTCTTCATAGGCTTGGGCGCGTTGTCTTTATTATCAAAGGCGTTTTCTAATTTTTTAACTTCATCCGGTGTCTCTCCTTCAGAAATATCAAATAAAGAAATCTGTTCTCTATCCTTTTCATCTTTCTTGCTCTTAATGATGCCAAAATTCTTTACATATGCAGCGTATAATTCGTCTTGCGTTTTTGCGCTTTTTATCTGCTCAAAAGACTTAACTCCGGCTTGAGTAAAGGCATCGTCAAATAACGATAATTGCGCATCGTCCACAACGCTCGATAGCTCCACTGTTTTGCTAGGCTCAACTTCTCTTGCGCCTAAATCTCTATATCTGAATACATCGCTTGATTTAATCTCTTCAACCAATTCTCTATAATGTTCATGCGCGACTATATCAAGGGTGTCTATTTCTTCATTGCCGGTTATGTATCCGAATGGAAGACGAAGTCCACGACCAATTGTTTGCAATGCCAATATATCACTCTTTGCCGCGTTAAGCGGAATAATTGTGAAAAGATTATTGACGTCCCATCCTTCTTTAAGTTTATATACATGAATAACAATTTCAACCGGATTATCACTTCTTTCCACGGATAACAACAACCGGATATTTTCTTCAGTCTCCTCGCCTTTCATATTTGAATGTATCTCAATAACTCTTCCGCGATACCTTCCATTGTTAAAGTTTTCGTTATCAATAAGCGCCCTTATCTTCTTTGCGTGCTCCGTATCCTTGCAAGCGATAAGCACAATAGGCTTAACATAATCCAAATTATTATCAACTGAATATTGATAAACTATTTTCTTGCGATTCTCGTGCAAGGTTAATCCGTCACGGATTTTCATTTCTTCAATATCATCTGCCGAATATCCGCCAATATTGGTTCTTCCCATAACAACGGGTATCTTAAGATATTTGCCTGCCCCTTTCGCTAGGTCATAACTATATATAACATTACTGTTGCTCTTGGGCGTTGCGGTAAACTCCAATCCCAATATAGGTTTTAAATAGCTTATTGCTTTCATCGAAGCCGGCGCATAATATCTATGCGCTTCATCCATACAAATGACAAGGTCGTCAAACTTAGCTAGAACGTCGGCAAATGAAGAACCTAGCGTTTCTTGATATTTATGAAACTTGAAAGTCGTATCGGTTTTGCTATTAAATATTTTACCTATATTAAAAATAAACAACTGTATTTCGGAAGTCTTCTCCAGCTCAATTTCTCCTTGAACATATCTGACAGGATATTGCGTATAGTTCTCGCCGTCAAATACTTTGGGACGTCCCATTTCCGCTTCCAACCCTTTGAATATGTATTTAGGATGCGCAGGATTGGATTCCTTTCTCAGTTTGTCATAAATCGTATTCCCTGGAGCTAAGATAAAGAAATGTTTATAACCCTTTGTTTTATATAAATAATATATAGACGCTCCCATAAGTCTAGTTTTACCTATGCCTGTCGCCATACTGTAGCAAAAGGAAGGAAAGTTAAAATCTTTATCTATCTTTATTTTGTTTTTGTTTTCGCAATTATCTGAGGCAATTTGTTCAATGGCTTCAAGTTTGTCTCTCTTATAATCACATTTATCACTTATATTATCAAGATAAGATAATGCTTCTTTTTGCGGCTCTCTCAAGCTCATTGCATATCCGATTTTATTAACTATTTCACTCATATTATCTTACCTCGCTTTCATAGGTGCATTTTTCTAAAAGATCTTTGGGTATCTTTTTTACTTCTACATTCTCAGGTAGTCTTAACCCTGATTGTATCTTTGTCCCGTATATCAGTAGAGATTGCCCCTCGCCTAAAGTACTCAAGAGGCTATTGATATATTCGGCATTTACAAATTCCTTCGTGATATGTATAAACCGCTTTTCACTGGAAGTGCCGTGATATTTGCCGTCCGGCTTATACTTGAACCCTTCCAGTTTGCAAATTGCTTCACACATCATTTCAAAAGTATAAGTAGAATTAACTTGCTTGATTGAAGGTATTTTCTCATTAGGCACAAGCAAACTCGGCGCAAGTTCATAGAACTTATATCCGCCGCCACCTTGCCAGTTGACTGCCTTACTTATTCCGCCTTGTTCACCATCAATCACCTTATCCATTCTGACTTTGCAATGAGTATAGGCATGTTCACCAAGTTCAATGCCAATCCATTTTCGTCCCATTTTTTGTGCTACAGCCGTGGTTGTCCCTGAACCCAAAAATGAGTCAAGTACATAGTCTCTCTCATTTGTAATTGTGCTAATTAAGATTTGTAGTAACATCTCTGGTTTGGGATAACTAAACGCTATATCTGTACCAAATAAAGCTCTACTTTCATTAGTTGCATCTTCATTTGTTGATATTCCATAATGACTTATACTTAGTAAATTCTTTAACTTCTTTGGTGCGCCACCTATCTTTACATGGTTCGGTCTAAAAGGTATTTTGCTTATTATTATTTGCTCTTTGTTCGCTATGATTTCATTTAATTTTTGTTGCGAATATCGCCATTCACCTTTAAGCCTAAATTCATTTTCATTTGTCATATTCAAAATCTTAATTTTATCTAAAAGCTCCGTAATAATATTTCCCCCGGACATGGCTTGTGGTTCAATTTCACAATCTTCACACATAAAAGTAACAGATTTGGCAGGAAATTTTAATTCTCTGACTCCATTCCCAGCATTATTAAAAGGATATTTTTTTCCCTCAGTAGTTTGACCAAAAATTAAATCAGGCAATTGGTATTTATCTTTTGCATAGATTAAAATATACTCAGTAATGGAACCAATATTGCTCAAAAAAGAAGGTTTCTTTTTCTTTTCCCAAACCAGTGTACCAACAAAATTTCGCCTATTAAATATTTCATCGCAAAGGACTTTTAAATATGCAAATTCATCATCATCAATCGATATAAATATTGCACCATCATCTCTCAATAGCCTATTAAGAATCTCCAATCTAGGCTTCATCATATTTAGCCACTCACTATGTTCTAGCCCATCATCATAATATTCAAATGCGCTTCCTGTATTATAAGGTGGGTCTATGTAAATACATTTTATTTTGCCGGCAAAATCTTGCTCGAGAGCTTTCAATGCGATCAAGTTATCTCCATGGATAAGCATGTTTTCACTATTCTGGTCGCCGTATGATTTGCTTTTGTCCTCAACTAAAATTCGAGGCTCAATCACCTTCTCATCGTACTTCCCCACCCATGTAAGTTCAAGTTTCCCATTCTTCTGCATTCCGCTTTCTCCTGTGTTATATTACTTGTTATTTCCAATATCTGCTTTATTGATTTTGCTATCAGTTATATGTATCGAATTATCATATACGATTTGTTGTACTTGCTTTTTTGTTTCATTATCCGAATACAATTCAAAATCAATTATTGTTGCTTTCCTTGTGTATTCAACATTATCAATAGTAATGTTTGTTGTTTGATTTTGCCTTATTAACTTAACTACAAATTTCTGATTTTGCGAATCTACAAAATAAGAATTTGTCAAACCAGTTACCTCGCCAATCAACGTTAGTTGTTTATTTGAATAATCGGTTTTTGCATATACACTTATCATCTTAATCTTTTCATCAGGCACGATTACTTTGTATGATATCGCTTCCGAATTAAATTTTATCTCGATAGCTTTTTCTAATTTTTTAGCATCGTTAGAATCTTCAATCTTATTTTTTATATCACTAGCTTTTCCCTTTACTTTTTCAAAACCATCTTTAACAAAGGTTCCTACTTTTGCTTTAGTTTTTTCAAACACATTGCCCAATTTTTTAGAAAATGATAGTGAATCATTTTCAGTTGTTTCATTGTTTATAGTATCATTTTTATCTTTCATATATCCTCCTATTTTAATCCTAACCATAATGCTATTGCCACAACAGCTACGCCTACAACGATGGGTATTATTATCTGCCATATTATTTTTGATGATATTTTCTCATCAGATTTAACTGTTTCAAGTTTATTATTTGTACCCACATTAGAATTTTTTATCTTGCTTTTTCCTTGTATATTTATACTATTATCTATTATTTCAATGGTTTTTTTATCATCATTCATTTTTATTGTTCTCCCCAATGTTTGATTTTTCAATTTTATTGTTATCTCCTATCTTTATAGAATTATCTATAAAAATAATTTGATAAATTAATTTTTTTACAGTTTCAACTTTGTTATCATCAGTAACATCAATATCAAGCTCATCTAAATTCCCAAATTCTTTATCTAACCTAATAAATACCTTCATCAAAATTACGGAAATTTTATTAATAATTTCAAGAAATGAATTTGAATCAAAAGTTTGTTTAATTGCAGTACATGCTATACCAGTCATTTCCTGTACTTCATATGCCATAAATGTTAAGTCTTTCTCATATTTATTTTCTTTATTATTGGCTTTTTCGATTATACCGCCTATAGTTTCCTTAACATAATTATTCGTCACTAAATCCATATATTTTTTAGGAATCCAAGTAAATGGCATTGGATTATTCGAAAACTTAACATGTGACATCATTGTTCCCTTTATCCCAGAATATGTCAAAGATCCACATCCAATTTCTCTATATGCTGGCATACAATCATCTTTTCCATAACCGTTAAGTTCTTTTTCTACCCAAATTATTAAATCTTCATAATTTAAGTCATTAAGAATGATTAACAACCTTTTTAATGCTATTTCTATGCTTATTGAATTATTTGCCAACTCTTTAAGTATTTTACTTTTTGCCATACTGCCCCCCTAAAATTTAAGCACAATTTTTACTAACAAAATAGGATTAATATGGAATTTATCATTAAACTCTTGTATGCTTCTCATTCCTTCCTCTCCTATCGACGTAACTTTTTGATGGAAACTTTCCTGGAACTTCTCAAGTGATTTTCGCTTTTCTGCTATTTTCTTTTTTATATCTACCTTTTCCAGATACTCCGTTGCTTCTTTACAATTATACTCTAATTGACTTATTTCTTCCAGCATTTCGGCTATATGGATATTAAGTTGTTCTATCTGAATGTTTATCCAATTTTCTACCTTCTTTTTGTTGTATTCCTTGATTGGATTTGTATTTTCGTCATACTTTTGACACATTTTTTGAGTCAAGTCTTCGTATATCCCATTGAGATAGCCTTGCTCTTTTTCATCAAGTTTGTAGGGATATAAATCGTAATCGTCAATTTTACCTATTTCCGGTAATAGATCCTCTTCGTCAAAATCCACATAATTGCCATTTTCATCGCAAAGCAAAAGGACTGGGTTTAACAAATTAGAATTATCACACATAGCGCCGATAAAAATATAACCATGACATCCCAAAATTTCTTCCCCCCAATTGGGCGTATGTAATATTGAGATATTATCTACCAATATATCTTCGTCTTCCACTTTCTCCCAAAAATCAACTTGTGAGCAATATTTGTCAATATCTTTTTTGACTTTATCTAAATCGTCGATTTTGTCTTTGCTGTCCTTTGAAAGTAATATACTTCTTAGTTGCAAAGCTTTTTTATTCCTTTTCGCATTAAGCTGTCTATCTAGCTTATCAAACTCCGCCATAAACTCTTTTGACGTGTTGCACTGCTGATATATTCGCAATATCTCTTGTTCAAAATTGACACCAGATTCCAATATCCCTAAAGCAATATCTGATGCTCCAAAAACGCCTTCAAAAAGCTCGAATTTCTTTGATAATATCTCAAATACTCTTGAATCAGCTGCATTTGTTATATTAAGTAGATTAATGGCTACAACGTCATTTTTTTGACCGTACCTATGGCAACGACCTATTCTCTGTTCAATCTTCATAGGGTTCCACGGCAAATCGTAATTAATAACTGTATTGCAAAACTGCAGATTCAAACCTTCGCTTCCGGCGTCGGTCAAAATAAGTACTTTAGCGCTGTGCTCAAAGTAATCTACAATTGCGTGTTTTCTTTCAACTGATGGACCGTAGTTTGTTTTGCCAAAGTTTTTAATGCTATATCTTTTATAAATTTCTCTAGTTTTCTCATCTGAGTTTTCACCGTTAAATAAAACTATGTCTTCGTCTAAATATCCAGTATTAATCAACTCATTTGCTATGTAAGCTTGTGTTCTCTTCGATTCGGTAAAAATAACAACTTTTTCTGCGATTCCTTTTTCTTCCTGCATAGAAAAGGCTGCTAAAATAGCTTGTTTCAAAGCCTTAATTTTTGCGTTCTGCTTAATTATTTTTGCGCTATTAATAATTGCATCAACTTCATCAATTTCTTCTTGAATCTTTTGTTTCAGAAATACAGTATCTTCATCGTCTTTATCAAATTCGTCTTCATCAATTTCGTCATCAAGATATTTCCAAAACAGCTCAAAGCCTTCATTTGCTTTTGCAGATTTTGTCCCAGCATAAAGTTTTTCTAACCGTTCTTTTAACACCTCAAAAGTTTCAACAAGCGCAAAACTTGAGGAAGCAAGCAATTTACGTATAACAAGCGTAATTAGATTCCTATTTTGAGTTGGCAAACAATATAGCTCATTTTTCTTCAAAAACTCATTTACTTGCTGATATAGTGCGATTTCCTCCGGTGATAAAGCAAAATCGAAAGTGCGGCATACCCTTTTGGGGAACTGCATATACCTGCTTACATCTTTTCTCAATGTCCTATATAATACAGGGCTTAAATTCGCTTTTAACTCTTGGTAACATTGCTCATCTACATATTGCTTATTGAAAGCTTTTTCACTACCGAAAATTCTTTCATCTATAAATGATACGATACCATGTAAATCATCTAGTCTGTTTTGCAAAGGAGTTGCTGTAAGTAATATTTTCGGTATACCTTTTGTACATTCATAAAGCCGTTTAGCTCTCTTAGTACCATGAAAAATATTTCTTAAATTATGTGCTTCATCAATTACTATAAAATCCCATTTTACGGAAGGACATTGATTCATTAACTTTGAAGAAAAATCATAGGACGTAATTGCGATGTTTAATCTATCTTTGTCTTTTAGCCATCTGTCAACGATGCCTATAGGATCATATCCTAGTGCTGTTCTGTCAAGGATTTTTACAACGTCTTCATTTAACCCAAACTTTTCTTCCAACTCTACTTGCCACTGTTTTCTAAGAGAAGCAGGCAAAACCAAAAGAATTTTTTTTGCGCCTGTCTTAATTACATATTTTAATACTAATCCTGCTTCAATCGTTTTTCCAAGACCTACTTCATCAGCAAGAATAATTCCCCCAGTTTTCAGAGCGTTTATTGCCGAACAAAACGCATCAATCTGATGCGGATTGTAATCAATATCCGTATCCAAAAGACAGCTTAACGGCTCATTCTTGAGCTGCTCTCTTTTGTATTTTCCATATTGTTGTATCAATAAGTTGCTCATTCGTTTTTCTCCCCTATGCTTACAACTGTAATAATAACTCTCTAGCTATTGCCTCCGATAATAATGGTGGTACTGCGTTTCCTATTTGTGTAAATGCTGCGGTCCTGCTTCCTTCAAAATAATAGTTATCCGGAAACGATTGTATCCTAGCGGCTTCTCTAACTGTAATTGACCTAGCTTGAAGTATATCCGGATGAATAAAGTAATGACCGTCTTTTGAGATATGTGCCATCATAGTATGACAAGCAGCTGTATCGCCCTCAACAATCTTAAACCTATCAATAAATGAACTTATATTTTTATGAGTTCTAAGCTCATCTGGTAAGTTTGGATAACTCAATCTCTGATGACCATTATTCCAAGCTAGTATAACTCTTCTGTATATCTCCTTATCACGGTCAATATGCGACCTAGCAATATGCCATGTTAGCACATCTTCATTGTTCCTAATTTCAAAGTCCGTAAGATATTGACTAGGTTGTATTCTTCTATAACGATTATTTTTACCTCCGGCTTGAATAATGGGAAGATCTCTTAATATATCGTTTACCAAATAATTATGCTGAATTGGTCGGAAATCAGGATAATGGTGATTTGTCCCTTTGCGCCATCCGATTATAATTATTCTTTTTCTGTTTTGCAAAACTCCAAAAATATTAGCATTTATTTCTCTCCACTCTATTACATAACCTACTCGCTTTAAATACGCTTTCATATTGCGAAAATATTTACCATTTTCGGCAGTAAGTAATCCTGGGACATTCTCGAATACAAACATTTTCGGTTTATACTTTTTAAGAAATCTACAGTATAATTTGTATAAGAAATTTCTTGGATCAGCTTTTATTTCCGTCTCATTTATTAATCTATCTTTAGCTGATTTAATAGCTCGTCCAACTAAAGAATATGCTTGACATGGAGGTCCTCCAATAACCAAATCTACTTCATTATTCCAAGCCGAATTTGCCTGTAATAAATTATCAACTTTTACAAATATTCCTTTTATCGACTTTTCACTAATTGTCTCACATAATACGGAATCAATAAGTGATTGCGGAACTAATGCATACAATTCTTCTCTCGAAATATGGCCTTTCTCATATTCATAATACGGCGTAAGGTTATTTTGCTCTTTTAAATAGTAATAGCAAGCTCTAGTTTGTAGAGTTTTCACTGCATCGCTATTCATTTCAATGTGAGCAACCGCTTCGAATCCCTGTTTAGTAAAACCCTCAGATAATCCTCCTGCGCCCGCAAATATATCAATATAATTCATATTTTATATCCAATCTTTTGTCTCATACTAATCTAGAAAATCAATTTTATTCTTTAAACATAGCTCATAGAAAGCCTTTTGCGCGGCAAGCCCAGGCTCGTGCTTACCCGTTTCCCAACGGTTGACGGTAGCAAAAGAAACATTCAGCGCTTTTGCCAAGCCCTCTTGACTCAAAAATAACTTTGTTCTTACATATTTTAGCTTTTCTGCAAAGGTCATATTACACCACCATAAACAATTATGACAATATTATAACAGAAACGGTATAATTAATCAACAACATATTTTCATTTTATCCGCACGTAATTTCCCTACATTTTAAAGGATGTTCGATTGCAAACTTTAGTTCTTCCTTGTCGCAAAATAAAATTAATTTACCATCTTCACAAAAAATAGAATTATACTGCTTAAAAATTACATCAGGTAATATGTTAACTTTTATTTTCACATTCTTTGCTTTAAACTGGGTAAGATAAGTTTCTTTTATATGAACATGCGACAAAAATCTATAATAAGAACAAAATAACTTATATTCACAATCAAAATTCTTATAACAACCTAAAATTACTGACAAATATGGGTCAGCTTCACCACTACCATACTTAATCCCAAATCTTGTTTTTGTTTGAATAAAACTTTCATCGTCAAGATAATATTTGCTTTTAACTAAAAACAGCGCTGTTTTTGGAGAAATTGGAACATATGAATATAAAAAATCAGAGTCTAATGTGTTCTCAATAATGCAAAATCGATCAGATATGCAAATCAAAGGTTTTTCACTTCGAACTATCGCTATATGCAAGCCAATATTAAAGACAGAATATACTAATTCAGGCAAAACAACCCAAGGATTAATCTGTGTTTCCATATCATTACTCATACCTTCTATTTTCTCAAAATCATCTAATATTTGTATGGTCACTTTTATTGCTTCATCTTGTGTTGTAGCTCTATATAAACCAAACAAATAATCATTGCTTTGATAAATACCTGACTCATCGTCTTTTATTACTTCACTTGTAAAATTGTGTCTACTTCCACATAAAACACAGTATAACTTCAAAATTTCAAGTTCTTTTGCTGTTAACGAAATAGAATCATTAGCATCATCAATATTCTTAATAATCGGCGCGATATAATGCTCAACCTTGCATAGCCTTTCTTCAAGCTCGCTATTATGCTCCCCTAATGAATAGTAGTATCGAAAAGAAAAATCTTTTTGATAATTAATATATCTTTCTTTCGCCTTCTCTTTGTCAAAAATTCTTCCACCATTTTCAATCCACTTCTTTATGTGGAAAACTGGATATAAATGATTATGTTCTTTTGTCCCCATTTGTTTCCCTTCCTTATTTTTTAAATACAAACAAGTTTTCATGCGCAAGCAGCAAAAAATTATTTTTGATGCTATTTGTCTTCCAAAAGCCAGTGGCTTGGCAGTTATGCTGTTCCTTTACAACAATTTCTTTAAGCTTGAAGCCTGCCAACTCAAACACTCGCATTGTTTCAAAGGCAAGAGGCTTAACCATTCCTTTTATGCGGATATCTCCCATCAGTATTGCACAGAACTTGTCCTTCTTTAAAACTCTATAGGCTTCTGCTGCAACGGTAAACATTTCCGTTAAAAACTCTTTCATTGCGAGATGCGACAAATCACCTTCAATATCTTCGCTGTATTGAATTATATTTGCGTATGGCGGATGTGTGCACACTAAATCAACACTATCATTATCGATATTTAGCTTTCTTGCATCTCCTAAACGCAAATCAATGTTGCCGCCGCTGTACTCGAAGCTACACTTCTCTTCACATAGTTTCACTGCATCGGGATTGATATCTATGCCGATTGCGTTGCGCTTCAGCAACTTTGCCTCTACTAAAGTAGTTCCTCCGCCGGCAAATTGATCTAAAACCAAATCTCCTTCTTTTGAGTACCGCAAAATTACATTGCGCGGAATATACGGCGACCAATTTCCTCTATACTTGGCATCGTGAGTCGCCCATTTCCCCCTATCCGGAAAACTCCATACCGTATTAGTCTGTAATTCGAAATTATCAGGTTCGTATTTCATATGCTAGCCTTTCAACTTCCCGAATGCTTCCAGCACATCAAAAACAAAAGCTTTTTGAAAATAAAAAGCATGATTCTTATTTGATACATATCTGCCGTAAGTTTTGGAATAAATCGGATGATATTTGCCGTTTTTATCCTTTGCATCTTTACTGCGGATTTGCAAATGTATACCGCTAGAAGTATGGATAAAGCCATCAGCGCTTGTTTCAATATGCTGTTTAAGTTGTCTGCAAATAGAATAATAATCCTGTCTCCAACTCTCCAAAAAAGAAGAAAACTCCGGTTTTGTTAAATCGATATGTATCATTTGTATAAGTTTCCAGTCTTCCGGTTTCCCTTCCTTACAAACTTGAACATACAAAATATTGTTTACCTTCTCATATAAATGAGTTTCTTCAAAAGGTTTCTCACAAAGCAAATCATCAATGATTCCGCATATTTGTGTTACAAATACAGTCTCTAAGGGTTTCCCGTTTTTATCACATTTATTGCTCTTTAATTCACCGTCTTCAAAATCAATATTTCCATTGTCAAGTTTCTTTTTTAACAGCATTTCCAACAGTTGCCCTGTCTTGCCTTTATTTCTTACGATAGTTTGTAAATCCTCAAAAGAAAACAAATCCTTGAAAGGTATCCCGACATATCCTTTTAGCTTTTCGTATGCTTCCTGTAATTTCATCTGTTTCTCCTAATTAATTTTTATTCTTAACAATCCGCAAATTAAAAAAAGACCACTACATCTTTCCTATTTGTTGCTTAACGGAATGTAAAATGCTTTTAGTAATTCGTGATTAACAATTCCGTTATCTTGCCCCTGCTTTCAGCGTTACTGTTTATCATTCTTGATGCATTTACTCTTTGAATATTAAAGCCATTATACAACTCGTCAAAGAAGTTGTCCTGACTGTTTATGTTTTTAGGATCAGAATTGCTAAGCATTACTTTTGCCCCGCGTTCTGTCAACACCCTAGCATATTCCGCCAGGTGCTCTTGCTCTTTGTCCGCGAAACCGCCTTCCGTATAGGAAGTAAAACTTGCTGTTGTTGACAATGGTCTATATGGCGGATCAAAATACACGAAGGTTTTGTCATCTATAAATTCAAGAGATTGCCTATAGTCCCCAACATGCATATCGACCTTCTGTAACAGCTTTGATATTGACCTTAAATTATTTTCGTCGCATATCAAAGGTTTTTTGTAATCTCCCATCGGGACATTATATTCACCCTTTTTGTTAACTCTATATAAGCCGTTGAAGCAAGTTTTATTGATGAATATCATTAGCGCTGCAAGCATTAATTCATCTTGCAATTTTCCGGTATTAAGTTGATTAAACAATTCCCTTTTCTTATAATAATATTGTTTTCTATCTTCAACGTTTAGCGACAGGTATTCACCCTGCAAAACACCTAATTCTTCAATAAGTTTTTCAACATTTGTTTTAATTTGGTGATACGCTGAAATAAGGGCTTTGTTTGTGTCGCTGATGTACACTTGCTCTAAATTATACTTCTGCAATATATCAAACAGCAGCGCGCCTCCACCCACAAACGGTTCTGCGTACTTTGTTATATCGAGTCCAAAGCCTTTTGGAAGCCTATATTTAATTTCTGAAAGTAACTGTCCTTTCCCGCCTGCCCATTTGACAAACGGCTTAGCCGGTTCGATTTTCCTTTTTAGTTGTCTGGCATCAACCGGCTTTTCTGCATGCTTAGGAATAAGCCACATATTACCTATAATAGTAGCTCCGATTATTCGACTTTCGCCGCAAAGGACTGATACGCGCCTTTGAGATATACCCCATTCTTGAGCTGCTTCTTTAGCTGACATATACGGAACACTTTGTTGCATTGTTTGCCTCCGATTTTGATAATATTATTATATTCCAAATCTAGAACAATAGCAAGCAATTTCTTGTTCAATTACAATATTAGATTATTCATTTTTTCATTGAATTTATTATTTGAAGCTATATGCAATTGTTTTGAAGCAATGTAAATATCCTATTGCAAACATCTTTATTAATATAGCACATTGTATCGTCACTTAGGGCGAGTTGTTTTTCGCAGCACTCCATAAATTTTCCGGCTAAAACAAAAGCCGCAACATCTGTTATCTCTTGTTCAATTTGTATTTCGAACGGATTATCCCAACCATATCCCATTTGTAAGTTAAAGGCTATATCTGCAATAAAGTCAACAAATTCCTTTTGACTGCTATCCGCGTTTTTTATGAAATCCTTCATTTCTTCAATAGACTTGATATCAATTAATTTTTGTTTGTATTTTTTTATCCTATCTAAATTGGACCTGACAATTTTATACATTCTGTTGTACAATCTCTTGCCGAGCTTATCGCCTTTAGCATGAAAATCTTCTAAATCTGTATTTCTATAAGCTAAATGCGTGTAGCATATAGCCAACTTACATTGCTTGTTTCGTTAATAATCAAATTCTATCCTCCTTACAAATAATCATTTGTATAATACCAAATATTGGAAACTTTGTAAATGGAAAGCTGTCCCGAAACAGGGACAGCTGTCTAAGTATTTATTGACATTTCTGATTAATTTTATCTTTTCTTTCCTCAAACTCTGAAGCCACCTCTTTTTCACCTATTGCTTTATAGTAATTAGTTGCTTCATTGCAAATGTTTATTGCATTTTGAAAATCTTTGTTTTTTTCATAAATAATTGCCAGTCGTTTATATGCTGTAATATTTCCATTAAAATACTCTTCCTTAAGCCCTTCGTAACTCTTGTCATATTTTGCTAATTGTTTATATCGTGCTGTTTCTGTTATTCTATATTGCTTCTGTAATTCCGGTAACAGTGAAATATCTTCTGTACAATATGTAATACATTTGTTGATATAACAATCACCCAAAGTTCTATAGGAATAATAAAAATCTTCTAAGGAAATCAAAACAAAATGCAGTTCCATAATATTGGATTTCGCTTTTTTATATTGTAACAACAATTCATTTTCCCTTTTTTCATCAAAAGACAACTCAGGTTTAATTTCCTTAACTTTATCATTAGAAATAATAGTACCCTCCTTACGCATCAATGCAACTTCTTGTTTGACGCTGTTATGCGCACATTCAAGCAATTCATTTGCTATTTTCTTTAATTTAAATGATTCTGAAAGCAATGGAACATCAATATTTTTTTCTTTAAGAGAAAGATTTGCAAATATAATAATGGCTTCTTTTCGAAGCTTTTTAAATTCATTTTGACTAACATAATCCCCAATGCGCAAATTTGTCGAAGATAATTTTTTTTGCATTTCTTCTTCCAACTTTTTTTCAAATATATCAGGATACTTTTTTATATAATTTAAATTATTGAATTCAAAAGTTTTTGCCATACGCATAATATCTTTCGATGTCAATGAAATATCCAATCCCATTTTGCATAATAAATATAAGTTAGGTGAAAAACAAAATTCATAATCATTATCTAAAGACTGTATAAACTCCAAAATAAGGTCTGCTCTTTTTCGAAGTAAACAAGTTAAAATTAAAGCACAAGCAGAATATGTTTGAAAAGATTTATTATTATAAACATCTCTAAGCTTAAGTATAATATGAAATGCCTCTTCAAATTTCCCTTCTATTAAGTGACGCTCAAGACCATAATATAAAAGGAATACATAACCTACATTATATTTACCGCTATACGGCTCGGCAAGGAATTTCCAATATACACCCTTTTGCTCTGCTGTTAAATTTGCATATGTTGGAAAATAAGGTGGACTTTCTACCATTGATATGTCGACATCATTATGAATAGGTAATTTAAGTGATATTAAGCTGGGTTCATCCACAGAAAATGAAAAAGCAATTCTAATTCCATTATACTCAAAGAAATTGTTTTCAATTTTTGATGTATAATTTTTCCGAAGTCCATCAGCAACCCAAATCAAATCTAATATATCCGGATGAATAATTAATTTAGGTTGAACAACGGTTAATTCTTTTCCAATATCTGTATTAGTTGCTTTGTTTTCCTGTCCAAAAAGTTTTTTTAAAAATCCCATTATCTCAATACCCCTCAATTTAATATTTTTATATCAATTACTTAATTTTTTTTCGAAAAATTCATCAAATGTGAAAATTTCAAATTGTTTGAATTGTGTAGTTTCAACTATAAATGGGTCATCATATGCCCCATATAATGCAACTCGATATTCGTTCTCAATTGCAAAAGGATTTTTTCTTTTATAAAAGCATGTTTCTTCATATATATTGTTAAATATCTTTATTATATCAATGCTTTCATCCGAAAAATACTTTACTTTTCCATATCTAATTGACGGTATTTCTTTTATTTTTTCTACTAATTCATATACAGAAAAGATTCCGACAAAATCGCCAAATTTATTGAAATACTCATACCAATTATCAGAATCACTTCTGATCAAATCTAAAAAATCATTATTTATTATTGTACTACCTTCTAAATCCCTATAATAGCCTACAGAATGAGTATAGATGTGACCACAAGATAGTTGCTCCAGCCATTCTCTTTTTTCGCTAAATTTACATAAATATATTTCCTTTTCTTTTAAACACTGATTCATATTCTTATCTCCAAAACTTACTTACATTTATCTATCGTAATGTTCCCTATCCACACTTCATTTTACAACATTCCCCAAAGACGGTAGGAGTTGTTTTCCAGGTTTGTCTTTTGGGGATTTGAAGTGCCAATAAGTCCCTTTTGAGATTTTGAAGGATAAAACAAGGCTTTTTAGGCTGTTTTTGCCCTATTTTTGTTTAATAGCAGACAGACAAACCAGGGTTTCAAGGTGGCGGGTTTGGGGGAACATGTCGTAGGGAGTGGCTGAGATTATTTTGTAAGGCGGATTTATAGAATGTAGTCCCAATCTGGCAAGGTCGCGGGCTAAGGTGGAGCTGTTGCAGGAAATGTAAACAATTTTTTGCGGCAGATGCTTTGCGAGAGCTGCAATTACTGCTTCGTCGCAGCCTTTGCGCGGCGGATCCAAAACGACAGTAAGATTTTCGTTCTCACTTACGTTTTGGCTAAGCAGCCGCGGCAGCACTTGACCGCAGTCGCCCAAAATGTTTTGGACATTTTTTATTCCGTTTTGTTTTGTCAAATCGTTTGCGGCTTCAACGGCTTGCGGGGCGATTTCTATACCGTAAACTTTGTCAAAGCGCCGCGCAAGTATAGCCGTTAGCACCCCCGCGCCGCTGTAAGCGTCAATCAAAACCCCCGCGCCGCCACATAGCGATGCAACATCTTTATATAAAATTTTCCTTATGCCGTCATTGACCTGAAAAAAAGCGGCGGGGTGAACGCTTATGCTAAGCCCGTCAATACTTTCCTGCAAATTTTCTTCGCCGCCGACAAAAATATACCTTTCTCCCGTCACGGCGTTGCCCTCTTTTTTATTGGTGTTTAAAAAAAGCGAAACTTTGCCGAAGGCTGTTTGCATCATTTCAAGCAACTTGTCTTTATGAGGCAGGTTTTCTCCGAAAACCACTACTGTTACGACAAGAGTTTCACCCAGTTTCCTTGCAACCAGATGACGCGCCAGCCCTCTTTTTTGCGCCGCAGCGTAGGGCGCAACGTCATATTTTTCCATAAACTGCCGCATTAAAACAATCAGCTTGTCCGCCCAAAGAGCATGCAAGGGGCATGTCAGCGTATCAACCATTTCGTTCGTCCCTTCTTTGTAAAAGCCAGTAACAATTTTGCCGTCCCTTTGCGACAGCGGCAGCACAAGCTTATTTCTGTAACGGTATTGCAAGGGGCTGGGCACTGTCGGCGCAACTTCAACGTCAATGCCCGCAATTTTTTTAATGTTACGCTTGACGATTTCCCCTTTAAATTCAAGCTGCTTTTGGTAGCTCATATGCTGCAAGTCGCAGCCGCCGCATTCGCCGAACACGGGGCAAACGGGTTCCGTTCTATGCGGACTTTTAACAACAATTTTTTTAGCGTGCGCAAACACCAAATTGTCTTTTTGAAAGACTATCTTTGCCGATATTTTTTCGTTTGGCAGCGCAAAAGGCACAAAAATTGTCTTGCCGTCGGCGTTTGCGATTCCCTCGCCCTTAAAGCCCAAACTCGTAATATCAATTAAAATATTGTCTTCGCCTTTGCCCATAAAAATATTTTACCATAGTTTTCAATTACTCACAATAAAAAATATCCTGCCGATTATATTTGAATGCACTATAATTGAACCGTAAAACGCGCGGATTAAAATATTTCTGCCCGACGATACCCTCTTTCAAATGGTTTTAGAGCCGCATCCATGTACGTGATTGAAACATCGCGGTAAAGTAAATCCCCTCGCAACAACTCGGCGGTCGCACCTGTGTTGGATATGCGGATTGAAACTCCGCAGTTTTGCTCATGCAGGAGAGGGTTGAGACATTTATTCTCCTTATACTCCACAGGCGCCAGCTTGTCGGGGGGGGGGTGGATTGAAAGTTATATTCTTCAATACTTGCTCAAAAAAATCATTTACAGTTGCGCCCCGTGCTGATGCGTAGATTTTAAAACTGCAAATTTACCTAGTAACGAAATGCTTTTTTGGTCGCGCCTAATAGGATTCGTATTGAAACGGTTTATTGTCCTTAAACTCCATCGACACCAGCTTGTTGTGCGTGCGAATTAAAAGTTATCCTTGTCAATACTGCTCAAAACATTGTTGTGGTCGCACTCTGTGCGGTTGCGTGAACCGAAATAATTTTTGATGTAAACTGAAAAAAGTAAAGGACTTTTTGTATATATAACATATAAAAATACCTTGCCAAAAAGCGTAAAAATAAGTGGTAACAATAATATTTATTTATTAAAAATCTTAATAAATCCAATTTGATTTATTTATAATTGGTATCAGCGAAGGCAATTATTTGGTGTATCATATATCATGTCGTGCGATTGGCTTTTTAGTCAGCAATTAGCAAAAATCTTAGTTTTTTCTTTTATTAAGCCTTTTGCCGCTGTCGTTTTTAGACGGCTTAAACAAAAAGTTTGCGGCAATCCGCAGCAAATATATGTTACATTAGGAGGATTTTTATGAAATTTTGGGAAGGGACTAAAAAGTTTTTTGCAAAAAACTATAAGTACCTTTTAGCCGGTTTAGTAATCGGCGGCGTGTCGGTAGCGCTGGCGCTTTTGGGAAACCCGAAAAATATGGCGTTTTGCATAGCCTGTTTTTTGCGTGATATAGCGGGCTCTTTGGGACTCCACGCAAACGACAAGGTGCAATACGCGCGGCCAGAAATTATCGGCATCGTGCTGGGAGCGTTCGTCATTTCTTTAATAAGAAAGGACTTTAAAGTTACGGGCGGTTCAGCCCCCCTTACGCGCTTTGTGCTGGGCGCCTGCGTAATGATAGGCGCGTTGGTATTTTTAGGCTGTCCTTTACGCATGGTGCTGCGCATTGGCGGCGGCGACTTAAACGCCGTAGTAGGTCTTATAGGCTTTATCGGCGGAATCGTCGTAGGCGTGCTGTTCCTCAACAAAGGATTTACCTTAAAACGCAATTACGAATTGCCAAAACTGGAAGGTTACATAGCTCCTGCTTCTTCCGCAGTGCTGCTCCTGCTCATTCTTTTGCCCCTTGTAATACCGGGTGCGGTAATACTTATTTCCAGCACGGCGGGTCCCGGCTCAATGCACGCGCCAATTTGGGCGGCGCTTTTGGGCGGCGCAATCGTAGGCGTAGTGGGACAAATCCTGCGCGTATGTTTTATCAGCGGTGTGCGCGATTCTATTATGTTTAAGCAATTCCACATGCTTTACACTTTTGTAATGATTATAGCCACAGTAATGATTGCAAACGCAGCAACGGGCAACTTGAAATTTAGTTTCAGCGGTCAGCCTGTCGCCCACCAAGATTTTATTTGGAATATTTTAGGTCTGTTTGTAGTAGGCTTAGGCTCGGTATTTTTGGGCGGCTGCCCCTTCCGTCAACTGGTGCTTGCGGGAAGCGGCAATTCCGACTCTTCAATAACCATTTTGGGAATGATTTTAGGCGCGGCGCTTTCGCACACCTTAGGCTTAGCTTCGGTGGCGGACGCTGCGGCGACGGCAACTACGGAAGCAAAACTGGGCGGCGCAACGGTAAAAGGTATGATAGCCTGCGTGCTTTGCATTGTCATAATTTTAGCGATAGGCTTTTTCAATATTCAGCGCGAGAAAAAAGCCAAGGCAAAAGAACAGACGCAAAGCGCTGCGCAATAAGGAGAAAAACTTATGTTAAAAATTGACGCTTGCGGGCTGTCTTGCCCCCAGCCTATTATAATGCTTAAAAGAGAGATTGAAAAAACAAAGGAAGTTATTTTGTGCGTTGACAATAAAACTTCGATGGAAACATGCACCCGCTACGCCCTTTCAAGGGGTTATTCCGTTGAGACGGCCCTTAACGGCGACATTTACGAACTCACCGTTAAAAAAGGCGCATAAAAGAAATGACCAAATGAGCAAGTTTTTAGCGACCTTTTATACTCATTACGGCGCTATGAAGTTCAACAAAAGTTGTCAAAACACGGGTATTCCTTCAACGCTGATGCCCGTGCCCCGTAAGCTTAGTTCCTCTTGCGGCGTATGCGTTGAGTTTGAAGCAAGTTCCTGCGGTCTTTTGGCTTCAAGCCCGCCCGAAGATATGGAAAACTGCTATTTATCAAAGGAAAAAGAGGTCTATGTAAAAATAGACCTCTCCTCCTTATATTTCCTTGAAAAATGACAAAAAGAACGCTATAATTATAATTGCAATAGTTCTTTTAAAGACAAAAATAATTGTAAGGACAACAAACTATGGACATAAATAAAATTATGAAATTACCCTCCTGCGGCGGCTGCGTGGCGAAATTGCCGCAGGGCATGCTTAAAGAGGTTGTTTCCAAAATACCTGTTTTTTCCGACCCCAACTTGCTTGTGGGCTTTGACACCTCCGACGACGGCGCCGTGTATAAGTTAAGCGACGATATAGCAATTATCAAAACCCTTGACTTTTTTCCTCCCATGACCGACGACCCCTATGTTTTCGGGCGCATTGCCGCGGCTAACTCGCTTAGCGACATTTACGCCATGGGCGGCGTTCCCAAAATAGCTCTTAATATTGTATGCTTCCCCGAAGAGGAAGACCCTGCCGTTTTGGCGGCTATTTTACAGGGAGGCGCGGAAAAAGTTATGGAGGCGGGAGCGGTGCTGTGCGGGGGGCACTCAATAAATGACAAGGAAATCAAATACGGGCTTTCGGTAACGGGCACGGTTCATCCGCAAAAGTTTTTGCGCAATAACACCTGCAAAGCGGGGGACAATATCATTTTAACCAAGCCTTTGGGCGTGGGAATGATAAACGCTTCAAACCGATTCGGCATTGTGGAAAAGGAAGATTACGAAGCGGCGCTGAAAAGTATGCAGACGCTCAACAAATATGCCTTTGAAATTGCGTCGCGCTACAACCTTTCCGCCTGCACAGACGTAACGGGCTTCGGGTTTTTAGGGCACCTCAACGAAATGGTGCAGGATAGCTACACCATTACCGTTGACAGCAAAAACGTAAAATATATTAAAGGGGCTTATAGTTTGGCGGAAGAAATGCTCATTACGGGCGGAGGGCAAAAAAACCGTAATTTCTTAAAAGACAAGGTGCGTTTTGTTGACGTTTGCGGCGCTATGCAGGAAATTCTGTTTGACCCCCAAACTTCGGGAGGTCTGCTGCTGAGTATCCCTCAAAAAGAAACAAAAGCTTTGCTCGATGAATTAAGCGGGCTGGAACTTGAATCTTGCCTTGTGGGGGAAGTCGGCGGGCGTAAAGACGTCAACGTAATAATTAATTAAAGGTAAAAAATGATTTATTTTGACAATGCGGCGACGTCTTTTCCCAAAGCGCCCGGCGTTTCCGACTGTGTAAAAAAGTTTATTGACGAAAAGTGCTTTAACGTGGGTCGGGGAGCTTACGCGGCAGCCTTTGAAACGGAGCAAATAGTTTTTGAAACAAGGGAACTGCTGGCGGATTTTTTTCACGCTCAAAAGGGCAAAAGCGTTATATTCACCTGCGGGCTTACGCAGTCGCTTAACGCGGCGCTCTTCGGGCTGTTAAAAGGCGGGGATAAGGCAATTACAAGTTCAATGGAGCATAACGCAGTGCTGCGCCCGCTTTGGCAGCTTAAAAAGCAAGGGGTGGGGGTTGACTTCGCGCCCTGCAATGCTGACGGCGAAGTTTGTCTTTCAGCGCTGGAAGGAATGTTAAAAAACTCGCCCAAAGTGCTTGTAATGACGCACGCCTCAAATATATGCGGCGCCGTTATGCCGCTTTTTGAAATAGGGGAACTTTGCAAAAAATACGGCGTGCTGTTTGCGCTTGATGCGGCGCAGACAGGGGGCGTAATTGACATAGATATGGAAAGGGACAATATTGACGTCTTGTGCTTTTCGGGGCACAAGGGGCTGTTGTCTTTGCAGGGCGTCGGCGGTTATATTCTTAGCGAAAGGGCGGCAAGTATGCTTGAACCATTTGTTTTCGGCGGCACAGGCAGCCTTTCGCATTCGCTTGAAATGCCGCGGCATTTACCCGACAGATTTGAGGCCGGAACGCCCAACCTTGTCGGCATTGCGGCGCTAAACTGTTCGCTAAAATATATAATCAAACAAGGGATTGAGAATATTTATCAAAAAGAAATACAATTGCAGCAAAATTTTGAAAATGGTATTAAAGAAATAAAAAATATAACAATTGTCGGCGGCGGCGCGAAAAAAAGATGCGCGGTAACGGCTTTGGATTTTTTATCGCTTGACAACAGCCATGCTGCATTTAGGCTTGACAGCGAAATGGGTATAATGGTAAGAAGCGGGCTTCATTGCGCACCTCTCGCGCACAAAACTTTGGGCACGTTTCCAAAGGGCGCCGTGCGCTTTTCTTTCGGTCATGCCAACACGAGAGAAGAAATAGATATTTCGCTTTCAGCCTTAAAACGCATCGCCGCGGGATAATTTTAAGCAGGCGCTATATGCGGGTTTAGGCATCGGCAAATTATTGCTGCATTTTTAAAGCTATTTATATTTAATATTAGCCGCAAGAAAAGAGGCTTGCGCAAGCGGTTGCTTGTGCATTTTTTATTTGCTATACCGTTTTTATGCTAAGGACATATGTCTTATTTATATTAAATATGTTTAAACGATTTTGCGCGGCCTTTGTTATTTTTGTCTATTAAAATAATATTCTTCATTTGGATGCGATTTGCCTTTTCGGGTTGCCATCTGCGGGCAAAGGTTTCAATTCACACACGCTGCACTAGCACTGTGTGCGACTAAAACAGCTTAATTGATTTTTCAATAAATATAAGCTGAACAATTTTTGACCTCTTTATCTGTGCCTACGCTTATCGTTTCAATGCACGCGATTTCAGGGGTGCGACTGATAGCATAGCAAAAAGATATTTTATCTAAATATTTTATCCGCACACGCACACGAAGCCACGATTAAAAAAGCTTAATTAATTTTTGAATAAAGTTTCAATCCACGCGCCCCGCATTTGGGGGCAGCTTAAACAGAATTTACATAAAGATATTATACATTTCAATCCACATGCCTTCGGGCGGCAATACCCAAATAAATTAGTGTACTATTGTGCCAATATTCCATCAACGCACCCGCACGGTTTCAATCAGATGTAGAAATATTTCCTAAAAGACTTGTTATGTTTCAATCCACGCGCCCCGCATTTGGGCGCGGCATGAGATTAATTTATTATTTTTGAATTTACAAAATGACTTCAAGTTCATGCCGCGCGAAGTATGGGGTTTTTATCGCAGTTGCTATTCCGTCGTTATAATCACTTTGCCGCTCTTTTTTTCTGCGGTAAAATTTTTTGCATCTTTACTTAGCAGCTCAGGCGGGGCTACGGTAGTTACCACGCGCTGCACATTGGGCACAAAGAAAAACAGCGGAGAGCTTTTGTCCTCGTTTGCCAAAACCAAGACCGCAAACTCGTTTTTATAAACGTCACCTTGGGCATTGGTATTTACGCTTATCTGTATTCCGACGTTTTCGCCGACGGGGATATAGGAATAAAATGCCGCAAACATATCCGTATCGCACCCCATAGCGGCAGGGTCGGGAAAGGGAAGATACTGTATGGTTTCATCGTAAATAGCATCGTCGCCTAAGTATACGGCGCATATTTGGTAAAGGGGCAAAAGCACATATTCCGCGCCTAAATACATAACAAAAAAGCCCGCGCCGCTGCCGTAGGGCGAGGTGTAAACGCCGTAAGGGTATGCGCTGAAAGAAGACGCAAGCCTGTCGTAAAATATTGTTACCAGATTGGAGGCGTAAAGCGTTGTAATTTGCTCCAATAAATACGCCCATTGTTTTGCCGCAAGGCAGGCTGTGGTGCTTTGAACCGAAAATTCTTCGTATTTTGTTACCGTCAGCCCCGCTGCCGCGCCGCCGTAAGTTGACAAACTGACGGAGGAATTTTGGCTGTTAATAAGCTTTACCGTTTGCGGCGTAGTTACGTTTATTACCGCAAAGCCTGTAAACTGACCCGTTCTTGCCGCGCTGCTTCCGGAAATTGTATCGGGCTGAGACGTCAAGATTGCAAAAGATACTCCCGCCGCCGAAGAAGACAAGGCGTTTGCCCACCAGTTTATAAGGTAAAGTCCGCTTGAAAGCAGCGTTATTTCGCCGCTTAACTGGTTGTATGATACGTCGCCCGATTGAAAAACCTGCTCGTCAAACTTTACCGCCGCGTTTTGCGTAAGGGTATAAGGAGAAGTTAGATTTAGTTGCATAGCCGTTGTAGCCATAGTTTACTCCATAAAGAGTTATATTTTATTCTATGAAATTATAAAACCCGTTGCCACAGCACCTGTTTTTTAAACGCAAAGGCTTCTAAAAACGCTAAGCGAGTTAGGAATAAACATAAATATATGAAAGAGGGTTTTACCGAAAGAAAAGCATATCCGTCAGTGAGATTTTATTTCCCCTCGCTTTTAAGATAAATATCTGTAAATAAATTAACTCGCAGTATTTAGCAGTAAGTTTTTCTTTTGCTTATTAACATTTTTGCTCATTCTTTTTTAATTTTTATATGTAGCGCTACGCATTTTTTATTTGCCTTAAATGTTTTTAGCGTTATTAAATGTCTGCGGTAATTTTTGTATAAACGTTGTAATGGCGGGCGCTTTCTGATAAAATGTTTTTGTTCAGTTAGATTAAAAGAAAGGGCTATTATGACGGAAATGAAATGTGAAGGGTGTTTTAAGAAATGAAACAATAGTGACTCTAATAGCATTGTTGAAGGCTAAATAATTAAAAGCGTCAAAAAGGCTTGCGCGCTTCTTTTTTGGTATAACAAAAAGGCGTATAGCGTTGTAAACAATTATAAAACTTCAAAAACTCTTATTTGTTTGCAATAACGCTAAAAGAAAGAGCTTGAAAAAAAACCGCTGATTACTAATGCTACTATTACCAAATAACTAGGCAAAAAAATACTCGGCAGAATAGCAACGGTAAGGCATAAAAATATTAAGCCGATTTACACAGCAAATTAAGCAAAACTGCGGAAGAACCCCGCAAGTTTTTAGGTAAGGTTTATGCGTATAGGAATTGATTTGGGCGCGACGACAATCAAGGCGGGCATTGTGGATTTTTGCGGCAATATAACAAGGCAAAGCGTAAAACCCACACCCGCGCATAAGGGATATGCCGGCGTTGTTAACGAAATAGCGGACACTGTTAAAGAACTTGCGGCGGCCGAAGGCAAGGGGATTGACGCCATCCGCTCAATAGGCATAGGGATTCCCGGTATCGTTTACAGCCAAAGTGGAAAGGTTGACTTTTGCGCCAATTTGTCTTGGAGCAACGTGGAATTGGGCAAAGATCTTTGCGGCCGCATCGGCAAAAAAGTCTACGTTGCAAACGATGCGACGGTGGCGGCGCTGGGAGAAAATCTTTTCGGTTGCACTAAGGGCGCGTTGAATTCTGTGCTACTGACTTTGGGCACGGGCATAGGCAGCGGCTTAATTATTAACGGAAGCATTTACAGCGGAAGCCACGCGCTTGGCGCCGAAATAGGGCATATGATTGTGGGCGAAAACTTTTACCGTTGCAACTGCGGCAATAACGGTTGTTTGGAAACTTTTGCGTCGGCAAGGGCAATTGTAAAATATGTCAGCCGCAAAATAGAAGAGGGGGCGCAAACGCCGCTTTCCCGGCTTGGCGACGGAGCAAAACTTACTGCGGAAATTATATTTGAAGCGGCAAAAAGGGGCGATTTAATTGCTGGCGAAGCCGTAGACAGGTTATGCGCCTATCTGGCGGTAGGCATAATAAATATTTATAACGTCCTTGACCCCGACGTAATTGCCTTGGGGGGCGGGCTTTCAAAGGCGGGGGATTTTTTGCTGGCGAAAGTTAAGAAAGAGGTTTCGCAGATACAGCTCGTTAAAGGCAAAAAATATGGCGACATCGTGCTTGCCGCCTTGGGCAACAAAGCGGGCATAATCGGCGCGGCTTTTTTGGAGCGTTACATAGATAAAGAGGGTAAACTTTAATTAGCAAAACTATAAAAATACGGCAAAACGCCGCTTAATAATAAACTTTTTAAGCGGACGAAATGCGGAGATTAAAATGATTTTTTCAACAGATATTAAAAAGCAAATTGATTGCAAATTTTACGGCAACTTGCCTCTGGGCAACCAAAACGATGAAATTATCGGCAAAATTAACAGCTGCTGCGAGGACGAGCAAGCGATATTAAAACTTTTTTACGCTACAATGCCCCTTGCCGATATTGGTGATTATGATTTTTCGCTTTTTAAAAAATACACCGATTTTGCTCTCTTTCTTGCAAAAAACCCTTTGTGGGGCGCTGTTCCGCAAGATATTTTTTTAAATTATGTGGCGTATTACCGGGTAAATAACGAGGTTATAGAAGACAGCAGGGAGTTTTTTTATAACGCGCTTATTGGCAGAATAAAGGGCAAAAATATGAAGGAAGCGGCGCTTGAAGTCAACCTTTGGTGTGCCGAGCGCGCAGAATATAAAATGACGGACGAAAGGACGGCGTCGCCCATGACGGTGCTTAAAGCTTCTTACGGCAGGTGCGGCGAGGAATCTACCTTAACAGTTACCGCTATGCGCAGCGTAGGTATCCCCGCCAGACAGGTCTACACCCCCAAATGGGCGCACTGCGACGACAACCATGCATGGGTGGAGGTCTGGTGCGAGGGGAAATGGTATTATTTGGGCGCCTGCGAACCCGAGCCAACTCTTAACCGTGCTTGGTTTGACAATGCCGCCGCCCGCGCCGTGCTGGTGCATACGAAATCGTTTTTGCCTATTTCAGGCGAAGAAATCGTTTCGCTTGCGGGTCAAACACTTGTGTTAAACCTCACAAGCCGCTACGCAGCCAGCAAAACTTTTACCGTTACCGTTTTAGACGTTTTACCCCTAGAAAACGCCGAAGTGCGCTTTGAAATGCTTAATTCTTCCGAGCTTGCGCCCATAGCCACTTTAAAAACCGACGGCGACGGCAAAGCTAAGATAACTTTGGGTATGGGAACCGTCAATGTTTGCGCGACAAGCAAGGGCAGATTTATTGAAGCGGCGGTTGACACAAACGACGTTAATTCGCTTACTTTGGATTTTTACAAAGCCGCAAAAAAAGAAAGCGCGGGGACGCGGGACTTTGATTTTTACGCGCCTAAGGACAACCCTAAAAACGGCGCGCACCTAACGCAAGAGCAAAAGTTACTTAGAAAAGAAATAAAAAGTAAAGCGGAAAAAAAGCTGCTGACACGCAAAAAAAGTTTTTATTGCAGTCAGGAGGCAGCGAAACTTGCCGCGCTTTTTAGCCGCCCTGACGAGGTTGAGGACATTTTAAGAGGTGCCGAGGGTAATTTTTGGGAAATATACAGTTTTCTTTGCGGCAAAGAAAATATTGTTAAGGTCGGTTTCGGCGAAAGTGAAGAGTGTTCTGCGCCCCATTTTTGCCAGGCAAATGAATGCTTTGGCGGTTGTGCCGAGGGTATAGGCGAAAACGCGGGCAGTAATAATTGCGCCAAAAGCGACGGCGGTATAACAAAATCTATTGAAGAAATTGGCGAGTTAAAATTGGAACTTCTCAAATCGCTTAGCCAAAAAGACCTTTTAGATTCAAAGTGCGCAGTTTTGCAGGAACATTTCGAGCTGTCGCTGAGATATCAAAACGATTTTCCCAAAGAGATATTTATCCCTTACATCATGTGCCCGCGAATAAGTTACGAGGAAATTACCCCTTACAGAAAATTTCTTTTGTCTGTTATAAGCTTAGAGGACGCCGAGCTGTTTAGGCGGCAGCCCCTTAAAGCGTGGCAGTATGTATGCGGTTTTGGCGAAAATACTTTAAGGCAAAACGATAGGCTGCTGGGCACGCCGCAGGGGATTTTTAAAAGCGGCTTAGCAAGCCAAAAAGCAAAAAAGGTATTGTTTGCGGTAGTTTTAAGGACGCTGGGCGTTCCCGCGCGGATAAATCCCGTTGACGGTTCCCCGCAATATTACCAAGGTGACAAGTTTGTTAATGTTGGTAACATTAAAAATGAGAACGAGGTTTTAAGCGCCGCAAGAATACAAAAAAGCGGCAGACTCGTTTTATTGGGCGGCGGGGAAAAATGGTATTATTACGGCAACTTTACGCTGGCAAAATTAAAAAGCGGCGGCTATCAAACGCTAAGATTTGATGATATCAAATGGCAAAAAGGCAGAACCGAACTGTCGCTTGAAAGCGGTTTTTACAGGCTTATCACCGTCAGCAGAGCTCCTAACGGCAACCAATACGCCAAAAAATATTGTTTTGAGCTTAAAGAGGGCGAAAATAAGCGCCTTGACATAGCAATGCGCCAAATTGAGCTTTCACTCATGGCAACGGACATAGCTTTTGAGCCTTTTGCGCTTTTTGACTCAAACAACCAAGAAGTGTCTTCCCAAAGCTTTAAAGGGAAAGCCGTTTTTCTTTGGCTGGAAGAGCAGGGCGAGCCGGCGGAACATATTTTAAACGAGCTTATCTGCGCCAAAGACGTTTTAAATAAAATCGGTTGGGCGGTAGCTTTAATCCGAAAGGAAAGCGCGCCCGCTGACAAAACTTTGGACAAAACGCTAAAAGCGCTAAACTGCGCAAAGGTATTTTACTCCGACTTTTCACAAACGGCGGAAATTATGGCGCGCCGAATGTATTTAGACCCGCAAAATATGCCTCTTTTAGTGGCGGCGGTCAACGGGCGCGGCGTTTACGCCAGCGGCGGATATAATGTAGGCGCCGTCGGCTTAATGATAAAGATTTTGGATTTATGCAATTAAGGCGGCTGCCGCAAATAATTTAAATCTATTGAAATACGAGCAGGGCGGGCGTAAAGAAGTTACCTTATCTGCCCAAACAGCGTAAAACGTATATGCAAAAAAGGCATAAAACAGAACAAAGCAAAACGGATTGGACGCAAAAGCTCATAAATTTATTGTAAACGAACAAGGCGGCAATGCTTTTAAAAAAGCCTCAATCATAGGCGGCTAAAATGCGCGCGGATTAGATAGGTTTATTATTTAAAAAGTTTGCAAGCGGCGCGAAAAGCAGTAAAGGAAAAATGAAATGAATCTTATAGAAATTATCGCTTTGACGGCTGATGACGCAAAACGTATTGAAGGGTGCGGCGGCGACAGGATAGAGCTTATAAGCGAATACGGTTTAGGGGGCTTAACGCCCTGCCGCGACACAATAGAAAAAGTTGTCCGCGCCGTAAAAATACCCGTTAATGTTATGATAAGACCCCACTCAAAGCACTTTGCCTATTCGCAAGAAGAAATTGCCTTAATGAAAAGCGATATTGCGGCGGCAAGGGATTTGGGCGCTCACGGCGTAGTGTTTGGCGCGCTGAACAAAAGGGGAATTATCTGCCTCAAAAGAACGGGGCAGCTTATAAGCAGAAGCTTTGGGCTTGATATAACTTTTCATAGGGCGGTAGACGAGCTGCCCAATCCCTTAGAGGGTATAAGGGCGTTTAGCAAATTTGCCGCAATTACAAGCGTGCTGACTTCGGGGGGCAGCGGCAATGTTGCCCAAAACACCGCGGTAATAAATGAAATGATACAACACTCCCGCCATATTAACATACTAATAGGCGGCGGGCTGAATTTTGACAATATTGCTTTAATAAGAGAAAAAACGGGGGCGACGCAGTTTCATTTCGGTCGGGCGGTAAGAAACGATATAACCTTTGAAATTGACGAGCAAAAACTTAAACGCATGGTGCGTCTTTGCAAGGAAGTCTGACTTTTATAAGGCGCATTTTTAGTTTTAATACATATTTTTTGCAAAAATAATACGCAAAACGAACGAACTTGATTTAGTGTTTATAGGCATTGTCTAAGGTAAAAAGAAAATATTTTTCTGCTTAAAAACAGGCAAAGCCTTGCGCATAGCGGCAACATTTAAATACTTAACACAGGAGTAAAAACTATGAAATATACCGATATAAACGCGCAGACCATTGACAGATGGGTTGACGAGGGCTGGGAATGGGGAGTGCCCATAACGCACGAGCAATTCCTAAAAGCAAAGCAGGGGGAATGGAATATGGTGCTAACGCCCGTAAAGCCCGTTCCCAAGCAATGGTTTCCTCCCTTAAAGGGCAAAAAAGTGCTTGGCTTGGCGTCGGGAGGCGGTCAGCAGATGCCTATTTTTGCCGCGCAAGGCGCGCTATGCTTTCTTTTGGACTATTCTAAAAGGCAGATACAAAGCGATTTGGACGTCGCCGCAAGGGAGGGGTATGAAATAAACGCGGTGCGCGCCGATATGACAAAGCCGCTTCCCTTTGACAGCGAAAGCTTTGACATTATTTTTCATCCCGTATCCAACTGCTATATTGAGGACGTAGCGCACGTTTGGCGTGAGTGTTACCGATTGCTTAAAAAAGGCGGCGTTTTATTTGCGGGTCTTGACAACGGCGTAAACTTTCTTTTCGGGGAGGATGAAAGGGAAATCAAACATAAACTGCCCTTTAACCCCCTTAAAGACGGCGCTTTAATGAGCGAGCTGCAAGCCGACGACAACGGGGTTCAATTTTCACACACAATTGAAGAGCAGATAAGGGGTCAGCTTAAAGCGGGTTTTAGGTTACTTGACCTTTATGAGGACACTAACGGGAAGGGGTTTCTGCACGATATGGGGGTGCCTACCTTTTGGGCGACTTTGGCGGTCAAAGAGTAAAGCGAAAAATAAAAAAGGCAGAGCGGTAAATAAAAAAACCATAATAAAAATGCCAAAGCAAAATAGTTTAAAAAACGGAACGAAAACAATACAGACAAGAACCCTATTAGGCTTAAAAACACAAGTTGAGCAACGCAAGCAAAGCAACGCAAGCTAAAAATATGTTTATTTTAAACCGCGCGAAGCTAAATATTAACGCCAATTTTAAAAATAAAAATCTACTAAAAGAGCGCAAAAAGTTTGTAGACCGTGTAAATTATCTCTTTCCGAATAAACAAAAAACATTAAGCCTTTAAGTCTAATATTACAAATTAAAAAAAGATAAAGACAGCTAAGTTCCTTATCTTTTTGTGTTATCTTAATTTGCCGCTTTTTTATTTGTCTAAAACCTTTTAGACATTCTTTATCCTTTGCATAGAAATATCAAGGTTTTCAGAAGTTAATTTCATACTGTTTACGACTCATCGTATTGAGAGTAATAGAGCCTGAAATATTCTCCCTGTTTTTCCATTAGCCGCTCGTGCGTGCCCTGTTCCACAATTTCGCCGTTTGACAAAACAAGTATTATGTCGGCGTTTTGAATGGTAGAAAGCCTGTGGGCAATGACAAAGCAAGTTTTGTTTTGCATAAGTTTAAGCATGGCGTCTTGAATCCGTCGTTCCGTCTGCGTGTCAACATTGCTTGTCGCTTCGTCTAATATAAGCATTTGCGAATCTAAAAGCATGGCGCGCGCTATTGTCATAAGCTGCTTTTGCCCCTTAGAAATATTTACTCCGTTGTCGGTTAGCACCGTGTCGTAGCCGTTTGGCAGCGCCATAATGTAGTTGTGGATTTTTGCCGCCTTTGCCGCTTCCTGCACCTCTTCAAGCGTGGCACCCTCTTTTCCGTAGGCGATATTTTCGTAAACTGTGCCGTAAAAAAGCCAGGTATCTTGAAGCACCATTGTAAAGGAACGACGCAAGCTTGCGCGCGTAACATCTATTATGTCCTTGCCGTCAACGCTTATGCTGCCCCCGTCGGCGTCGTAAAAACGCATTAAAAGGTTGATAATCGTAGTCTTGCCCGCTCCCGTAGGTCCCACTATCGCCACAACCGTGCCGGGCTTTGCCAGCAGGTTCATATCTTTAATTATTGTCTTGTCGGGTTCATATCCGAAGCTCAAATCCTGTATGCTCACTTCCCCCCTAACCCTTTCAAGCGCCTCGGCGTCAGGCTTATCTTCCAGCTCGGGCTTTTGGTCAAGCAGGTTAAAAACGCGCTCTGCGGCGGCAAAGGCGGACTGCAACTCGCTTATAATGTTTGCAAGCTCGTTAATGGGACCGCTGAACTTGCGCGAATACTGCACAAAAGAGGAAATTATACCCAAAGATGTGATGGCGCCCGTCATAAACATTATTGACCCCACAATGCTTATCGCGGCAAAAGAAAAGTTGTTTACAAAATTAACGGCGGGACCCGTTACGCCGCTGTAATAGTCGGCGGTATAGTAGGCGTCAACAGCTTCGGTGTTTTTTACGTCAAACCTGTCAATCATTACTTCTTCACGCCCGTATGCCTTTACGGTTTTTTGACCGCCCGTAATTTCCTCAATATAGCCGTTTAAGGCGCCCAGTTTTTCCGAACGCTTTCTGTAAAGCGGCCGCACCTTTTTGGACATATAGGTCGTAAAAAATGTAGAGGCGGGTATGGTTATGGCAAAAATCAGCACCAGTTGGGGCAGCAAAATAAGCATCATGACAAGAGAGCCTACAATGGTAATAATGCTTGTAAGTATTTGAATGGCGTCACTGCTTAACGAAGTGTTAATAGTATCAATGTCGTAAGAAATAATGCTTATAATTTCACCCGTCTGTTTTTTGTCAAAAAAGCTTACGGGAAGGCTAGCCAGTTTGTTAAAGACGTCGCGGCGCATAGCGTAAACGACGCTGCGGCTAAGCTTTATCATTATTACCGAAAGCAAATAGCTCATTATTGACGATGCAACAAACATGGCAAGCATTAAGGAAGTATAATAAATTACCTCATCAAAGTTGACGCTGCCTTTGCCTAGCTGTATCGCGTCAATGGCATAACGGGAAAGGTAGGGTCCTATCAATGACAGTCCGTTTCCAACTACCGTCAAAAAGAGCGCCGAAAAGAGTAGCCACTTGTAGCGGTAAAGATATTTCCACAAACGAACCAATATAGCCGCTTTTCTTTTTCTTGATACCGCGGGAGGCGGTGCGGAGGAAGTTTTTTCTTTTGCGGTCAAGTTTTTATCTTTTTTCATACCTTCTCCCTAAGCCAAAGTGCCCATTTGGGCGTCGTATATTTCGCGGTAAGCGGCGCAATTTTTTAGCAGCTCCTTATGCGTGCCGCTGTCAATTATTTTGCCTTCGTCAAGCATAAGTATTTTGTCGGCGTTTTTAATAGTGCTTACGCGCTGCGTGATAATAATTTTTGTGCAGCCGCCGTAATTGGCTTTAAGCGCTTTTCTTAGCGCTGCGTCCGTTAGATAGTCAAGCGCGCTTGAACTGTCGTCTAAAATAAGTATTTGGGGGTTTGCTGCAAGGGCGCGCGCAATCAACAGCCGCTGCTTTTGACCGCCGCTTAAATTTGCGCCCTTTACAGTAAGCTTGTGCAAAAAACCGCCCTCTTTTTGCGCTATAAAGCCCGCCTGCGCTGTTTTTGCCGCCTTTTCAACCGCTTCCGCGCCTAATCCCCGTCCGAAGTCTATATTTTCTTTAATGGTATCCGCCATAATAAAGTCGTTTTGAAACACCGCGCCGAACATGCTTCTAAGCTCAAATGCATCAATTGACTTTACGTTTGACCCGTCAAGCAGTATTTGACCCTCATCGGCGTCGTAAAAGCGCATTAAAAGATTGATAAGGGTAGATTTTCCGCTGCCAGTTGCGCCTATTATGCCAAGCGTCCCGCCCCGCGGCAGTTTAAAACTTATATCTTCTAAGTTGTTCTGAACTTTGTTATATGAAAAAGAAACTTTGCGAAACTCTATGTGGCAGCCGTTTTCTTCCTTTGGCAAATCTTCCGTTATCAGGTCGCCGGGGGAATTGAGGACTTCGCTTATTCTGTTTGCGCTGGCAGCTCCGCGCGAATACATTACAAAAAGGCGCGTTACCGTCATTAAGGCGTTTAAAATAATTGTAAAATATGTTACGAAAGAGAGTATTTTGCCGGGAAGCATTATGCCCGCATTGACCCTGTATGCTCCCACAAGTATTACCAGCACCTGCCCCACGTTTAGTATTAAGTTCATTGTGGGGTTGCTTACCGCCATTAAGTTGCCCGCCTTTTGGTCTGCGCGCACAAGCTCTAAGTTGTTTTTGTCAAACTGACCCTTTTCGTATTCCGTCTTTGAAAGCGCTTTAATTACGCGGATACCTGCGGCGCTTTCCTGCACTTTGCGCACCATTTTGTCGGTGGCGGCTTGCGTTTTGGTATATAGCTTAACGCCTTTTTTGGAAATAAACATTATAATAAAGCCCAAAACAGGCATTGTGCCTATTAAAATGAGCGCCAATATAGGGTCTAAAACAAGCGTTAAGATGATGCCGCCGATTAAAAGAATGGGAGCGCGCACCCCAAGCCGCTGCATGCGGTCTATCATTTGGTGGACGTAATAGGTGTCGCTTGTTAAGCGCGACATTAAAGAGGGGGAAGTGAACTTGTCCGTTTGCGCGCTTGACAGATAGGAAACTTTACAAAAAAGGTCGTGGCGCACTTTTTCCGTAATGTCGCGGGCGTTTCGCATTGCCATGCGGTTGGCAATTATATTAAAGCTTATTCCAATTCCCGCGCATGCAAGCATTACCCCGCCGTATAAAAATACAAGCATAAGGTTTTTAGTGGGCGCTACGTCGTCTATAATATAAGCGAGCAGCATAGGCAAAACTAAGTCAACGATTGTGCCAAAAAACTTGATAACTATTTGGAAGCTGATTTTAGGCAAGTGAGGTTTAATGTAAGTTAAAAGAGTTTTCATTTATTGCCCTTTTTTATGCGGTGTTTCCGCTTATTTCTTATGTATTATGCGCCGCTAGCAGGAAATGAGTTTACAGAATAGTAGCCGTGCGGTTAGCGGCACTGCCCCTCTTGAAAATTGTTTTTTCTATCGGCGTTTCTGTTAATAATCCGTATCGGAAGAGCCGAAAGGAACTAACAGCCGCGCAAGCTGTTTTAAGGGTGCGTTTTAAATCAAAGGGCGCGCAGTTTTCCGTCCGCCTTATATCCCTTACCAATTTCTCTTTACTTTTGCTTACTCTTAGGGAAAACTGCATCTGTGTTTATATAAGAGGTGATTAAAAACGCTTTTTTGTTTTGTCAAACGCTTAGCCCGCATTTTTTTAAGTTTCTTCTTTTTCTAAGCTGCCGTCGGCGTAGCTTTTGGCGCGCGCGGCAATTTGAGCAAGCATTTGAGTGAGTTTTGCCGCTTCTTCCTCGGAAAATTCTCCCAAAAGATATTCGTTCCATTCCCTGAGCGCCTGCTTTATCTGCGGAAGTTCCTCCAAAGCCTTTTGCGAGGGAAAAACCTGAGTCATTCTCCTGTCGCTTTCGCATTCGCGCCTGATGACGTAGCCTAACTCTTCAAGGGAGGCAAGCTGGCGCGTTATATTGCTTTTGTTTTTATAAAGCTCTTGCGCAAGTTTGTCCTGCGTTATACCGGGCGCCGCGCAAATATAAAGGATATAAGTAATCTGATGCCCCGACAGACCGCTTTGGGCAAACTTGTCGCCGCGATATTTTATCGTGCAGCGCGCTATGATATTGACATATTTTGTAAGAGCGTTCATTGTTGTTACCGCCTTATGTAAGTTTCCCCATTAAAAATGCCCTAGACTGCGTAAAGTTTGCGTTTTTTAAAAATACAGTTTTGCTAAGCTTACCGAGTTTTGAAAACTTTTTCTATATTTGCGGGGAAAACAAAAATAGTTGCATACGCAACAATTATTATATGCTTGACAAAAATAATTGTCAACGTTTTTACGCGCGGCTTTTTAGATATTTTTAACATCGTCCGCCTTGTTTGTGCTATACTAGCTTTAATGATTTTTATGGAAAATAAAGAAAAAGATTTAGTTAAGTTTGAAAAATATGACCAAAGCGATGTCAGCGCCCTTTCTGCCCTAAGGCAAAAATGCTGGCAGGAAACTTACGAGGGCATCTATCCTTTTCAAGATATTTTTAATTTTGACTATAACGCGCGTCAAAAAAAGTTTGCTCTTTATTTATACAAGGGCTATGAGCGCTACAAAATCTTGTGCCGGCAAGCTACCATAGGATACTTAATTTTTTGTGTAAAAGACGATGACGCTGTAAAGGCGGCGCGCTTAAACTCACTGTACATTTTGCGCGCCTATCAAAAACAAGGTATAGGAAAAACCCCCTTGGGCATTTTGACTGATTTTTGTCTGTGTCAGGGAATAGACAAGATTTATATTGAATGCAATTACCACAACAAAAACGCGCTAGCTTTTTATCAACGGATGGGCGGAAAAATCATAGCGCAAGATATAAACAACGGCTCAAAGCAGCAAGACCAAGTAAGCATGGTTATATGTTGCGCGAAAAAGCCCCGCCCGTAATTTGTTGACTTCACATCGCTTTTTTCAATTTTAATGCTTTTGAAGAACGAGCAGCAATGAATGGGGACGTTTGCGCATTTAAACAAAAAAGCTTAAACCTTGCGGTTTTTAATCTTTCTCTTCCGCCTCTTTTGCCAGCTCTTGCCTATACGCTTTATAAGACAGCGCTACCGAAAGGACGATAAGCGCAATTAGCGCAACGCAAAGAGCAATCATATTAAAATACCCTTTGATAAAAAGCGAAGATATAATCAGCGCGATTCCCGTTATAACAAGCGCCAGCCCTCCCCATCTTTGCGATTTATTCCAAGTATTTTCATTATAAAGGCTCCATGACGTTCTTAGCCCCATTACTTTGTTTTTGGTCACTTTGGGAAGAAAATTACCCGTTACGGCAAAGAGCAGCCCAAGGGCTATATTGAGCAGTTTAAAAATATAGCCGTCAAGCAAAAGATTGTCGGAATCGGCAAGAGCAAAAACAAAAAATCTCCATGCAAAGAAAAAGACCCATTGCGCAGCAACTTACAATGTGGGTTATTTTCTCGTTTGAAATCTCGTTTTTACGCGCAAACCTATTGGAAAAATAGAATAAAACGAGCCATAAAACTGTCGCGAAAAGCGGAAAAAGCAAGAAGAAATATTTGCTTCCTACGCTGTCGGCGTTTCCGTTAAAATCGTAATGCAAAACTACTTGCTGCGGCATAAAAGACAGCGCAACGCTTACCGCAACAAGCGTTAAACACAGCAAAATCAAGCTTATTTTAAAAGCTTTGCGGATTTTCATTTATTTTCCTCCTTTTAAATTACTTATCCAAAGCAGTATTTCATCAAATACCGTCATGTCAAGCTGATAATATATAAAGTTTTTATATTTGTTCTCTCTTATCAAATTTGCACTTTTAAGTTTATTTAAGTGATAGGAAACAGTGGCTTGCGTTTCAGAAAAGTGTTTTGCTATATCGCCCGCCGTCATTTTGCCTTCCTTTAATAAGACTAAAATCTTTCTGCGCGTCGCGTCGGAAAGCGCCGAAAATACATTGTCATTAGCCATTTTGATTTGCTCCAAACATACAGTTACATTATAATATCTTTTATTGAAAAAAACAACTCTATTTAGATAACTTTCTAAATAGTTTTTATCTTTAATTGAAAAGCGGGCAAAGGGAAAAAAGGCATAGCAAAGGAGCGAAAAAAGAGCAAGCGTTTTAGCTTGTTCTTTTTGATTTATTGCTTATTTATTTAATTTAAATCTGTTCAAGGTTATTATTAGTCCTTTTTAATTAACGGGCAAATATCCTATCATTTATTTTCATATAATCGGCATTTATTCTTTATCTTTTGCCCGCCTATAAAAAACCCTGCTTTAAGCGCTTGCTTTTTACGGGCTTGTGTTTTTGCCGCCAAGTTTTTTGAGGCGGAAGTTTTTAACGTCGTCGCGCCTAATAAGCAGGTAAAAAACAAAAAACATTACAATAAATATAGCCCCCCAAATGATAAGGTTGGTCCAGTTTTGAGGCGCGCTGCCCATTGCAAGCATTAGAGGAAAGCCCAGCGCCAATGACCAAAGCGCCTGAAAAACCATATTGTTGCAGGCGGGCGTCTTAAACTGAGGATCTATTTCACGAAGAAGAATAATTCCCGTGCTTGTGGTGCCCGCAAGCATTCCGTACATGGCGAGGAAAGACTCTTCCCAATAGGAGGGGTAAACCTTTTTGCATACATGCAGGCAGTAAACATAGGTTACGACCGCCCCCGCAACGCAAAGAGCCGCCAAAGGAACTATAAATTTTATAGAACTAAACACGGAAATGTTGATTGCGGCAACGGCGGCAACTACCATGTAGTCAAAGGCAAGTCCCGAGATTCTGTCAAGCATGTAGTTGTTTGTATATTTGCGTTTTATGACGCCCTTTTTATACATGGAGTTAATTATAAGTCTGCCCAGCGTGGCAAGCGCCATGCCGAAAATAAAGTGGAAGCCCCAAAGCAAAGGTTTTACGGTATTTACAAAAAAGTTCCCGCCTAAGTCGCATAAAGCGCTAAGCCCCCAAATCAAAGCGAAAGAAATCGCGTAAAAAATAAAGACAAGCCCCACCTGAACGCTTGATTTGTCAAGCGATTCCGCCGCGGGTATTTCGTTTTCCGAAACGTAGGTTTCAAGCGTTTCCGTTTCAACGCTTTCTTCAATGCGCCGCATCGCCTTAGGATTTTTCTTTTTGCGCAGCACGTTTAAGAAGATAACGCCGCCCACGCTTGAAGAAACCAGCCCCATTGCGGCTACCGTAAGCCCGAAGGAGGTGCCGTTTTCAAAAGGCCCGAATATGCTGTAAAGGTTTGCGGCGGGGTCAAGGGATTGGTATTGTGAGTAAAGGTTTCCCCAACTGTATGCCTGCCCCGGTCCCTGACCGTATCCCATAGGCAGTATTAACCCCGAGGCGGGCCAGCTGTTTATTAAAAAATACAGCCCCACGGTAATTGCCAGCCCCAAAATGCCTTGAAGAACATAAGTGGATACCGTTATCAAAGACGCGTCAAAAATACCTTTTTGTATTTCTTTATTGTTTTCCTGCTTTTTTTCCTGTTTTAAGGACAAAGCCACAAATCCGATACCCAAGCCGTGGTAAGTGAGTATTTCAAAAATCTGAGGGGTAAACAAATCAGTTCCCGTTATTGCCTTATATATGCCTATTAGGGCTAGCAACAAAAAACCGCCCAATAGGGGAGCGGGAATCAGGGCGTGTCTAAGCGGCTTGATGAGCTTAATTAGCAAATTGGCGATTAAAAGAGCTGCCGAAAGAGCGGCGAGCACAATGACAAAATCCCAAATGCTATAATCCCAAAAGTTTATACCGGTTGTCATTTTGAGTTCCTCCGTTTAATAAAATTGCATAAATTATACACAACTTTTAGCGCAAGGTAAACAGGTTTAGAAAAAATAGCTTCCCTTTTGCAAAAATTTCACACAATCGGCAAGAAAAGGGCGGTTATTTAGAAAAATCACCTCTTTAATCACCTATTACAAAGCGGCTTAATATAAATGTAAGTATAAGGTAAGGGTTAAGGAGGGGGAATTTGAGCGCGTTAGAGGGTATGTGGGACATAAATATATTTTCGCCTTGGGGGAAAATAAGCTGCGTGGGCGTTTTTAAGGCGGAAGGCAACGTCCTTAAAGGGGTTTTAAGATACGGCAACGGCAACCCCCTGCAAAACTACCAGATTTTAAAAGGCAAAGTTGAGGGTGACAATTTCGCCTTTGAGGTGGAGGCGGAGGCGTTTTTCACTTTGGCTACCTTTGAGGTGAGAGGAAAAGTTGACGATGACCAAAAAAATATGTCGGGGCTTGCGCGCGTTTTGGGCAATTACGTTGAGTTTTACGGAAAAAAGCGGGAAAATACTTAGCGCCTAAAAAACGCTCGGTTAATATAAAAACTTAAAAATTAAAAGTTGACAAAAAATATTTTATAACGTAAGATAATTTCAGGAGGACCTATATGGACGATTATCCCAGTAGATGCAGCCAATATTTTTCCGAGTTCTGCCGCTTTGCGGGAGGGTCCTTTTAATTTTGCCTTTTAACAAAGTTGGCGCTCGGAATAACTACCGAGCGCTTTTTTTAATCCCATTAAACCAATCTTAAAAAAAGTCCAAAAAAGCCGACCTTGCAGATTTTATCTTTATGAACATAAAAGGTCAAACCGCATGGACTAAAACTTTAAAAATGCGGTGCGCCAAATAAGCAATTTTAGGTTATTAAGGGTTTTTTAAAATACATAATTTTTTTGGGCTATAAAAAGCGCGCAAATCACTGAAAATAAAGGAGAGTGAGTTATGCGCGACAAAAATCTAATGCTTAAAACTTCCCAAAGGGAAGAGGCGCTTTTCCGCTACGCAAGGCTTGAATTGCAAGAGGTTTTTAAAGACCTCGATTCAAGTCCGCAGGGACTTAGCAGCGAAGAGGGGGAAGCGCGTTTAAAAACCGGCGGAGAAAACATCATCGTCGTCGGTAAAAAACATTCTTTTTTCACCCGCTTTTTTGCGGCTTTTGTAAACCCTTTCAATTTAGTGCTTTTAATAGTCGCCGTCGCGTCCTTTTTTACAGAGGTGCTTTTTACCAGCGCGCCCTCTTGGGCGACCATTACCGTCATTGCTACCCTTATTCTTGTGTCGGGGGTGCTTCAATTCGCGCAGGAAACAAAGTCGGACAAGGCCGCAAAAAAGCTTAAAGACATGATTTCTTCTTCCGCCGCGGTGCTGCGTAACGGAGAGTTTTTCGAAATTGCCATGTCGGAAATCGTCAAAGGGGATATTGTCCGCCTGTCTGCAGGGGATATGATTCCTGCCGATTTGCGCCTGCTTTCGGCAAAGGACTTATTTTTAAGCCAAGCGGCTTTAACGGGGGAATCGGAGCCCGTTGAAAAGTTTCCGCAGCTTTTAAAGGAAAGCGCCCCCGCGCTTGAAAGCAGCAACCTTTGTTTTACCGGCACAAACGTAGTAAGCGGAAAAGCTACCGGCATAGTTTTATCTACGGGAAACGACACCTATTTGGGAGCTATTGCAAAGTCGCTTACCGGTCCGCGCGTGCAAACCAACTTTGAGAGGGGTATTTCGCAGGTAAGCAAACTGCTTTTGAAAATGACGGCGGTTATGCTTCCACTTATTTTCATAATAAACGGCTTATTAAAGCACGACTGGATAAACGCCCTTTTGTTTGCTTTGGCGGTAGCTGTTGGCATTACTCCCGAGCTTTTACCCATGATTATTACAAGCACCCTCGCAAAGGGCGCGGTTGTAATGAGCCGCCGCAAAACGATTGTCAAAAATATTGCGTCAATCCAAAGTTTCGGGGCTATGGACGTGCTTTGCACCGACAAAACGGGCACGCTTACGGAAGATAAGATTATTTTGGAGCGTTATCTTGACATACACGGAAAGGAAGATTTGCGCGTTTTAAGGCATGCCTACTTAAACAGTTATTTTCAAACGGGGCTGAAAAACCTGCTTGACCGCGCAATTATTGCGCGCGCGGAAAAGGAAGGGCGCGGTGCCGTTTTAAAAAATTATAAAAAAATTGACGAGATTCCCTTTGATTTTTCCCGCCGCCGCATGTCGGTAGTGTTGGAAGACGATTTGGGTAAAAGGCAGATTATAACAAAAGGCGCAGTTGAGGAAATGCTTGACTGCTGTTCCTATGCCGAATACAAGGGTCAGGTTATACCGCTTGACCAAGCGATACGCCAAGAGGTGCTGCAAACTTCCGGCGAACTGAACTCGCAGGGGCTTCGCGTCATTGCCGTAGCGCAAAAAAACAGAATTAACAGCGGCGACACCTTTAAGGTGGAGGACGAAAGGGAAATGGTGCTGATGGGCTATATCGGCTTTTTAGACCCACCCAAAAAAAGCAGCAAAACGGCGATAGAGGCGCTGCAAAAGCACGGCGTGCGCGTCGTCGTATTAACGGGCGACAACGAAAAGGTTACGGCATCCATATGTTCTCAGGTAGGATTAGTTTCGCCCTACATTTTATTAGGAAGCGACGTTGAGGCTTTAAGCGACCAAAGGCTTAAAGAAGAGGTTGAAAAAGTCAATATTTTCGCAAAGCTCTCCCCCTTGCAAAAGGCGCGCATAGTAAAAACGCTGCAAGAATGCCAACATACGGTAGGCTATTTAGGCGACGGTATAAACGACGCGCCCGCTTTAAGAATAGCCGACGTGGGTATTTCCGTTGACGCCGCCGTAGATATCGCCAAAGAATGCGCCGACATAGTGCTTTTGGAAAAAAGCTTAATGGTTTTGGAAGAGGGCGTCATAGAGGGGCGCAAAACTTTCGGGAATATAATTAAATACATTAAAATGGCTACCAGCGGCAACTTCGGCAATATGTTCAGCCTATTGTTCGCAAGCGTTTTTCTGCCCTTCTTGCCTATACTTCCAATACAGATTTTGGCGCAAAACCTCCTATACGACTTATCGCAGCTTACCATACCCTTTGACAAAATGGACGAAGAATATGTTTCCCGCCCCCGCAACTGGAATGCGGAGGGCATCAAAAAGTTTATGTTTTGGATGGGTCCTTTGTCGTCGCTGTTTGATATGCTTTGTTTTTTGATGCTGTATTTCGTGTTTGAAGCCAATGCGCCTCAAAATCAAGCCCTTTTCCAAACGGGTTGGTTTGTAGTCGGGCTAGCCACGCAAACGCTCATCGTGCATCTTATAAGGACTTCAAAAATACCCTTTTTCAAAAGCCGCGCCGCCCTTCCGCTGGTGCTCTCAACCTTTGCCGTTACGGCTTTGGGAATGGTTTTGCCCTATACCGCAGTAGGCGTTATGCTTGATATGGTGCCGATGCCCCCCGTATTTTTTGTCTGGTTTGCCGGCATAGTGCTTCTTTACGGTTTAGCGGTAGAAGTAATGAAGAAAATATATATCAAAAAATACAAAAACTGGATTTAGCGTTCTCAAAAAGGGTCTTCTTTCTGAGAACTAAATAATTCTTAAATAGGTACTTAAAAAATAAGTTTAAGCGGATTTGGAAAAAATCCGTTAAAGCTTATTTTATCAAGAGATTAGAAATTTGCGTTTTTTCTAAACGCTTGATTTATGCCCGCAGACTTGTGTTTTATTCAAAATTTCTCTAACCACCCACCCCGAGTTATACGGAAACTGCCGCATTCAGCCGCGAAAGACCTCAAAACGGCAAAGTTTAAGGAATGCTTAAAACTGCTTGTTTAGGTTTTTTTGGGAACAATAACAAAATCCTTTAAAAAGTGCTTAGTTAAGCTTGCTAATTAAGAGCGCATGCCATACTTCAAAGTAGCGTAAGTGTAGATTAGCATACTTGGATAAGAGATAAGCGAAACAAGCAAAAGAGCTATATCAAAAGGAATGTAAGCATATAGATTTGCGCGCGGAAAGATAAACAAAACAATTTCAAAGGCTGTATTAAGTGATATAATTATATTAAAGGAGAAAAATAAATGCGCGTCATATTAGCCCCCGACAGCTTTAAGGGAAGCATTACAAGCTTAGAATTTTGTAACGTTGCCCAAAGCGTTTTAAAAAAATATTTTCCAAATTGTGTCATAGACGGCATGCCCTTAGGCGACGGCGGAGAGGGGACTGCCCAAGCGCTTTTAAGCGTTCTCGGCGGCAAAAAAGTTTTTGTCAATGTGCTTAACCCCCACGGCAAGCCCGCAGAGGCTTTTTACGTTTTAACAAAAAACGGAAAGGGAATTGCCGAAATAGCTTCAAGCAGCGCCCTTACCATGGTTGGAAAAGAAAAACCAATGGAAGCTTCCACATACGGTTTCGGGCAGCTCATTGCCGCAATGCTTAGCGAAGACATAAAAGATATAACTTTGTGCCTTGGCGGAAGCGCCACTACCGACGGCGGGGCGGGGCTTGCGGCGGCGTTGGGCGTAAAGTTTTTTGATTTTTATGGGAATATTTTCGTTCCAAACGGCGGCACGCTGAAAGATATAGCTTACTACGACGCGGGCGCGCTTGAAAAAATTGCTCAAACGCACAAATTTACTTTGCTTACCGACTGTAAAAACCCTTTGGCGGGCAAAAGAGGCGCGGCTTATGTTTATTCTCCCCAAAAAGGGGCGAAAGAAGAGCAGGTCAAACTGTTGGACATAGGTTTAAGACATTACGCAAAAATAATTCACAAGCAAAGCGGAAAGGACTATACTTATTATAAGGGTATAGGCGCGGCGGGCGGAGCGGCGCTTTCTCTCAAAGCCTTTTTGGGCGCAACAATCAACAGCGGCATAGACAGGGTTTTGAAGCTTTATAATTTTACAAAAAAAGCAAAACTGTGCGATTTTGTAATTACGGGGGAGGGCAGCCTTGACAGCCAAAGCCTAATGGGCAAGGCTTTAAGCGGAATATTAAAAGCCGCGGGACAAAAGCCCATTTACAGTTTTTGCGGAATAAGCAAGCTGCGGCAAGACGATTTGCCTTTTAATTTAAAAGCCATATCTATATCTTTGGGAATTGAGCAATCGGAAGCTATAAAAAACGCGCCTTATTATCTTGAACGCGCGCTTGAAAGTTTTATTAAAGAAAACTTTGGATATTTAAAAACCCTGTAAACTCAAATTCTGCTAAAAATATATACTATTTATTCACCGTAAACCAAAGCTTGCAGGAGTATTTTTACGGCTTTAAATCTTAATGTAAGGCTTTATTGTTTTCATAAAGCGCAATTTTTCATAAAGCGCAATTGATTTTTTTCTTTAACTTTTTCAAATTGGATGCCTTGACGATATTTTTTTACGGCGGACGGCGGTTTTTAAGCTGTTTTTTATAAGATATCTTTAAAAATTAAGCTCTAAACATGAAAAGGATATGAGAAAGCCCTATTTTCAGGTTCGGCGCGGCAAAAACCGTATAATTTCCCTATATTTTGCCGTTTAAATGAAATAGGCGTGCTTATAAAGTTATTTTTATGGGAACATTATTGGGTTTACCGCAAAAAGTCAACGACTTAACGGGGCGCTATTTCATATAATAAATAATAGGCAATTAGCGAGGTGAACAAATGGAAGCAATGTCTTTGCCTTCTATAACTTTAATCGTTTATTTTATTATAGAAGCGATAAAATATGCCGTTAAAAATAACGAAAAGTTTATGCGCCTAATACCCCTTTTGGCAATAGTTTTGGGCGCGGTATTGGGTGTTGTCGCCTTTTATGTGTCTCCGCAAATTATCCCCGCGGCAGATTTATTTGCGGCAATGGTAGTGGGAGGCGCCAGTGGAATATCTGCAACGGGCGTAAATCAAATATACAAACAGCTTTCAAAATACAAATGGGAAGAAGATAACAATAAGTCTTCGCATGAAAAATAAAAAGCGCAAAAGAAAAACAAGAGCAACAAGATACCGATAAAATGAAAATAAAGAAAATTAAAGCAAAAAATTTTTTCAAAACGAGGGCTTTGAGAAAATAATAAAAAGGGGAGCGGCAACGCTCCCCCCCATTTGATTTGAAAATTTTATGTTAACTGTCGGCTTATAAACTTAAAGATTATGTTTGAAATAAATTATGCGCAAAAATTTTTTTCCGCCGCTATTTATAACGACCGCGACAGGCACCGTGTTTTTATAATTTAAACTGCAATGATTTTAATGCTTTTAATTTTTTGTTCCGTTACGGGTCTGTCCTGAAAGTCCGTTTCAACAGACGCTATTTCGTCCACCGCTTCAACTCCCTGTATCACTTTCCCGAAAGCCGCGTAATTGCCGTCCAAGTGGGGGCTGGTGCCGTGCATAATGAAAAATTGACTGCTTGCGCTGTTGGGGTCCATAGCGCGCGCCATGGATAAAACGCCCTTTGTGTGCTTAATAGAGTTTTTAATGCCGTTGTTCATAAACTCGCCCTTGATATTTTTGCCGCTTCCGCCCGTGCCTTTGCCCAGCGGGTCGCCCCCTTGTATCATAAAGCCCTTTATGACTCTGTGGAAAATAAGCCCGTCGTAAAAGCCTTTTTTCACAAGCGATAAAAAGTTCTCAACAGTTATGGGCGCTTCCTTTCCATAAAGTTCGGCGGTCATTTGCTTCCCGTTTTCCAGCGTAATTTCAATTTTGTCGGTAGGTTGCATAAGTAATCTCCTTATAGTGTTCATTTGTATTATATTATTTTTTTCTTTTTTTTGAAAGGGCATTGCCCTGATATGTTTTTGCCCCTTTTATTGACGTTTTATCCAACTTGGCAAAGACTTTGCGCAGTGAAACTATTTACCCATTACAGGATATAATCGGTAATTTCTTCAATGGGTCTGCGCCCTCTTTTTTGGGCATCGTCTTTGGGATAACCTATGGGGATAATCGCGACGGGGCGCATTTCGTTTTTTAAGCTTAATGTTTCCGACAGCTCTTTTTCGTCAAAAGCGCCGCACCAACAGCCGCCTAACCCCAGACTGTGAGCGCAAAGCAAAATATTTTGAATTGCGGCGGCGGTATCTTGTATGCAGTAAAGCTCTCTGCCCCGCTGCATATATCTTTCGGCAGACCTTAAAACATCGGCGCATACTACAATTGAAAGCGGCGCGGTAGCTATAAAGGCTTGTTTGCAGGAGCGTTCAACAATGCTGTTTAAAACTTGTTTGTTTTTAATTATAATAAAGCGCCACGGCTGACGGTTTCCAGCGCTGGGGGCGGCTTGTGCCGCTTCAATGAGTTGGTTTATTAAACTTTGGGGCACATCTTCTTTTGTAAAGGTTCTTACGCTTTTGCGCGAATTAGCCAACTGTAAAAAATCCATTTTTATACCTCCGCTTAATTATATCGCAAGCAGATAGTCCTGCATCAGCTCCACGCCCTTTGCAAGCTCCGTTACGCCGATATTTTCGTCGGGCGCGTGGACTGTAACAAGCTGTTTGCTGCTTACCCTTATGGGGCAAAAGCGCACCGTTTGCTTTGCAACGCCGTCAAAGGCACAGCTGTCGGTAGCTCCTATCATAAGGTAGGGGGCTACGATTGTGGAGGGCATATGTTTTTCTATCAATGATTTTATAAAGGCGTATTGCGGAGCGGAAGTAGGAGTTACCGAAGAGGCTTTTTTAATTAAAAGCGCTTTGCTTTCCGTTTCTATGCCGAATTTTTTAGCCAGTTTAGTAAGCCTCGCGATTATATCGGCGGCGTTTTCGTCGTTTAAATACCTGATATTTGCAACGGCAGAGGCGCTTGGCGGCAAAACGTTGCTGCTTTTGCTTCCCTCAATCATTGTAAAAACCATATTGCTGCTGACAAGGGCGCCCACCTGCGGAGAAAGCTTGGGCAGCACAACTTTTAGCAGACCGCTAAAAAGCCACATATTGCACATTACAATTCTTAAAGGAAAGGCGCAATAAGGAGCGATAGTTTTGAAAGTTTCTTTTATAACGGGCAGGTAGTGCGCTTTAAAAACCTTGCGCTTAGAGCAGTAACAAATAAACTTTGCGAGCGCCGCGACGGAATTATCCTTTTGCGGCGCGGAAGAATGTCCGCCCTTTCTTTTTGCGGTAAACTTAATGTCAATATATCCCTTTTCCGCCATGCCCAAAAGCGCCAAGTCGTTTTCAACGCCGGGAAAAAGCCCGTTTGCAACCGTTCCGCCCTCGTCAAGCACAGTTTCAAGGGTAATATTGTTTTGCCTAAACCATTGAGCGCAATTTTTTGCGCCTTTGCCGCCTGTTTCTTCGTCCTTGCCCGACAGAATATATAAGTCGTCTATGGGTGCCCACCCTTTTTGCAAAAGGTTTTCAAGTGATTGAAAAATGGTTAAAAGCATGCCTTTAATGTCCTGCGAGCCCCTGCCGAATATTTTGCCTTCCGCCACGACGCCGCCAAACGGGGGATATTTCCATTGCCCTTCGGCTTTTACCACATCGCTGTGGGACATCACAAGGTTGGGGTTTCCGTCTTTTTTGGTTCCCTCAATTAAGAAAAAATAGGCGTTTTCAATTTCAATGCGTTTTGCCTTTTGAAAAAACAGCGGAAAAAGCTGTTGCAGCACTGCAAAATATTGCTCAAACTGCCCTTCGCTGCCCCCCGAAGAGAGGGCTACTGTTTCGTATTTTAACATTTGCGCAAGCTTAGAAGCGTATTCGTCTTGCAGCTCAACAGGTGTCGCGTAGTTATTTATAACGGGGATTTTTTTGCCCCCTGCCGCCGCGATAATTACCGCAGCCAAAAGCAAAAGCAGCATAACGGCAAGGGCGCCGAGGGCAATATATAGAAAGACCATGATTTTCTCCTTTGTTAAGTTAAATTATATCACAGCGCTTTTAATTATGCAATGACAGTTAATAATTACTTCATATACAAATGCAGGAAAATATGGTATAATACTACTATGAAGGAAAAACTCTATCACGGCTCAAAAAAGGGCGGTTTGACAATTTTAAAGCCTTGTTTATCGTCGCATAACAAGGAGCTTGTGTATTTAACGACAAACGAAGCCGTCGCCTGCATTTATACGGTAAACGCCGTTGAAAGCTTGTATAAGTCAAAAGGGCTAAGCTACGGCGCGCCTTTTTCGCCTTGGTATCCTTACGGTTTTGACAAGGATAAAACGCCCCTTTTAGAGGAGTATTATCCAAACGCTACAAGGCTGACTTACGAGGGCAGGCAAGGGTATATTTACCTGTGCGAAAAACCGCAAGACCTCGGCAACGCGACGGAAATATTTTGCGCGCGAACTACTGAAATGCCTGTAAAGGTCTTTGGTTGCAGAAAAATTTCCGACGTTTACAAGGAATTGTTGGAGTTTCAAAAAAGCGGCAGGTTAGTTATCAAGCCTAACAATGAAGTGAGCCCCAAGACAATTGCCTATATAGAAAGCACCATAAAAAAGGATATTGAGGAAAAAGACTTGAAAAACAAACCCGATATAGATTTGGCGGTGTTTTACAGGGAATATTTTCCCGCTTAATGAGGTAGCTATGGAAAACAGCAGCAGATTTTTTTGCAATAAAGAGTGCGAATATTTCCCCTGCCACGACACGGACGACAGGGAAAACTTCAACTGCCTTTTTTGCTATTGCCCTTTGTATAACTTATACTGCGGCGGCAACTACACCTACACTCAAAACGGCATAAAAGATTGCAGCTACTGTTTGATTCCCCATTACGATTACGATTATGTTGTAAAAAAACTTATTGAAAACAATCAAAAAACTAAGGGCGAAAAGGAGGAATAGCAAGTATGAATTTTATTGACAGTACTTTGCATTTACCGCCAAATTGCAAGGTAGTTTATTTGGGCGGAGGGTGTTTTTGGGGCGTTGAAAAACTTTTTTCTTCTTTTGAGGGCGTAATTGACACCGCGGCGGGTTATGCCAACGGCAAGGACAATATCATTCCCGATTACAAAAGGGTTTGCAAGGGCGACACCGAGTATATAGAAACGGTGCGCGTCGTTTACAAAAGCCCCGCTACTTTCACCGCTTTAATTGAAGCGCTTTTTTCCGTAATTGACTTAACGGCAAAAAACAGGCAGGGGGGCGACATAGGCGCGCAATATCAGTCGGCGGTATTTTTTGCCGACAGTCAGGGGGAAAAAGAGGGGGAAAAAATATTTAAAAAATATTCCGCAGGCGTTGAGGGATTTTCCGTGCAGTTTGCCCCCGTGAAATCTTTTTATAAGGCGGAAGAATATCACCAAAAATACTTGGAGAAAAATCCCTCGGGTTACTGCCACATACGCAAAGAAGAAATTGCCCGTGCGAGAGAGGTTTATAAAAAACTTCTCCAAAGGGGAAAATAGGAAAAAATTATAAGCCGCAACAAACAAACTTAAAAGCATGCAAGTTAAATGGTAAAGCCAAAAAACTATAATATGGCAGGCAAAACAAAAACCTTTGCCGCAGGAAAAGCCGCAAGCCTAAAACGATAAGCAACTATTAGTTAAATTGAAAAGCTAAAAGATAAAATAGGGCAGTCTAATGAAAAAACAAAAAATCAATAAGTTTTTGATAAAAGCAAATTAAGGCTTGTCTGCAAAAAGACGAAAAAAAGATTGTGTTTAACAAAACAAATAAAACAGCATTGACGCTTCAAAACAAAAAACCCGCAAAGCTTTGCGGGTTTTTTGTTGTTAGATTTTTGACGTTTTATTGACCGGTAATCGCTTTTTCTACGCTGTCCCAAACTTCGGGGAAAAACTGCGGCAAAACTACAAGCGCTAAAAGCACGAGAATAATAATGAGGAATATGAAATTGTGTTTGAAACCGAATTCCAAAGCCACAAGTCCCGCCATTACCAGTCCGCCGTAAAGCAGTATGTAATTTGCAAATGTCTTGATTGTCGCCAAAGTTTCAGCGGGAATTTCTACGCCCCAATAAAAAAGTAAACTCGTTATGGTATCCACCGCAAGCGCCAACAAAAACAGTATTGCCGCTATTTTGGACAAAGCGTCAAATAACTTGTAAATGCCTCTTTTTTCTTCCGCCATAGTATAAAATCCCTCCTTTAAGATGTTTTTATAGCCTTTACTAAGTAAATTATAGCACAACCCAAAGGGCTGTCAACGATAAATATGAGTTAATATCGCACTTTTACGCGAAATACTTCTTGCAAAAGCGTTAGCCATTTAATTGCCTTCAAAAACGCTTTTAATGAAGTTAAGCGTGTCCTCGTAAACCTCGCCCTGTTTTTCGTTAAGCGTTTCGTGCCTCAGCCCTTGGTAAAGCTTCATTTCCAAACGTTTTACGCCAAGTTTTTTATACCAGTTATAAAGCTTTACCACACCCTTTCCGTAGTCGCCTACGGGGTCGTCGCCGCCCGCGAAAAGGTAAATAGGTTTGTCAAGGTTAATTTTTTCGCCCTCTTCTTTGAGGTAAAGCTTTTTAATGCCCTTCATAAAGGTAAAATAAAAATTGTTGCTGGCGACATATCCGCAGGCGGGGTCGTCATTATATTTTTTGACGTTTTCCTCCTCTTTGGACAGCCAGTTGTTTGTGCCGGGGAAGCGCTTTTCGTAAGATTTAAAGGACATATCGCTCATTAAATGCCCCGCTGCCCTTTCCCCCTTCTTTTTGCATTGCATTTTAGACAGCACTGCGCCCGCCGAAAACAAAAAGCTTTTCATAAAGTTGCTTCCCGAAAATATAAAAGCATCGGGCAAAGGGTTAATTTCCGCCTGTCTTTGCGCTAAAAAGCTTCCGTAACTGTGCCCCATAATTATTAAGGGCAAATTATATTTTTCTTTTAGGTTAACGCTTAGCAGCTTTTGGTCGGCAACGTTGTTTTCCCACATGTCGCCCTCCTCGTAGCCGTAGTTTTCCGGTTGGGAACTTTTGCCGTGCCCCCTTTGGTCGTTGCCGGCGACTATTATGCCCGCTTTGTTTAAATATTCCGCAAAGTCGTCATAACGAGCCATATGCTCGCACATTCCGTGAACGATTTGCAGCACCGCCTTGGGCCTGTCAACTTTATCCCAAATATAGAGCGCGAGATTTTTTTCTCCGCAGCCTATAAAATCTACAATTTCCATATACAATTCTCCTTATTGCGTAATTATACCACCCTTTGGGGGCGCTTTCAATAATAAAAGGTTAAAATTTACCAAATTATCGGCATTTTTTGAAGCATTTAATGCATAATTGCCTTTATTTTTGCCAATTTTTTTGCTTGCGGCAGAAACAAACTTGTTGACTGCTGTCATAGCAGCGAAAGAAAAGTTTACCTTTTTACAAAACCGTAACGCAGATTATTGCTGCTTAACGACATAACGTAAGGGTAGATAATTTGGTTTGACGGTTAAAAGTATTGCTTGCGGATTAAAACCTTGCCGCACATTTGCGATTGAGTTTGTGCTTTCTAAATCTTTTTGCAAGAATATACTATGTTTTGAAGGAAAGGGCGGCGAAGTTTGCGCGTTACTGCGGCAAAAAATATCGTGAAGTATTTAACAGCGCCAACCTTTTTGAGTGCGCAGCTTAGGTAACGGCAATAACTTTTGTTTGTGTTTATTGCCGATTGAAGTTTTTTACCGTTTTAAATTTATTTTTTAAAAGTCCCTGCTTTAAGTTAATAAAATTGACATAATAATACCGCGGTAGTATAATTTTACTCAATAGCCCGTTTGGAGAAGTTTTTAATGTTCATTGAATTTGTTGACAGAGGAATAGTCATAGGGGGATTTACAGTCTACTATTACGGCATAATTATCGCTACGGGCATGTGCGCGGCTATTTTGATATGCTCTTGGCTGTTAATGCGTAAGGGGCTTCCCTACGACGCCGTATTTGATTATGCGGTTTTCGCCATTCCTGCCGGTATTTTGGGCGCGCGCGTATATTATCTTCTCTTCCCCGACCCCAACAAAGTCCATTGGGTGCAGTTTGTGGGCAGTTGGACTTTTGAAAACTTTTTCGCAATACGCAACGGCGGGCTGGGCATCTACGGCGGCGTAATAATAGGCTACCTTGTCGTATGGACAATTACAAAAATTAAAAAGCAAAACTTTTTGGAAGTTGTTGACACTATGATGCCGGGCGTTTTAATTGCGCAAAGCATGGGGCGGTGGGGAAACTTTATAAACGGCGAGGCGCACGGCAATTTAATTACCAATCCCAACCTACAATGGTTCCCTTACGGCGTTTTGGTGGACGGAAGCTGGTATCAGGCGACTTTCTTTTATGAAAGCATCTTAACCCTTATAGGCTTTGTCATTTGCCTGTTAATGCTGCGCAGCAAGCATTACCGCGACGGGTGGTGTTTAATGTTTTACGGCATTTATTACGGCACGGCGCGCTTGATTATTGAAGGGTTTAGGACGGACAGCTTATATTTGACTATACCCGACTTTGTAAATCAAAGGTTTATTGAAACAAATATCAGAATTTCACAGGCGGTTTCCGTCATAGCAATTGTTTTGGCGGTTATCCGTTTGATTATAATGTATCGCAAAGAAATAGCGTCGCTATTTACGAGAAGGAGAAAAAACCTTGGTTAAAGACAACAGAAACCTGTCAATGCTTACCGACTACTACGAACTTACAATGAGCAACGGCTACCTTAAACTGGGCATGGAAGATACCCTAGCCGTCTTTGATTTGTTTTACCGCCCCAACGAAGAAAGCAGTTACGCCGTCGCGGCGGGGCTTGAACAGGCGATAGAATACATTTTAAACTTGCATTTTGACAAAGAGGACGTAGAGTATCTTCGCCAAACTAAGGAAATGAGCGAGGAGTTTTTGAACTACTTACTGCATTTTAAGTTTAGCGGAAACATTTACGCCGTAGAAGAGGGGACGGTAGTTTTTCCCTATGAGCCGATTTTGACGGTGGAAGCGCCCATAATTGAAGCGCAAATAGTTGAAAGCGCCTTGCTGTGTATCGTTAATTTTCAAACGCTTATAGCAACAAAGGCAAACAGGGTTTGCCGCAGCGCGGGAAGCGCCGCCGTGTTGGAGTTCGGTTTGCGCCGCGCGCAGGCGCCCGACGCCGCAATTTACGGCGCGAGAGCTTCTGTTATAGCGGGTTGCGTAGGCACAAGCAATGTGCTTTCAAGCCAAATGCTTAACCTTATGCCAAAGGGCACCCATGCGCACAGTTGGGTGATGTCTTTTAGCAACGAGCTTGAAGCGTTCAGGGCATACGCAAATCTTTATCCCAAAAACTGTATGCTTTTGGTTGACACCTACGACACCCTTAAAAGCGGCGTTCCCAATGCGATAGTAGTCTTTGACGAAATGAAAAAGCAAGGGCTTAAACCTACGGGGATAAGGCTTGACAGCGGCGACTTAGCCTATCTTTCCAAAAAAGCGCGCATTATGCTTGACGATGCGGGGCATTCCGACTGCAAGATTTTTGCATCGGGAGATTTAGACGAATACGTAATCGCCGACCTTAACACGCAGGGGGCAAAAATTGACGTTTACGGCGTGGGGACAAGGCTTATAACAAGCTTTAATACGCCCAGTTTGGGCGGTGTATATAAACTTGCCGCGCTAAAAGGCAAAAACGGCGGGTATATACCCAAAATGAAAGTAAGCGACAACCCCGTCAAAACGACAAACCCCGGCAGAAAAACCTATTACCGCTTGATGGACAAAGCTTCTGATAAAGCAGTTGCAGACCTTATTTGCCTCTATGACGAGGTTATTGACGAAAGCAAACCGTTAACTATTACCCACCCCGTAGAAAGGTGGAAGAGGCTGACTTTGACAAACTTTTATGCCCTTCCTTTGATGCGCACAATAATTGAAAGGGGCAAGCTTGTTTACAATTTGCCCGATATGAAGGGCTTGCAAAGCAATACCAAAAAAAGTTTGGCTATGTTTTGGGAGGAACACACCCGAAACACCAAGAGCGAAACTTATAAAGTTGACTTATCCGATAAGCTCTACGCCGTAAAAGAGGAATTTTTGTTTAAGGCCAGGAACGGCGTTAAATGAGGGATTTAAGCAGACCGGGTTTGCGCAAGAGAGTTTTTTCGCGCGCGCCTTTAAAACAAAATGAAAATACGGCAAAAGAAGTTCCGCAGGTAGCTTTTTCTATCGTCAAAGACCAAGCCACTATGGCTACGGTAGCAACACTTGAAAGCGACTACGGCGACAGGCAAATAAAGCACGTTGTGGAGCTGTCGGAATTGACGGCGGTAAACCAAACGCTTTCAGAACTGTGCGAGGAGCTTTTAAAGGATTGATAAAGTCTTTGAGAGCGTTAGATAACGTTTTTAAAGCTATTGATTATAAAAATCTATCGCAAATAAAATACATAAAGCAGCCCCTTTAACAAAAATTAAAGCGGCTGCTTTTTTAAATTAAAGAATATATATTGGCTTGATTTGGGTTTAGGCGGCAATCTAAACCCACCCAATATAATAATAACCGCGCGAAAACAAGTTTATAACGCCAAAAACACAATAAAATATCCCGCAAAAGTTTAGTCTGCGGGACATTTTTATATTATCGTTTTGTCTGCTAAAAATACAGTCTTGCTGTTTGTGTTTATTATTATTGCAAGTTGCCGCGTATTTTTCCCTATTAGCGGTTTGTTTTTCCTCTTGGCTTAAATAATTTACTTGAAAACGTTTGCTTTTTTGTTTATTCCTTGCCTGCGTTCGCATTTACCATACAGCGGCGCAAAGGCAAAGTTTTATTTTTTATTTGCTTTCCCGCGTCGCGTTATGCGTCTTACTGTGCGCTTTTTTGCGCTTTGCCATAATAATTAAAAACAGCGTCGCGGCGGCTACCACCGCTAAAAGCGCGATTCCCAAAAGAGCCGTCGTCGTAAGCCCTCCTTCGAGTAAATACTGCGTTTGAATGTAGCCTATGTATTGCGTGCCGCCCCGTGAAAACTGTATTTTGCAGTAATCATCGCCCTTTTGCAAAAGCGTAACTCTTTCGCCTAGCCCCAAAGTAATTTCTGCGCCGTCAATGACAAAAGCGCTTTTTCCCCCGTCTTTGTAAACCGCAACCGTTTTGCCGATAGGCGGGTTGACTTTATATATCCCTACGGCGCTTTGATTGTTTTCCGCAACTATTGCCGTTACGCCGCTTTGCCTTATCCAGCCGCTTTGCGTTTTGCCTCCAACCTCAAAGGAAACAAAATACCATTTTTCTCCCCAAAGCTGCAAAAACTTCGTGATTTTTAGTTGGGTGTTTCTTTCAACGGAAAAATTTGTGCTGTCGGCATGGGGCAGGGAATATACAAAGTCGTTGGATACCACCTTGCCCGTTGCAAAATATTTATAGTCGTTTGTAATATCTTGCAGCGCGCCTTTTTCCACAAAACCGTATTTGCCCTTGTAGTAAACATAGTCGTATCTGTCGGTGGGCAAAGACGTTTTTATTCTAACTAAGATTTCGCCGCCCGCGAGGTTTATGCCCTGCGTAACGCTTTTTTCTTCAAGCTGTCCCGAACCGTCAGATTTAAACATATAAATGTAGTCGGAGGGATAACCGCCGCAGCTTACAATCTCCCACCCCGTTATATCCTGTTCTTGCGGGGCGCTTGCGATTATCGTATCGGTGCCGAGTAAAAACGTTTCAACTTTTGTATATTTTCTGTTTTGATGCTGAGTGGCGGAATTGGTGAAATACTTATAAATCTTGTTGTCGTTACACAACGCGAAATAGAAAAGTTTTTCCTCTTCCCCCGCCTTAAAGTAGCTTGCTATTTTTAAACAGGCAATATTTACGCCGCTTTCGTCAACGCTTTTTACGTCTTTTTCAACGTTGTTGACTCTTTGCCACGCTTCGGCGACAATAATTTCCGCCCCCGCGTTTTTGTGGGTTTGCGCCGGCGAAAGGGCGTTTACCGAATTGATTTCGTATTTTACTATTTTTGAGGTTGTTGCGACGTATACGCTTTTATCCTGCATTACAAGCTGATTGGCTTTGCCCGAAGTAATTTCAAGAATTGAGTAATCAAGAGCAAGGGATAAGTTTACCCTGTATAAATAATCGTTTCCCTCCGCCGAAGCTATGTAAAAAGCAAAAAAGCTTCCGCCGTAGCCGTATACCGCAAGCCCTTTTTGGTTTATGCTGTATTGTCCGTCGGCGTCAATGCATTTAATAAGCGTCAAGCCGCTCTCTTCTTGCAAATCAGCGTAAAAAATGCCGCTTTCGTTTAGCAAAAACACGCGGGTTTCGTTTTTATCTTCCTCGTTTTCAACCGTCAAAAGATAAAAATTAAAAAAGCTGCCCTCTAATATATAAGACTTTATTTCGCTGCCCTCTAAATCCAAGCTATGTATTACCGTCGTTCCGTTTCCTATGTCGTCAAGCACATAAAACCTCTCCCCAAAGACCACTATGTCTTTGGCACTGACAAAGCGCACGGCGACGCTTTCCGCCTTAGCCTGTTCCAGCGGAAAAAGAAAAAGCGCAAGCGATAAAATTATGGCAAGGGATAGCGCAAAGATTTTTTTCATTATAACAGGTGGTAAAAAATTGTAATTGCGCTCCCCGCGAAAAGCGCTACCGCAAGCACGATGCAAAGGATTTTTGTCCACAATTTCATTTGATTTTTGCTCCTTTTGTTTGTAAAAAACATTATAACAAAAAAAGCGACAATTATCAATATATTTCGCGCTGCTTTATTCCGATATTGTGAAATCCGTTTTCACCGTCTTTCAACATTTGCTATTAAAGTAATCAAATTTATTTTTATATCTTGACATTTTTGCGCTAGAAGATACAATTAAAGTATATATCTCACCTTGCATAGTTTCCGCTTGCAGTTACAGACTTTTTAACGACATTATTGCTTTTGTAAAACTTATTTATTGAATACTCAATGCCTTACAAAAGCAGCATAAATAATATATACGGAGGGTTTTAATGAAAAAATCTAAAATAGCTTTAATCATTGTAATATTTCTGCTTATCCTAGTTATTTTTACTGGCTGCGAAGAAGCGGGTCTGAAAGTTACCTTCAATTCCCTAGGCGGCAGCGCTGTAATAAACCAAACCTTATCCCAAGAGGGCGGAAAAGCAACCGAGCCCGACGCCCCTACAAGAAAGGGTTACATATTTGGCGGGTGGTATATGAGCAAAGACTGTAACGAGGGGGAAGAGTTTGACTTCAATACCGAAATAACCCAAAGAATAACCCTTTACGCCAAGTGGACAGAACAGCCTAATCCCAATAAAACTTATATCATTAACTTCAAAAACACCGACGGAACGCTCATTTCCCAACAAACCGTGCGGGGCGGAGATAAAGCTTCTTTGCCTCAAAGCCCCACCAAGGGAGACGATTATTTTGTAGGCTGGTATAAGGATTTAGATTTAACACAGCCTTTTGATTTTGATACGGTTATCTCTTACGACTTTACGCTATACCCAAAGTTTGTTGCCCTTACCGCCGTAACAAGTTTTGAATGGTCCCAATTATATAACGGGACATACGAAGTTAAAAAGTTTATAGGGAGGGAGACGGAAGTAGCCGTTCCCCTGGAATACGACGGAAAGGCTGTAACAAGTATAGGCTCTTGGGCATTTGCTGGTTGCACACAACTTACAAATATAACCATCCCAAACGGCGTAATAAGTATAGGTCATAAGGCATTTGATAATTGCACAAGCCTTATCTCTATCACAATACCTAACAGCGTAACAAGTATAGATTCCTATGCATTTTACGGTTGCACAAAGCTTGTATCAATTACTGTTGCACAAAATAATGAGCACTATAAATCTATAAACGGAAATCTTTATACAAAAGACGGTAAGACGCTTATACAATACGCAGTAGGTAAAACCGACGTAAGTTTTTCCATCTCCAACAGCGTAACAAGCATAGACGACTCTGCATTTTACGGCTGCTCAAGCCTTACCTCAATAACAATTCCCGACAGTGTAACAAGTATAGGCTCTTGGGCATTTGCATATTGCACAAACCTTACGAGTATAACTATCCCAAACA
>JAEWZT010000004.1 GCA_023458375.1 Bacillota bacterium
AGTCGTAACAAGGTAGCCGTATCGGAAGGTGCGGCTGGATCACCTCCTTTCTATGGAGACATGAGATAGTAAGATATCTCGTAGACTTCAAGTCGACGCACATTCGTTGGTTAATGTTTAGTTTTGAGGGTGCTGCCCTTAAGCTAAAACAAAAGGGCCTATAGCTCAGCTGGTTAGAGCGCACGCCTGATAAGCGTGAGGTCAGTGGTTCAAGTCCACTTAGGCCCACCAAACAAGTTTTAGCAGACAACAACAGAAAAGTGGGGGCGTAGCTCAGCTGGGAGAGCACCTGCCTTGCAAGCAGGGGGTCAGCGGTTCGATCCCGCTCATCTCCACCAAAACCCCGATTTTTGGCGCATTTACATAGGAATGTAGCTCAGCTGGTTAGAGCACCACCCTGACAACGAGCAAAGCGAGTTGCACGGGTGAGTGGCTTACGGGAGCCGCCCGCAAGTATAAGGTGGTTTACGCCTTAGCGGGGTAAGACAAGGCACAAAAGCGGTAAAGGGAGCAAATTAAATATAGGAATGTAGCTCAGCTGGTTAGAGCACCACCCTGATAAGGTGGGGGTCGGTGGTTCGAGTCCACTCATTCCTACCAAAATAAGCCCTATTTTAGGGCTTTTTATTTTTTTGGCGAAAAAAAGGTGTACTAAAAGGTGTACTAAAAGGTGTACTTTTCATCTGTGCTCAGTTATATTTCTAACTGTTTTAATGGCATTTTGTTTCAATTCGTCTGTCATGTGGGTATATACTTTTTTAGTCGTTATGGGCTTGCTGTGGCACTCCAAAATACTACGGACTTTCCGTGCTGTTTACCTCAACAGAAATACTATTTTTTTCTTATTAACGCCGCTTTTAAATATGGGTTAAGGATAATCAGGCTTTACGCCCTTTGATATAAAGCGAAAAAACTTTCACGCCCGCTTGTTATTTTATATATTTAAAATTGCTTATATTTTGGGCGCAGAGGTCGCGCAGCAGCTGCAAGTCGTCGGCGTAGTCGGTTTTTGAAGCGTCTTTGCCGTATTCCAGCCTTTCTAAAACACTTATTTCAAAACCGCTTTGCCCGTATTTTTCCCAGTCGCTTTGAAGATTTGCACTTTGAACATATCCGCCGAAATTGAGCTGGAAAGTCGTTTTGTTTATTTCTGCGTTTACATTTTGGCTTACGCCTAAATAAACATTGCCCGTAGGCAGGCATTTATAGGCATAAACGCCCATGTCGGGTTTAAGCTCTTTGTATTTTTCTTTCAGTTCTTTTTTGTCAGTCATTTTACTTCGCCTCTTTTTTATTAGTTTATCTAAATTTGTTTTAAAAATCAAGCTATGTGAAGGGGCATAAACTATTTTTTAAAAAACTTTTTGCTGCGCCTTTTTATTTCTTAATGCAAATATTGAAAATGCCGCTTTGTTGTGTTAAAATAGTTTTATGAGTAAATACGGCAGAGAGGACGAGATTTCTTACAGTTTGGGCGCATTCCCGACATACGAGCTTTTGCTTAACAGTCCGCAATGCGCGACGCGCGTTATTATACACGAAAAGCTTGTTCGCACCAAAGAGGTTGAAGAGCTGCTGAACAGGGCGGAAAGCTTGGGTATTCCCGTTGAAACCGCCAACAGAAAAATTGAAAACCTTAGCGCCAAAGAGAATGTTTTTATAGCGGGGGAATTTCAAAAGCTATACGCGCCTTTGCAAACGGGCGCAAACCATATTGCGCTTGTGAACCCCTCCGATATGGGCAATTTGGGCACGATTATGCGCACCATGCTTGGCTTTAACGTCGTCAATTTGGCTTTAATAGGCGAGGGCGCCGACGAATACCACCCCAAAACGGTGCGCGCTTCTATGGGTGCGGTGTTTTCCCTTAATATTTCGCATTTTTACGATTTTGAGGACTATTTAAGCGGAAACGGCTGCCAAAACCTTTATCCCTTTATGCTCAAAGGCGCTTCAAGCTTAAAGGAAACGGATATTAAAACTCCCTTTACGCTTATTTTCGGCAATGAGGCAAGGGGGCTGCCCGACAGCTTTCTTTCTTTGGGTCAAAGCGTAAAAATAGCTCACGGCGACCGCATTGACAGCCTAAACTTGCCCTCTGCTGTGGCAATCGCGCTTTATGAAAGCTGTAAAGCGGAGATTATTTAAGGATAATTTCGCCGCCGCAAAGGCGCGGCAAGCATAAGGCGACAGAAAGCTTAAAAAAATTATTTGCTTGTATATCGCCGTAAAGATGCGCAAGCTCAAAAAATAAGCAAGGGATTTAAGTGTGCGATAGAGGCGTAAACGGAACAGCGGGCAAATTATTATAAAGAAAACGACACAAGTTTGCATTAGCGTCGGCAAGAGTATGCGTTTTGCTGTTAGAAGCTGCAAAACTAAGTTTTTTGGGATAAAATAAGGCGTTAAATGCGGCGTTACGGGCGGGTATAAGGCAGTAAAATGATAACTGCGGAAAGTTGAATTAGATATTAGGCGGTAAGATAATGATATTCGGAAAGAAGAAGAAAGAAAAAGAGATTTTCCGCGCTGAAAACACAAATGACGCGGGGGAATATAAGATTTTAGATGAGTTTAATGTGCCCGAAATAAGCTACGACGGGGTTTTTGACCGCCTGCCCAAACAGACGGCGGAGCAAAAGCTGTTGGAACTTGAAAAAATGGACGACTTGCAGTTTGAGTTTTATATCTGCAAGATTTTTCAGCTTAAAGGTTACGACGTCAGATTTACGCCCGTTGTGGACGATTACGGCGCAGATTTAATAATTGAGCGCGCTGGGGTCGCTACCGCCATTCGCTGCCGCCAAGTCAACGGCGGCGCTTTGCTTGACACAGATATTGTTGAGGGGGCGCTTGCGGCGCTTAAATATTACCCCTGCGATGATGTAATGATAATTACCAACGGCTATTTTACCAAAGAAGCTGCGCGGCGCGCGTTTAGGGCAAAAGTCTCCCTTGTGGACAGAAACGCTTTAATAAGCGGCTTTTTAAATTACAAAATTACGCCGTCCCCCGCACCGCGGTAATAAAAGCTGGCGCAAAAAAGTAAAGAGCCTTATTTTGTAAGGCTCTTTTTGAATTCTCCTTTAACGCGCAGGTTCTGGGGGTAATTTTTTGTTTTGGTTAGGTTTTACTAAAAAACGCAGACTGCGGTTTAGGGGGCAATTCTTTTCGGGGGTTTTTTCGGGGAGGGTTTTATATGTTTTACAGGGTTTTTATTCCGTTAAGCCAACGGGGTTTTTGTTACTTCTATGGTTAAAAGACGAAAGATTTTTATATCCCCGTTTAACCCCCTTGTAGATTTAATTTAAATAGGTTTATGCATTAGTTGCAGTAGAGGGGGTGCCCGTTAAGAAAGTTTTGCTTTTAATGGGATTTTCCGCTTAAATTATTGTTTTCGGCACAAAGGCTTTTTGTTTAAACCGCGCGGATTAGAAATTGCCGTTTTTTTCCGCTAGGTTGCGCTTTGCGCGGCTTTTTACATATCCCGCACAAAAGTTTTACAAAGTTATTGTTATCTCGGTCTGCCGCCGGGGTCGGTAGTTGAAGAGCTTGTGCCCACGGTAGTAATAATGCTTGACACGGTAAAAGCCGCAAGCTTAGTTGAACCGCCGTAGATATAATAAGTTTCGCCCTTTTTAAGCTGCTCGCTGCTTATTATTACCGACCTGCAACTTTTAACGGCGGTAAGCATCAAAATCGTTTCGCCGTCGGAGTTGACGAGCGACAGGTTTGTTCCCGCGGCGATATTGCTTTGCGAGGCGAAAGAAACGACGTATTGCGTCGAGTTTTTGGCTGGCGTTTCCACCATTGCGTAAGAGCCTAGTGCAAACAAATCGCCCCCCGTCACCAAAATGCCGCCGTCAGAGTCCAAAGAAGCGTCGGCGCCGCTCGTGGAACCGTGGACATTCAGCGTTCCGCCTGAAATAAGCACCGTGCCGTTTGAGTCAACGCCGTCGCCGCCCGAGTTGACGGTAATTGTTCCGCCGGAAATTATAATATAACAATTTGAGTTGGATTTGCCGGGGATATTTTCCGTTCCGTCGGCGGCGTTGATTCCGTCGTCAGTTGAAGTAAGGGTAATTGTTCCTCCGCTTATTTCCACTTTGGCAGACTCAATGCCCTCGTAGCATTTGCTGATATTTATCATGGTGTCTTTGCCGCTAATTTTAAGCAGCAGTTCGCTGTGGATAGCGTCGTCGCCGCTTGCAATGTCAAAGACGCCCCCCGTTATAAAGATATAAGCGTCGCTGTGGATAGCGTCGTCGTTGGCGTTGATATTAAAGACGCCGCCTAAAATATAAATGGCGTAATCGCCCTTGGTAAGGTCAATTTCCGTGTTGGGGTCGCTTGAAAGCGTGTAATCTATCGCCCCCGCCTTAATGCCTTTGCCCTCGCCGTTGTCGGAAGAAGTTTCCGTAATGGTTGCAGGCGCGCCGCCATTTGTTTTAATGGTAAAGCTGCCGCTTAGAATATAAACAAAAGTGTCGGCGGAAATACCGTCGCCGCCGCTTGAAGAAGTTGCGGTCAGGGTGGAATTTTCTATATAGACATAGCCTTTTTCCAAAGTGAAAAGGGGCGCGGAATCTATGCCGTCGTAGTCAATTTCGGCATGGACGCCGTCTTTGTCCGCGGTGTTTGTTGTAATTGATGCGTCTTTAATTATGACGCTTTCGCCCTTTAAGGCATGTCCGCCCGATGACGTCGCATTAATTTTAGCGCCTATAACCGTCAAAGCACCCTCTGACGATAACGCGTCGTCCGTCGCCCAAAGGGTCAAGGCGCCTTTGCCCAAAACAGTAAGAGCTTTGTCGCTTCCTATTGCGTCAACGTCGTCGTAAGTTGTGGTAATTGTATTTGAAGTGCCCTCAACCAAAACAATTACAGTGTCGTATTTGCAGTTTACAACTTTTTTGTCTCCGTTTTTGTTAATAGTTACTCCGTTAAAATAAAGCACAACGTTTTTTGCGGAAACCTTGATTTGAGCCGACCCGCTGAGTGTAATTTCGCCGCTTAAAACATAGTTGCCGCTTGCCGTTATTTCCGTTGCGCCCGTTATCGGAACTGCGTCGGAGGGCAGGGCAAGGGGTACTTCGCTTTGCGTTAAACCGCTTACGACAGTTTCAATGTTTTTTGCCGTTTCATTGTCCTGTTCGGAGGGGGTTTCTTCAACGGTGCCGCCGCCGCCCAATATGTCGCCGCCGTTGACAAATCCGTTGCAGGAAGCGAGTGCGGGCAGACATAAAAGCACAACCGCCAGAATGAGCCAGAGTTTTTTCATATATTCACCTCGTTTAAAGCCGTCAAGATGACCGCGCTTTGAAATTGATAGCATTATACAGCTTCAAAATTAAAAATAAATCTAATTTGCAGCCTTTTTCGCATTTTTCCGCAAACATTCACGCTTTCTTAATCGTTTTGACTTATTTAAAACCTGCTGCCTTCGTTTCCTAGCGCCGCACGGCAAAGCTTATTTTGAGGCGCAATATTAAATAGCAAAAGTTTACTTGAACTAAGCAAAAATAAAGAGGCATAACGACCGCAACTTTAATCAGCGCAATAAAATAGGGACGGAAAGAATAACTCAAAAATTATGCCGAGATAGACGCAAAAAAGCGGGGCGTATAAATAAAATAGCTCGCCAAAAAGCGCTCAAAGCGGCATATTGCACCAATAAAACCAAAGGCATATCCGCAAGACGCTATTTATAAATTACAAAATTAAAACCCCCTCAAAGGAGGGGGTTTAAAAAAGTGGATTTAATTTTGCAACCAAAAAATGGGTTAGGAGCCAGTATACCCCCATGTTGTTGAAAGTACCCCTGTATTCCAAGTGCTAATCCATTCGCTGGGTTGTGAAGCCACTCGGCAATAAACCGCAAGTTGTGCGCAGTTCATAAATGCAGAATAGCTTATGCGCGTAACGCTAATTGGAATAATGATTTTTGTGATGCTTGTGCAATTTGCAAACGCTTGCATCCCTATACTGGTAATACTGTCTGGTATTGTTATGCTTTTTAGATTGGTGCAGCCGTAAAACGCATAGCCGCTAATACTTGTTACGGTATTAGGAATAACAAAAGATGTGGCTGTTTTTCCTGCGGCATATGCCCATAAGGCAGTTCCATCCTTTGAATATAGGTTGCCATCAACTGATTTAAAGGCAGTATTTCCCTCGTTAACCGTTATTGACAATAATTTTTTACAGCCCTTGAATAATCCTTCTCTTATTGACGTGACACCGCTTCCTAGGGTTGCGGATGTAAGATTTGTGCAACTGGCAAACGCAGAGTCTCCTATACTTTTAACGCTGTTTGGTATAGTTAGGCTAGTAAGGCTATTACATCCCGAAAACGATCCGTATCCAATGCTTTCAATGCCGTTTTCAAATATTATATTTGCAAGTTTTGTGCAGTCAATAAATGCCCAATCGCTTATTGTCTTAACAGTATTTGGTATTGTTAAATTAGTCAAGCTTGTGCAATTGGCAAATGAGCGGTTCTCAATGCTTGTAACGCCGCTTTCAAGAGTTAAAGTTGCAAGCTTTGTGCAATCGCTGAACGCAGATGAGCCGATGCTGCCGTTTTTAACAGTTGCGGCTGTAAGCCCAGTGCAACTATCAAACGCACTTGTGCCTATGCTTGTAACGCTAGTTGGCGTAGTTATGTTTGTAAGCCCCGTGCAATTTCTAAACGCATTTGCTCCAATATTCTTTACGCTGTCGGGCATAATTATGCTGTTAATATTTTTGCAACCGTAAAACGCATTTGCTCCAATGTTTGTAACACTGTCGGGTATAATTACGCTTGCTAAACTTGTACAACTGTTAAAAGCATATTCTCCTATGCCGGTTACGCCGACGGGTATTTCAAAAGTGCCCGCCGTTTTACCAGTAGCATATCTCCATAAAACAGTCCCATCTTTTGAGTAAATATTTCCATCAACTGATTTAAAGGCGGTATTGGATGTGTCAACTATTATTGATGTCAATTTTGTGCAGTAATTAACAAAGCTAGCATCCAATGACGTTACACCGCTTCCGATAGTTAAGCTTGTAAGATTGCAGCCGGAAAACGCACTGGTGCCTATGCTTTTAACGCTGTTCGGTATAATTATGGTTGTAAGACTTGTGCAGTAAGAAAACGCACTGGCGCCTATGCTTGTAACGCTGTTTGGGATAATTATGTTTGTAAGACCGCTGCAACTAGAAAAAGCGTTATTACTGATACTTGTAATGCCGCTGGGCAAAACTATGCTGGTAATTTTTTTGCAGCCGTCAAACGCTTTTTCACCTAAAACGACAACATTTTTTCCCAAAGTTATGCTAGTTAGGCTTGAACTATAAAATATGCTGTTAAATGAAAAAGCCTCTTGACCTATGCTGACGATGCCGTCAGATATTTTAACGCTTGTGATTATTTGGTTGTTGTAAAATGCCTTTGCGCCTATGCTTTTTACTTGCAAGCCGTTAATACTGGAAGGAATGACAACATTTGCAATAGTGCCCGTGTATGAATTCAGAACGCATGTTCCGTCGCCGTTGTCAGCATATGTGAAGTTAGATGCCGCTGTCGCTTCCATAAGTATATCATTTACAAGCGCCCATGTGCCTCCCCAATAGACAGGGCGGGCGTCGGGGTTCCAATCAGCGACCCATCCGTCAGGCTTTGACGCCGCCTCGCAGTATATTTTAAGGCTTGAACAGAGGTAGAACGCATAACCGTCTATGCTTGTAACGCTGTTTGGAATAACGACACTGGTAAGCTTTTCGCATTCTGCAAACGCATAGTCGCCGATGCTTTCAACCCCGCTTCCAAGCGTTAATTTAGCAAGATTTAAGCAGCTGAAAAATGCGTAGCTTCCTATGCCGGTCACGCTGTCGGGTATTATTAGCTCTCCAAGGTTTACGCCGTCAAACGCGTAATTGCCAATAGTTGTTATGCCGTTTGGTATTGCTATGCTTCTAATGGTTTCGTTTCTGGCAAATGAGCCGTCGCCTATTTTTGTTACGGGCAAGCCGTTATAGGTTGAGGGTATTGTTACGCTTTCCGCGCTGCCGTTGTATTTTGACAAAGTATAGCTTGTTCCGTCTGTATTTATTATAAATTCATATACGGGCTTAGGCGTGCCACTAACCAGCGTCCACTCTCCCGCCCAGTAGACTGGGCAAGGGTAAGGATTCCATTCATTGCCATTAAAAGACCATTGAGCCGGCTCTTGCTCGGATTGGCAATAAATACTTAACTTTGAGCAGGCGCCAAAAGCGCTTTCGCCCATAAGCGAAACACTGTCGGGTATAATAACACTTATTAGATTTGAGCATCCGTAGAACGCCTCACCGTCTATACTTATAACACCGTAGGGTATAGTTACTTCCAAAAGGCTGGAACAAAGGCTAAAAGCACCGAATCCTATACTGGTAACACCGCTTGGAATGCTTATGTTTGCAAGTTTTACGCAAGAGCCAAAGGCAAAGCTGCCTATAATTTCAACCCCGCTTCCCAATGTAACACTTTTAAGATTCGCACAATCATAAAATGCAAAGGCGCCTATGTTTGTAATGCCAGCTGGAATTGCAACGCTGATTAACGAAGCTTTATTTTTAAATATGTTTTCTCCTATTTTTGTTACGGGCAAGCCGTTGTAGGCAGAGGGTATGGTTATGCTCCCGCCGCTGCCGTTGTATTTTGACAAAGTATAGCTTGTTCCGTCTGTGTTCAGGGTAAATTCATAGACAGGCGTAGGCAAGCCGTCAACAATTTCCCATTCGCCTGCCCAATAGACAGGGCGGGCTCTTGAATTCCAACTGGTATTCCACCCTTCGGGCCGTGAAGCCGCCTCGCAGTAAATTGTAAGGTTATCACAAAAATTAAATGCATTGCCGCCTATGCTTGTTACGCTTAACGGTATAATGATGTTTTGCATAGGGCAGGCAAAAAATGCTTGCTCACCTATACTTGCAACGCCGCTGCCGATACTTATGTTCGCAAGGCTTGTGCAATTTTGGAACGCGCTTTTGCCTATGCTTGTAATCGAGTCAGGTATAGTAATGCTTACGAGTTTGCTGTTCATATAAAATGCGTTTTCGCCTATTGCCGCAACGGATCTTTTGTTATAAACCGACGGTAGTGTTAAGTTCGCCGCGCTGCCGTAGTATGCCGTTAATATATAGCTTGTAGTTTCAGAATTATAGGAAAATCCATAAATAAGTTTAGGCGCGCCGTCAACAATTTCCCAGGCATTTGCCCAATAGACTGTGCGGCCGTTGGTATTCCAGCCGCTCAGCCAGCCGCTTGGTTGTGAAGCCGCCTCGGCGTAAATGGTAATGTTTGTGCAATTATAAATTGCGTAGGCCCCTATATCTGTTACCCCGTCTGGAATAACTATGCTTGTAAGACCCGTGCATCCATCAAACGCATATCTGCCTATGCTTGTAACGCCGCTGCCGATACTTATGTTTGTAAGGCTTGTGCAGCCTTGAAACGCATAGTCGCTTATGGTTTTAACGCTGTTTGGTATAGTTACGCTTTTAAGGTTTGTGCAGCCTTTAAACCCCCCTATAACGGTAGCGCCGTTTTCAATTATAACGCTTGTAAGGCTTGTGCAATTACTAAAAGCCGATTCTCCCAAACTGGTAAGGCTGCCCGGTAAGCTTAGGCTTGTAAGTTTTATGCAGCCGGAAAAAGCATTTTTGCCTATGCTTTTAACGCTGTTTGGAATAGTTAAGCTTTCAAGGCTTGTGCATCCATAAAACGCATGGTCGCTTATGCTTATAAGACCGCTGCTGATTGTAAGGGTTGTAAGATTTGTGCAGCCGTCGAAAGCCTGTTGTCCTATATCAGTCACACTATTTGGTATAACTAGGCTTGTAATGCTTGCGCATTTGTAAAACGATAATTGCCCTATGCTTGTAACGCTGCTGGGTATATTTACGCTTGCAAGGCTTGTGCAGCCGTAAAACATGCCGTAGCCCGTATGGGTAACGCCGCTTGCAATCGTTACTTTTTCAAGGCTTGTGCAGCCTTGAAACGCGTTGCTGCCTATACTTGTAACGCCGCTGGGGATATTTACACTTTTAAGTTTTGTGCACAAGGAAAAGGCGCCTTGTTCTATGCTTGTAACGCTGTTTGGTATGAGGACGCTTGTAACAGATGTGCTGCCCATAAATGCCTGATAACCTATTGCAGTAACGGGCAGCGCTGAGCCGCCCCCGCTAGAATAAGTTGCGGGGATTACCAAGTCTGTGCCCACCGACCAATTGTAAGTGTAGTTCGTTAAAGTATAGCCGCCGTTGCCGTTATATGTAAACTCAAATACGCTGCTTGCCGACCAAGCTTTCCACACGGCATATAAGGTTACGCCCGAGCTTGCCATTGTATAGCTTGCTTCGTTATCGTAAGCCACCCCGCCCGCAGGGGTTAAAGCCCAACCTGCGAAAGTGTAATTGCTTCTTGTAAATGCGTTGGAATTAAGTTTTGCGCTTGTGCCCTCAGCTATGGTTTGGTTTTCCATTGTTCCCGTTGCATTAGACGCATTTTTGTCAAATACTACGATATTGTTGCTAAGAACCTCCCACTTTGCGTAAAGCGCAATGTCCCCCGCGCTGCCTCCCGCTATGACGGTTACGGGGTTGCCGCTTTCATTTTCCCAACCGACAAAGGAATAACCAGTTTTAGTCGGGTTTTGAAGGGTTACGGCAGCTGTTTCAACGGTATAGTTTGCGGGGTTGTCGGCATGGTTTGTTCCGCCGTCCAGATTATACGTAACAGTATAAATTACAGCGGTCCATTTTGCGTAAAGAGTAGTTGCTCCCGTTACGGCGTCAGTTGCAAAATCCCATGCATTTGTGCAGGAAGCCTCTTTATACCACCCGCCAAAGATATAGTTTTCTCTTGTGGGAGCAGGGGAGGGCAAAGTTGCTTTACTGCCGTAAGAAATATTTTGGCTTGCAACCGCCGTTCCTCCTTGGGAGTTAAATGTAACGGTATATTGGTTTACCGTCTGCGAATACTGAGCTGTAAAAGTAATATTGTTTGTCAGTGTTGAGGGAACAGCCTTATCCCAGCCCGTGAATGCGTAGGAGTATTGCGCGGTCGCAGTTTTAACGGGGCTAGCCGGAGCCGTAATAACGCTGCCATAGTCTGCCGTTGCAGTCTTTAATACTGTAATGCCGTCCTCGTCGTAGAATGTATAGGTATATTGATTCACCGTTGAGCCATACTTTGCTTTAAAGGATATATCGCCCGCTAATGTCATACCCGCCGTAAAGCCTTCCCATTTGTCAAAGGCGTAGGAGTATTGCGCGGTCGCCGTTTTGGTGGGGTTAGTTGGCGCGGTAATAACGCTGCCGTAGTCTGCCGTTGCAGTCTTTAATACAGTAATTCCGTCCTCGTCGTAGAATGTGTAGGTATATTGGTTTACCGTCCACTGCGCATAAAGCGCGTTATCACCTGCCGTCATTTTGTATGTTGAGCCGACAGAATAAGCCATTCCGCTTCCGTTTGACGCCGTGTTCCAGCCGTTAAAAGTATGACCTTCTTTGGTGAAGCCGCAAGAGGGGAGGGTTACGTTTTTGTCGGTATTGGAAAGTATATCCGCGGTGCTTCCGCCCGTCGCCCCGTTAGCGTTAAAAGTTAGAGTTTTTGCCTCTGCCGTCCAAACCGCATACAAAGCGCCTCCGCCGGCTTGCATTGTATATAAAGCCCCGTCGGAATATTCAGCCTCGGTAGCTGTTGGATTGCATGCCCAACCTACGAAAGTATAGCCTGACTTTGTAAAGGTATTTGCGTTAAGATTTGCTGTCGCGTCGGTAGCTATGGTTTGAGCGGCTGTTGCGCCGCTTGCGTTATTTGCGTAGAAAGTAAGGGTTTGACTCGCGGCGCTCCATACCGCATAAAGGTTGACGCTGCCTGTCCCCATTACATAACTTGCGCCGTCGGCATAAACAATTTCGCCCCCTGCGCTAGTAGCCCAACCCGCAAAGGTGTAGCCGTTTCTTGTAAAAGCGTTGGCATTAAGATTTGCTGTCGCGTCGGTAGCCATGCTTTGGTTACCCATTGTTCCCGTTCCGCCGTTGGCGTTAAAGGTTATTGTATTGCTGTTTGCGCTCCACTTGGCGTAAAACGTAACATTTGCGCTGCCCATTGCATAATCCGCGCCATTTGTATATATTACGCCGCCGCTAGCGCTTGTCGCCCAGCCTGCAAAGGTATAGCCTGCTCTTTCAAAGGTGTTTAAGCTAAGGGCAACAGTAGCGCCTTGCCCTATTTGCTGAACATTCATACTGCCCGTTGCAAAAGAATCATTTTTGTCAAAAACAATGTTTCTAAGGGGCGTAGGCACGCCGTCAACATATATCCATTCGCCTGCCCAATAGACGGGGCGGGCGTCGGAGTTCCAATTAACATCCCAGCTATTTGGCCTTGAAGCCGCTGCTGCATAAAACGTGATATTTGTGCAACCGCTAAACACAGTATTGTCTATGTATGCAACGCTGTCGGGAATTACTAAGGTTGTAAGACTTGCACAGCCCTTAAACGCTTCACTGCCTATGCTTGTAACGCCGTTGGGTATATTTATGCTTGCAAGGCTTGTGCAGCCAGTGAATGCGGCTTGGGGTATGATTGTAACACCGCTGGGTATAATTATGCTTTTAAGACTTGTGCACATGTAAAAGGCGCCCATTCCTATATATGTAACGCTGCCGGGTATTGTTACGCTTTCAAGGCTAGTGCAACCGCTAAATGCGAAAACGGAAATGCTTGTAATGCTGTCTGGAATTATTACATTTACTAATCTTGTATTATACGCTAATGCGCTAATGCCCATTGCCGTAACGGGTTTGCCGTTATATGAGAAGGGTATTGATATGGTTGTTGCGCTTCCATTGTAACCTGTTAAAGTATATGACGCATTATCGCCGTTGAGGCTGTATGTAAATTCGTTAATGACCCATTTAGCGTAAAGGGTAACGTTTGCACCGCCCATTTTATAACTTGCGCCGTCAATATAAACCGCTTCGCCCCCTGCGCTATTAGCCCAACCCGCAAAGGTGTAGCCGTTTCTTGTAAAAGCGTTGGCATTAAGATTTGCTGTCGCGTCGGTGGCTATGGTTTGGTTACCCATCGTTCCCGTTGCGTCGGTGGCGTTTTTATCAAAGGTAATAGTATTTGTGTTTGCCGCCCAAACCGCATAAAGCTTGTTGATATCGTTATTAGCGTTTACGACAAACTTTTCTCCCGCATAATACTTTGTTCCGCCGCCGTCCGCCTGCGCCGTCCAATATATGAAAGTGTAACCCGCTCTGGCAAAAATATTGTCGGCAAGGGTTATTTCTTCATTTGTGTAGGAGTTTATGACAGCAGGTGACCCCGCGTCAACATAATTAGCGTAAAGGGTGAATGTTTTGCTGTCCGCCGTCCATTTTGCCCAAAGGGTAACGTCGCCGACTTCGCCGCCCGCAAGGGAAGCTATTTGCGTTGTAAACGCCGCCGTTGTAAACCACCCGCCGAAAGTATAGCCTGTTTTTGAGGGAGTTTGCAGGGTGATAGCCGCCGTTTCCGTTGTGTAGGTTGAAGGGTTGCCGGCGTGGTTTGTTCCGCCGTTTAAATTATATGTAATGGTATAAATAATTTCTTCCCACGCGGCGGTAAATTCCTTGTTCCCCGTGCTGCCCTTTGCTATTGTGCCCTCAGGCGTCCAGCCTTTGAAAACATAGCCTGTTTTTGAAGGATTTTGCAGGGCGATAGCCGCAGTTTCCGTTGTGTAGGTTGAAGGGTTGCCGACGTGGTTTGTTCCGCCGTTTAAATTATATGTAATGGTATAAGACAGGGCGGAGCTCCATACCGCCGTAAATGTTTTGTTCCCCGTGCTGCCCTTTGCTATTCCCGTTACGGCAGCGCCGCTTTCGTCTTCCCAGCGGGCAAAGCCGTAGCCTGCCCTTGCGGGCGCGGTTAAAGTAATTTCAGCCGTTTCAACGGTATAGCTTACGGGGTTGTCTTCGCCGTTTACGCCGTTTAAGCCCAAAACGTAAGTTATAGTATATTCTACAATATTCCATTTTGCCCAAAGGGTAACGTCGCCGACTTCGCCGCCAGCAAGGGAAGTTATTTGCGTTGTAAACGCTTCCGTTGTAAACCAGCCTCCGAAAGTATAGCCTGCCTTTTCAGGCGTTTGTAAGGTAATTGCAGTGCTTTCAACGGTATAACTTGCAGGATTGCCCGCGTGGTTTGTTCCGCCGTTTAAATTATATGTAACAGTATAAACTACCTCTTCCCACGCGGCGGTAAATTCCTTATTGCCCGTGCTGCCCTTTGCTATTGTGCCCTCAGGCGTCCAACCTTTGAAAATATAGCCTGTTTTTGAGGGATTTTGCAGGGTGATAGCCGCCGTTTCCGTTGTGTAGGTTGAAGGGTTGCCGGCGTGATTTGTTCCGCCGTCTAAATTGTAACTTATTGTATAATCTAACGCTCTCCATTGGGCGTATAACGTCACGCTTGCGCTTGCGCCCATAATAAACTCCGCTTTGTCGGCATAAGGAGTTCCCGCTCCGTCAGGCTGTGTATTCCAACCTGTAAAGACGTAGCCCGCCATTGCAAAGGAGTTTTGGGTTAAATCGGCTTTTGCCCCTGTGGCAATTGTTAAGTTCGCCATACTGCCCGTCGCGCCGGAAATGTTTTTATCAAATATTAGAGTGTTGTTATTTACGGTCCATTTTGCGTAAAGCGTAATTCCGCTTGTTCCCATTACATAACTTGCGCCGTCGGCATAAACAATTTCGCCCTCTGCGCTAGTAGCCCAACCCGCAAAGGTATAACCCGCCCTGACAAAAGCGTTTAGGGTAAGAGTCGCGGTCGAGTCGGTGGAAATAGTTTGGTTTTCCATAGTGCCGGTAGCTTCGGAAGCATTTTTGTCAAATACAACGGTGTTGGAGGCGGCGGTCCATTTTGCCCAAAGAGTGACGGATTGGCTTACGGTATCCGTTGAAAAGTCCCACTGCGTTGTCAAAGTGGCTTCTTTATACCAGCCCGCAAAGATATAACCCGTTTTGGCGGGGGAGGGCGCGGGCTGTTCCGCTTTGTTTAAGTGCGTTACAGTTTGACTTTCAATTTCGCTTCCGCCGTTTGACTCAAAGGAAACTACGTGCGTATTGAGCGTCCATAAAGCGTATAAAGTTACGCTTTCCTCAGAACCCATTGTAAACAGCGCTTCGTCGTCATATTGCTTTTCGCCGCCGGGTGTTAAAGCCCAACCGGAAAAGACATAGTTTGTTCTTATAAAACCGTTAGCTAAAAGGTTTGCGCTTGCGCCCGTTGCAACGGTTTGGCTGTCCATATTCCCCGTTGCGTCTAAGGAATTTTTGTCAAATATAATTGTATTGGAGTTTGCGCTCCACTTCGCGTAGATTACGGCGTCGCCCGTTATTTTTTCCGTTTCAAAGTTCCATAAAAGCGTGCAAGCCGAATCTTTATACCAGCCTGCAAAGGCGCAACCCTCTTTTACGGGGTCGGATGTGGGGCGCAAGGCTTTTTCGCCGTGCTTTATTGTTTGACCGTCAATTGAATTTCCGCCCTGCGTATTAAACGTAACCGAATAATTGCTTTACGGTCCATTTTGCGTAAAGCGTAACGTTGCCCGTTACGGTGTTTGCCGTGAAATTCCACTCTGTTGTAAAGTAGGGTTCAATATACCACCCCGCAAATGTAAAGCCTGTTTTTGCGGGAGAAGCGGGCTGCGTAATTTTTTCCTCCCTTAATACCGTTTGACTTGAAACGCCGCTTCCGCCGTTTGAAACAAAGGTAATAGTATAATATACCGCGGCGGTTGCGCTGTCCCACTTTGCGTAAAGCGTGGTGTTGCCCGTTACCGCGTCGGTATAGAAATTCCATTCGTTAATGCAGCCGGTTTCCTTATACCACCCGCCGAAGAAATACCCTTCTCTCGTTGGGTTTGCGGGGCGCGGCAGGGTGCCGCCATATTCCACCGTTTGACTTGAAACGCTGCCGCCGCCTTTTGAATTAAAAGATACGGTGTAATTTTTAATTGTCCATACCGCATATAACGTCGCGTCATTGCCCGGCATTGTAAAAGACGCCCTGTTGCCGTATTCTTTTTCGCCGTATGGCATTGTGGACCAGCCCATAAAGGTGTAGCCCGCTCTTACAAATGCGTTGGATGGGAGAGCGGTTGTTTCGCCCGTTGCAAGCGGCATAGCGCTCATAGTTCCGCTGTCCCCGCCGTTAATGTCAAATGAAAGGGTATATGTAATTGTTTGCCATTTAGCATAAAGCAGGGTATTTTTCGTTACGGGGGCATTAAAGTCCCAAGAAGTATCAAAACCCGCTTCAAACCAGCCAATAAAGGTATATCCCGTCCTGGTGGGGGCGGGGGGATTTTCAGCTATGTTTCCTCTTTTTATCGTTTGAGCCGCAACGGCGCTTCCGCCTTGCGAGTCAAAAGTTACAAGCCATGAGGCGTCGCTTATCCAAACGGCGTATAACGTATTGACGCCGCTTGTCCCCATAGTATAGTCCGCGCTGTCGGCATACACTACTCCGCCCTCCGCTGTTACAGCCCAACCAGCAAAGGTATAACCCGCACGGACAAAAGCGTTTAAAGAAAGGACGGTTGTTTCACCCGTAGCGACGGTTTGGTTTGGCATGGTTCCCGTTACCGCGTCGGCGGTGTTAGCATTAAATACTATTGAATTATTTTTTGGAATCCATACGGCGTAAAGCGTAACGTCGGCGGCTCCTATTGTGAAAGCGGCTTGGTCGTCGTATGCTTTTATGCCGTTTGCCGTTAAAGACCACCCTCCGAAAGTATATCCCGCCTTTCCGAAGCCGCATGAAGTTAAGGTAATTTCGGTGCCAACGGTTAAACCGCTTTTGCCCGTCATGCCGCCGCTTCCGCCGTTTGAGTTATATGTGAGGGTATATTTGTTTGCCGTCCACTTGGCGTAAAGGGTAATATTTGAGGTAATTTGGTTTGCGGTAAAGTTCCAAGCAACGGCGGAACCTTCTTTAAACCATCCGTTAAAGGTGTAGCCTAATTTTATTGGGGCGGCAGGTTCTGACGCGTAGCCGTTTTTGGCTACAACTTGCTTTGTAACCGCCCTTTCGTTTTGAGGGTCAAAAGAAACAAGCCAAGAATCTGCGTTTACCCATACCGCGTATAACGTATATGACGCGTTTGCACCCATAGTATAACTTGCGCCGTCAATGTATTTAACTCCGCCGTCGGGGATAACCGCCCACCCCGCAAATGTATAGCCCGTTCTTGAAAAGACATTGGCTGCCAAAGCCGCGCTGCCGCCGGTTTTTATTGTCTGGCTGCTAATATTACCTATTGCGTCAGGGGCGTTCTTGTCAAAGATAACGGAGTTTGTATTTGCATTCCAAACCGCAAACAAAGTATAGCTTGTCTGCGCGCCCATGGTATAATTTGCGCCCTCGGCATAAACAACGCCGCCCCCTGCGGTTTCCGCCCACCCCGCAAATGTATAGCCGGCTCTTGTAAAGCCGTTAGAGGGAATGGTAATAATAGCTCCCGTTACGGCAAGCTGATTTGCCATATTTCCCATTGCGTCGGGGGCGTTCTTGTCAAAGGCAATAGCATTTGTATTTGCCGTCCATTTGGCGTATAAAATAATATTTTCCGTTACGGGGTCGTCAAAGCTCCAAAGGGTTAGGCAAGAAGGTTCTTTATACCAACCAACCAATATATAACCCTCCCTTTGCGGCGCGGGGATTACAGCCGTTACCTTGCCGCCGCGCGTAACGGTTTTGCTTATCGCTTCATTTCCGTCCTGTGCGTCAAAAGTTACAAGCCATGAAGTTTCGCTTACCCATACCGCGTATAAAGTATAATTGGCATCCGCGCCCATCATGTAGCTTGCGCCGTCAAGATATTTAACCTTTCCCGCAGGCGTTTCCGCCCACCCCGCAAAGGTATAACCCGCTCTTGTAAAACCGTTAAGGGTAAGAATGATTGTTTCGCCAGTCGCGGCGGACATGCCAACCGTTTCGCCCGCCGCATCATCCGCGTTTTTGTCAAAGACAACGATATTGCTGTTTATGTTCCATTTTGCGTATAGCAGCGTGTTATCTGTTACCGCGTCGTCAAAGTTCCAAGCCGTTATGCAGGAAGGTTCTTTATACCACCCCGCAAAAGTATAGCCCGCCCTTTGCGGCGGGGGAACAGGCTCCGCTGCCTTGCTTCCGCGCACAACGGTTTGGCTTACCGCGTCGCTTCCGTCCTGCGCGTCAAAAGTAACAAGCCACGAAGCGTTGTTTACCCACACGGCATATAAGGTAACGTTTGACTCTGTGCCCATAAGATAGTTTGCGCCGTTTAGGTATTTAACCTTTCCCGCAGGCGTTTCCGCCCACCCCGCAAAAGTATAACCCGCCCTTGTAAAGCCGTTGGCTGAAAGAATTATATTTTCGCCCGTCGCCGCCGAAATGTTTTGCATCGTTCCCGTTGCGCCGTCGGCGTTTTTATTAAAGACGACAGAGTTTTGAGAGGCAGCCCAGAGAGCGTATAATGTATAGCTTTCCTGCGCGCCCATAATGTATTTTGCGCCGTCAAGATAAGCAATCTCTCCCTCTGCGCTTACCGCCCAGCCGATAAATTTATAACCCGCTTTTGTAAAGACGTTGGAAGGAAGGGCGATTATCCCGTCAGTATCAACTGATAGGGAAGGCATAGTCCCGTTTCCGCCGTTTGAGTCAAAATTAAGCGTGTTTTTATTCGCCGTCCATTTTGCGTAAAGCATAATGTTGCCGCTTACGCTGTTGTCAAAATCCCAAAGCGTTACGCAAGAAAGCTCCCGATACCAACCGTTAAAGACATATCCCGCCCTTATCGGGTCAATAGGCAGAACAGGCTTATTTCCTCTTAGTATAGTTTGGCTTTCAACTTCGCTTCCGCCCCGCGAATTAAAAGTTACAAGCCAATAACTGTCGCTTACCCATACGGCATATAAAGTGTAGCTGCCGTTTGTGCCGACCGTATACTTCGCGCCGTCCTCATAGGCAGCCTTTCCCGCAGGCGTTTCCGCCCACCCCGCAAAGGTATAGCCGATTTTAACAAAACCCACGGCGGAAAGGTTAATAATTTCTCCTGTCGCGGCGGTTTGTTTATTCATTGTCCCCGTCGCCGCGGCGTCGTTTTTATTGAAAACAATATTGTTATTATTTGCCCTCCACACGGCATAAAGAGTATAGCTCGCCTGCGCGCCCATGTTGTAATCTGCGCCGTTGGTATATATTACTTCTCCATTTTGAGAAGCCGCCCACCCTGTGAAAATATAGCCCGCTCTGACAAAGGCGTTAAGAGGAAGCGCAATAGTGCTGTTTGTCGCAATATTTTGGGCATTCATTGTCCCCGTTGCGTCGCCGGCGTTTTTGTCAAAATTAAGGGTATTATTATTGGATATCCATTTGGCGTAAAGCATTATATTGCCGCCGATAACTTCCGTTTGGAAATTCCAGGCGTTTACGCAGCCGCTCTCTTTATACCATCCGCCGAAAGTATAGCCCGCCATCATGGGGTCTTGCGGTTGCGCCAGCCTGACTCCTCTCGTTACCCTTTGCTCTTCAACGGCACTTCCCCCTGTGAATTAAATGTTGCAAGCCAGCGGGTATTATCTACCCACACGGCGTATAAAGTATAGCTTTCCTCTTCGCCCATTGTGTAGTCTGCTCCGTCAAGATAAATTACCTCTCCGTCTGCGCTTGCCGCCCATCCCGCGAAGGTATATCCTGTCCTGGCAAAAACGTTGGAAGGCAGAGCCGCCCTGTTGCCGGGGGCTAACTTCATATCTTCCATTGTTCCCGTTATGTCGGCGGCGTTGCCGTTGAAAACTAAGGTATTTTCTTTTAATTTCCAGTTGGCGTAAATTATAATATTTCCAGTTACTTCATTCCTTTCAAAATCCCATATGTTTTTGCATTGAGGTTCTTTATACCAACCGTCAAAAACATACCCCGCCTTTGTCGGCATGGCGGGAACGACGGGCTTGTTTCCTTTTGGTATTTGCTGGCTTATAACTTCGCTTCCGCCCTGCGGGTCAAAGGTGACAAGCCAACAGTCTTCGCTTACCCATACGGCATAAAGGGTAACGTCTTTTGTCCCCATTGTGTAGCTTGAGCCGTTAAGGTGCTTTACCCCGCCGCCTTCGCTTTCCGCCCAGCCCGCAAAAGTATAGCCCGCCCTCGTAAAGCCGTTAAAAGTTAAATTAGTTTTGTTACCGGTAGATATTATTTGAACGCCCATGCTTCCCGCTGCGTCAGCGGCGTTTTTATTAAAAGTTACCGTATTATCGTTAGCTGTCCATAAAGCGTATAAAACGACGAGTTTATTTGTGCCTATTGCAAACATTTGCTCATCGTCGTAAACTTTTGAACCGTTGGCGCTTGACGCCCAGCCCGCGAATATGTAACCCTCTCTTGTAAATGTATTTGACAAAAGCTTTTCGCTTGCGTTGGTAGCTATAATTTGCGTAACCTTGTTTTCGCTGCCGTCGTTAGCGCGGAATATTATAAAGTTGCTTTCCGCTATCCATCTTGCATATAAAATAATGTCGCTTGTAACATTGTCGCTATAAAAAGTCCATTTGGTTGAAAAATTGACGTCCTTATACCATCCCCCGAAGGCATAACCTGCCTTTACGGGTTTTTCAGGCTCCGCCGCCTTAGTTCCCTTGTTTACAATTTGCTTCGCTACCGGACTGCCGCCAAGCGAGTTGAAAACTACGTCCCATGTGGTATTGCTTTTCCATACTGCGTATAGGGTGTATTTTGAATCGGCGCCCATGAAGTAATAATCCCCGTTAGAATAAACCGCTTCTCCCCCCGGCGTGACTGCCCATCCGCAAACGCCCAGTTTTCTCCTTTTGTAAAGGCGTTAAGAGGCAGATAAACACCTGAATCGGTATCCATTTTTACCGATTCCATAGTCCCGCTTCCGCCGTTGGCGTTAAATGAAAGGGTGTTGCTGTTTGCCTTCCAGCCGGCGTAAAGAACCATGTCCTTTCTGATTTTGCCGCTAAAATCCCATCGTGTCTTACATTCGGGCTCGGTAAACCACCCCGCAAACGTATAACCTGCCAGCGACGGGGCTTTGGGAAGCGTCGCCTTGGTATTTTTTGCAACCGTTTGACCGGCAACCTCGCTTCCACCCTGCGTGTCAAAAGTTACAACCCAAGATTCGCTTGCCGTCCACACGGCGTATAAGGTATAGCTTGATTGCTCTCCCATTTTATAAACCGCTTCGTCGGCATAGGCTACCCCGCCTATTGCGCTGTTGGCCCACCCCGCAAAGATAAAACCCTCCTTTGTAAAGGCGGCCTTGCTTAGTTTTGCGCTTGCGTCGGTGGAGATTTCTTGGGGGTTCATACTGCCTTTCCCGCCGTTGGCGTTAAAAATTACTGTATTGATATTAGCTTCCCAAACGGCGTATAATACGCAACCGGCATTTGAACTGAACATATAATGGGACTTATCGTTATATTCCGCCGTTCCGCCGGGAGTTGTTGACCAGCCTACAAATGTATACCCCGCTTTTATAAACTCATTGGCGGGAAGAATAATTGTCGCGCCGTCGGCTATGTTTTGCGGAGCCATAGCCCTGCTTCCGCCGTTGGAGTTAAAAGCCAGCGTATTGTCGTTAATACTCCATACCGCGTAAAGGGTGTATCTAGGCTCGGCGCCCATAGTGTAGCCCCCTCCGTCGGCGTATACAGCCTCTCCGCCAGGCGTTTCCGCCCAGCCCGCGAAAGTATATCCGTCCCTGTCAAAGGCGTTAAGAGATAAATAGACGCTGTCGTCGGTTGCCACTGCCTGTGAAAGCATTGTTCCCGTAGCGTCCTCGGCATTTTTGTTAAAAACAATGGAATTGCTGTTTGCGCTCCACGTTGAATACAGCGTGGTGTCTTTTGTTACTTTATCGCGAGAAAAGTCCCACACCGTTAAGTCTTCCGTGCGCCAGCCCTCAAAGGAATAGCCAACCTTTGAAAGCTGTATAGAGGGTGCGGCAACGCTTTTGCCCTGCCGCACTTTTTGGCTTGCAGCAACGGTATCACCGTGCGCAAAGTATATTGTATATCTTTCCAGCCAAGGTTCGCTTGCAACTATTGTGGCGACTGCCACTGCCAGCATTACAAATACAATTGAGAAGACGATAATCTTTTTCTTCATTTTTTCCTCCGTAAAAGCACACTATCCAATATAACGGCCTTTGTGGGCGCCAAGGCAAAATAATTTTTTATAAACCAAGAAAGTTCCTATTAAAGGAACTTCGTTTTTTATATACAGTTACTATATGTATTTTTTAATCAAAAGTCAAGGCGATATGTATTTTTTTTGTCATTTTTAACGATATTTAGTAATTCTTTTGAAGAAAAAAAGCTTTTTTAGCCAAAATGATAAAAACTGATAAAAATACAATTGTCGCAATAACCGTTAAAAAGAGCGCGCTGTTATTTTTTGAAAGCATCGCTCCCTGGTAAATTAAAAATGAACAAATATAAGCCGTAGCCGTTTGCAAAAACAGCGCTTTAAGACCTAATGAAAATCTTCCCAGCTCCTTAAAGCAGGCGGCGACGGCGGCTATGCAGGGAGCGCAAAGCAAATTAAACGCCATAAAAGAGTAAGCGCCTTGGGGAGAAATGAAGTTCGTTAAGGGAGCGTTTTTGTAAAGGATTTGCAGCGTGCTTACCGTCGTTTCTTTGGCTGCAAGCCCCGAAAGCGTCGCTACGGAAAACTGCCATTCGCCGAAGCCCAAAGGCTTAAAAATAGGCGCTATAAAACGGCCTATGTCTGCAAGAATGCTTTTGTCTGCGTCGCAGCAGCTAAAACGCCAGTCAAAGCTGCCCAAAAAGGACATTGCCGCGGAAGCTAAAAAAATGATTGTGCCCGCTTTAACCAAAAAGCTTTTTCCCTTGTCCCACATATCTTTTAAGACGTTTTTAATTCTCGGGGCGCGGTAGGGGGGGAGTTCAATTATGAAAGCGTCGTTTGAGTTGATTTTTTTCCTGTCGGTAATTTTTAAAAGGTATGCCGCAAGCCCCGCCGCCAAAAGCGACAAAAAATACAATGAAAGCGCCACCGCCGTGTTGCCGTTAAATATCGCCGCAGTAAAAAAGGCAAACAGGGCTGTTTTTGCGGAGCAGGGCATAAGGGGGCAAAGCATAACGGCTGCGTGGTGTTCGCGCACGTTTTTAATGGTGCGGGCGCTCATTATGGCAGGCACCGCGCAGCCGCAGGCGGTAACGAAAGGTATAACACTGCGTCCCGAAAGACCCACCTTGCTTAAAATCCTGTCCGTTATAAAAACTACGCGCGCCATATACCCGCTTGCTTCAAGACAGGAAATCAGCCCGAAAAGCAGCATAATCTGCGGTAAAAAGCTTATTACAGAAAACATGCCGTTTAGGGCGCCGTCGCACAAAAGCGCGTTAAGCCAAGAGGGCAAAAATGACAGCGCCGTTTTGGTTTTTTCAATAACTAAGGGCGCTAGGCTGTCTTTTAGCAGCCTTGTCAAAAAGCCGCCCAGCCCCTCAACGGACAAAAAGAAAAGTCCGCTTATTACCAAAAGAAAAATCGGAAACGCCAGCCACTTGTTTGTAACTACGGCGTCAATTTTGTCAGAAAGGCTCGCGCCGTTTTCATGCCGCGATTTTTTATTTTGCCGCGGATAATCTTCATGTGAAGATTGGTTTTTGGGTAACCCGTTTTGCTCCGCGTTTTCCTTTTTGCCGCCCTTAAAATGAGGGTTGTCGGCAGGTCTTTGTTCCCCTTTATTTCGCTCTATATAATAAGGATAAACAGAGCCGCATTTTCCGCAATAAGAGCAGTCATTTTTACAGGGTTTATTGTGAACGGGAGCGGCAATAGGTGCTTGATTTTTCTCCCGCCGATAATTAGGGCGGTTTGCGTTTTCTTGCTTTTTTTCAACAGCGTTTTTTTGCGAAACGGCGGCAGAGAGCGGGCGGGGAAAGGGGAGTTTAAAAGGCGGGGCGGAATTGATGTTAGGCGGGGCGGAAGGGGTAGCGCGGATAAAGTCTTGCTCCGCGCTTTGACTGCGACAGCCGTCCGTATTTTGTTCCCAACAAGTCGGGCATTTTTGAGCAAGGGGATTTGAAGCTTGGGAAGCACTAAAAACAGTGGCAGAGACATTACTTTTTCCTTTTAGCGGCACAAGACATTTTGCGGCAACCCTTTTTATAAAGGCATAGCGCAGATAGGCTTGTTCTTCTTTGGTCGGGGCGGAAAAATCGTAGCTTTTGCCCGCTCTGTAATTCTTTTTCAATATATAACTTATTAACTTATCAATTCCATCGCCCTTAGCGGCGGAAATGTTTATGCACTTGCAGCAAAAAATCTTTTCAAGCTCTTTAACGTCAATTATAAAGCCGCGTTTTTCCAGCTCGTCTTGCATATTAAGGGCAAGCAGAAGATTTTTGCGCTCCTCCAAAAGCTGCGTTGTCAAAAAAAGGTTTCTTATAAGGTTTGTGCCGTCAATTATATTTATTATAAGGTCGGCTTGGTTTTGCTTTAAGTAGTCGCCCGCCACCTTTTCGTCGGGAGACAGGGGAGAAAGAGAATAAATTCCGGGCAAGTCAACGACTTCTATGTTTTTGTCTGCAAAAAGCCTGCCCACCTTGCTTTCCACCGTTACCCCCGCCCAGTTTCCGATGTGTTGGTGAGTGTGGCACAGCGCGTTAAAAAGAGTGGTTTTCCCGCTGTTGGGGTTGCCCGCCAAAACTATTCTTTTGGAAAATCCCTGTTTGTCTTCCCTCAATTTTTTACCTCGATGTATAAGTTTTATTGCTTTTGTTACGGTAGTTGCCGCATGTTTCTTATCGTTGTATTTAAATGCCGCAAAGTTGGGTTTTTGTTTGCTACGAAGTGCGCGCGCGTTGGCAAGCCTGTCCGCGGTTATGTTAACCAATTTTATACAGCCGCTGTTCCAAATCTTGTTTATGCCCAGGTTGACCTTTTTAGGATTTGCAATTTGTCTTGCGGCATTGATTTAACCGTTTTTTATTTGCTTTTTTACCGCAGCAGCAATTTATTTACTTAAAGTTTTCTGTGGGATTTTTGCGCCTTTCGCGGCTCAAAGGTAAGAGTTGCAAACCGACATCGGCTGAGTTTATGAGTTTTTGTAGCTTATAAAAGCCCGCAGGCTTTCACAGCGCTTTTAAGGTTTATTTTTCGCCGTTAAGAAAGTTTTGCTTTTTAAACATTATTTTTGCCCCTGCAAAACCGCTATTTATTAAGTGTATCTATTTTTTAACTCCCACAAACAAACCGCTAGGTCGTTGCTACCGTTATAAACTTCGCCGTTTCCTTTCTGATGCACACCGAATAGCCGTTGAGCAGGATTTCTAACGGGTCGCCTAAGGGGGCGCGCCGCAAAAGCTTTACGCTTGCCTCTTTGCAAAAGCCCATTTCGGCGTACCGGTAAGACAGCGGACGGGGAATGGCGACTTTAATTATTTCTCCGCCCTGTCCCAAACTCAGTTTATCCAGCGTTAAAACCCTTGACACAAAAGTTTCCTTGCGTTATTATAGCTTGCGCACGTTAAATTTTTTGCGGCATAAAATAACTTTGGCACGGTTTTTGCGCAAAGGGCGCAAAAGTCAAGCGGCGTTTTTTATGCGGAACCTGCACTTTTTTCAGATATTTTTGCCTGCGGCGACGCTCTAAAAAAAGGGCAAAAAAATGCTAAAAAAGTGCAAAAAAGTGCTGAAAATCCGTTGACAACACCTTGCCTTAATGATATTATATTAAGGCTGTCGGCAAAAAACACTTATTTAACAGCTCTTGCCTTTGGCGCAAGATAAGGAACATTGACAACTGCATATTTCAATAATAAGAAGAGTAAAAATTATCAAATATTAATCGAAAGGTTAATAGCATTTTATTTACAATAAATAAACTGCAATTTCAAAGAGTAATTTTTATAAGAGTATCTTAAAGGATCAAAGACAAAAAACAAAAAAAGATCAAGCTACAAAGAGCGTATGGTGGATGCCTTGGCATTAGGCGCCGATGAAGGACGTGACTAACTGCGATAAGCTGCGGGGAGCTGTAAATGAGCATTAATCCGCAGATTTCCGAATGAGGAAACTCACTGTGTGGAAGACACAGTATTATTACACCAATCAAATAGTGTAATAAGGGGAACCCGGTGAACTGAAACATCTCATTAACCGGAGGAAAAGAAAACAAATTAGTGATTACCCTAGTAGTGGCGAGCGAACAGGTAAGAGCCCAAACCGTGAGCAGCAATGCTCAATACGGGGTAGAGAACCGCATAATCACGAATTGACAGTAACCGAAGGGGCTGGAAAGCCCCACCAAAGAGAGTAAAAGTCTCGTAGGTGGCATTGTCAGTTCGGTGGCGGAGTTCCAGAGTACCACAGGACACGAGGAATCCGGTGGGAATATAGGAGGACCATCTCCTAAGGCTAAATACGACCTAATGACCGATAGAGTATAGTACCGCGAGGGAAAGGTGAAAAGAACCCCGGGAGGGGAGTGAAATAGAATCTGAAACCGTATGCTTACAAACAGACATAGCCCGACTTAACGGGTGGTGTCGTACTTTTTGTAGAACGGACCGGCGAGTTACGATGTGCAGCAAGGTTAAGCGATTAAGTCGCGGAGCCGAAGCGAAAGCGAGTCTGAATAGGGCGGCAAGTTGCATTTCGTAGACCCGAAACCGAGTGACCTACCCATGAACAGGTTGAAGCAGTGGTAACACACTGTGGAGGACCGAACACACGCCTGTTAAAATAGTCGGTGATGATTTGTGGGTAGCGGAGAAATTCCAAACGAACTCGGATATAGCTGGTTCTCCTCGAAATAGCTTTAGGGCTAGCCTCTGATTAAAGAGTATTGAATGTAGAGCACTGTATGGGCTAGGGGGCTTCACGGCTTACTGAACCTTAACAAACTTTCAAATGTCAATTACTTGTTCTCAGGGAGTCAGACGGTGAGAGATAAGTCCCATCGTCAAAAGGGAAAAAGCCCAGACCTACAGCTAAGGTCCCTAAATTCAGGTTAAGTGGAGAAGGATGTATTGTTGCTAAAACAGCCAGGATGTTGGCTTAGAAGCAGCCACTCATTCAAAGAGTGCGTAATAGCTCACTGGTCGAGTGACAACGCGCCGAAGATTACCGGGGCTAAAACCTGATACCGAAGCTTAGGAATCGCGAGTATTCGCGATTGGTAGAGGAGCAATGTATGCGCGCAGAAGCCATATCGAAAGGGGTGGTGGAGTGCATACAAGAGAGAATGCCGGTATAAGTAGCGAAAGTGGAGCGAGAATCTCCACCATCGAAAGTCTAAGGTTTCCTGGGGAAGGTTCGTCCGCCCAGGGTAAGTCGGGGCCTAAGTTGAGGGCGAAAGCCGTAAATGATGGACAGCAGGTTGATATTCCTGCACTGCCACCGGACGTTAAAACCGAAGCAATGACACAGTAGGATAGCCAAACCCACGCGGATGGAAAAGCGGGGTCGTTGTGCGAGGCCGCGGCGTAGTGAAGTACGCGCCGCATTAAGGCTGGGCGCTGCGAGGAGCGAAATTTAGTAGCGGAAGTTGGTGAATTCACACTGGCGAGAAAAGTTGCTAGGGAGGAAGGTGGTACCCGTACCGCAATCCGACACAGGTAGACGATGAGAAAATCATAAGATGATCGGGAGAACTCTTGTTAAGGAACTCGGCAAAATGACCCCGTAACTTCGGGAGAAGGGGTGCCACGTAAGTGGCCGCAGTGAAATGTCCCAAGCAACTGTTTATCAAAAACACAGGTCTCTGCTAAATCGTAAGATGAAGTATAGGGGCTGACGCCTGCCCAGTGCTGGAAGGTTAAGGGGAGCTGTTAGCGCAAGCGAAGCGGTGAACTTAAGCCCCAGTGAACGGCGGCCGTAACTATAACGGTCCTAAGGTAGCGAAATTCCTTGTCAGGTAAATTCTGACCCGCACGAATGGCGTAATGATTTGGGAACTGTCTCAACAAGAGACCCGGCGAAATTGTAGTATAAGTGAAGATGCTTATTAACCCGCGACTGGACGGAAAGACCCCGTAGAGCTTTACTGTAACTTGATATTGAATTTCGGTAACAAATGCACAGGATAGGTGGGAGACTGTGAAACCATGGCCGCGGCTGTGGCGGAGTCAACCTTGGGATACCACCCTTTTGTTGCTGAGATTCTAACGGTGCGCCGTAATCCGGGCACTGGACAGTGTCAGGTGGGCAGTTTGACTGGGGCGGTCGCCTCCTAAAATGTAACGGAGGCGCCCAAAGGTTCCCTCAGAATGGTTGGAAATCATTCGCAGAGTGCAAAGGCAAAAGGGAGCTTGACTGCGAGACAGACATGTCGAGCAGATGCGAAAGCAGGGCTTAGTGATCAGGCGGTAGAAAATGGAATTGCCGTCGCTTAACGGATAAAAGTTACCTCGGGGATAACAGGCTGATTCCCCCCAAGAGTTCACATCGACGGGGGAGTTTGGCACCTCGATGTCGGCTCGTCACATCCTGGGGCTGTAGTAGGTCCCAAGGGTTCGGCTGTTCGCCGATTAAAGTGGCACGCGAGCTGGGTTCAGAACGTCGTGAGACAGTTCGGTCCCTATCCATCGTGGGCGTAGGATATTTGAAGGGATCTGTTCCTAGTACGAGAGGACCGGAATGGACGTACCAATTGTGCATCGGTTGTCGCGCCAGCGGCATGGCCGAGTAGCGAAGTACGGACGGGATAAACGCTGAAAGCATCTAAGCGTGAAACCCACCCTAAGATAAGATATCCCATATCGTAAGGTAGTAAGACCCCTTGAAGACAACAAGGTTGATAGGTCGGAGGTGTAAGCGCAGTAATGTGTTAGCTGACCGATACTAATAGGTCGAGGGCTTGATCACATTTATATGTGATTGTTAAAGTCTTTACAAGAAACTCTAACTCTTTTATATTTGAATCTATGCAGTTATCAATGTTCCTTAACTGCCCCACGCAAACGCGTTTGCGCGGGGACCCCAAAAACTTATTTCCAAAAAAGTCTCCGACGTTTTTGTGACCCTATGTGAGTTTTTGGAAATGTGCCAAAAAAACCTGAAAAAACATTTAGAATTATGTTTTAGGGGAAGATGATAAAGGCAAACACGAACCTTGATTACTTTGGAAGAAATTCCTTTTTAATACCATTGCGGTGGTTATAGCGAGAAGGTCCCACCTGTTCTCATCCCGAACACAGAAGTTAAGCTTCTCTGCGCTGACGATACTTGGCGGGTCACTGCCCGGGAAAATAAGTCGCTGCCGCATCCACATTAGCCCTGTAAATAACACTTACGGGGCTAAATCTTTTATATAGCCAATAAATAAAAACCTCACTTAACGAAATAGCTAATAAACAAAATCCCCCTCAGTTCAACGAGGGGGATTTTGTTTTAGCTTTATCTTGTTTGCCTTCCTTAACGTTTTTAAGACGGAGTCGTTAATCCGCGATGGGGGTGGGCACGCCTTCAACCAGTTCCCACTGTTCTGACCAATAAACGGGGTGGTCGGTATTGTTCCAGCCTTCCTCCCAGCCGACGGGCTTTATCCTTTTTATGCAGAAGAAGATTATGTTTTCGCAACCGCTGAAAGAGTTGCTTTTTATATAGGTAACGCTTGCGGGAATAATTATGTCCGTAAGCCCCGTGCAGCCGCTGAAAGCATACGCGCCTATAATTTCAACATAATTGCCCATGCTTAACTGGGTAAGCTCCTCGCAATTTTCAAAAGCGTAATCGTCTATAATTATAACTGCGTTAGTAAGCGCGATATTTTTAAGCTTTAAACAGCCGCTGAAAGCTTTTTTGCCGATTCCCGTTATGCCTTTTCCAAAGGTAACGTTTTCAAGGTTTGAGCAGTTAGAAAAGGTTTCTTGGTTTATTTCCGTTACCTTGTCGGGAATTATCACGCTTACTAAGCCGGCGCCGTAAAAGGCGCGTATCCCTATATGCGTAACGTTTGCGGGAATAACAATATCTCCAAGGCTTGAACAGCCGCTGAAAGCGTAGTCGCCTATGCTCGTCAAGCCGCTTGGCAAAGAAATTTCCGTTAAATTGGCGCAATTATAAAAAGCATAGCCGCCAATTTTCACCGCGTCGGTAATGCTGACGGTTTTCAAAGATGCGGGGACAACTTCGTGGTTATTTGAAGAATCTGCGCCGAATAGATACCCCAAATAAGCGCCTATGTCAGAGTTTTTGGAAGCGCCCACAAAGGGAAGGGTCAGGCTCTTTAAGCTTACACACCCGCTAAGCGCCCCTTTGCCTATGCTTGTTATGTTATTGGGTAATACTATGCTTTCAAGCTTAGCGCAGTAACTGAAAGCATTTTTGCCTATGCTTTCTACTCCTTTCCCCAACACTATACTAGTAAGGTTTAAACAGTTATAAAAGGTTTCTTGATTTATCCCCTTAACGCTGTCGGGTATAACGATATTTGTCAATTTTGTGCAGCCGTAAAAGGCGCGGCTGCCTATGTATTTGACGCCGTTTGGTATAATAATATTCACAAGGTCTGAACAGCCGCCAAACGCGTAGTCGCCTATGCTTACCACCTCGCCGCCTATCGTAATGTTGGCAAGAGATGTGCAATGGCTGAAAGCAGAGTGGTATATCCCCACAGTCTTGCTTTTAAGCGTAACGCTAAATACTCCCGTGTGCTTTGCGGCAATGAGCCAATTGCCGATATATAAGCAGTCGCCTTCTTCGTGGTAGTTTAAGCTGTCGCAGCGCAAAAACGCCCCTTCGGCTATGTTTGTTACGCTGTCGGGAATATATAGGTTTTCAAGGCTGACGCAGCCGTTAAAAGCCCCCTCGCCTATGCTGATAACGCTTGTAGGCAGTGTTATGTCGGTTAAAGTGCCGCAGTTGTAAAAGGTGTAATCCCTCACGCTTGTTATGTCGGTAATAACAGCCGTCTTTAACGACAAAGGTATATCTGCGCTGCTGTAAATAGAATCTGCGCCGAAAATATATCCGAAGAAAAAGTTTTCTCCATCGCTTCTTGAAGCGCCCGCAAAGGGAAGAGTTATATTCGCAAGGCTTGAACAGCCGTAAAACGCACCCTTGCCGATATTTATAACGCTGTTTGGCACCGTCATGCTTAAAAGGGAAGAGCAGTTTCTAAACGCGCCCTCGCCTATATCTTGGGTATTTTGTATCATTATGCTTGAAAGGCGGGAGCAATTATTGAAAGTGTAGCTTAAAATATCTTCGCTTGTAACTATTACGCTGCGCAAATTAAAGGGCAAATAGTATATTTCATAAGCGGTAAAGGAGGAATCAACAAACTGTGTTGTGGCAACGGAGCCTTTATAATAGTCCGTTCCGAAAATATAGCCGAAAAGCGTTTGCGAAGAGGGGATAAAGGCGTCATAGCAAGAGCCTGCAAAGGGCAGCACAATGCTTGTCAACCCGCTGCATCCGCTAAACGCCCCCTTGCCTATGTTTTTTACGCTGTCGGGAACATAGACGTTTTTTAAATAGGAACAGCCCTTAAAGGCGCCCCCCGCAATGCCCAAAGAATCGCTTTTAATAGTTATTTCCGTAACCGCCGTGCTTTTTGCCTTTATAAGCCAATTATTTAAATAAAAACAGTTTCCGTATTCCTCGTAAATCATTCCTCCGCAGTTGTCAAACGCCCCCTCGCCTATGTTTGTTACGGTATCGGGTATAATTACGTTTATAAGGCTTAAACATCCGCTGAACGCCCCCTCGCCTATGCCAGTTACATTTTGCGGCACGTTAAAGAAGGGGTCGTATCTGCCTGCCGCGTATTGCACCAAAGTATCGCCGCCTTTTGTATAAAGGTTTCCGCCGATAGCCTCGTAGTATAGGTTGTCCCAAGGCACTTCAAAGGAAACGATATTTTTGCAGTTATTTAACGCGCCTTTTTTAATATTTGTTACGCTTGAAGGCAGCGCAAAATACATCTCCGTCTTGCCTACCGCGTATTGAATAAGCGTTTTTCCGTCTTTGCTGTAAAGGCTTCCTTCAAGAGATATAAAATTAGCGTTGCCCGACGATATTCCAATATTTGCAAGGGCGGGGCAGTTGTTAAATACATAGTCGCCCACAACTTCTAAACCGTCGTTAAGCGAAATTGACGCAAGTTCCTCGCAGCCGCTAAACGCATAACTGTCTATTTTTGTAACGCTTTGGGGGATGTATGCGCTTGTAATGCTGTTGCAGCGGTAAAAGGCATAGCTGTTAATTTTTGTAACGCCGTTAGGCAAAACAAGCTGCGAAACAAGCTGATTTTGATGGTAAAGCTTTCCCGCGTAGTATAAGGGGTTGGAATAGCCGTCTGAAAAACTTATGCCGCACCACGCCGCAAGGTCGTCAATATATACGCCCGCTAAATTATTGCATCGGTAAAAGGCAAGCGAGCCGATATTTTTTATGCTGCTTGGTATAGTTACGCTTGTAATTTTTGTGCAGTCGGAAAAAGCGTTGTCGCCTATTTTTGTAACGGGTTTTCCGTTATAAGCCGAGGGAATAACTACATTATTGTCGCTGCCCGAATATCTGGAAACTATGTAGCCGCTTTTATCTTCCGTTAAGGTCATTTGAAAATCGGAAGCGCTTACGACGGGGTCGCAAGAAGCCAATATAAAAAGGAAAAGCAAGGATACGACAATTAAAGCTATAATTTTAGCTTTTTTCATTTAGACCTCCCCCACGCAATATACGCTAAATTACTTGCGCGCAACTGATTTAAGATACAAAAGGCGCAATAGTGATTAATGATTTCGCCCGCGCATAATTTTGACTTATTAATTATTTTAACCAAATATTGGCAAAAATGCAATAGTTACGGTTAATTTATAAAGGGTTTTTAAGCCGTCATGCCTAAAAAGCTATTGTTTGATTATAATTTGCTTATTAAACGCAAACTTTTTGTTTACCAAATCTGCGCCTAATTTAGCCAGCGGCAAAATGAAGGTTGCGAAATTATCTAATTTACGTTGTTCAAAAACGCATTTATAAAAAAGTATTAGGGATTAAACCGCGAAGAGGGCGTCGGCGGCAGTTGAAATAAGCGGGCAGAGAATATGAGGCTTTAAATATATAAACTTGTCCGTTTTCTTTGCGTAGGCATTGCGGCAGATAAAAAAGGCGCGCAGTCTTTGCTTTGCGCTTGTAACTAAATATAGAAAACAGAGCGGAACACTTATATTGATAAAAAATGTGTCAATCTAAAACTAGCATTCGCTGCCGTTAAAAAGTGTAAAAATAAAAAAGAGTAAATAACTTTTGTTTTGAGCTCGCTTTTAAAAGATAGGAAATACCCCTACGGGCGGCATTTGTGGGTGCAAGCTATTGGATGGTATGCAGCATTATTTTGCTTTAACTTTGTTTTGTTCGGTTTACTTTCTTAATTGGTCTGCGTTTGCTCTGCAAATCTTGTTCCGCGACCGCTTTTTCGTTTAATCTGCTTTGTTCGTTTTGTTTTGCGAAATCCCGTTCCCCGCAATACTCGCCTCTTTGCGCGCTTTGTGTTTGCGCGTGCAAAAACTCCCCCAAGCCCTGTTCCCCCAAAGGCGGCTGATTTGCACTTTGTTCCGTCGCGTCAATGTAAACACAATGCCCGTATGTTGATTTTTTGCTGCGTTGAGTCATGGTTTGGTAAACGGCTTCCCTTAAATACTTTTGGTTTTCCTTTACGCTTAACTTTCCGTCGGGGAAAAAAGGACCGTCAACATAGGTGGTAACAACGGGGAAATTAAATAAAAAATGTTTCTTAAAGGTGTTGGTAAAGCAAAACACCGGCTTATTGTTTTCGGCGGGATATTTAAAGGAAGCGTCCTTAAAGGGGCGTATCTTTGTGTAATAAGGCCAAATATGCGCTTCGGGATAAATTACCAAAACATTTTTCTTTTGCGCGCGGGTATTGATTGCCTCGCGGAAAGCCTTGATTTCGCTTATTTTCGTCGGCGTTGGCATGCCTCCCAGCATTTTCACAGCGTCTTTGACTACGGGGAGGGAAAAAGCGTCGGGGCTGACTAAGATATAAGCTTTTTTTGGAAAAGTCACCAAAGTGGGGGTAAATGCGTCGCCCGCCGTCATAGTGTGGTTTGCGTAAATAAAATAGCCTTCTTTGCGGTAATTGCGCAGCACTTTTCTGTTTTTTATGCGCTGGCAATAAAGGATTTTTTGAAAAAGAAACACCAAAGGCGTGGCGATAAGCCTGTAAAAAATAAAGCTTACGGCGTTCCAAAGGAGGTTTTTGCTTATATACTTAAAGCTTGGCGGCAAATCTTTGCGTTCTATATCCGTTCCCGCAAAGTCGTCGTTGAGCAAATCCTTATATATAAAGGTTTTTCTCATACCGCCTCTTTGACCGCCCCCTCTTCAACCGTTTCATTTTGCACGCTTGCGTCCTCAATTTTTTCTACAATCGCCTGCCCTCTTTTTTCCTCCGCCGCATTAAAAAGCATTTTTTCCATTTTGTCCATGCATGCCTTCCTGCCGTATCCGTTAATCATGCCCTGATATTTTTTGACGTATTCCCTTTTTAACGCTTGGTTTTCTATCCAAAAATCAATTTTTTGCGCCAGTGAATGGGGGTCGTTGGAAGCAAACAGATTGTTGCCGTCAAGGGCGAAAGCTCGCGTCGCGCTTTTTTTAGAGTCGCATATTACGGGAACAAGACCGCTCGCGATTGCTTCTAAACAGGCGATTGCCTCAATTTCGGCATATGAAGTGTGAACATACAAATCGGAAGAGCGCAGCAGTTCAATAAGTTTTACCCTGCTGTAAAAATTAAAGGTGCAGTCAACGTTTCTTTTTTGGGCAAGCTTTTGGAGTTTTTCCTTTTTGGGGCCCTGCCCCGCAAAGGCTATAAACAGTCTGTCTTTATATTTTGACAGCGCCGCCGCCTCAATCAAAACATGCTGAGCCTTCTCCGTGCTCAACCTGCCCGTGCATACCAAACGGAACTTTTCCTTTTCTGCCGCTTTTACGTCCGTTTGAAGCGTTTGTACCTGCTTGATATCTAGTTGCGTCCCGCTTTTTTGCGCTTCCCCTTTTTCCTCCCTGAAAAACTCTTCGCTTACGCCGTTGGAAATGACATAACCCTTGGTTTCGCGCTTTACGGAGTTTTCAAATTGGTCGCGTATAAACTGAGTGGGGTAATGTATGGCGTCGCAATATTTAAACACGGTATTGTAAAACTTGCTGTAAACGATTTTGTTGATTAAGCCGTTTTTCATAAAGCCTATGTGCGCCGTAAAGTTTTCTGCCTGACAGTGGAAACCGGCGGTAACGGGTATGTTTAACCTTCTGGCAATTTCTATCGCTTTTCTTGCCAGAACAAAGGGGCAGATGATATGCACCGCGTCGGCGTCTTTAATGGCGCTTGTCAATATTTTTTCGTCTGGTTTGGCAAGTTTTACGTTGTTTTTTTCAAGTATTTTGTTGATGATATATCCTAAATTGCGGACGGGCACTACGCAAAAGTTTTCTTGCCCCCCTCTTTCCTTGTCGGGACATACAACCTTCACGCTGTGTCCCTTATCTATAAGCGAGTTTATCAAATTGAGCGCCGCTACGGTTGTTCCGTTGTTGGCTTCTCCTAAAACGTCGCAGACGACGGTAACATTCATTTCAATTTCCTCCCTTGGGCAATTTAAACTTTAAGTTTGATATAAACTTAGCTAAGCTTATTATATAACGGCGTTTTTTCTTTGCAACGGAAAACGCCCCTAGTCTTTTTCACCGCCCCTATAATGTTTGTGGACAGGCGTTTCTCTTTACGCGAGATAAAAAAGCGCCCTTTTCTCTTTACGCGAGAGAGATTTTTTGTAAGGTTTATTTTGCGCAATAAAAGTGTAAAAATCAAAATTGCACTTGTAATGGTGTAAAAAAGAATGTATAATTGGTATATGCAAAGCAATATCAAAGAAAATATAGCAAACAACATTTCCGCTTTGAGAAAAAGTCGGGGAATGACCCAAACCGATGTCGCAAAAGCGCTCAATTATTCCGACAAATCCGTTTCAAAGTGGGAAAACGGCGATTCGCTTCCCGATATTACGGTGCTTGCGGCTTTGGCGCAAATGTATGGCGTTTCCCTTAATTATTTTGTGGAATACAACGAGGAAGTGCTCATTAAAGACCAAACCGACGATGCCAGGGAAAGAAGCAACAAAATAATTATTTTATGCCTGTCGGTGTGCGTAGTGCTTTTGGTCGCCACGGTAATTTTCGTTTATTTTTTGCTGTATGAAAACGTTATCTTTTGGCAGGCGTTTTTGTGGGCTGTGCCTGTTTCCTGCCTTGTTTTACTTGTATTTGCCAGACGTTGGAGCAAAAACAGAGTCTATAATACCGTTTTGCTGTCAATTTTTCTTTGGTCGCTGCTAACCTGCGTATTCTTGCAGATACAAGACTATAAGGCTTGGTTTGTATATTTTTTAGGCATACCTATACAAATTATTATTTGGCTTGCCTCAAAGATTCAGCGTTAGGAATATTAAGGGCAAGCTTGCGGCAGTTTTCGCGTTCAAGCTTTTTGTTTTAAAAATGCTTGCTTGCCCATATATGCATATTAATATAAGACGGGTTGCACTGTCTTTTTGTTACCTTTGTAAATATGTTCAAAACGACTTTGAGGCGACGGCAAAATATACTTAAAACTTTTATGTTTATATCGCCCCTCTTGGGGAAAAATATATTGATATGTGATTTGCGCTAAATCTTTTTGAGCGCGCCAACGGTTTGCGCAAAACTATTAGGCAAGGTTTATTGTTTAGTGCAGGTCAAAAATCAAACTAATTTGCGCTATATGCCCATAGCCGCATTGTAGAGCAAGATTAAAATCTTTAATTTTTATTGATTTTGCCGCAAATGGGGGACGGCAGTTAAGTGCATATGTGCGCACATACGGCTTTAATATGCGGCTAAATCAAATATGCTAAATTATGTAAATACTGCTTAGCCGTTGTCGGAAAAGCCGCAAGCGTCCGGTTATAAACGCGCCGCATAATATTCAAAACTGCGCAAGTGAGCCGCCTAATTTATGAAAAAGGCTTTTAAAGCGGCAAAGGGGTAAAATGCGTTTATGTTCATATATGCCTTTAAAGCTTTATTTTTAGATGTCACGGCAAAAACCACCGGCAAAGTCGGCAATGTTTTGCGCCAAGCGTATATAAGAAGGGGGAAAAATCATATGGACATATTTGCATACAAGGCAAATAATTGGAATCTTTGTTTTGCAGTAAGCGTTCGCGCCGCATTTGCCGCTAAATGGCTAAAAATTTGGTTCATTAAAAATATAAAGGCGCCGTTTTTAATATTTCTAAAAAATATGCACAGTCAACGCAAGCGCTTTGACGGTTTGGCAAAAACGCATAAGAGCAGTGTGTTTCAAGCCCTACGCCCGAGGCGCAAAAACGCGCGTTTGCTTTACAAAAGGACTTTAAGCCGCGCATACCAGGTTCGCTTTACAGCGCGCGCGGTTTGCCAAAGTCGGGCATCGTCTTATCGCGGCTTTTCTTCTTTGCTCAATGCGAAAAGGAACGCTTTACCGCAACAGCACCTCTTTGGCAGACAATTGAAGCCGCTTATAAAGCAAAATAATAATTGCGCTTTTTTAAAGGTAATTATATGCGGCGGCGGGGCATTAGCTTTTAGCGTATTTACCCAAGCGGCGAACAACCCTTTGCGCTTTTATTGTATAACAGCCCTTCATCGGCTTACGCTCTTTTTTTCTCTTTTGCGAGGAGCGTTTAAAGGCTGCAAATGCAAAAAGTCGCCTAAGATAATATGAATTTAATTCATTTTTATTTGAGGAAAGTATTGACAAAGGGTTTTTGATGTGTTAGTATGAAAAAAAATTGAGGTTTTGTATGGATTTACTAATAGTTTGTGTGCCGGTAGCCGCATTTGCGGCGCTGGTCTTGGCGCTTTCCAACGCTTTGTTTGTGCGCAGACAGTCGGAAGGAACGGAAGCCATGCAGCAGATTTCGCAAGCCATACGCAAAGGTGCCAATACCTATATGAAAGTGGAATACAGGGGTATTGGCATTTACTTTGCCGTTGTATTTGTTCTTTTGCTAATCCTGTCCTTTTTTGACCTGATTTACCCCCTTGTGCCCTTCGCTTTTTTAACGGGGGGATTTTTCTCGGGGCTTGCGGGTTTTATAGGCATGCGCGTAGCGACCGTTGCCAACGTAAGGACGGCGAACGCCTGCCGCACAAGCCTTAACAAGGGCTTAAAAGTCGCCTTTTCGGCGGGCTCGGTAATGGGCTTTGTCGTGGTGGGCTTAGGCTTGGTAGACATTACTTTTTGGTATTTGATTTTAAGATACGCAGTGCAGGCGGAAGCTTCGGTAATGGCAACCGCCATGGTCAGCTTTGGGATAGGCACAAGCTCCATTGCGCTTTTTGCGCGCGTTGGGGGCGGAATATTTACCAAAGCCGCCGACGTAGGCGCAGACCTTGCGGGCAAAGTTGAAATAGGCATACCCGAAGACGACCACAGAAACCCCGCAGTAATAGCCGACAACGTAGGCGACAACGTAGGGGACGTCGCGGGTATGGGAAACGACCTTTACGAGTCCTATTCAAGTTCTATTCTAAGCGCCATTGCTATGGGGCTTATGGCGTTTTCCGACTTAAAATACAACGCCGCGTTAGTGCCAATGCTTATAGCCGCGGGGGGAATAATCGCTTCTATCATAGGCACTTTATTTGTGCGCGTAAAGCCAAACGCCGACGGAAAAGCCCTGCTTAAAGCTCTGCGCAAGGGCACTTATATAGCGGGCATAATATCTGCGGCGATAGGTTTTGTCGTCATATACTTCATTTTAGGACCTCAAAGCTTAGGCGTTTACGGCGCAATGATGTTCGGGCTTTTGGCGGGCATACTCATAGGCTTCTTTACCGAGTATTTTACTTCCGACAATTACAGACCCACCAAAGACCTTTCGGAGTCTTCCGTAACGGGTTCGGCAACCTTAATTATTAAGGGGTTAAGCCTTGGAATGTTTTCCACGGTTTTGCCCGTAATCATAATAGGCGCGGCAATCGTGGGCAGCTTTTTGATAAGCGGCGGCACGGCGGCAGAGCCTGTAAAGGGGCTTTACGGAATATCCATAGCGGCGGTGGGTATGCTTTCCACATTGGGCATAACCCTTGCAACGGACGCATACGGTCCCGTTGCCGACAATGCCGGCGGCATTGCGGAAATGGCGCAGCTTGAACCGGTAGTGCGCCAGCGCACCGACACGTTGGACGGCTTGGGAAACACGACGGCGGCCACGGGCAAGGGTTTTGCCATAGGCTCCGCCGTTTTGACGGCGCTTGCGCTTTTGAGCAGTTATATTGAGCAGATACGCGCCATTACGCCGCAGGGCACATTAAACTTGAATCTGGACAACCCCGCCATTTTGGTGGGGGCAATGATAGGCGTCATGCTGCCCTATCTGTTTTCGGCAATGACCATGAACAGCGTGGGCAAGGCGGCTCAAAACGTGGTGGTTGAAGTCAGGCGGCAATTTTTCTACGAGCCGCGCATACTTACGGGCGAAAAGGAACCCGACTACGTAAGCTGCGTAAAAATCTGCACCAGCTCGGCGTTGAAAGAAATGGTTCTGCCCGCGGTCATAGCCGTTGTTTCCCCTATACTGGTGGGGTTTTTGCTTGGCGTAAACGGAGTGGCGGGAATGCTTTTCGGCTCAATCCTTTCGGGATTTGTGCTTGCCAACATGATGAGCAACAGCGGCGGAGCTTGGGATAACGCCAAAAAATATATTGAAAGCGGACACCTTGGCGGAAAAGGTTCGCAGGACCATAAGGCGGCGATAGTGGGCGATACCGTAGGCGACCCCTTAAAGGACACAAGCGGACCCTCAATAAATATACTAATGAAACTCTTAGCACTCGTATCCATTGTCTTTTCCGTCATTATCGTAAAATTCCCCTCAATCTTTTGATTGAAGAGTTTTAATAGAGGAAAAGAAAAAGAGATTGGTTCAGTTTGATGGAAATGACAGGACAAAGAAAGCAAAGCGCTAAGTATATCTTAATTGACCGCAATAAACTAGAATTATGACAACAACAGACCGTAAAAAATCTTACGGTCTGTTTTTTGTATTATCTCTTTTATTATGGTGGAAATGTGCGGATAAAATTAATAAGGTGTAAAGCGAAAACGATGAAGGGGAGGGGATAAGATGCGCAGAAAAAATCAAGCTTTTGCCTGCGTGCCGCTCCGTTGCTTTGAGACTGGCTATTTATGGCAAAAGCCTGTTTTATTAGTCCGTCATAAGTTTTGGCTGCATTTAAGATGAAAAACAAAAACGGGAGGATGGTAAGGCGCGCAGCGACAGTTATTTTTGAAACTATACTATTAGTAAGCGATAAAACGCAAAAACGCCGCGCAATTTATTTGGAAAGGCTGGGAGAAGGGGGAATAAAAAAACCAAAATACCCAAAAGACGCCGCGCAGACGTTGACCGCTTTTGAGTTAAAACATTACTAATTATTCAAAAGACGGCGGGCTTGGAATTGGCTCGCATATGAAGAACGAAAAAAGGCTTAAAATAAAAAAAGCGGTTGGGCATAAGTATGCGCGGTAGTTCGGGTAGTTGGGGTATAAAATGTGCGTGTAAGTTTGGGGCAGTCGGATTATAAATGTGCGCGTAAGTTTGCTTGCTGTTTACTAGTCGGGTTTGAAAAAAATAAACCCCTATATTATTTTTTTGGCTAATTTTTTATTTTTTTATTGAAGAGTTTTTCTCTCTGATTTTAAAGCGTTTGGAAAAGGGCAAGGATATTTAAGGCGCCGTAAGGGGCGGTTTAGCGGCTTGCGGCTGTTTTTTTAACAGTTTTTAAGGGCGGTAAAAATGTAAAAACTTATGGTTTCTAAATTTTTTGCCAAAAAATGGTAATTAATATACTTAATTAAGTAATTTTGCACCTTATATTTTGGCAAAAGCATAGACAAACAAAAGACAATTTGCTACAATTTAAGCGGAATAAAAGGTTTTGAGCTTAAAAAAGCGCCTTTTTAGGTGTATTTTGAGCGCAAAAGTTATTTTTTTAAGCAAAAAGAGGCTAATTGGCAAGCTTTTTCTTTATAGATACTGTGATTTTAGAGGTAAAAATATATGGCTGTGGTAAAAAAGCAAACTAACGTAATTTCATCGGCGCTGCCCGCGTCTTGGTGGGGCGAAACGTGGCGCGAAGGCTATTTTATCGGCAGCGGAACAGTGGGGGCCAATCTTTTCGGCGGCGCGGCGGAAGAGCGTATTTTATTAAATCACGCCGATTTGCTTTGGCAGGGGCGCATAAGCGTCGTTCCCGACGTATCGGCAAAGCTTAAAGAAGTGCGGGCCTTGGTGGAAGACGGGCAATACGACTCTGCCTCCGACGTATATGTGCGCGCGCTTGCCGCAAAAAACTTCCGACCGCAGCATTTTTATCCTCTCCCTATGTGCGTGCTTACGGCGAAATGTTCCCTTGACAAGGGGGCGAAAGAATATGTCCGCACCCTCAATATGAGCTCTGCGGAAGTCAACGTCTCTTTTTTGGACGGACAGGCAAGGATTAACCGCAACTGCTTTATTTCACGCGAAAACGATACATTAGTTTACGAAATATCAAAAACGGGAAGCGGAAAACCTTTGGATTACGAGTTTTCCTTCAATTTGCCCGACGTTTTTAATGCGCGGACCCCTAACAGCATTTCAAATATGCCCCAAGGCATAAGGACGAGCTACGACAAGTATTTTATGTATTTTACGGCGCGTTCAGACGACGGCGGCGACTATGGCGCGGTGGCGAAACTCAACCACTACGGCGGTTCGCTGACAATTACGGAAAAGGGGCTTAGAATAAGCGGCGCAAACAATATTATTTTATATTTAAAAACCTTTGTAAAAGGCAACTACGAAAAAGAATTTACGCGCATAAAAGGGGAGCTTTCGGCGATGAAAGACCCCTACGACAAGCTTTTAAAATCTCACGCGCTTTTGCACCAAAAGTATTTCGGCGCGTCAACGTTAAGCTTTAACGGCACGACGGACGAATACGCGGAAAATATGCTGCAAGAACTGCGCAAGGGCGAGCTTGACTGCGCCTTGGTGGAAAAAGTCTATAAGTATTCACGCTACCTTTTTGTATGCTCAACCAACGAGCAGTCGCGCATGTTTAGTCCCTACGGGCTTTGGGGGGCGTCATACAAGGCGTTTAAGTGTGCATTGCCCTTTTCGGGCGCGGCGCAGCAGGTATACAGCTTTGCGATGCAGTCAAATATGCTTCCTCTTGCCGAACCGCTGTTTAACTTTATTGACGAGCATATGGGTGAGTTTAAAGATAACGCTATAAGGCTGTTTAATTGCCGCGGCGTGTTTATCCCCACAATCGTAACTAACGGCACGGGGCGCTTAGGCGCCGTTGACCCCGCCGTAATTCATTTTACGGGGTGCGCCGGCATGACGGCAAGCCTTTTCCAGCAATACTATCTTTTGACGGGCAACAGCAAGTTTTACAAGAGCAAAGCGCTTCCCTTTATGAGGGAAGTGGCGCTGTTTTACCAAGATTATTTCATTAAAGATAAAAACGGAATGTGCGCTTCCAACCCCTCCTGCCTGCCCTTATCCACCTATTCGTCCGCGGGGGTAGGCACCCAGCCTTTTTCCCTTGCAAAAGACGCCTATGTTGATTTTGTCATTTGCCGCGAAACGCTTACCAATTTAATCGCGGGGGCAAAGGAACAAGGACTTTACGCGGGGGAAATTCCCGCGTGGGAAAATATGCTTGCGGCGCTTCCTAAGGCGGAAAAGACGCCTGAGGGCTTGATAAAGGACTTTTTGGGCAACGCGGCCTTAAAAAACACAAACGCGAGCAACCTTTCCTCTCTTTACGGCATGAAAGATTATGTTGACAAGTTTGACTTAGACGAAGAATATTCTTATCTTTTGGCGACGGCAAAAAAGAAATCGGAAAATGCGGGCGAGAACCAAAACAGCTACGATATGTCTCTTTTGGCGGGAGTTTTTGCAAAGCTGGGGCAAAAGAAACTTGCCGCCGACTGCCTTGCAGGGGTGCTTCGCGGCTGCGCGATGAAAAACCTTGCCTTTACCTTAACCGACTGGCGGGGCATGGGGGAATGCGGAAACGACGTTTGGTCGCCCATGCAGCTTCAAAGCAACCTTGCCTTTTCGCTTGCCGTCCATAATATGGTGCTTGCGACGCTTAGCGACGGTATGGCGATAATGCCTTCTATGGAAGCAAACTGCAACGGAATCAAGGCGGAAGGGTTTTTATCCTATAAGGGCACGTCCGTTGATATTTTTCATAACGCGCAAAAATCACTGCTTATAATTGACGTAAAGGCTAAAAAGGCAGTTGACTTTAACATGTATTTGCCCGAGGGGGTAAAAAAGCTTTTAAAAAGCAGCGCCAAAGTTGACTACGACGCCGAAAGCAATACCGTCAAAAATATTTCTCTCGCGGCGGGAAAAAGCATTAACCTGCAATTTAGTTTCCGCCCCACAAAGTAAAAATTATGAAATGCGTTTATTGCGGTTGCGACGACTTAAAGGTAATAGACTCACGCGCGGTGGCGGACACCAACGCCATAAGAAGGCGCAGGGAATGCGCTTCTTGCGGCAGGCGCTTTACGACCTACGAAACGGTGGAAACTACGCCCATTCTGGTCATAAAAAGCAGCGGCGTGCGCCAGCCTTTTGACAAGAACAAATTAAAATCGGGCATTTTAAAGGCGTGCGAAAAGCGCCCCGTTGCGATGGGGCAAATTGACGCCTTAGTTGACAGAATTGAAAAGCAGCTTCACAATTCCTGCGACCAGGAAGTAACGAGCAAAAAAATAGGCGAGCTTGTTATGGAGGGTCTTAAAAACATAGACGAAGTCGCTTATATTAGATTTGCTTCGGTGTATCGTCAGTTTAAAGACAGCGCCACTTTAATTGAAGAAATGACACGCGTTTTTGACGCAAAAAACAAATAACGTCTGTAAGGAACGTAAAATGTATAAAGAATTTTTATTGAGCCACCACCGCTCATATCCTTTGATGCGCGCGGAAGATTATATCAAGCTTATTTACCAAAGCGAATACGGCGCCCATTCAAAAGTTGACGCGCTTAAAGCGCTTACTTTTATTGAAAAAGAGTGTTTGCAGCTTAGCGGCGGAAAAAATGTCAGTTTATGCGAAGATATTTCTCCCACTTTAAGCAGGGTCAATTTGCTTCCCTATTCCAAAGAACATTTCTCCTTGCCTCTTTTGGTGGGGTTTTTTGCGCGTTCCTACGAAGAGGGAAACGAAGAAAACCTTTTTGAAAAGTTGGAGGAGTTTTGCCTGTTATGCGAAAGCAAATCGCTCAATTTAGCCCCCTTTGCAGTAAGGAATTTAGTAAATAAATATAAGCTCAAACCCTGCGCGCTTTCCCATTCCCTTACATATACAAAAAATTATTTTCCCCATTACCGCGTCATTAAAAAAGACTATGCCGATATTTTGCGCCTTTTTGGGGCAATTGAGGGCAACCTTGACAAGGGGACGCTTTTGGTAGCCATTGACGGCGACAGCGCCAGCGGAAAAAGCCGTTACGGCAAGGTAATTAAGGACTTTTACGGTCAAAGGTGCAACCTTTTCCATACCGACGACTTCTTTTTGCCCAAAGAGCGCAAGACGCAGGAGCGTCTTAGCCAGTTGGGGGGAAATATTGACTACGAAGCGCTGTCGCTTTTGATTAAGGATATTTTGAGGGGGGAAGAAGTGAGTTTTACTCCCTTTGACTGCTCTTCGCAAAGCTATAAAAATAAAATTACCGTTAAGCCCGCGCAGATAAATATCATTGAAGGGGTGTATTCCGCACACTCATCTTTGAGGAAATATTATAATATAATTGCGGATTTTAATATAAAGTGCTGCGAACAGCAAAGAAGAATCCTTTCGCGCGACGGCTGGGAAAGGCTTGCAGACTACAACAAGCTTTGGCTTCCTTTGGAAAAAGCCTATCTTAAAGATTTAAGGGAAAATAACCGTCATTTGCTTACTTTTGCCTTTTAACAGATTAGATTTTTTAAGCAGCAGTTCAATTAACAAAATTATAAACGACCTTTTACGACATTTGATTTAAATAGGTTTTATAAACGCCCAATAATTTCGCAAGAAAAATTGATATAACACAAAAATGTTATAGCAGAATACAAATACAAAAATAAATTACGTTATTTAAGCAATATCTCAGCCTGTTATTCCGTAATACCCGTTGACCGCTCTTTTTATATTTTGTGAAAACTCGTGCAGCACGGTATAGCTGGAAGAAGCGGGGTAATTGGGGTTTTCCTCTAATCTTAAAATGAGTTCTTTAATAAGGCTTCCCAGTTCGGGCTTAACCTTAAATTCCTCTGGGATAACTACACCCTTTGACTCTATAAACCTGATGCAATCTTTTTCCGACATCTCAGAGAGGATAACCTTGTCTTTTTCATAACTGCTGGGTATCTTTGAACAGCCGCTTAAAGCGGTAAATAATAGGCAAAGCAACAATAAAACCGCGATTATTTTTATACTTTTTTGTGTCTTTTTTACAAAAACCGAATTTTTCATTTTGACACCTCGCTTTATTATACTCTTTTTGACTTTTTCCTGTCAATAGGCATTCCGTTTTTAAGTTATGCACAATTATTGACGATAATTACTGCGCCGATACATCGAAAAATCCGCCGCAGGTGTTTGGATTTTATGTTCACGAGCAGTATTCTATATTCTCTGTTGTTTCAATATCGGAAAAATTTTGCATAGGCAACTCGCAAGGGGGTCCGCTACAATTGACGGATATCCAATAAGTGTAAGTTTGCTTTCCGCAGTATTGACAAGTTTCTGCATATTGATAATAATGTTTTAACCCTAAGTGGTAGTGATTTCCTGTAAATGTGTCAATATAATTATGTTCCCCGCAGTAAATAATATAATAAATCGTCCCTGTATAATCATAACATTTTGGCTGCGGACCATCTTCTGTCACCATTTCGTCTGTCCAAATCCGCGAAAGGGAGGGCAAATAATTATAACTTAAAATTGCCGATGTGGCGGGCTTATGATACCAGATATCGTCTTCTAGTTTCATAAAATGATATGCCCAAGTTCCGTTGCGCACGCATATAGCTTTTTGACCGCCAAACATAGAGGAAGAATCGGGTCTTTGCGTAGTTATCTTAACGCAGCCGTATCCCAAAGCTTCCAAATCATCTTTTACCAGCAGGGCCACTTGGTATATACTTAAACTCACATTGTATTGTTGACCGGAGTAAAACCCCGGGTCTTTATATGAATATGTCATTATCGCATAGCCGTAACAATTATACCCGATACAAGATCTGTCCCAAGGAGTTACCAAGGTGCTGTCCCGCAACTGATATTCGGAAAATAAGGATATGCCGTTTTTTGTTGTTTTACCGTAATAATCGTTGACCGCTTTTTTGATTTCATGTGCGAATTCGTTTAGCTTGGTATAACTAAACGATACGTCCGCGTTGGGATTTTTTTCAACCTCAGCAATTATGTATTTAACAAGCTCCCCTATATCCGCTCTTTTGGCACAATCGGGAGGTATTGTTATGCATTTAGAGGTTATAAAATCCATGCATTCCTGCTCCGTCATTTCAGAAAGTATGATTTTTTCTTCATTACTGCCGTTGATTTTTAATATAGGGGAAAATATCATTATAAAAACTAGTATTATAGAAAAAAAGTTTTTCAAAATTAATCTCCTTAATATTATAATTAATACCTATTATAATATATTAAATTAAAAAATCAATACTATATCATTTTTATTCAAAAATGATTCAATAATAGCCAAATAACAACTTTTTTCGCGCTTTTGAATACGCCGCCGTTTTTTATCACTTTGATTTATTTGCTTAAAGCGGTTAGGACCAATCTTTTTTATTCTTTGATTAAATATGCCGCTATGCAGTCCTCTTTAAAACCATCTCATTCATTGGGTTATCACTTTTTGGCAATTTATCGCACACCGCCCCTTTGTTTATTTATCCCGCTTTAAGGGGAAAACGTTTGTGTTTAAAACAATGCAAAAATTATTTTTTAATTATATAAAAAGTTAGAGGAAATGTCGTCCGTTTTTATTGCCGCAACAGAGTTAAAAGCCTTTGCCTTTTGTCGTTATCTTCCTTTGAAAGCACTATGCAGGTGGTGGAGTTGGCGGTCTTTTTACCTATTAAAGACTTGACCCTGTTGGCTACGCCCGTTGCGCCGTCAAAAAGCTTTTGCCTTATAAACACTCGCGAAAACACGTCTTTTATAAGCAGGAAATGCGTGCAGCCTAAAACTACGCTGTCAAAAGAGCGGTCAAGCCCCGCGGCGATGTTTTCAACGTAATCAAACAGTTCCTTTTGGCTTGCGCCCTCTTCAATCATTAAGGCAAGCAGCGGAAAAGGCACAAACTCCACGTTGGGGGAGGAAAATCTTTTGCGTATCCTTTCGGAAGAGGCGCAGGCGGAAGTGCAGGCGACGGCTACGTTTCCCGCGGTATATTGAAGCGCCTGCTTTACGGCGGGCTCGGTACCTACGATTAGCAGGCTGGGATATGCCCGCCTTAAAGCGTCAACGGCAAAGGCGGTTAGGGTGTTGCACGCCAAAACGGCGCAGGACAAATCGTATAAGTCGGTAATTTTTTTGAAAATGTCAAAGGCTACGTCAATCAACTCGTCCCCGCTTTTCTCTCCGTAGGGGAAGTGCAAATTGTCGCAAAAATAAAGATAATCGTGGCGGGGCATAACGCGCTTTAACTGCTTATAAATTGCCGCTCCGCCCATTCCGCTGTCTATCACCGCTACATTGCTCACGTTTTATAATATGCACCGGCGCCTTAAAATACTAACTAAAAATGTTGTCAAACAATTGTCAAACATAATTTTATGTGTTAAAATTGAAAGGCTGAATAAATATAAGGCTTAATAAATACATTGAGGAGTCACAAATGCCTAACATAAAGTCGGCGGAAAAAAGAGTAAACGTTACCGCCAAGAAAAAGTTACAAAACCAAATGGTCCGTTCGCAAATGAACACCGCCGTAAAGAAGTTTAACGCCGCTATTTCGGCGGGCGACTTGGAACTTGCAAAAAAGCTTATGCCCCTTGCAAGCAGCAAAATTGACGTTGCCGCTTCAAGCAAAGTTATACACAAGAATGCCTCCAACCACAAAAAGGCTCAAATCGGCAGGGCTTTGTATCAGCTTGAACAGGGTATAATTGTTATAAAGATTGACGCTAAAACCGCAAAGCAAGCGGAGCAAAAGGCTGCCGCGGAAAAGCGCGCGCAGGAAGAAAAGGCGATAAGGGAATCCAGAACGGCTACAAGGCTTGCAAAAGAAGCCGCAAAAGCCCCCGCCGCGCCGGCAAAGAAGCCCGCTAAGGCAGCTGCGGAAAAAAAGCCCGCCGCTAAGAAAGAGGAAGCTCCCCAAAAGGAAGCCGCCGTTAAAAAGGCGCCCAAAAAGGCTGAACCGAAAGTTGAAGTAAAGACGGAAGCGCAAGGCGACGAAATTAAATAATAAGCGTATTAAAAATAATAAGCCCCGAAAATCCAAAAAAGGTCTTCGGGGCTTTTTTATTTCTGTTATTTTATCAATTTTACTTTAAAGTTTTTTGTATGCAAGTTTGTATACGCATAAGCCGTAATAATACTAACATAGCCCTTGTCTGTATAGTTTTCTTTTTTGCTAATTATACATAAGCTTCTTTCCTGGCAAATGAACGCAATTATATGGTGCCTATAACTTTGTTTAATCAAGCCTTTTCATGCGTTTATTTGCCTTGGTTTAAGCTTTGGCAGGTTTACGGCGCTTAAACGGCAGTTTGCCTTTTTGCCGCATTTGGCATTTTAAGTGTGCGCGTTGCAGATAGCGACGTATTGTTCTTCCGCAAGCATCGGCTTAGCCAAGTCTTTTAAAGTTTCTTTATTTAAGCTTCCGTTTTTTGCAAACTGTGCGCCCGCTAAACTGACTTTATGTAAAAAAGGCGCCGTAACGGGCTTAGCGCTGCTGTTATTAAACATAGGGCTTTGGCTGACGCAGATGCAAGTTGCGCTTTTTCCGTATACAAACTCAAACTGAGTTTTTACCGCGCGGAAAATATCGCCGCGGTCGGGGAAGCCCGCTCCGCATATAAGCACAAATTTAATGCCGCTTGTGTCTACGCGCATTTCGTGCGTTATGCCCTTTTCCGTTAAAATCATTTTCATTTTGAGCAGGGGCAGCGTTCTTTCCATTAAAGCTTTCGCCTTGGCGGGCATGGAAAAATAGTAAAGGGGGAGCGACCAAATAACAATGTCGGAAGCAACGTATTTTTCAATAAAAAGAGCTAAGTCGTCCTCTATTACGCATTTTCCGCCGTTATGCCAGCAGGAAAAACACCCTTTGCAAAACTCAATATTGAGCTTTGACACGTCAACGGTTTCAACCTGCGCGCAGACCTCGGAACAAATGCCTTTTACAAATGCGTTTGAAACAACAAGCGTGTCGCTTTTTTCACCCTTAGGGCTTCCGTTTATAAGCAATACTTTCAATTTTTTGTTCCCCGTGTTGTTGTATGTGTTTTATTGGTTTTCTTCACTTTGAGGCGCTTCCCCGTCCTTAGCGCCCAAAAAGCCTTTTTTATACATTAACCTTGCCGCTAAAATGCTGATGACTGCAAATACGGGAACAAACATTGTGCCGTATTTCCCTACAAAGGAAGAGGGCAAAGCTATAAAAAGCACCAGCGCGAGGCAAACGGGCACAAGTGCCACTTTCCAGTTTCTGCTTATAAAGGCTACGCCCAGTCCGCCGAACATTGCGGGCAAAGCGTTGTTAAAGGCGGGCGCAAGCTTTTCGCTGTTTAAAATGTCGTCAATACCCGACAGGGCGATTATTAGTATGCCGATTGCCGCTACTGTAATGGTAATAATGCTCGCTATGGTAATTGCTATGGTGCTTATGAGTTCCCCCTCTTCGCTGTTTGCCGAAACGTGCGCGTTATTCATTGCGTTAAGCGCGCAGGGAACTTTTAGGGTGGTAACGTCGCCCGTTATAAAGGAAATATAACTTCCCGCGCTGCCCAGCATAGGCACATAGGTGAAAAACTCAATGATACATACAGCCCAATAGGTAATTAAAATGCTTATGGTGCCGCCGCCTATGCCGCTCCAATCGGGGGGAGTGTCAAAGGCAAAGCACAAAATTACAGGCATTATAAGCATGGCTGCAAGTATAATTATTCCCCATATTCTGCCGTGGACGTGGGTCATGTCGTCATAGCTTCTTTCAACTCTCGTTTTCATTATTCTTTTACTCCTATACAGCCGCGACAAGGCTTGTTAAGGGAATTGCGCACGCCATTGCCAAAATCATGCTTATGGGCAGGGCGTAGTCTTCAAGCCATTTCCATTTGAGCAGCTTCATAAGCAGCCCCATTATTATCATAATGGCGGCGGAAATAAGCATTACGATTACGGGAATCCAGCCTTCTATGCCCGACATTTCGGGGTTTCTTACGTCTTTAAAAATTAACGCCAAAAAGGTGGCAATCATTCCCAAAAAGAGCGCGCTAGACATAATCTCGCCCCATTTTTTATCTTTTTGCTGGAACTTAACCAAGCCCTTTTTGTAGGGTTTAATTAAAATGGGGGAGAGCAGCGGACCCGCCAAAACGCCTACCGCCAAAACTATGACGATAGTTATAAACTGCGCCGCCGTTAAGGTGGCGTGCGGGGAGCCGAATGTCCTGCCCATATCGCCTAAAACGGCGGTGGAGGCGGGTATTTCGTAGGTAATGGCGCCTATGATGCTTAGCCTTAGCCAAGGCAGCGGTATGCCCAAAGAGGGCAGTAAAGCGACTACTGTAATCAAAATGGAAAAAGCCGGAACAATTGCAAAGGCGATAGAGCCCGTTACGGCTTTTTTGACGGTTTTTTCGCTCATTCCTATGGCTTTTGCCCTTTTTAGGGAGCGTTTAAGAAAGAAAATACATTGAATTAAGGCAAGCCCGATGATAACCGCCGCGCAAAGCCACACAATCCAACTGTTGGCGCTAAAAGTCATATAAGATTAACTCCTCCGTTAAATTATTTTTTGTTTATTTTATTGAGTTTACTCTTACGCGGCTCAAAAGTCAATATAACAAGGAAAAAAGACTTGCTTTGGACGATAAAGCTCTTTTGTTTTTCGCGGGGCTGCACCTAATAAATGCTTTAAAAAAATGCAGCCTAATCTATGCAAGCGGAAAAGGAAATTTAAGAGTTATAACCTGTTTGGTTTTATTAAGGGCGAGTTAAAAGGTTAGCGCCGCTGTTGACAAAAAGACGAAACTTAATTAAAACGCCAGACATTTAAAAGCCGTTGATTGCTTAACGGCGGGGTTAACTGTATTTAATAACAGGGCGGCGCGTTTTAATAAGGCAAAAATCATATTTATTTTTTAAGAGCAAATTATTTTTAGGGGGCGAGGGGGTAAAATTTTCCTTATTCGTTTGACCGATAAATATATTTTATGTTAAAATGACTTTAATTGCGGGCATTTTATCCGCAAAGCTTAACTAAGAGATTTTAATTTATAAGGGGTAAATACTGATGGCATTACTACAACCGAAAGACATACGTAACGTTGCCTTGATAGGGCACTCGGGCGAAGGCAAAACGACGCTTGCCGAAGCTATTTTGTTCAACTGCAAAGCAATTGACAGACAGGGCAAGGTGGACGACGGCAACTCCGTAATGGACTACGACTCGGAAGAAATAGCCAAGAGAATATCTATTTCGCTGTCCATCGCAAACGGCACATATAACGGAACAAAAATAAACGTTATAGACGTTCCCGGCTACTTTGACTTTGAAGGGGAAAAAGTGCAGGCGCTTGCGGCTGCCGACTGCGCCGTAATAGTTACTTCCGCGTCGGGCGATATGGCGGTAGGCACGGAAAAAGCCATTGATTACTGCGCTGCGCACAAAATACCCGCGCTTATATTCGTAAACGGTTTAGACAAAGAAAACGCCGACTTTAAAGGCACTATGGAAGCCATCACCGAGCGCTACCCCACTAAGGTCGCTCCGCTGTTTATGCCTTTGTTAAAGGGCGGGTTTATAGGCTATGCCAACGTAGTAGAAGGCAAATATTTTGAAGTGGGCAAAGAGGGCGAAAAGGAAATACCTTCCGAGCTTGCCTCCTTAGTTTCCGCCGCGCGCGAAAAGGTGGTGGAATCCGCCGCCGAAAGCGACGACGCCTTAATGGAAAAATACTTTGAACAGGGCGACCTGTCCAAAGAGGAAGTGGAAAAGGGAATTAAAAAAGCCGTGCTCAACTGCTCTACCATACCTCTTTTCGGCGGCGCCGCATATTCCAACAAAGCAATAGACAACCTGTTAAATCAGATAATTTCGCTCCTTCCCTCTCCCGCCGATAAAAGCTTTAAGGCAAAGGACAGTGCAGGCAACGAAGTTGATATCATATGCGACCCCGCCAAACCCGTGGTTATGCGCGTGTTTAAAACGGTTGTTGACCCCTTTGTGGGACGTTTGACATATTTCAGACTGCTGAGCGGAACGCTTAAAAGCGGGCTGATATTAAAAAACGCCAACAAGGACAGCGAAGAAAAAATAAGCTCGTTATATTTTGTAAAGGGCAAAAAGCAGGAGCCCGTTGACGGCATTTCCGCGGGCGACATTGGCGCCGTTTCAAAGCTTAATACCCCCACTACCGGAGACGTTTTGGCGGAGGGCAGAGAGCTTACCATGGAACCCATTGAGATGCCCGCGCCGGTGCTTTCAATGGCGGTTTACGCCGCTAAAAAAGGCGAGGAAGACAAGATTTTTGCGGGGCTTTCAAAGCTTAAAGACGAAGATATTTCCTTTGCCGTAGTTAAAAACATTGAAACCAACGAAATGCTGCTTTCGGGCGTAGGCGAAAACCAGCTTGATATTTTGTGCCGCAAACTTAAAAATAAGTTCGGCGTGGAAGCGCTGCTTAAAGAGCAAAGAATTGCCTACAAAGAAACGGTTAAGGGCAAGGCAAGGGCGGAAGGAAAACATAAGAAGCAATCGGGCGGCGCGGGGCAGTTCGGCGTTGCCGTAATAGAGTTTGAGGCGGGCGCAAGCGACGGAATATACGAGTTTTGCGACGAGGTAGTAGGGGGCTCTATCCCCAAGCAGTTTATACCCGCAGTTGACAAGGGCTTAAAAGAAGCCGTTAAAAAGGGAGTTTTAGCGGGCTATCCCATGATTAACTTAAAGGCGCACCTTGTTGACGGTAAATACCACCCCGTTGACAGTAAGGAAATCGCTTTCGTATCGGCGGCAAAGCTCGCCTACGAGGAAGCTATTCCCAATGCCAAGCCTATTATATTAGAACCCATTTACTTGCTTAAAGTAAACGTGCCGGAGTCATTTATGGGCGACATTTTAGGCGATATGAACAAGAGACGCGGCAGGGTTTTAGGTATGGAGCCTTCGGAGGGCAGACAGGTTATTTCCGCCGAAGTGCCTATGGCGGAAATCACCAAATACGCCACCGATCTGCGCTCAATGACGCAGGGCAGAGGCAGCTTTGTAATGGAGTTTTTGCGCTATGACGAAGTTCCCGCTACGGCAACGGCAAAAATCATAGAAGACGCCAAAAAGCGCGCGGCGGAAGAAGAATAAGATATCGGGATTTTTCTTAATGGGGAGAAAAATAAGTTTATTAGATTTTTATAAGATTTTTTAGCAAACAAAAAAGGCTTTGAGATAAAAGCCTTTTTTGTTTTTTTATTAATGTTCATCTTTTGTTTGGGCAATAAATGTTGCAGCGGCATTAGGCTTTTATTGAGCTTACGTTTTTTATAGTTTTTTGCGTTATCTCGGTAAACACTTTGTTATACGCTAGTTAAATGGACATACTGTAATCGCAATCTTGCTTTCAAAAGCAGATTATACTGCGACGATTGATTTTGCCGCTAAGGGATAAGGTTCAACCCATTTCGATTGTTTTGGACGCGCTATTCTAAAAGCCGATGTCTGCTTTAGTTTTTATGTTTCGGCGTTCAATTATCTATTTTGCTTGCTTATAATTGCCGCGCTATTTTACAAATTGCTTTGTAGTTTTATGTTCCCCTTAAAAAACCTAATCTTCTTCTGGCGCGAGAGATTCGTTGTATTCGCTCGCGGCGACTTCTTCCGATATCTGGCACCTGCCGCTGGTTATTTTGCAAATGCTGACCTCGTAGGCTGTGCGCGTGGTTACCTCGCTTTCAGACTTTTTTTGGTATTCGCGCGACTGCACCCTGCCGCTTAGCGTTATTAAGTCGCCTACCTCTAAATTTTTCATGAAATGCGCGTTTCGCCCCCACGCGATGCAGGGTATGTAATCGCTTTTGCCGTATGCTCTGTTGACCGCAAGCAGGCAGTCGCAAATTTCACGCATAAAGGGGGTGGTTCGGAAAAGCGGGGGCTTGCAAATGTAGCCTGTAAGCTCAATGCAGTTGGTGTTAAGCGCGGAGTTTAGCGGCGTGATTTCCCTAGCAAACACCGTGAGCATAAGCCTGCTGCGTTCTCCCTCCGTCTTATTGTAGCTTCGGAATTGCCCCGTTACGGTGATTTCCTCCCCCTGCCTTAAAGGGTTTTGCGTAAGCCTTTCGGAAACCGTCAAGGGAAGCAGGTCGCTTACCTCCGAAAGTCTTTTCACTTTTAGTATCACCGTGTAAAACTTTTCCCCGAATACCTCGTGTGAAAAGGAAGGGGGGCAGTCCACTTTGCCCGAAAGGACAACTTTGTTGTTGTGTTCCATTTTTTCTCTCCTTTTGTATTTTAATTTTTTTGATTTGTAGAGTGCTGTTCGCCCGCGCCGTCAATGTAGTAATTTGAAGCGTAAATAAGCTGTCCCACGGGCACAAAACTTAAACCCTTAACGCGCACCGATTCAATAATTAAGTGAAGCGCCGCCAAAATGTTGTCGCTGTTGTTATGGCATAAAATGATGCTGCCCTTTTTTGCTTTTTGAATGCGCGAAGCGATTTCTTTTGCCGACAAGCCTTTCCAGTCAAGGCTGTCAACGTCCCATTGAATTGTAAAAAGCTTTAATTCTTCCGTAACGGTCAAAAGTTTGTTGTCGTAAGCCCCGAATGGCGCCCTGAACAGCGTAACCTTGCGCCCCGTCAAGTCTTCAATTATCTTTATGCTGCCAAGCAGCTCTTGTTGAATTTGTTTTTCCGACAGTTTGGTCATATCGGGGTGGGTCGCCGAATGGGTGCCTATTTCGTGCCCGCGCAAAGCGATTTCCCTTACCATATCGGGGTGCGCCTCCATCCAAAATGAAACGAGGAAAAAGGTGCATTTTATTTCGTATTCGTCCAAAATATCCAAAATGCCCTGCGTTTTATCTGCCCCCCAAGCGGCGTCAAAGGTAAGGGACACAAAATTGTTTTGCGTGTTGACGCGGTAAATGGGGATTTTTCTTGCTGCAAACACAGGCAAAGGCGTTTGGGCGGTAATCGCCAGACAAATAGAGGAAATTAAAAGCATAAGAGCCGCCGCCACGGCGGCAAAAATCATGCGCTTTTTAACTGATTTTATATCTCCCATAGCTAAAACTTATGCTTTTTATTGTCGTAAAATGACTTATTAAGTAGGTCGCAAATAAATCCGCAATTATTTTTGAACAAACAGACAGCGTTAAGTTAAAAACCCGCCGCGCGATTAGCTTTTACCTTTTAAGACGGGCATTTTTGAGGCGGCAAAACGTTTATTTCTTGTGCGCGGGCGCTTATTTTAAAGCCCCGCAGGTTATAAGCAAGCCCCGCTTAAAAGCCGCGCAAGCGGGAACTTAGGGCAATTTGAATATTGCGGTAAAATATTGTTTAAAATGTCGGCAGGCTTTGTAAACGCGTCATACAAAAAGATATTCATTAGGCAAACAAAGCTGCGTTACGGCACGTTTAAAATAAAGCTTTTTTCCGCCAAAGTAGGTTTGCTTATTGTTTTGCGGCGTATGGTTGCTGTTTTTTGCGCTAAATATTATTTTTAATTTTTGATAGGAATGGTGCGTAATATCAAAGCCGATTACGGGCATTATATGGCTCAACCCGCGCATTTTGCTTTATGCGATTTTTATAAGTTGGCGGCAAGCGCTTTCACCTTTTTACTTTTTCATTTATTTAAAAAACGTTGCGCTCTAATTTTTTTAAAAGCTTAATCGTTTTTTATATTATGCTTTAAGATACCTAGTTATTTAACCGTTTTAGATTAACTCATTAACCGGTTAAAGCATTTTGTTTTTTTATCGTTTTTTATTTACTGTTTTAAAAAGTCGGCATTGCATTTTTCCGCGCCTTTTTAAGTTCTTTTATAAACTCCGCCGCTTCAACGCGTTTGTTATCTTTTATATTAAGCGGCGAAAAAGCTAAGTTTATTTCCTCTCTTTCTATCGCCCCGATCGCTATTCTCGCTTCCTCACTTTTTATAGCAAAATCTTTTACATAATAATCTACAAGGAAAGTGTCAATAATTTTGTTTGTCGCTTCCCCGTCCGTTTGGTCGCCAGAAACAAGCGCCGATAACGTCCTTCTGAATGTTGACAAAAAGCCGCCTCTTTTTACGGCGGTTAACGCGTGTTTTTGGTTAATATGCCAATCAAGCCTGGCTTGAACTGACTCTTTGACGGCAAGCCCTATATAAATGCAGTAAAATGTTTCGCCTTTAAAGTCTATTGAAGACAAAAGTGGCAGCAGCCGCTCTGAAAAGCTGCCGCAAAGGTATTTTGAATCAAGCAAAGCCATTACGCTTGCAAGGGGTGCGAACCATTTATACCATCCCGGTTTGTCATGGGGGATTGTCCGCAAAAACAGTTTATTCCTGCAATCTTTCGCCTGTATTAACATTTAGCATTCCTTTTTAACCATTGCATTCTGACGCCCTGCGGCATACCGCAAAGAGGCAGCTGCATATTTGGCAAATTCAGTTCGCCCCAATAATCCTTTCCCGCAAGTATTACAAATCGCGTGCCGTTTAGGTCAAAGCTCTTTGCAAGCTGTGCCTCAACTTTTCGTGACCAGACTTTTTTGACCGACCTGGCGGCGTCTTTGAGCGTTTGATTATAAGGTTCTATCACCTCGTCTAAGGGCAGTAAACCAAATTTTGCCGAAAGAACAAAAATGTTTTTTTTGTCTGCGCGGTTTTTTGCGTATTGCAGCGATAGCTTAAAAAGCGGACTTGCGCTGTATATTTTTTCCGCTTCGCATTTGCAGTTTAACTTGGCTTTTGTGCAGGAAATAAGATAAACAACCGTCATTTTTAGTTTTTTAACCTCAAAGCATTTTTGCCTTGCCAATGCCGTTTAATTCAATATACATAAATACCTTTGGTTTTACAAGGTTTTGTCCTTTAAAAATTCAAAAAATTTTCATAAAAAGGGGTAGTTTTTGAGTTGACAAAAAAAGCGTATAGTGTATAATATTAGCAGTCAAGCCGTAAGAGTGCTAATTTTTGACAAATTATTACTTTTGCGGCAACAGATAATATATATTTTTTTGGAGGTTATCTTTATGAAAGTGAAGCCGCTGTTTGATAAAGTGGTAGTAAAGGCGCTGGAAGCAAAAGCCAACGCGGCGGGAATTATCCTTCCCAATTCCGCTCAGGAAAAGCAGGAAATAGCCCAAGTGGTCGCCGTAGGCGAGGGGGGCGTAATTGACGGCAAAGACGTCGTAATGAAGGTTAAAGTAGGCGACAAGGTGCTTTACAGCAAGTATGCGGGCAGCCAATTTAAGCTTGACGGCGAAGAACTCACCATTGTGCGCCAAAGCGACATTTTAGCGGTTGTAGAATAATTTTTGGGAGGAAAAATAATATGGCAAAACAGATTCAATTCGGACAGGAAGCGAGAAAATCCCTTGAAGAGGGAGTAAATATTTTAGCCGATACCGTAAAAATCACCCTTGGACCCAAAGGTCGCAACGTGGTGCTTGAACGTAAATACGGCATACCTTTAATTACCAACGACGGCGTTACAATCGCCAAAGAAATTGATTTAAAAGAGCCCTTTTTGAATATGGGCGCTCAAATCGTCAAAGAAGTGTCAACAAAAACCAACGACGTGGCGGGCGACGGCACTACTACCGCGGTTGTTTTGGCGCAGGCGATTATCCGCGAGGGAAGCAAAAACGTAGCGGCGGGCGCAAACCCCATAATTTTAAAGAAAGGCATAGATAAAGCTATTGACGTTACCGTTGAACACTTAAAGTCCATAAGCAAGCATATCACCGACAAAACGAGCATCGCGCAGGTCGCAAGCATTTCGGCGGGGGACGATAAAGTGGGAAGCCTTATTGCCGACGCCATGGAAAAAGTGGGCAACGACGGCGTTATTACCGTTGAGGAAAGCAAGACGATGCTTACCGAGCTTAAAGTCGTAGAGGGCATGCAGTTTGACAGAGGTTTTGCAAGCCCTTATATGGCAACCGATATGGAAAAAATGGTGGCGGAACTTGACAATCCCTTGATTTTAATTACCGACAAAAAAATATCGGTTATTTCCGAGCTGCTGCCTTTGCTTGAACAGGTTGTAAAGACGGGGCAAAAGCTGCTTATAATTGCCGAAGAAGTTGAGGGCGAAGCATTGACGACGCTCATTTTAAACAAGCTGCGCGGCTCTTTCATCTGCGTTGCGGTAAAAGCCCCCGGCTTTGGCGACAGGCGCAAGGCGATGCTTGAAGACATCGCGGTTTTAACGGGCGGAACGGTGATTACCGACGAACTGGGTCTTGACCTTAAAACGGCGACGATTGATATGCTGGGGGGCGCAAAGCAAGTAAGAGTTGACAAGGAAAATACCATTATCGTAGAGGGCGGCGGCGAAAGCGCGGCAATTAAGCAGCGCGTAACGCAAATAAGGTCGCAAATGGCAGAAAGCACAAGCGACTACGACAAGGAAAAATACCAAGAACGCCTTGCCAAACTCGCTGGGGGCGTGGCGGTAATTTCCGTAGGCGCCGCTACCGAAGTGGAAATGAAAGAAAGAAAGCTGCGCATTGAAGACGCGCTTAACGCTACGCGCGCGGCGGTGGAAGAGGGTATCGTTCCCGGCGGCGGCATCGCGCTTATTTCAAGCATAAACGAAGTTGCAAAGCTTTCGGTGAACCTTAAAGGGGACGAAAAGACAGGCGCGGAAATAGTGCTTAACGCTTTGTCCTCACCCACAAAACAAATAGCGATAAACGCGGGCGTCGACGGCGGCGTAGTCGTATATAACGTTTTAAAATCCAGAAACCCCAATTTCGGTTACGACGCGTTGACTGACAGATATATTGACATGATTCAAGCGGGCATAATTGACCCCACAAAGGTTGTGCGTTCCGCGCTGCAAAACGCTGGAAGCGTGGCAAGCACGCTGCTTACTACGGAAAGCTTGGTATGCGACATACCCGAACCTCCCGCGCCCCAAGCCGCGCCTAACCCCGACATGTATTAAATACTAAATAAAAAGGACTTAGAAAAACTCTAAGTCCTTTTTAATTTTTGCGTAATACAAATTATGTTTGTTTTATACTCTTATGCACAAGCGGTTTGAAAATATAAAAGCTTAACGGCAGACAGTAAGTAAAATCATATAGGATTTAGTCTTGCTTTTTAATAATAAAAAATATAAATGTGCAAGGGAGATTAATGTTAAGCAACTCTTAGCCGAAAAAGTAAACGAAACGATAGGTATATGATTTATTATTTTAAGCTTTTCTTTGTTTTTTATTTCTGCCTTGCGTTAAAAAGTTTTTAAATAAAAAAGGCTTACAATAACGTAAGCTTTTTCTAGTTTAACTATTTGTTTTTAAAGCGTGCAGTCAAGCCTTTGGACGGTAAACTCTAAAAAATCGTCCTGCTTTACGCTTTTGTCAAGGGGTTTGTCAAGCTTAATTAAGATTTTTCCTACCGCAATTATGCGCTTGTCAATGTCAACGACCTTTCCCCTTAAAAAATAGGGGTAGTCGCCCGCTTCTTTGCGTATTAAGCAGTCTTGCCCGCTTACGCGTTTAATGTCTTTTACGTGCAAAGAGGTGATGTCTTTGACAGTTATGCCCTCGGGAATTTCCCTGAAAGGGGGATAGTGATAAACATAGCACAACAATTCATACTCGCCGTCAGACACAACTAAGTCCGCCTCGTAACCGTCAAACTTCTTAACTTGCTTAACAAACATTGTTTCACCTTTATAAGCGGCTTATTCCGCCTTGATATATTAAAAATCTAAACGCGCTTTATGTATCTTAACACGGCGTTTACTATGTTGTCAATAGACGGCGCGCTTTAACAGCTTTATTTGCCGCGTAAACAAATACAATAAAAATGGTTTTGTGCCGTCTCAGCGGTTTTTGTCCCTGCCGCGGAAAAGCTAAATGCGAGCTTTAATTTCTAAGATTATGCTTTGGCTTACGCGTTTTGCAGGGTGTTAAGGAAAATAAAATCACATTTTGCATTACGCGGGGGCAAAGTTCGCCGCAACTTTCTTATCTTTAAATTATAAGTTTAGAGGTCAAAGCTTTGTATCAAAGGCATTAGTATAGTTTTGAGCGTAAATAAAGCGCGTATGTAAACCGCCGACGAAACAGATGCAAGCGCTATCCGCCCTTTCTTTTTTTAAGCTATTGTCTTAAAAATTACTCGCGCGAAAATCTTTCGTATTTTAAACCCGCTTCGTCAAAAAGCTTAATCGCAAACTCGTCGGGGTAGCCTTCGTCATAGACAAGCCTTTCTATGCCGCTGTTGATAATCATTTTGGCGCAAATTATGCAAGGCTGGTGCGTCACATACATCGAAGCGCCTTTAAGTGAAACGCCTATGCGCGCCGCTTGAATTATGGCGTTTTGCTCGGCGTGGACGGCATAGCAAAGCTCCTGCCTTGTGCCGCTGGCAATGCCCATATTGCGCCTCATGCACTCGCCTTTTTCCATGCAGCTTGTTATGCCGCTGGGCGCGCCGTTGTAGCCGGTAGTCAAAATGCGCTTGTCCCTTACGACTACGGCGCCCACATGCCTGTTGCCTTGAAAACAGCTGCTCCAACCGCCTACGGTGTGCGCTAATTCCATAAACCTTTTATCCCACTTGTCCATCGTCTTTTTGAATATCCTTTATAAATTATGAATAAAGTTTAAGGGCGGAAAAAGCATTTGTCAAGCTAAACTGCAATTTTTTGAGAAACGGGGGAAAGGCGTATAATGAAATGCGCGGTGGTGGGCTACGGCGCCGTGGGCAAAGCGGTTGAAGAAATATTGCTTCAAAAAGACTGCGAAGTGAAGATTTTTTCAAGAAGGGGGGAGCTTTGCGGCAGCGTTGCGCCGGCGTTTCCGCTTGACGGCTTGCAGGAGCATGAGATTGATTTGGCGTTTTTGTGCGTGGGTTCGGCGGAGGACAGCCTGACTGTCGCGCCGAAAGTTTTAACCTTTTGCGACACGATTGACTGCTTTGACGACCATATCAATATGAAAAAATACCTTAAAGCGCTTGACGACATGGCACGGGAAAAGAAAAAAAGAGCGATTTCGGGGGCGGGGTGGGACCCCGGCATTTTTTCCGTTGCGCGCAAGCTTTTTTCTTTGGCGGGCAAAACGCATACTTTTTACGGCGAGGGGGTGTCTTTGGGTCATTCCAACGCCGTTAAAAATATCTTTGGGGTGAAAAACGCTATTTGCTATACTATTCCTTTGCAGAGCGAAGTTGAAAACGCGCGCCGCGGCGGCGAGGTAAGGGAAACGGCGCAGACGCATAAGCGCAGGGTCGTTGTTGTGCCTTGCGACAATGCCGACAGGGCGCAGATTGCAAGGGAAATACTAGGCAACCCTTATTACCGCGGTTACGACACCACCATAGAGTTTTGCGGCGAAAGCGACTTTTTTAAGCACAAAGACAACCGTTTCCACCAAGGCAAGGTGTTTTGCGCAGAGGAAGGTTTTAGCATGACGCTTACCGCCTCAATGAAAGACAACGCCTATTTTACCGCAAGAATTATGACGGGGCTTAGGGAAGTTATCGGCAAGCTTGAAGCAGGCGCCTATACCCTTGCCGATATCCCACCCGCGCTTTTTTCCGACGCGTTTTATTAAGCGTTAATATTGCTAATAAACCTTAGAATATTTTAACCGTTTTCTTAAACTTGTTGAAAAAAATATGGTTATTCTATTTTTATGAGTATCCTTAAAAACTGCTTTTAAATTGTTAAAGCCTTTTTTTAAAACTTTTTTAAACAACCTGCGGATAGAAACTAAAAAGCACCTCTTTTAACACTTTGAAATGAACTGCAAAAGCGCTAAAAATAACATTTAAAACAATTATCAAGGACAGTCGGAAAAGTACAAAAACTTGCCGCTTTGTTTAACTATTGATTAAAACCTAAGATGTGCCGTATGGCGCGATTATTTTCAAAACCCTTTTGGGCGCAAGCGGCATTTATAAACGTGATTTTTTGCGCGCGCCGTTTTGAACATACAAGGGTTTGATGGCAGTTACCTTAGCCATATTTTTGCGACATATTTCATTGTAAAATGTGCCTTAAAGGAATTAAGAGATTTTTAACTTTTATTCTTTCGTAAAATATTAAAAAAAGTAGAACAAATGTTCTATTTCTTGATAGTTTTTTTAATTGCTGACATACAGTTGTCAACATATATTTGATATAATTAAGGCATACATAGCGCAAGAGGTTTTGCCTTAACCCGTTAAAATTTCACTTAGATTTAATTTTAAAAAAACGGCAACTTCTCAAACGCAAAGATAAAATGTCCCTTACAATGCAGTTAAGCTAAATTTTTTGCATTGTTTTGAAATTTCCCCGACAACAATTTAAGGAGTATTATAAAAAATATGTGCAAATTTGCCAAAACGGTGTTGCTTTGCTACCCTTCCCTCGACGAAAATATCGTCAAAACGCAAGCGGAGCTTAAAAACTTTGCAGTCAAGTCCCATTGCCTTGACGGCAAATGCAGAGAAGACACAACTTTTAACTTAATGGTAAAGGCGGCAAGCCTCGCGGAAGAAAAACGCCTTTTGTTGCAATTGAAAAGCGCGGCGGGACAAGCGCTGTTTGAGCTTGAACCCAAATACAGGGCGCTACTCAACTTGCGCTACATAAAGCGCGATAATCTTGAAGTTATCATGGCTAAAACGCGCCTTTGCCAAACGACGCTCTACCGCTATTACAAAGCGGCGCTTAAAGCCTTTGCCGCAAAAATGAAGTTTATGGGCTGCGGAAAGGAATGGTTTGAGGAAAACTGTTTAAGCGTAAAGTGGATAAATTCCCTTTACAAAAATGTTAAGTAGCAGTAAAAACCTTTGTTTTAAGGGGTTTTCAAAAAAGGATTTTTAAAAACATTGACTAAAAAACCCTTTTGACGCCGTTATTTTAACGGAAAAATGAGTTGAATATGAAACAGACAGATATTATAGCGCGCATAAAGCGGATTGAAGAAGAAATTGAAAAAAGAAACAGCTGCCCCTTAGCTCAATACAACAGGCAAAAAGTGCACCAAAAGCAGATGGCTTTTCACAAAAGCGGCGCCAAGGTGCGCTTTGTTTTCGGCGGCAACAGAACGGGCAAAACGGAATGCGGCGCGGTGGAAACGGTGTGGCTTGCAAGGGGTATCCACCCATACAGGCAAAACAGAAAAGACGTATGCTGTTTTGTGGTATCCCTTTCAAAGGGTGTGCAGCGCGACGTGGCACAGGGCAAAATCCTAAAATATCTTGACAAGCGCTATATATGCGAAACCGTTATGGAGCAGGGGCGCAAAGACTTTGCCCAAAGCGGCATAATTGACTACATTACCGTAAAAAACGAACAGGGCGGATTTTCTAAAATTATCTTTAAGTCTTGCGAGCAGGGCAGAGATAAGTTTGCGGGCGCTTCCCTTGATTTTGTATGGTTTGACGAAGAACCCCCCAAAGACATTTTTGACGAGTGCAAAATGCGTCTTTTGGATAAAAAGGGCTTTTTATTTTGCACCATGACGCCCCTTTTGGGCTTGACTTTTGTTTACGACGAAATTTTTTTGGCAGATTCCAGCGACAAGGAAGTTTGGCATACCACAATGCAGTGGGAAGACAATCCCTATCTAGACAAAAGCGAAATAGATTATTTTACTTCCGCAATGAGCGAGGAGGAACTGAAAGCGCGCCGATACGGGCAGTTTTGCTTAGGCGGCGGGCTGGTTTACCCCGAGTTTGACCAAAGGGTTCATGTCGTTGAGCCTTTTGAAATCCCTGCCTGCTGGCAGGACAACATTAGTATAGACCCCGGTCTGAGCAATCCTCTTTCCTGCCACTGGTATGCCGTTGACGGAAATGGCGTGGTATATGTGATAGCCGAGCATTACGAGGCGAAAAGAGATATTTCCTACCATATAGATAAAATTAAAAACATTTCACAGCGGCTGAATTGGCATACCGACGAAAAGGGGAGGATTTCAGCCCTCATTGACAGCGCCGCAATGCAGCATACGCTTGCAAGCGTAAGGAGCGTGGCGGAACTTTTTTGGGAGGGCGGCATAGCGGTCAATCCCCAGGTTAATAAGGATTTGTTCAGCGGAATAAATAGAGTCAAGGCATACCTAAAAAATGCCGACGGGCAAACGAGGCTGTATATTTTCAGCTGCTGCACTCACCTCATCAAGGAGTTTAAAAGCTACTGGTGGGGTGAGGGCGAACGCCCCAAAAAATGCGACGACCATGCTATGGACGAGCTGAGGTATTATATTTCTTCCCGCCCGCAGCCCAGCAAGCCGCCGCAAGGTGAAAAAAGCGTTATAGAAAAAGATAAAGAGCGCCTGATAAAAAAGAAGCGCTTTAAATAAAGGACCATATGAAAGAAAACTTGATTGAAATAACTGACGACCTTTTTGGCATAGCGGCGAGGATACGCGCCGCGGGTCTTTATAAAGTTATGTATAATACTTTGTCAAACAGATACCAAATACACGAAAGCTTTGGCAGAAACGCTTTGGCGCTTGTTATCCCTTACGGAAAGCTTGATGAAAGGGCTTATGTTTTATTGCATAAGACAAAAAGAGAACACTACGACGAAATAATCCAAAGCCTGTCAAGCGGCGGGGCATAATTGTAATTCTTTTAATTTTATGCAAGCGACTAATGAGTATTTGCGGATAAATCGCTGTTTTACGATTTTTTTTGCTTTACGACATATGTGGCGTAAAAGCGGTTTTTGCAGCAATGTTTATAAGCGGTTTGCGGTATATAAAAACTGTTATGTTTTTGAAGCGGAGCGGCTTATTAGTTAACGCAAAGCTTCGATTTTGTAAAGGCGGCTAAAACTTCGCTTGATTAAGTAAACACGCGCGACGTTTGTATTTATCGCAAAAAAGCGGCAAAAGGTGCGAAGAAAAATATTTAATATTTAAAACATAATTGAAAACATGCGCCGTTAACATACAATTAAGCCCGCGCCGCTAAAAACACACGAAAACACCGCGCCGCTTTAAAGGGCGTAATTAGTTTTAGTTAAAATTGTTTAGGGGCTGAAAAAATCTTTTACGGTTAAATATAATCGTCGTAATATTTGGGCTTTTTATCGTTTGAGGGCGGTTGGTTCGGGTCCTCAAAAGCCTGCCCCTCCACATAATTGTATGTTACGGGCTTTTTGCTTTGAAACTTTTTGGAGGGAATCAAAATTATTATGATTATTATCACCGAAGGTATGGTTATAAGCAAAATCAAAGCAAGCTGCAAGGAATCAATGGGGATTTCCTCTTTTTCGTCGGGCGGGTCGGGCTCGTCAATTATGTCAACGGGGTCGTCGGCGGAAAGGGGCGTAGGGTGGTTTGCAATTGCCGGTGTGGAGAGGCTTGCCGCGTCGGCATAACCCAAATACCCGTTAAAACAAACGAAATACCACTCCCTGTCTGTGGTAATTATTTTGCCGTAGTAGCCCATATTCTGACCCATTACGGCGGTTACGATTACCGAGGCGGTAATAGAGGGGGAAGTATAAATTTTTGTGCCCGACGTTTCAACCTTGACTTTTTCCTGAGGGTAAAAAGGCGCGGCAGGCACGGTAAAAATACTTTCTACCGAGCTTGCCAAAACATACCCCATAAGTTTTGTGTGGTAGCTGCCCTCTTCAAGCACCTCAACTTTCCAGAATATGCCTTCCGCGCCGCTGACTTTTAAATAATAAGTGGGAACCAAAGCGAAAAGGGGCGTTGCCGTTGAGGGGGAAGAGTAAAAATAGACATTTTTATTCCTTACGCGCACAAAAGGGGGAATACCGTTTTCGCTTTGGTCAAACAAAGTCCTTGCGGAAGGGAAAAAAGTAAAGGACAAAGAGAGAAGGGAAAGGGAACTTTTTTTGAGTACTGTTGATTTTCCGTTCCCGCCCGAAAGGGCTTTTGAGCCTATATCTGCCAAAGGCGAGAAAATTATGTTTGTGCCCCTTGCATTTGCGGCGGTTAAAGAATATAAGCCACTTACGCCAAAATCTGCCGCCATTTGTATAAGTTTTTGCGGTTTTATTCCGTCAAAAGTTTCGGTCAAACCCGTTTCTGTGAAATAAACAGGGTTATTGTCTGGGGGATTTGCGTCTTCGCTGTCAAGTAATGTGTTTTTGCTTGCGGCATATAGGGAGTAGGCGTTTGCGATATCGGCGCACGCACACATCGTCCATGCTTTTATGTTAGGGCTTTGCGGCTTTTGCGCGCAAAGAGGAAAGGGCGGTATAAGGCAAAAACATATTAAAATGAGGCACGTTAAGGGAAACAAAGCTTTTTTCAAATCCTTTCCTCCTTATAGAGAGTGTTTTTATTTTAATTTACCGCGCCTTGCCCCTTATGGCAATTAGGGGCGAAAAATCGCTTTAATTGTCCCTTATAAAAAAGCGGGGGAAAAGAGAGCAAAGAGGGGCTTAGCTCCGCCCCAAAATATTTTTGGAGAAAAAATAATGCAAGATAAATTGGAAAAAGAGCTTAAAAAAAAGGCTTTGGGCTACACCGTTACCGAAAGTTCGGAAGAATACGCCAATATTGAAGGTAAAATGCAGCTCACAAAGCAAAAAATTACAAAAAAACATATCCCGCCCGACATAGGCGCTTATAAGCTTTTGCTGGAACTTAAAGGAGGAGGGGAAGCGGAAGAAATGACGGAAGAAGAGTTGACACGGGAAAAAGCGCGGCTGCTTGCGTTGCTTTCGCGGCAGGAAAAGGAAGAAAAAGAAATAGCAAAGCAAATAAAACCTAAAAAAGAAGAAGAAAAAGCCGCCTCAACCGCAAAATCAAAAAAAGATAAGACGGCTAAGCTTAAAAAGTAATAAGCGCTATGACGCTAATCTAAAAGCAAAACGCAATTCGTTAGCTTAAAAGTCAAAGTCGTTTATGATAAAACGCCAAACTTAAAATTACTATTTTACATAAATAGCGGGAAGTTGAAGCTTGCAAAAAGAGCAAAGACCGCCGCATTGGTTTCAAGAAAAATATGAAAGTATTTAACTGATTACCTTGCCGCTCAACAGTTCCTTGCACAAAGTGTTCGGGCAAGGCAAAGCAAAAAGAATACTGCAAAATAAATAATAATGGTGGCGAAAACCTTAGCAAGAGTAATTTCTAAAAACTGAAAAAAGGCAAAGCAAAAACGGCTGACGGCAAACGGGAGAAAAAGCAACGCAAAGCAAATAAATATTAAGTTTCAATAAAAAAGTTAAATTATCTAAACAGCCCCGATTAGGCGCTTTGCGTATAAAAGCTCGGGGTTTTTAGAGGAATTTATAAACAAATTAGGAGTTTAAAGTATATGAAAAAAGCTGAGTTTGAAGAACAGCTTGTAAAGGAAGTTACACAGGATTGGAAAGAGCGGCAAAACGCGCGCCGTCAATACGAGCTTGCATGGCTGCTCAATATGAACTTTTTGTCGGGCAATCAATACGCCGATATTTCGCCTTTGGGTGAAATCGTCCAAGAGGACAGAGATTTTTTCTGGCAGGAAAAACAGGTTTTCAACCATATCGCGCCCATAATTGAAACGCGTTTGGCGCGACTTTCAAGCGTGCGCCCCAAAATGCTGGTCCGCCCTTTTTCCAACGAGGAGGGGGACATTGAAAGCAGCAAGCTTGCCACAAAAATCCTTTCCTATCTGACGGAAAAACTCAATATAGAAAACAAAATAGCCGAGGCTACGGCATGGAGCGAGGCGTGCGGTACGGCTTTTTACAAAGTGGTGTGGAACGACGCGCTTGGCGAAAAAATACAAACGGGCGCGCAGACGGCGGTTACGGGGGACGTGGATTTGATAGTGTGCAGCCCCTTTGAAATATACCCCGACAGCAACGCGACAAGCGACGTAAACGGCTGTTCCTCTTTAATTCACGCAAAGGCTTACCACGTTGAGGACATAAAAAAGCTTTGGGGCGCGGAGCTGAAAGGAGAAAAAATAAACGCGCTTACGGTAAGCGGCGCATCTTTTTCCGGCAGGCAGTATAACGGCTCAGTTAGACCTCTTTCTCAGGAAGTTAAGGAAAACCACGTTGTGGTGATTGAACGCTACACTAAGCCAAACAAAACTTACCCCAAAGGACAGCTTGTAATCGTAGCGGAAAACAAGGTTTTATACTGCGGAGAAATGCCCTACTTCAACGGCAAAGAGGGGGCGAAAGAATACCCTTTTATAAGGCAGGTCTGCCACAAAACGGTGGGCTGTTTTTGGGGAAACAGCATAGTGGAAAGGCTTATTCCCCTTCAAAGAAGCTACAACGCCGTTAAAAACCGCAAACACGAGTTTCTTAACAGAATCTCAATGGGAGTTTTAACGGTGGAGGACGGCTCGCTTGATACGGACAATTTGGAGGAAGAGGGGCTTCAACCGGGCAAAATATTAATTTATAAGCAGGGGGGCGTCAAACCCTCGCTTTTGGAAGGGGGAAACGTTCCTTCCGACTTCTCTTACGAAGAGGACAGGCTGCTTAACGAGTTTATTGTAATTTCGGGGGTGAGCGAGCTTGCGCGCAACAGCTCAACGCCCGTGCAGGTAACAAGCGGCACGGCGCTTCAACTGTTGATTGAACAGGACGAAACGCGCCTTTCTTCCACCGCCGAAGAAATAAAAAACGCCGTCAAGCAAATAGGCAAGTATTCGCTAAGGCTTTACAAACAATACGCTTCGGCGCTGCGCCTTGTAAAAACGGTGTGCGACAACGGCAGCGTGGAAATAAAGTATTTTACTTCTTCCGATTTAACAAGCGACGACATAGTATTTGAAACGGAAAACCAACTAAGCGACAGCGTGGCGAACAGGAGGGGAATTGTAACGGATTTGCTGAAAATGGGGCTTTTGCACGACAAAAACGAAAAGCTAAGCGAAAGCACAAAGGTTAAGGTGCTGGAAATGATGGGCATGGGTAACTGGGAAAGCGCCAGGGACTTATCGCAGCTTCACAGGGCTAAGGCGCAGCGCGAAAACTTAGAGGCGGGCAAAAACGACCTTCCCCTTGAAATTGACGACCACGAAATACATATTGACGTTCACATCGCCTACTGCATTTCCGGCGAGGCGGAAAAAGAGGGGCGGCTTGAAATAATGCTTGCCCATATCGCCGTGCATAAGGAAATGGCAAAAAGGAGTGAGAGGGAAACTTTATGAGTTACGGAAAATTTGATTCGGCGGAAGAACTGCTAAAAGGTTATTTAAACTTGCAGTCGGCGTTTACGCGCAAATGCCAATACGCGGCGCTTTTAAAAGAGATTGCGGAAAAAGCGGGGCTTGAATTGCCATTAACCCCCAAAACGGGGCAAATTGAAGCTGAGGTTTTTGAGAAAACAGCCCTCGGCGGCGGAGAAAGAAAAAATGAAAAGGGCGTGCAAAACGCGTCCGATAACACAAAAAGCGCAGAAAAAGAACATTTAGACTTAAAGGGCGAAAAGAAACGCGGCTCGGAAAGGGAAAGCGGGGAAATGGCAAATGAAAATGCTGTCCAAAGCGGCGCGCAAAAAGCTGCGGAAAGGTTTGAAAGCGGCAAAGACGCCTGCGCAGAGCAAGAGGAAAAAATGAAAAATATTCCGTTAAGCCGATTGCTTCAAGAAATTAAGGAGCAAAACGCAACGCCTGACTCTCAAAATATAATTCATGTTGACTTAAAAGAAAGCACAGAAGAAAAACGGTTCCTTAAAAAAAGAGAAAATACCGCAAGGGCCGCCTATGCAAACAGCGCGTTAATTGAAAAAGGGCAAAACGCCGCAGAAAGGATAAAGGACGAAAAGGCTTTTTTTGCAAACGCGGGCAAGGCGGAAAAGGCAAACTCCGACCCAAAAACACAAGCTTTTGAAAATATCGCGCAAAGCGCAAGCGGCAATAATGGTCTTTTAGAGGACGGTAAAATTAGCGGACAAATTTCTTTGCCCAACGCCTCTGTACAAGCGCGGTTTGAGGGGGAAGAGGTTAACAGTCAGGGCATTCAAACTAAAAAAGGCGGTATAAGCGGCGACGCGCCACCGCCCTGCGCGGAGGAACCGGCGGCTAAATATCCGCTTGCCAAGCTGCTAAAAATAAAAACGCCTCAAAGGGGGAACAGTTCGCCTTGCGTTGTAACGCCCTTTGAAAAAGCGCTGCTTGACGCTTTGGGAGACACGCGGGCGCTGTATCAGGCGCTTGCTAACGACGAGCAGTTTATCGCGGGGTTTTTGGATTCAAACAGAAAACTTGCGGAAAAGGTGCTTACCCGTTACGCGGCGGCGTGCGCGCGTTCAACCCCTCCCGTAATAGGCAAGGGGAACGTTTACCCCTCGCTTCCTCCCCAGAAGCCCAAAACGCTTGAAGAGGCAAAGGGGCTTATACAACACTATATTAAGTAGCAAAGCCGCGCGGAAATAATCAATTGCTAAATGCAAAGGTAAACCTCGGAAAAAATAATTTTCGCGCAAGCTTGATAGAGCGCAAAGCGGAAAAACGAACGATATAGGATACAGCGGCTATTTGGCGGTTTTGTAAAAGCGAGTAAAGACAAGAACGCATAGCTGCCCATACATTAACGAGTTACGCGTTTTGTGTTTGGCGGAAAGGAAAACTTTTGCAAATACACAGTTTTTACTGTTTAAACGGACGACGCTCTACGCTAGCGGTAGTAAAACTTTTGCCGAACAGACGGCTTCCGCTGTTGAGCAAAACGCTCTACTTTGTTGGAAAGGAAAACTTTTGCAAATACACAGTTTTTACTGTTAAAACGCAGTAGTGCAAACTTTTGCCGAACAGACAGTTTTCGTCTTTGAACTAACGGCGTCTTACATTTGCGGTAGTGCAAACTTTTGCCGAACCGACAGCTTCCGTTGCTGAGCGTGCGACATTATGAGCTAGCAGTAATGCAAACTTTCTGAACTCAGAGTTTCGTCTTAGAACGGACGGCTAACATTTGCTGTATGCAATTTTCGCAGAGTTCGCGCGGGCAGATACACCTGCAAAACTAAGTTTAGTATGTAGACTGTCTGTATTTGGATCCTGTTTATAAAATAGCAACTTTTTATCAAAGTTTAAAACTCGTTGCAAAAATAAATAAGCGGCGCAAGTAATCAATAAAGGCGCAAACCAAAAAGCAACGCTTGAAAATAAGCGCATTTAAAACAAAACAAATAAAAAAGCGGATAACGGTTCTCCGCCCGCGTTAAAAATTAAAGGAGAAAATTATGGTAACATTATCTACCGCCGACAACGCGCTGAAAAGTCTTTATCTGTCCGTTGTCAGCGACCAACTCAATACCGCAACCAACCCCTTGCTCAATAAAATCGCCCAAACGGAAAGCGACGTGTGGGGCAAGGAAATCATAAAACTCGCTCCCTTCGGCGTAAACGGCGGCATAGGGGCGGGGGAAGAGGCGGACAGTCTGCCCTCTTCCGCCGAAAACCAATACGCGCAGTTTAAACTCAGCCTAAAAAACCTTTACGGCACAATTGAAATAAGCGACAAAGCGATAAGGGCAAGCGCAAACAACGCGGGCGCGTTTGTTAACCTGCTTAACGCCGAAATGGAAGGGCTTATAAAGGCAAGCAAGTTTAATTTCGGAAGAATGCTCTACGGCGACGGAAGCGGAAAACTTGCGGTAATTTCACAGGCGTCGGGCAACGTGTTAACGCTTGACAGCGTGCAGTTTTTAATGGAAGGAATGGTTGTGGATGTGTGCGACAGCCAAGGCTTGACAAAAAACGGGCTTAAAGCGCGCCGCGTGCTGTCGGTAAACATCGCCGATAAAAAAATTACCCTTACGGGCGCTGTTTTTTCAAGCGGCGACGTAGAAGAAGGCGACATTTTGACCGTTCAGGGCAGCTACGGCAAGGAATTGACGGGGCTGGGCGCAATATTTTGCGATTCCTCTTCCCTTTACGGCGTAAGCAGAAGCGCAAACACATGGCTTAAACCCTATACCGGCACGATGACTTCAATTAACGACCTTGATATTCAAGAGGCGATAGACACGCTTGAAAGCAGAAGCGGAAGCACAGCAGACTTTATCGTTTGCAGCTACGGCGTGCGCCGCGCCTACCAAAGCTATCTAAGGGAAAATTCCAGCAACATTGACATAATGAACCTTGAAGGGGGCTTTAAGGCAATTAGCTACAACGGTATCCCCGTAGTGGCGGACCGCTTCGTTGAACCTAAGACGATGTATATTTTAAACACCAAAGAGTTTAATCTGCACCAGCTTTGCGATTGGAGATGGCTTGAAGGGGAAGAGGGAAGGGTGCTGCGCCAAGTGGCGGGCAAACCCGTGTATACGGCGACATTGGTTAAATACGCCGACCTTATCTGCAACAAGCCCAGCGGACAAGCAAAGATTACGGGCATCACCGAAGGGTAAGGCTTTAAAACTGCGGGCTTTGTTGGCGCTTTTAAAAGAACTTAAAAGCTTTTGAAAAATAATGCTTTGCAACCCGCTTTAAAAAATAATGCGTTTTCAAATCAATTTTAAAAACAATATCTTTGCAAAATCGTTTTTAAAAATAATGCTTTACAAAAGAAAGCGATATGTTTATAAATCCGCTTGCAAAGGTCTTTTGCCCTCCGCGCCTTGCAAAGCCTGCTTTTGGAAAAAATAAAAAGTCAGAACGACGGCTTTGCGGGATAAGGGGAGAAATACCTAAAAAATTACTTTCAGGGCATAACAGGAGTTAATAATGAAGATAAAAGAAATAGTTCAATTGGCGGATGCCTTTTTGCAGACGGAAACGCCCCCCGCCCTTTTTTCAAAGACAGTGCTTGACGCCGAGCTTACGGCGGCGCTTTCGGTAAAACCGCTGTCGCTGCTGCTTTCCTGCGTCAATTTAACGCTGTCTGAGGCGGCGGCAGAGTATCTGCCGTTAGTTTCTAGACAAAAGGTAACGCCTATTGAGGGGAAAATACTGTATTCCGCCTTTGAAAAAGACATTGTAACGCTTTTGCGGATAATGGATAAAAACGGAACGCGGCTGCGTTACCGCTACCGCCCCAGCTACATAGAGGCGGACGCCGAGGGGGAATGCGACGCGGTTTACAGCTACCGCCCCAATTACAAGGGGTTTTTGGAGGAGGCTGAAAAGGGGAGCTCGGCGCTTACGGCGCGAGTAGTCGCTTACGGCGCGGCGGCGGAATACTGCCTTATTACGGGGCGCTACGAAGAAGCGGTTACATGGGACAAACGCTACAAAGAAGGGCTTCAAAACTGCTGCAAAAGCAAAAACGGGCAGCTTGCGCCCCGCCTTTTCAGGTAAGGAGAGGCGAAAATGTTTTATAAAAAAAGAATAAGCGTTGCCGCGCCCAAATCAAAGGCGACGGCGATTAAGTTTACGGGGGAAATAAACAGGGTTATTGACAGAGCCAGCCTTCCCCAATCAGTGGCGATAAACTGCTACAACTGCAACGGAAACAACGGTTCCTTAACTCATAACGGCGGCTTTGAAAAGTTTTGTCAAAAAATAAACGGCGCCGACTGTTATATTACTCCTCCTGCGGGCGCAAAGTTTCTTGACGGCTGGTATTACAAGCGCTGGGACAACGAGTATCAGGTCAACGACGACAGATATGTTTTTTTGCTTGACGACGGCACCTTGTGCAGTTTCGGCGTTCATGACATTTCGGTAAAACTCAGCCACATACAGGGCGCGGAACTTAGCGGCGCCATATCGGGCGAATGTTACCGCCTTGCCGATTCCGACGTGCTTATACTTTCGGGGGAAAACAGCGTACTGACGGTTGTTGACGGCAACAAAGCCTACGCCGTTTCGGGTGCGCCCGCCGCTTCCTCAATGTGCGTCCATTACGAGAGGCTTTTCGTTACCGCTGACAACGCCCTTTGGTTTTCCGACGACTTAGACCCCACAAACTGGAACGTGTCCCTTGACCAGGCGGGCTATATACAATTTGCCGACAACAAAGGCGCGCCCTTAAAGGCGGTGTCTTACCAAGACTACCTCTATCTTTTCAGGGAATACGGTATAACGCGCATAGCCGCCTACGCCGAGCAAGAGAGCTTTACCGTTACGGAAGTTTGCTCTTTGGCAAGCAGGATTATCGCGTCAACGGTGGCGGTATGCGGCGAAAACATTTTGTTTTTGACGGAAGAAGGGCTGTATACCTTTGACGGCGTGACGGCATCGCGCCTTTTGCCCCATCTTGACGGCGTGTGGCAAAGCAGCCCCGACGCTTCCGCCGCCTTTTGCAAGGGGCGGTATATGCTTAGCTGCAATATTAACTATGACGACGGCGAAAAAGTAATGAGCGAATGGGAAGGCGCTTCAAACAACACCTTTTTAACATACAGGCTTGACGACGGCGAGCTAAAAATTGTGCGGGGGTGCGGCGTGAGGAAAATTATCCCCACCTTTAACCGCCAAAGCGACGCGCTTATGCTTTTTGAAGACAGCATTTGTCTGGACGCGGGTCAAATGTGTCAAACCAACACCTTTTTTGAAACGCCCATGCAAAGTTGTTACGTTTTTCCCAAAACCGATTTGGGTTTCCCCGACAGGGAAAAGCTCATTGAAAAAATCGTTTTGGAATGCGAAGACGAAGTAACGCTTGAAGTCAACCTTGACGGCAAAACCTTTTGCTATGACCTAAGGGGAAGCGAAAAGGCGCAAAAAGTTATTATTAAAGAAAGAGCGGAGCTTTTTGAGTTGGTAGTGCGCTCGCAAAGCTGCTCTTTTAAAGTAAGACCTCTTTTGCTGTATTTTAACGTGAGGTGAAAAATGGATTACGGAAAACTGGCATATGCCAAAACACAGGAGCTTAGCAGGCGTATAAGCGCTCTTTCCTCTTCTTTTACGGGGCAAAAAACCCTGTGCAAAGCGCTTTACGGCGTAACGGCGGGAAGCGCCGGCGCGATCCTTTACTTTAACGCTTTAAGCCGTGCGGAAGTTACCGTTATGTTATACGGCAGCGCTTTGTGCGGCGAGGACTTTGAGGGGGAGGGGGCAATAACGGTAAACGGCTATGCCGCCGCGCCCTTTCCGCTGACGCTTTATAAAAACGCTCCGACATTTTTTTGCGCGTCAAAAAGGGTAACGGTTGAAGAGGGGAGCGCTGAAATTTCCATTGAAATTAACGGAGCGGAAAGCGTTACCTTTAACAGTCTTATGTTTTGCGCATGCGGCGACAAAATAACTTACGCCGACGTTGACGTAAAGACGCTTTTTGCATCGGGAGCAAATGCCGACTGTTTTGGGGCGCTTTTAGGAACAACCCTTCAAGTCTTTTGGGGAAAGGGCGAAAGCGCGTTGCAAAGCGCGCCTAAACTATATAGCTTTGAAACAATCGTTGAAAATGCGAAGCTGTTTTTGTCGGCGGCGGGGCTTAACTGCGTTTATTTAAGCAGGGGAAAGCTTTTTTACGCGCTTTTGGGACATGAGGAAAATGTAGCCGGCAAAGAAATCTGCGGCAGCGTTTCCTCCTTTGACTATGTAGAGTATCAAGGCGTCAGGTATGTTTATGCCGTAATAAGGGCGGAAACTTACCTAATCAAGCTCAACGCGCAGTTTGAGCCCGTAAGCCAGCAGCGCCTGTATTTGGGGAACAAGATATCGGCTATAAAATGCTCGCTGTGGGGGGATTTGATCTTGCTTGCGGCGCAAGAGCAAAACGCCGTAAAACTTTACCTTTCGCTGCAAGGGGGCTACCAAGCGGTGGGTGCGCTTGCAGCGAAGGGTTTGACCGACTTAAAAAGCGGCGGCGGCGCGCTACTGACAAAGGACAAGGGGCTGCTTTACCTTCACCTTTTAGACGGCGAGTTTAACACATCTTCGTTGCCTTTGTTTTATTGCGAAAACGCCTGCTTTGCGGACGGCGAAATAATGTTTTCGGAAGAAAACCAAATATCATTAAAAAATATTTAGGAGGTAAAGTGTGATAGATACCTTACTTAAATCAAAAAACAGGCTGATTGCAGCGGTTTCCGACGACAGCGGGGGCGGCAAAGCTTCCGCCGGTTGGGGCGGTTCCGGGGGTTCCCAGTCAAATCAAGGCTCTTTGCCAAGCACTAGCGGAAGCGGCTCTTCAAATTCTTCTTCCCCTCAGCAAAATCCCTCTTCGGGGGGTTCGACGGAGGGCTATAAGGAACTGCTAAAAACCCTTGAAGAAACGGACAAAAAATATTCTACCCAATACCAGATGCCTAAGGTGGACTTGCCGCAGAGTTTGGGCGGGGAAAAGGTTACCTATATAATATCCACCCAAGAGGAGCTTGAAAACCAGGCAAAACAGCAGCTTGACGGAAAATATCTTTCAAGCAAAAGCTCCTTTGAGCAAAAAAGACAAAAGGGAGAAGACAGCATCGCAAACAGCGTTACAAAGGCGCAGTATGAGGCGATGGTAAAAAGGCTGCAAGCGGAAAAGGCTTTTCCCCAAGAGCAAGAGGCGGCTCACAATAAAGCGCTTGAACAAGGATTGGCGAGGAGCAGCATTTCGCAGGGCATGCAAGAGGATGTAAATAAGCAATACGCCGAAAAAATTGAGGAAATTGACACCGCCGAGCAAGCAAACAAGGAACTTTTGTCTCAGCAGCTTGCGCAGCTAAAAACGCAGACGGAAAGCGCGTTAAAAGCCCTTTCCGATGTTTATGACGCCGAGGTAATTGAAAAGGTGGGCAAACTTTTAGACGCCGCATATAAACAGAAGCAAGACGCTTTGGAATACAACAATTCTCTTGACGCGGCGGAAAGCAAATACCAAATCACGCGGCAAAACGCTTTAACCGCGGCGGAAAAGGAAGAAAGGCAAAGGCTTGCCGGCGTGCTTAAACTTTATGAACAGCTTGGCGCAAGCGGGGTAAAACAGCAGGCGCAGCTTGAAAAGTTCATGCAGGCAAAGGCGTTTTTTGATACGTTAAGCGCTTCCGACGCCAAAGAAATGCTCAATGCTTCGGGGGCGCTGCAATATTATCTGGGCGATTACTACTCCGCTTTAACCGATTACGTAAACGCCAAATAAGTTTACTTTTTCCCTTACTGTCCTTTGGTTTTAGCTTAACAAGAAAGTTTTCATAATCCTTTGCGGCGGAATCCGCCTTTATATATTAGGCAAGGGTTTAATCTTTTGCCTAGGAGGGGGAGTAATCCCCCTCTTTTTTTGTTTATTTTTATAAAACGTTTATTAAAAGCGAGGAAATATAATTCTATAATTTTTAGACCTTTCAAAAGGTGCTTAATAAAACCGTTGTTTTAACTAAAAACAGTTAAAAGTTGCAGGCGCTATAACGGGAAGCCAATGAAAATGGCGGATAAACCAAAGCACGCGATATAATAAATAAAAAGCAAAGAACCAAAATAAAAAACACCAAACAGAAGCCAAAGTCAACAAAACGAAGCCCAAACAAAATGAACCAAACCAATAAACTGCAAAACCTAAATCAAGCAGATAATAATTAAAAGCAAATTAACAATCAAAACCGAGCCGAAACAATTCTAAACACAACCCAAAAAGCAAACCAAAGTGAGCCAAAACATAGCTAACTAGGTAAGCAAAAACTAAAAACAATTCTCAACCATAAATGAACAAAATAATAAAACCAAAATAATCCGAATAACAACCAAAACCAAACAAGCAAAAAAGCCAAGCCAAACAAAAATAAAACCAAATTGATGCGAACCAAACAATTAAACATTAATTAAAATGCAAACCAAACAAGCCAAAACCACGGCAGCGGGACGAGGCAAAACCCCTATAAGTAAAGCAGGAGGAGGAAAAAGCGGTATAGCAAAAAACCAAAAGTTCAAAGGGCTTGCGGACAACCTCTCATTTTTGGCAGTTTCATTTCTTTTTAAGTGGCGCGGGTCTAATTTTGTCTAAAAAAACTTGAAAAACATCGCTTAGTATATTATAATATGAAAAACAGGGGAGGGCGAAATGAAAATTCAAAATCAATCTACCATATCTTATGTTTTTCGGAACTTTTTTTATTTGCTGCCCTTAACGCTTTTGCCCGCGCTTTTGCTGGCTTTTTCTTCTTCAACGATAAATTATTTAACGCCCGTGGACCTTTTGGCAAAAATGTCTATTGGCGGTTATGACATAGTGTTTTTTTACAACGACGTTTACTGCTACCTCACCTTGCTTAACACGTCGCCGCGCTGGTGGGTGTGGCTGCTTGGCATTGCCGCGGCATTTATATCTTTGTGCGGCACTTTTTCGGCGATAGAGCGCCATATGAGGCTTGGCGTAAAACAGTTTTCACGCGCGCTTGTATATATTAACGACTGCTTTTTGCCGTTGCTAAGCTACTTAATTTTAGTGTTTATCGCGGGCGAGCTGCTGGCTTTAATTTCAAGCGGTTTTATTCTGCTTAGCTATACCATAGGGCTTAGGGCGTGGCCGCTCTTTACGGCGTCGGCCGTAATTATCGCGCTGCAATATTTGATTTTTTCGGTGTTGATTATATTCACCATTTGCACCGTGCCCGCCCGCTTAATGGAAAGATACCGCCTAAACATAGCGATTTCTTATTCCACACAGCTTGTGGGCAAAAAGTTTTTTAGAATCTACGGCGCGTTTTTACTTATTTTGTTTATAAGCGGCAGCCTATTGGCTTTCAGCAAATACTTATTGAGCTATTCGCCCAAGGAATACGGAGAAATCCCGCATATGGCGGTGTCAACGCTATTTAACATATTTTGGCTTATGGCGGCGCCCGCGTTCAGTTTAAGGACTTACAGTTCTTTAACCGATTCCGAAAGAAAAGACCTTGAAACAAAGCTTTTCTTAAAGAGGTAACGTAAAATGAAGACTTTCGGCAAAGCATTCCGCCTCGGCTTTAACAATACGGCGCTGGCGGTAAACTCAATATTGATGCAGGTAGTGGTGTTCGCTTTGGTGGCGGCAGTGCTGGCCCTTGCGGTTTTTCCTGTTTTTACGGCGGTTGTGGACATTATAGAGGAGTTTGAAATCTCTCAAAGCGTAACGGAGCTTGTGGAAATGGTTACGCAGGGTGAATTTGAAAACGAAAAAGTTGCACAAGCCGTAACCGCTATAATTGACAAGGTTTTGCAGGCGCTTGACTCGGCGCAGGATTCTTTTAAATCTTTGACGTGGGCGTATATAGCCATACTTTTGCTTATCGTCCTGTTTAGGTTTACGCAGTCTTTGGTGGACGTACCTGTCGCGCAAAGCTTAAACGAGTTTATGCTTACCTGCAACAACAGACATTATCTTTGGTATTTTATAAAAAAAATCGGGCGTTCGGCGGAGTTTTCCTTTGTGCAGCTTACCGTGGCGCTTTTTTTGGATTTGCTTACCGTTTGCGGAACGATAGGGCTTTACATTATTATCTTGGCGCCTATGGGCATAGCGGGCTTTATTTTGGCGCTGCTTAGTTTTGTATTTATATATTCTTTACGCTTTGCCTTAACGGGGTTTTGGCTTGCAGAATACGTTTCCAACGGCTACAAGATTTTTCAGGCGCTTAAAAACTCAATTAAAAAAGCCCTAGACCGTTTTTGGCAGATGCTTTCGCAAATATTTATCGTAATGATTGCTTCCTTTGCCTTATGCGGCTTGCTTTATTACGCCGCAAATTCGGTGCATTCAAGCTGGCAATGGGTAATAGCAGTGTCCTCCTCAATAATAAGTTATATAGGCTTTTACATTGTTAAGTGCATTGCGTTTGTGCAGTTTTTTGAGCAGGACGGCAAACAGTATTACACTAAACGCCGCCACTTTGACGAGAAAACCGACAACAGCTTTATAATTGTGGAATAAGTAAAATTTGAAACAAAAAGTATTACAATTAAAAACGCTTTCAAAAGAAAGCGTTTTTTGTGTTATTAAGCTAAAAGATTTAAGCTGTTATATTAGAAAGAAATTAAAACCCGCGTTTCATTTATTAGAAAAAGCTTTACGCTAAGTTTACATTTATAAAAAGCTTTTTGCTTTGGCGGTTTCACAGATAAACTTTTAAAACGCCGTCAATGCCCTCAAACAACTGCGGCAACGCTTTTTCCGCAAAGTCAAACTTGGCGGCGCCGTATTTGCCGTCGGACTTTATCACTTTGCCGTTAAGTTTCCAGTTCCTTGCCGCCTGCTGCAACCCTTCTCCGTTGCCGCTAAACAAAACCAGCACCGCCTGCCCCGTAGTCTTTAAGGAAACGCAGGGGAAGTTTACGCTGTTGACTATATTTTTGTTTATGTCAAATTGTTTGAGCTGCTGCGCCGCAATTACCGCGCAGTTGTCCTCCGCTTCGGGGGTGCTTGCGCCTATGTGGGGGGTGGTAATGATATTTTCGTAGCCCAGAAGTTTTTGGTTGGGGAAGTCGGTGCAATACCTGTTGACATGACCGCTTTTTACCGCCTCAATAATGTCCTCGTCAACTACAAGTTCGCCCCTCGCGGTATTTATGATATTGACGCCCTTTTTCATGGAAGATATTGTCTTTGCGTTAATTATCCCTTTGGTGGTGGGAAGCAGCGGAACGTGCAAAGTAATATAGTCCGATTGTTTAAACAGTTCTTCAAGCGTTACCGCCTCCGCCCCCTGCGGGAAGTTTTCGTCGCCCCTAGCGTCGCGGTGCATGTAGTAAATTACCTTCATATCAAGCGCCATAGCGGCTTTGGCGACCTTTTTACCTATTACGCCCAAACCCACCACGCCAAGCGTCTTGCCTGCGATTTCGCCGCCTACAAAGTCTTTTTTGCCCGCCTCAACCTGTTCCTGAACGGAAGTTTCCCCGTCTTTAAGCCCCTGCGTCCATTTTATGCCCTGCGCTATCTTTCTGCCGCACATCGTCAAAAAGCTTACGGCAAGTTCCTTAACGGCGTTGCTGTTTGCGCCGGGGGTATTGCAGACGATAATTCCCTTTTGGGCGCATTTGTCCAAAGGAATATTGTTGACGCCCGCGCCGCAGCGCGCCACAAACTTGGTGTTGGCGTCAAAATCAAACTCGTGCATATTATAAGCGCGAACCAGTATGGCTTCGGGGCTTACAGCCTTTTCGTCCAACTGGTAATTTTCGCCCAGTTCTTTTCCCGCAAGAGGGGAAATTTTATTTAAAGTCAATACTTTCATTTTTTCTCCTAATATTTATTTGCCGATTTTGCCCACTGTTTTTGCCTGCGGATAGCCGTTAGTTTTTGCGGGCATAAACTATTTGCAAAGTCAGCGGCTATAACCGTTTTTAAAAATTATTTGTTTGCAAGGGCAAATTCTTTCATAAACTTGACAAGATAATCTACGCCCTCTAACGTCATCGCGTTATAAATGCTTGCGCGAAGCCCTCCTGCGCTCTTGTGCCCTTTAACGGCGATAATGCCTTTCTTTTCCGCCTCTTTTACAAACAAAGCGTCGGTAGCCTCGCCGGGGGTGCGGAAAATTACGTTCATGAGCGAACGGTCGGCGGGGTTAACGGGATTGGAATAAAAGCGGCTGTTGTCAATGCAGTCATATAGCCTTTTGGCTTTTTCTATGTTTACCTTATAAATACCTTCAACGCCGCCCTTTGCCTTTAAGTCTTGCAGCATTCTTAGCAAAACGTAAATTATAAAGGTGGGGGGAGTATTGAGCAGGCTGTCCTTTTCCGCCTGTGCCTTCCAACGATACATTTGAGGTATTCCTTTTACGGTGCAGTCGTTGTCAACGAGTTCCTTTTTGACTATAACTATCGTTACGCCCGCGCAGGCAATATTTTTTTGCGCGCCCGCGTAAAGCAGAGCGAAGTCCTTAACGTTTAACGGCTCGGAAAGCGCCATTGAAGAAATATCGGCAATCAAAGGCAGCTTTGTTTTGGGAGGCGCGGTAAAGCGCGTGCCGCGGATAGTATTGTTGTAAGTTATGTGCAAATAATTGGCGTCGGGGCGTTCTTTTCCCGCAATATTGGGTATATAAGTAAAGTCCTTGTCGGCGGAAGTGGCAATTTCCGCAATGTCGCCGTAGGGTTTTGCAAGTTTAATAGCCTGCGTCGCCCAGTGTCCCGTGTTGACGTAGTCCGCCTTATTGTTTTTGCCAAGCAAGTTCATGGGTATAGCTTCAAATTGCTGCGTCGCGCCCCCTTGAAGCAGTAAAATATAATAATCGTCGGGTATCCCCATAACTTCTCTTAAAGCCGCGATTGCGCCGCTGTGTATGTTATCGTAGGGCTTGCCCCTGTGCGACATTTCCATCGGGTTCATTCCGCTGCCTTCAAAATCCATGAATTCAGCCTGAATGCGCTTTAAGACCTCTTCGGGCATAGTAGAAGGACCTGCCGAAAAATTGTAAACTCTCATTTTTTTCCTCCAAAAAAGGGTAATATAAATATTAGTCGGAAAAGGGCATTTTCCGCCGACATTATTATATCTTTTGCCAAAACGAAAAGCAATAGAAAAAGGAAAAACAAAGCTAAAAATAATGAAAGGGGCGCAAAAGTAACGCCATTAAAACCTTATATCGCCGCCCGCAGGCTTAATGTTAATACGGTTTAGCGGCGGCATTACAAGCGCCGCAAAACTTGCGAAAAAGCAGCTTTGTTTCTTTATCCAAAATATTTTTTAAAATTTGTATAAAAAAACATAAGGGGCGCATAGTAACAATGTAACACCGCGAGGAAGTAATTTATTGCTTGCGGCAAGAACAAAGAAAATATGTTCGCGCCCATTTAGTATTTACAAACTTCCGTTTTTTGTCAGGTTGTGTTTAAAAAATGGCAGAATATGCTTGACACACCCGACACGCGGTGTTATATTATACCCAGAAATTAGCACTCTTGCTATAAGATTGCTAGCACTCATTAAAAACGATGACAGAAACACTGCTTTAATACATATATTTTACTAGTGAGCCGCGTTTTAAATGCAAGAGGGAAGCTAAAAGGATTTTGGGTTAATAATAAAGGTTGCTAAAAGCTATACTTGTCGCTCTATAAAACCGTAAGCAAGAAAACAAAACAACTGCTGTAAAAATTGCAGGCGGAAGCAGGCTTAAATAACGTAAACAGGCGAAAACAGGCAGAAACTAAAAGTTGTATGACGGTCGCAAGGATTTAATTTATAAAGGCAAACAAAAAAGCGTCTGACTAAAAAATAACCCAGCGGAAAAATTAAATCATTTGCCAAAAAGGTAAAAATCAAATGGCGTTATCTGAAAGAAAAAAGAAAATACTGCAAGCGGTGGTGGACGGTTACATAGAAACCGCGCAGCCCGTTTCAAGCAAAGACATACAGCAGCGTTGTTTAAATGATTGCTCCTCCGCGACTATACGCAACGAGCTGTCGGCGCTTGAAAGCATGGGTTATCTTGTTCAACCCCACATTTCAAGCGGCAGGGCGCCCTCTTCAAAGGCGTTTAGGCTTTATGTTGACGAGCTTATGGAAACGGGACCTCTTACCGAAGAGGAAATAAAGCTTATAAACGGCTACTTCAACCACCAAATCAACAGCGTTGAGGAAATGGTGTCGTCGGTGGCAAAAATCATTACCAAAATTACAAACTATACTTCGGTGGTGGTAAAAAATCACAGCTCAAACGAAGTAATAAAGGTAATAAAGCTTTTGGAGCTTCCCGACAATTCCGCGCTTGTAGTTATAGTTACCGACGCGGAAATTTATAAAGATAATTTTATTGAGCTGCCCAAGGTTATGGGCGCAAAGTGGATAGACAACGCAGTAACGCTGCTAAACAGGCTTTTTGCCGACAGAACCCTGACGGAAATTAAAAAAACGCAAAACCTCGACCAGCTTATAGGGGAAGAATTTGACCTTTACCGTGAACTGTATTATAAGGTTTTAGGCATAATAATTAAAATGAGCGGCGCTTCCAAAACGGAAGTCATAACGGAAGGCACGGGCAAAATCTTTGAGCACCCCGAATACAGCGACATAGAAAAAGCCAAAGCTTTTATTTCCACAATGGAGCAAAAAGATAAGCTTGCGCAGCTTGTTCATTCCGAGGGGGATGACATAAGCATAAAAATCGGCGAGGAGTGCGACTTGCCCGAGGGGTGCAGCGTAGTGTCGGCGCCCATCAATTTTAACGATAAAACGGTGGGCAACGCCGCCGTCATAGGACCTGTGAGAATGAATTATAAAAAAGTATTGTCGGTATTAGACCATATTGGAAAACTTTTGGACAACATACTTTCCGACAACAAGGAGAAAGAGGACGATGAGCAATAACGGCAACGAAAAAGAAAACTTAAAGCAAGAAAAAACAAGCGGACAAAACGCGCAAGAGGGCGCTCAAAAAGAGCGCAACGCAGAGGCAAAGGAGCAAATCTTTAATGAGGGCGAAGGGCACGAAGACGCCGTCAAGCTTGAAACGCTTTCCGCCGAGGAATTAAGAAAGCTTGTTTCTTTCCAGCACGACCTTAACAAGGCGCTGCAAGAGGAAAATGAAGAGCTTATCAAAAAGACCGAAGAGCTGCGCGCAATGCTTTCAAAAAACGATACTTATTTAGACCAGTTAGTCGCCATAAAAAGGGACTTTGAAAGTTATAAAGGACGAATCCGCTGCGACAAGGACCAAAGCGAGGAAGAGGGCAAGTTAAAGGCGATAGAAAAGACTTTTCCCTTTATAGACACTTTGGAAAAGGCGCGCGTGGACTTAAAGGACGGAAAGGCATACGAGCTTATTTACAGGCAGTTTTGCAAGCTTTTGTTTGAAATGGGCATAGAGGAAATTGATGTGCTTAACAAGCCTTTTAACCATGACAACGCAAACGCCGTAACCACAAGGCAGGTTTCAGATGCGGCGCAAAAGGGCAATGTTGTGGAAGTGTTCCAAAAGGGTTTCCGCTACGGCAGCAAAATACTTAGATATGCGCAGGTAGTGGTGGGCGAATAAGGCTGCCCTTTAAAAAGCGCTAAAAGCAAAAAGCGGGTTATTATGGCGGAATAGGGAAAGGGCAAAATATTCCGAATAAAGAAACGCTAAAAAAGCGGGCGCAAAGTACAAAACAAGCGGAAAAAAGCGCAAAAGCAACTGCGGTTAACGCCGCTTAATGAGCAAAAACAACAAGTTTTCCATTGAGGCAAAACGAATGATGATACGGCTTAAAAAAACTGCCGTCAAAGAGAAAGTTACGAACAGCCGCAAAAGTAAAAAATAAAAATTAAAACAAAACAAAAAATATAATTGATAAACATAAAGGAGAAATAAACTTATGGGAAAGATAATAGGAATTGACTTAGGAACGACCAACTCATGCGTTGCGGTGCTTGAAGGCGGCGAACCGGTAGTAATTGTAAATAATGAAGGAAACCGCACCACCCCTTCGGTAGTAGCCTTTACAAAAGAGGGCGAAAGGCTTGTTGGGCAAGTAGCCAAAAGACAGGCGGTGGTAAACTCCGACAGAACGGTAACTTCAATTAAAAGAGAAATGGGCTCTTCGCACTCGGTAAGAATTGACAACAAAAGCTATTCTCCCCAAGAGATAAGCGCCATGATTTTACAAAAATTAAAGGCGGACGCAGAAAGCTATTTGGGCGGCAAGGTAACGCAGGCAGTTATAACCGTTCCCGCTTATTTTAGCGACGCCCAAAGACAGGCGACAAAAGACGCGGGCAAAATCGCGGGGCTTGAAGTGCTTAGGATTATCAACGAGCCTACGGCGGCTGCGCTTGCCTACGGGCTTGACAAGGGCGAAAACAAAAACCAAAAGATTTTAATTTACGACCTCGGCGGCGGCACCTTTGACGTTTCCATTTTGGAAATTGGCGACGGCGTGTTTGAAGTTTTGGCGACTAACGGCAACAACCGTTTGGGCGGCGACGACTTTGACCAGGTTGTTATAGACTATTTGGTGCAGGAATTCAAAAAAACAAGCGGCATTGATTTAAGCAAAGACAAGATGGCGCTTCAAAGGCTTAGGGAAGCGGCGGAAAAGGCGAAAATTGAGCTTTCAAGCACTTTAAAAACAAGCGTCAACCTGCCCTTCATCACGGCGGACGCGACAGGTCCTAAGCACCTTGACATAGAGCTTACAAGGGCTAAGTTTGACCAGCTTACAAAGTTTTTAGTGGAAAAGACCTTAACTCCCTTAAAGCAGGCAATGAAAGACTCGGGGCTTGCCGCAAACGACATAAACAGGGTTATTTTAGTGGGCGGCTCAACGCGCATCCCCGCCGTAGTGGACGCAGTTAAAAATTATTGCGGAAAAGAGCCTTACAAGGGAATCAACCCCGACGAATGCGTAGCCATAGGCGCCGCGATACAGGCGGGCGTTTTGGGCGGCGAAGTAAAAGACGTTCTGCTGCTTGACGTAACACCCCTTTCCTTGGGCATTGAAACGCTTGGCGGCGTTACCACAAAGCTTATAGGGCGCAACACAACCATACCCACAAGCAAATCGCAGGTATTTTCAACTGCGGCAGACAGCCAGACAAGCGTTGACATACACGTTTTACAGGGCGAAAGGGAAATGGCGGCGGACAACAAGACATTGGGACGCTTTACCTTAACGGGCATAGCTCCCGCGCCCAGGGGAATACCTCAAATTGAAGTTAAGTTTGACATTGACGCAAACGGCATAGTCCACGTTACGGCAAAGGACTTGGGCACTCAAAAAGAGCAGTCGGTAACAATCACGTCTTCCACCAACCTTTCGGAAGCGGACATTGACAAAGCAGTAAAAGACGCCGAAAAGTTTGCGCAGGAAGACAAAAAACGCCGTGCGGAAGTAGAGGCAAGAAACGGGCTTGACCAGCTTGTATTATCTTTGGAAGCCTTTATAAGGGAAAGCGGCAACAAGCTGCCCTCGGGCGACAAAGAAAAGCTTGAAGCTTCCGTAAAAGAGGGAAAGGAAGCGCTTGAAAAGGGCGACGCCGAAAAAATCCGCGAAACGACGGACAAAATCGCAAAGGACAACGCCGAAATTATGCAGCGCTTTTATCAGGCTAACGCCCCCAAACAGGGACAGGAAGGGGAAGCCAATACATCGGAAGATGGCGGCGTAGGTTACGATGTTCACGACGACGAAGGCAATAAATAATAAATAAAACCCCCGAAATTAACCCGAAAATAAACCCGTAAAATCCGCGGATGAAAACTCCCGACAAAGCATTGTTAAAATTATGTTTTATGGGGGCTATGAAACCTAAACCTCACATATTCGCGGGTTTACAGAAACTGCGGGTTTACGGAAAGACAAACATGCAGAGAGTTAACATTAGGTAAAACCGCAAAGTTAAAGGGCGCATAAAAGGGATAAGCGAACTGCGTTTGCAAGAATGTTTTAACAGGAATAATAAAACAACACCTTTTAAAACCGCTCTTTAATGACAAAGCGGAAAAGAATCTCTGTTAACGGCGGTTTTGCAAGTTTTAAATGCCCGTGCTATTTTGCCGCGAGGTATTTGAAAAAACCTATAAAATCCGCTGTTTGCGGCGGCGGCATTGAAAAAATCCAAAAGCCGCTGTTTGCGGCGAATTAAGGGTTAAATGTATCAACATAACTATAACGACTAAAAGATGACCCCGGCGGACAATTCCGTCGGGGCTTGACGGTAACATAATGGCTAAAAAAGATTACTACGGCGTTTTGGGCGTCAAAACAGACGCCACCGAAGATGAAATTAAAACTTCTTTCAGAAAGCTCGCAAAAAAATACCACCCCGATTTAAACCCCGACAACAAAGAGGCGGCGGAAAAGTTTAAGGAATGCAACGAAGCCTATTCAGTGCTTTCCGACGCGGATAAAAGGGCGAAATACGACAGGGGCGAGCTTGACTTTGACGGAACGGGAGGGTTTAACCCGTTCAGCCAAGGCGGTTTTTCTTCGGCGGGCGGCTTTGACGACATATTTGACATATTCAGCAGCTTTATGGGGGGCGGCGCGAGAGCGCGGCAGCAGGCTACCCCCATAGGCAGCGATATTACTTATAGTTTAGACCTCACCTTTATGGAAATGGCTTTGGGGTGCACCAAAACTATTTCTTTCTCGCGTAACGAAAAATGCCCCGATTGCAGCGGCACGGGCGCAAAAGACGCGTCAAGCTTTGTAACATGCGACAAATGCAGAGGGGTTGGATACGTCAATATGCAAAAGCAAACGCTTTTCGGCACGCAAATTACCCAAACGACGTGCGACAAATGCGGCGGCGTGGGCAAAGTGGCGACCTCGCCCTGCAAGACATGCTCGGGAAAAGGCATAAGGCTGCGCAAAAAAGTCATGGACGTCAAAATCCCCGCGGGGGTTGAAAACGGTTCGGTGTTGCAAATAAGGGGCGAAGGCAACGCCGCGCGCAGCTTTAACGGCCGCAGCGGCAATTTGCTGCTTTCCGTAAGGGTGGCTAAAAGCGGCGTATTTACAAGAAGCGGGCTTGACGTGATTGCCGAAGTGCCTATACCTTATTCGGTGGCGGTGGCGGGGGGCGACGTGGAAATTCCCACCCTTTCGGGCGTGCAAATACAGCATATAGAAGAGGGCACGGGCAACGGCGAGCTTTTCCGTTTTAGGGGAAAAGGAATAAAATCGGCGCAGGGCACGGGCGACCTGTATGTAAAAGTAAGCGTAGAAGTGCCGAAAGCGGTGACGCGCGCCCAAAAACAAGCTATAAACGACTTTGAAAAAGCCAACACTTTGGGCAACTATCCCAAGCGCAAAGCATACTTAGAAGAAATCAACAAAACTTTTAACAAAAAATAAGGAAAAAAGAAGGCGTTGAAGGCGCCTTTTCTTTTTTGCCTTTGTTAAAAGTTTACGGGCATATTTGTTTTTTGCGGAACGCAAAACTTAAAAGCTAAATGCCGCCCTTTTCTTGGGCAATTAAATTATTTAGCGCCTGCCATTTATATTAGCAGAACGAAAAAGAATAGCAAATCAAAAAATAGCAAAATCAAAAGTTATAGCAGAATGAAAAAATACAGAATGAAAAAAATATTAGCAAAAAATACATAAGGAGCATAAATAAAATTAAAGGCTGCAAAACATATATTTTTCTAACGAAAAACCCGCCCGAGAAGTTCTCGGGCAAGGCAAAAACTATTTAAAAAAGTTTTTCTTTTGTTAAAAATAGAAATAAAAAGCGTTCAGCCTTTTATTTGCACATGTATCTGCGCAGCAGAAGTCTTAAAAGCGGTTTTAGGAAAGCGGGCGGATTCCAGCACATTATTTTCATTTATTTACTCCTGTTAGAAATATTCAACTATATAATATGCGCATTCCCCCTTTGCTGTTACACTTTTTGTCAAGAAAGCTTTTTTAGTTAAAAGGCAGAGCAAAGATGCATCCTATTATGAAACGCGCTTGCCGCCTTGCCGCGATTGATTTTTAAAAACAGTCTTACGGCGGTTTGGTGCAAAGGTGCGAATTTAGTATATAAGAGTAATGCTTAATACCCTCACGAGCTTACAAAACCTCAAAAGGCTTAAAACAATAGACCGCCGCTTATTTTTTGGTTATACTATATAATAAGGGTTAAAATTACCGCAAAAAGAAAGAATTATAAAAAGAGTATTCAATATAAATACGGACAAACAAAAAGAAAAATCATTAAGGAAAAATATGGACAAACAAAAAGACAATCAGAGATTTACCGCTTCTACGCCAAAGGGCGGAAAAGGTAAAGAAAAGCCCTTTACAGACAAAACGGGCAAAGAACAAATCAAAAGCCTTCCTTTTGCAAACACAATTGTGAAGGAACAAACTAAAAGCTTACCCTTTGCAAACACAACGGGCAAGCAGCAAAACAAAATTCACAGCTTTCACGGCAAAAGCGCCCAAAGCGAAAAAACAAAAGCGCAGCAAAGCGGCGTCCCTTTAAAAGAGGGCAAGACGGGGGAGAAAAGTTTTCAATTTGACAAGGCGCGGCAAGATTTACCCCCCTCGGGCGCTTCCGCCAAAGCCCCGAAAGGCGGCAAGCGAGGCAAAAAAGACAAAGAGGACAAGCTAAAAGTAATTTTCTTAGGCGGCGTAGGCGAAATAGGCAAAAATATGACGCTGCTGGAATACGGCGACGATATTATAGTGGTTGACTGCGGCGTATCTTTCCCCACAAGCGAAACTCCCGGTATAGATTTAATCATACCCGACATGGCATATTTAAAGGAAAATTTCTCTAAGCTTAGGGGCATTTTGCTCACGCACGGGCACGAGGACCATATCGGCGCCCTTCCTTTTGCCGCAAAGAATTTAGGGCATATTGACGTTTACGGCTCAAAGCTTACCTTAGCCCTTGCCGAAAGCAAGCTCATTGAGCATAACGTTACCGACCATGTAAACAAGCATTCCGTTGAAGCGGGCGAAAAAGTCCAGCTAGGCGCTTTTACCGTTGAGTTTGTGCGAGTAACGCACTCAGTAGCCGGCAGCTACGCCCTTTCAATCACCACCCCCGTAGGCGTAGTGTTCCATTCGGGCGACTTTAAGGTGGACTACACGCCGAGGCACTCTTTGCCAATGGATTTGCCGCGCATTTCACAAATAGGCAGCAACGGCGTGCTGTTGCTTTTGGGCGAAAGCACCAACGTTGAGCGCGAAGGCTACACATTAAGCGAAAGCGTAGTCGCGGATAAGTTCCGTGATATTTTTGAGGAAGAAAGAGACAGGCGCATTATCATAGCCACCTTTTCTTCCAACGTGGACAGGCTGCAAGAGGTGTTTGACCTTGCCAAAGAATTTAAGAGAAAAGTCGCCGTGTCTGGCAGAAGCATGATAAACGTAATAGAAATGGCGGGCAATCTCGGCTACATTAAATACGACAAAAACATTATGGCGCCTCTCCAACAGGTAGAAAAAATGAAGCCGGGCGAGGTGGTAATACTATCTACGGGCACGCAGGGCGAGCCTATGAGCGCTTTAACTCGCATGGCGGGGGGAGAGTTTAACAAGGTTAACGTCGGCTCGGAAGATACGATAGTTATTTCCGCGACGCCCATTCCCGGCAACGAAAAGGATATTTACAGCGTCATAAACAAGCTTTTCCGTTTGGGCGCAAAAGTGGTTTATTCGGCGATAGAGGATATTCACGTTTCCGGTCACGCCTGCAAGGAAGAATTAAAACTGCTTCACGCTTTGGTAAAACCCCGCTTTTTCATCCCCGTCCACGGCGAATACAGGCATTTAAGCCAGCATAGGACCTTGGCGTTGGAATTGGGCATGAACAAAAACAGCGTGGTGATAGCGGAAATAGGCGACGTGGCGGAAGTGAGTCAAAATAGAATCGCTTTAAGGGATAAAGTCCCTTCTGGCAACGTTTTAATTGACGGCAACAGCGTAGGCGACGTGGGCAACGACATTTTGCGCGACAGGCTTTCACTTGCGGAAGACGGCATCGTTATCATATCCTGCGGGGTGGAGGGGGGCATAGTTACAGCTAAGCCGCAGGTCTTTTCAAGGGGCAGCTTTTACACCAAAGAGGGCGCCAATACCGATATTGTGGAAGAAATCAAGCAAATCTCCTTTGAAGTGCTTGAAAGCTCCGACTTAAAGAAACTGGATTTGCAATCTATTAAGGGCAACATAACAAAACAGGTGAGAGCGTATTTTAAAAGAAAGTTTAAGCGCTTCCCGATGATTCTTGTAATTATTATGTCCTCCGCCTTAGAAGAACAGAAATAAACAAGCCGTGAAAGAGGCGCAAGAAAACAAAACTAAAAAAGAATTGCAAAAAACACTGGCGCAAATGCGGCAAAGGGCGGAGCAAAACCATACGCCCATTTTGCGGGAAAAAACGCAGGAAAAGCTTATCGAGCTTGTGAGGCAAATCAAGCCGCAAAAGGTGCTTGAAATAGGCACGGCGATAGGTTATTCGGCGCTTTTGTTTTTGTCAAACAGCGGCGCGCACGTTTACAGCGTTGATATCAACGAGCAAAGCCAAGCGCAGGCAAAAGAGGTTATAAATCGTCTAGGCTACGGCGGCAGGGCGACTTTTTTACTGGGCGACGCCGCCGAAATAATCCCCAAATCGCTGGGAAAATACGACACGGTGTTTTTGGACGGCGCAAAGTCGCAGTATTATTTGCTTTTGCCCTACTTAATTGACATGTTAACCGTCGGCGGCGCCTTAATCGCCGATAACGTGCTTTATATGGGGCTTACAAGGCAGGCGCATCTTTTGCCAAACAGCCACAAGCATATAACGATAGCACGTAATCTGGCGGCTTTTTTAAAGGCGCTTGAAGAAGACGAAAGGCTGCAAACGCGCATTTACGATATTGAAGAGGGGCTGTCCTGTTCAATAAAAATAAAAGACTGATTTTAAATCAGAAATTACTGCGACAAAAAAGTAGTCGCGCGTTATAAAGCCGCGCGAAAAAAATATGTTATGCGGCGAAAGTTTGACCTTTTTGTAAGCTAAAAATAGCGTAGTATAACGCTTTTAACTAAAAGTCCAACAGGCGAGATAAGGTTTTAAAACATAGGGAAACGCTTTTTTAAATGCAGGACTTTGCATAGCGGATTGACATTCAAAGACAATAAAAATAACAGCGGAGGAATTAAAGGCAGAACATATAAAAACCTCCGTATAAGGCAAAAAATATCGCGGTTAAAATAAAGTTACCGCACTAAGAAACGCGCCTGTAAAAGCGAAAAGATTATCGCAACAAACAAAAAACGAGCTTTGGAGGCAATAACTCTGACGTTTATCGGCGGCTAAAAGTGTGTATAAATAAACAAAGTTGCATAAAAGAATGAAAAACAAAACAAACAAAGTAGAATTACTGGCGCCCGCGGGGGATATTGAAAAGCTTCAAACCGCGCTGCATTTCGGCGCAGACGCGGTATATCTGGGCGGTTCATCTTTCGGACTGCGCGCTTATGCGGGCAATTTTGACAACAGCGGATTGCAAGAGGCGGTTAAGCTTGCCCATGATTGGGGCGCGCGCGTTTACGTTACGGCAAATATTTTCGCACGCGACGCAATGTTTGCCGAGCTTAACAAATACTTTGCATTTTTGCAAGACATTTGCGCCGACGGTGTAATAGTTTCCGACTTGGGCGTTTTGCAATCGGCAAAAAAATACGCGCCCAAAATTGAAATCCATATTTCCACGCAAGCGGGCGTAACCAATGCTGAGGCGGCAAACGCTTATGCGGCTTTGGGCGCTTCACGCGTCATTTTAGCGCGCGAGTGCACACTCGAACAGGTAAAGTATATCGCCAAACACGCGCTGTGCCAAACGGAAGTGTTCGTTCACGGCGCGATGTGCGTTTCTTTTTCGGGGCGCTGCCTTTTAAGCGATTATTATACACAAAGAAAAAGCAATTTAGGCGAATGCGTCCAAGCCTGCCGTTGGAAATACGGCGTCCGCCCTCTTGAAATTTTTCCCGTAGATAACGCAGAGCAAACGCTAGAATTATACGAAGACAAAGAGGGGAGTTATTTGCTCAACAGCAAAGACCTTAACATGCTAAATTATTTAAGCGAGCTGGTTGAGGGGGGAGTATCTTCTTTAAAAATTGAGGGAAGAATGAAATCGCCCTACTATTTGGCTACCGTCGTTAACGCCTACCGACGCGCCCTTGACGGAAAAACCCCTTCGCGCGGCTTTACAGAGAGGCTGCAAGAAGAGCTTGACAAGGCGAGCCACCGCAGTTACACGAGCGGCTTTTATTTTGAGGACAAGGGCGTGCAAAAGCAGTTTTACCAAAGCAGCAGGACGGAGGGAAGCTCGCGCTTTGTAGCCGTAGTTAAGGGTTGCGAAACGGGCAGGGTTACCGTAGAAATGCGAAACCGCTTTTATGAGGGGGAAACCCTTGAAGTTTTAAGTCCGCTAGATACCTTTGCCCAAAAAATTATTGTAGCCAATTTGGTTGAAGAGGGTAAGGGCAAATGCGCCGACGCCAAAAATGTGCAGGGCATTTATTCCTTTGATTGCCCCCTTGCGCTTTGCGGCGGCGATATTTTGCGCGGTGAAAGCCTTAAAAAAGACTATAATAATTGACAGTGCCTTTAAAATACTGTAAAATATTTCATTGCAGACTAAATATACTTAGACTCCAAAGGGAGGAAATATGAAAAAATTTCTAACTGTATTACTCATTGTCGCGCTTACCTTTACGGCGGCATTTGCGCTGTCTTCTTGCGGCGGTGAAACTTACAACGTAACTTTTAACCTTGCAGGGGGCGAATATAAAGGCTCCTCCGACAGCGTCGTTATAACTACAAGCAAAGTAACCGATGGCAAGGCGCCCGCCGCTACGAAAGAGGGATACGACCTTTTGGGTTGGTATACTACTTCCGATTACAGCGGCGAAGCCACAACTTTCCCTTATGAGCCTACGGCAAAGGTTACCTTTTACGCCAAGTGGTCTCTTAAAGAGGGTTACGCGGCTTACAGCTTTACGGTAAACGAAGGCGCCAGCGTTAAAACAATTGTGAGTAATAACGGAGTTGACGCCTCTCCCGTAACTACAAAAACGGGCTATACTTTTGAGGGATGGTATCTTAAATCTGATTTTTCCGGGGAAAAAGTTGAGTTTCCCTATAAAGCCGACGAAGATACGACGACCGTTACCCTTTACGCTAAATGGACAAAAAACTCCTACACCGTTACATTTGACAGTAAGGGCGGCACGGGTATTGACGCTATAACGGCGCTGTATAACGACGCTATTTCCGAACCCAATATTCCTTTGAAAGAGAACTTCGCTTTCGGCGGCTGGTTTACCGACGAGGCGCTTACCAAGTCTTTTACCTTTGATAAAATGCCCGCGCAAGACACCCTGTTATACGCTAAATGGATAGGCGAGTCGGAAGGGCTTAGCTATGTGCTTTCAGGCGACGGAAGCTATTATACCTTAACGGGCATAGGCAGCAATAAAGACACGTTACTTTATATTCCCAAAAATTATAACGGACTTCCCGTAAGGACAATTGCCGCGGGCGCCTTTAACGGCGTAAGCCATATTACCTCGCTGTATATTCCTTCAAGCGTAACTGTTATAGAAAGAGGGGCGCTAGGCGGCATGAGAAACCTCGTGTCCTTAACGGTGCCTTTTATCGGCAGAACAACTTCCTCCACCCTTGCAATAGACAATCTTTTCGGATATATTTTCGGCGGCAGCTATTACGATGCGTCAACTGCGGTTTATCAAAACTATTCCGATAACACCAACGATGTTTTGACAAGCTATATTCCTTTGACGCTCAAAAATGTAACGGTAACGGGAGAAAACATCAAACTGGGAAGAGCGGCGTTCAGAGGCTTTAAAACAATAGTTAAGATTTCCTTTGAGGGCAGCATAATTTCAAAAGAGATTGCTCCCTACGCGTTTGAAAGCATGGTGGCTTTAACTACGATAAAGCTTCCCTCTTCAATCAAGACGATAAAAAACAACGCATTTGAAAACTGCCGCAGCTTAACCGCAATTACGCTGGGAGAAAACTCCGCCCTTAACGTCATTGAAGCTTACGCCTTTGCAAACTGCCACTCCCTAGAAAGCTTTATACTGCCTTCGGGCGTTGAAGCCATAAACGAAAGCGTATTTGAAAACTGCTACGCGCTAAAAACGCTTACGGTAAACGCTTCTGGCGGCATTATTACAATAGGCGCAAGAGCTTTTTACGCCTGCAACAGCCTTGAAAGCATAAAGATTTCTGATTATATAGTAACCATCGGCAAAGAAGCTTTTGCCCACTGTTACGAGTTTGGCGGTTTTACCCGCGGCTCGTCTTCGGCAGCAGCTCTTATCCTGCCTTCCGCTTTGATATCGGTAGGCGAGGGCGCATTCTACTTTTGCTCTTCAATAACTAGCGCGACGATAAATATAAACAAGTTTAATGTGCTGCCCGCAAATATCTTTGCCAATTGCCGCGAATTAGCCACGGTAACCTTTTCCACAAGCGCAAGCATAAAGGAAATAGGCGCAAACGCCTTTTTAAACTGCGTTTCTTTAAGCACGGTAACGCTCAAAGACTACGTTGAAACGATAGGCGAAAGCGCCTTTAACGGCTGCACTTCCTTAACGACCTTTAAAACGGAAAAAACTTCAAGCTTAAAGAAGATAGGCGACAAAGCCTTTTACGGCTGCACGGCGCTTACAAAAGTTGTGCTTCCCCAAAGCCTTACGGAAATGGGCGTTGACGCGTTTGTAAACTGCACTAAACTTGCCAACAGTTCGCGCGGCATTTATTTTTGGTCTGCCGAAACGGACTTGCAAACATTGAATTGGAATGCCAAGTGGAATGTGGTAACCCATGCAGACGAAGCAAATGAAATTGAGGAAGTTAAAGCGAACCTTTATTACAGCTATTCCGAGTAGAATTGAGTCAAACTTGATTTGCCAAATATAGCTGCAACGGCCTATAAACTAACAACGGAAATAAAAACTGACGCGCCATATTGCAGGACTTTTAACAAAATAGATTAGCGCGCTAAATACAAAAATAAATAAAGACGGCAAATAAACTGCCGTCTTTTTTTGTATTGTTGCCGCCCGCCGAATAATTTAAATGCTCTGAAAGCAAAAGGAACGCTTGCGAAAGCAAAAAGTTGCTTTTAATACTCGTCCCTGTTCATGCAGCGCCTTAATTTTTCAAGCGCCTTAGTTTCTATGCGCGAAATGTAGCTGCGGGAAATTTCAAGTTCGTTAGCCGTTTCAAGCTGTGTTAAGGGGGGCTTTCCGCTAAGCCCGTAGCGCATTGTCAAGATATTTTTTTCCCGCTCGGTAAGCACTTGACCCATTTTTTCTTTAAGCTTTTGCCCCAAAACGGAAAGCTCTACCTGATGAAAGACGCTTTCCTCCTTTTGCTCTAAAATCTCCATAAGGGTGTAGGAATTGCCCTCGCTGTCCACCCCTAAGGTATCTTGCAAATAAAGCGTATTTCTATAACGCTTTGCCGAACGCAGCATCATTAAAATCTCGTTTTCTATGCACCGCGCGAGATAGGTTGCAAGCGCCGTGCCTCTGCCCAGCTTGTAGCTGTTTATGCCCTTTACAAGCCCTATGCTCCCTACGCTTATAAGCTCGTCAAGTTCCGCGCTTGAAGTGTATTTTTTCGCGACGTGGGCGACAAGCCTTAAATTGTGGTTGATGAGCTTTTCGCGCGCCGCATTGTCTCCGTTTTTTGCCTTTTCCAAATATTTTTGTTCCAACTCGGCGGGCAGCGGGGAGGGGTAGCTGGTGCTTTTTGTAAAATACCCCGTAAGAAAAAATGCTTTGCTCAATAGATCTAATATGTTCATACATTTTACTCCGCGCTTATTTTATATAATGTATGTCTTGCGCCGCCCCCTCTATATGTTACAGCTTGCCTCATTTTGTCAAAGGGCCTGTTCCCTTTTGTTCCTTTCTTGCCGCGGCGGGCAATAAAAGCTAAAAGACGTGTAATAACGGTAATTTGCGGCGTCCCTTTCATTTGTATTTTTCCCAATTTTTTGCCCCGTCGGGCTTACCCCTGTCAAAAGGTTGACAAAAAAAGGAGATTTGCTGTATAATACGGTAGCAAGATAGACAGGCGGTCGCGTGATTTTCACGAGGAAAGTCCGAGCACCACAGGGCAAGGGTGCAGGGTAATACCCTGTAAAGGCGACTTTAAGGAAAGTGCAACAGAAATATACCGCAGCATAAAGCTGTAAGGGTGGAAATGCGAGGTAAGAGCTCACAAACGTTTTGGCGACAAAATGTTCCTGTAAACCCCACTCGGTGCAAGAAAAGGGAAAAAACTGTCTGCCCGACAGCCCGATATGATTCGCTTGAATTTGGCGGCAACGCCAAGTCTAGATAGATGACTGCCTAATACAGAACTCGGCTTACAGTCTATGCTTGTATTTGTGAGAGGAAAAAGGTAATTACTTTTTCCTTTCTTTTTTTATATAAAAATATAGTTGCGTAACTGCAAAAAAAAGTAAAAATATCCGCCGTCGCAGCTTTGGTTAATTATAATAATTGCGCGCGCAACCAGTGTATTTTTGTTGAAAAAAAATCCGCGTTGTGCTATCATCTTAGTTACCGGTTAAAAAAGAATTTTTTAGGATTGTATGACGGAAGAAAATAAAAAAGGCAGTATTTTAAGCTTATTAAAAAGTTCTTATATCAGAAATTTTTTGAAGAAATATTGGCTGAGCTACGTGCTCGGTATTTTCTTTTTAGTCGTTATTGACTTCGTTCAAACCCGAATACCCATTTATATCGGCGGAGTTATTGATTCGCTGAAAACAGGTTCACTTACGGAAGAAAAACTTATAAGCGACGCCTTAAAAATATTGCTTATGGCAATAGGCATAATACTGGGCAGGGTGGCGTGGCGGTATTTTATTTTCGGAACTTCAAGAAAAATTGAGCGCGACATAAGAAACGACTTATTCCGCCACCTTGAAGGGCTTTCGCAAAATTATTATCAACAGCATAAAACAGGCGAAATCATGGCTTATATTACAAACGACCTTGAAGCGGTGCGCCAGGCAATGGGGCAGGGTATTATGATGATATTTGACGTCGCCTGCCTTTTGATTTTTATTTTGTCAAATATGATTTCGCTGGTAAGTCTTTCTCTTACGGCGGTTTCCGTTATACCTCTTGCTATTATAGCTGTCGTAACTGGGCTTTTAGGACCCAAGCTGTTTAAAAGGTTTTACGCCCGGCAGGAGGCTTTTTCGCAGATTTCCGACTTTGTTCAGGAAGATATTTCGGGCGTAAAGGTCATAAAAGCTTTTGTCCAGCAGGAAAAAGAGATAAAATCCTTTGAAAAAGTCAATGAAAACTATTTATCCAAGAATATAGAGTTCATGAAAATAAATGCCGTCATGGACCCCCTTATGTTTTTAATAACGGGTTTGGCGTTTGCGACGACGATAGCCTTCGGAGGGTATCTCGCCTTAAACGGAAACATCACGATAGGCGATTTCACCGTTTTCATTCAGTATTTGGGCATGCTCGTTTGGCCTATGATGGCGGTAGGTATGTCCATAAACATGATTACTATGGGTTCAGCCTCGCTTAAAAGGATAGAAAGCGTTTTGGGCGCGGAATTTGACATACAAGACGGACCAAACACAATAGAAATAGAAAACTTTACAGGCAGCATTTCCGTTAAAAATTTGACGTTTTTTTATCCCGGAAAAGATATTCCCGCGTTAAAAAACATTTCTTTTGACCTTAGCGAAGGGCAAACGCTGGGCATTGTGGGCAGAACGGGTTCGGGCAAAACGACCTTGCTTAATTTACTAGTAAGAATTTACGACGCCGAAAACGAGATGATTTTTGTAAGCGATACCGACGTTAAAGATTTGCCTTTAAAGCAGCTACGCGGCAATATAGGCTACGTTACACAGGACAGCTTTTTGTTTTCAGACACCATTAGCAACAACATAGATTTCGCTTTGGGAAACAAGACTGCGGAGGAAATAAAGCAAGCCGCTATGTTTTCCTGCGTGCACGACAACATAGCTGAGTTCCCCGACGGTTACGAAACTATTGTAGGCGAAAAAGGCGTTACCCTTTCGGGCGGGCAAAAGCAGAGGGTTTCCATTTCGCGGTCATATATTATTGAACCAAAAATACTTATGATGGACGACTCGCTTTCGGCGGTTGACACCGACACGGAAGAAAGGATACTTAAAAACCTCAAAGAAAAGCGTAAGGGCAAAACTAATATTATCGTGGCTCACAGGCTGTCGGCTTTGCAGCACGCAGACAAAATTATCGTAATTGACAATGGCGAGATAATTGAGCAGGGCAACCACAAATCGCTGCTTTCGGCAAAGGGCTTGTATTATTCGTTATACAAAAAGCAGCAGCTGGAAAAAATGATAGACGAAGAAGACTAAGCGGGTAAAGTTATAACGCAAAAATCCTGTTAAACACAAGAAGCAGTTTTAAAATGATTGAGGAAAATTGATGGACGGCGATACCTCTAAAATTAAATTAGGCAAAAAATCCACAAGAAGGCTGCTCGGATACGCAAAACCCTATTTGGGTTTGTTTTTGGTAACTTTTTTGGCTATTGCGGCGCTTATAGGGCTTAGCCTTTACCAGCCGATTTTACTGGGGCAGGCGACGGACGTTATTGCCGAAAGTTCGGGAGTTACGGAGGAGGCAATAAAAAGCTTAATCGTTATCTCGCTTCAATATTTAGCGTGCGTTGTTTTTACCTTCGTCATTTCTTATTTGCAGTCAATGCTTCTAGTCTATATAGGGCAAAAGATAATATATCAGATACGCCTTGACGTTTTCAGTCATCTGCATAAGCTTGACATAAGCTTTTTCAACGAAAACCCCATAGGCAGGCTGGTAACGCGCGCGACAAACGACGTGGAAACGTTAAGCGACCTTTATACAAGCGTTATACCCAACTTATTTAAAAGCGCGGGCACGTTGGTGGGCATAGTCGTAACCATGCTGTATTTTAACTTAAAGCTTTCGCTCATAACATTTACCGCCATACCCGTTATTTTGGTTATAACGGCGGTATTTACCAATATTTTGATGCGCCGATGGAAAGTTATCCGCTCAAAGATTTCGGCGCTTAACGCCTTCGTTTCCGAACACGTTTCAGGAATGAGGATTATACAAATTTTTGCCGCGGAAAACAAAACGCAGAAAAAGTTTGAAGAGAGAAGCGAAGAACTGCGCAAGGGCCATTTAAAGCAGATTATGTCTTACTCCATATATGGTCCCTCGATTTATTTGCTAAATATTATTGCTACCGTATTATTGATTATTTTCGGCAGCAGAATGTATCTTGACGGCGTTATTACCATAGGCACGATTATAACCTTCCAGCGCTATATCGGCAGGTTTTTTGACCCAATTCAGGAATTTGCCGAGCAGCTTAACGTAATTCAGGCGGCAAAGGTTTCCGCGCAGAGAATTTTCGGGTTACTAGACGAAGAGCCTTCAATAAAGGAAAAAGAAGACGCAATTGAGCTTGACGACGTAAAGGGAGATATAGAGTTCAAAAACGTATGGTTTGCCTACAAAGGCGAGGACTGGGTGCTTAAAGACGTATCCTTTAAAATTAACGCGGGGGAAAGCGTGGCGTTTGTGGGCGCGACGGGCGCGGGCAAGACCACAATTCAAAACCTTATAGGCAGGTATTACGACATTCAGCAAGGTGAAATACTGCTTGACGGAATAAACATAAAAGATATAAAAATAGACAGCTTACGCGTTAAAATTGGGCAGATGCTGCAAGACGTTTTCTTGTTTACGGGCAATATAGAAAGCAATATAAGGCTTCGCAACGACGATATCACCCAAGACGAACTTATAGCGTCGGCGCAATATGTCAATGCAGACAGCTTTATTTCCAAACTTAAAATGCAGTATCAAGAGCCCGTTATAGAGGGGGGCACGTCTCTTTCCGCGGGTCAGCGCCAGCTTATTTCCTTTGCGCGGACATTGGCGTATAAACCGAAAATCCTTATTTTAGACGAGGCTACGGCAAATATTGATACCGAGACGGAACTGCTCATTCAAGACGCCCTGCACAAAATTATGCAGGGAAGGACGACTTTGATTGTGGCGCACAGGCTTTCAACCATACAAAACTGCGACAATATTATTGTAATGCACAAAGGCAGAATTGTTGAACAGGGCAACCACCAGCAGCTGCTAAAACAAAGGGGCATGTATTACAAACTGTATAAACTGCAATACGAAAACGGCGCGGCATAAGCCCGCCGTCTTTGTTTTCTATAAAGTCTTTATATCTTAATTAGTTCACTATTTTTTTACAGGCATTAAGTGTGTTTTTGCTCCCAACGGCTTTGAAAAGGCTTGCGCAACCGTAGTAACTGCCCCAACTTTTTGCGTATTAAAAATAAACATCCGAGAACTAAGTTTACTTCTTTTTATCCGTATATTCCTAACATAATATTCCTAACATACTAAGCCGCCATTTATTTTGTTGAGAGAAAAAAAAGATAATTACTTCACTTTTTATGAAAAAATACAAAAATTAACGCGGCAATAAAAAGAAACTTAAAGCAGCCGCGAAAACTTAGACGGAATTAAGGTTTAATTGAACCGCCTTACTCTTATGCCCGTATAAAAACTTTTTTGACTAAAAGCTTTCAATTTTTCTCTGCCGCTTGATTTTTAACCCGCTGTTGCATTATAATAGAAAAAGCGACAGGAGGCTTTTATGGGTAAAATATTACTGACGGGAGGCGCTGGATATATAGGCAGCCACGTCGCCCTCCGTTTGATGGAAGAAGGCTGCGAAATCGTCATCGCCGACAATTTAAGCAACAGCGACAAGTCGGTTTTGGGGCGTATTGAAAAAATCAGCGGCAAAAAACCTCTCTTTTATAAAACCGACATGTTAAACGTTAAAGGTCTGGAAAAGATTTTTTCTTCCCATTCTTTTGACGCCATCATTCATTTAGCTGGCAAAAAAGCCGTGGGCGAAAGCGTCAGCCTTCCTTTGGATTATTATCAAAACAACGTTACGGGCACCCTTAATTTGCTTGAATGCTGCAAAAGGCACAAGGTGTATAATTTTGTGTTTTCCTCTTCGGCAACGGTTTACGGCGCAAGCAAAGAAATGCCCGTTGACGAAAACAGTCCCTTAGGCTGCACAAACCCCTACGGTTGGACAAAGCTTACAATTGAAAGGATTTTGCAGGATTTATACGCTTCCGACAACAATTTCAATATCGCTCTTTTAAGGTATTTCAACCCCGTAGGCGCTCATGAAAGCGGGCTTATAGGCGAAAGCCCCAACGATATCCCCAACAACTTGACGCCCTACGTTTTAAAGGTGGCAAGCGGTCTTTTGCCCGACGTTAAAGTTTTCGGCAACGACTACGATACCCCAGACGGCACTGGGGTAAGGGACTATATTCATATTGCCGACCTTGCCGCGGGACATGCCGCTGCGCTAAACAAACTAAAAACCAAATGCGGGCTTGTCGTATATAACTTAGGCAGGGGCAAAGGACATTCCGTTTTAGAGGTTATAAGCGCCTTTGAAAAAGCCTGCGGACATAAAATTCCCTACGTTTTCGCGCCCCGCCGCGCGGGGGATGTGGCGACGGTTTATGCCGACTGCAAAAAAGCCAAAAAAGAGCTTAACTGGACCGCCGAGTTGACTTTGGGCGATATGGCGCGCGACGCTTGGCGTTGGCAGCAATATTTCGTCAAAAATATTTTACCCAAACAAAACAAAGGGGGAAAATAAAGCTATGGCAATTAAAAAAGCCGTCATTTTAGCGGGAGGCAGGGGAACGCGCTTTTTGCCTTATACCAAAGCCATTTGTAAAGAACTCATAGCCGTAGCGGATATTCCCGCCATTGATTTGGTTGTTGACGAGTGCGTGCAGGGGGGCATAAAAGACATTTTAATAATAATCAGCCCCCAAAAGCAGGATATTAAAAGGTATTTTGAAAGGGATTATGAGCTTGAAAACTTCTTGCTTTCAAAGGGCAAAAAAGAATTATGCGAGCAGGTCAAGGCAATAGGACAAAAGGCAAATATTTCTTACGTTGTGCAGCAGGAGGCGGGAGGAACGGGGCATGCCCTGCTGCTTGCGGAAAAGTTTTGCGGCAACGAACCCGCCGTAATTTTAAACGGCGACGACTACATATACAGCGGCAACGAACCAACCGTGGTCGCCCAGCTTATATCTAATTTTGAAAATTTTCCTTACAGCACTTTGGGGGTGCAGGAGGTTGCCAAAGAGCAGATAGGCAAATACGCCTCTTGCGAAATTGTTCAAAGTTTCGGGCGCTCCCACCACATTTCAGCCGTTTACGAAAAGCCCAAAGAAGAAAAATATATCAAAAGCCTGCTGGCACCTTTGGGGCGTTACGTTATTTCGGCGGACTTTTTTCCCTACTTAAAGCAAACCAAGCCCGCCGCCAACGGCGAACTGCAATTTACCGACGCGCTGTTGCTGCAAGCGCAAAAATCAAAGGTTTTTGCCTACGAGTTTATAGGCAAGCGTTACGATTTGGGCGACAAGCTGGGTTATTTGCAGGCGGTGGTAGAGTTTTCTTTGCGCCACAAGGAATTGGGCGAAGGCTTTAAGCAATACTTAAAAAACCTTGATTTGAAAGATTTTTAAACAGACAATATATAAAAGGAGATATCTATGAGCTACCAAAACAGAAATGAAATTCCCCTTGAATACAAGTGGAAATCAGAGGACATCTTTGCTACGCCCCAACTTTGGGAAGAGGATTTTGAAGCCCTTGTAAAGGAGATTCCCTCTTTGGCGCAGTATAAGGGAACGCTTTCAAACAAAGCCAATGTCTTAAAACTTTTCCGCGCCAACGACGAGTTTGGCAAGAAAGTGGAAAAACTTTACTGCTACGCCTATATGGGTTATGTCGAAAACAGCAAAGACAGCGTCGCGCAAACGCGTTACGGAAAAATGGCGGGCACGTTGGCGAAAATCAACGAGGTTTCCGCTTACATAACGCCCGAACTTTCCGCTATGCCCAACACGCAGCTTGAAGAAATGGCAGCGGACAAGGCTTTTTCCGACTATGACGAGGAGTTGAAGAGAATTATCAGGGCGAAGGCGCACGTTTTGAGCGAAAGCGAGGAAAAACTGCTTGCGCAGGCGGCGGACGTTACGCGCTTTTTCCAAGAAAGCTTTACCCGCCTAGACAACGGCGAACTTGATTTCGGCGAGGTTGAAGTTGAAGGCAAGCCCGTTAAGCTTTCGCACGGCACATACTCAATGCTTTTGCAAAACAAAGACCAAAAGGTCAGAAAGGCGGCTTTTGAGCGTTTCTACAAGTCTTACATAGAAAAAATCAACACTATTTCCGCCATGTATGAGGGCAACGTCAAAAATAACGTGTTTACGGCGAGGGCGAGAAAGTTTGATTCCGCTGCCGAACGTTCAATGTTTTACGAAAACGTAGACAAAAAGGTTTATGAAAACTTAATTGAAAGCATAAATAATTCCTTTGAGCCTTTGCACGACTATATAGCTTTGCGCAAAAAGGTTTTGGGCGTTGAAACGCTCAATATGTATGACCTTTATGTTCCCATTTTTGAAAACGCCGACATTTCCGTGCCCTACGAAAAGGCATACGAAATGGTGTTAGAGGGCTTGCAGCCTTTGGGAAACGACTACATTGACCTGCTTAAAAAGGCAAAGGCGGAGCGCTGGCTTGACGTTTACGAAACTCCCGGCAAGCAAAGCGGCGCTTTCTCTTTGGGCGTTTACGGCGTTCACCCCTTCGTAAAGCTAAACTATCAGCAGACCACGCACGACATTTTCACGCTGGCGCACGAACTGGGGCACAGCATGCACAGCTATTTCTCTTCAAACGCGCAGCCCTACGCCAAAAACGACTATACGATTTTTGTCGCCGAAGTTGCCTCCACCGTTAACGAGGTGCTGCTGCTCAACTATCTCTTGAAAAAGGAAAAGGACGGAAACGTCAAGAAATTCTTATTAAGCTACTATTTGGATATGCTGCGCACCACAATGTACCGCCAGGCTATGTTTGCGGAATTTGAATACCTTGCGCACCAAAGATGCGAGAGGGGCGAGCCTTTGTCAAGTCAATTGTTAAGCGACGATTATTATGCCCTCAATAAGAAGTATTACGGTCCCGCGCTCAACCATAACGACCAAATAAGATATGAATGGGCAAGGATTCCCCACTTTTACAGGGCGTTTTACGTTTACAAATACAGCACGGGCATAACGAGCGCCGTTTGCATAGCCCAAAAGATTTTAGCCGAAGGCAAGCCTATGGTGGAAAAATACAAGAAGTTCCTCTCTCTTGGCGGCTCAACAGACCCCGTTTCCGAACTTAAAGTCGCGGGCGTTGACTTAACGGCGAAAGAGCCCTTCGAAATAGTGCGCAAGTCCTTTGCCGAAACGCTTGCCCAGCTCAAAGAACTTTGCAAATAAGGTTTGATTTACCGTTGCCGGTTCCCAAACGCACAAGGCAAGCGAGTGGTTATAAGAAAGCGCGAAACTAAGAACTTTTAACGCATGCAAAAGCCGCGCAAAGCAATTTGTTTAGTAAGCAGCTAAGATTAATTTGTACTGCAAGAATTACTGTTTAACTTTTAACCTAATTTAGACCTTTGCCCCCTCCGCGCGAAAGCACGGAGGGGGTTTTCATACCGCAAAAACACAAAGACAATGGACGTTGCGCATTTAGCGAAAACGGGGGTTAGTGAATGTCAAAAATAAACAATTTTTTATCAACACAAAATCTTGCGGTTACGATTGATGTTTAAAAAATTAACAAAAGCCACGGTTGTTATAACTAAAAATGCGCGGGTATCTTGCATTTTTTCAAATAATAAAAACATAGGCGTTATAATAAGGCGCGCGTTAATCTTCAAATAAAAATATCTGCTAATTTTATTAAAAAACGCGCGTTAAAAATAATTGCCGCATATATTATATAGGTATGGCGGCGCGATTTCGTATTAATAGTGAATTCTATTCAGGTTTTTTACTATTAAAATATTTTGAAAAAAGTGTTGACTATATCAAAAGTGTATGTTATTATGTTTTAGGTAAAATATAAAAAAGGCAAACTTGCCGTAAGGCAAGGACGCAAAGCTATAGGGTCTAGGGCACTCCGCAAAACAGTGTATTTTATACGGGGTTCCCAAAAAGTCAGAGATTTTTTGGGGAATAGATGCGGGGGTACCCAAAAAACTTTCGGTTTTTTGGGGCATATAGACAGCCAGTTGCTATTATAACAGCTTTTTGTTATAATGGCTTTTTTAATTTAGATACATATTTCTTTATTAAAGAGTCATTTAGGTAACAAAGCGGAAAAGGACCAAAAAGGTTTTTCGCGCTTGTTGACTAAATAGGCTCTATTTTAATAAGGAAAGGCTTTATTAAAAAGTCATTTACCAAAAACTAAACGGTATCTCCGTCAATAGTATTTTGGTTTGTGGCTTATTTTTATTGTCGGGTATTGTAATATAAGACAGTCGGTAAATAACAAGGCGCTGTTTTATAAAAACACAAATGTTTTACCCAAAGGGAGAAAAGGTTTGAGGGTATCACAGGTAAATTCGTGGAAAAGAAGAGTTACTCTTTTGAAAATATCCACCATAGCGATAGCAGTTACAAGTGTCTTGTCGCTTGCCGTGATGCTCATAACCTACTTCGGCGACAACGTGGGCAACTACGTTGTAGGCGCGACAAGGCTTGACAGCAACTATGCGCTTTCCCTTTCTTACGACTCCGACAAAAGCAAAACGGGTTCGGAAATACTTTCCGCCCCCGGCGTAAAAAACCTTGACAACATAACATACGGCAATATCGGCAATTACCGGTTGCCTAACGGCGAAAGCGACAGGGGCATCTTTACCAACACGATAGGCGGTTCGCACAACTTTTACAGAAGCGGCAGGGGACTTTATTTCGCCTACACTTTCTATCTGAGAAACGAATCGGTAGGCGACGTTGAATATTCAATGGGCATATTTGTCAACGGCTCGTTTTTGGGGCTTGACGCGGCTATACGCCTTATGGTAATAAAAGACGGCGAACTGGTAGGCATTTATGCAAAGGCGCGTCCCGACGGCGAAGCGGAAGACCATACCGACTTGGACGAAAAATACGGCGACGGTTACGGGTATACCACCACAAAGTTTATTGACGACGAAACGATAGCGTCCCAGACCTTTACCTTGGCGAAGGACGCGCAAAGCTGTTTTACGGTAATTATGTGGCTTGAAGGCGAAGACGAACAGTGCAACGACGCCGTAAAGGGCGGCATGGTTAAGCTGGCAATGGACTTTGCGATAATAAAATAACCCCGCAAAAACCCTACCAGGCGCTTTAATAAGCCGGCGCAAAAACCGCCGCAAAAAAATAGAGGATAAACGCAAAAAATAACTTTCGCGTTTAACATAAAAAAGATTTTTAATTTTTAGGAGGCTAAAAAAATGAAAAAGACTAAAAGACTGGTTATGCTTGCGTTAGCGCTTGTTTTAACCTTTGCAATGGCTACAACCACCACTTTTGCATGGTTCACCATGAACGCAGTGGTAACTGTTGAAGGCATTTCGGGAAAGGCTACTTCCGCGGAAGGTTTGTTCATTTCTCCCGACGGGGCAACGGACTGGAAAGCCTATTTAGATTTCGACACCGACGTTAATTTTGAGGCTTTAACGATAGGCACCGCAATACCATCGGGCAATGTAACCGCGCCCGTAGTAGGAACGACATACGAACTTGACGGCGAAGATAAAGACATTTTCTTTTATAACGCTGAGGGCGAAGATGCTGACGCCGCCGATTATTTTTCAAAACAAATTTTCTTCAGGTCTGACGTTGCTATGGACATTAAATTAATGAAAATTAAGTTGACGGCCGTTACAACAAACGGAAAGACTATAACCACTCCCCAAGGCTTTGCTGCAAATACCTTTGGAACGCACGACGCCTTTGACGAAGACGCCGTTTTGACGACGAATATCATCAACGCTTTAAGATTGGCAGTATTCGGATCGGACGGAAAACTTATCGCCGTTTATTCTTTCCAAATGGGCGATGACGGATTTTGGGACACCAAAGCTACGACAGGCGCTTACACAGGTCTTAATTTAGCCGCCGCTTTGTATAAGCAAATAACGGCAAAAGATATTCCCGTAACGGGTGACGGAGTAGCCGCTGAACAAAAATTACTGTTAGACTCAGGCATATATAAACCCGAAGTTGTAGTTGCGACCACAGACGGAACTGTCAACAACGTGACTTCCTGCACGATAGTGATTTGGGTTGAAGGCTTAGACGGACATTGCCTTAACAATATTATTGACCAAACAGTAGATGTTGAGCTTGAATTTGAAGGCATACAGAAATAGAACGGGTTTAATTCAAAGGCATAAAATAGGTTTTACCTATTGACAAACAGCCCGTAAAAAACTACAATTCTAGTATTAAGCATACCTAAAAATTTTTTACCGTAATTTTTTGCTCCGCCCCCGAAATGTTGGGGGCGGCGCAAAAACATAAACCGCTTAAACCGGCTGGAAAAATAACTTGGGTCCTTGTAAAAATACAGTTTTGCAAGGTATAAAGGACTATATATGAAAAAGACGAAGCAACAAATTGCAAGTTTGGTTATAGACATACTTTGCGCGGCGCTTTGCGTAGTGCTACTCTTTGTGGCTATAACGGTGCTTACTTCAAGCGGAAAGGGTTACACGCCTTTCTTCGGGCGCATAACAATGGGCGTAGAAACGGCTTCAATGTGGCCTTACGACGAAAACGGCAATGTAATTGAGGGAGCGCACGTTTACACAAAAGGTAACGCGCAAGGATATTTGCCCTCCTTTAACAAAGGCGACCTGATTGTTGCCGACGAACTTGACGAAAAGGAAAAGCTTGAAATTAAAGTGGGCGACATTGTAGTTTACAAAAGCGTTGCGAGCGACAACACCATTGTTTTGGTAACGCACAGAGTGGTGTCGGTGGACGGCATTGCAAACGGCATAATAAAAACTTTGGGCGACGCCGAAACTAACAACACGGGCAAGAACATTCAACTGTCGACCGTGGTGGGCAAAATCATAAGCGTCAAAGAGGGCGCGGGCGGCTTCGCGCTTTTTGTAAAGACGAGCGCCGGTTTCTTCGTTTGCGTAGTCTTACCTTCAATTTTGATTGTCGGCTACTTTTTGGTGATGCTCATAGTTGCTTTGTCCAAACGCGACAAAGTTGACGTAGAGCAGCAAAAGCAGGAGCTTGAAGCCAAGCTTAAAGCGGAACTTGAAGCAAAACTGAGAAAGGAAATGGGGCTTGACGCCCCGCAGCCCCAAGCGGCTCCTCAAAATGAATCGCAAAAAGGCTCGCAGGGTCAGGACAAGAAAGAATAAGGCAAATATATAAAGCAAGTTTTACGTTGCTTTATATTGCAAGTAAAAAGATTTTTCTCGGTGCGCGGTGCAACCGTTTTAAGGTCTAAGCGCACCCTATTTATAAGCGGAGGGGTTAAAAGGGGTTTTATATTGACCCGTCAATTCCGCCGCTTAAAACTTATTTGAGGGCTTAAAACAAAGGCACAAACAGCCTTTGCGAAAGAATATGACGGAGTTTGCGCAATATTATTTAGATTTTTTAAAAAAATTTTTCAACAACGCATGGAAATTCCTCGTTAGTTTTTTCGGCGCTTTCAGAGACATTTTTACGCAAGACATTCCGCAGTATTATAACGATATTTCCTCCGCTATGCCCACCTTTGATATTTGGGGGTGGATAATGTGGGTATTTATCGTAATTCTTAACGGCGGGCTGGTCTTTTTTATTTGTTACCGATTGTTTCAGCTTTTAAGGCGTTATGTTATATACCGCGGCAAAAACGTTGAAAAGGACAAACTTTTGGAAGAACTTGCGCTTGCCAAAATGCAAATTACCGAACTTTCAAAAGAAAAAGTGAGGCTTTACGAACTTCAATTGGGCACGAAAGTGGCGGGTTCTTCACTGCCTCTGCCCGCGGAAGCCCTTGCTTCCGACGACGATTCGGTAGGCAGGTTTACAAAGCTTGCCGCCATTGACTCAAAATACCAAAGCGGCGCCAACCACACCGTTATGACTGACTCCGACAAAATGACGCTTTCCGAAACGGTGGAAACTTTCCGCAACTTTGCGGCGAGCAGGCTTAACTTATATTATACGCCCCATACGGCAAGATGCTATTTCGCAGGTATGGCGACGACAAAAATCCTCATATTAGAGGGCATATCAGGCACTGGTAAAACCAGCTTTACCTATGCAATGGCTAAGTTTTTCGGCAGCAACGCCGAAATTATAAGCGTCCAGCCCAACTGGCGCGACCGCGCGGACCTTATTGGCTATTTCAATGAATTCAACAAGCAATTCAATGAAACTGACTTTTTGGCGAGCATTTACGAAGCAAATTACCGCGACGAGCCGCGTTTCGTCATACTTGACGAAATGAACTTGGCGCGTATTGAATATTATTTCGCGGAGTTTTTGTCCATTATGGAAATGCCCGACGTTTCCGAATGGAACATTGAGGTGGTAAACCGCATAAACTCCGACGACCCTAAACTTTTGCACGAAGGCAAGCTAAAAGTGCCGCAAAATCTTTGGTTTTGCGGAACGGCTAACCAAGACGACTCAACCTTTACAATAACTGATAAGGTTTACGACAGAACAATCGCCATTGACTTAAACCAAAGGGGAGAATACTTTGACGCGCCCCTTACCAATAACGCGCATATGAGCTACGACTATTTGGAGCGCCTGTTTTTTGACGCCGTGCGCGATTACCGCATTTCAGACCAAAGCAGAAAAAATATACAAGAAATTGACGAGTATATTACCGAAAAGCTTAAAGTCGCTTTCGGTAACCGTATCAAGCGCCAAATTGACACCTTTGTGCCCGTTTATATCGCATCGGGCGGTAGCGAAATTGAGGCGCTTGACTTTATCCTGATGACCAAAATTTTCCGCAAGTTTACAATGCTTAATATTCCTTTTTTAGTAAAGGAGCTCAACGGACTTATCGCCCTTTTAGACCGTCTTTACGGCAAGGGCGTAATGAAACGTTCAATTGAGTATATTAAGCAGTTGATTAAAACGGCGTAATTTTGCCCTATGAAAGAATATTTTGACAGTTTTATAAAAGAGAATAAAGAGTTTGCCGAGCCTTTTGCCAGATTGCACGACTGTATTTTGGCAGGGAACAACTCTGTGTCAAGCCACATAGTTTCGCAAACGCTTGTCATTGACGACAACTGGGTCGCCCCGATTCAAGAGGCGATACTTTCCATTGAAAAAATTGTAAAAAACCCCAAAACTTTTATCAAGACCGAGCGCGAAGTTCTTCCCGCCGACCGCACAAAAAAAGTGGACGGCGAAACTATAAGATACCTTGCGCGCCATACCGCCGATATAAACGAAATTGACGAAGCGGGCAATGTCAGACCTAAACGACTCAATTCGGGCGTTACCGACGTAGAAATAGGCATTTATGAAAATAGGGTGGTTTACGCCCTTATTTTACGCATAGAAAACTTTTTGCGGCGAACAAGCAAAGAAATTGAAAACAGAATTAACACCATTGACAGCACGACTTTGGCAGTTAAATCGCTTTACGCCGTTGACGACGCTAAATTTGACTGCAATTTGACGCTTAGAATGGACAAAGAAAGCGCCAATAAAATAGTGCTTGCAAATAACCAGAAACTGCTTGCCGCCATCAAGGAAATGTCATCTAGAATTAAGCAAATCAAACGCACGCAGTTTTTCAAGGAATTGTCAATGCACAAAAAGGTAACGCCCCCCCTTAATAAAACCAACCTTTTTCAGATGAACTATGACTATAAAATCTGTTACGAGTGTTGGGGGCTGTTATCGGCAAATAACGAAATAGACTGTAAATTAGAAGTTTCTACCGCGCCTCTGCCGCTGCTTAACCCTTATTATAACGATATTTCTTACCTTGTAATGGGGGCGACGCTGACTTTTGTATATAATTCAGGCAGCCAAAAGGGAGCCGTTGAACAGGTGCGCGATAAAAAGAGAAAAGCCGTGCGCAAGTTCAAGGTGTCGCGTTCCGTCAGTTACGAACCCTTAGCGCCGCACTTTTCCCCCGCCGAGCCGCAAGAACTTATTAACCAATACTATTTTGAAAAAATGACGGAGCTTTTGGGAGCGTCGCAAGGGGCGGAAGAGGGCAAAGAAAAGCTTTCCAGCAAACAGCTTTTGGCGTTAAAGTTCAACGGCGTTTTCAGCAAGGTGCGCAGAATTGATATGGCGCTTTACGAGGACGCGCTGGGGCTTTCCTTTAAAGAGGAAATCAAGTCGGGAAGTATGTTGGAGCGCAAAAAAGCCTTAGTAGCCCGCGAGTCGGAGCGCCTTGACAAATATCAGACAATTTTAAACTATTTGCGCAGAGATTTGGCGCTTGAAGAGAGAAAACAAAGCACACGCACTAAATATTTAGAGGAAGAAAAGGAAAAACTCGCTTTGCTTCAAGCCAAGGAAGACGCCTTAGAAAAGCAAAGGGCGGAAAAGCTTGCCCAAGAGCAAAGACTTAAAGAACTGGCGGAAGAAAAAGCAAAAGAAGAACAAAGAATTAAGGAAGAAAAACAAAGGCTTAAAGAAGAAAAGGAAAGGGAAAAACAGCGGCTTAAAGAGCAAAGGGAAAAAGCCAAAGAAGCCGCTAAATTAGAAAAAGAAAGGCTTGCCAAAGAAGCCGCCGCAAAAGCGCAAGAAAAAAAGCTTGCGAAAAAATTAGCCCAAGAAGAGGCAGAAAAAGCGGCAAAAACGCAGGCGGAGGCAAAAGTCCAAGAAAAAGCGGGAGTTGACCCGCAAGAAGTCAAGGCGGCAAAGCCTCAAAGGGCGGCTGCTCAAACGGCAAAGAGCATTCAAAACGCGCAATCGGACGTTTCCCACAGCCTAAACGAGGGTAATTCCTCGGACGATACTTTTTTACAAGCAGACAATGCCGATATTCCCATTGTTTCAGTGCAAGATGAAATCAAGAAAACAGCGGCGGGGATAGTTGATGCCATTAAAGGGCAGGACGAAATGTTCTTAAACAGTTCTGACGGCGCCCATTACATCGACAAAGATAACGCCGCAGAGGACGGCGGCGCGCTATCGGATATTGCCGCCCCCGATAATTTAATAGTTTACCAAATATCTAACGCCGACAGCAATAACCCCCAAGACGCAGAACGCGCGGCTATGGGCGCAGACGCCTATACCGATACCGAAATGGGCGATGGGGAAGATAGCGCAATTGCCGACGAAGATAGTGAGTCCTTTAAAAGGGACGCCGATATTGCTTACGGCGCTTACGAAAAAAATGAAACAATTGATAAGTCTGTCGCTGATACCTACGGCGGCAATAATAGCAATACCGTTGATAATAATGATGACAGCAACAATGCCGATGCCGTTGATAACAACGCTGACGGCAATACCCATACCGACGGCGCAGAAGCATATGCCGCCGCGGGCGATACTGAAAGCGGCGACGCTTCCGACATAGAAGACCCGCTTTTCACTTTTTGGGAGCAGGGGGGTTTTCAAAGCGAAAGGCTTTCAAGGGGGCAGCTAAGGGCTGCAAACAGACAGGCTAAAAGGGAGGCGGCTGAGCAGGCAAAGCTTGAAAAAGCGGAGTTTGACAAAAAAGAACGCCGGATAAAGGCTTCCCTTTCAAAAACAGATTTTTTAGCGGAACAAATACGCCTTAACGAAGAGGAACTTATAAAAGAGCGGCTGCGCATTAACGAAATTAAAAAGGCTTTGTCGCAGACGAGGCAAGATAGCGGCGGCAAAAAGTTTACACAAAAAGAAACATTTCAGCTTTACAGGCATTACCGTCGTCTTTATTTTGAAATGGCGCTAAAAATTAATTCGGCAAATGAGCGCGAAGATTCAATCGCCAAGCTTGAAGAGATTCGCAAAGTTAATCTTGCGGGAAAAAAGAAGTAAAACCATAAAGGAAAACCTAATTAATCAGAATGAAAGCAAAAAAAATATTAGAAAAAACTGTTTCGGCGGTAACATATATTTTATTATTCTTGACCCTGATTTTGCTTGGTCTTGTATTTACCGCGCGCGTCAAGGGTGAAATTCCAACAATATACGGTTATTCTATACATATAGTCGTTTCGCCCTCTATGAGTACTAATGGCGAAGACAGTATTGACGTAGGCGATATGGTGCTTATCCGCCACGTCGGCAAAAGCGAAATAAAGAAAGGGGACGTCATACTTTTTACAACCGACGACCCTAGTTTAAAGGACTCTCAGGGCAAGGCGATGCTCATTTTGCACCGCGTCAAAGAGGTTAACCAAGCGGAAAATGAAGAAGATATAACCTTTGTTACAAAGGGCGATGCCAACACTTTTGACGACAATTACCCCGCTAATCGGGTGGTGGGGGTGCTTGCGGGCAAATCTTCCTTTTTAGGCAAAATCATGTCGGCTTTTTCAAGCTGGCGCAATATGCTTTTCCTCTTTGTGGTAATAGCGCTTATCTTTTCAACGGGCGTAATATTTAAAAAATTGCTAAACACCGTTAAGGAAGAAGACAAAGCCGTGCTTACTTCCGCCGATAAAGACAGGATAGCCGTTGAAGTGGCGGCAAAGCTTATAATGGAATTAAGGGCAAAAGAACGCCAAGCCAAAGAAACCAAGCAGGCAATAGAAAACGCGGAAAAAGAAGAATAATAACTACTTCAAGGCGGCAATAACGCCGCGAAAGTATAACTAGCCCATAGTTTATAGCCAAAGCAAGCGGCTAAGCGGTAGCGCTAAAAAAAGCACCGGCAATATTTCAAAATGATACGCCGACGGGGCGTTAAAATAGTAAAAAACAAGGAAATAAAGGCGATTAACTAAAAAGTTATAAAGCAAACAAAATATTACTGCGGATAAAGGTGTAAAAATGTATAAGCTTACGCTTTCAAGGGACAACTCAATATTAAAGGCCGACAAAGACTTTAAGGCGCGTTTTAAGGACAAAAAGCTGACTAATCTCTATACGCTTAACGGCTGCGTTCTCAAAGGCGAATTAAAGAACGACTTTTGCTTTGCCGCCCTTTTAGAGAGCGTTGAGGGGGAAGCCTGTTATGTTATGTTTGACTGCCAAAAGTTTAAAGATATTACTTATTTAACGGGCGCCGACGTAACAAAAGAGATGACGGAAGTCATCAAAATGAGAGGTCTTTACGTTACCCATCCGCTGACGGGCTTAAAAAACCGCTATGTGCTTGAAGAAGATTATGCCGCCCTTACGCAAGTTTCGCAGGGATTTTTGGTTTTCCGCATAAAAATTGCCAATTTAGAAGAATATATTCTAACTTTGGGCAATTATTTTGTAGAAAATCTTATTACGCAAGCGGCGCAGATGATGACCAATTTATTTGGCAAAGAAGATACTTACCATATAATGGAAAATGAGTTTTTGGTGCTTAAACACGGGGGCAGCGTATATTTGGAGGGAATGCTGCGCCGCGCCGTAGCCCAATTTGACGGCATTTTGGAAATTGAGGAACATAACGTAAAGCTTGACTTAAAATACGGCGTGGTAGATTTTAGCAACGAGGAAGAAACAAAGGTAAGCTTTGACACTTTAATGAGCATTTCCCGCCTTGCAGTGGAAACCGCCTCGCGTTCTTCCACAAACACTTATGTCTTAAAATACTTTACACAGCATATCCCCACAGATTATTCGCGCAAGGGAGTAATAGCAAGTATGATTAAAGAGGGGGCTTTTGACGTACATTATCAGCCTCAGCTAAGTTTAAAGAAAAACCAGGTGGTGTGTTACGAAGCTTTAATGAGAATTGTCAACAGCGATAAAAAAGATATCACGACGGGGGAAATGATAAATATAGCGGAAAAATACGGCGGAATTTTGCCTTTGGGCGAGTTTATATATAAACGCGCAATGGACTTCGGCAAAGAGCTGCAAGATATGGGCAGCCCCGCGGGCATATCTATAAACGCCTCCACAATACAGCTCCTCGAAAGGGGTTTTGCCTCGGCTTTTCTAAATTATATGGATAAAATCGGACTTGAATCTAAGCGCGTAAACATAGAAATTACCGAAAGCGCAATGATGTATTCCATTGATTTGGTGCTGCCGAAATTGAAAGTTTTTATTGACGCGGGCATAAACATACATATTGACGACTTCGGCACGGGGTATTCCAGCCTTTCTTATTTAAGGCGGCTGCCCGCCAACGCAATTAAAATTGACAAGTCTTTTATAGACGACCTCACTTTTTCTTCCGAAGCGGAAATGATTGTAAGCAGTATTATAAGTGTTGCCAAAAAGCTTAAAAAGCTCGTCATTGCCGAGGGTGTAGAAACAAAGTCTCAAATGGAAATACTGCAAAAATACGGCTGCGACGTCCTCCAAGGCTATTATTTTTCCAGGGCGGTGCCCAAAGAGGAGGCAATCAGTTTCGCCCTTCCCGATACGCAGGGGGTAAGTTAAATGATAAAAAATATTCTATCGCTTTTTTACTTTGCGGCGCAGCCCCTTGATATTTTGTGGGTTGTTCTTATCGCCTTAGTTTCTGCCGCGTTGATTATATTTCTCTTTTTGAGGGCAAAGCGCGACAGAATGTATTTTATAGACCTTTCAGACAAAAAACGTCTCTTTAATACCAAAGAGTTTAATAAATCCGTTGAAATCAGTATAAAACTTAAATCTAATTTTTATATTTTTCAGCTATACGCCAAAGATTTTAAGGACTTATCCGCCCTTCACGGCAAAACTTTGCTTGACGATATGCTTGACAAAGCCGTGCGCCGCCTTGAAGCGGAAATGCCGCAAGGCGTAAGAATATGCAGCTGCGGCGAGGGAAGAATACTAGTTTATATTAAAGAGGACAAACGCCTTAATATTGAGGCATTTGCAAAATCAATTAAAGAAACTGCGGTTCGCAAAACAGTTTTGGGCAAGCAGCCCTTTGTCATTGATTTTACCGTTGTGGCGGGGCGATACCCTTCCGACGGCGCAAGTTTGCATAATCTTTTGGAAAACATGGAAATCGTTTTGACGGGAGTAAAGCGCAACGTCAGCGGCATGGGGGCAAACTCAGACGCCGACAACGCCTCGCCTGCCTTAGGACCCCAGCTAAAAGGCGCTAAGGAAGTTGAAGAAATACGTTCTGCGATAAAAAATAAAGAGTTTGTGCTTTACTATCAGCCCGTTATTGAAAGAAAAACCATGAACGTCATAGGCGCGGAATGCCTTATACGGTGGCGTCACCCCAAAAAAGGAATAATGCCCCCTTCGGCGTTTTTGCCTATTTTGGAAAGAACGGGAGAAATATATCTAGTAGGCATAAGGACTTTTGACGAAGCTTGCAGGCAGCTGGGGGCGTGGAGGAAGGACCCCTCCCTGCCCAAGATTTGGCTTTCAATAAATATGTCCATGATGCAGCTTTCAAAGCCGGAAATTGTAAAGGAGTTTACAAAATCTTTGCGCAAACACAACCTTTCGGCTTCCGATTTTTACTTTGAGATATACGATATAGCTCTTTACGGCAGCTCGGCGAACGTTAAAGAAACGATAGACGGGCTTGTGGCAATGGGCTTTCAAATCTCTATTGACAAGTTCGGCAAGGGCAAAGCCTCCTTAACGGAGCTTGAAAAGTTCCCCCTTACGCAAATTAAGGTGGATATGCCCTTCTTGCTTCACGCCAAAGAAAACGTGCTATACAGCGGCATAATTAACGCATTAAACGACTATGTGCGCCAAAACAGTATTATGATGATTGCCGACGGCGTCGAAAACGCCGACCAGGTTGAATGGTCAAAATTATACGGCTTAAATTATATGCAGGGCTTTTATTTTGCAAAGCCTTCCGACGCCGACGAGTTTGTCAGCAGCTGCTTAAAAGAACCTTCTTGGCGCAAAACGGCGGTAAAGGGCAACGGCGGTTTTATAAGTTCCGACGAAACGGAAAAGACATCCTCCGCAGAAATAAAGAACGCGGAAAGCAAGGATATACAGTAGTTAAGGTCAAGGCGGCATAGAGCGGGGCAATACCGCTTACCAACTAAAAATGACCAACACGCGCCGCGGGAAAACGCGGTTTCGGCGCAAAATGACGATGCTGTTTTTCTCTCCCAAAGCGAAAAAGGCATATAATGCGCGGACGGCAAAAGAGGGGCGGGAAGCAAAAAATCCCCAAAACCCTAAGCCAAAATCCCAAAGTGCCGCGCGCCCGACAAAAAGAATAAATATTTTAAGGAATAAAGCCTTTGAAGATTTACGACATATCGCAGGAGCTACTGTCAAGCGCAGTATACGAGGGCGACCAAGCCCCCGTTATAGAAAAGGTAAAGGACTACGTTGAAGAAGGTTACGTTTTGTCCAACATAAAAATGTGCCTGCATAACGGCACGCATATTGACGCGCCCTCGCATTTTAACCGTTTCGGCGAAAGTATTGACAAGCTTGCCCTTGACACTTTTGTAGGGGAATGCAAAGTGATTGAAATCAACGGTTTTGTAACTGCGGAAATAATGGCTTCTTTGCCCAAGGGGCTTGAACGCCTTTTGATAAAAGGCAAAAACATTTTTACCCCTTCCGCCGCAATTGAAGTTGAGTTTACGCAGCTTCGCCTTATCGGCATAGAAAACCAAAGCATAGGTGGAAACGACTTTTTCCACGTGCACAAGCTGCTTTCAAGCAAAAAAGTGGCTGTAATAGAGGGTTTGAGGTTAAAGGACGTGCCAAAGGGCGACTATTTTCTTTGCGCGCAGCCCCTTAACATAAAAGGCGCCGAAGGCTCTCCCTGCCGCGCAATTTTAATTGAAAAGAGCAAATAAAACTTTGCCGCGCCCCTTATTATTTTTTTAGCTTTCAAGTCGGCGGTGATAAAGAAAAACAGTAAAATTACTGCTGCGGTATGGTAAATGATTTACTAAAACTATCAACCTTTTAATCAATTTGCTTCAAGTTTGAATATGCCGAACATGCGCATAGCGCCCTATTCCATCCTTTACTTAATCGCTTGACTTAGGCGCGTTTACAAACGGTAAGGCATATTCAGTATTTCCGTAGTGACCTTTTGAGTGCAAATTAAAAATAATGCAACTTTGAAAGCTTTTAACGCCATAATTTTGCGATTTTTAATCGTGTTTTATGTTTTAAATTACCGTAAGTTATCGCCCAAAACTGATTAATAAAAATATCGTTTTTCTTTTATCCTTTAAAACGCCAAAAAAACCGCTGTTTTTGAGGCTGTTTATGCTATACTGTGTCTATGAAAACGCGGCTGCTTGCCATAAACGAAAAATCCCTTTCGCTTGCTTCTGAAATAATTAAAGGCGGGGGAGTGGTAGCTTTTCCCACCGAAACTGTTTACGGATTGGGCGCTTCCGCCTTTGACGACGGCGCGGTGGAAAAGATTTTTATCGCCAAAGGAAGGCCGCAAGACAATCCTTTAATAGTCCACGTTGCCAACAAAGAGATGATTTCTTTGGCGGCGCGGCAAATTCCGCCCCTTGCGCAGGCGGTAATTGACGCTTTTATGCCCGCGCCCTTAACGCTGATTTTGCCTAAAAGCGGCAAAATCTCTTCGCGCGTTACGGCGGGGCTTGACAGCGTAGGCGTAAGAATGCCTTTAAGCGGCGAAGCGCGCCGTTTTATAGAAAAATGCGGCGTTCCTATCGCCGCGCCCTCCGCAAACACCAGTTCGCGCCCAAGCCCCACCACCGCAAAAGACGTTTACGAGGACTTATGCGGAAAAATCCCTTTAATTTTAAAAGGCGATGACAGCGAGGTGGGAATTGAGTCCACCGTGCTTTCTTTAATTGATGAGCCTATGATTTTAAGACCGGGCGTAATAACCGCCGCCGAAATTGAAAGGGTTTTGGGGCGCAAAGTTGCCTTTGCCGACAGCCCCGAAAAGGGGGCGGCTTCCCCCGGCGTAAAATACGGGCATTATATGCCGTTAGTGCCTACAAAACTGCTTATAAACCCCAGCGATGAGGACATTGTGGACGAATACGCCGCCCACGCGGTGCTGCGCCCCGTGGTGCTTTGCGCTTTGCCCCGTGCAAACAGGCTTGAAGGCATAAGCGTTTATTCTTTTGGCAGCACCTTAAAAGAGGGGGCGCACAATTATTTCAGCGCGTTAAGATACTTAGAAAAAAAGTTCGGTTATATCATTCAGGTCTACGACTTTTCAAAAACGGATGGCGCGGGGCTGCTTAATAGAATGATAAAATCGGCAAACGGAAATATTTGGGAGGAAACATAAAAAATGATAGCTGTTGCAAGCGACCACGCGGGCTACGAACACAAGCAGTCGGTATTAAAACACCTTATTGAAAGGGGTTATAACGCAAAAGACTGCGGCACTTATTCAACTGAAAGCTGCGATTACCCCGATTTCGCCCTTACGCTTTGTAAGGAAGTTGCGGCGGGCAGAGCGGAGTTCGGTATCTTAATTTGCGGCACGGGTATAGGCATGAGTATGGCGGCTAACAAAGTTAAGGGTATCCGCTGCGCCTTGGTGAGCAATACTTTTGGCGCCGAAATGACGCGCAAACACAACGACGCCAATGTTTTGGCGTTAGGCGCGAGAATTACCCCGATAAAAGACGCCTTGGAGTTTATTGATATCTTTTTGTCCACCCCCTTTGAGGGCGGCAGACACCAAAAGCGCGTAGATAAGCTTAACGCCCTAGACGACTGCGAATAATTTTGAGCGCGTAAGCAAATTAGTTTTCTAAGTCAAACAGGAAAAACAGGCAAAGCGGCTTGCAATATTGCCGTAAAATCAGCGGCTATAAAATAAAACCCGTTTAAGCCAAACAGCATCTTATAATAAAGCGGCTTTACAAAATTGCCGTAAAATCAGCAAGCTTTAAAATTAAACCCGTTTAAGCAAAAAAGCCGCAATTGTTAAGATGTATCCTTTAATAAGCTAAGGCAAGGCGCGCAAAATCAGAGATTAGGCAAATAATTTGTTGTGTTCTTTGGTGATAAGCCAAAATAAAAACAATTAACCCCAATAAACAAAAACCAAAGGGAGAAAGCGATTTTTCCCTTTGTTTGTTTTTGAGCAACAGCTAAATCAAGCTGCAATATTCAAAAAACGGTTAATACAAAAATTAGGCGGACAATGCCTTAAAGTCTTTACATTTTTATCCTTTTGTGTTAAAGTGACTTTAATATTTTTAAGGAAAAGTAAACGCTTATGCAAGTAAAACAGCCCCAGCTTAATATTATTTACCAAGGCGCTTGCATATTGCCTTTTTTAATCTAAGCACTTGTTTTTACAAGTGTTTTTTGTTTGTCAAAAAGGCGGTAAATTTCTTTAAAATAGCATCTTGCGGCAAAAACTATTTAAGCCGTATAAAGTTTGGCATATCAAAACAAAAAATATATATGTGGATAGGAGGAATAACTTATGGAAAAAATTGTTTGCGAAGGACTTACATTTGACGACGTTTTAATAATACCCAACGCTTCGGGCGTTTTGCCTTCGGAAGCGGATTTATCGGTTACGCTTGCAAAGGGAATCAAGTTAAATATTCCTTTAATGTCCGCCGCGATGGACACCGTAACAGAGTATAAGCTGGCTATTGCCATAGCACGCGAGGGCGGCATGGGCATTATCCACAAAAATCTTTCCATAGAAGAGCAGGCGAGCCAAATTGACAAGGTAAAAAGAAGCGAACACGGCGTAATCACCGACCCTTTTTATCTTCACCCCCAAGATATGGTTACCGACGCCTTGGCTTTAATGGCGCGCTACAAAATCAGCGGCGTGCCCATTGTTGACGAAAAGAAAAAGCTTGTGGGTATCTTGACCAACCGCGACTTGCGTTTTGAAACCAACTTCAACCAGCCCATATGCAACATAATGACAAAAGACAACCTTGTAACGGCGCCCGTAGGCACCACCCTTGCGGAGGCGCAAAAGATTTTGGGGGCGCACCGCATAGAAAAACTGCCCATAGTGGATAAAAACTTTGTGTTAAAAGGGCTTATAACAATTAAAGACATAGAAAAAACCATACAGTATCCCAATTCGGCAAAAGACGCCAACGGCAGGCTTTTAGTGGGCGCGGCGGTAGGCACGGCGGATGACACAATGGAACGCGTCGCGGCTTTGGTTGCGGCAAGGGCTGACCTTTTAGTAGTGGATACCGCGCACGGACACAGCAATAAAGTTGTTGAAACGGTTAGAAAAATTAAGGCAAAATATCCTCTCCTTCCTTTAATGGCGGGCAATATCGCCACCAAAGAGGCTGTAACGGCGCTTGCTGACGCGGGGGCTGATTTGCTTAAAGTGGGCATGGGTCCGGGTAGCATCTGCACTACGCGCGTCATAGCGGGCATAGGCGTGCCTCAGATTACCGCAATAATGAATTGTGCCGAGGAAGGGGATAAGCGGGGCGTGCGCATCATAGCCGACGGCGGAATAAAATACAGCGGCGACATAACAAAGGCAATTGCCGCGGGCGCGTCAACGGCAATGATAGGCAGTCTTTTTGCGGGCACCTTAGAAAGCCCCGGCGAAACGGAAATATACCAAGGCAGAAGCTTTAAGGTTTACCGCGGAATGGGCAGCCTTGCCGCCATGGCAAAGGGAAGCAAAGACAGATACTTCCAAGAGCACAGCGAATCGTCAAAACTTGTTCCCGAAGGCGTTGAGGGGCGCGTGCCTTACAGGGGGACGCTGGGTGAAATAGTATTTCAGCTTGTGGGCGGTCTGCGCTCGGGCATGGGCTATGCGGGAATGAAAAACATTGACGAGCTGCGCACAAAAGCCAAGTTTATAAAAATAACAAACGCTTCTTTAATTGAGGGACACCCCCACGACATAAACATTACTAAGGAAGCGCCCAACTATACCACCAAAGTGTAATATAAGTAGGTAAAAAATGGAAAAGGTTCTCATAATTGACTTCGGCAGCCAAACGGTTCAGCTCATAGCCAAACAGTTGCGCTTAATGAAGGTTTACTGCGAAATAATGCCCTATTACGTTCCCTTTCAAAAAATTGAGGAGTTTGGCCCTTCGGCAATTATTTTGTCGGGGGGAAACAAAAGCTGCTACGAAGAGGGCGCGCCCACGATAGACAAAAAGATTTTTTACTTAGGCGTGCCGCTTTTGGGCATCTGCTACGGTTTCCAGCTTATGAGCATGCTTTTGGGCGGACGCACGGAAAAGGCAAAAGTTCCCGAGTTTGGAAAGACGCAGGTTACGCACCGCCCCTCAAAGCTGTTTAGCGGCATTCCAAAAAACTATTACTGCTTAATGAGCCATTTTGACAGCGTAACAATGCTGCCCCAAGGCTTTGTTTCCGTCGCCCATACCGCCGACACCCCCTTTGCCGCCATTCAGAACGAAAAGAAAAAGCTCTACGGACTTCAATACCACCCCGAAGTGGATTTAAGCCAATTCGGCAAAGAAGTGCTGCAAAACTTCCTTTTTAAAATCGCAAAGCTAAAAGGCGACTGGTCGCTTAAAGATTTTGTGCAAACTTCCGTAGAGGAAATAAAAGAAAAAACAAAAGGAAAAAAGGTGCTTTGCGCGCTGTCGGGAGGCGTTGATTCCGCCGTGGCGGCAATGCTTGTGCATAAGGCGATAGGGGAAAACCTTATTTGCGTTTTTGTTGACCACGGCTTAATGCGTAAGGGCGAAGCGGAAGAGGTCGTTCGCGTTTTTAAAGGGGAGCAGGGTTTTAACCTTATCGCCCTTGACAAAGAAGAACATTTTTTGAATCACTTAAAGGGAGTTGCCGACCCCGAACAAAAGCGCAAAATTATAGGGCGCGAGTTTATACGCTGTTTTGAGGAAGAGGCGAAAAAAATAGGCGGCGTCAGCTTTTTGGTTCAGGGCACAATTTATCCCGATATTATAGAAAGCGGCACGAAAAGCGGCGAAACAATCAAAACGCACCACAACGTGGGCGGGCTTCCTTCGGTAATGGACTTTGAGGGTATAATCGAGCCTCTTGCCCATTTGTTTAAAGACGAGGTAAGGCGCGTAGGGCGCACGCTGGGGCTGCCCGAAAGCATTGTAATGCGCCAGCCTTTCCCCGGACCGGGGCTTGCCGTACGCGTTTTAGGTGAAGTTACAAAGGAAAAACTTGAAATTTTAAGGGAAGCCGACTTTATTTTCCGTGACGAAATCGCCAAAGCGGGTTTGGACAAAGACATTTGGCAGTATTTTGCGGTTTTGCCAAATATTTTCACCACGGGCGTAATGGGGGACAAAAGAACTTATCTAAACACAGTAGCCTTGCGCGCCGTTCAAAGCTCCGACGGCATGACGGCGGACTGGTCAAAAATACCCTACGAAGTGCTTGAAAAGGTCAGCTCGCGCATAGCCAACAAAGTAAGCGGCGTAAGCAGGGTTGTTTTGGATATAACGGGCAAACCGCCTGCGACGATTGAATGGGAATAAAGCAATAAAACCTCGCTTTAACGTTGAATGCGCATTATCCCGTTTAAGCTTAATGTTAAACAAAAGGTTTTAAGCCGTTACAAAAATAATTATCTTCGTTTTTTAACCCCGTTAGTTGCATTAATGGGGTTTTTGTTTTTTTGGGGTTTAGTTATTAAAGCCTTAAATCTGAAATAAAAACATTACTTTTATAAACGCAAAATAAACATAGCAAATAGTAACGCATTAGTAACTTAGTTTGCAGCATTTGATTGCAGCCCGCAGTGCAAAAAACCAAGTTTTTGCAAGCAATTTTAAAATTAACTCGTTAATCGTTATATTATTAAGTCGTGGGAGGCGGGGGCAATTCGCTTTTTTGGCTTTTTTAATCAATGATTAATTTATTTTTAAGCGCTTTAAAGCTTCATTTCATCTTATAATTATTTAACAAGGTTAAACTTTTAAGCAAATAAGCAGACCTTTGTATAATTTATGTTGATTTTTCATTATTTTTTTGTTAATATAAACGGCAAGAGGAAAATAAGGTTTTGAAATATCTTGCATTTGACATTGAAGCGGCTAACGGCTATAAGCATTACAGCATTTGCAGCGTAGGCATAGTCATAGCCGATGAAAACTTTAATATACTTTTCAGAGAAAATATTTGGATAAATCCCAAAACCAAATACGACCTTGACGGCACGCGCAAAAACATCGGCATCAACCTTAATTTAGATGTTGCACTTCTCAATTCTTCCCCCGATTTTGCACACGCATATTCAAAAATAAGGCACTACTTAACAGGCGAATACGTTATCGTAGGGCACGCCGTCGAATCCGACTGCATTATGCTCAACGCCGCCTGCAAACATTACAAGCTGCCCTGCATTAACTTTGATTTCATTTGTTCGCAGTTGCTTTACAAGCTGTTTAACGGCGAAAAGGAAGTTAAGGCTTTAAGCAAAATTGCCGATTGTATGGGCGTTACTTTTAATCAGCACAACAGCGAAGAGGACGCGTATATTTCAATGCTAACTCTTAAATATATTACTGAAAAAAGCGGGCTGACGGTGGAGCAGCTGCTGGAAAAATACGCCGTCCGCAGGGGGAGCAACAAAGACTTTTTGCTTACGCGCACGGTGTCGCTGTTGGAAAACCAGTCAAAACACAAAATCGTAAATAAGAGCCTTCTTGCCATAACAAATTATATAAACAACGCGAGCTTTAAAAGGGTGAGCAACATTTATGAGGGCAAAACTTTTTCGCTTGCAAGAAGCATTGAGCTTGCACCTTTGGAAGACAGTAAGCCTATAATTGACGCGATATATGCGCTGGGCGGAAAATATCAGCCCAAACTTACAAAATCCAACGTATTTGTTTGTTCAAAAACATTGCGCGCGGTAGATAAAAGCAGGGATATAAAAGTGAGTGAGATGGAAGAGAACAAAAGAATATTAAGAATGTCGGCGCAAGAGCTTTTTGCGCAGCGCGACGACTGCGTTATGTGGGATGAAAAAATTAAAGATTTCTTGACGGCGCATAAGCAGCATGAAACAAACATTGACGAAGACAAGGCGTTTGACGACTTAGCGGGAGACATTGAAAAAGGTTTAAAGGGGCAGGAAAGCAGCCTTGCAATGATTCCTACCTATTTAACCACCGACATAAAGATAATTAAAAACAAGACCAACATTTTAATTGACGCGGGGGGAACTAATTTCAGGTGCTGCGCGGGCAGTTTTGACGACAAAGGCAAGCCTGTTTTTTCCTCAATGCGCAAAGATATTATGCCCGGCGTAAAAAGCGAGGTGAGCAAAGACGAGTTTTATGCGCGGATAGCTTCCTGCGTTCAGCCGCTGCTTAACAAGGGGCAAAACATAGGTTTTTGCTTCTCTTACGAAGTTGACATGAACCCCAACCTTGACGGCAGGGCATGCAATTTCAGCAAAGAAATCAAAGCTTCGCAGGTGGCGGGCACTCTGGTAGGTCAAAGCACTTTGGACGCCATTAAAAAATACGACGAAAAAAAGCGTAAAATTGTCATTTTAAACGATACGGTGGCGGCGCTTTTGGGCGGTATCGGCATTACCGACAGTGAAAACTATTCGCGTTATATAGGTTATATTTACGGCACAGGCACAAACGTAAGCTATATTGAGGACAACGCCAACATTAAAAAGCTTAAAGGCCTTAAAGAAGGCAAAATGATAATCAATACCGAAACGGGCAACTTTGACAAGTTTACGCGCGGCGACTTTGACGACGCGGTAGACGGCGCTTCAATGCGGAAAGGCGAACAGCTTGCGGAAAAAATGTCCTCTGGCAGATATATTTCGCTTTTGTTTAAAGAAGCGCTTCGCGCGGCTCTTGCGGAAGGTATGTTTATGCCCATAGCGCCCATAGAAGAAAAGTTTTTTTCAGCCCTGCCGCAATCTCCCCAATATGTTGACACGGCGCTTTTAAGCAAGTTTTTAAGCGGCGACAGTTTAGCTTTTTCAAAGTTTTCGGCATATTTTTCCCCCAAAGACTTGATTGGAATACGGGCGCTTGCTATTCAGCTTATTGACCGCGCCGCAAAGGTGGGCGCGCTCATGGTTGGCGCTTTTGCCCTTAAAGGAAAGCAAAGCGGTGACGACAAGCCTGTGGGCGTAGTTGCGGAGGGCACAACCTTTTTTAAGCTTTACGGTTTCAGGGAACGCTTTGAAAAGCATTTAACGCAAATGCTGGACAAAAGAGGGGTAAAATACACTTTAATTAGCGGGCAGGAACTCAACATGGTAGGCACGCTTGTAGCTTCAATGGTGCTGTAAAGGTATTTTTCAAAACGATAAAATTGTAATAAAAATAGCACATTTCAAAGGCTAATACAAACCGCAATATTTGATTCTTTGCTAAGAAAGCGTAAGTTTTATTTGAAAAAATATGAATAAAACAATGCCGCCCGTTAGGGCGGTATTTTTGTTTATTAAAAAACTTACTTGCCGCTGTTTTCTATTTAATCAACAGTTGATTTTCTATTTAATCAGCCGCTGTTTTTCTTCTAAATAAGATAAATAAACCCGCGCGGCGGCTCGTCGCATCTATCCGCATCCTCACACAAAGGAAATATATGAATAAAAGTCCGTGAGGTGCAGAAACGCTTCCAGCCGCGTGTACTTACGCGTTGCGTAGCAACGCGGCAAAAGGAGGGGGAAAATTTAGGGGGAACACTTGGGTTCCAGCTAAAAAAAGATTTTGCCGTTATTAATTGAGGTTTCCGTGCGAACAACCTTGCATAAGAAATAAACAGCAAAAATCCCAAAAAAGCGTTTTTAGAGCTAAGGAAGCGTTACCGCAAAGGAGGGGGAAAATTAAGGGAGAACCATTGGTTCCCCCTTAAAAAGGCGTAAGCCTTTTTATATTACCCATTCCCCGTCAACGAATAGCTGCACTTTTTTGCCATCCTTAGTAACGCCCACTACGTCCATATCGGCGGTTCCTATCATAAAGTCGCAGTGTTCCAAGCTGTCGTTTACGCCTACGGCTTCGAGCTGTTCTTTTGTCATTGAGCCGCCGTTTTTAACGTTTGTGGGGTAGCCTTTGCCAAGCGCCAAGTGGCAGCTTGCGTTTTCGTCAAACAAAGTATTGAAAAACATAATTCCGCTTTGCGCGATGGGGCTGTTTTTGCCTATTAAAGCTACTTCGCCTAAATAGTGGCTTCCCTCGTCGGTGTTGATTATGTTGGAAAGCGCGTCGTAACCTTTCTTAGCGGAAAACTTCGTAACTCTGCCCTTTTCAAAGTGAATGGTAAAGTCGTCAATGACGTTGCCCTGTTCAACCAAGGGAAGCGCGTTATGCACTACGCCGTCAACTCGCAGTCTGTGGGGGGCGGTAAAGATTTCTTCTGTGGGCATATTGGCTGTAAATGTTACGCCGTCTTCGGCTTTTTCTTCCGCGGCACACCAGATATGACCTTCCGCAAGCCCTACTTTAAGATCCGTTCCGTTTTTGCTCTTCAAGTGGACGTAGGAAAAGTTTTGTTTGTTCATAAAGTCGGCTCTTCTTGTTAAAGTCGCTATATGTTTTTGCCAGGCGGCAACGGGATCTTTTTCGTTTAAGCGCATAGTCATGGCGATAGCGTCCCAAAGCTTATCAACTGCTTTTTCCTCATTTGGGAATACTTGCTTTGCCCAAGCTTCGGTAGGAACGGAAATTACCAGCCAGCGGTTTGCGTTTCTCATCATTGCCTCACGGTAATATTTTAAAGCCTTGCCCTTTGCCTGAGCCGCTCGTTGCAGCTTGACGGGGTCAACGCCCGCAAAGATATTGGGGTCGCCGGCGGCTATTGAAATGTTTGCAAAGCCGTTGTCTACAAGATAAACGCTGCGGTCAACAACCCATTGAGCCACCTTTTCAAGCTCTTCTACCGACATGTGGTCGTAGTTTATGCGGCTGAGTTTTTCGTCTGCGTAGTTTACCAAAACTTCGCTCGCGCCCGCGCGGTATGCCGCTTCCGCCAAAACTCTTACTATGTGCGCGCATTCAATTTGGGCGTTAATATTGAGTTTTTGCCCCTTTTGAAGGTTAACGCCCACTTTGATGGCTAAATCGGCGTAATGTTGAAGTTGCAAATTGTTTAACATAATATATCTCCTTAATTTATTATTTTCTTAATTTTATTTTAACTTTTGTATGTGAATTAGTCAATATTTTGCGTAAAAAGAAAATATTTTTTATAATATCCCTTGCAATATGAGCGCTGATTGTAATATAATTAAAATAACCTATAAGGGGGGTTTGAATATGGCAAGAAGAAAAGGGGGCTGCCTCTTTACATTTTTAGGGATAGTAATAATTTTGGCAATTGTTGTTGCGGTGCTTGTAAACATGACGCCCAACACTTTGGGGTTTGGGAACGCAGAATTGCCCTACGTCAACTCGTCCCTTCAAGAAATGGGCTTAGGAGACGTAAAATTGAAAGATGTTTTTAAGGCTTTAAGTTCGCTTTCCAAAAACCCGCAGGAAGTAGACGAGGACAAACAGATTAACGAAAACACAGAGCAGGCGGACGTAATTTACGAAGACGAGGTGGACTATTCCAAAATCTTTGACGAACCGCTAAAACCTAAATCGCCCGACCCCTTTGACCTTACGGACAAAGAAATCGGGGCGATACTAAACAGCGCTATAAATACCCTTGCGGCAGATTTAAACTTAGGCGCTGGGGACTTGGAATTTAAGCAGTTTACATTGACCAAAGACGAAAGCGGCTGCAAGGCGTTCCTTGTTTTGTTTGTTAAAAGGGACAAACTTTTAGATTTGGCGGGGCTTGACGACAGTTCTAAAAACATGATTAAGCAATGGGTTATCAAAAGCGAAAAGATAAAGGTTTCGCTCAATGTATCCTTAAAGGATAACGGCGCTACGGTGGTGGAAGTCAACGGCACGCCGACGCTTATACTTAACGACGACCCCAACTTAGCCAATATTTTAAACGGTTTCTTGACGGGTTCTTTTTCGCTTACAAACTTAGCTAATCAAGCCTCGCAATACGTTTGCAAAGGCCTAAATAATCTGGGCGGCAATATTGCCCTCGGCAACGGCAAAGTCACCGTTACGCCCAAGTAAACGCTCAAAACATAATGCAGGCGGCAGTTAATACAATATGCTTAACCGACGATATGAACTAGTTACGAAAAATTAGAGTGATTGTTTTGCACTTTTATCCAAAACGGAACGGCAACGGTCAACTTAACGCGCCTGTTAGCGGCTGCCAAATCAAACCGCCAAAAAAGCAGATTCTAATACGAAAAAAATACCCCCCCCCGATATGTCGGTGGGGGGTATTTTTGTTGTCTTTATTATGACATTTTCTTTTTGAGATATAGGGATTTTAAAGGCTAATAGTTAATAATTTTTAAAATATGCTCTTTTAACCCGCTTATGGGTATCCTTATCTGCTCCATGCTGTCTCTGTCGCGAACGGTAACCTGCTCATCTACTAAGGTGTCAAAGTCAACTGTAACGCAAAGGGGAGTGCCTATTTCGTCCTGGCGGCGGTAGCGCTTGCCTATGCTTCCCGCGTCGTCAAAGTCAGATGAAAAGTCCTTGCTCAAATCGTTGTAAACCGCTTCCGCCTTTTCGTTAAGTTTTTTAGACAAGGGCAGCACGCAAACCTTAATCGGCGCAAGCGCGGGGTGCAGATGCAGCACTACGCGGCTGTCGCCCTCTGCCAGTTCCTGTTCTTCGTAAGCGTTGCATAAAAACGTCAGCACCGCTCTTTCAACGCCCAAAGAAGGCTCAATGCAGTAAGGGAGATATTTTTCCTGCGTGTATGGGTCAAGATATTCCATTGATTCGCCGCTTGCTTTTTGGTGGCATGCCAAGTCATAGTCCGTTCTGTCTGCAATGCCCCAAAGCTCGCCCCATCCGAAGGGGAACTTAAACTCAAAGTCGCTTGTCGCCTTGCTGTAATGAGAAAGCTCTTCCTTTTGATGGTCGCGGACGCGCAGGTTTTCTTCTTTAACGCCAAGCCCCAACAGCCAATTTTTGCAATATTCCTTCCAATAGGCAAACCATTCTAAGTCGGTGCCCGGTTTGCAGAAAAATTCAAGCTCCATTTGCTCAAACTCGCGCACCCTGAATATAAAGTTTCCCGGCGTAATTTCGTTTCTGAAAGATTTGCCTATCTGCGCGATGCCGAAAGGCATCTTTTTGCGCGACGAACGTAAAACATTTTTGAAATTTACGAATATGCCCTGAGCTGTTTCGGGGCGCAGGTAAATGGCGTTTGCGCTTTCTTCGTTAACCCCCTGAAAGGTCTTAAACATCATATTGAACTGCCGAATATTTGTAAAATCTCTTTTTCCGCAATTAGGGCAAACAATGCCCTCTTCCTTTATTATATCTTCCATTTCCTTAAAGCTTTTGCTTGCGGGGTTAATGTCCTTTCCCTTTTTAGCGGCGTATTCTTCAATAAGCTGGTCGGCGCGGTGCCTTGTCTTGCAAGACTTGCAGTCCATTAGTGGGTCGTTGAAGTTTGTTAAATGCCCGCTCGCCTGCCATACCGCAGGGTTCATTAAGATAGCGCAGTCAAGCCCAACGTTAAGAGGGGACTCCTGCACAAACTTTTTCCACCACGCTTTTTTAACGTTGTTTTTAAGCTCTGCGCCCAAAGGACCGTAATCCCAAGTATTGGCAAGCCCGCCGTATATTTCGCTTCCCGCGAAGATAAAACCTCTGCCCTTGCAAAGATTGACCAATTTGTCCATAGTAAGTTGTGTCATAAAAATATGCTCCTGTTTTAGTCGCTATCAAAGTTGCCTGTAAATGTCCGTAAATCCCACATATAAGAGCAACTGCCTTATAATTTTAGTTTAGCGCCCCCTTTTTGTCAACAAAATGACGCTTCAAATAACTTGCCTATTGACTTTGATGCTATGCGCTGTTAAAATTGTACTGTTAACCAAATTCGGGCTATACATTTTGGACAAATAAGGAGATATTTATGCAAGAAGAAATTAACGCCCCCGCTAAGCAAAAGGGCATAGGCGCAAGAAATTGGACGCTTATCTGGCTTTTGGGTATGGCGGGGCAGCTATGTTGGTGTGTTGAAAATAACTGGTTCGCCAACTATTTATACGCTCAGTTTCCCGAAACGGTAGATACCATAGCGGGGTCTCAAATTGTGACGATGATGACCATTTTTTCCGCATTGGCAACCACCTTTTCCACTTTTTTCTTCGGCACATGGTCGGACAGAATAGGTTCGCGCAAGCCCTTTATAGCGTTCGGCTACTTGGCTTGGGGGCTTTTTACCGTCGTTTACGGTCTTACCAACCTGTATGCTAAGTTTATTGCGGGCAACTTTGTGGTAATAGGTATCATCATAGTAGCTACCGACACTATAATGAGCTTTTTCGGGTCCGCAGGCAACGACTCGGGCTTTAACGCCTGGTGCTCCGATATGCTTACCGACAAAAACCGAGGGCAGATAGGCATGGCGCTTGCTTCGCAGCCCGTCTTGGGCACTTTAATAGGCACGGTTTTGGGCGGCGCAATTGTGGGCATGGCTATTTTTACCGACAACGGTAAAAACGTTGGCGGCGGATATATGGTATTTTTTGCCGTTATGGGTGTGCTGGTGATGATAATGGGGGCGGTGTCTTTGTTTACCGTTAAAGACGCGCCGCATCTAAAACCCAACAAGCAGGGCTCTTTCTGGCGGCAATTCGCAAGCGTTTTCAACTTCAAAGAGTTTTTTAAGCGCAGAGAGTTGGTGCTTGTAAACGTTACCGTCACGGTGTTTTTTATAGGCTTTAACTGCTACTTTGTGCACATCATGAACTACTTAAACTACACACTCGGTTTCAGCACGGGAGATGCCTCCCTTATGCTGGGTATTCCTTTAATAATAGCTACCCTTTGCACAATTCCCTTAATTCCATTAATAAACAAAAATAAATCTCCTTATGTAGGCTTAGGCGCCATTATTTCAGCGGTTTTGGGTTGCATGATTATCTTCCTATTTGTTCAAGACGCCGCCGAGCTGGGACTCAAAACAGGTGAAAGGACTTTTGACCTCATGCGCGACTGGGTGCCAGCATTGGGAATGCTTTTAATAGGAATCGGTTATGTCGCAAGTATACAAACATATATGGTGTGGCAGAAAAAACTTTATCCCGAAGGGCAGAGGGGGCAGTTTGAGGGAATACGCATACTGTTTTTTGTGCTTTTCCCCATGGTCGCGGGACCCCTTGTGGCTCAGCCTATAATTAACGCCGTCAGCGGCGGAAACTCTTCGCTGCCTCCCAGCGAACTCTTTTTGGCAGCGGCGATAATTACCGCGCTTGCGGTAATCCCGCTGTTTTTCGCTTCAAAAGAACATAGCAAGCGCATTTTGCAAGAAAGTAAGATAGGCGAATAAAACCCTTGTTAAGCGGTTGTATATACAGTGCGCAAATAGTTGTTGACAAAGGCTTGATAACCGCCGACAAGAGCGCCGCCGTTGAGTTATATATGAGGTTTTGAACTCTTGAAAGCGACAAGCAACGATGAGTTTAAAACACGTAAAACTATTTAAAAGGCACAGTCCGTAAGACGGATAATACCCAAAAATAATACAAATATGCTAAGCGAACAATATCGCATTGTAAACCCAAGCTATTACCGGTTTGGGTTTTACATTTTTGCCATAATTTTTATCTTTTACCGCTGTGAGAAATATATTCTATTCATTTTCTTTTGGCTTGTTATTTAATTTAAAGGAAATGGAAATTGCAGATTGCTATAATGCTTTGCAAGGCAATCAGCGGTTGCTTGCAATGAAAAGGCTACCCGTGTTACAATTGTGTCGTAAAAGGGAGGGCAAAGCGCGTGCTTGATTTACAAAAAATAGGAGAGCGGTTAAAGCAACTGCGGCAAAAGCTTCCGCTCACGCAAGAGCAGCTAGCCGATAAGCTGTTTGTGTCGCGCCAAGCCGTTTCGCGCTGGGAAGCCGGTCTGGCGATGCCCACGATAGACAATATCTGCGAACTGACGGTGATTTTAGGCGCCTCCTTTGAAACAATTTTGTGCCTTGACGAAGTTAAAACCGAGCTTGATTTTTCAACGGAAGAGGGCAGGGATATTGCGGCGACAAAAATCGCCCGCGGCGAATATATTTGCGACATAGCCTCGCTTTTATACAAGTTTTCGCCTCAGCAGCGGCTTTTAATAATCAGGTCGGTAAAAACATGGCTAAAAGAAGGGGAAAGCGGTACGTGCAAATACTTGCGCCAAACGGACACAGAGGAGCTTTGGGTAAAACTTACGCCCTCTGAACAGCAGTTTTTAAGCATTGAGCGTTACAAAAAAAGAATTACGGGAAAAATATTTTTGGGGAGGAAAGGTTTATGACAATGTATTATTTTACGTCCGATTTTACTCGGGGCGCGTCGGCAAAGGACTACATGCAAGAATTTATTCAAAAAAGGGAAGATGACAAGCAGGAAAAAGTTTTTTTCGTAAAAATTAGAGAACGGGAAAATCTCAAAGGAGAATAAAAATATGAAAATAAGAAACATGCTGCCCTTTTTGGATACGGAAGAAATAGATTTGCTTTTGGAAAAAGCTGCCGAAAGCGAAGTTGAGGGGATACGCCTTGAAGAACTGCTGCCCTTTGCAAGCAGCAAAAAGCTTACCGAAGTATATAGGAAAATGGCGGCTTCGGGTAATTTTAATACTTCGCGTTACGGCAAAGCGGCGTTTTTCCCCTTTTTGCCAAGCGAGGCGCTTCATCTTATCATAGAGGATTATATAAACGGCAAAACTTCTTATTTGCCCGATTCTATTTTGCCTTTTTTGAGCAGCCAAGATGTTAAAGCTTTGATGAAATACGAAATCTATAAAAAGTTCGGCGGCGGCGTTAAAAAAGAGGAAGAGGAAAAAAACGACGTCAAGGGCGGCAATGAGGGCAGAACCGACAAGAAGGACTTTGACAGCGAGGACGAGGAAGAGGACGAAGACGACGGCGAAGACGAAGATGAAGACGAAGAGGAAGACGACGACGAAGAAGAAGAGGACGACGAGTAGAAATATAGCTACTTAGTCTATCGGGCAAAGCTTTTAATTAAGGGTTGTAAAAAAACTAAGATTAAGGCATGCCGAAAGTGTTGGTGAATGTTCTAAATGTTAAATAAAATAATAAAAACCCCGCTTTCAAAGCGGGTTTTTATTTCAAGAATATGATTGTCAATATGATTGTCAATATGATTGCCAATATGATTGCCAATTTGCCGCTAAACTAATAGAACAAACCGACAGACAATTGCTGTTGCGTAATACTAAAACCATTTTTTAAGACTTTTTCTGCGTTTTTTATAAGTCGTCAATGGACATTTTATCCATTTCCCTTTGTTTTTGCTCCTCTTTTTCTTTTTCTTTTTTATTCTTGTCAAACCTTAAAACGGCGGCGACGACGTAAACGATAAAAACAGGCAGCAAAAGCCAAAGCCAGCTGACGTCGTCGGTTATTGCAAGCACAATAAAAGGTGTCATGGCAAGCCAGCCCAAGTATATGCCGATATTTCTTTTTAATAAATATACAAATAAAAACAGCCCCGCTAACAATATTAAAAAAACGGGCAATAAAATAAAGGTTATGCTAGCCCATGTTATCATTTTAATTTTCCTCCCTTTTTATGTTTCTGTATTCCGTTATCAATATTTTTGCCATTTCCATACTTAATTTTTCCTCCAACGCCATTTTTTTAAGCAGCGTTACATATTTATCGTCCTTTTCGCTTTCCGACAAATTGATTTTTTGAATCAGCCTGTCAAGCCTTAACCTTACGGTGGGGTAGGTTACGCCGTAAATATCGGCGATTTCTTTAAGCGAGCCGGAAGAAAGCACAAACTTTTTTATAAAAGCCATGTCCTGTTCGTCAAGACCGCTTAGCCATTTGGGAGATGCGTCCATAAAACCCCTTTATTTGCATTTATATGCAAAAATTATAAGAAATAGTTTAATAATATTAAAATACACTTTAATTTTATTAAAGTCAAGCCCTTTTGTAAATGTTTTATAATTTATGGGGATTAAATAGACACGGTTAAAAAGATAATTTAGATATTTTAATAAAACTTAATATTTTAATAGAACATTGATTAAATAAATCAAATAAGTTTTCCATTAGGTAAATTAAAAATGCAGTAACTTTAAAAAATATTTATGCTATAAATCAATAATCAGCAGTCCTTCGCCGCCCATGTCAAGCGCTTTTTTAATTTTGCCTCCTTTAAAATAATATGCCCCGCCCAAAGACTTCGGCTCTTTGGAAAGGGAGTTTATCATTAAAACATTAGCGCAAACGACGCCCGCTTGCTTTGCGTAGTCTAAAAGCGCTTCATTTTCCCATTCTTGCTTTGTATAGCTGACATAAAGAGGCCAAAATAAAATATCCTGCGCGTTTTTAAATCTTTGGGGGAAGTCCCACAAATCGCCGCAAAGCGCTATGCCAGCCTTTAACCCGTTATAGGTAAAAGCGGAAGTGTCGTTTCCCTCTTTGTAAAAACCGTTTGTAATCGAGTATTCTTTCCAGCCCTTAGAAATGCGCCTGTAATTATGCAAAAGTTTGCCTTTTTCAATAAAAAGACAGCTTGAATATATGTTTTTTCCTTCTCTTTCAATATAGCCCGCCAAAAGGTCAATGTCTAGCTTTGCGCTTTGTTCTTTAAGCGCAAAAATCTCCTTGCCGCCAATAGGCAAGGCAATGTTTATATCCTCTTCATAACGCCATTTAAGCGCGTCAAAGCCCTGCAAAAAAGCTTCGCCGAAACACACCAAACGGCAGCCCTTTTGCTTTGCTTCCAACATTGTATTAAGTATCGTTTGTAAGTTGTCGGCGGTATCCCCGTTTACAAACTCTTTTGACGCTAAGGCGATTTTTATCATTTAAAATATTCAACGGCGGAAAGCATTATTTGCATATCGTAGTCGCCTTCCACGTTTTTATAGAGATTTCTGCCCTTTCTTTCGCAGTGTCCCATCTTGCCGAAAATCCTGCCGTCTTGCGAGGTAACTCCCTCAACCGCCCATAGGGAACCGTTAGGGTTAAAATCAACGCCGCAAGAGGGGTTGCCCTCTAAATCAACGTATTGAGTAACGATTTGACCGTTATCGCGCATTTTTTCAAGCGCAGCAAGGTCGGCGACAAACTTACCTTCGCCGTGAGAAACAGGGAAGGAATAAATTTTACCCACTTCGCACCTGTTAAGCCAAGGCGAACTGTTGTTATTGACGACTACGCGCACAATTTTTGACTGGTGGCGTGAAATGTTGTTAAACGTCAGGGTGGGGTTTGCGGGAGATGGCGGGGTGATTTTGCCAAAAGGCACCAGACCGAGTTTAATAAGCGCCTGAAAACCGTTGCATATGCCGCATATAAGCCCGTCGCGCCGCGACAAAAGCTCTTCAATTGACTGCGAAACGGCAAAGTTGCGCATAAAAGAAGTTATAAACTTCGCCGAGCCGTCGGGTTCGTCGCCGCCGCTGAACCCTCCCGGTATAAACAGTATTTGCGAGTTATCCAGCTTTTTGGCAAATCCGCTTAAAGACTGCGCTATACCCGCCGCCGACATGTTGTTGATTACAAAGATTTCAGCCTCCGCTCCCGCCGCCGCAAAAGCTTTTGCAGTGTCGTATTCGCAGTTTGTGCCGGGGAAAACTGGTATCAACACGCGGGGTTTTGCGGTAACGGGAAAACGGGGTTTTTGCTTTTGCGCCCCCTCAAAGACAATTTTGGGAGGTTTTTCGCATTCCTCCGCGCTTTTTGTAGGATATACGCTTTCAAGTTTAGAATTATATATTTCTTTCAGTTCATTTAAGTTTATTTCGTCGCCCCCAAGTTTTAGCGTCTGCTTTTGCGTTACTTTTCCCAAAGGTATTCCGACTTTTATATCCTGCGCCAATTCCAAAACGAAAGCGCCATAATTGTATCGGAAAATATCTTTTAAACTTACGCCGTTTTCAAACTCAAAACCAAAGCCGTTGCCCAGGCACATTTTAAGTATATTTTCGGCAACCCCGCCGTAGCCGCAGGTATAGGCGGACAAAACCGCCTTGTTTTTTATGAGGCTGTTTACCAAATCAAAGTTTTCTTTCAGGTTTTTAATATCGGGCAGACCTTGTGTGTCATACAGCGGTTTAAGCAAAACCGCATTGCTGCCCGCTTTTTTAAACTCAGGGGAAATGATATTGTCCGCTTCCCCCGTCGTTACCGCAAAAGATACCAAAGTGGGGGGCACGCTTATATTTTCAAATGTGCCGCTCATCGAGTCTTTGCCGCCGATAGAAGCTATGTCTAAGTCGCTTTGCGCCTTAAACGCCCCCAAAAGCGCCGCCAGCGGTTTTCCCCATTTTTGAGCGTCGTTCCCCAATCTTTCAAAATATTCTTGAAAAGTGAGATAGGTTTCAGCGTTTCCGGCGCCCGCCGCCACAAGTTTGGCAACAGACTCAATAACGGCAAGATAGGCTCCGTGATAGGGGCTTTTTTCCATAATATAGGGGTTATAGCCCCACGACATAACGGAACAGGTGTTTGTGTCGCCCTCTTCAAGGGGGATTTTATGCGCCATAACTTGCGGGGGCGTCATCTGATAGCGCCCTCCCAAAGGCATTAAAATAGTGTTTGAACCTATGGTCGAATCAAACATTTCCGTAATCCCGCGCTTTGAGCAAACATTGAGGTCGCCCGCAAGGTCTTTATATGCCGCAGTAAAATGCCGCGCGGTCGGTTTATTAAAGGGCAGGGGACAATCCACAAGGGCGTTGGTATGTTTTTCCGCCCCGTTTGAGTCTAAAAATTTTCTCTCCAAGTCTACGACTTTTTGTCCTTTCCAATACATAACGAGGCGGGGGTTGGAAGACTTTGTAACTTGGGCGATTTGCGTCGCTTCAAGGTTTTCCTGCGCCGCGAAAGCGATAAATTTTTCGGCGTTTTCTTTGTCAACCACAACAGCCATTCTTTCCTGCGACTCGCTTATAGCCAGTTCGGTGCCGTCAAGCCCCTCATATTTTTTTAATACTTTGTCAAGCCAGATTTCAATGCCGTCGGCAAGTTCGCCCACCGCCACGCAAACGCCCCCCGCTCCAAAGTCGTTGCAGCGCTTAATAAGCGAAGATACCTTTGTGTTGCGGAAAAAACGCTGTAACTTGCGCTCTTCGGGCGCGTTGCCTTTTTGCACTTCCGCGCCGCACGAATTAAGAGACTGCGTTGTATGCGCCTTTGAAGAGCCTGTCGCGCCGCCCAGTCCGTCCCTGCCCGTTCTGCCGCCCACAAGTATTATTGCGTCGCCCTCTTTCGGCGTTTTTCTTATTACGTTTTTAGTGGGAACGGCGCCCATTACCGCGCCAAGTTCCATTCGCTTAGCGGCAAAGCCTTCGTGGTAAAACTCTTCAACTAAACCGGTAGGCACGCCTATTTGGTTACCATAAGAGCTGTAACCCGCCGCCGCGGTCCTTACAATTTTGCGCTGCGAAAGTTTGCCTTTTAAGGTTTTATCAAGGGGCGTCAGCGGATTTGCCGCACCCGAAAGGCGCATTGCCGCGTAAACATAAGCCCTGCCCGAAAGGGGGTCGCGTATAGCGCCGCCAAGGCATGTCGCCGCGCCGCCAAAGGGTTCAATTTCCGTAGGATGATTATGCGTTTCGTTTTTAAACAGCAGCAGCCAGTCCTCTTTTTTTCCCTTTACATCCACTTTTATTTTTACCGTGCAGGCGTTTATCTCTTCCGATTCGTCTAAGCCGTCAAGCTTGCCCTGACTTTTTAGCATTCGCATAGTAATTGTTGCCAAATCCATTAAAGATGCGGGTTTTTGCCTGTTTATGCTTTGGCGCGCCGCTAAATATTCTTTATAAGCCTTTTCAATCAAAGGGTCGCAAAAGGTAACGTTATCAATTACCGTCAAAAAGGTGGTGTGACGGCAATGGTCCGACCAATAGGTGTCAAGCACCTTAATTTCAGTAACGGTGGGCTGCCTGTTAAGTGAAGCAAAATAGTCCCTGCAAAACGCTATATCGGCGCCGTCCATCGCAAGCCCCATTTCTTTTGACAGCGCGCTCAACTGCTGCTGCGTCATAGAGGTAAAACCGCTTAATACTTCAATTTGCCCGGGTTCGCAGTAGTTTTCGCTCAGCGTTTCTTTGATTTCCAGCGACGCCTCGCGGCACTCAACGGGATTTATTAAGTAACGTTTTATAGCGTTAATATCATTTTGCGCCAAATCGCCGTAAAGCAGGTAGATTTTTGCCGTTTTAATTAGGGGACGTATTCCTTGGCTTATAAACTGAACGCATTGCTCCGCCGAATCGGCGCGCTGGTCAAACTGTCCCGGCAAATATTCCACGCCCAATACCGCCGGCGAAGAAGGAAGCTGTTCAAAAACCAAATCGGTAGGGAGTTGTGAAAAAACTTCGCTCACGGCCTTATCAAACAGACTTTTTTCAATATTTTGCGCGTCATAGCGGTTTAAGACGCGAATTTTTTCCAAACGCGCAATACCCAGCATCGTTTTTAATTCGGCAAAAAGGTTATCGGCTTCCTGCGTAAAGCCCTCTTTCTTTTCAACGTAAATTCTGTAAACCATGATTTACTCTCCTTGGCGGTATTTTTTGCCTATGTCCTTGCGGTAAAAAGCGTTTTCAAAGGTTATTTTTTCAACAGATTTATATGCCGCGTCAATAGCTTGGCGCAATGTTTTTTCTACCGCCACAACGCCCAGCACTCTGCCGCCGCTCGTAAAAAGCCTGCCGTCTTTTTGTTTAACGCCCGCGTAGCAAATATGTTCCTCTTCCTCTTTTGGAACGAAAACTTCAAAACCGCTTTGGTATTTTTGCGGATACCCCTTTGACGCCATTATGACGCAGCAGGCGCTTTCCTTTGAAAACTCAACCTTTATTTTGTCCAAAGTCCCTTCCGTCGTAGCTTTCATAATTGTCAAAAGGTCGGTTTTAAGCAACGGTAAAACAACCTGCGCTTCGGGGTCGCCGAAGCGGCAGTTGTATTCTATCACTTTTACGCCCTTATTTGTAGCCATAAGACCGAAATACAAGCATCCCTTAAACTCTATACACTCTCTTTTTAAAGCTTCCAGCGTGGGGTTTACAATGTTTTTTAAGGTTTCGTTTTGAACTTTTTTTGTATAGACGGGGCTTGGCGCGATAGTGCCCATTCCCCCCGTGTTAAGCCCCAAATCGCCGTCAAGCGCTTTTTTGTGGTCTGTTGAGCTTATCATGGGCACAATTGTTTTGCCGTCGGTAAAGCACATAAGGGTAAATTCTTCGCCGCAAAGATACTCTTCAACGACGATATTGTCGCCGCTTTTGCCGAAAACTTTATCTTGCATAATAGCGCAAACGGCGTTTTGCGCCTGCGCGTAATCGTCAACTATCGTAACGCCCTTACCCGCCGCCAAACCGTCGGCTTTAATAACGGCGGGGTAAGTTGCGTTTTTTAAATAAACTAACGCCTTGCCGGGGTCGTCAAAGGCTTGGTATTGCGCTGTCGGTATGCCGTGCTTTAACATAAAATTTTTGGCAAATACCTTACTTCCTTCAAGCATAGCCGCCTTTTTTGAGGGTCCGAAACAGGCGATGCCCTTTTCGTTGAGCCTGTCCACAAGCCCTAATACAAGGGGGTCGTCGCAGGCTACTACGGCGTAATCAATATCTTTTTGCACCGCAAAATTAACTATACCGTTTAAATCTACGGATTTTATGTCGGCGCTTTTTGCCCTTTTATCTATACCGCCGTTAGAGGGCAGCACAAAAATGTTGTCATTGCCCCCTTCCAAAAGTTTTTTGACTATGGCGTGCTCCCTGCCGCCGCCGCCCACAACCAAAATTTTCATTCTTCCTCCTAGTGGTGAAAAAGCCTTACGCCGGTAAAGACCATAACCATATTGAATTTATTGCACAAGGCTATTACATCCCCGTCCCTTAAAGAACCGCCCGGCTGCGCGACATAACTTACGCCGCTTTCTTTTGCGCGCTCAATATTGTCAGCAAAGGGGAAAAACGCGTCGCTTGCAAGCGTTACGCCCTTAATGCCGTTTAGGTATTGCCTTTTTTCCTCCTGCGAAAAAACAGGGGGCTTTTGGGTAAAATAACTTTGCCAATTATCAAAGCCCCGTTCCTTTGCAAGGTATTCGTCAATGAGGTTGTTTTTTTCCGAACGTGTTACGACTTTTGCAAAGCTTAGCCCCAAAACCTTGTCGTGCTGCCTTAAATGCCAAAGGTCGGCTTTTGAAGCGGCAAGGCGGGTGCAGTGAATGCGCGACTGCTGTCCCGCGCCCACGCCTATCGTCTGCCCCCCAAAAGCAAAGCAGACGGAATTAGATTGCGTGTATTTTAAGGTAATGAGCGCCGTAATCATATCGGTTTTAGCGTTTTTATCTAGATTCTTGTTTTGTGTTACAATGTTTTGCAGCAGGCTTTGGTCAATTTGAACGTCGTTGCGCTTTTGCTCAAAGGTTACGCCGAAAACCTGTTTCTTCTCAATGCTTTGAGGAAAATAGCCGCCGTCAATTTGCACAACCGCGTAAGCGCCCTCTTTTTTTCGCTTTAAAATTTCCAGCGCCTTAGGGGAAAAGCCCGGCGCAATTATTCCGTCGCTTACTTCGCGGCTGATAATTTTTGCCGTTACCTCGTCGCATTCGTCGGACAGCGCCGCCCAGTCGCCGAAACTGCTCATTCTGTCCGTCCCTCTTGCGCGAACGTATGCGCAGGCAATAGGGGAATCGTCAAGCCCCTTTATGTCCTCCGCAAAGCAGGCGGCTTTCAACCTTTGCGGCAAAATAATGCCCAGCGCCGCCGAAGTTGGGGAAACGTGTTTAAAAGACGCCGCGGCGGCAAGCCCCGTAGCTTCTTTTAATTCTTTTACAAGCTGCCAGCCATTTAAAGCGTCCAAAAAGTTGATATAGCCCGGTCTGCCGCTTAAAACTTCAAAGGGAAGGCTGCTTCCTCCTTCCATAAAAAGCCGCGCGGGTTTTTGATTGGGGTTGCATCCGTATTTCAATTCGTATTCTTTCATAGTAAATTTTTATTTATAATTTTAGTTTGAGTTGTCTTGTTTTTTAAATCTGTAAACTTTACGGCTAGCGAAACCTTGTTGTCCTTGTCAAGGCAGCTCCAAATTGAGTCGGCAAACTCTTCAATGCCTCCGTTAATTTCAAACTCAACCGGTTCGCCGTGAAAACTAAGCAGCGGGTTGCCGTCGCGGTATGTATGGATAAAATGCGCTTTTCCGCTTTGCGCCTGATAAGAATATATAAAGCGGCGGCAGTTTTGCCCATTGCCGTCGCTTTTGATTATTGATATTTTATACTTATAGTCGTTTTGAAAGTCTAACAGCGCGCTTATGCGGGGGGTAAAGTTGGGCGCGTCTGGCTCAAACGTGCGCGTTTCAAGCGCTTTTTCAAAGGCGCAGTCTTCCCCCTGTCTTAAATAATTGTAAATCGTATCCGTTTGGTCGCCGTTAGTAATTATCAAAAGGTCGCGGAACCTTTTTACAGGACTGTAAATTACCAGCGAGGGGTCGCTAAGTTTTTCTTTGTCAAAAGGATAAATCATAACGTCTTCGCCGCTTTCCTTAAAAATACGGTTGCGGCTGTTGACGCTGCGCCCCATGATAAAATACGCCGCCGCGGCAAAGCCGCCGCTTTGACCAACAATTATGCCCCTGCCGTGATAGGGGTTGCCCCAAAGGTATTGTTTAAGCTCTTTCATTTGTCTTTATCCTTAATTTTATTTTATATGACTTGCTTTTTCGCTTTTTTATCTTTTACGCCTGCCCTTGCTATTTTCCGCCAGCGATATTTTTACAGATTTTTTCCACAGCCTGCGGCAGAATCTTCCATTCCGCCCTTTCTTTAACTCTTTGTTGAAGCGTTTGAGGCGTGTCTCCTTTTTTTACCTTTACCGCTTTTTGAAGGATAATTTCTCCGCCGTCGGTAATTTCGTTTACATAGTGGGCGGTAGCCCCAGTAATTTTAACGCCGCTTTTTAAAACCTGCTCGTGGACTTTAAGCCCGTAAAAACCCTTTCCGCAAAAGGCGGGAATTAAAGAGGGGTGGACGTTTATAATTCTGTTTTTGTAACGCCCCGCAAAGTCGGCGCTCAGCAGGCGCATAAAGCCCGCAAGCACAATTAAGTCAATGCCGTAACGCGCAAGAAGCCCTAAAACTTCCCTTTCAAAATCGCCGCGCTCTTTAACCGTTACGGCAAAAAAAGGAATGGCGAAATCTTGTGCGCGCGTCAATGCGTAAGCGTCTGCTTTGTCCGATATTACCAAAGCGATTTCGCCGTTTTTAATTTTCCCGCTTTTTTGCGCGTCAATGAGCGCTTGCAGGTTTGTTCCTTCGCCCGAGGCGAACACGGCTATTTTTGCTTTCATTTTCCTAACAAATTTCTATTTTGTCGTCGGAAGAGGTAATTTCGCCCATAATGTAAGGTTTTTCCCCTTCTTCTTTTAAAACCGCCAGAGCTAAGTCTGCCTGCTCTTTGCCTACGATTACGCTCATTCCCACGCCCATATTAAAGGTATTGAACATATCATGCTCGCTTATGCCGCCAAACTGCTGCAAAAGTTTAAAAATCGGCAATACCTTGACGGCGTTTTTTTCTATCTTCGCGCATAGTCCTTGGGGAAGACTGCGCGGTATGTTTTCATAAAAACCGCCCCCCGTAATGTGGGACATTCCATTTACTTCAACTTTTTCAAAAAGTTTGAGCATAGGTTTAACATAAATGTTTGTGGGGGTTAAAAGCGTTTCGCCCAAGGTTTTGTCCAATTCGGAAAACTTTTTCCATACCGTCCTTTTGTCAAGAATAAAAACCTTGCGCACCAAAGAAAATCCGTTGCTGTGCACGCCGCTTGAAGGCAGCGCGATAATAACGTCGCCGGGTTTGACTTTATTTTTATCTAAAATCTTTTCCCTGTCAACAATCCCTACCGCAAAGCCCGCAAGGTCGTATTCGTCCTCGGGGTAAAAGCCCGGCATTTCCGCCGTTTCGCCTCCTATCAAAGCGCAGCCCGACATAACGCATCCTTTCGCGATGCCTTCAACAATGTCCGCCATTCTTTGGGGAATCAGTTTTCCCGTTGCGATATAGTCTAAAAAGAACAAGGGCACCGCGCCGGAACAGATTATGTCGTTTACCGACATTGCCACGCAGTCAATGCCCACGGTATCGTGCTTGTCCATTAAAAAAGCCACTTTAAGCTTAGTTCCGACGCCGTCCGTCCCGCTTACAAGCACGGGGTTTTTATAACCGTCTAAGTTTGGCGCAAACAGTCCGCCGAAGCCGCCTATGCCTCCCAAAACGCCCTCAGTTTTGGTTTTGTCAATGTGTTTTTTCATTAGCTCAACGGCTTTATATCCCGCGGTAATGTCAACACCCGCTTTTTTGTAACTTTCGCTGTATGATTTCATATTTCTTCTTTTGCCTCGCTTAATCAATTTTGGTAGGGTAGTTGCCGTCAAAACAGGCGGTGCAGTATTCAAACTCGCATCCCCCCGTAATTTTTTTGCAGTTATCCAAACTTAAATACCCTAAGCTGTCAACGTTGATGATTTTTTCAATTTCTTCCTTTGTGTAGTGGCAGGCTATCAACACGTCTTTTGACTTTATGTCCGTTCCGTAATAGCAGGGGAAAATGAAAGGGGGACAGGAAACGCGCATATGCACTTCCCTGGCGCCCGCCTCGCGCAGCAGCTTTACAAGCCTTGCGCTTGTAGTGCCGCGCACTATGCTGTCGTCCACCAAAACAACGCGCCTGCCTTTAATTACGCTTGAAACGGGGTTGAGCTTAATGCGCACGCGCCTTTCGCGGAATTTTTGCCCCGCGTCAATAAAGGTTCTGCCTATATACTTATTTTTTATCAGTCCTACGTCGTAGGGGATACCGCTTTCGCGCGCGTAGCCTATGGCGGCGTCTATGCCCGAATCGGGCACGCCGATAACAATATCCGCCTCAACGGGGCATTGCTTGGCTAAAAAAATGCCCGCCCTTATCCTTGAATTGTGGACTGAATAACCGTCCAAAATTGAGTCGGGGCGAGCAAAATAAACGTATTCAAAAATGCACATGGATTTTGACAAAGGACGGCCGCAGGGGATATTTTTTACTCCCTCTTGCGAAAATACCACTATTTCGCCGGGTTTTACGTCGGCGATAAATTTTGCGCCCACCGCGTCAAGGGCGCAGCTTTCGCTTGCGGCTACAAAACTTCCGTCGCTTGTTTTACCGTAACAAAGGGGTCTGAAACCGCAGGTATCCCTTACCGCTATTATTTTGTTATGCGACATAATCACCAGAGAGTAGGCGCCGATAAATTTTTCCATCGCCTTTGACACCGCTTCTTCAAGATTATTTGTAAAAAGTCTTTCTTGTATAATAGAATAAGCCATAATTTCAGTGTCGCTGGTAGTGTGGAAAATCATTCCCTTCATTTCCAGTTCTTCCCTCAATTTGGCGGAATTGGTTATGTTCCCGTTAAAGGCTATTGCCATTTTGCCTTTGATGTGGTTTACCACAAGCGGTTGCGCGTCAAGCCTGCTGTTGTCGCCCGTGCCGTAGCGGACGTGCCCCAGCGCCATATTCCCGTCGCCCAAAAACTCAATATCGGTATTTTTAAATACGTCGTCAACGATGCCCGCGTCCTTATAAGAACGGAATTCGTTTGTTTCGTTGTCGTTTACCACTATGCCCGCGCTTTCCTGCCCGCGGTGTTGAAGGGCAAAAAGCCCGTAATAGGTAATTGCCGCGGCATTTATCCGCTTATTGTTCATAATCGCGAATACGCCGCATTCGTCGTTAATTTTTGCCATATATGTCATATGCCCCTTTATGCGAAAAACAGTCGGGACAATTCCATGGGCTGAACATATTTTCCCTCTTTATAAACGCGCATATTGCCCGAAGCTATTTCGTCAATTAAAAGCACTTTTCCGTTGTTTATACCAAACTCAAACTTAATGTCGTAAAGTTCCATTCCCTTTTCAAGCATAGTTTGCGCGATGACTTTCGTAATTTTTTGCGTCAGTTCCCTGACCTGTTCATATTGCAGCTCAGTCATAACGCCTAAAACAATAACCCCCTCTTTTGTAACCAGGGGGTCGCCCTTTTCGTCGTTTTTTAATGTAAATTCCACATAATAGGGGAGCGGCGCGGCCTCGCTTACATAGTCGGAATACCTTCTGTAAAAGCTGCCTACGGCGCGCGTCCTGCAAATTACTTCCAGCCCCTTGCCGAAAGGCTTAGCGGGTAAAACTTCCATTTCGTTGTTTTCAATGTCGGCAAAAATAAAATGAGTGTCAATTCCCAGCGCTTTTAATTTTTGAAAGAAATACTGCGACATTTTAAGGTTTACCTTTCCTACGCCCGCAATGCTTAAACCCACAGTGTTTGCGCCGGGGTCAAAAACACCCCCTTCGCCCGTAACTTCGTCTTTAAACTTCAAAAGGTAATTGCCGTTTGGCAATGCAAAAACGTCTTTTGTTTTGCCTTTGTAAATAAGCTTGTTCATATAGCCGCTCCTATGGAAATTATTTTTTCACTTGTAAACGGGCGTCCTTTTTCAGCACTTCCTGCGCCGATTTCATTCTGTCGGCGTCAAGTTTTTGCGCCCTTTCTTCTTCGTAAACGCCCAAGATTTGAAGCGCCAAAAGCGCCGCGTTTTTTGCGCCGTCTAGGGCGACGGTGGCTACGGGTATGCCGCTTGGCATTTGGACGGTTGATAAAAGCGCGTCAAGCCCGCCTAGCGTTTGGGAGCTTATAGGCACGCCGATTACGGGAAGCGTTGTGTTTGCGGCAATAGTGCCCGCAAGGTGAGCCGCTTTGCCCGCCGCCGCAATTATGGCTCCGAAGCCATTTTTTCTTGCGTTTCTTGAAAATTCACGCGTTTCTTCGGGGGTGCGGTGCGCCGAATAGATATGGATTTCGTAGGGTGCGGAAAACTCGTCAAGGGTGTCGGCGGCTTTTTGCATAACTGCCAAATCGCTGTCGCTACCCATTATAATAGCTATTTTTTTCATATTTTACCGCCTGTAAAGATAATTTCAGGGTCAGTTTCAAGAAATAAAAAAAGGCTTGCCCAACGATTGAATTTTGGTCGCCGTTACAGTAGATTTTCAAATCGCGTTTCTTTTTTGGCATGCCCGCCAAAGTTCAGACCCGTTATAAATATTATTGTAACGGCTTTGGTTTTTCTTGTCAACAATTACAAGCTTAAAGGAAAACTTTTATCAAAATCTAATTGAGGCAGTTCAGGCTACAACCGCGGCGGCATAACGTTTTTTTTTCAATGATATTGCGAAGGTTAAGCAGATTTGGGTAAGGGGAGAGATAGAGGGCGCGGCAGATAATGCCGAAAGCGCTTCTTCGTCTATATTTTTTAGAATATTTTGCAAAAACCGACGTTCTGTGCTAAAATTGGTATGGAATATATTCAGTGAACAATTTTTGCAAAATAATTTGATGACTAAACGATTGAGGGAGAACAGGAGCTACTATGAATGATATACAAAAAGCTCAAATTGAAAAACATATGCAAAAAATCGATACTGCAATACATAGCAACAATATTTCGGAGATCTATGACGTTTGAACGAAAATTAATTCCATATATGGCGGAACTATTCGAGCTATAGGCGATTTATATGAAGAAGCTAAGCGTTTTAACGGACTTGCAAAGCGAAATCTGGAAGCGGCAAAAGATGTGCTTGAAAATCATATTAATAACTATACGAGAATACCATTTGACAATATAATAACTATTTACACAAGAGTATAAAAGATTGCGCCTATCAAAAATATTTAGATGGGTACTTTGCCGAAGCGGTAGAGTCTGCTTGCAAAGAGATAAATGAACGACTGAAAAGGCTATACAAGAAAATAAGAGGTATAGAAAAAGATGGAAATAAATTGTTCCCAGAAGTGTTCAATGACGAAGAAGAGAACACTCTTTTGAAAGTTGACGACCTAAACACTCAGTCGGGAAAAGACGAGCAAGCAGGATATAGATTTTTGCTTATGGGAATGTGGAGTGCCCTCAGAAATCCGAAAGCGCACGCTAACTTAACTTTAACGCAAAACGAGGCATACGACAGACTGATTTTTGCAAGTATGTTGATGAAAAAAATTGATAAAGCAATAGAATTTTCTCTGCTAGAAGAATAAAATGCCTTGTTTTCATTTACGAGCGCAAAAAAAAGCTAAGGGCTTGCCGTCGGCTTTTCACAGACAACAAGCCCTTTCAGCTCATAATTAATTCTTATCTGGCTTTTTTGAGGTGTGATTTCATTGTGCGCTTTCGGCTTTTGTCTTGTTTTATCTCGCCGCAGGAATATTGACAAATACCTTACAGATGCCTCCGGTCATTAAGGTGCTTTCAACTATTATATTATCAGCATCAACTTTTCCAGTAGCAGCAATCATAGCAAGCATTGGATCTAAACACCACCCGTTGCAAGGATTAGCTCCGCCCATTTTCTTTGACAGAGCGCATAGCTTGCAAGCCGCCGCCGTAGCAAAATAGCCGTTATCGGCTTTTTCCACAGACCAGTTTGCGCAACCGTAAATCTCTGAAAGTTTGTAAAAAACATCCTCCACAGCTTCAATGCCAAGCTGTTGATTCAAAATCGGCGCTGTCTGCGTCTGCCGCTCTTTCCTTTTCTCCACGATTGCGGGGAGAACTCCCAAACGCCCATAAGTATTTACCGTCTCCGCTATTGATGCCGCATAGGTGTTTTGCAATATAGCGAGCCTTTTTTCAATATCCACTATCACTTCTCCTTTATATGTTTTTATAACGTTCGTTAGATAATTTGCAAATTTTAATGCTGTAATTTTTACAGCGTTTTAATCATTCACAACAATGAAGCACAACAGAGATTACTTCTCTAATTTCATCCTCTGGCAGAAATCTATTTTTAACGACTATATTTTGTATAAGATTCTCTAACAAATGCACCAATGCTCGGGTAACCGCTATATCGTTGCCGGCATTATTTAAATTAGGTCTTAGTATTTCAAGATGCCGGGGAAGTATTGTTTTTTCCCAATTATCCATGAGGTCCCTTAACTCATCATCGCCGTCAAAACATAGATAGACCTTGACCCCAAGCCGATAAACTTTCTTATCGTAATCATTTAAAGAGTTTAAATCATATACAAACTTAGTATAAAAATCTATTATGTTGTTTGTTTTTAAAAGGGCAGCCTGCCTTTTAAGCAGATCAAAATATTCCTTTTTTATAATCTCGTCAAACAGCTCTTTCTTGTTATTAAAATAGTAGTAAATCATGGGCAAGGAACAGCCCACGTCCTTTGCTATATTACGGATGCTTGTTCCGTGATAGCCATTGTTATTGAAATGCTCTACCGCTACTTCCCTGATTCGTTTTCTCAAATCTATCATAATTCCTCGCAGCCTTATATAACGTTCGTTAGAATTATTGTAACATATAGAATTACTGATAGCAATAGTATACTTGAAATATTTCACATAAAAGCTGTTGTGGCGCTATGCTTGGAATGGTCTTATCAAATCGTACAGACAATCAGCAAGGATTATAATCTTTCATATTTACCCCAACGACATAGGAACTATCCAATTTGAGGGCTATGCAGCAGCGTGCAGCGTTTTTCATTTTTTCAGATATATATTAGAAAAAATAAATCAAGCAATTTTTCAAAAACAAAGAAAAAAGCCTCGTTTTAGCTAAAAACAAGGCTACTGGCGGAAGCGGAGGGATTCGAACCCCCGTGAGCTTGCGCCCAAACGGTTTTCAAGACCGCCTCGTTATGACCGCTTCGATACGCTTCCATATGTTGATATTATGCTTTTTCGGCGCTTTGCCTGCCGAATCTTACAAAAATGATTGCGCAACTTTATGCGATTTTGCTTAGGTTTTCTTATCCTTAAAACCTAAATGCGGCAAACTTGCAACCCATTTTTAAGCAATTCTAAATATACGGTGCCGTCTTGGATTGCTTAGTTCCAGATTCTTTTATGAGATAATTTTTGCAAGCGAGCGTTGATATAATAGCATATTAAGGTGTTTTTATCAAGCATTTTTTAAGGCAATGGGCTTAGAGCGGTTGATTTTTATTTCCGCTTGTGCTAAAATATTTTAACAAATACGCGAATGTAGTTTAGTGGCAAAACGAGAGCTTCCCAAGCTTTAGTTGTGGGTCCGATTCCCATCATTCGCTCCAAATTATAAAAACCACTATATAGTGGTTTTTTGTTTTATCTAGATAAGATATATTGTGTTTTTTATAAACTTGGAACAAATTTGGAACACTTTTTAAAAAATATTACTTAAAGTTTTATTAATTTCTTGTTGTTTTGGAGGGAATAAATGCCCATAAGTGCGGATATATCGTATTTTGCATTTTTAGGAACAAATCAAGAATATTCCTAATAAATCATCCCATATATGTATTTTTAGCTTATTGATATTAAGTCAAGGCAAGAAAAGCAAAGCTACAAGTAAAATGTTTTTTGGTTATATTAGATTAAATTAAAAGGTCTTTTAGCGGAACTGTAAACCGCTTGATGTTTTGCTTTTCCGAAAGATACGGTAAAAATATCCATTGGGGGTAGGCTGTCATATAATATTAAAGGCAGACTATTTCAGGAGATTTTTATGAATAAAGAAAAATGCGCAGACAGATATATGGAGTTTTTTGCGGCTCCCTGTAAGCCCAAGGGGGAATTGCCGCCCTATTGGGATGAAAAAGGGTGCCGCTGTCCCCCCGGTCCGACAGGTCCGCGCGGTCCGCAAGGCATTCAAGGACCGACAGGCCCTGCGGGCGCTGACGGCGCAACGGGCCCTACGGGTCCTAACGGAGATACCGGTCCGACAGGACCGACCGGCACAACGGGAGCAACAGGCGCAACAGGACCCACGGGCACCACCGGCGCAACCGGTCCGACAGGTTCAACCGGAGCAACGGGCGCGACTGGTCCCACGGGCGCAGATGGAGCGGAGGGTCCCACAGGTCCGACGGGTCCTACGGGCGCAGATGGAGCGGTGGGTCCCACAGGTCCGACGGGTCCTACGGGCGAATCTCCCGTTATGGCGGGCGTTCAATATCAGCTCGTAAGTGATACGACCATTTTAAGTGACGGCGAACCCGTTATCTTTAACACCTTAATAGAAAACACTTCGTCAAATATTTCTTACGATGCCGTAACGGGCGTATTTACACTGGCGGAAAACGGCGTTTATTTTGTAACCTGGTCGTTAAGCACTTCGGGAGCGGGACCTTCCATTTACGTTGAGTTAAGCTTAGAGCTTTCGGGAGGACCCACGATTGCCTATGCCGTAATGCTTCCTTTAACGCAAATCAGCAGCTCGGCGGTAATAAACGTTACCGCGGCTCCACAAACGCTTAGACTTGTAAATACTACGGGCGAAGACGTGTTTGTGGATTTGACAACTGTTCAGGCGAATATTACTATAATTCATATGGAACTATAAACACCAACCGATAAGCATTAAAATACAGCCGCTTTTAACTAAAAAGCGGCTTTAATTTTTAAAAGCTTCTTTTATAAGCAAAAAAAGATGCAGATAAGTTTCCGCAACGCTTAATATTAATCTTTCCTAACTTGTATAACCGTATTTGAAGCGATAACATAAAAGCGAAAGTTTTCATAGAACTTAACTTATTTAAAAAGAGGCAGCCTTTGCAGAATGTACTGCACTTTAACTTTTTAGCAATTTTTTCTATGGCGCGTTGTTTGACCTTCCTTTGATAATTATAAAAATACTCCATAGATTTTTTATTTGCCGTGACTATAATTTTTTTAACTTTTTTAGGTCAGCGCGTTTCATTTTACTAAATTTACCTCCATTGACTGTCGCAACCTTAACTGCTTGCACTTGCCTATATATTTTTTTAGCAATCCGCCATAATAAAAAATAAGGAGTAATTTCTTATGGCATATTCCATTAAAAGCAGTATAAGTTTCGGGCTTGTGTATATCCCCGTAGCTCTTTATCTTTGCGCAAAAGATAATGACGTTAGCTTTAACATGATTGACAAAAAAACCCTTTCGCGCGTTAAGTATAAGCGGACATGCGTTGACTGCGACGGAAGGGAGCTAAAACAAGAGGACATTGTCAAAGGCTATCAATACGACGACGATTCCTACGTTATTTTGGAAGACAAAGACTTTGAAAAAATTAAAAGCAAGCGCGATAAGTCCATTACGATTGAAAAGTTTGTGCCCCTTGCCGAAGTTGACCCTATTTATTACGACAAGGCATATTATGTCGCGCCTTCGGGCGCGGAACGCGCCTTTGCGTTGCTGCTTGCCGCGATGGAGCATAAAAATATGGCGGGCATAGCAAAAACGGTTTTGGGTTATAAGGATACTTTGATTTTGCTGCGCGTAAAAAACGGGAAAATGCTTCTCAGCACTATGTATTTTGAGGAAGAAATTCAAAAACCTCCCGCAAAGGGAGTGGAAAGCGCCGCGGCGGGCAAAGAATTTGAGCTTGCCGTAAGCTTAATAGAAAACATGAGCGGGCGCTTTGATTCCGCTCAATACAAAGACGAATACAAAGAAAAACTTATGCAGCTTATTGATTCAAAATTGCAGGGCAAATCGGTAAGCATACCCAAAGAGCGCAAATCGGGCAACGTTGTGGATATTCTAGACGCTTTAAAAATGAGTATAGACACTGTAAAAAAGACTTCACCCAAGACAAAACCTCGCGCTGCGGGGGGCGATGAAATAATGGACGCAAAAATATATAAGGAGCCTCCTGCCGCTAAAAAAGGCGGAAAAGTTTCAAAAGCAAAGACCGAGAGTAAAAAGGAAAGCGATATAAAACTGTCTGCCGTAAAGAGTAAAGGGAAAGAGGACAAAAGGGCTTCTGCAGGAAAATAATCATAAAATTACAAGCGCGTGTTGGTGAGAAGTTAACGGGCGCATGCGCAACGAAAGCAAAATGAAATACCGTTGCAGAAAAACAGAAAATAGACGCTTAAATAATATATAATCATATTGATACGGTAAAATTATAAGAATACGGCGAGAACAGCAGAGCATTTGCAATAAAGACGCCTCACTAAAAAATATTTTGCAATAAACACGCGGTAAAAAATATGGACAAAAAACTGGAAAAATACAACTCCAAAAGAAACTTTGAAAAAACGGAAGAGCCGCAGGGAAAGGGCGGCGAAAGTAGACGCAACTCAAAAAGCGTGGCAAAAGACAGGCAACCCCCCTTAGTTTACGTTGTTCAGCACCATTTGGCGCGCCGCGACCATTATGATTTCCGCCTTGAATGGAAGGGCGCCCTTTTAAGCTGGGCGGTGCCAAAAGGTCCGTCATATAATCCCCTTGACAAGCGCCTTGCCGTAATGGTGGAGGAGCATCCCTTTGATTATAAAGATTTTGAGGGGCTAATCCCCAAAGGAGAATACGGCGGCGGCACCGTTATGCTTTGGGACGAAGGTTTTTGGGAGCCGTTAATTGATGTTGACAAAGGGCTTTTTGAGGGTTCTTTGAAATTTATTTTAAAAGGCGAACGCTTAAAGGGCAAATGGGCTTTAGTGCGGCTTAAAAGCAAAGAGGAAGAAAAGGACAGTAACTGGCTGCTCATAAAAGAAAAGGACCAATACGCCAAGCCCGAAGAGGGCATTTCTCAGTTTACAGAAAGTGTCAGGACAGCGCGCACAATGGAAGAAATTGAGAATAATTTTGTGGTAAAGCCCGCTAAAAAAGCAAAACAAAAAAACACTTCAGCGCAAAAGGAAAATGCGCGGATAAATAATGACGCCGAAAAAGGCGAAAGCTTGGCGCGGGAAGAGGAAAGGGAAAAAAGTTCCCAAAACTTAAAAAGCGCGAAAAAAGCCGATGCGGAAACAAAAAGCGATGAAAGCAAAAAGGCGGCGGCGAACCCTTTTCAAAACACAGACATAATGCTTGCAAAACTTGTGGCAAAACCTCCTAAGGGTGAGCAATGGCTGTTTGAGCTGAAATACGACGGTTACAGAATTTTGTCTTATATTGAGCAAGGCTCAGCCCGCCTTATGACAAGAAACGGCAAAGACTACTCGCAAAAATTTGCGGAGGTTGCTTCTTCGTTGAAAGAGGTTTTTCAAATGCGGCCGGCGGTGCTTGACGGCGAAATCGTAGTTACGGACAGCGGGGGGAAAACCGATTTTCAGGCGCTGCAAAACTACATCAAAAAACCCCAGGGCAAGCGCTTGTCTTATGTTATTTTTGATATTCTTGCGCTTGACGGCGAGGACTTGCGCCAAAAACCGCTTACAGAAAGAAAAATAATTCTGGAAAAACTGCTTTTAAACGCTCCGCAAAGCCTCACTTACAGCAAACATATTGCGGGCGAGGGTGAAAAGTGTATTTCCTCCGCCTGTAAGCTTGAAATGGAGGGCGTAGTGGGCAAACTTTCCTCTTCACGTTACGTCGGCGGGCGCAACGGCGACTGGGTTAAAATAAAATGCGACAACAGACAGGAGTTTGTTATAGGCGGCTACACATTGACGGATAAAAAAAACGAGGGCGTAAGCGCCTTGCTTTTAGGTTTTTATAAAGAGGGCGAACTAATTTATTGCGGCAGGACGGGGACGGGAATTGCGCGGGAAACTTCCTTAGAGCTGGAAAGCAAATTTGAAAAAATTGTCAAAAAAAATCCGCCCTTTATAAACCCGCCTTCCCAAAGAAACTCGGAAAAAGTTACTTGGCTTACTCCCCATTATGTCGCCGAAATAAAATATGCCGAAATGACGCAGGAGGGGCTGTTAAGGCAGGCTAGCTTTAAGGGTTTAAGAATTGACAAAAGCGCCTTTGAGGTCAAGCTTGAAAAGGCGGAAAACAAGACTTAACGCAGGGTGAAGAAATAAAGTTTTTTATAGTGTAAAATCAAATGTAAAGTTATGCCAACACAAAACCGTGAACAATGCTTGCATTAAAAATAATAACGCTATATCTAACCTATGAACGCGCTGTTAAACTGTTATAAGTTATAATAATGCAAGAGAGGAAAAAAATAAATGACTCAAAACATTATAATAGGGGGAGTGGAAGTAACCAATCCCGACAAAATCATATTTGCGGGCAAGCCTCCCGTCAAAAAAGCCGACGTTGTAAATTACTATTACAGTGCGGCGTCAGCTATGCTTCCTTATATAAAAGGCAGGGTTTTAAGTATTGTGCGCTGCCCCAAAGGCGTTTCTTCCCCCTGTTTTTTTAAAAAGCACCCCGACGTCAACGGCAAGGGCGTTGAAAAGCTTCCCGTTAAAAATTCAGAGGGGCAAGAGGAAGAGTATTTTTATATCAAAAACGAAAAAGGTCTTTTATATGAGGCGCAAATGGGCACGGTGGAGTTTCACCTTTGGGGAAGCAGGGCGCAAAACATTGAAAAGCCCGACTTAATGGTTTTTGACCTTGACCCCGACGAGGGTATGAGTTTAGACAGGGTTCGCCGCGGCGTGCGCGACCTTAAAAGTTTGCTGGACGGATTGTCGCTTACTTCTTTTCTTAAAACAAGCGGCGGCAAAGGGTATCACATAGTGCTTCCATTTAAACCCTCGGCGGAGTGGGAGGCTTTCCGCGATTTTGCTAAAAAAATAGCTCAGGCGATGGAATACAATTGGCAGGACCTATATACCTGCAATGTGCGCAAAGAAAAGCGCAAAGGCAAAATATATATTGACTGGGTGCGCAACGGCAGAGGCGCGACTTCCGTAAGCCCTTATTCGCTCAGGGCGCGCAAGGGTTTAAGCGTTTCAATGCCGATAGCTTGGGAAGAGCTTGACGTTACGGCACCCGACAGCTTTAATATTAAAAATGCCCCTGACAGAATAAAAAGTCATGACGCCTGGCAAGGTTTTTTTGCAGTTAAACAGCGGCTTAAAGCTTTTAAAAATTGACGTAAAGGTTATATGATTATTAGTAGGGGATTTGAAGCCCTTATATCGGCGGAATTAGTTGTATAGCTCTTATTTTAGTTGATAATACTGCGCAATCAACAATCCTAAAAATAACCTGCGCGATTGCTTAATTTGTGTAGCCGTAAGACTAATCTAATACGAAATTGCGGCGAAAATAAAGAAAAATACTGCTTGATACTTTTCATTTTGCATAAAAAATGTTAAAATATTTAAAATGATTTGGAGGTAATTTTTATGAAAGCAAAAATTGACAGGGACGGCTGCATAGGCTGCGGGCTTTGCACTTCCATTTGCCCCGAAGTATTCAGAATGGCGGACGACGGGCTTGCCGAAGTTTACACCGACCCCCTTCCCGCTTCGGAAGAAAGCAACGCCCTCTCGGCAAGCGCAAGTTGCCCCGTTTCGGTAATTTCAATAGAGGAATAATTTTTTTGCCCGCGCCGCTTTTTAATATCAGCGCGGGCACTTATTTTCCCGCCGCTTTTTAATATCAGCGCATTCATTTTCCCGCCGCTTTTTCTATTTCTCCGCTTTTACTTTATAAATAAAAACTCCTTACTAAAACATAATAAATTTGACAAATAATTTTCAGAAAGCTATTGACATTTGGCTTTGCGTATGGTTTACTTAAATGGTAAAACGTTTTATCAAGAGGAGAAATGAAAGAATGAAGAAGTTTTTCAGTTCTGCAAAAAATATCCTTATCTTAATTTTGGTAGTCGTTATCCTCGCCGAGGGAGGACTTTGCGTATTTTTTGCGCTTAACCAAAACCAAGGCGCTACCGTTACGGGCAGACAGCCCAACGCCAATGTCCGCGGTAAAGTTTTAACCGACTTAGGCGAAATGATTTGCGCCAATATTATTGTTGAAGATTCCGAGGGCAAGAGCAACCTATACACAACCAATCTTATGTCAACTTACGATATAAGCCTGTCCGAGGGAACATACACTTTCCACTATACGCGCGGAATGCAGTTTTCTACGGTAACAAAAACCGTAACCGTTGAAAAGTACAAAGACTATTACCTTGAAGACGTGCGCTTAATACGTCTTTACGATTCGGAATCAAAGGGGTTTTACCCCGGCGACCTTCATCAGCACACTTACTTTTCCGACGGAAGCGACAGTCCCCACCAGCTGCTTTTAGCAGACATTGCCGCGGGGCTTACATGGGCGCTGCTTACAGACCACAACGACAACAGGGGCATGTCTGAATGGCTCCAAAACAACAGAGCCGTTTATGACGTAGTTGACGGCGGTTTTAAGTTCTTTACACCTATTGCGGGCGTAGAAATTACCACGGGTTACGGGCACTTCCAAAGCATAGGGGTGTCAACGGTAATTGACGAGTGGGATATTGACCTTGATTTAGGTGAAAACCCCTACGAGCAGGTAAAAATTATTCTTGAAGAAATGCGCCGCGCGGGAGCTGCCATTGTGCAGCTAAACCACCCTTACTCCACAGGCGGCATGGGCTTTAACAACTATACAGGCTTGTGGGATTTTATAGACATGTTTGATACCATGGAAATTTGGAACGGCTACTTTGAGCCTTGCGGATATATCCCCGCCGCGGGAAAGTTTAATCAAAACAGACAGTCAATGCTTACCTGGTTTGACTATTTGAATCAGGGCAAAAAAATATTTGCCACTGCGGGCACAGACATTCACTCCATAAAAGGCTATTTTAATCCCAACTTATACGCCGCTTACGACAAAGCTTACGAAAAAGCTTTAAAACAGGCGGGACAATATGCCGGCATGCCCACATGCTTTGCCTATATTCCCGACGGCAACGTCAACGCCGACAGCATTTTACAGGCAATGAAGCAGGGGAACTCCTTCATTACAAACGGACCGTTGGTATTTGCTACCGTCAACGGAAAAACTTACGGTCAAACGGCCTATATTTCATCGGGAACGGTTGTAGACGCAGAACTGTTTTGCCGCGAGGGGCTTGAAACGCTCAATATCTACAAAAACGGCGAAATCATTAAAACAATTTCCCTTGAAGGGCAAAATTACAACGGGCAATTCTCCCTTGAAGGCATTGAAGAGGGCGACTGGATTGTAATAGAAGTTTACGGCGAAGGCGTGTATTACGCCGTTACAAACCCTATATTTTTTGAGTAAATTAAGTGTCAAAAGACACTAATATAAAGGAGAGGAAAAAGTTATGAAAAAAAGACTGTTCAAAATAGTATGCGCGCTGTTGGCAATCACCATGTTAGGCACAGCGCTTGCCGCCTGCGGCACGCCTGTTGGCAAAGACACCGCAACGGCTAACGACGCTTACTATGACGAAAGCTACGGTAACTATACAATAGAGGTTAAGCTAATTATCGGCAATCCCGACCCCAACGGAGAACCTTTATTCAGCGGAATCGTAACTTTAAAAACAATTAAACATATGGCTTACGAAGCGGTTGAGGCTGCTTGTGCTGCAAAGAGCATTTCCATTGTAGGACTTAACGGTTATTCTTCATTTATAACAAGCCTTGCGGGCGTTGGTTATAAAGACAACGGAAACGGCACTTACACCAGCTGGTCAACAACGCTTAACGGCGGCTTTTGTGCCGGCGTAGGCGCTCAGCAACTTAGAGACGGCGACCTTTTAGAAATCCGTTACGTTACCAAAGATATTACCTGGTAATATTTAAGGGTTTTTAAGGCGGGGCTACAAACTACTTACCGCGGAGGCGGGGTTAGCGCTGTAAAATCTGACTATGTTTTACAGTCCCCCAAAATAACCCCGTTTCCGCGCGTAAAACCCTTCCCTCTTCTTTAATAAAAAACATTGGAGAAACAGTTATGAAAAAATTTGCTAAAATTATTGCTGTAATATTGGTATTAATGCTTGCGCTCCCTCTCTTTGCAAGCTGTGATACGACGGAAGACAACGACGGAAGCGCCGACGGTATAACCAAAGTCTGCCTTATCATTAACGGAAACTTAGGAGACAAGTCTTTCTTTGATTCGGCAAAAAACGGCATTGATATGATAAACGCAAGCAACCCCGAAATAGTTACGGCGGTTAAAGAGCTTGGCGAGGACGCGAGCAAATGGGAATCGGCGCTTCGCGAAGCCTGCCTTTCAACGGAAAAATACGACCTTATTATAGTGGGCACCGACCAAATGAGGGAAAAGCTTCAACGTATTGCGCCGCAATTCCCCACAAAAAAGTTCATTATATTTGACTCGGATATAAACAAAGAAGCCAAAGGAAAAACCTTTAACAACGTATATTCCATAACCTATAAGCAAAACGAAGGTTCCTTTTTGGCGGGCGTTTTAGCTGCTACATGGCTTAATATTTTGCAAAGCGGGCAAACGCTGCAAAAAACTGGTTTTGTAGGCGGCATGAACACCGATATCATTAAAGACTTTGCGCTAGGCTATTACGAAGGAATAAAATATGTTAATAACCTCAACCTTTACGGAACGACGAAAACTTTCGTTTCTTATGTCGGCGGTTTTTCAGACAGCGTAACGGGCAAAAGTCAGGCACTCAGCCAATATAACGCCGGCGCGGCTATAATTTTCCAAGCCGCTTCCCAATCGGGGCTTGGCTGCATTGACGCCGCAAAACAGCTTAACTCGTCAAGTTTGACAAAATATATCATAGGCGTTGACTCCGACCAAAACGAATACTATTCGCACGGCGACACAAAAGACCTTAACAAGGCTGCGTGCATTATAACAAGCGTTTTAAAGCGCGTTGATTTATCCCTTAAACAAGCGATTTTGGCTTTCCACCAAAATACTTTACAAATGGGAACTATAAACAGCTTAGGGGTAGCTTCCTATATTGACGGCGAACAGGTTATCGGGCTTGCAAAAAATAATTATTACAAGAGCATTATCCCCCAGTCAATCAGAGACCTTATTGACCAAGTTGAACAAAAAATAATAAGCGGCGATATAGTCGTGCTTTCTTCCTACACCACCTCGCGCACCGATTTTAACGCCATAGAAGACGCTATAAAGGTTAACGGATAACAATGAATAACGCTGTCGTCAAAATGCAGAATATAACCAAGATATACGGCAACGGCATAGCCGCAAACGTAAATGCCCGTATTGAGGTTAAAAGGGGGGAAATTCACGCTCTTGCCGGGGAAAACGGCGCGGGAAAGTCCACGCTTATGAAAATCCTTTTCGGCATTGAGCAAGCTACTTCGGGCGAGATATTTATCAACGGCGAAGCTGTTAATATCACGTCCCCCCTTGTCGCATACAAATACAAAATAGGCATGGTGCATCAGCATTTTATGCTCATTGACAATTTGACGGTAGCGGAAAATATTATTTTAGGCATTGAAAAAACTAAAAGAGGCTTTTTGGACAGGGCGGGCGCGATAGAGTTTACCAAAAAACTGTCGCGGGAATACGATATGCCCATTAACCCCCTTGACAAAGTGGGCGGCTTGTCCGTCGTGCAAAAGCAAAAGGTGGAAATATTAAAGGTTTTGGCGAGGGAAGCGGAAGTTATTATTTTGGACGAGCCTACTGCGGTGCTTACCCCACAGGAAACTCAGCGGTTTTTCGCGCAGCTTTTACTGCTTAAAGATAAGGGCTATACGGTAATCATCATTACCCACAAGCTAAAAGAAATCAAGCAGATTTGCGATACCATTACCGTTATGCGTAACGGCAGGTATATCACCACCGCCCCCGTAGCAGATATGACGGAAGAGGATATTTCCAAGCTAATGGTGGGGCGCGACGTTATAAAAAATATTGAAAAAGCTCCTTTGAGCGCAGGGGAAGAATGCCTTACGGTAAAGGGGCTTAACAAAGTTTGCGGCGGAAAAACGCTTTTAAAGGACATAAATTTTTCCTGCAAAAAGGGTGAAATCGTAACGCTTGCGGGCGTTGAGGGAAACGGTCAAAAAGAAATAGTAAACGCCGTTACGGGCTTTGACAAAGATTACGGCGGCACAATCGCCATTCAAGGCAAAGATATAAAAAAACTTTCAATCAAATCAATAAGGCAGTTAGGGGAGGCGCATATACCCGAAGACAGGCTTGTAACGGGAGTGGACGTTGCCTCTTCAATAGAAGAAAACCTCATTTCATGCGATTTACAGGACTCTTTAAAATGGGTGTTTACCGACGGCAAAAAAATACGCGATTTTTCCTGCGGCTGTATAGATTCCTATGAAATTAAATGCGAAAACGGGCTTCAAAACGTAGGCATGCTTTCGGGCGGAAACATGCAAAAAGTTGTCGTGGCGAGAGAAACGGTTAATAACCCCAAGCTTTTAATCGCAAATCAGCCTACGCGCGGAGTTGACGTGGGCGCGGTTGAGTGTATTCACAAAAAAATCATTTCGTTAAGAGAGCAAGGCTGCGCTATTTTGCTTATTTCCTCAGACTTGTCGGAAGTCTTTGCTTTGTCCGACAAGATTTTGGTGCTTTGCGGCGGGGAAATCGCCGCGCGTTTAGATAACGGAAAAGAGCTTACGGAAGAGGAACTAGGGCTTTATATGCTGGGGCTTAAAAAGCAAGAGGGGGCGAAAGCGTGAAAGAGTTTTTTTCAAAAATCAAAGCTTTTTTTGCCTCATTGTTTGCTAAAATAAAGAGGGCGTTTGTTTCTCCCGACAGAAAGCAGAAAGAGAGCTATTTTGCCTTAATAAGAACTTTTGTGGCGGTGGCAATAGCTCTTACACTTTCCTGCGTTATTTTGCTGCTTACAAGCAAAAACGCGGGGTATGCGATAATTACTCTTTTAACAGGTCCCTTAAAAAACAGCTTTTGGCGCGCAGAAGTAATTAGAAATTCCGTTCCTTTAATTTTTGCGGGCGTTGCCGCCTGCATAATGCTTAAAGCGGGTCAGTTTAATATGATAGGGGAAGGCAGCTTTTATATAGGCGGGCTTACCGCGGCGGTAACAGCAATTGCTCTTCCCGGCGCGGGGTTTTTCGCCGTTCTTTTGGCTTGCCTTGCGGGAACAGTTATAACGGGGGTTATCGGAAGCGTTCCCGCGCTGTTAAAGGCAAAACTGGGGGTAAGCGAGTTTGTCGTTTCCCTTATGTTTAACTTTATAATGCTTTGGGTGGGCATGTTCTTTTTGCAAAACTTTTTCAAAGACGAAAACTACGGCGACGTGGCGACGGGTCTTATACCCGAAGAGAACCGTTTCGTCTCTCTTTTACAGGGGACTTATCTCACTACAAACATAATTCTTGCTTTGGCGGTAGTTATATTAGCGGGAATCTTTATTTATAAAACTAAATGGGGCTACACGATTAGGCTGACGGGCAATAATGCCAACTTCGCTAAATATTCGGGGCTTAACCCTACGGGGGCGGTAATTTACTCACAAATTATCGGAAGCGCCGTTGCGGGGCTTGGCGGCGCGGCGGAAATTCTTGCTTCGGCGGACGCCCGTTTTAGTTGGAAAACATTGCCGGGATACGGCTTTGACGGTTTTATCGTGGCAATTCTTTCGGGAAACAATCCTTTTTTAGTGCCCTTTTCGGCGTTGTTTTTATCCTACCTCAGAACGGGCGCCGTTATTATGGCGGCAAATACCGACGTGGCAAGCGAAATTGTCAGCATTATACAGGCGGTTATAATAATCGTCGTTGCGGGCACGGCTTTCATGAGCAGATATAAACATATTTTTGTCTTAGGCAAAAACAAAAAAACAAAGGAGGAAGGTCTATGAATATCTGGCAGTTACTTACAAGCAACCAATTCATAGGCACATGTCTTTCTTTGAGCATACCTATTTTATTTGCCTCCTTAGCGGCGCTTGTGTCAAACAAGGCGGGCATACTAAATATAAATATTGAAGGCAGCATGTCCGTTTCGGCTTTAATGGGCGCCCTTGCGAGTTTTTATATAAAAAGCTGGGCGGTGGGCGCGCTTTGCGGCGTCGCGAGCGGTATTTTAATGGGAATGCTGCTATATTACTGCGCCCATAACCTTAAAACCAACTCGGTATTGTCGGGTGTAGCTCTTAATATTTTTGCGACGGGTTTGTGCGTGTTTGTTATGCAGGCGCTTTTGGGAAGCAAGGGCAACACCGAAGCGGCGCCCAGCACGCGCATACCTGATATTTCTATTCCGTTTTTAAAAGACATTCCGCTTTTGGGCGCTGTATTTGAGCAAAGCGTGCTGTTTTACCTTGCGGTTTTAAGCGTTGTAGTCGTTGACGTTCTGCTTAAACGCACTAAACTCGGGCTGCGCATCAGGGCGGTGGGCTACAACCCGCAGGCTTCGTTATCTGTGGGCATTTCCGTCAAAAAAACGCAGTTTACCGCTTTGGTAATTGCGGGCGTATTCGCGGGGCTTGGCGGTGTATATATGTCAATGGCGTATTTGGGCACTTTTAACAGCGGAATGATAGCGGGGCGGGGCTTTATAGGTCTTGCCGCCGAAGCAATGGGAAGCGGCATACCTTACCTGACTATGCTTTTCACCTTCATTTTCGGCATAGTAACGGCTTTTTCCATTTCGGCTCAAACGGCGTTAAATGTGCCCTACGAACTGCTTAATACTTTGCCCTATTTAATGACGGTAATAGCGTTGGTAATTTTTTCAGTCAGGAATAAAAAAAGAATACAAAAAAGGAAAGACAAGGACGATGAAAAAAGCATGGCTTAGAGAATACGAACTTATGTGCGGCGCAAAGCCAAAAATCTTGAAAGAAGAGGAACAAGGATGGCTTTTTAGTCAAAAAGTTGAAGAAATGGACGACATTATGTTAAAATCCAAATGGACGTCCAACGTTCCCGGTTCGGGCGCGCCCGAAAGGGTCATTGTAGGCGCAATTGCCGATTACGGCAATATGGGCTATGACGTGAGCCAAGCGGAAGAACTTATTGACGAGGGCTTTGCCTATTTGGAAAAAAACGATATGGCAAACCTCAACCGCGTTACCTGGCGTATTTGGCATATCCTTAACAACGCGCCGAAAATTAAAGACCATCCATATTTTAAATACGAAACATACGACAGTTTAGAAAAAATATTGTCAAGCATAGACTGCCAAAGAACATACACTCCCGTAGATAAAGAAGGAAAACATTTTTTTGCCCAAACTTATTACGGCTGGCTTGCGCAAATCGTGGGGGGAGCGCTTGGAACGGCTATTGAGGGCTACACCACGGAAAATATAAGAGAAACCTTTGGCGAAATACACGGCTATGTCAGGGAGCCCAACACCTATAACGACGACATTACCTACGAAGTCGCTTTTTTAAGGGCGCTTGAAGAAAAGGGAAAAAACTTAACCTCCGCCGACATAGCGGAAATGTGGACGGCGCTTATAACTTTCGGCTGGTCAGCCGAAGAATGGGCGCTAAGGAATATTAAAAACGGAATATACCCTCCCCGTTCGGGTTACGAAAACAATCCTTACAGAGAGTGGATAGGGGCGCAAATGCGCGGCGCAGTTTGCGGTCAGGTCGCCCCCGCAAATCCTTTGCTGGCGCTTAAACTAGCTTATGCGGACGGCGTAGTTTCACACCACAACAACGGCGTATTGGGAGAAATCTTTAATGCCGTTTTGGTATCGCTTTCCTATGTGACTGCCGACGTAAAACAGCTTCTTAAAGAAACAATAAGCTATATCCCCCCAAAAAGCGAATACTTTTCCGTCGTTGAGTTTGCCTATAAAACCTGTGAGCGCTGCAAAGACTGGGAAAGCGCCTGGCAGATTTTACGCGAAAAATATAAAATATACAACTGGATACACGCCTACCCCAACGCTGCGGCGGAAGTTGCCGCGCTTTACTACGGCGGCGGCGACTTTGACAAAACAATGCACATTATTTCTATGATAGGATTTGACGCTGACTGCAACGCGGCTCAAATCGCAACTTGCTTGGGAATTATCCATACCGATAAGACGTTGAAGGAAAAATGGACGGCGCCCATAGGCGACACGCTTAAAACTTACATCAGAAACCATAAAACAATGAGTATAAGGCAGCTTGCGGCGGATACGGTAAAAGCCGCAAAATTGCTAGACTAGATATCGGAGCTTACTTTATGAAAAAAATCTACGTTATGGGCAGCCTTAATATGGATATGTCCATAAGGACGCCCACCCTTCCTCAGGCGGGCGAAACGCTTCACGGCGAGGAGTTTTTATGCAATAGTGGCGGAAAAGGCGCAAACCAAGCTGTTGCGGCATCCCTTTTAGGGGGTAATGTCGTTATGCTGGGGGGCGTGGGAAACGACCTTTTCGGCGCGCAGTTAAAAAATACCCTTTTGGGTTTTAACGTTGACGTTTCAAACGTTGTAACCAAACAGTGCGCAAGCGGCGTCGCCGTAGTTATTTTACATAACGGCGACAACAGAATAATACTTTCTTCCGGCGCGAATTACTGCTACGGCATTGACGACTATAAAGAAGTATTGCAAAAAAACGCCTGCAAAAGCGACCTTTTTGTCGCCCAGCTTGAAACCAAAAGCGAAAATGTGTTTGAAGGCTTAAAGCTGGCAAAGAAAATGGGTATGACTACGCTACTTAACCCCGCGCCGGCAATAAAGCTTAGCGCCGAAGCGTATGCCAATACCGATATAATCGTCCCCAATCTGACGGAAGCGCGTATTCTTACCGAACAGGAAAATATTTCAGATTGTTTAAATAAATTTTTGTCACTCGGCGTAAAAAATGTTATAATTACCCTTGGCAGCGAAGGGTGTCTTGCACACAGCGGTCAATTTACCCAAATGATTGCCGCGCATAAAGTTGAGACTGTGGATACCACAGCCGCGGGCGATACCTTTATAGGCGCGCTTGCCTGCCGCATAGCAAAGGGCGAAAGTTTTTTTGAAGCCTGCCGTTATGCCAACGCCGCCGCCGCTTTAACCGTTACAAAGCGCGGCGCACAGCAGTCAATGCCCTCCGAAAGTGAAGTAGAAAACTTTATTAAGGAAAAATAAATGAGAGTAACCTTAAAATGGTTAAGCGGGCAGTGCGGGCTTTCGCCCACCGCCGTTTCTTTGATTTTAAACAACAAAGAAGTGCGCGTCAGCGGCGAAAAGAAGAAGCTTGTTTTAGAGCTTGCCAAAAAGCACAATTATGTGCCCAATTCCGTTGCAGTAGGGCTAGTTACAAAAAAGACTAAAATAATTGGTTTTTTAATTCCCGACGTAACCAACCTTTTCTTTGCGGAAATTGCAAAAAACGTTGAACAGGAACTTGGCGAAAAGGGTTACAGCATAATGCTTTGCAACACTAACGACAACGTAAAGGAAGAAAACAAATACGTTGACTTGCTGCTTAGCAGAGGCGTTGACGCCTTGATTTTCTGCACGGCAAACAACTCCCTTTCGGGGAACTATATTTTAGAAAAATTCAGCGAAAACAAAATACCCTGCGTTGCCTTTGACCGCTATTTCCCCGATATGGACTGCCCCGTAATAGCCACCGACGACACTTTGGGCGCAAAATTAGCGGTAGAGCATTTAATTGAAATGGGGCATAAAAAGATAGGGTGCATTACGGGTCCCGCTATAAGCGCGTCGGCTCAAAGACGCTTTGAGGGCTACCGCAGCGCTTTGCTTGGCGCTGGAATTGAAATTGTGCAAGACCGCATTGAAAACGGCGATTATCAGTTTGAAAGCGGATACCAAAAGGGTAAACTGTTGCTACAAAGAGATATTACCGCCCTGTTTTTGTCCAACGATATGATGGCATACGGTTTTTATAAGGCGGCTCAGGAAGCAAATATGAGAATACCCCAAGATATTTCCGTAACCAGCTTTGACGATTTACTTTTTTCTTCAATGCTTTCGGTGCCGTTGACTTCCGTAAGGCAAGATACCAAGCAGTTAAGCGCGAAAATATGCGAAGTGGTCAGCGCGCGCTTAAAGGGCGAAAAGCAAACGAATTTATATTTATACAAGCCTGATTTAATTAAAAGACAAAGCGTTAAAGAGCTGTAATTTTTGTTTTCGTTTCTCTATTCTTTTTAAATGTAATAAGTTATAAAAGGCAATAAGCAATTTTATTGATTTTACATTTTATTGTTTTTTACTATTTTGAAAAATATAACCTTTTATTATTTTTTGCAGGTAAAGCTACTCTTAAAGCTTTTCGGTTTTGCGGTCAGCAGACTGCCAAAAGCATTTCATCTATATTTGCTACGGCATTTTACCTTTGCATAACTAGAATAAAAACTAACTTTTTTCTTTTGTAACTTATAGATACTTCTCTGAAAGCAAAAAATGTATATTTTTTGGGCGCTCGGGGCAAAACAATATTATAAGGGAGGTATTATATGACTCAGCAAATGGCAGTAAAAAATCTGCAAGGTATCAACGACATTTTGGACGCGGAACAGCTTCACTATGAAAAGCTGGAAACTTATTTGTCCTTAACTCAAAACGAAGAGTTAAAAAAGCTCATCAAGGATTTAAAAGAAAGCAGCAAACAGAATTTTAATTCCGTTTACTCTTACTTGAAATCGCACCAATCTTAAAGCGGGGGAAATTTTTTATGAAAAAACAATTAAACGACGAACAAATTGCAAAAGACATTTTAACTGACCTAAAAAATCTGGCTAAACTCTATATGAACGCTATTTTAGAAAGCAGCTGCCCTCAAATGCGTTCTACCTTGGGCAGTATTCACATGGACATTACTCAAAAGCAGTATGAGTGTTTTGATTATATGAACAGAAACGACCTTTATCCCATAGAATATGCCGAAGCGAAAAAGGTAAAAGAAACTATCGGCAAGTTTACTCCTCTTTAAGATTTATTTTCTTCATAAGCAAGTTTTTGACGCCTCCAAAAACAATTTGGAGGCGTTATGCTTGCGCGACAGTTAAAACGACAAAAGCCTTTGTTTAATCTCGTAAAAAAATAAAGTTGTGTTGGAATAAGATTTTGTGTTGGAATAAGATTTTTTGGCGGCGGTGAGGGATATTACCCCAAGCTGCTTGCCAAATAAAAAACTGCCGTTAGCTTTTTATAGATTTTTATTATTGCTTTCGCAATACCGCCGACAAGGCAATAGGGGAAAAGCGTTGATTAAAAGATTTTTTATGCAAAATAATCGGGGATAAGCGTTGATGCAGTTCTTTTTTATTTAGAAGCTACAAAATGATAAATGGACTGATATCTAATTGCGAAAACTTTTTGAAAGGGCGGTTAAGACAATTCCATAACCTGATAGAGAAAGTTTTTTTGGTTGCTTAATTTTTTAAGTAATGCTAAAATACAACAAAAAGAAAAGGACGGAGAAAAGCTTCAAATGAGTGACACTGCAATGGTTATACTTGGCATATCTTTTATTTTTGCGATGACTACCGCCGGCGCGGCAACGGTTTTTTTCTTTAAAAAAGATATTTCGCCAAAAATAAATACGCTGCTTTTAGGTTTTGCATCGGGCATAATGATAGCGGCCTCTGTGTGGTCTTTGCTTATACCCGCCCTTGCCGACGCGCACTACGCTTCATGGGGCGCTTTTAGTTGGTCGCCCGCCGCTGTGGGTTTTATAATAGGGGGGCTGTTTTTAGTATTGCTTGACAAAGTTGTGCCCCACATTCATAAAGGAACAAATATAGAAGAAGGTCCCCGTATTTCCTTGAAAAAATCCACCAAAATGTTTTTAGCGGTAACCATACACAATATTCCCGAGGGCTTGGCGGTAGGTTTTGCTTTCGGCGCTGCGGCTACGACGGGTCAGCCTGCCGCATACATTGCCGCATTAGGGCTTGCAATAGGCATAGGCATTCAAAACCTGCCCGAAGGGTCAGCGGTGGCGCTTCCTTTAAAAAACGATATGGGTAGCAGCAAAAAGGCTTTTCTTTTCGGCATGGGCAGCGGCGCCGTTGAACCTGTTTTTGCCGTAATAGGCTATTTTTTAGCGGCATATATTTCTATTTTACAGCCTTGGCTTTTGGCGTTTGCTGCCGGCGCCATGATTTTTGTAGTCGCCGAAGACTTGATACCCGACGCAAAAATGAGCGACGAACCCCATTTCGGCACTTGGGGCGTTATGGCGGGCTTTGTTTTAATGATGGTTTTAGACGTTGCGCTGGGCTAAGAAAGCTATTTTTTCCAATCTATATGACCATTCATATTATGTGAATCAAATACCTCAAGAATATCTCTACAAAAGTCTTCGGTATCTTTGTCGCCTATGCTTTTAGCTAACTCATAGAGACGTATAAACATCTTTTTTCCTGTTTCAGTTTGTTTATAATTTTTCTTTCTATAGTTATGTTGTGCACATAGAGTTTGTCCGTTCTCAATGGTAGCTTTACCGCCTAAATCCTTTGGTTTTATATGATCAACATGTAACTCTACTCCATCAGCAATACCACGACCACATATTACACATTTATAGCCATCTCTTTTTAAAATTTGATGTTTTTGTTCAGTTGTAAAATCTTCAAGCTCTCTAATAACAATATTATCAGGTTCGTAACGATAAACACCTTTGGAAATTTTTATAAGATATCCATTTTGAGCTAACTTTCTAATGCCTCTATCGGGGTCTCTAAAAACATCGCCAGTTCTTTTTTTGTATTCCTCAACAACCCAATCTACGATTTCAGGGTGAGCAATGTCTCTATTAGGATTACTTTTAAAGTATTCCATTATTAACTCAGATTGATTAATTTGACTTTTCATAGTATTCCTCATTTATTTTCTTCTAACCTATTTAAGGCCAGTTTACAGTAATCAAAATCTATATCAACTCCAACCCCAATCCTATTGTTAGCCTCAGCCTCTAGCAGCGTAGTCCCACTACCTAAAAAAGGATCAAAGACTGTGTCACCAACAAAACTAAATAGTTTTATGCATCTCTTAGGCAACTCTCTTGGAAAAGGTGCAGGATGACCAACGCGTTTTTTACTCTCGCCATTAAATGTCCAAACTCCGTTAGTCCATTTTAAAAACTCTTCTTTTGTTATGTCGCTAATTTTAGTTCCATTAGTTTTTTTCCATTCATCTTTGTATAATACAATAATTAGCTCAACTGGAGCAATAACATAAGGTGCAGAAGCAGATTTAAAAGAGCCCCAAGCTGTACGTCGTGAAATATTTCCTTCATTCCAAATAATTGTAGAATGATATTTCCATCCCACTTTTTTTGCGATAGTAGTTATGTCTGCCCCAACACTTTGCTTTCCTAACTTGTTTTTATCTAGCGGAACATTTAAAAGCAATCTTGCTTGACTCTTACTCCATTTGTAACAATTGGTAAGCCATTTTTCAGAAAAAATAAGATAATCATTATAACTTAAAATATCATCATTCGTTCCATATTGAATTCCAACGTTATACGGAGGAGAAGTAACAATAAGGTCAATAAACTCTTTATTAAAAAGCTCTGTGTCAAGGACATCTGCGTTGATAAGTAAACAGTTTTTTATGTAATATTTAGATACTTCATATTGTTGTGTCATTTTTAGCCTTAGTCTTATAGTTTTTATCAGTATATCATTTTTAAGCAAAAAAAACAACATCTTGATTAAATAGAAACCAAGGAGATGACTAATTTATTATAATTTTCTGGCATATTTGCAAGGTTTCTATTTTTGAGTATATGACATAAAAAAATCTGTGATTTCTTTTGCTTTTTGAGCGGTTTTTATTGACTAAAAGTTAATGTTCTGATACTATGTTAGTGTAATATAACATTGTTAAGGAAAATAAACATTTAATGTATGTTTCCTTAAAGACAGGAGGAAAACTTATGCCGCTAGCCATAGCCCCCACAAACGTACCTTTAAGGATTGTTAGAATTTTAACCCCCGAAAAGGTAAAAAAACACCTTGAAAGTTTGGGCATAACTATAAACTCCGCTATAACCGTGCTTTTCCACAACAGCGGAAACAGCATTTGTATTGTCAAGGAGGGGAGGTTAGCTCTTGACAATGATATTTCGCAAAAAATATTAGTAGCATAAATAGGAGGAAAAAATGCTTAAAAGCCTTGAAGAATTTAAAATAGGCGAAAAAGGCGTCATCAAATCGGTGGGGGGAGAGGGGAAAATACGCCGCCGCCTCTTTGATATGGGTGTTACGCCTTCCACAGAAGTTGTTTTAAGAAAAAAAGCCCCTTTGGGTGACCCTTTGGAAGTTACCATAAGGGGATACGAGCTGACTTTGAGAAAAAACGAGGCGGCTTACGTTATGTTGGAGGTAGAAGACAATGCTTAAATTTGCGCTTGCCGGAAACCCTAACAGCGGAAAAACGACGCTTTTTAACAGTTTTACAGGTTCAACCGCGCATGTCGGCAACTGGCCTGGCGTAACCGTTGACAAAAAAGAGGGTACATACAAAAAACTTGCCGAAAACGTTTCTATCGTAGACCTGCCCGGCATATACAGCTTGTCGCCCTATACCCCCGAAGAAGTCATAACGCGCAACTTCATTTTAGAGGAAAAACCCGACTGCGTAATTAACATAGTTGACGCCACAAACCTTGAACGCAACTTATACTTAACTACGCAAATTATGGAAATTGACGTCCCTATGGTTATCGCGCTTAACTTTATGGACGAAATTCAGCGCACGGGCGTGCAGCTTGACGCAAAAAAGCTTGAAGAAATGACGGGGCTTTCCGTTGTGGAAATCTCCGCGCTCAAAGAAAAAGGGCTTGACGTTTTGATGCAAAGGGCGTATCAGGCGGGCAAAGAGGGCAGGAAGGGCAAGACGGTTTTGAAAGATTCTTCCTTAATGCACCTTATTAACGACGTGCGTATTGCCCTTGAAGGGGGCGGTTCGGTGGATAACCCTCTTTTCCACGCCATAAAGCTTGTGGAACTTGATATGCTTGAAGTGGAAATGCATAAACCTTTAATCAAAATGATTGAGGAGTTTAAAGCAAGTTTCAGCAACGACACCTTCGGCTCCGACTTTGAAGCTATTGTCGCCGACGAAAGATATAAATATATATCTAAAAACTTCGCCAACAAACAAATTAAGTCGCACAAAAAAGAGCCGCCGATAGGCGCGCTTACCAAATCAGACAAAATAGACAAAGTGCTTACCAACAAATGGGCGGGCATACCTATCTTTTTGCTCATACTCTTTTTGGTGTTCCACTTAACTTTCAGCGAAAACTTTTTGTTCTTAAAGGGGGCAATCAACCCCCAATGGGTATCATTTGAGGGCACTTTCTTTGAGGGCGTTTTGGGCGAGGGTTCAATCAACTCTCCCGGCGTAATTTTATTTAACCTGTTAGACACCTGCACGGGCGCTTTAACCGATTTGGTAAGGGGCGCTATGGAAAGCGGCAACGTAGCCGAATGGTCTGTGGGCTTTGTTAGCGACGGCGTTTTAGGCGGGCTTTTTGCCGTGCTTTCCTTTTTGCCGCAAATCTTACTGCTCTTCCTCTTTTTCTCTATATTGGAAGACAGCGGTTATATGGCGCGCGTCGCCTTTATTTTGGACAGAATCTTCCGTCGTTTCGGGCTTTCGGGCAGAGCTTTTATGCCTATGATAATGGGCTTCGGCTGCTCAATTCCCGCAATGATTAACACCCGCACGCTTGCCGACGAAAGGGAGCGCACCGCCACCATAAGGGTCATACCCTTTTTCAGCTGCGGCGCGAAACTTCCCATTTTGGTAGCCGTTTCGGGCGCTATCGTAATGCAGTTCGGCATAGGCAACGCCGACATTATAACTTACTCAATGTATATTTTGGGTATTGCGGTGGCGATTATTTCGGTAATTTTAATGAGAAGCACCACATTGAAAGGGGAAGCGCCCCCCTTTATTATGGAACTGCCCTCTTATCATGCCCCTCAATTTAAAAACCTGATGATTCACCTTTGGGACAAGGCTAAACACTTTGTCAAAAAAGCCTTTACAATTATTTTGGCTTCCACCATTGTCATTTGGTTTATAAGCCATTTCAGCTGGAACTGGACTTATCTTCCCGACGAACAAATGGGTCAAAGCATTTTAGCGGGCGTAGGGCAGCTGATTCAGCCCGTATTTACCCCACTAGGCTTCGGCAGCCAACTGGGCGCATTCGGCTGGGTGTTTGTGGTAGCGGCTTTAACGGGGCTTATCGCAAAAGAAAACGTTATCGCAACCTTCGGCACTTTGGCGGCAAGTATTACCGCGGGGTTTTTCCCCAACGAAGCGCTTGAAGGCATTGACAGCGTAGTGCAGATGATTAAGGCGACAAATATTACCGTTCCCGCGCTTATTGCCTTTATAGCCTTTAATATGATAACCATACCTTGCTTTGCGGCGGTAGCTACCGCAAAAGCGGAACTTCCCGGCAAAAAGTCTTTTAATAATACTTTGCTGTTTTGGATTGCGGCTTCTTATATAACGGGCACGGTTGTTTACGTCGCGGGAAGCTGGTGGTGGACGGGCTTTATATTTTTAGCGCTTGCAGCCCTAACCGCCCTTTGCATAACAACTTACAACAAAAAGAAGAGTTTTTTGGGAAAAGGCAAAAAGAACAAATAACCAACATAAAAGGAGATAATCTATGGGTCCTTTTGAAATCATTATAATAGTATCCGCCGCAGTCATAGTAATAGGCACGGTCATAGGCGCGATAATAAAAAAGAAGAAAGGCAAGGCGGGCTGCTGTTCAAGCTGCGCAAGCTGTCCCTACGCCTCATTAAACTGTTCTTCCTGCGCTTCCTCAAAGGAAGAAAAGAATAATGAGCAGGGGCAAAAAGAAAAGTAATTGCCGCGGCTATAAGATAGGTGTAAGGATTTGATATTTAGCTTACCGTGAAAACAAGTCTAAGCGCATATTTATTTGGCTTGTATTAACATTTGGTAATACCGTTTCTAGGGCATGGTTTAAGCAGATTTACTGTAAAATGCGAAACTTTATGCAAAAGCAAACCTTAGTTCCCTCCAACTTTACTCCCCCAAAAAGCCCCTATAAAGCTTAATTGCTTTATAGGGGCTTGACTAATGTCATATATTTAAGTGCAGAACACTATGCAAAATAAAATAATATTTTTACTCTAACGCCGCCGCAAAACCGAGCTTTATTTTTCGTCTTTTTCTAAAAATTTTTCAATAGCTTTTAGGGAAGCGTTGCTTATTACGTGTTCAATGGCACAGGCGTCGCTGTCTGCGATTTCTTCGTCCACCTTTAATATTTCGGTAAAAAACCTTTTAATTGCGCGGTGCTTTTTTGCTGTCCATTCGGCAAATTTCCTGCCTTCGTCGGTAAGGTAAATTTCGCGGTATTTTTCGGTATTTATAAGCCCCTTTGCCAAAAGAGACTGCATTGCGTTGCTGGCGCTAGCCTTGCTTACGTTTAAGCGCTGCGCCACATCGGATATGCGCGCAAAGCCTTTTTCCTGACTAAGCTCGTATACCGCCTCCAAATAATTTTCCATTATGAAAGTCAAATTTTCCATTTTTCCTTTTTCCATTTTTAATTTTACCATATTTTTGAATAAAAGAAAAGAAGAATTTTTTGGGCGCATTTTTTCTTTCGCGCGCGCCTTTCTTAACAGAAAAGGAGATATTTTCATACTATTTTATTAGGGTAAAAAATGATAACTATAAGTTTATGTATGATTGTGCGCGACGAAAGTCAAGTTCTCGCCCGCTGCCTTGACAGCGTAAAAGATGCCGTTGACGAAATAATTATCGTTGATACGGGTTCTCTTGACAATACCAAAGAAATTGCCTTGCGCTATACGCAAAAAGTTTACGATTTTCCTTGGATTGAAGATTTTTCCGCCGCGCGCAACTTTTCTTTTTCAAAGGGTGGAAGCGATTTTTTGATGTGGCTTGACGCCGACGACATTATGACAAATCAAAACCTCCTAAAACTCAAAAAACTTAAAGAAGAATTGACGGCGCAGACGGCAGCCGTCTATATGCTCTATAACGTTGCTTTTAACGACGCGGGAGAGCCGACGTTTAGTTTTTACCGAGAAAGGCTTGTAAACAGGCTGTTTAACCCCCTTTGGCAGGACCCCGTGCACGAAACTATTGAAGTTATCGGGCAAAAAATATATTCAGATATAGAAGTTGAACACCGAAAAATAAAAGCTCCCGCAACGGGGCGTAACTTAAAGATTTTACAAGCTCAAATGCAAAAAGGAAAGGCTGCGCCGCGAACGCGCTTTTACTACGCCAGAGAGCTTATGTTTAACGAAAAAATTGAGCAGGCAATAGCCGTTTTTGAAGATTATTTGCACAGCGGACAAGGGTGGTTTGAAAACCAGCTTACAGCCGCGAGAGACTTATCTTTTTGCTATGAAAGGGCGGGAGATGCAAAAATGGCGTTAAAGAGCGCCCTTTTAGGGCTGTCTTACGCCCCTCCGCGCGGCGAACTGCTTTGCCGCATAGGGGAGCTGTTTTTAAAAGAGCAAAGATTACAGGAGGCAAAGTATTGGTATGAAAGGGCACTTGATTGCGCTCTACCCCAAAACGCTTTGGGCTTTGTGGAGAAAGATTATTACGGGTATGTTCCCGCTTTACAGCTTTGCGTAATTTGCGACAAATTAAAAGATTACAAAGAGGCTCAAAAATACAACGAAAGGGCGGGGGCTTTCAAGCCTTCTTCTCCTCAATACTTATATAATAAGAAATACTTTGAAAGTTTGAAAGGAAAATGATATATGTTTTGTAACGATGAAAGATTTAGAACGAGATGCTGCTCAGGCGTCGTAAGACCCGATTTAGTCGGACCTCCCGGTCCGCGGGGACCCCAAGGTCCGCGAGGCTTTCCCGGCCCCACGGGTCCCACGGGTCCGACGGGCGCTACCGTAGGCTCAACGGGTCCCACTGGTCCGACGGGTCCGCAAGGTCCGACGGGTCCGCAAGGACCCCAAGGTCCGGTAGGACCCCAAGGTCCCCAAGGAGTGCAAGGTCCGCAAGGTCCGATTGGTCCGCAAGGTCCAGTAGGTCCGCAAGGACCGGCAGGCGCAACAGGCGCAACAGGCGCAACAGGAGCTAACGGCGCAACAGGTTCCACAGGCGCGACAGGTCCCACGGGAGCCAGCGGCGTTACAGGTGCCACGGGTCCCACGGGAGCTAACGGCGCGACAGGTCCCACGGGCGGCACAGGAGCAAACGGGGCCACGGGTCCTACCGGCGCAACAGGAGCCACAGGGGCAACAGGTCCGACAGGAACAACGGGCGCAACAGGTGCTACGGGAGCGACGGGCACCACGGGAGCAACGGGAGCAACAGGCGCTACGGGTACCACGGGCGCCACGGGCGCCACGGGTCCCACAGGCACCACAGGCGCAACAGGAGCCACAGGCGCTACGGGAGCTACCGGTTCCACAGGAGAAACGGGTCCCACAGGCCCCACGGGAGAGGGGGCAATTATTCCCTTCGCATCGGGAACGCCAGTAGCTTTGGCAACGGTGCTGGGAGGATTGCTTAACACTTCCAGCGCAATCGGTTTTGGGCTTAACCTTCCGGGAATCTCCGCCGTAGGCGGAACAATAGACCTACTGGGGGTGACAAACTTTGCTTTCTCAATGCCCAGAGACGGAGTTATAACTTCTTTGGCGGCTTATTTGAGTATAAGCGCCGGTCTGAGCTTGCTCGCCTCAACGGTAACGATAACGGCGCGGTTATTTCAATCCACCGCCCCTAACGACGACTTTGTTGAAGTTCCCGGCGCGGTAGTTACGCTTGCGCCGCCCCTTACGGGACTTATTTCTGTCGGCGATATAAGCAGCGGCATAACTAGCGGCTTGAATATTCCCGTTGATGCGGGAACAAGGCTGCTCTTAATTTTCTCCGCAGATGTTACGGGCGGCCTTGATTTGGCTGCCGTCGTCGCGGGCTATGCCAGCGCGGGGCTTGGGATTTCTTAAAAGAATAAAGACCTTAAAGCGCCATTAAAACAAAAGCGGTTCAATTGAAATAGTTTTGGCATAGGCGGGGCGTCCCTTTATTTGGCGCCCCGTTTTTAATTAGTTTATTATTAAAAACCCCGCCGCACATATGGAGCGGCGGGGCAGTTTAAAACAAAAGCAAATAGGCTGAAAGGTTTTTATTATTTTGATTTTTTTGCTTTGTCGGCGTTTTACTTCTATCCTACATTTATACAAGAACATTTTTGGCATAAATAATATACTTTTAAAATTAAAACCTTTGCCATTTCGTCTTATGGCATATTGCGCTTAAAGGGCAGTAAGTCGTCCTCCTCGCAAAACTTATCCGTTAAAATTACGTTGTCTAAGAGTATGGCGCGTTTTACTGCCGAATAGCCGTATCTCGCGCGTATTTTATCAAGCGCCCTTTCCATTTTTTCTTCCTTTTGGGGAACTTCGTCAAAAAAAGTGCATTGACGGGGTCCTTCGTTTGCGTCGGTAAGGCAAGACATAGTTACCGTCAGCGTCCTTACGGGCAAATCTTTTGAGGGATTCCAAATTTCCCTCAAAAGATTGTAGGCGCTTTGCGCTATATCGGAAGCGCAGTAAGTGGGGGAGGAAAGTTTACATTGCTTGCCTTTATGCTCTAAATCGTTGAAGCGCAAATTTATATGCGCCACCTGCCCTTTAAGGTTGTATCTCCTCATTCGCGTAGCTACCATTTCCGCAAGCGCGTAAATAGTCTGCTTAGCCATAGTCAGATTTGTTATGTCTTGCTTTGTTGTTGTGCCGTGTCCCACGCTTTTCACCCGCCCTTCCATTCCGTTTGCTGTAACGGGGCTGTCCTCTTCACCCGATGCGAAAGCCTTCATTTTAGCGCCGTTTATGCCAAAGCGCATACTCAAAAGCTTGTCGTCGGCGTTTGCGAGGTCGCCTATGGTATAAATATTCAAGCGGTTTAGTTCTTGCCTTGTGCGCCTGCCCACCATAAGCAGTTCCTCAACGGGAAGAGAAAAGATTTTTTCCTTGTAATTGCCTCTGTCTAAAACAGTTGTGGCGTCGGGTTTTTTAATATCGCTGCCCAGTTTTGCAAAAATTTTATTAAAGGACACGCCTACCGATATGGTAAGCCCCGTTGTTTCCTTTACTTTTTGGCGCAGTTCGTCGGCGATTTCCTTTCCGCTTTTGTCGGTATAGCGCGTTAAGTCAAGCCAGCATTCGTCAAGCCCGAAAGCTTCCACCCTGTCGGTGTAGCTTAAATAAATGTCCTTAACCATATTTGAATAGGTGACGTATTGGTCAAAATGCGGTGTTACCACCACAAGCTGGGGGCACTTTTGTTTTGCTTCCCAAATGGCTTCTCCCGTTTTTACGCCCATCTTTTTTGCCGCGGTGTTTTTGGCAAGCACAATGCCGTGCCGCTCGGAGGGGTTTCCGCACACGGCAACATAAGCGTCTTTAAGGGAAGGGTCCGCCATACATTCTACCGACGCGTAGAAGTTATTTAGGTCGCAATGCAAGATAGTTCTGTCCATTGATTACAGTATAGAACAAATGTTCTTAAATGTCAACATCTTAATTTAAAAGAAAGAACAACTTTGCGCGGCATTTTAATTTATACCAAACAATAGCTTTTGCTTCGGCGCGGTAAATAAGTAAGGAAAACCAATAAAAGCCGTTTAGCCAAGCGGCTTTTATTTTATAAGAAATGTTTTATTGCTCATTTTATCTTTTTTTAACTATTTTAATTGAGTTAGCCCTTTCAAATAATTAGTAATTTTTAAAATTTCGTTTTCCGCTTTAAGCAATTTAATTGAGATTTGAAGTTCAAATATAAATCTAACGCCCATTAAAGCGCGCTTTATGCTTAGGTTGGAAGAGCTGCCGTTAAAAAAAGTATATAAGTTTTAGAATCTTAAATCAACATAGGGGACTCCGAAAATCAAAAAATCCCCCTTTAAACAAAACTTTAATGGATTTAAAGTCAAAAGCTTTTTTGTGGATAATTAGGTTTTATACAAAACCCATTACTTAATGGCTTTTATTTTACATTATCTGTCGTTTATAGTATCTATGGGTTTTTTGCGCGCCAGTTTGTAAACGGGCAGGAAAGAAGCGGCAGCGGCTACAAGAATACAAATCCCCGCCAAAATGGCTATTTGCCTTATACCGAAATTGAGCAGGCTTATGGGCAGCCCCGATTTATGCACCACAAGGTTTGCGGCGATGCTTACCACTGCGGCAATTACGGCGGAAAGCGTAAAGTTAATTAAAGCTATAATTAAACTTTCGGCAAAAAATATGCTGTAAACGTCGGCGCCCCGCGCGCCTATCGCCCTTAAAATACCTATGTCTTTCTTTTTGTAAGATATTGACACGCTTATATAGTTTGCAAACTGCAACGACGCAAACACTGCAAAAGCCATGCCCAAATAGACGAACACCTTTTTTAATACGTCAAAAATATTGTCAAAAAGCCTTAACGCGACTAATATTTCGTTTTGCATTTCGTAGTAATAGCCGCCCTGTTTTTCGCCGCTTAAATCCAGCGCGTTTTGAATGTCCACTTTGCTGTTGTGCATAGGGGCGATTGCGCTGCCGTATATTTTTTGGCTTTGTTCGTAAAACTTTTCATACAGCGCTTGCGGCACGACCCACGCCTCTGCGTTTTCGCTTGGCAAGGAGTCGGGTTTGGGTTCAAAATACCCCACAACTGTAAAATTGCCCGTAGTATCATTTCCGTAAAACTGTTGCGTTAAATTGTATGAAGCCTCCGACTTGTTCTTTAAGCTTTTTGGAAGTAAAATTTCGTTTTCGCCAAGAGAAGTTTTTACCTCGCCCACCCAGTCTATGCTGCCGGAGTCAATGTCCGATAGCTTTAAAATGTATTTTATATAAGTTTTAGAATTCCAACCTTCTTCATCTGTTACGGTATAAAATAAAGAAGATTTCCATGCTAAGTCTACGGTGGAAATGGCGGCGTAATAGGCGATTTCGTCCGCTAAATACGAGGTGAAACCTTTCGCCCCGAAAATCAAGCCGTGATAACCGTATTTTAGCGCGGCTTGCATGCTTAAATTTGCAACCTCGCGCCTAAGCCATTGTTCCAGCACGTCTTTGCTGTTTTCTTCCTTTAAAATATCGTATTCGCCGTTGCTGTTAAAACCCGTGTCAATTACGCCAGTTACGGTAAAAGAATATAAACCCAGATAAATTGTTTTTCCGATTATGTCCTGCTTGCTGTTAACGGCTATTCTTGCCGTTCCCTCCCTGCCTTCTTTATAGTCGTATTTATAAAAACTTTGATAAATATAGTCCGTAATGGCGATTTCGCTGTAATTTGAAGGGTAGTTGCCTGTAATGCTAAAACCTAACTGCTCCAAATACTCCTTGTCGCCGTCTATGAAGCCGCTTGCGGAATTGCCGTAATAACTGCCGTAAGTATAATCGGCGTAAAGGCTGTCGCTAAACACTGACAAATTGTAATTAGAATAAACGCCCTTCATTTCGGCACCGCTTTTTGCGCTTAAAGTTTTTAAATCCTGTTCGCTGAAAAAATCTTTATTGTAATAAACGTCAAATTCGCTTTCGCTTCCGAAAGCGGAGTATTTTTCATACGTCAAATTGGCAAGCTTGGCATCGTAAATGGAAGAAAGCAGAGCATTTTGCATATTGTAAACTGCCATTGTATCCGTTAAGGCAAAAAGCACAAATGCAAAAACAGAAAGCAATATCGTCATAACAAGGCGGAACTTTTTGTTTTGAAAGGCGCTTGCGCCTATTTTAAAGGCGTCTTTTACGGGAAGGCGCGAACGTATGGAGTAAAAGCTTTTACCTTCAACCACGGCGATATTATCTTCTTTTGTTTGCTTAAAAACGTGTATTCCCTCGGCGGTTATATTTGAAGTTTTGCGTATATTTTCGTTTATTTTTCCGTCTAGCGAAATGACGGTATCGTTTTGGCTGTTTAGCACAAATTGCCTTATAAGCACAAGCTCTTCCGCCGAAAGGGCGTAGCCTTTGTTGATGTGTATAACTCTGTCCTTTATTACCTTTAAGCCGCTTGTGACTTCCTGCGCCCTTTCGGTATTTTTCTGAACGTCGTCTATTACCACGCCGTCAGCAAGGGTAATGATTCTGTCTGCATACTGTTCGGCGAATTCTCTGTCGTGAGAAACTACCAAAACAAGTCGCGTTTTTGAAAGGTGTTTTAGGGTGTCAAAAACTTGGACGCCCGTCTTGCTGTCAAGGGCGCCCGTAGGCTCGTCCGCCAAAATGATTTCGGGGCTTTTGACAAGGGCGCGCGCGATGGCTACGCGCTGTTTTTGACCGCCCGAAAGCTCGTTGGGTTTTCTGTTGCCGTAGCCTTCAAGCTCAACTTCCGCCAAAATACTGTTAATTGCCTCTTTTGTCGCCTTTTTGCCTTGAAGTTCAAGCGCCAGCCCTATATTCGCGCCCACCGTAAAGTCTTGAATAATGTTGTATTCTTGAAAGATAAAACCCAAATAAGTGTTTCTGTAACTGTCAAAGTCGCTTTGAGAAAACGCCGCCGAGCTTTTTCCGTTTATGATTATTTCTCCGCCGTCAATTCTGTCAAGCCCGCCTATACAGTTTAACAGGGTGCTTTTGCCGCAGCCACTTTTGCCCAAAACAAAAACCAAACCCACATCGTCAAGCTTTAAGCTTACGTTTTTTAGCGCTTTTACGGCGGGACCTTTTTTAGGTTTATAGGTTTTTGACACCCCTTTAAGTTCAATCATAAATCGGCACCGCCTTTAAGTATAAGTATTACTTTTACGTATTATATCACAACGCTCCCTTTCAAATCAACATATTATAATAAATACTCAAAAATATTGACTTGTGGGGCTTGCGGCAAAAAGAGTATTTTACCCGTTAAAGTATCGCCTTTTTTGCGCAAAAATAAGCAAGCCGTTGTGAGTTTAGAATAAAAGCCCTTGCGATTTTATTTTTTAAGTCAATAAAAATACTTGCAAGAGGCGATAAAATATGCTATTATTTCACTTGCTTGCTGGTGTGGTGGAATGGCAGACGCGGCGGACTCAAAATCCGCTGTCCGCAAGGACATGGGGGTTCAAGTCCCTTCACCAGCACCATATTAGATGAATAGGTTTGATACAATCGTATTGAGCCTTTTTTATTTTGAATAAAGGGGGAAAGTCCCTATCTTCACTCAGCAGCGAGACAAAGTGAGACCTGTAGTAGTCAAATATTAGGCTATTTACAGGTCCTTTTTTTGTTTTCAAATCAACTATTGAACGATTACCCTACTTTTTAACGATTACCCCATAAATTGAACGATTACCCACCTTTTGAACGATTACCCCATAAATTGAACGATTTGAGAAAAAAATGACGCTTAATAGATATAAATCTCCAATTTTATAGACAAAATGATTAAAAAGTGTTATAATAATGACTATAACAAATGATTACTAATAGGAGGCATGTATGGACTACCAACGAATAGTTAAAGAATTAAGAGAAAAACTTATTTTATCTCAACAGGAATTTGCTGATTTGCTTGGCGTGTCCTTTGCATCAATTAATAGGTGGGAAACAGGTAGATACGAACCAACTATAAAGATTAAGAGGATAATTGTTGAGTTATGCAAAAAAAATAATGTTGACATAGAAAAGTATAGAGGTAATTGAAATGGATTTTATTTGCAATATGAATAGTAATTTTAAAAGTACACTTGATGAAGTAAAAAAAGAAAAAAGATTGGGGATTCACTCTTTTCATAGATATTATGGGAAACTAATACCAGCGATTCCAAGAGCTGCAATCAGAGAATTTACTAATGATGGTGATTTGGTTTTTGATCCATTTGTTGGCTCTGGGACTACAGCTGTTGAATCGTTATATGCAGAAAGAAATTTTCTTGGAGTTGAAATTAATCCTTTATCAGTATCTATTGCAACGATAAAAAGTTCAAACTATGATACAGGAATATTAAGAGTACTTGAAAGTAGAATAATTGAATTAGTGGAAAATGATAATGGTTTGGTTTCAGAAGAAGAAAAACCATTTTGTATAAATAGAGAGCATTGGTTTAAAGACTTTGTGCAAAACGACCTTATTGTAATAAGACGTAATATACCTGCTACAGTTGATTTTATCGAAGAAAGCGAAAGAAAAAAATATAGCGATTTTCTGTTAGGGGTTTTGTCTGCTATAGTTAAACAAGTTAGTAATGCTGATACAGCTCATGTTTTTCCTGGGATAAGCAAAAGAATGCGTAGATTAGAAGCAGAAGGGAAAATAAAAATTCATGTAATTGATACGTTCAAACGAGCTTTAAAAAAGAGAATTAATTATGTAGAAGAGTTCGGTCAACATATAGCATCTACTAAAATTTTAGAAGGAAACTCTTCAAGCATTGATCTTTCAGCTTATGAAAATAAGGTTGATTTAGTAGTAACAAATCCACCATATATATCTTCTGTGAGATATGCGGAGACATTAAAGTTAGAGCTGTATTGGATGGGGGTTTGTAAAACTGCAAAAGACTATATGGACTTATCTAGCTCTATGATTGGCAATGATCATATTAGCAAGAAACAGTATAAAGAAAAACATTTAACAAAGTATGATTTCATTAATGAATATATACATACTTTATTTAGTATAGAGCCGAAGCAAGCAGAAGTGGTGTTTGAATTTTTTACATTAATGGAGCGTGTTATTAAAAACATTCATTATGTTCTAAAACCAGGCAAAAAACTTGTGATGAAGATATCTGATAGTAAAATTAGAAAAATAAATGTTCCAACTGGAAAGCTGTTGACTCAGATTGCTTTAATGAATGGTTTCAAACTAGTTGATTATTTTGATGATAAAATAAATGAGAATAGTAGAAGTTTATTAACGGCTAGAAACACATACAGTGATATTATTTTGAAAGATAACATTATTATCTGGGAGAAAGTTTAATATGAGCAATTATCCATTTATTCAAACAATAAGATATATGGGAAACAAGGGGAAATTACTTAATGAACTGATTCCAATAATAGAAAGTTTAACTGAGCCAAAAGATATTATATGTGATATTATGGCTGGCACCAACTCTGTTAGTTATGCATTGAAATCACGCAATAGAGTTGTAACAAACGATATTCAATATTACTCGTATGTAATCTCTAAATGTATGCTTGATAATTATTCTATACCTTCACTAGAAGAAGCTCATAATGATCTTGACGAACAATATAAATTTAACTTAACTAAAAAATACTATTCGTTTTTTGTTGACCAATACACTGACACATATTTTGCAGGATGGCAATGCTTAGATATTGACTCATTTAGATACGCTATTGAACAAGTTAGTGATGTTTCAAAAAAATATTTTTATTTAACCGTACTTATGAGCGTCATGTGTAAGGCTCAATCAACTCCAGGTCACTTCGCTCAATATATGAATAAAGACCATAAGAGAATTTTACCTTTACGTAGACTATCAATATATGAATTGTTTTATGATAAAATAAATGACTTTAAAGATTTTGTAATATCTCCCTATGAAAACTATCATTACAATCTTGATTACAAAATCCTCTTTGAAGAAAAAATAATGGATAACGTTAAATGTTTTTATTTAGATTCACCTTACACAGCAGACCAATATTCAAGATTCTATCATGTTCTAGAAACGGTTTGTAAATATGATAATCCAGTTTTAGAACATAAAGCGAAGTATCGCAACGATAGAGTTCAGTCAGCTTTTAGTTATAAAAATAAAGTAGCTCACGAATTTGAATATATCATTTCTTTCTGTAAAAGCAAAAATACTCCCTTAGTTATTAGCTATTCAAATCGGGGCGTTATTCCAGTTGAAGAAATTGTTAAAATAGCAAAGGGATATTATGATTTTGTTGATGTGAAGAATATAGATTTTGAGCATTCTTCACAAGGAAAAGGGACTATCGATATTCAAGAAGTAATAATTACTTTAAAATAAGGAGATTTATTATGAAAGTCGATTATATAAAATTAAGCGAATACAACGTCGAATTTAAACAATTAATTTCTGGACCAGCACCAGTTGGTCGTATTTTGAATTATTTAATTTTAACTGGTAAAGGTGTATTAAAACACAAAAACGGAAATCGTGATTTATATTTGAATGATAATGTAGCTTCAGCTTGGTGTTCAGAATTTATGGTAGGGTTAGGGTTAATATATTATGTGGAAGAAAGTGGTAAGACGACTTACCTTCTTCAATTAACTGAGAACGGTAAGCAATTATATTCTTTAATAAAAGATTATCCAGACAAATTTAATGAAGACGTTGATCCAACGAAATGTTATAACCAATTGCATAATTATAACGAATTTGCTTATAATCTTTTTTTCCGTATTTTTAAATCTTCACCAATATGTATTAATCTTTGTAGATATATTCAAAATTCATCTACAAATGGTTTTCTAAAATCGACTTTCAAAGATGATTATTTTGAATGCTTTAAAATTCTTTATGAGGGCGGTGTATATAATAGAGCAGCAAGAACTACTACTGGGGCAAACAGAGTTCCTAGTCTACTCCAATTGTGTCAATTCTTTAATTGCTTAAAGGAAACTAATACACATTTTATCTTTGATTATGAGGAACTATGCAAAAATAATGAAAGTGTTGTATTCATTCCGATCGATAATAAGAAAATTACTGAATTAGTCAAAGAAGACACTAATAACGAAAAGATAATCAATGATCTTATTAGCAAATATGGAATTAATGGAACCGTTGCAAGAGAAATTGTTACTCGCAATAGCAGTGTCCAGGAATTATTTCGAAATAACTTGATTGCAAAGTATGGATGTAAGTGTGCAATATGTGAGAAAAACATTGCGTCTATACTAATTGCTTCTCATATTATTCCATCCAGTGAATCAAATGTAATTGAAAAAGCTGACTGCGAGAATGGTTTATTATTATGTGCACTACATGATAAGTTATTCGATAGATACTTGATTTCATTTGATTTTAATATTGGTAAGCTGATATATGCAAAGTCATTAAAAGGACAGTTGGTAGAATATCAATTAAGTGAAGATTTAACATTAGAAGAACGCTTTATGACCGAGGAACGCAAAGAATATCTAATGAAACATAATATGGCTTTTTATGAGAGGAATAAATGATGGAAAGTTGCTACTCAGCTAGATATCTAGCAGAAAAATTATCTCTAAATCATTTTGGCGATGGTACTGATAGAATCGGTCAAACACTTTTTAATGCAAAAATCATGTTGAATCCTCACCAAATACAAGCTGCTTTATTTGCTTTTTCTTCACCAATATCAAAGGGTGTTATGCTTTGTGATGAAGTTGGGTTAGGAAAAACAATCGAAGCAGGGATAGTAATCTCTCAGTATTGGTGTGAGAGAAAACGAAATATTATTGTTATTGTACCAGCCTCGCTTACAAGGCAATGGGCTGCCGAGCTAGAAGAAAAGTTTAATATTCCTTGTATCGTATTTGATAAAAAACATTACAACTATCAAAAAAAACATGGAAACTTAAAGCCGTTTGAAGGTAAAAATCGAGTTATTATTATGTCTCTCAACTTTGCAAGTTTAATGGCTGATGAGATTAAACATTCCAAAATTCATTTAGTTATAGTGGATGAAGCTCATAAGTTGAGAAATGTGTTTAATCCAAATAATATAATTGCTAATAAAATCAAAGAAGCTATTGAACCTTTCAAAAAAATACTTTTAACAGCAACTCCTTTACAAAATAATTTAATGGAACTATATGGGCTCTCGATGTTGATTGATGATTCTTATTTTGGTGATAAGGATTATTTTAGAAAACATTTTATAAAAGATTATGATGAAAATAAAATAGAATTACGAGAACGCTTGTCACATTTTGTTCATAGAACTCTTCGTAAGCAAGTTCAAAAATATGTAAAGTATTCAAAAAGAATAACAGAGACGTTTAAATTTACTCCAACAAGAGAAGAGGATCTGCTTTATGACTCACTTACTGAATTTATACAATCAAATCCTACTTTTGGTGTAAAGAACGGACAAAATTGGTTAATATCTATGATTTTAAGAAAATTATTATCATCTTCTACGTCAGCAGTTATCAACACGTTAGAAACGATAAAAGCTCGTTTAGGAAAATTAATATCAGGAAAAGATGCTGGGAAGTTAGCCGATATTCTTAATGGTGAAGACGATATAGAAATTGAGGAATATTTGGATGACAATTCTGAAGAGGTCGATCTTTCTAAAATTAATGATGAATTAATAAAAATTAATGACTGTCTATCGTTGGCATATAGCATAACGGATGATAAAAAGGCATTTAGACTGCTTGAAGCAATTGATTTCCTTTTTTCTAAGGTTGGAACAAAAAGAGAAAAGAAAATTCTTATTTTTACAGAATCTAGAAAAACCCAAGACTATCTATTTAAATTTTTAAATAATTATGGGTATTCTAATACAGTTCTATTTAACGGCGGGAATAGTGATCCAAAAACCCAAGAAATTTATAATGCATGGATATCAAAACCAGAAAATGCTTCTGCACAAAATAATAGTAAAAGCACAAATGTTCGCTCAGCAATTTTAGACTATTTTAAGAATACAGCAGACATAATGATTGCTACAGAAGCAGGTGCTGAAGGGTTGAATATACAGTTTTGTTCGATGATGGTTAATTATGATTTGCCATGGAATCCTCAAAGAGTTGAACAACGCATAGGAAGATGCCATAGATATGGACAAAAAAATGATGTGTTAGTAATAAACTTTTTAAACGAGCATAACCAAATTGATGCAAGAATATATGAATTATTAGGTTTGAAATTTAAATTATTTGATGACGTGTTTGGTTCTTCTGATGAAGTGCTTGGAAAATTAGAAAGTGAAACAAATTTTGAAAAAGAAATATTTAATATTTATACTTTATGCAGGACACCTGAAGAGATAAATAAAGCTTTTGATGAGTTGCAAGAAAAGTTTAAAACGGATATTTCAAAAGAAATGAAAAAAACGAGAGACCTTCTTATCGATAATTTTGATGAAGACCTTCAGAAGATTTTTGATTCGATAATGCTGGATACAGAAATAAAACTTAAGGAAATTGAAAGTGAGTTTTTAAGAATATGTAGTTTTGTTTTTCAAAATAAAGGGAAAGTATCAAAAAACGGATTTTATTTAGAAACTAAAGTTTTTGACTTTAACCCTGGAAATTATATAATTGCATCCAAAAATAAATCGGAAATTAATCTAAGATTAGATGATAGCAACGGACGTTATCTAATAAAATTTTGCAAAGAACATCCGTTAATAGGATCGATTCATTTCGATATATCAAACTATCCTTATCAAATAAAAGAATTAGAAGAGCTAGTTGGCAAAACAGGATATTTATCAATTGGCAAAGTGAATATTGAATCATTTGAACATGAGGAGTATTTAATTTTATCTGCATTAACAGAAGATGAAACTTTTATTGGTAAAGAAACTTGTGAAAAACTACTAAGATTGTCTACACATACTGTAGAAGATATATTAATTAGCCAAAGATGTATTACAATGAATAAAGCAAATTATAAAACCCAAAAGCAAGCAGTTATTAATGAATCAATTGATAGGAATAATACTATTTTGCAAGAAGAAATAAACAAAATTGATGCATGGGCAAATGATAAAATTTCAGGAATTCAATTAAAAGTTGAATTGCTAAGAGAACAACGAAAAGAACTACAGAAACAAGCAGATTATTCTACTAATGCTGTTGATAAAATTGAATTAGAAAATGAAATTAACAAAATAAGTAAAACTATAAAAAAACTTTGGTTAGAACTTGCAGATAGCGAAGATGAAGTGGAAATCAAAAGAAGAGAGATAATTTCAAAACTTAAAATAGAGAGTATGAAAAAAGTGACAGACAGCGTGATTTTTGAAGTTGCCTTTAAGGTGGTATAAATATGACAATTTCTGATTATTATTCTGAGTTAATGAAACAGTCATTTAATGATTCAGTTGGAATAAACTATACACCTTATGCAATTATGCTTTTTCTAAAAGAAAACAAGTATGTTTTTGACAAATTACCGATTGAAAAATTATGTAGATTCATCTACAGGTTTTATGCTGATAATGAGCAATTTTCAAAAATGAACAGCAGCGTGCTGATTTCAAATATAGATCACTATTATGCAATAGACCTAAAAGAATACTTGGTTGAGCAGCTTAATACATGGATGAAAAATGGTAATGGTGTTCTATTGACAGATGGCACATATGTATATATAAGTTCCGCAATAGCAGTACTTGAATTAAATGATTTTGCAGTGCTAGATAAAATTATTAATTCATTAAGTTTGAGAAACTTTAAAGAAATTGTTGATTATTCAACAAAAATTGAAAATGAAATAAATAATATAAATGTGCAAGAAATCACATTTGAAAAATATTGTGCTTTTGTTAATAGTACTAAGTTTAAAAAAAGAGCATTTGAAGACATGAATTATTGTGCTTGTTGTGAAGAAATAGATCAAAGAAAATTACAAACAATACACTTAGATTTAAAACACGATTTAGATAATCCGCAAAACTCTATAGTCTTATGTTATGAACACGCAAAAATGTATTATTCAAATTATTTTAGATTTAACAAAAATGGTAGGATTATTATTAAAATTGAGAATCAAGAATTGGATAAAAGAATGCATTTGAATTCAAAGCTTGTCAATAGTAAAAAAGATTTTTTAGATGGCAACTAATCTTTGCATTCGTTTTTTCCATCGATAAGCTGTTTTAGTATTTTCTCATATCTTTCTTTTTCAGAACCTTCAGATGAAAAATACCAATTAAGAAAGAAATTAATTGCTTCGTTTCTAGAACTCCAGATTGTTTTTTTATCGTAACATATCGTTATTATTAATTCATTCATAGTTATCTCCTTATTGCTGTTTTGACAACTATATTATAACATAAGTTGCTGAAAAAGCAAGGAAAATACCGTATAATTGCGATACTAACAATTTAGTTGTGTTTTTAGCAAATAGTTGATATAATTAAAATAAATTGAGGTAGTAATATGGAATTATTTAAAGATTATGATAAAATTTTAGAAAAAATAAACTTAATTAGAGCTGAAAAGAAGATAGGAATCGACAAAATAGCTACTGACATAAAAAAAGATAAGAGTGTGGTTTCTAGATTATTAAAGGGAAAGTACTCATTGGCTCTAGCTGACTTTATTAATATTTGTAAGTCTTTAGAAGTTGAACCATCCACTTTACTTGATTCCATTTTAAACCCAGGAACTACAAGAGTTTTATTATCTAAAGAAAATTTTGACTCTTTTGATAATATCATGGAATTAATAAAATCTTACCGTAAGTAAAGGTTAATATAATAAAAGCGACTTAACTCGTAATTGAGCCAAGTCGCTATTTTTTTATATATTTAGGTCCTTTGGATTTTTCCCATCTGATGTTATCCAGCATTCATTTCCACTAAGACTAGCACCTCCAACAAATGAAGCGGCAAAAGAAGGACTAGAAAAAGGGATATCATCTAATAAAAAACCATTTTCTGAAATTTTATCTTTATATTGTGTTCTGGCTTTTATTACATTTGGGGGAGCACTATTTTGAAGTTTATTGCTGATTTGGCTTCCTTTTAATAAAATGAATCCTTCAGCAGTAACAGTCGCTGTAGCCTTAAGCTTTGAACGTTTAAAGTCAAAAATAGGTGCATTTGATATTTCTTCTTTTTTAGTTTCTTCTTTTTGAATAACTGGCTCAAAAGTCTTGTGTCCAAGTACACCCATAATTATCCTTGCATATTCGACAAACTCTTCCATTTCACTTTCTTTTTCTTCTGTGATATTACCTGGATTTGGATCATTGCCATTTTTCACTTGGTATCTTCCTGCCAAAGTTGCCATAGAACAGAATTTATTTTCAAGATAACTAATTTCAGTAGGGCCTAATGCATCATTTTGAGTAGTAAATACTATTGCTTCATTCCAATAATCCTTCTCAAGATTGCTTTTGTGTTCTTGAAGTCTTATCGATAAACCCTCGCCATTTTTTCTGATACTTGCCTGTCCCACATAGATAAATTGTTCACCAGTATCATTTTCACCTAAAAGAAAATAAATACCAGTTTGTTTTAAATGTTTTAGTAATACAGAATTTTCTTTATAGGTATCTAAAAGGTTTCGAGGTATTTTATAAGCTACACCTGTCCAATTTTGCAAGGTGCATTTAATTTTACCTGTAGGTGTTCCGTCGATTAAATATACATTGATTGATTTACTTTTTGCCATTGTTATCTCTCCTTTTTGATGTATTCCATAATATCTTTAAAATCACATCCTAATACTTCACAAATTTTACAAAGGACATCGGTTGTAACATTTTGTCCTTTTGTCATTTTAGCAATTGAAGAAGAACTTACACCTGAGAGCTTAATTAGCTCTTTTTTATTTAGTCCTTTATCAATAAGTAGTTTCCATAATTTATTATAACTAACCATGTTAATATCTCCTTATGCCTTTCTAACTCCGTTTAAGAAACCATATCTACCTGTATTCTCTTTTTGAGTAAAGATATAAATTTTAGTATCGTCATTTTCATCAAGTTGAGGTAATTCGAGGTATTTTGTATTTTCAAAAATGATAATTTGATCATCTGTTGTTAAGTTAATAACATAATTAAAGAATCCTTTTCTTATATTTTCAGTATCATCGTCGATTTCTTCAGGTAATGATAGACCTTTAAGTGGCGAGTCAAATATATACAAACCAATTTTATGAAAAGAACGATCTTCGATAAACTTTCTAAATAATAGAAGAAGAATTGAGTTAGTAAAAGCCTTATACCCTTTACCACGCTTATCTTTCTTTTTGTTGTTAATTACTAGATCCAGTTCGGTTTCCAAGAAATCAATTGATACAGCATCTGAATAGCCCATATCCTTTAAGATTAATATACCGTTATCTTTTATGTATTGGTTTAATAATGCATGAAACATTTTCTTGGCTTCAAATGGTAATCTTGGTACATCTTTACCTTTTTGATAGCTTTCTAAATCGTTTGATAAGGTTTCATCATTAGCATCTAATTGATCTATAGCTGATTTTAATCGTATATATTCTTCATAACTTTTTAAATTGTCTGCTATTTGTTGTCTTTGAGGTAACAATACCTCAGATATTTTATTTTGATTGTTCTTGATGGTTTCTTCATAAACTTCAATTAAATCTAAATCATCATCAAGAGTATCTTTTAGATTAATTGATGTTTCTTCTAATTCATTTAGATTAGTAATAACTCTTCTAAGTTCAATGCGTGAAGCTTCTATGTAAGTTTCATTACTTTTTGGAATGATATCATGGTCACAATACGGACATTTCGTATTTTCTTTAATGTTTTTATGCATTATTTCATGCTGTACAATAAAAGATAATCTGTCAATTTCCTTTTGATAATCATTCTTTAAAGAGTTGTAATTTGCAAACAAAACAGTATCTTTTTGATGTTTATCTTGAAGTAGAATCAATGATGATGAGATTTCCTTTGTTTCATCATTAATTCGATCTATTTCATCGTTTATGTCTAACATTTGTTTATTTAAATTAGAAATGAGATTTGAAATAGATTCAATATCTTGCCCTGTATCAGAAAGTTTGGCTGCTAATTCATTTCTTTTTGTTAGCATTTCTTGTTTATGATTTGTGATGTAAGAAATAATAGCCTTCTTTTTTGCTTCACGTATATCCTTTGGATCGTCTTTCAGCAAATAATTATCTAAATCATTGTCAGTTATAAAATATATTAAACCAGCAAGATAAGGAGTTTCATTTGAAGGGGGGAGTAAAATTGATCTTGATTGATCGGCCCTGCTCTCATCTACAAAAAAAGCCCTTTTTAGAGATCTCCATGTAAATGACTCGGGTTTACCTTCTTTATTTTTTGGAACAAACAAATCATCTCTTAATCCTAAAATCTTTAACATTAATTTGTTGATGGTTTTAGGATTTTTTTTACTTTCATCGAGTGCATAGTCGCCTGTTTCTATTTCTGGATTATCACATGAAACAGAAGTAATGCTGCTTCCAATTTCCCTTTGTAAAGAAATTATACCATAAGTTGTGTCGACAATTAAACGGACGATAGTATATCCGTCTTCTGTATCGAAAGGTGCATGTCTTTCATCGTTTTTTGATCCAAAAATAAAGTCTATGCATTTAAAAATAGCTGTTTTACCTGTATCAGAAGGACCAGCGATGATAGTTGCTTTTTTACCAAACTCAATGTCGGAAAACTTGTTATTTGGGCCAGAAACTTCTAAACGTATTAATTTAATAAAAGACATTATTCATCTCTCCTTTGTGCTGCAATTTCTTTTAATTTTGTTATGTTTATTGGATAAATCGAGTTCTTAATTGTCTGAACATTAACTTGATATTGAATTGAATAAGAATCGTTTATCTTAGATATATATGAGTGACCTTCATCACTAATCGAATAAGTATAACCTTTTATGTTGTCAAAGTTAATTTTCACAAATGATTTCAGAACAAGTTCCTTTAGAGCATTTTTAATGAGTTTTCTTTGAAGTGTTATCTCGTTTATTGGAAAAGAACACTCACCATTTAGGTTATCATTATCAAAATTGAATGTTCGAGAATAGATAGAGAAGAAATCCAAATATGCCAATTCATCTTCATTAAGAAAGTTTATGCTATCAATTAAGATTAAAAGACGCATTGATACTTCAAATTCAGTGTTGAATATTTTTTTCATCATAACCACCTAACCTTTCCATCATTGACGAGCATATGAACAACTCCCATTTTCTCACCGCTTCCAACTAGCTGATTACCTGACTTTGTAAAGTAGCTTTTAGACAATGAAATGACAATGATTTTATCCATTGTACTGTTAAGTTTTGTATAACCATCTGGATGAGTCTTTACCAGTTCAAATCTTATGCTATCAAATATTTCGTTTTTAAGTGTATTAAATTCACTTTCCGCATCATAGAAAAACTTTCTAACTTTATGTAATACGCTTTCTGCACTATAAAAATTTTCACGATGAATTTGAATCTCGGCTTGATATTGAGGAAATCCTACCAAATCATCAATTGAAACAATATTTTTTGAAATTTTTTGTGTGTAAACAGAAAGAAGTGCAGTTACATATTCGTTTTCTTTTTCTACTGGTAGTTCAGGAACATATAAAGCAGGTGGGAGATTGATTATTCTGCCACCAATCTTCACTTGACTGTCAGAGATGAACTGAGCTTTTGTTATTGATCCCTTTTTATTAATTTCTGTTCTTTCATTTATTAGCTGAATGAATAAATCAGTTAATTCTTGAGGAATGTCACGAATATCAAGGTTGTAACCTTTGGCGGCAAAAGAATCAATTAATGCTTGTTCAGCTTCAGGTGTTAAATCGGCGTTCTCATACACATCTCTGAAATTATCAGAAGTAATTTTGCTTTTCAAAAGTTTAGCGTCATTAATTGGCATATCTTTTTCATTTGATTCATTCAACAGTTTTTCAGCGTAATCTCCTTTTTTCATGGTAACAGCATTAATAGATTCAATATCCATTAGCGATTCATCAGTAAACCAAGTAATCACATCTTGATAAATTTGTTTTGCAGTAACTTTACCTGTCTTGGGATCGGGTTTTATTTGACTGTAAAAGGCTTTTTGAACTAGATTTATAAATTCATAAATATGCATTGATTGGCTCCTTTCCAAATCGGACCGAATGCCTTAGTCCGATTGCAACCGATATGATTAAGTCTCATTTAGTACAATGATCTTGTCAAAACGTGTAAGGCAAAATCAGTGATAACTATTGAGCGTATTCTTTTAAATAATTATATCACGAATAGCCGAAATACACAATATCTCAAGTAATTTATATTAAACAAAAAATTTGAGAT
>JAEWZT010000005.1 GCA_023458375.1 Bacillota bacterium
GACTCTGCATTTTACGGCTGCTCAAGCCTTACCTCAATAACAATTCCCGACAGTGTAACAAGTATAGGCTCTTGGGCATTTGCATATTGCACAAACCTTACGAGTATAACTATCCCAAACAGCGTAATAAGTATAGGGGATTTGGCATTTAGCTGTTGCACAAACCTTACAATTTTTTGTGAAGCAACTTCAAAGCCTTCAGAGTGGGATAATTTGTGGAATATTGATAACCGTTCCGTCTATTGGGCGGGACAGTGGCACTACGATTCCAACGGTAATCCGACGCCTAATTAGTAAATCTTGACATAGAATAAAGAGCTCCTCTTGCACAGAGGGGCTCTTGAAATTTTGCGGCTTAATTTGTGGTCCCCCAAAAATCCGCAGATTTTTTTTGGGGCTGTTATTCCTCCCAGTCCAAGCAGCGGCTGACGGCCTTTTGCCAGCCTTTATAAAGTTTCTCAACGCGCTCTTTTGGCATTTGGGGCGTAAATACGCGTTCCAGCGCCCATTTTTCTTTTATTTCGTCAAGGCTTTTCCAAACATTTAACCCAAGTCCGCATAAGTATACCGCGCCCAATGCCGTCGCTTCGGTATAAAGGGGGCGCTTAACCTCAACGCCCAAAATATCCGCTTGAAATCCCATTAAAAAATCGTTGCCCGCCGCGCCGCCGTCCACCGCTATTGAGTGGGTGCAGGCGCCGCTGTCAAGTTCCATATTCTGCAAAATATCCTTTACCGAATAAGCCATAGATTCCAATGTCGCCCTTATGATATGCCCCTTGTCGGTGCCGCGCGTAATACCTATAATAATTCCCCGCGCGTTTTGGTTCCAATAGGGCGCGCCAAGCCCCGTAAAAGCGGGAACGACGTATACGCCGTCGGTGCCCAGCGTGCCGTCGGAATTTCTTGCAGCCCTTGCGTATTCTTCGCTGTGCTTGCTGAAACGGAAAAAGTCCAAATTATCGCGCAGCCATTGGACGCTGCTGCCCGCGTTAAATACGCTGCCTTCAAGGGCATATACTGTCTTTCCGCTAATCCGCCAGGCGACGGTAGCCAAAAGGTTGTTTTTGCTTATGGTGGGCGTATCGCCCGTATTCATTAAAATAAAGCATCCCGTGCCGTAGGTAATTTTGGCATCGCCTTTTGTAAAGCAAGTTTGACCGAAAAGGGCGCTTTGCTGGTCGCCCGCAATGCCGCATATGGGAATGGGGGTTTTCAGCACTTCGGTGTAGCCCGCGCACTCGTTGCTGTCCACAACTTTTGCGAGCATGCTTTTGGGAATGGTAAAATAGTCTAAAAGTTCTTGGTCCCAGTCGTTGGTAAATATATTAAAAAGCATCGTTCTGCTTGCGTTGCTTGCGTCGGTAACAAAAGCTTTTCCGTTGGTAAGCTTGTAAATTAACCATGTGTCAACGGTGCCGCAAAGCAGCCGACCCTTGTCGGCAAGCTCTCTCGCGCCCTTAACATTGTCTAAAATCCATTTAATTTTTGTGGCTGAAAAGTATGCGTCTATAACAAGACCCGTCTTGTGCCGTATCATTTCCGAAGCTTTGATGTCTTTTTTTATTTCGTCGCAGTAGCTTGCCGTCCTGCGGCACTGCCAAACTATGGCGTTATATAAAGGTTTTCCCGTGGTCTTGTCCCACACTATTACCGTTTCGCGCTGGTTTGTTATACCTATGCCGATAACCTCTTCCAGCCTTATCCCGCTTTGGGCGATTGTTTCGTTTAACGCGGCATATTGGTTTGCCCACACCGCCAATGCGTCCTGCTCCACCCACCCCGCCTTGGGGTAAACCAGCTCAAACTCGCGGGAAGTCATTTGCACTATTTCTTTTTTTATTGTGTCAAAGAGCAGGCATCTTGCGGAAGTCGTTCCCTCGTCAAGCGCTAAAATGTATCTTTTTTCCAAAGTTATTCCTCCCAGAACTAATTCAGTATACAATTTTGACTTTTTTTAAGTAATGCCCATTAATTTCGCCGCCGCTCTCAAACGCGCTATTTTTGTTGCGCTTACGTCAAACCGTCAAGCTTTTTTCTGCTAAGCGCAATGAAAAAGCGCTTTAAAAGTTGATTAAACCGCGCGGATTTTTTTAGGCGCAAAAGAATTGTCTTACGCGCAAAGACTGCTAAGCGCAGGAAGCTAAACCTCTAATTGCGCTATGCTTTCAAGCGCGATTGCCGCCTTTATTTCGCTTTTAGCATAAGTTTCTAAATTAGTTTCCCCGCTTAAAACCAATACCGCCAAAAAACCGTTGTTGTTTGCGAAAGCTATATCGGTGTAAAGCCTGTCGCCTATAAAGGCGATTTTTTCTTTGGGCAAGTTAAATTTTCCCCCCAGCGCTTCCGCCATGGGGGAATAGGGTTTTCCGCAATAGGCAAAGGGGGATATACCCGTGCTTTTTTCTATCAGCGCGACAACACTCCCCACGTCGGGCACATATGCGGGCGAAGCGGGGCAGTTTATGTCGGGGTGGGTGCAAAAATAAGGCGTGCCCTGCATTATGAAAGTAGTGGCTCTGCAAAGATTTTTATAGGTCAGCTCCGTGTCGTAGCCGATTAGCACCAAGTCGGGGTTGTTTTCGTCAAAAGTAACGCCTTCTTCCTCCAACGCCTGTTTTAAGGCATTTCTACCCAAAAGGAAAACGCTCTTGCCCTTGTGGTATGTGTTGAGGTAGTAAGCCGCGGCATCGCCGCTTGTAAAAATCTCTTGCCGCGAAATTTCAATGCCCAGTTTTTTTAGCTTTTGAATATATTCGCCCCCCGCGCGCGAGGAGTTGTTTGTTACAAAGCAGATTTTTTTGCCCTTGGCTTTTATTTCCGCTATTTTTTCTTTTGCGCCATCAATAAGCTTATCTCCGACGTAAACCGTTCCGTCCATGTCAAGCAGAAACAGTTGTATATCTTTTGTGTTTGCCGCTTTTGCCGCCGCAATTTTTTTGCCGTCCATATCCACCTCGCCGTTATTTTACCGCTTTGAGGGCGCATTTGTCAATACTTGCTTTTTACCGTTAAGCAAAACACTTGCAGATATTTTACCTGCGCCCTGCGAAAGGCGTCTAGAAGATTAAAAGAGCAAATTGTGAAAGCGTCCGTTTATACTTTATAATATTTACGAAATAATTTTCGCAAAAGCCTTTTTTGGGGAATAGGAGAAGCATGCGATAAACCGTATTCAATAAATTATTCTTATAGACCAATGCTAGAAAACTTGCGGAAATCGGCAATTATAATGCGGCGCATCGGCATGAAGCAAGCTTTAAAAGGTTTTTTAGCGTTTTGCTTTTTTAACGCTGAAAACTTATTTTACGTGTTTTTGTAAAAGCCCTTTTTGTCAATAATTAATTTGTCAAAAAAGCGCGAAACACCGATTTAATTATTTATTGCTAAACGCAAAAAACAATAATATGCAAAAAATGTGTATATAATGTATAATTATGCATTAAAACCACTGTTACCTGCCATTCACGCAACTTCACAAGAAATTGTTGCATTTTTATACATTGCTAGTATTGCATAAAAAGATTGGCTGTGTTATAATAAAAAAACTTTAATTAAACACTTCAAGGAGAAAACTTTAATGACAGCGGAAAAACAATATCGCGCAAAGGATATTCAAATACTTGAAGGGCTTGACGCCGTGCGTACGCGTCCCGGTATGTATGTGGGTTCGACGAGTTCGCGCGGGCTTCACCATATTCTTTGGGAAATCGTTGATAACGCCGTTGACGAAGGCGCAAACGGTTACGCAACCCGCGTTGAGGTTACTCTAAATAACGACGGCAGCGTTACTGTCTATGACGACGGGCGCGGTATTCCCGTGGACATTCACCCCCAGCTTGGCGTTTCTGCGGTGGAGGTAGTTTTTACCCAGCTTCACGCGGGGGGAAAATTTAACACCGAAAACTACGCCTTTTCGGGAGGGCTTCACGGCGTGGGCGCGTCGGTGACAAACGCTTTGTCGCGCTGGCTGGAAGTTGAAGTTTATAAAGAGGGCAATGTTCATTATCAGCGCTTTGAAAGCAACCCCGACCCAAAGGATGCAAAGCACGTATTGTCGGGCGTTCCCGTCGCCCCTTTGGAAAAAAGAGAAACAACGCAGCTTAGCGGCACAAAAATTACCTTTATGCCCGACAACAGGGTATTTAATACCATAGTTTTTAATACCGAAACGGTAAACAAGCGTATAAAAGAGCTTGCCTTTTTAAACAAAGGCTTAACTTTTGTGTTAACGGACGAAAGGGTAAACGACGGCGAGGGCAACATTTTTAATAAAACATACTGCTTTGAGGGCGGGTTGGTTGATTTCGTAAAAGACATTAATGAAAACAAAGAGGCGCTTCATCAAAAAGTTTTGTCGGGCGGCGGTAAAAACGAGGTCTTGCAGCTTGATTTTGCCTTGCAGTATTCCAATTCCTATTCTGAAACGCTTATAAGCTATGTCAACAATATACCTACTCCCGAAGGGGGCACTCACGAAACGGGCTTTAAAAACGCCATGACCAAGGTGCTTAACGGTTTGGCGCGCAAAAAGGGATATTTAAAAGAAAAAGAAGAAAACCTTTTGGGCGACGATTTCAGGGAGGGAATTTCCTGCGTCTTTTCCGTCAAAATGTCCAACATACAGTTTGAGGGGCAGACAAAATCTAAACTGGGCAATATTGAAGCTAAGGGCGCGGTGGAACAAATCGTTTCGGAACAGCTTTTGCAGCTGTTGGAAAAAGAGAACGACGCCTGCGACATAATTTTAAAAAAGAGCATAGCTTCGGCAAAGGCAAGGGAGGCGGCGCGTAACGCCAAAGAACTGACAAGAAGCAAAAACGCTATTTCAAGCAACAACCTTGTGGGCAAGCTTTCGGGGTGTTCCTGCAAAGACTACACCAAAAACGAGTTGTTTATTGTTGAGGGCGATTCGGCGGGAGGGACGGCTAAGCAGGCGCGCGACAGAAAATTTCAAGCTATTTTACCTTTGCGCGGCAAGCCCCTTAACGTAGAGCGCAGCCGCTTGGACAAAGTATTGGAAAATGAGGAATACCGTTCTCTGATTTCGGCGCTTGACACAAGCATAGGGGAGGATTTTGACATAGCTTCCCTCAAATACGACAAAATCATCATACTTTCAGACGCCGACCAAGACGGCGCGCACATAAGGGCGATACTTTTAACTTTCTTTTTCCGTTTTATGAAACAGCTTTTAGTAGACGGACACGTCTATATAGGCATGCCGCCCCTTTACCGCGTAACCAAGAAAAACGCTACGCGCTACGCCTACGACGACAACGAACTGGCGGACATTATAAACGAAACGGGTAAGAGCTTTGAGCTTTCGCGCTACAAGGGTTTAGGTGAAATGAACCCTGAACAGCTTTGGGACACCACCATGAACCCCGCTTCCCGCGTTTTAATGAGGGTAACCCTTGACGACGCGGCCGAAGCGGACAGAATGGTAACTATGCTTATGGGCGACAAGGTGGAGGCGCGGCGCAATTTTATAATAGAACACGCCGATTTTAACAAGGACAAAGACAGCGCCTTTGAAGAATATGTATAAAGGGTAAAAAAATATGAAGCAGTTAAATTTAGACAATATTCAAAACGCCCAAAACGACAGAGAAAAACTTGAAGACGGTTCCTCCCTTTTAATGAGGGATATGGAAACGGTTATGCAAACCTCCATGCTCCCTTATGCCGAACATGTCATAATGGACAGGGCAATTCCCCGCGTGGAGGACGGTTTAAAGCCCGTTCAAAGGCGCATTTTATATGCAATGTATGAACTTGGCATAACCCCCGACAAACCTTATAAAAAAAGCGCGCGCATAGTGGGCGATTGTTTGGGCAAATACCACCCCCACGGCGACTCTTCGGTATATAATGCCATGGTGCGCATGGCGCAGCCTTTCAGCATGAGATGCCCCTTAGTTGAGGGGCAGGGAAACTTTGGTTCGGTAGACGGCGATTCGGCGGCGGCAATGCGCTATACCGAAGCGCGTTTGTCGGAACTGGCGATGGAAATGCTTAAAGACATAGACAAAAATACCGTGCGGTGGAGCAGAAACTTTGACGACACCACAAAAGAACCGGATATGCTTCCCGGGCGTTTCCCTAACCTTTTGGTAAACGGCGCCAGCGGAATAGCCGTAGGGCTTGCCACAAATATCCCTCCCCACAATTTGGCGGAGGTTATAAACGGCATAATAGCCTATATTGACAACAAAAACATTAAGCTTTCGCAGTTAATGAAATATATTACCGGTCCCGACTTCCCTACGGGGGGCTATTGTATAGGCTCGGAAGGGCTTTTATCCGCCTACGAAACGGGGCGCGGCAAAATTACCGTAAGGGCAAGGTGTCAAATTGTTCCCTCCGACAACGGCAAGGAAGAAATAATAATTACCGAACTTCCCTATCAGGTGAACAAAAGTGAACTGCTAAAAGAAATTGTAAAGCTCAAAGAAACAAAAAAGGAGCAGCTTGCGGGCATAGCGGAAATTGTTGATGAATCGGACAAAGAGGGCATGCGCGCGGTAATAAAAATCAGAAAAGATTACAGCCACAAGCAAATACTGCCCATTTTATATAAATATACCAACATGCAAGTCAGTTTCGGCATAAATATGGTGGCGATAGCCGACGGCAAGCCGCAGCAGATGGGGCTTTTGGATATTATCGCATGCTACACCAATTATCAAAAAAGCGTAGTTTTGGCAAGAAGCAAGTTTGAGCTTGAAGAGGCGAAGGAGAGGGTGCACGTCGTTGAGGGGCTGGTAATAGCCGTGAGAAATATTGACGAAGTGATACAGATTATCCGTTCCGCCGCCCACACGACGGAAGCCAAGCAAAAGCTGCGTTTAAGGTTTGAATTAAGCGAAGTTCAGGCGCAGGCTATTTTGGATTTGCGTTTGGCGCGTTTGACAAAGCTTGAAATTGACAAACTGCTTAAAGAGCTTGAAGCTTTACGCGCTTTGATTGCCCGCTTAGAAGAGATTGTGCGCAACAATAAGGTTTTAATGGAAGTGGTCAAAGAAGAGCTTACGGCAATAAAAAAGGCATATAAGTCGGAAAGGCTTACGCGTATTCTCGACAAGGAAGAGGACGCCGTAGTAGAGGTAATAAGCGACGAGCTTCCCGTAGAAAATACTGTAATATGCCTTACGGCGGCAGGGAAAATCAAGCGCGTGTCGTCAAGAAATTTTGCGATGAGCAGCAAAGAGGCGGATAAGGCGGGGGCTTCCGCTGTTTCTGCCCAGCTTATGCAAACGGTTACCAACAAAAAAATAATTTTTTTCACCTCGGCGGGCAACTGTTACCGCACCGAAGCGGGGCGCATTAAAGAAATAAAATACCGCGAGGAGGCTCTAACGCTTCAAGAAATATTTAAGCTTGAAGAGGACGAAAAAGCCGTTGCGGTGTTTGAACTGCCCGAAGAGGGAATGCCCCAAGGAGAAGTGCTTACCTTTACGCAAAACGGCATGGTTAAACGCACGGCTTGGGAAGAATACGGGCTTCTCAAAAGCGCATTTTGCGGCTACAAGGGCAAAGAGGGGGATAACGTTATCAAGGTTGAGCCTTTAATCAATGGCGCGCCGGTGGTATATATTTCCAAAAAAGGTATGTGCGTAAAGTTTTCTTCCGACGAAATACCTTTGCAGGGCAGAGTGGCGGGGGGCGTTAAGGGCATGCTGCTTGACGACGACGACTATGTGGTATTTGCGGGGCAAGTGCCAGAAAAGGGCGAAGTCGCCATTCTAACGGACAAAAGTTTTGCCAAAAAAATTAAATGCGAAGAAATCGGCATAATGGCGCGTTACCGTAAGGGCGTTAAAGCCGTTGATTTGACGGCAGCTACGGGCGGCAGCGTAATCGCCGCCCATTACAGCGAAAAACCTTACGCAATGCTTACGGAAGACGCGGCATGCGTGGTTGTGCTGTCTGCCGACGATTTTGCGGCGGAATCGCGCACGGGCAAAGGCAAACTGCCTAAGTCGCGTAAAAAGGCGGCAAAGCTTATTTACGCCGTTCCATTCAAAACGGAACTTTAAAATGAACTTTTAATAAAAGTAATAAAAAGACGCCAAAATTTCGGCGCCTTTTTATTTGCGGTATTTTGATGTTTCGTATATTTTTATAATTTTTACTAACAAACTTTTAAGCTGTCTTTTGCGTGTTATTTTGAGCGGCAATATCAAGGAACTTTATTTTTAATTTGCCCTTTGTATTTTTTACAAATGCTTTAAAAGTCAGAATTCGGTTGAAATAATTGTTTAGCTTTTATATTTGTTACTATTGTTTGACGTAAACATTTTAAGTTTTCGGTCTATCTTGTTCGCTAACCGCTTTTCATATAAAGCTAGCCGACAGTAGCTTTTGTTCTTCTAACTCCAAAGCTATAACAAAACAAAATCATAACGGCGGGCGGACAATTAATCAAGAATAATTATTTTATTTATTGCGCAAAAACCTTAATTTATTTGTTGCGCTAAAATTTTAATATTTTGTTGCTCAAAGATACATACAAAGCCTTTTTAGTTATCCGCAAATTAAAGCTTTCATATCTAAGCCGTTTTAGCGCCAAACTTTGATATTGCTTTTTAAATAATAAAAATATTATACTAACTTAAAACTCCAAGCGAAATTAAAAGGGCTTTGTCAATGCGGTTCATAATTTCTTGCGGAAGCACGCCTATTTTTTCTTTTAGGCGCGACTTGTCAAGGGTGCGTATCTGTTCAAGCAGCACAATGCTGTCTTTTGGCAAAGGGCAGCTGTTAAGGGGCAGTTCTATGTGCGTGGGCAGCTTTGCCTTGCTTAGTTTGCTTGTCGTCGCCGAAACTATGACGGTGGGCGAATACTTGTTTCCCACGTCGTTTTGTAAAATAAGTACAGGTCTAAGCCCCCCTTGTTCGCTTCCTACGACGGGGCTTAAATCGGCGTAATACAGTTCTCCTCGCCTAACTTCCACTTATGCCTCCTATTTTTATCTTATTCCCAACGGCACACCGCCGTGTTTTTTGTTTGCCTTTCTAATTTTTCTCGCTTTGGCAATATTTCACGGGTTTTTGGTTTGGGTCATTTTGATTTTTCCCACCTTTTGGAAGTAATATTCATCCATCATACACACAAATATTGTGTCAAAAGGTTTAAATTGTGGTAAAATAATAGCACTCAACTTTTTGGGGGGCATAAATGAAAGAAAAGCACGACGCCGCCAAAGTAAATATTAAAGAAATAAAGGCAAAAAAGGCGCAATTAAAAGAAGAAAGCCGCGCCTTTGATATTGCTAAAAAGGCGGGAGAGAAGACCGACCGCCAAAGCGCCAAGGCAAAAAAGGCAGAAGCTCGCAAAAAAGCCAAAGAATTAAAAGCCGCGGGCAAGCCATTTAACATGCAGCTTCAAGCGCTTTACAATACCATTGAATATAAGCTCGCCCAAATTGCGAAAGAGCAGAAATACACCGATTTTAAGTGGCACAAACTTGACAACGCCGCTTTGATTTATCCCGCCATCTCTTACGAAAACAGCGCGGTATTCCGCATTTCGGCAATGATTAAAGAAGAAATTGACCCCTTTGACTTGCAGCGCGCCCTCAATATAATAGTGCCGCGTTTCCCCACCATTACAAGCACCTTGCGCGCGGGGCTTTTTTGGTATTATCTGGACAGCCCCGCTTTTCCCGTAGTGGTAAAAGAGGACAAAGAATTGCCCTGCCGCCCCTTTAAAATGGATAGGAGAAGCCCCTGCGTGCGCGTTATGTATCGCAAACACGAAATAATTACGGAGTTTTTTCATTCCGCAACGGACGGTTCGGGCGGATTGTGTTTTTTAAACTGTTTAATCGCCACTTATTTGAAGCTTAAAGGCGCGCAAATTGAGGACAGGACCAACTGCCCCCACGGCAAAGACCTTCCCCGCCCCGAAGAAACGGTGGACAGCTTTCAAGCGGTATGCAACAGGGGGAACAGAAAGGTAAAGTATGTAAGGGCAATGCATTTAAAAGGCGAAAAACTTGACAAAAACATCGTAATTCCCCGCAAGGTGTTGTGCGATGCCGCGTCGTTAAAAGAGGTAAGCAAAAAATACGATTGCACAATAACGCACTACCTTTCGGCATGTATTTTGCAAGCTTGCCGCAAGCACGCCGATATGACGCTAAACAAAGATAAAAAGCCTATTACTTTGTCAACGCCCTGCAACTTGCGAAAAGTGTTCGGCAGCGCAACGCTGAGAAATTTTTCAAGCTATTACCACACAACTTACAAAGAGGGCACTTTTGAAGAGCTTGTAAAACACGTCAAAGAACAAACGCTGTCTTGCGCGACAAAAGATTATTTCCAAAGCATGATTAACTTAAATACAACGGCGCAAAAAAATATTTTTATGCGCTTAACGCCGCTGGTATTAAAAAACTTTGTGCTGAAATTTACCCATAAAATTTTGGGATACAGCCTTGATACTTATAGTTTTTCCAATATGGGCATGATTACCTGCCCCGTTGAGTTCAGTTCTTTTGTGGCGCGCTACGAGTTTTCTTTGGGCGCGACATACGGGGTAGCCGCCTGCACCTATAACTCAATGACGGTTATAAGTATGACGTCTGTGCTTAAAGACACCCTTGTTGAGCGCTATTTCGTTGACCAACTGGTAAAAGACGGTTTAACCGTTTGCGTAGAAACGGTTTACGGAGGTTAAAATGAAATATTGCCCCACCTGTAAAATAAACGTTGAAAAAAGTCAAAACAACTGCCCCCTCTGCGGAAGTTTCTTAGACGAAAACCCCATTCCTTTTAAGGCGTATGAAGAAATAGAAAATTATGTAGATTACCCTAAAATCACCATTAACACCAGAGTTGATTTTTTGCGTTCACGCGTAAACGTTTTGCTTTTAATCGCGGCGGCGCTTTGCGTAGGCATTGACTTATATTTTAGCGGCTTAAAAATAACCTGGTCTTCTTATGTTTTGGTGGGCGTCTTTGTCGTCGCGCTTTGCATAATATTGCCCATTGCGCTAAAAAGCAAGTTATATAATCAAATCTTTATTGACCTGCCCGTTTTAACGGCGGCATCGCTTTTATTGGAGTTGATTATCACGCGCTTTACTTCGGTAAATATTTCAATAAGGTGGATTCTTCCCGCTATTTATACCGCCGCGGTATTAACCTGCGACTTTATGATTATTTTTAAGTCCAAAAAATCGCAGTATATGGGCTATTTTTCCACGCTGCTGTTTTCCACGCTCTTTGCGATGCTGCTTCAAATTTTATTGTGGAGCATTTCGTCCGCAAGGGTTGCTTTTTATGACAGTTATTTTACCGCCATACTCTTTTTTGCCTCAATTTTAAACCTTTTAGTTATCGCTTTGGTATGCTACCCCATGTTAAAAGCGGAATACGACCGAAAATTAAGTTTATAAGACATTTTTCAGCAAATATAGACTTGCGGCGGCACTTTACAAAATCTGTGTAAAGTGCTATTATTTTAGACATAGCTAAAAAAGGAGAAAGAAGATGTCTGCAATAAGTTCCGATTTACTAAGGGGAAATATGGATACCATCGTGCTGGCGTGTCTTTTTGATGGCAAAAAATACGGCAACGAAATACGGCGCATAATTGAGAAAAAAACCGACAGCCTTTATAAGCCTAACGAGCAAAGCCTCTATTCAGCCTATCACCGCCTTGAAGATATGGGCTACGTCAAGGGAGATTGGGGCAATGAAAAGGCGGGAGTTACGCGCAAGTATTACGAAATTACCGAAAATGGCAAAGAGTACTTTAACGCCAACGTAATGGCTTGGAACAACGCCAAAGCCATTATTGATTTGCTCATTACAAAGTAAGGAGAAAATCGGTGCGCAAATGAAGTTTTGCCAAATAAGTTTTTATGTTTCAAGGGAAGAAAGCGAGCTTGCCGCGTATATTGCCCAAGGCGTTACAAACCAAAGCGTCGCCCTTTACGACAGAGAGGACTTAAAGGAATTGAATATTGAGTTTATTGAGGAAAGCGTAAAAAACGCTTTGCCCCTTTCCTGCCTTGTAAAGTGTTTTTGCGAGCCGTCAGAAAAAGATAAGCTGGCGGCAGAGTTAAAAGAAAAGCTTTCCGCCGCCTTTTTAAGGGACATTGAGCTTTATCTTGAAATAATTGACGACAAAAGTTATATTAACAAATGGAAAGAAGATTTTAAGCCCCTTAGCGTCAAAGACCTTATTGTTATGCCCAAAGGCTATGAGGGGAAAAGGCGGACGAGGAGCAAATTTATTGAGATTGACACGTCTATGGCGTTTGGAACAGGCAAGCACGAGACCACCTATTTAATGTTGAAGCTGCTGCAAGAAATTGATTTGAAGGACAAAAGTTTTTTAGACGTAGGGTGCGGAAGCGGCATACTGTCAATTGCGGCGGCGGCGCTGGGGGCAAAAAACGTTCTCGCGCTTGATTTGGATGACGAATGTATAAATACCGCAAGGAAAAACGCCCAAGATAACGGCTTTGGCGAAAAGATTAAGGTCATTAAAAGCAATCTTACCCAAGGGGTAAAGGGGCGCTACGATACAGTCGCCGCAAATATTACTTTGGACATTTTAAAACTGCTTTACGCCGATATTGACAAGTTTACAAAAAACGGCGGATATTTGCTGCTTTCGGGCGTGTTAAAAGAACAGGGCAAAGAGTTAAAACGATTGTTCGGCAAAAAGTTTACTTTTATTAAAAGCCGTAGCAAAGGCATTTGGAGCATTTTTTTATTTAAGGTTTAGAAGCTTTTACAGTGAGCTTTTAAAATTAAGAAACATTAACTAATTTTTTGAATTGAAAGGGGACGCCAAATTGGGGCAGCTAAGACGTTTTTACGCCCTCGCGCAGGAAAAAAGAGGGGAACAATTTTATATAGAAAGCGACTATACGCACCTCGCTAAGGTTATGCGCGCCAAAGAGGGCATGCGCTTTACGGTAAGTATTTTAGGTGAAGCGGATGACTATCTTTGTCAGGTAAGTTGCGTAACGGACAGGCGCGTTGTTTTAAATATTTTAGAGCAATACCCAAACGAAAGGGAAAGCGCCGTTGAAGTTACCCTTTTTGCAGGCTGTTTAAAAGGCGATGCGGCGGACAGGCTGGTGCAGGAAGCCGTTGAACTGGGCGTTAAAAAAATTATCTTTTTCCGTTCAGCTTATACGGTTTCAGACGTTGACGGCAAAAAGGCGCAAAGGTTTGAGCGCGTCGCGCGGGAGACGTGCAAGCAATGCTGCCGAAACGCTTTGGTTGAAGTTCCCCCGGCAATTACCTTTGCCGCTATGGCAGAAAGCTTAAAAGAATATCAAAAGGCATATTTTTGCTGCGAGCGGGAAGGGGAAGGGGTTCCTATTGCAGACGCCCTTGACAACGCGCTAAACAGCGTTGCGCTGGTAGTCGGAAGCGAAGGGGGTTTTTCAGAGGAAGAAATACAAACTCTTAAAAAACACAGCACAGCGGTATCGCTCGGAAAAAGGATTTTGCGCGCCCATACCGCCTCGCTTTACGCGCTTTCCGTTATAGACGCCCATTGGTCAAAAAAATAATGACTGCAATTATAAAAAATAATAAAGATAATATAAAAGATAACGTAAAAATCGCGGTGTTTTCGCTGGGTTGCAAAACCAACTATTACGAGGGCATGGCAATTGCGTCGCGCCTTAACGAGCTGGGTTTAAACGCCGTTGAGGGGCTTGTGCCCGCCGACGTTTACGTCATAAATACCTGCGCCGTAACGGCGGAAGCCGAAGGTAAAAGCCGCCAATGTATTTCGCGCGCCCTAAAACTTAACAAAGAAGCCAAAATCTTTTTAGTCGGATGCGCCGTTGAGCACGACAAAGAGCAATTTTTGTCAAAGGAAAGGGTGGTTTATTTAGCAGGAAACGCCGACAAAATGAAAGTTGCGGAAAAAATCGCTTTCTTGCTTGCCGCAGAAAATACTTATACTGATACTCGGCATAAAGAAAAGGCACAAGATTACGCGCCGCCCGCCCATAAGCTTTTTACCGACAATCTATCCGAGGAAACCGCAGACTTTTCACTCGCTTGCGAAGAAGGGAACACAAACCAAAGGAACAAGGCCGTATGGTCAAAAGTTGCGGCGCGGCGCCAAGCGCCGTCCTCCTATACCCGTGAAATCATTGCCGATTCGCGCCATAACGGCAAAATGCCGTTAAAAACTGTTGAGGGCGGAGATTTGTCCGCAGACAAACTTACCGCGCTGACAAATGCGGATTTTAAAAATAATTTGTTTTATCAAACGCCGCCGCAAGAAAATACGGGTTGCAACGGTTTCATTAAGGCGCAAAATCCTTTGACGTCCGCAGAAGATACCGCGCCAATTGCGCCCGACAAACCCCTTGATTTTTCAATTGCGCCGCCAAGCAGGGCAAGGCGATACGTTAAGATACAGGACGGCTGCGACAACTTTTGTTCTTACTGTATTGTGCCTTATTTAAGGGGCAGAAGCGCAAGCAGAAGCATTAAAGAAATTGTTCAAGAAGTTAAGGGCGTTAAAGAAAAAGAAATTGTCTTAATAGGCATAGATATTTCGCAGTTCGGGCGGGAAAACGGCGAAACGCTTGCGGGTTTATTTGACGCGCTTGATTTTTTCGGCGGCAGAATCCGTTTGGGAAGCCTTTACCAAAACGCGATAAACGAAAAGCTGCTTATAGCGATGAAGGGCAAAGGCTGCGCGCATTTCCACTTATCTTTGCAAAGCGGCTGCGACCAAACGCTTAAAAGAATGAACAGGCATTATACCGCAAAAGATTATTTCAATGCCGTTACACTTATACGCAGTTTTTATCCCGACGCTGCGATTTGCGCCGACGTGATTGTGGGCTTTTGCGGCGAAAGCGCCGAGGAGTTTGCCCAAACATACGATTTTATAGAGAAAGTAGGCTTCGCCGACGTGCATATTTTTCCTTATTCACCGCGGAAAGGCACCGCCGCCTATGCTTGGAAAACCCCTTCGGGAAAGGAAATAGGGGAAAGGGTTGAAAAACTGACCCTGCTTAAAAACAAGCTTACCACAGCGTTTACTCAAAAAGCGCTGGCGCTTAAAGAGGCGCAAGTGTTGATTGAAGAGGAAAAGGGCGGTTATTCAATAGGTTATACCGATAACTATGTTAAAGTATATATAAAAGAAAAACTGCAAATAGGAGAATTTGCCAACGTTATCCCCCTAAAAGCCTTTAAAGAGGGTATGCTGGCGGCGCCCGCGAAAATATAAGTTAAACTACCTTAGCGCCGTCATAAATGTGAGCATTTGAAAATGCCGCGCAAAGCCGACGGAAAATTAAGTTTGAAAACGGGCTCGGCGGGGTATTTTCCCATTAGTAAACAGCACAAGGCAGGCTTTCGCCGCAAAAATCCCCGCAAAGTCAATGTTTGCTTTGTATAATCTTTGACAAATAAGCGTCCGCCTGTCATAAAGGCAAAACAAAATATAATCGGTTCTTTTTTAAGGACCGCATAATAAAAGGAGTAAAAAAATGTGTATTTTTTGCGACATTGTAAAAAAGGAGATACCCTGCCATAAAATTTACGAAAACAGCGAAGTTTTAGCTTTTTTGGACATTGCCAAAGATACCGAGGGGCATACGCTGGTAATCCCCAAAAAACATTGCGAAAATATTTTGGACTGCCCTCCCCAGGTTTTAAAAAAAGTCATTGAGGCGGTTGCGGAAATAAGCCGCCACTATGTAAGCAAATGCGGATACGAGGGCGTAAACGTTCTCAACGCAAGCGGCGCCTCCGCCCAGCAGTCGGTTTTTCACCTTCACTTCCATATTATCCCCCGTAAAAAAGAGGACGGCATTGACGCGTGGCCCTTTAAGGACAAAAAAGACTACCCTTTGTCGGATATTGCGGAAAAACTAAAACTTAGCTAAAAGTATTTGACAATATAATGGGAAATAATATATAATATTCAACGCTGGCGGGTATCTCCCAAAGGCAGTAAATTTCGCCTGCGGGTATCTCCCAAAGGCAAAAATCTATGCGAAAAGCGCGAAGGGGGCGAAAAATTTTTATGTCAACAATAAGACTAGGCGATAATGAAACGTTAGATTCTGCCCTTCGCCGTTTCAAGCGTAAATGCGCCCGCGACGGCATCATAGGCGACTTGCGCCGCAAGGAGCACTACGAAAAGCCAAGCGTCCGCCGCAAGAAGAAGGCGGAAGCGGCAAGAAAACGCAACAACAAAAGCTAAAACAATAAATTATACAAAAGATTTAAAACAAACAAATGACAAAACTGCTTACCGATTTTTTGGTAAGCAGTCGCCGTATATAGGACTTTTGACAAAAATAGACATTTGGCAACAAAACTTTTGACAAAAATAGACACAAAATCGCTCTCCGCAGGGGGGAAAAGGGAGGCTGAGAAGTGGATTTCAAGCAATACGCCAAAAAAGCTAAGAAGAGGTTGCAAGAAGGTTTTTGGGAAGAAGTTAAGACGCATCGCGAGCAAGAAATAAAGAAAGCTGAAAGCGAGGGAAAAAGCGCCTACCCTTTATTGGTAGAGCACAAGGAAAAGTTAAGAAACCGCCTTTATTCAGAGGACTTTGCCGTAAACGAAAAGTTTGAAAAGAAAGTAATCGAACTTTTAGAAAGCGGAAAGGTTCTGCCAAACCCAATTGCTTATCTTGCCGACCGCGACACTATGAACGGCATGACGCCCACCGCAAAACAAAGATACCTGTTGAAGTTGTCGGCGCAATACCGCGCGATAGCCGATAATTACTATAAAAGAAAAATATAAAAAATACTTAACTGGCGCGGCAAATTTTTGTTTTAACAAGGCGCGCGAAATACGGGATTATGGAAGAAAAATTTTTACGGTTAAGAGAAAAGATACAAACATGTTTGGCTCACTGCCCCTTTTGCGGTCGGGAGATTTTTTGGGATATCCGAGGTTACGAGCGGGCCGACTGTTTCATATGTCCCTCTTGCAGCGCCACCATCTGCACACTCAATAACAACGCTGCTTTTTTTATGTATTACATTAAATCTGCGGGTGCTGTCAACGTCAATAATATTTTGCAGGGAAGGTGGTATGCGTTACCCTCGCTTTTTTATTCATCCTTTGATTTGGCGATGAGTGAAATATAAATCAACTCAGCAAAAAATATAAAACTTTTATAATCATTTTTTTTCAATCAAATTAGCTGATTTTTAGCGGAATATCTAATCGCTGTTTGCAAAAACACTTATTATTTCTATAAAACCTCTACTGCTTAGATTGGCAAATACTTTTGCGTTAGCCGTAACGGCAAAGCGGGCAGACTATAAAAATGAAATCAAAAGTTTTAGCTTGTTTAAGCGAAAACTACGCCTTACGGCGCAAATCAAGCCGCCAAATTTTTGCGCAAATCAAGAATGTTTAAAAGGTTTAATTTAATTCTTGCGCTTATTTACCGCCGCAAATTATTCATAATTCGGCGCGCCGCAATAAAGATCCGTTTGCCTTTTAAGGCTTTTTAAGCTATAATATTTTTATGGAATTAAAGAGCGAACCAATTTTAAACCAAGTTCAACAAGAAGCTTCCCAAAGTTTTTACGGTCCTCTTTTGGTCTTTGCGGGAGCGGGAAGCGGAAAAACAAGGGTTTTAACGCAGCGCATAGCAAATATGCTTTCAAGCGGCATACCTGCGCGCGAAATATTGGCCATTACCTTTACCAATAAGGCTGCCAACGAAATGAAAGAGCGCCTTTATAAAATGTGCCCCAACGCCTACGGGCTTACCGTTTGCACAATTCACTCTTTTTGTGCGCGCGTGCTGCGCGATTACGCCGATTTTTTGGGCTACACTTCCAATTTCACCATTTACGACGAGCAAGATTGCATAAATGTAAGCAAGCGATTAACGGCTAAACACCCCTGCGACGAAAAGCTTCAAAAGCGGCTTATTTACTTTATTTCAAACGTAAAAACCTTTGATTTAAGCAAAAGCGAAGCTTTTGACGCCTGCGGCGGCGACGAGTTGTTTATGTCAACCCTAAGGAAATTTAACGATACTCTTAAAACAAGCAACGCAATGTCTTTTGACGACCTTTTAATCAATACTTTAAAGCTGTTTAAAGAAAACAAAGAAGCGTTGGAGCAGCTTCAAAATCGCTACCGCTTTATAAGCATAGACGAGTTTCAGGACACAAACAGAGTTCAATACGAAATCTTCAAGCTGCTCTCGCAGAAAAACAGAAATATCTTTGTGGTAGGCGACGACGACCAATCCATCTACCGCTGGCGGGGGGCGGAGGTTCAAAATATTTTGGGTTTTCAAAAAGATTTTCCCGACGCCAAAGTATTTGTTTTGAATCAAAACTACCGTTCAACGGCAAAAATATTGTCAATCGCCAATGAAATAATCAGCAAAAACTCCTCGCGGCACAAAAAAGAGTTGTTCACTCAAAAGGAAGGGGGAGTTAAAGTTGAACTGCTTACCGCCTACGACGAAAGCGAAGAGGCGCGCTTTGTGGTGGAGCAAATTGCAGGCTTGGTCAGTTTCAGCGGATATTCTTACAGCGACTTTGCAATTTTAATGCGTATAAACTCCCTTTCGCGCGGCTTTGAGCAGGAATGTCTGAAATATAATATTCCCTGCAAGGTTTTCGGCGGCTTCAAGTTTTTTGAGCGAAAAGAAATAAAAGATATTTTGGCGTATATGCGTATGACGGAAAACCCCTACGACAACGAGGCGGTGCTGCGCATAATTAACGTGCCCGCAAGGGGAATAGGCAAAACCACCTGCGATAAGCTTAGCGAGTTGTCGGCGGAATACGGCATGAGTATAATTGACATACTTTCAAGCGGCAGGATTTTAGAGAGTTTTAACAAAGGCACAAGCCAAAAACTCAAAGACTTCTACGGTCTTTACCGCGAACTTGCCGATTTAAAGCAAGACAGCGGTTTATATGCCTTTGCAGACAAGCTTATCAAGCGTACGGGTTACAGGCTTATGCTTGAAAGCGGCGACGAAGAGGAAGCCGACAAGGTATATAACCTTGACGAGTTTTTAGCTTCCGTTGAGCAGTTTGTAAAAGAAAACGGCGAAAACGCAACGGTAAACGACTATTTGCAGTCGGTCTCTTTATTTGCCGACGGCGACCAAGCTGACAAAGACCAATATGTTTCAATAAGCACAATCCATTCCGCCAAGGGGTTGGAGTTTAAGACGGTGTTTGTGGTGGGGCTTGACAGCGGCATATTCCCTTTAACGCGCGCCATGAACGATTTAAGCGAAATGGAAGAAGAGCGCCGGCTGGCGTATGTTGCCATAACGCGCGCGAAAGAACGGCTTTATTTAACGCGCGCACGTTCGCGTTTTTTATACGGCGAAAGAAAAATCTGCATTCCCTCCACCTTTTATACCGAAGCGGCTTCTTCGCTGCTTCCCCCGCCTAAGGAAACTTATGACAAAGACGGTTATTTGACGCCTTCTTCAATGCGGCAAATTGAGCGCAATACCCCCGTTAAAAGAGAGGTTAAGGCGGGATATTTTAAGACGGGCGACATTGTCTGCCACGCCGCGTTCGGCGAGGGTATCGTCTTGTCCGTTGAGGGGGAAAATGCCGTCGTAGCCTTTGCAAAGGCGGGAAAAAAGACTTTGTCTTTAAAATATGCCCCTTTGACTAAAAAGGAGTAGCCTTTTATGGAAGAAATGAAAAACATTGTAACCACCTTAAACAGGTGGGCTTATGAATATTATACCCTTGATAAACCTTCCGTTTCCGACGAGCAATACGACGTCCTTTACGACCGCCTGCTCGCCCTTGAAAAAAAATATAATACCGTGCTGCCCGACAGTCCCACGCTTAGGGTGGGGGATAAGATTTTAAGCGGCTTTAACGAATACAAACACAAAGCAAGGCTATACAGCCTTGACAAGGCGCAAACCTTTGAAAGCTTAAAAACTTGGATAGAAAAAATCAAAACCAAATTTCCCCAAGCCTTGTTTACCGTGGAATTAAAATACGACGGCCTTTCAATAAGCGCGACGTATAAAGACGGTCTGCTTCAAGCCGTTGCGACGAGGGGAAACGGCATTGTGGGCGAAGACATTACGGTTCAGGCAAAAAGTATCCGTTCGCTGCCCCTTTCAATAGACTATAAGGGTGAAATTGAACTTAGCGGCGAAGCAATAATGAAGCTGTCCTCATTAAAGCGGTTTAACGAAAATTACCCCGAGCAGGCGCTTAAAAACGCGCGTAACGGCGCCGCGGGGGCGCTTAGAAACCTAGACCCTTCAATAACCGCCCAAAGGGGGCTTGACGCGGTAATGTATTCCGTGGGGTATTGCCAGGAAGCAATTACTGACAGCCAAGAGGGGCTGGTAGAGTTTTTAAAACTTAACCGCTTTAAGACAAGCGACTTTTTTAAAACGGCGTCTTGTGCAGAAGAGGTTATTTCGGCGGTAGAAGAAATTGAACAAAAAAGAGAAGAATACGACTTTTTAATAGACGGCATAGTCATAAAGATAAACGATTTTGACATAAGAGAGCAATTGGGGTATACTGACAAGTTTCCGCGCTGGGCGGTGGCGTATAAGTTTGAGGCGGAAAGCGCCGCGACGAGGCTTATTTACGTGGAGTGGCAGGTGGGCAGGACGGGCAAGCTCACCCCCTTAGCCCATTTAGAGCCCGTTGAGTTAAGCGGCGCCACAATAAAGAGAGCAACGCTAAATAACTTAGACGATATAAGGCGCAAAGACCTTTTTGTGGGCAGCACGGTGCTTTTAAGAAGAAGCAACGACGTTATTCCAGAAATAATGTCGGTAATAACCCATTCAGAGGAAAGCAAGGAAATAGAGCCGCCGACCAAATGTCCCTCTTGCGGCGAACTTGTTGTGTCAAAGGGGGCGCATATCTTTTGTCCCAACGCAAAAGGCTGCCCCGCGCAAATCGCGGCGGCAATTACCCATTTCGCTTCAAAAAATGCCTGCGATATAGAGGGGCTTTCAGACAAAACGGTGCTTCAACTTACAAAAGCTTTAAAAATTACCCGTCCCTACCAGCTTTATTCTTTAAAAAAAGAGCAGCTTGAAGGGCTTGAAGGCTTTGCCGACAAAAAAATAAGCAACCTGCTTGCGGCTATTGACAAAAGCAAAAGCGTGGCTTTGGAAAACTTTATTTTTGCGCTGGGCATAGGCAACATTGGCATAGTTACCGCAAGAGATTTGGCGAAACGCTATCAGTCAATTGAAACGCTTTCCCTTGCGCCGCCCTCCGAGCTTACGCAAATTGACGAAATAGGCGATATTGTAGCCCAAAGCATCATCGATTATTTTGCCGACGAAGATAATCTTTTTCAGCTTGCTATGTTTAAACAAGCAGGCATTAACCCCGTTTACCGCAAAAGTGAAAAGGGCGGGGCGTTTTTGGGGCTTAACGTAGTCTTGACGGGCAGCCTTGCCAAATACACCAGAAGTCAGGCTCAAAAACTTATAGAGGAAGGAGGCGGAAATGTATCTTCTGCCGTTACCAAGTCGGTTAATTTGGTAGTTGCGGGTTTTGAAGCGGGGAGCAAGCTTGAAAAGGCACAAAAAGCAGGAATTAAAGTAATAGACGAGGAAGCTTTTGACGGCATGCTCAAAAATTAAAGTGATTTATATAACTTGATAATATTGCGTAACTATGCTAAAATATTATAGGGAAAGTTGGATAAAAAGTTAAGACTTGCCTAAAAAACAAAGGCTGCAAAAACAGAGCGACCGCAAAATACTTTTTTGGAAAAAGTGCTATGAACAGTATGACGGGATACGGCAAGGCCGTATGGACGGAAGAGGGAAAGGAACTTACAGTTGAATTAAAGTCTGTAAACCACCGCTATTTGGACATTTCGGTAAAGGGTCCGCGCCTCCTTAACGCTTACGAGGACGCCGTGCGCAAAACGCTTGCCGATAATTTTGAGCGGGGGCATATTGATGTCTTTTTAAATTACGCCGATTTGAGTTCTTCAAATAAGCGCGCGGTTGTTGACAAAGAGCTTGCAAAAGACATTTACAAAAACGCCGAGCTTTTGTCAAAGGAATTAAAGCTTAAAAACGATTTAACGCTTACTTCGCTTTTAAAGTTTGGCGACGTGTTAAGTTTTTACGCGGGCAGCGAGGAAGAGGACTTGACGGCTTTTGTAAAAAACGCCCTCAACGCCGCCTGCGCGTCCTTGCGGGAAATGCGCGCCAAAGAGGGGCAAAAGCTTTTTGCCGTAATGAGCGCAAGGCTTGACAATATTGAAAGTATTTATCAAGAAATTAAAAAACAAGCGCCCATGGTGTGTATGGAATATTCTCAAAAGCTTAAAGAGCGCATTGCCCAAGCGCTTGAAGATGTCGCCTTAGACGAGGGGCGTTTCGCAAACGAAGTGGCGTGCTACATTGACAAGTCCAACATTGACGAAGAGTTGGACAGACTTAATTCACATATCGCGCACGCTAGGGAGTTTATAATTTCTTCCGCCAATACAGGCAGAAAACTTGACTTTTTAATTCAGGAAATGAACAGGGAAGCCAACACAATTTGCAGCAAAGCCAACAATCTTACCGTAACGAACTTAGGAGTGGAACTCAAAAATGAAATTGAAAAATTCAGAGAACAATGCCAAAACATTGAATAGAAAAGGTAAACTTTTTGTCATATCGGGTCCAAGCGGAGTGGGCAAGGGCACAATTTGCGACGCCCTTCTTATTAAAAGGCCCTCTTTGTCACTGTCAATTTCAGTTACGACGAGAAAAAGGCGCCCAGAAGAACTTGAAGACATTGACTATTTCTTTATAAACGAGCAGGAATTCCGTCAGATGATTGAAAAAAGCCAGCTTTTAGAATACGACAGGCACTTTGACAACTATTACGGCACGCCCAGCGAGTTTGTTTACGACAAGCTTATTGAGGGGGAAGACGTGCTTTGCGAGGTGGATATTTCAGGCGCGCTTCAAATAAAAGACAAGTATCCTTTGGCGGTTTTGTTTTTCGTTCAGGCGCCCAGCATAGAAGAGCTTCGCAAAAGGCTTGTTAAAAGAAGCAGCGAAACGGAAGAGCAGATTCAAAAGCGTCTTGAAAGGGTTGAGTTTGAAATGCGCTACCGCGACAAATACGACTATGTGATTATTAACGACGACGTTGACCGCGCCGTCGGCGAGATTTTAGACATTATGAAGGAGATAACGAAATAAATGATTACAAAACCTCCCATCGACAGACTGACAGGCATAGCGGGGAATAAATACGTGCTTTGCTGCGCCACCTCTAAACGCGCCAAGCTTATAAACGAAGTAACGTCAAAAGAAAGCGTTACCACAAACGCAAAGGCGATTACCACCGCTTCCGAAGAGCTTGATTTGGGCAAAACGGTAATAATTAAAGAAGACTAATAAATGCTTAAAGGGAAAAATGTAGTTTTAGGAATAACGGGGGGCATCGCCGCCTATAAGTCGTGCGAGGTCGTATCCCGTTTGATTAAACTTAACGCCAACGTTGACGTCATTATGACGGACGCCGCGACGCGTTTCGTAACCCCGCTCACCTTTGAAACGCTTAGTTTAAACCCCGTAACCGTGGGTATGTTTGAACAAAAAAAGACGTGGGAAGTGGGGCATATTTCCCTTGCAAAAAAAGCCGATTTACTGGCGGTTGTTCCGGCGACGGCAAATATTATTGCAAAAGCGACGTCGGGGCTTGCCGACGATATGCTCTCAACCACAATTCTTGCCACCCGCGCGCCCCTGCTTTTTGCGCCCGCAATGAATACGGCAATGTTAACTAATCCCATAACGCAGCAAAATATCGCCCTTTTAAAACAAAAAGGCGCGCGTTTTGTGGAAAGCGCGACGGGAAGGCTTGCCTGCGGCGACATAGGGGAAGGAAAATTAGCCGATGTTGACGATATTATGACGGCAATTATAGACAGGCTTTTTCCCGACAAAAGGCTTTTAGGTAAAAAAATTATGGTAACGGCGGGCGCTACGCAAGAAGCTGTTGACGGCGTAAGGTTTTTGACAAACAAAAGCAGCGGGGCAATGGGCTTTGCCATTGCAAAAAAAGCAAGAGAAATGGGAGCTGCCGTAACTTTAATAAGCGGAATACACAAGGGCGAAATCCCTTTTGGCGTAGAAAACATTGACGTTGTTACCACGCAGCAAATGTATGAACAGGTTTTGGACAAGTGCAAAGATTTTGACGCCGTTATCAAAGCCGCCGCCCCCGCCGATTACAGGGTGGAAAATTATAACGTTAAAAAACACAAAGAAGAGCGCCTTACTTTAACTTTTGTAAAAAATCCCGACATAGCTCAGGCTGTGGGAAAAATTAAGGGCGGCACAAAGCTTGTGGTGTTTGCCGCCGAAACGGAAAACTTAATTGAAAACGCAAAGGCAAAGCTTATATCCAAAAACGCTGACTTGGTTGTCGCAAACGACGTAACGCAAAAGGGCGCGGGTTTTGACGTAAGCACCAACATTGTAACTTTAATAGATAAAGCGGGCAACATATCATCTTTGCCCAAAATGACGAAAGAAGAAGTCGCGCTTGCGATTTTAGAAAAGCTGATGCAAATTATGCAATGATATACGAAGTTATTGTTGACATTTCCAATAGAGAGGTTGACAAGGTCTTTGATTATTTGGGCGAAGACTTTTTTTGTATAGGTCAACGGGTTTTGGTCCCCTTCGCCAATCGCGACATAGAGGGCTTTATCGTGGGCAAAAAAGAGAATACCGACGTTGACGAAAGCAAGTTAAAATCCATAATTTTTCCCCTTGATGATTACGTCGCTTTAACGCCGCAAATGTTGGAGCTGGCGGCGTTTATGAAAGAAAAATACCACCTTCGATTAATTGATATACTTCGCCTTTTTCTGCCCGCCCAAATGCGGGGAGGAAGGGTTAAAGAGATATATAAAAAGCAGGTGGAAATTGACGGCAGATACGACGCGAACGCGTTGTTGCAGCTTATCAAGCCTGCCGCAAAAGCGCAAAGAGAAATTGTCGTAAAAATTGAAAAAGAGGGTAAGTGCGACTGCGCCGATATTAAACAAGCCTCAGCCCTCAGCGCTTTAATTGGCAAAGGCTATTTAAAAGTAAGTTTTGCGCCCAAAAGGCGCACGCCTTATAAGGGCTTGGAAGGGGATTGCCCCCTTCACGAGTTTATTCCTCAGCAGCAAAAAGCTTACGATACTATAACTTCCGACCTAACGGGCAAATATCTGCTCTTCGGCGTAACGGGAAGCGGAAAAACGGAAGTATATATGCGCGTCATTGAAAGTGTGTTAAAGCTTGGCAAAAGGGCGGTTATGCTGGTGCCTGAAATATCCCTTACACCTTCTTTAATGAAATTATTCCGTTCCCGCTTTGGGGAAAAGGCGGCGCTTTTGCACAGCGGGCTTTCAGCGGGCGAGCGCTTTGACGAATGGCAGCGGCTTAAAAGGGGAGAGGCTGTTATTGCCGTAGGCGCAAGAAGCGCGGTGTTCGCCCCCTTAGAAAACATAGGGGCAATAATTATTGACGAGCAGCACGACGCAAGCTACAAAAGCGAAAACAACCCCCGTTACGACACTTTGGACGTTGCCGATTTCAGGCGGCGGCAAAACAACTGCGCGCTAATTTTAGGCAGCGCAACCCCTTCTTTGGACGTTTTTTACAAAAGCCAAAGGGGTGAATACAAGCTTGTTGAAATGAACGAACGCATAAATGCAATGCCGCTTCCCGCGGTTGAAATTGTGGATATGGGGCTTGAAGTGCGTTCGGGAAACAAGGGCGTGTTTTCCTCCCTTTTAAAAAAAGAGCTTGACGAGTGTTTAGCCAAAGGAAATCAGGCTATGCTCTTTATAAACAGAAGGGGGTATTCCTCTTTTGTAATGTGCAACAAATGCGGATATGTGGCAAAATGCAAAGATTGCGACATAGCGCTAACCTATCATCAAGAGGACAATCAGCTCAAATGCCACTACTGCAAGAATAAATATAAAATGCTGTCAAATTGCCCCGTATGCGGAAACACGTCTTTGCGGCAGGGAAAAACGGGCACCGAACAGGTGGTAAAACTGCTCAAATCCCTTTATCCAGACGTTAAAACATTAAGAATGGATTCCGACACCACTTCCACAAAGGAATCGCACGCCAAAATACTGGACGCGTTTGCGCGCCAACAGGCGCAAATACTTGTGGGCACGCAAATGATAGCAAAGGGGCACGATTTTCCAAAAGTTACCCTGGTGGGTATTTTGGAGGGCGACCAGGGACTGTATAGGTCAGACTATCTGTCGGCGGAACGCACCTACCAACTGCTTACCCAAGTCGCGGGCAGAAGCGGCAGGGCGGAGCAAAGCGGGAAAGTGGTGCTGCAAACTTATACGCCAAGGCATTACTGCTTGCAGCTTTCAAAGACGCAGGATTACATATCTTTTTATAAAAAAGAAATTAATTTAAGAGAAGCGACTAATTTTCCTCCCTTTTGCGAGGTGGTAAGGATTCTTTACCAAAGCGAGGACAGCGCAAAATGCGTATCCGACCTAAATAAGCATTATGAGGAAATAACGCTGCTTAAAAGCAAGCGGGAAAAGGACTTCATTTTTTTGCAGCGCATGCGCTGCCCCTTGCAAAGGATAGAAAAAAAGTTCCGCTATCAAATACTTATGCGCTTAGAAAGCGGCAACGCAGACGACACGCTAAAAGAAATATATAAAATCATAGACATTCACGACAAGGAGGTAAGCGTATTTTGCGAGCGTGACCCGCAAAATCTCAGTTAACAAACGATGGCTATAAGAAAAATCATTAAAATGGGCGACCCCGCCTTACGCAAGGTGAGTAAGCCCGTAACGCAATTTGACGAAAGATTGGGCGAACTTTTTGACGACTTAAAAGAAACGCTTGACAGGGCGGAGGGTTTAGGGCTTGCCGCCGTGCAGGTGGGGGTGTTAAAGCGCGCCTTTATAATTGTGCTTGACGGCAAGACTTATGAAATCGCCAACCCCGTAATAATCAGTCAAAAGGGAAGCTTAACGGATAACGAAGGCTGTCTTTCGGTAGAGGGTTTCAGGGGTATGGTCAAGCGCGCCCAAAAGGTAGAGATTGAGTATTGCGACAGAAAGGGAAACATACAAAGCTTGAAGGCGGAAGACTATGACGCACGCGCCGTGCTTCACGAGTACGACCATTTAGAGGGCGTGCTCTTTTGCGATAAAATGACGGAAAAAATAGAAAACAAAAAAGCGTAAACAGTTAAGTTTGCGCGTGTTTTTATAAGTTGAAAAACAAAAAACGCGCGCAAAAGGAACGCGCTAACCTTAATTGAAATTAGGTAAAACCAAAAATGGCGCGACCTATAAGCGGTCAGCTAAAAATGATAAAACGGAAGGATTTGAGTTGAAAATGGAGCAGGAAAAGCTAAAAATCGTATATATGGGCACGCCCCTTTTTGCCGTAAAGCCCTTGCAGAGGCTTAACGAGGCGGTAAAGATTTTGACGGTTGTAACCCAGCCCGACAGAAAGGGCAACAGGGGCGAGCTTAGCCGCTGCTGTGTTGCCAAAGAAGCGGAGCGCCTTTGCCTGCCTCTTCTGCAATACGGAAACATAAGCAAAGAGGGGCTTGAATCAATTAAATCTCTTGCGCCCGACGTCATTGTCACTTGCGCCTACGGACAGATTTTAAGCAAAGAATTTTTAAAAATCGCACCTTTGGGGGTTATAAATATCCACGCTTCCCTTTTACCTAAATACAGAGGGGCGTCTCCCATTTCCCAGGCGCTTTTAAGCGGCGACAAGGAAACGGGAATTACAATCATGAAAACGGCTTATAAAATGGACAGCGGAGACATATTGACTTCAAAATCGGTTAAAATTGAGCCGCAAGACAATTTGGGGACGCTAAGCGAAAAACTGTCGCTGCTTGCGGCGGGTGAAATCGTAGGCGCTTTAAGGCTTTTAGCTTGCGGCGAGGGCGAGTTTAGGGCGCAGGAAGAGAGCGGCTGTTCTTATTGCTGCAAACTTACTCGCGACGATGAAAAAATTGACTGGGACAAGCCCGCTTTTGAAGTGTTCAATAAAGTGCGCGCGTTTTGCCCCCAACCCCTCGCTTACACAACCTTAAAGGGAGCCGTTTTAAAAATCGCGTGCTGCCGCGTTACCGAAATTGAAAGCAAAGGATATTTATGTGGCGAGGTGGCGGAGCTTTCCAAAAAGGAAATTCTTGTGGCGGCAAACGATTATTTAGTCGCGCTGTTAAAGGTTAAACCCCAAGGGGGAAAGGAAATGGACGCGGCAAGCTTTATAAACGGCAGAAAGATTGAAAAGGGGCAGAGATTAATTTGAACGCCCTCTTTTTGTCTGCCTATAATTGCCTTGAAAGCGTGTTGATTAAAGGCGAAAGCTTTGACGGCGCCCTTGCAAAGGCTTTGCAAGACGCGCCGCCGCGTATTAAGCGCGACGTTGAACAGCTTGCGTTTGGTGTTGTCGCGCAAAACGGCGCCCTTCAAAGGACGTTAAACGCTTATGCAAAAAGCGTAAAGCCCAAAATAAGGATAATTTTAAAAATGGGATTGTATTGTTTTGACAATATGTCCATTCCCCCCTATACCGTAGTCAACGACTTAGTTGAGCTTACAAAAATCAGCGGAAAAAAGCAGTTGGTGGGCTTTGTCAACGCCACTTTGCGCAGTATTTTAAGAAACAGGGAAAGCGGCGGTTTGCCCACAAAAGAAGATAAAATATAATTTTTGAGTAAAAAATTTGCGGCGGCGGAATAAAAAAAGAGTATAATTATAAGCGGCGCAACGATAAAGATTGGCTAGGAGGTTTTTCTTTGCTTAAAGAGGGAGTTATAACTTTAACGGATTTAAACTTGGAAGAAACGGAAAAGGTTTTAAAAGACTTTTTTCTTTCTTGCTCATTTTCTATTCCCTCTTATAAAATTAAAGAGATTTACCGCTGGCTTTGCAAGGGCGCGGTCTTTGAGGAAATGACCTCCCTTTCAAAAGAAATCAGGGTAAAACTTGAAGCGGCTTTTAACGCGCAGGGCGCGGAAATTATCAAACAGTTAAACTCAAAAGACGGAAGCGTAAAGTTTCTTTTTTCCCTTGCCGACGGAAACGTGGTAGAGGGGGTGCTTATGCCCTATAAATACGGCAACACCCTTTGCGTATCCACACAGGTAGGCTGCCGAATGGGCTGCGCCTTTTGCGCAAGCGCCATAGGGGGGCTTGTCAGAAACCTAAGCGTAGGCGAAATGTTTTCCTTTGTGGCTTTGGCAAATAAAACGGCGCAGGAAAGCCGTTTTTGCGGCGGCAAAAATGAGGGCGAAACCGCCGACGGGTATACGTGCGGCGTCGGTAAAAAGAGCGTTGGCACAGACGGTTTTGGTGCGCTTGAAAGAGAAACGGATTTTAAAAAGGATATAAATACGGCAGATAAAGACGGCGGCAAAAGCGGGGGCAAGGGCAGGGGGGTTACAAACGTTGTGTTAATGGGAAGCGGTGAGCCTCTTGACAATTACGGTAACGTTATCGCCTTTTTGAAAAGATTAAGCGAAAAAGAGGGGCTTAATATGTCGCCGCGCAATTTTTCGCTTTCCACCTGCGGGCTTGCGCCGCAGATTTTGGCTTTGGCGGAAGAAGGGCTGCCCGTAAACTTAACGGTGTCACTTCACGCCTCAATCCAAAGCAAAAGGCAAGAGCTTATGCCCGTAGCAAAACAATACCCCATTTCGCAAGTTATCTCAGCCGCCAAAAATTATTTTGAAAAAACAGGCAGGCGGGTCATCTTTGAATACACCCTCGTTAAGGGCGCAAACGACAAAGAGGAGGACGCCGTCAATTTGGCAAAACTGCTCAAAGGCTTTCCCAACCACGTTAATTTAATAAGGCTTTCCCCCGTTAAGGAAAAAGACTTAAAGGCGACATCAAAAGAAGACGCCTATAAGTTTCAAAAAAAGCTTACAGAGCTTAACGTCTCCGCAACGGTCAGACGGCAAATGGGCTTAGACATTTCCGGCGCCTGCGGGCAACTAAGACGAAAATTTGTGGGGGATAACAATCACGTATTTAATCCAAAACAGCTCTAAAACACAAATACATTAAAAAACGAATCGCCTTGACAAACGCGAGTTCAACATAAAATTGCTTAAACTGCCTATCGCGTTGCATATTGAAAACAACTTAAGCTGAAGGTTATTGCAACCTAAGGTGCGATATTTAAGGATAGCGCATATCTCTCGATATGAAAGTAGCTTATATAATAGGCGAAACGAAAAGCGACATGGAAACGAAAGAGATAAAATGTATTAAATTTAATCTAGAATTTGAAACGATTGTCACATCTTCATTTTTCTTTGATGAGGATGGTAGCTTTGATGCTATTGAAAAATATGAAGGTGAACCTTTTCCTGCAGATGCAATTATTTGTAATGATGACGATGAAGCCATAGGTTATTTGCATGGCTATAGGCTCTACGACAGTTGTGATACACATATTAAATGCGATAATGTTTCAGGAGATTGCGAAATAATCGCCGCGGCAATATGCAACAAAAATGGGGCAGTAAGCAAGAAATATTTATCGAACGATTATAATGAAATTTTTATTCTGGATTGTATAGAAATAGATAAGCAATTTCGCGGAAGAGGCATTGCTTCTGCAATAATTTTAAATCTGCCTAGATTATTGCATTATGAGTTTGGCTGTGATTCAACGGTATTTTTATGCGCAAGTGATTACGAGGCGGCTAGTGAATATGGCTTTGGCTCTGAAGAATATAAAAACGGAACGCGAAAATTGATTAATTTTTATAGAAAATTTGGCTATAAACTTATAAAAGATAATGTCATGTATTGTAAAAGTAGTGACCATGCAGAGTGAAGAGTTTTGAGTATAATATGTAAAACTAGATAGGTCTTATTGCATACAGTTAGTTGAAATGAGTTTTATTAATAGATAGAGAGGTAGTTTATAGAAATCAAGGAGGCGTTAACAATGAATAAGACAGAGAAAGATAAATTCCTTAGACAACGAAAAAAAGCGCAAGAGTTATTGGATTTTATGGCGGCTAGGTATGGTATTACTTCTGAAAAGTTTTTTGAAGGTGTAGATATCATTAAGAGGTTTTCGTTTGAGCAAAATTCAAGCGCATTGGTCCAATATTGTTTTAGGAATGGTCCCGTGGAGGACATGCATGCGCATCCAAATAATCAATTGTCTGATGCTGATATGAAAGTATTAAACACATATTGTAATGATAGGATATTTACTTTTCTAACAATGATGAAGAGTAACAAAATTGCTAAATTGGCTGAAATTATTGAATTTGGGGTTTTATGTGCGCAAGATTGGGACAAACCAGAATATAGAGAGGATGATTAATATAATTATACAATTTCAAATGACTGGAAGATTAAAAGGTGCAGGATTATCAAAGATTTTTTTGACCGTCAAAGAATATATGGGGAATATGCGTAAGCTACTTCTTGGTACTAGCAATGGGTTTAAAGACAGTTTAGAACTGTATATCATATAGCGAGAAAATCTGAGCGCCCTGCGATACCCGACATATTAACATTTTTAGATTAAGAGGTAAGCAAAAAGAAACTAAGAAAACGCAAAAGATACCTATCTAAAAAAGTTGAAAACAGTAAGGCGAAAGCTTATAATAAAGGGAAAGATATAAGGAATATAAGAGTATGCAGTTAAAAGGAAGGGTAATTAAAGGCGTAGGCGGTTTATATTTCGTTTCTTGCGGAAAAAAAGTTTATACTTGCCGCGCGCGAAACAAGCTTCACGAAAAGGGGCTTTATGTGGGCGACCAATGCGAGTTAAATCTTTTTGGGCAGCGGGGTGTCGTTGAAGAGGTGGCAAACAGAAAAAACCTTTTAAGCAGGCCCACTGTCGCAAACGTTGACAAAGTTATTATAGTTACCGCGCCCCTTCCCGTCGCAGATTTTTCCTTAGTTGACAAAATTATTTTAAACTGCCTTACCGAGGGCATTGATTTTTTAGTCGCGGTAAATAAAAAAGAGCTTGCCAGCGATAGTTTTTTGCAAAAAGTAAAAGAAAATTACGGTATCTTGTGTGATGTATGTTTTATCAGCGCCAAAGAAAAAGGGGCTATGGAACCCTTGCTTGCTCTTATTGACAAAGGCGTTTTTTGTCTTGCGGGGCAGTCGGGCGTGGGCAAAACCTCTCTGCTCAACGCGCTGATTGAAAGCAGCCTTGAAACGGGCGAGCTGTCCAAAAAAATCGGCAGAGGCAAAAACACCACCCGCCACGCCGAAATTTTTATGCTTAAAGACGCTTTTATCGTTGATACGCCGGGCTTTTCTCTGCTTGATTTGGAAGAAGACAAAATCGCGTCAAAGGATTTGCACCGTTACTATCCCGATTTTTACGCCGCCCTTGAAAAAGAGGGGGTGCGTTGCCATTTTAAAGACTGCACGCATACGACGGAACCAAACTGCGCAATTAAGGAACTTGCTCAAAAGGGCGCGGTTTGCGGCGAACGCCTTGAAAGGTATGCCGAGCTTTATTATAATTTAGTCCAGCGTGAAAAAGAAAAATATTAATATAAAAATTCACTTTTTGTCTTGAAAAGCTCAGCGGAACAACGTATAATCAACCATGAGGTGCTTATGATAAAAGAAATTATTGTTTCCCCGTCGTTGCTTTCATTTGATTTTTCTAAAATTGGACAGGAATCAAGAGATTTAGAAAAAAGCGGCGCCGACTTGCTCCACTGCGACGTTATGGACGGAGTTTTTGTGCCAAATCTCACTTTCGGCATGAAATTCGTAGCCGACATAAACAAGGTTTGCGACTGCCCCCTTGACGTTCATTTGATGATAATGAACCCCGAAAATTACGTTGAGCAGTTTATAAAATCGGGCGCGGACATTTTGACAATTCATTACGAAGCCTGCAAAAGCGTGCGGCAAACGCTTGAAAAAATACGCGGCTTAGGCGCTAAGGCGGGGCTATCCATAAAACCTAAAACGCCCGTAGAAACACTTATTCCCTTTTTGCCCTATGTTGATTTGATTTTAATTATGAGCGTAGAGCCGGGCTTTGGCGGGCAGGGTTTTATTGAGGGCAGTTTAGAGCGGATTAGCCAAACGCGCGGGCTTATAGGCGACTGGGATATAATTTTGCAAGTTGACGGCGGCATAACGCTTGAAAACGCAAAAGATGTTATAGCGGCGGGCGCCAACTGTTTGGTGGCGGGCAGCGCCGTTTACAAAGCCCCCGACAAACGACAAGCCATTTTAGAACTAAAAGAAAAAAAGGATATTTACTAAAAACATTTATCCTAGTAACTTCACTAAAATAAGCGTTAAGGCGCGTGTCAATTAAAAAATCCGTTGCTATAATGTAATAGGCTAACGGGTTTTTTAATTGGGATTTTGGTGTAACGGTTATTTAAGCTTAATTTTTAAAGGATATTATATAGCTTATATTAAAAAGTCAGACTATTTTTTGCATTTACTAGTAAAAGTTTGTTAAATGCGGCTATATGCAAGGCAGCATCTTTATTAAATTAAAATAAACATAAATAAAACAAGCAAACGCCAATTAACAATAAAAGTTTTTTAGCGGCATTTTAGCGTTAAAAATCAAAAATGCGCATTTTTCAACGGACGCCGAATGGCATTCGGTAAAAGGTAAGAACTTTTAAAGCTAAATTAAAAGTTTTCTGCACCGTTTACATATCAATATCTTTTACCTTTTAATTATTATTATTTTGTCAGCTTGACGGAGAGTTCCAAAAGGGAAATATTTAAAAAAGTTTTTTGGAATATCCGCAGGCAAAATCAGCAGTATATTTTTTTATTTTATAAGTCTGGCGCGGAGATTTTAAAAAAGAGAACTTTTTGAAGGAAAGTTTTTTCGGCGTTTAAAGCTAAAAAGTTTAAAGACGCCAAACGGTATTTTATGTGGTTATATTTCCCTTTTTACATTGACTATTGCGTTTTTTAATGTTAAAATCTATAAGGTTAATCACCGATAAAAAAATGATTAAAAATCATATACGGACAAGGGGGATAAAATGAGCTCACGAATCAAACAAACGGAATTTCAACCGACGCAAGAACAAATGCAAAAATTAAACGCCCTGTTAGAAAAGCACAGGGGCGCAGCCGACGCGGCGGTAACCGTGTTAGAAGAAGTGCAACAAATATTCGGATATTTACCCGAACCGGTTTTAAAAAAGGTGGGGGAAGCCTTGGGGCGTTCCACCGAAGAAATGTTCGGCATAGGCACTTTTTATTCGCAATTTTCATTGTATCCCAAGGGAAAATATAACTTTGCGGTATGCATGGGCACGGCTTGTTACGTCAACGGGTCAAACGAAATATTTGACAGGCTCAAACAAAAAATAGGCGTAGAAGAGGGTCACTCCACCGACGACGGAAAGCTTTCTATTTCCGCAATGCGCTGCGTAGGCTGCTGCGGGCTTGCGCCCGTTATGACGGTAAATGAGGAAGTTTACGGAAAAATTACTCCCGCCCAGGTTGACGCCATTGTTGAAAAATACAAAAAACTTTAACATATGAAAATACGAGAAGTCGCAAATATACTTAAAGCAAGAGTGCTGTTTGGTGAAGAGCTTTTGGACGCGGAAGTTTATTCCGCCTGCGGGTCTGATATGATGTCAGACGTTTTAGCCTGCGTCAAAGACCAAGCCGTGTTGCTGACGGGGCTTGCCAACCCCCAAACGGTGCGCACCGCGCTGATGATGGACATGAAATGCGTCTGTTTTGTGCGCGGCAAAAAACCCGACGAAAAAACCCTTGAACTTGCGCGCGAAAGCGAGATTGTCATTTTGGCGACGGAAGAAAAAATGTTTTCCGCCTGCGGCAAGCTTTATAAGGCGGGCATGCTGGGAGAGCTGTAATGTCTATCAAATGGATTTTTGACATAGACGGGAGCAACTTTGAACTTGCGGGACAAGCTTCTCAAAGCACAAAAACGCGCCTTAAACAGTTGGGTATTACCAACGAAGTGGTGCGCAAAGTTGTTATTGCCATGTATGAGGGCGAAATGAACACCGTCATCCACGCTAACGGCGGCGTTGCCACGGTAGAAGTTGAACCCTGCCAAATTACGGTAACAATATCCGACGAGGGCAAGGGGATTGAAAACATTGAACTTGCCATGAAGGAAGGCTATTCCACCGCCACTTCGCAAATACGTGAATTGGGTTTCGGCGCGGGAATGGGGCTTCCGAATATGAAAAAATACAGCGACGAAATGAATATTGAGTCGCAGGTTGGAAAAGGCACCCAAATTACAATGAGGTTTAACCTTAGCGGAATATAAGACTTAGTAAGTCAGGACGCTGCGGTAAAAGGGCATAACGGCGCTTAGGTAGAAAGGCAAATAAGGCAGCGCAAATGCTCAACGGCAAAACGCAAAGGAGTAAAAGAAGGAATTAATTGTATAACAGGCTTTACGCGGTTAATTTCTTTGGGAAAAACACAAAGAGCGATTAAAGAAAATGACGGATTTCCATTCAATAAATTTTGATAGAGCTAAGTGCATAGGCTGCACAAACTGTATGAAAAACTGCCCCACCGGCGCAATCCGCGTGCGCGGCGGCAAGGCTTCCGTCAACTATAAAAAATGCATAAGCTGCGGAAACTGCGTGCGCGCCTGTCCTTCGCGCGCCATAACGGCGGTGTGCGACACCTACGATGTCTTAAAAAACTTTAAGTATAACGTAGCTTTAATGCCCAGCGCCCTATACGCGCAGTTTCCCCACATTTCCGACCCCGACCTTATTATAAACGCGCTTAAAAATGTGGGCTTTGACTACGTTTATGAAACGGCGCGCGCAAGCGACCTGCTCTCTATGCTCAAAAGGGAAATGTTTATAATGGGCGACTGCAAATTGCCCGTTATATCCACCGTTTGCCCCGCCTGCGTAGAGCTTATACTGACAAAATACCACTGCTTAAAAGATAACCTTATAGACCACCTTGCGCCTCTCTGCCTTGCCGCAAAGGAAGCGAGAGAAGAGGCGAGGCAGCTAAGCGGGCTTGCCGACGAGGACATAGGCGTGTTTTATATTACGCCCTGCCCCGCCAAAGCGCAGGCTATAAAAAACGGCTTTTACAGCGGCATAAAAGAACTGAGCGGCGCGCTTTCCGTCGCCGAAACATGCAAAAGGCTTACAAGCGTCAAAAAAGAAGACGTTGAAATAACTTTAAACATAAAAGCTTCTTCGGCGGGCATTTCCTGGTCTTCAAGCGGGGGAGAGGCGGCGTCCTTTCCCAACACGCGCCAGCTTGCCGCCGACGGAATATTTAACGTCATTTCCATTTTGCGCGAGTTAGAGGACGGGAAGCTTCAAAACATTGACTTTGTGGAGCTTCACGCCTGCCACAGCGGCTGCGTGGGGGGCGTTTTTAACGTAGCAAATACCTTTGTTGCAAAAAGCAAATTACATACCTTGCGCAGGACTACGCTGTTAAATAAGACAAATACCGACGACAAGCTGGACAAAGAGGCTGCATATTACAAAAACCCCTATAAATGGGAAACAAAAAACGTCTATACGCTTGACGACGATTTTTATAAAGCTATAACAAAAATGCAGGAGGTGGAGGAGATTATGAAAAAGCTTCCCCACTTAGATTGCGGGGTGTGCGGAAGTCCCTCATGCAGGGCTTTTGCCGAAGACGTGGTTCAGGGGGAAATTGACATTTCCGCCTGCGTGATTTATAAAGAATGAAGGGACATGAGCTTGCCGTTCTTTTGGGCGCAAAAGTATATTGCGAGGGCGCCCAAAAGGAAATAAAAAACTATTATATCGGGGACTTGCTTAGCTTTGTAATGGGGCGCGCCCCCGCGGAATGCTGCTGGCTTACGGTAATGAACAACGTAAACGTTGTAGCCGTAGCCTCTTTGATTGAGTGCAGCTGCGTAGTATTGTGCGACTCAACTGTTCCCGACGAGATATTTTTGGGTAAGGCAAGGGATAACGGGCTTTGCGTGCTGGGCGTTGATATTCCTCTTTTCCAAACGGCGGAAAAAATAATAAAAAAATGAGAATCAAAGCGGACTTGCATATCCACACGCTTTTAAGCGCCTGTTGCTCTCCCGATAACAGCATTCAAAACGTCGTTAAAATGGCAAGGCTGCTGGATAAAAAAATCATTGCCTTTGCCGACCATAACAGCTGTTTAAACTCATCTGCGGGCGCAAAGGCGGCGGAAAAAGAAGGAATACTGCTTTTGCCCGCTATGGAAGTTACCACCGCCGAGGAAATACACGTTTTATGTCTTTTCAGGGACATTAAAGACGCCGTGGTGTTACAAAATGAAATAGACTGGCAGCTCCCCAAATACCCCTTAAACGAAAAAATCTACTGCCCTCAAAGGGTTTTAGACGAAAACGACGGGGAAATTGAGAGGATACCTTACCTGCTCAACATAGCCTGCGGGTATGACATATATTCCCTTGTAGAAAGGGTAAAAGAGCTTAACGGCGTGGCAATCCCCGCGCATATAGACAGAGACAGCAACAGCGTAACGGCGGTTTTGGGCGAAATGCCCCCCGACCTTGACGTAAAAACCGTTGAGCTGAGCAAAAGCGCTTCTTCGCAGATGATAGAGCGCTACGCGAAGAAATACAGGATAATTCAAAGCAGCGACGCGCATTGCCTTGAAGACATGTGCTTATCCGACTTTGAATTTGAACTAAGCGAAGTAAGCGTTTCGGCGCTGTTTGACTACTTGGAGGGCAGATGAGGGAAATATCGCTCAATATTTTAGACATTGCCAACAACTCCATAGCGGCGGGCGCCAAAAAAATTGAAATAAACGTTATTTACAGCGAAAATATCCTTGAAGTGGAAATAACAGACGACGGCAAGGGTATGAGCCAAGAGCTTGTAAATAAGGTGCAAGACCCCTTTGTAACGACAAGAAAAACGCGCAGCGTGGGGTTGGGAATTCCCTTTTTTAAACAAAGCGCCTTAGCCACGGGGCAAAGGGGGGGCTTTGAGTTAAAATCCAAAGAGGGCGAAGGCACCCGCATCAAAGCGGTTTACGACACGGCGCACATTGACTGTATGCCCATGGGGGATTTAGCGTCTACCTTTATAACATTACTTCAATGGGACGCTAAAATACGCTGGGTATTTACCTACGTGCTAAACGGTCAAAGCTTTGTATTTGACACGGAAGAAACAAAAGAAATACTTGGCGGAGTGGAGCTTGACACTCCCGAGGTGCTGGGTTTTTTGAAGGAATATTTTACACAAAATATAAAAACGGTAAATGGAGGAAAAGAGGTTTTATGAAATCTTTACAAGAGCTCAATGCGATAAAGGAAAAGATTCTCGCGCAGGGACTTAACCGTAAAGAAGCGGGCGAAGAGGCAACAAGGATAGTCGTCGGCATGGCGACTTGCGGCATAGCGGCAGGCGCAAGACCTGTGCTTAACGCCTTTGTGGAGGAAGTTGCCAAACGCGGACTTAAAAACGTAGTGGTCAGCCAAACGGGCTGCATAGGGACTTGCGTATATGAACCTATTGTAGAGGTTTTTGTTCCCGGCAAGGAAAAAGTAACATACGTTCACGTTCACCCCGAAAAGGTGGGACGCATTTTAACGGAACACATCGTCAACGGCACGCCTGTTAGCGAATATATAAAATTGGATTAACGGAGGACAAGCAATGATTAGAAGTTATATTCTTGTGTGCGGCGGTACGGGCTGTACCTCTAATCACTCTGTGGAGATAATAGACGCACTCAATAAGGAAATAGCGGCGCAAAAGCTTGAAGAGGAAGTAAAAGTCGTAATGACGGGATGTTTCGGTTTGTGCGCAAACGGACCCATTATGGTTATTTACCCCGAGGGAGCTTTTTACCATACTGTAAAAGTAAGCGACGTTAAGGAAATCGTATCGGAGCATATAGTCAAGGGCAGAATAGTTACAAGACTGCTCCACACCGAAGAAGGAAACAAAAAGGTTTTATCCCTGCACGAAACGGAGTTTTTGAAAAGACAGCTGCGCGTGGCTCTTGCCAATTGCGGCGTTATTGACCCTGAAAATATAGAAGAATACATAGCCCACGACGGCTATCAGGCTTTGGGTAAAGTATTGACTCAAATGAAGCGCGAAGACGTTATTGACGTCATCAAAAAGAGCGGGCTGCGCGGGCGCGGCGGCGGCGGCTTCCCCACCGGCACGAAATGGGAGTTCGCCTATAAGCAGCCCGAAGGCAAAAAATACGTTTGCTGCAACGCCGACGAGGGCGACCCCGGCGCCTTTATGGACCGTTCTGTTTTAGAGGGCGACCCCCACTGCGTGCTTGAAGCTATGGCGATAGCGGGCTATGCCATAGGCAGCGACCAAGGCTTTATATATGTGCGCGCCGAATACCCCATTGCGGTAAGGCGCTTGCAAAAGGCCATTAACGATGCCAAGGCTTACGGGCTTTTGGGCAACAATATATTTGATTCCGGCTTTAACTTTGACGTGGAAATCCGTTTAGGCGCGGGCGCCTTTGTGTGCGGCGAAGAAACGGCGCTAATGACGTCAATAGAGGGAAAGCGCGGCGAACCGAGAGTGCGCCCCCCCTTCCCCGCGGTAAAAGGGCTTTTCGGACGCCCCACAATTTTAAACAACGTTGAAACCTTTGCCAACATTCCGCGCATAATCTTAAAGGGAGCCGATTGGTTTTCCTCTATGGGCACGGAAAGAAGCAAGGGCACAAAGGTTTTTGCCGTGGGCGGCAAAATAGTCAACACGGGGCTTGTGGAAATTCCCATGGGCACCACTTTAAGGGAAATCGTTTACGATATCGGCGGCGGTATCCCCAACGGCAAGAAATTTAAGGCGGCTCAAACGGGCGGTCCTTCGGGCGGCTGCATACCCGCTCAGCACCTTGACATACCCATTGAATACGACAAGCTCATTGAAATCGGCTCTATGATGGGAAGCGGCGGTATGATAATCATGGATGAGGACAACTGCATGGTTGACATCGCCAAGTTTTTCCTTGAATTTATCGTTGACGAGTCTTGCGGAAAATGCGTTCCCTGCCGTATAGGCACCAAGCGCCTTTTAGAGCTGCTTACAAAAGTTACCGACGGAACGGCGACGATGGAAGACTTGGACAAAATGCAGGAAATCGCGCAGTATATGGCGGACAACTCTTTGTGCGCTTTGGGCAAAACGGGCGCTAACCCCGTATTGTCAACACTGCGTTACTTCCGCGACGAATACGAAGCTCATATCAAAGACCACGTTTGCCCCGCGGGCGTATGCAAAAAGCTTATCAATTACTATGTCATACCCGATAAGTGCATAGGCTGCACCATTTGCGCGCGCAACTGCCCCTCAAACGCCATTGACGGCGAGCTCAAAAAAGTTCACAATATAGATATAAGCAAGTGCGTCAAGTGCGGTATTTGTATGAGTAAGTGCCCCAAACAGGCAATTTACAAGAAATAAGGAGAAAGCAAAGATGAACGAAGTTAAAATGGTAAATATTAAAATAGACGGAAGAGATTACAGCGTTCCCGACGGAAGCACCATTTTGGAAGCCTGCCGTATGGCAAAGGTTAAAATTCCCACTCTCTGCTACTTCAAAGACCTCAACCCCTTGGGGGCCTGCCGCATGTGCGTGGTTGAAGTCAAGAAAATGAGGGGGCTTCAAGCCTCTTGCGTAACGCCGGTGTCCGAAGGAATGGAAGTATTGACAAACACCAAAAGCGTGCTTTCCAGCAGAAAAACGACGCTTGAACTTATACTTTCCAACCACAACAACGACTGCAACAGCTGCTTTAAGAGCGGACGCTGCGACTTGCAGCGCCTGTCGCAAGAATACGACTGCGACGCAAACCGTTTCGGCGGAAGCAAAACCCCTTCGGAAGTTGAAGCGACGCGCTATCTTATCCGTGACAACTCTAAGTGTATTTTGTGCCGCCGCTGTGTAGCCATATGCAACAAGCGCCAGCACGTTTCGGTAATAGGAGCAAACAGGCGCGGCTTTAACACCTATATAGGCACGGCTTTTAACGAAGATTTGGACAAGACTGGCTGCGTGGCATGCGGACAATGCATTACCGTTTGCCCCGTAGGCGCGTTAAGGGAAAAGGACGACACCGATAAGGTGTTTGAGGCAATTCATAACCCCGATCTTCACGTCGTGATGCTTGTGGCGCCCGCCGTGCGCGTTGCTATCGGCGAGGAATTCGGCTACCCCGTAGGCACAAACCAGCAGGGAAAGATGGTTGCCGCAATGAGGCGCTTAGGCGTTGACGCGGTGCTTGACGTAAACTTTGCCGCCGACCTCACCATAATGGAAGAGGGGCACGAGTTTTTGGACAGACTGCAAAACGGCGGAAAACTTCCTATGTTTACTTCCTGTTCGCCTGGATGGATAAACTATATCGAGCAATATTATCCCGAATATTTGGAGCATCTTTCCACCTGCAAAAGCCCCCAGATGATGGCGGGAGCGCTTGTAAAAACTTATTATGCCAAGGCGCATGATTTAGACCCCAAAAAGATTTTTGCCGTAACGGTAATGCCCTGCGTTGCTAAAAAAGGAGAAATCGCGCGCGAAGAAATGCAAAACGCCGACGGAATCCGCGATTTGGACGCTTCTATTACCACAAGAGAGTTTGCAAGAATGGTGCGCAAATACGCCATTGATTTCAGAGATTTGCCCGACGAGGACTTTGACCCCCTAATCGGGCACGGAAGCGAAGCGGGCTTGCTCTTTGGGGCGACGGGCGGTGTTATGGAAGCGGCTTTGAGAACCGTTTACGAAGTGGTGGAGAAAAAACCCCTTGACAAACTTGAATTCAACTGTGTAAGAGGAACGGAGGGGATTAAGAGAGCCACCGTTCAAATAGGCGGCAAAGACGTAAAGGTAGCGGTTGCAAGCGGAATTGAAAACGCCCATATTTTAATGGAAGAGTTAAAGAGCGGAAAGCTCAACGACTACCATTTCATTGAAATTATGTGCTGCCCCGGCGGCTGCGTAACGGGAGGCGGGCAGCCTCTTCAACCCGAAGACGTATGGGCTAAAATGGACGTTAAAATGGTTAGGGCTAAGGCTATTTACGACACCGACAAAAAAGGGATTATCCGCAAAAGCCACGAGAACCCCGAAATTATCGCCATTTACGAAAACTTTTTGGGCAAACCCAACGGGCACAAGAGCCACGAGCTTTTGCACACCCATTACAAAAACAGACAAGACAGAAAAGTATAGAGTAAATTTAAGTTTATAAAAAAATTAAAGGCTTGCATAACGCAAGCCTTTTTGCTATCTGTTGAGCTTTTATTAAGTTTTATTTCGGGGCTGCGCGCTATCGGCGACAGCGCGCAAACCATATTTTAGCTTAATGCTTCAAATGTGGTGTGTTTTTCTTTGAGCGAAATCTTTCCGACTTTATAACCAAACAGAGCCGTCTCTTTTTTATAGTTTAAAAACGAGTGGTCAATTTCAAACCCTAAAATCTTAATGTATCTCCTCAAAGCTTAGATTTATTTGCTTACGCCCGTCCAACTGCAAAAATTTCCACAACGGTTGATATTTACTCATACTTTAAGCCCCCCCGTTTAATTAGATAACACGTAGATTTTAAACTTAAACAAAATAGCACTAGCTTAGTTAAAACTTGCGTTATAAGGCGGTTTCCTTAAACAAAGCTATAAACCAAGTCTTTTGGGTTAGTAAACCAAAATAAAGTTACCTCCTCACAAAAAAATAGATTTTTTCTGAAACCAACTTAATGCGACTTAAATATGTCGGTTGGGAGTTTTTTTGAGGTTTCATTAAAGCAAAGCTTTAATTTCTAGTTTTGGTTTAAGAACAAGCCAAAATAGGGGTCCTCAAAAAGGCGGAGACTTTTTGGGGAATGGTTTTTGGGGTCCTCAAAAAGGCGGAGACTTTTTGGGGAATGGTTTTTGGGGTCCCCATTAAAGCAAAGCTTTAATGGGGTATATAGTTTTCAAAAATAATATTGTCGCAGTAGCGGCTGACTTTTTTTGCCTCTTGCTCGCTCCTTACCGTCCACGCTATTATGGGCATGCGCTTTTTAACCCTTAATATTTGCGGGCGGGCGATGTCTTCTGCGTCATAGCTTACAAATTGGCTTTTATTTGATTTAATGAAGAAAAGGTTTTTAAGCATGAACTTTTTCCACCAAGCCAAATCGGCGTCTTTAAAACAGGAAGAAAGCTGACCGCGGATATATTGCGGGGTATTGTCGGCAAACCATTTAACTATAAAGGGGTTAAAGGATTGCAGCGCGAACTCGCCTTTGTAATCTTTAAGTATGTCTGCAACTTTTTGTTCCATTACGCCTATGTTTTTGTGGTCTTTAATTTCAATGAGCAAAGGCTGCCGCCCTTTAATAAAGTTCAAAAAATCTTTGAAGAGAGGTATCTTTTCCTCGCTGTTTAATATTGTAAGGTCTTTGATTTGAGAATAAGGAACTTCTCTTATGTCGGCGTCAAGACCCGTTAAGCGCTTCATATTTTCGTCGTGAAACACAACCACCATGCCGTCCGCCGTCATATGCAAGTCCGTTTCAATGGCGTAGCCGCCCTTAATCGCCTTTTCAAAGGCTGAAAGGGTGTTTTCGGGCGAAGTTTCGTCGTGAAGCCCTCTGTGGGCTATTTTTTGTTTGGCAAGCCAGCTGTCGTAAATATTCATTACAAATCCTCCCATAACTGAGATTATACTCTTTTTTTATCCCCTTGACAACACATACAAAATATGACTTGTCAAAAATAGTGAAATAAGTTAAAATACCGCTATGAAAAACATAAGAAACTTCTGCATAATAGCTCACATTGACCACGGAAAATCCACGCTTGCCGACAGGCTCATTGAAATGACGGGGCTTGTGGAAAAGCGGGACATGTCCAACCAGCTTTTGGACAATATGGAGCTTGAACGCGAAAGGGGCATTACAATAAAGCTTACCCCCGCCAGAATGGAATATACCTGTGCCGCGGGAGAAAAATATATCTTAAACTTAATTGACACACCCGGACACGTTGACTTTAACTATGAAGTTTCCCGTTCCCTTGCCGCCTGCGAGGGCGCTTTGCTTGTGGTGGACGCTTCGCAGGGAGTGGAAGCCCAGACGCTTGCCAACTGCTATTTGGCGCTTGAAAACGATTTGGAAGTAATTCCCGTAATAAATAAAATTGACCTTCCCAGCGCGCGTATTGAGGACGCGGTGGAAGAAATTGCCGATTTAATCGGTATTGACGCCTCCGAAAGCCCAAAAATTTCGGCAAAAAACGGAACAAATATAGAGGACGTTTTAGAAGAAATCGTAAAAAAAGTTCCTCCGCCCCAAGGTGAAGCGGAGGCGCCGCTTAAAGCGCTTGTATTTGACTGCCAATACGACAATTACAAGGGCGTCTTGTGCTATGTAAGAATTAAAGAGGGCGCCGTTAAGGTGGGGGATAAAATTAAGTTTTTTCAAACGCCCAACAAAAGCTACGACGTAACGGAAACGGGGGTCTTTGCTCCCGATATGAAGCCTACGGCAAGTTTAAGCGCCGGGGAAGTAGGCTATATTGCCGCAAGCATTAAAACCATTTCGGAAACGGAGGTGGGCGATACCATAACGGGCGCCGAAAACCCTTGTAAAGAGCCTTTAAAGGGTTATAAAAAGGTGCTTCCGATGGTTTATTGCGGTATTTTTCCCGCCGACGGAAGCAAATTCAATGACTTGCGGGAAGCTTTGGAAAAATTAAAGCTTAACGACAGCGCGTTGGTATACGAACCCGACTCTTCGGTAGCGCTAGGCTTCGGTTTCAGGTGCGGCTTTTTGGGGCTGCTTCATATGGAAATAATCCAAGAAAGGCTTGAAAGAGAATTTGACATGGACTTAGTTACCACCGCCCCCAGCGTTTCTTACAAGGTTTACACCACTTCGGGGGATGAGCTGACGATAGACAACCCCACAAAACTGCCCGCCGTTGACAAAATTGACAAGATAGAAGAGCCTATCGTGGAAGCAAATATTTACAGTCCGCCCGAATACGTCGGGTCAATAATGGAGCTTTGCCAAGACAAGCGCGGCATTTTCGTGGATATTACCTATCCCGACCCAAAACGCGCCTGTGTTAAATATATTCTGCCGCTAAACGAAATAATTTACGACTTTTTTGACACCTTAAAATCGCGCACACGGGGCTACGCCAGTTTAGACTACGAGCTAAAAGGTTACAGGGAAGGCAAGCTTATCCGCCTTGATATGCTGCTTAACGGCGAGCTTTGCGACGCGCTGTCTTTAATTGTCCACGAAAGCAGAGCCTACCAAAGGGGCAGGCAAATAGCCGAAAGGCTTCAAAAGGCAATCCCGCGGCAAATGTTTGAAATACCCGTTCAAGCGGCGATAGGGGGAAAGATAATTGCGCGCGAAACGGTTAAGGCGCTGCGCAAAGACGTTTTGGCGAAGTGCTACGGCGGCGACGTTACGCGCAAAAAGAAGCTTTTAGAAAAGCAGAAAGAGGGCAAAAAGAGAATGAGGCAAGTGGGGAGCGTAGCTATCCCCAGCGAGGCGTTTATTTCCATATTAAAAATTGACGATGATTAAGCTTAGACCCCATCATCTGCTTTGCGCTTCCCTTTATGTTGAAAAGGGCTATTGCTCTGACTTTTGCGGCAACTTTTCAACTTTGCTCAGTCGTCTTAAAGAGGGCGAAAACTTTGTTTTAATCGAGGGGCTTGATGACATTTGCGCCTTTTGCCCCCACGCAAAAAAAGAAGAAAAGCTTTGCGCGTCGCAGCAAAAAGTCGCATATTACGACGAAAGTATTTTGACCTTATTAAACCTGCGCTACGGCGCTCTTTACGGATACGGGCAAATCTTAAATAATTTAAAAAACCACATACCTTTTGCCCTTAATTTTTGCGGCGATTGCCAATGGCAAAGCCTGTGCCGCGATGTATCAAAAAAGTATGAATAGTTTAGGTCTATACATTCATATACCTTTTTGCGCCTCTAAATGCGCCTACTGCGCCTTTGACAGCGCCCCTTGTTCAGATTACCAACCCTACGTTAGGGCGCTTGTAAAGGAGATAAGAGGCAAAGCGGAAGGGTATTCAAAGGGCAGAATCTTAGACACCGTTTACTTTGGCGGAGGCACCCCTTCGCTGCTTTCAAAAGAACAGTTTTTACTTATTTTTCAAGAGATAAAAAGGGATTTTTCATTGTCGGGCGATTGCGAGATAACCGTTGAAGTAAACCCCGCTTCGGCGGACTTTGACAAACTCAGCTTTTTAAAGGAGCAAGGCGTGAACAGGGTATCGGTAGGGCTGCAATGCGCAAACGAGGACATTTTAAAAATCCTGCGCCGCCCCCACGGCTTAGCGCAATTTGCGGGCACGGCGGAAGACGTTAAAAGGGCGGGTATAACTAATTTTTCCGCCGACGTTATGATAGGGCTTCCTACGCAAAAAATTGAGGACGTTGAGCAAACGCTTTCCCTTGCGGTTAAAAGCGGCGTAAGCCATATATCTTGTTATGCTTTAAAAGTTGAAAGGGGAACGCCTTTTTACAGGCAAAGGGCTTCTTTAAGCTTGCCCTGCGACGACGAAACGGCGGATATGTATGACTTTTGCCTTAAATATTTAAAGGAAAGGGGCTTTGGCCGCTACGAAATAAGCAATTTTGCAAAAGAGGGCTTTGCCTGCCGCCACAACTTAAAGTATTGGCAAAGCTGCGACTACCTTGCCGCAGGCGTATCGGCGGGTGGCTTTATTTCCCCTTACAGGTATCAAAACATAAAAAACACAGAAAAATATATTGACAAAATAAGCAAGGGAGAAAAAGTTTCCTACGGCGCTAAGCTAAGCAAAGATGAGCTTATGTTTGAATATATAATGATGGCGCTGCGCCTTGACAGCGGTTTTGACGTCAAAGATTTTTGCGCACGATTCGGCGGCTTTGAAGAATATTACGGTCAAAAAGCCAAGGCATTAATTGAAAAGGGTTTTTTGGAAAAAGTCGGGGACACAATCCGCGTTCCGAAAAATAAAAGCGGAGTGCTTAATTCCGTTTTAATTGAGCTGTTGTTTTGAAAATAACTGACCTTTTGGTTTAATTTTGTTAATTATAATAAACAACCTAGAAATCTATAAAATATGTTAAGTAATAAATGAAACCGCAATAATCCGTTCTTTTTTCCGCCCTTTGCTTGCAAATATTTCAATAAGTTCTGTTTGTAAATTGCTATCTAAAAAAAATCTGCATTTTCGCCTTTAAGTATAAACCAAAACCCACAAACCCAATCCGTCCGCTAAGGCACTTTACAAAAAGTTTCGGTTCTGTTTTTGCATAAATGAAAAACACACAAGAACCCGCGCTTTCTCTTGGATTAAAAATATCTGTCTTGTTTTTGTCTTTATTTTCTTTTGCTTTTGCAATAAGCGAAAAACGCAAACAGCCGCTTTTTTGCATTAAAAAGTATCTGTTTTGATTTTTGCCTTTTCTTTTATATGTGCCTTATTCGCTATCTGCGCTTGACTTATATGAAAGGTTTAAAAAAACGTTAAGCTTTATAAAAACTCCAAACGTCCGCAAAAACCCTCTATAATATGCTTTTTAAGGCGGCTAAGTTCAATCTTTTTATTAATATAAAGGCATATTAAAAGCGCAAAACCTAAAAGCAATGCGTAAAATTTTTACTAAAACACTTCCTTTTTATTAAAGCCTATTGTATTATTAAACAAAGAGGAGAAAAATACGTTGACTTTTATTGAATATGTTGAACAGCTATTCACAAAGTTTGAGTGGTGGTATATCGTTGAGATTATTTTTTTGTATATATTGCTTGCCGCTACTTTTTCCTTTTATAAAAAGCACAACGGAACGTGGTTTGTTTACGTTCAGGCGGCGGGAATTTTTCTCGCTGCGTTAACTTGCCTTTTGGGTTTTCAAGGGCACAGGATATATATTTATATTATAATTTTGCTGCTTACCGTTTTCCCCATTGTCCTTTTTACCGCCGATATTAGGCGCAGTTTGTTTAGGCTTTCGTGGCGCAACTCAAAGTTTTCTTCCGTAACGCACCTTGATTTGGGGCAGGAAGAACTGCTTGCCGCAAGCGAAAGTATTATGCGCGCCTGTTTGGATATGAGCAAAAGCGATACCGGCGCTTTAATTATAATTCTTGACAAAGTTGACCCCGTAGTTGCGGAAAGCGGCGTCGCGGTAAATGCCGTAGTAAGCAGTCAGCTTTTGGAGGCGCTGTTTTTCCCCAAATCTCCCATGCATGACGGCGCGGTAATGGTGGTTGGAAACAGCATCGTCGCGGCGGGCTGCTATCTGCCTTTGTCCTCGCGCACCGATTTGCCGCGGGAGCTTGGCACGCGCCACCGCGCTGCGATAGGGCTTACCGAACAACTTCCGCAAGCGACAGCCATTGTGGTGTCGGAAGAAACAAGTATTATCTCCGCCGTTCACGACGGCAAAATGATTCGCTACCTTGACGGCGAAACGCTTCTCAAAATACTTAAACACGCTTTAAAAGTAACTAACGACGGCGAAGAAGAGCGCGCCATTTGGGGAAAAGTAAATGAATAAAGAAAATAAGAAGAGTTTTAAAGAGTTTTTACGCGGAGTTTTTTTAAAAGATATAGTTTTAAAAATATTGGCGCTTTTAAGCTCCGTTGTGCTATGGCTTATATTGGGCTATTTATTTATCTAGTTTTTTAACCCTTTTTAGGGTTTTATTTTTTGGAGGTTATTACTATAATGACAGTAAAAGTTACGAGTATTCTTTTGCCTGAAAAAGGCGTGGATTTGAGCCGTTACGCCGTAATCGCTTGCGACCAGTTTACTTCGCAACCGCAGTATTGGGAAGAAGTTAACAGCCTAACCAAAGGTTACCCCAGCACGCGGCACATTACGCTGCCTGAAATTTACTTATCCAAAACGACGGAAAGCGATATCGCGCTAATTAACGCCCAAATGAAAAGCTACCTTCAAAAGGGCGTTTTAAAAGATATAGGCGAAAGTATGGTGCTTGTCATACGCTCTACACCTTTTGCCAAAAGGCGCGTGGGCATTGTGCTTGCCGTTGACCTTGAAAACTACGATTACGCCCCGAAAAGCGCTTCGGCGGTAAGGGCTACCGAGGGCACGGTGCTTGAAAGGATACCCCCGCGCATACGCATACGCAAAGACGCTCTTTTGGAGCTTCCCCATATCATGCTTTTATACGACGACAAAGAGAATAAGGTTTTACAGCCTTTGCTCAACAATTTAGACAAAATGCCCCTCCTTTATGACGCCGAGCTTATGTGCAACGGCGGTCATTTGACGGGTTATAAAATTGAAAACGCGCAGGAAGTTGCCCAAAGGATTGAACAAACCAAAAAGGGGAGCATTCTTTTTGCGGTGGGAGACGGAAACCATTCTTTGGCTACCGCAAAAGCGCTCTGGGAAGAGCTTAAAAAGGATTTGTCCCAAGAGGAAAGGCAAAACCACCCCGCGCGTTTTGCGTTAGCCGAAGCGGTAAACCTTTACGACGAAGGGCTTGTCTTTCAACCCATTCACAGAGTCGTTTTTAACGCCCCCAAAGCTTTAATGGACGAACTTGCCTCAATAGGCGGAAAGAGAAAGTGCCAAATGTATTTTGAGGGCAAAAATATCACTTTAAACTTGCCCATTGGAAGCGTGGACGCCGTTAGCGCCGTGCAGAAAGTAATTGACAAATACGTCGCGCAAGGCGTTTGCACCGTTGACTATGTTCACGGCGAAGCCGACACCCGCTTTGTGGTTGACGGGCATAAGGGCAGTTTGGGAATTTTGCTGCCCACCCTGCAAAAGGAAGAACTTTTTTCTTACGTGGAAAAAAACGGACCTTTGCCCCGCAAAACCTTTTCAATGGGAGAAGCGGTGGAAAAGCGCTACTATATGGAGGCGCGTAAGATTAAATAAAATTTACACTAAATCGTAATAAAGCTTGTTTGAAATACGCCTGCTTGAAGCTATTGAGCAGGCGTTTTCCGTTACGTCCATATAAAAAATCTCTTCGCCGCTTGCTTTGACGCTTTCTAAAATTCTTTCCCATAAAACGCCGCCGCTAAACAGCAGATAGGTATACAGGCAGGGGCGTTCGGCTATTGTGCATTGACCGTAAGAATGAGAAAGCTCCTTCAACGCGGGCTGGCGGTAAATTAAAGTGCAAACGCTTCTGTCAAACCTTACCGAAAGGGCGTTTTTAGGAATTTTATTTCCCTCAAAGGTGGAGGGGTGGAAAATGTTATATAAATATCCCGCGCTTTCGGCAATGGTGATAAGTCCCTCCGCCTTTTTTTTGGAAATCAAAGTCCCCTCGTCATATGGGTTATAAAAGTTAAGCAATTTAATGGGTATGCCTTTTTTTATTAAGGGAAGCACGGAATCGCGGTGTAAAACGTCGGCGCCCGCTTGGTTGATTTGCTGCATTTGCGAATAGGAAAGATGAGGGACTGTCAGCGGGTAAGAGATGATTTTTGGCGAAATAACCATAAGCCCAGCCACGTCAAGGTAGTTTTCATAAAACGCGGCGTTTACCGCGCTTGCAAGTATCGCGCCGCTTATGTCGCTGCCCCCGCGCGGGAAGGTTGCGATTCCGCCTCCGTTTTTTCCGTAAAAGCCCGTCAACAGCGCATTTCCCCTGCCTTTAAGGGCATTTTTTAGGGCGCGGACGCTTTTGGCGTAGTTGATTTGTTTTTTTTCGTTTAATGAAACCACATTGCCGCTGTCAATAAAGGCAAAACCGAGGTAATGCGATATAATTTTGCCCGAAAGATATTCCCCCCTTGAAATTATAAAATCGCTTCCCTGCTCTTTATAATTTAAAAAAGCTTCCTCCATAAGTTCTTCCGCCTTAATATTGAGGCGGCAGGCGGCAATCAACTCTTTGTGTCTGTTTGAGATTTCCTTATAAAGGGGCAGTTCCTTAATGTCTTCTGCGGTTTTTGACAGCGCCGCAAGCTCAATGAGCATGTCGGTAATTTTGCTTTGCCCCGCATAGCCTTTTCCGATAGCCGACACCACTGCGTAACGCCTTTCGCCGTCGCTTTCAATTATTTTTTTGATTTTTTCCGCGTTATATTTTGTTACGGCGCTGCCGCCAAACTTGCAAACTATTGCGCTCATACTTAATAATATATGAAGGGTTTTGCATTAAAAAACATAGAACTTATACAAAAAAACAAGCGTTTAATGAAATACGGTGATATTATTTTCGCCCTTATATACGTTAGAACAGTCAAGCAAGGGCAGCATAATAAGATTATTTAGTTTCATGCAGGGGTTACCCTTTTGAAAGTTTAAAAAATAAGTTTTTTTGCAAAAGTTTAATTTAAGCGGCAAGGGTTGGTAACCGTCCTGCGGCTTGACATAAAGCAAAGGCGCAAAAAGGCGGATTCCGTAAAGGCGTTCAAAAAGGGCGATATAGACGTAGCAAATCGGCACATTGGGAAACTCTTGCGACAAGGAAAAAAGGTATTGCTCGCTGTTTTCGCTTAGTTTTAACGCGCCGACAAGCTCCGCCATGCGTTTTTCCTTTGCATTTAAACTTTTAGTTAAGTCTTGTGCGGCAAGCAATAAGGGACTGTTACGCGGCGTAAGTTCGGCGGCTTTTACCAAAAGTAGCAAAGCCAAAACCTTATTGTTTTCCTCGGGGGGCGAAAAGAGCAGATTATCTAAAAAGCCTCTTACCTCTTCTTTTGAATAAAGGCTTTTGTCGCCGCTTAGCAAAGTATAGTTTAAAAGCGCAAGCGCAAAGGCGTAGCCGTCGCGGGCGGTCTGTTCGTTGGCCGAGCAGTCATAATAGGGGAAAGATATAAACCCGTTGTCTTTTAAAAGCAAAAGGTATTCTTTCAAAAAATCCAAACTAGCGTAGGCGCACGCCGAAAGGCTAAGCGCAGATAAAGGGGTTAGCCCGTTGGAATAGAGGTAAACATATTTTTTTGCTTCCTTATACAGGTTTTGCGCATAAGGATTTTGACTAAAAATTGCACAGTAGCTTATTTGTTTTACGGCTGGTGATATTTCAAGGCAAAATTGTTGCGGGGCGTCGCAGGTAAATGCCAAGAAGTCTGAGCGGCTTAAAGTATTGTCGGGATAAAGCGCCGCGTTTTCGCCGTCGTAGTTGCTTTTTGAAGATGTATAGCTTTGCGCCTGCCCGAAAAACTTAATGTCGCAAGCATGAGAAGTAAAACTTCCTTGTTTATAATCAAAGGCAATTTGCTTTTTGAAACTAAAAGTAAAAAGAAAAGAAGTTTGGCAGGGCTTTAATTTTTTTAGACTTATATCGTAATGCTTGGTTTCACAGTGCGAAAGAGCAACGCGCGCTTGAATAAAGTCGTTTATAAAAACGAATTCGCCCCCGTTTTTTGTTTTTGTATAGTTTTCACCCGTAAGCCTTATGGCTTTGCCGTTAAATATTAAGTAAATCTGCTCTCCCTGCGGCTTTGTCAAATAACCTCCGCTTAGCGTTGCGGCGTTACCCCTTTCGTCAAGCAGAAAGTTTTGGTTTTTACCCAATACGCTTACTTTATTATAGTTCATCAGTGGCAAAGCCTGTCCGTTAAGCAAGTATGGGGACAAACATTTTTTCGGCAAAGGCGCAAGCGGCTGCACATAAGGATTTTGCGTAAAAAGAAAAGGGCATTTAAAAAAATCAATGTTTTGGATTTTTTCGACGCCGCGCGTTATTTCCTCTAAACTTTTCGCAAAAGTCAAGGCGGTTTTAAGCGTTAATTTTTCTTCCCTTTTGATTTTAAAGGCAAACTCTTGGGCATAGCGCGCGCTCGCGCCGTTACAGTATAGCGCGCTTTGACTTTTACAGGGCAAAGAAGCGCACATATAAAAGCCGCTTTCTCCTTCGCCCCACCTCACTCCTTTTTTGCCGTTTACCGTTACTTCCTCGGCATTAAAACCCCCTTTGACAAAGGGAAGGGCGCTTAATTTAAAGGTGAGGTTTCTGTTTGTTTTGTAAAGGTTTTCAATTGTAAAAAGCCTTATCTCGCTGTTATCTTTGTAAAAGACCTTGCAGGTTACTTTTAGACCCTTGGTTTCGCGGTAAAATATGAATAAGTCTTTTGAAAACTTATGAAAATCAAAACCGCTCAAAATTAAGTTTTTGTTTTCGCTTAAAATGTAATTGACCGCGCCCTCTTCCCTAAAACCGTTCTCTTGATAAAATAAGGGGTCGCTTGCGTAATTAATTTTACTTTTTCCGTCGCAGTATAGTTCTGCGCTAAGCTTTTCGGCGTTGTAAAAAGCTTTTTCCTCCACGCAGCTTTTTTCAACGCTGTTTAGGTCGTTTTGATAGTCAAAAAGCAACGCGCTTAATTCCTCAACTTTCTTTGAGCTTTCTCCGCCCCTGCCCGCTTCATGCAAAAGGGCGCAAAAAACCTTACATTTAGCTATTTCGAAAGCGTCGTCAAAAGCATCTTTTTCTTTTTGCTCAAACTCAAAATTGTCAAAGCAGTAGTCTTTTATTTCTGCGTATTCGCAGCCTCCGCTTAAAAAAATCCTTGATTTTACAATTTCTTGGGCAAGCGCGTCAATGCGTATTACGCCTTTGTAAGAGGGAAAATCCTTGCCGTTTAGACTTTTTTCCGCTTTGTCGAAATTTTCTTTTACGATTTCTGTTTTACTCAATAAATACCTCTCAACCGGGGCGTCATTGTAATTTACGGCGCTGTTAATTTTCATTTTTAGTAAAGTCAAATCGTATTTGCTTGTTTTGCAGCAATGACTGAAAGAATCAAAAAGGCCTTTTATTCTTTCCTTTAAGGCAAAAAAAGAACAGCCCTCATTTTTAATGAGGTAAGAGTAATCTTGTTTTGTAAAAGACCATTTTAAACTGTCGGCAAAAGCTTTGGTGGCGTTCATAGCAATTATTATTGACAATAGAAAAGGAGCGTAAACCGCTTAGCCGCTTCAAAGAGTATAAGCCAAAAAGATAATAGGCTCATTTTCCTTGCTTAAAACTTATCTTTTTAGCGCGGTTTTTAATCTTTATAGTCTTGCGGAAATATTTAAAATAAACAAAGTTCCTTATTAAAATATGTATGGCGGGCTTATTTAGGTTTTCCGTTGATTTCTATAATAAGCTTAATAGAGATAACGAAAAAGTGCCGGTCTTGGAATACTCTATTTAGCAAGTTTACAAAGAGTTTTTTAACAAAAAGTTTAACGGGCTTAAATAGGGGAGTTCTAATAAAACTTTGCTTTAACGCGAAGGGGCAAGTCGGGAGTTCATTTTAATTCCGTTGGTTTAACGGGCGTAAGGGAAGGGTAAAACTATTGCCAAAGAGCTTTTTAATATGTTATTATATAATCAACATGGAACTGCTTTTTGATAAAAGTAAAATGGCGCCCCTTGCCGACAGAATGAGGGCGGAGGTGCTCAGTGAATTTATCGGACAAGAGCATATTTTAAAGCAAGGCTCTTTGCTTTGGCGCGCAATAATAGGCAACGGAGTAGGCAGCTGCATCTTTTGGGGACCCCCCGGCGTAGGTAAGACGACTTTGGCAAACGTTATGGCAAACAGCACCGACAGCCATTTTGAAAAGCTTAACGCCGTTTTAAGCGGCGTAAAAGACGCGAAAGAAATCATTGAGCAAGCCGTTAAACGTTTTGAAGTCAGCGGGAAAAGGACATATCTGCTGCTTGACGAGTGCCACCGCTGGAACAAGGCTCAAAGCGACTGCGTTCTTCAAGCCATAGAACGGGGTTACATTATTTTCGTGGGCAGCACCACCGAAAATCCTTATGTCGCAATGACGCCCGCTATCGTTTCACGTTGCAGAGTGTTTGAGTTTAAAAGCCTGTCGGAAAGCGACATAAAAAAGGGCTTAAACAGGGCTTTGACCTCTAAAAAGGGCTTGGGTTCCTTTAATTTGACTGCAAGCGAAGAAGCCGTTGATTTGATTACTTCCGCTTCAAGCGGCGACCTTAGAACGGCTTACAATTATTTGGAATTGGCGGCGCTTACCGCCCCTCCCAACGAAAAAGGCATAATAGAAATTGACGCTAAAACAGCGCTTGAAGTATGCGGCAAAAAGGCTTTGTCCGTTGATAAAAATACCTACTACGACATGATTAGCGCATTTATAAAAAGCATGCGCGGAAGCGACGCAGACGCCGCCCTTTTTTGGTTTTACCGCCTGCTGCTTGCGGGCACAGACCCCTTGCTATTGGCGCGACGCATAGTCATACACGCATCGGAAGACGTAGGCATAGCGGACAGCAACGCTTTGGTTGTCGCCACAGCCGCCTTGACGGCTTACCAAAATTTAGGACTTCCCGAAGGCAGAATCCCTTTGACGCAGGCGATAATTTATATATGCAACGCGCCTAAGTCGAACAGCGTAGTTGATGCTATCGGACGCGTAATCCCCGACGTTGAAAACTATCCCAAAGCGGAAGTTCCCGACCACCTGTGCGACGCAAACCACCCCAAAAGCTCTTTTCACCGCCCCGGCAAGGGGTATAAGTATCCCCACAGCTTTGGCGGCTACGTTGAGCAGCAATATTTACCAGACGAGTTAATTGGAAAACGATATTATTTCCCCGTAGGACGCGGGCAAGACAAAAAAGGAGACAAATAAATGCTTAAAATTCAAAATGTGAGCAAGACTTATTCGTCAAGCGCAAACAAAGCCGTTGACAACCTTGTTTTAGAGGTTAAACCGGGGGAAATATTCGGGTTTTTAGGGCCTAACGGCGCGGGGAAATCCACTACCATTAAAATGATTGCAGGTATTTTGACGGTGGACGGGGGAAGAATTTTGGTTGACGGTCTAGACGTAGTCAAAGAGCCGATGAAAGCCAAACTTAACATAGGCTATGTTTCCGATAGTCACGAAACTTTTGACAGGCTGACAGGTATTGAATATCTCAATTTTATGAGCGAAATGTATGAGGTGGAAAGCAAAACCGCCCGTGAGAGAATAAACCGCCTTGTAAGCACCTTTCAGCTTACCGACGCAATGACAAGCCCCATAAAAAGTTATTCGCACGGCATGAAGCAAAAAATTGTCGTAATAGGCGCGCTTTTGCACAAGCCGAAACTATGGATATTAGACGAACCCCTAACGGGTCTTGACCCCGCCGCGGCATATCAGTTGAAGCTTTTAATGCACGAACATGTCAAAGAGGGCAATACGGTATTCTTTTCCTCTCATGTCATTGAAGTGGTTGAAAAGCTTTGCCACAGAATTGCAATCATAAACAAGGGCAAGTTGGTTACGGTAGGCACGCTTGAAGAAGTCAAAAAGGACAAAAACATTTCGCTTGAACAACTCTTTTTGCAAGTTACCGACAGCGACAATGCCGCAAAAATATACGGTGAGTAAATGAGTAAAGTTTTTTTATTGATTAAAACCTATTTAAGGCAGCAATACCGTTTAGCCGACTCTTCAAAAAAAGGCAAGACGATATTGGTAATAGTCATACTTGCCTTATGCATGACGCCAATGGTGGTAATGCTTTTTATTTCCTTTATGGGTTCGGGCGCCATGGCAAGGCAAAATAACGTCGTTACCGAAATGCTTACCTTTTTAATACTTACCACCCAAATGCTGGTGCTTATTTTGGGCATCGCGCATTTGCTTAACGTTATTTACCTAAGCAAGGACACCGAAAGGCTTTTGGCGCTGCCCGTTAAACCCAATACCATATTTATAAGCAAACTTACCTACGTTTATTTGCAAGAAGCGGTGTCAAATTTAGGCATTTCGTTAATTGTGCTGCTTCCTTTCGGAATAGGCGCGGGCGTTGCCTGGTGGTATTACCCCCAAATGCTTTTGGTGGCGCTAATTGCGCCCATGCTCCCCTTGCTTTTGGCAAGCATAATTTCCATTCCCTTAATGTGGCTGGTAAGCTTTTTCAAAAACAAGGGCTTGGTAACGACCATTGTCTATTTGCTGGTATTTGTCCTCTTTATGGGCGGCTACTATTATTTTGTTTTTAAAATAAATGTGGGCGGCGAAATAGGCGAAGACATGATTTCTGCGCTTTTTTTGAGGCTGTCGCAATATGCTAAATATATTTTCCCCGATTTTATGCTTGCAAAAAGCCTTACGGCGGCAAGTTTTGGCGAGTATGCTTTGGGCTTGTTTTCAAGCTTGGGCATAAACTTCGCTTTGGGCGCTTTAAGCATGTTCATTTCCTCCGCCGTTTACTGCAAGAGCGTTTCTAAACAGCTTGAAACTCCCAAAGACATAATAAAAATCAAAGAGGGAAAAGAATATTCCAAAAGAGGCAAAGTAAGGGCGTTGCTTTCCGTTGACTTCAAGTATATGCTGCGCGACACTATGGCGGGTTTTTCTATGGGTATGGGCATTATAATGTCGCCCCTTTTAATTGTGCTTATGCTTTTTGGCATGTCGCAGGGCGGGGGAGAAGGTTTTGACTTGTCGCAGCTTATAGGCGAAGCGGGTCAAACGCTTATGGACATAATAGGCTTAGGCGTAGCCGTAGGTTTAATGGGCTTTATGTCCATTACGGCAAATATCGTTTCCACAAGTTCTTTTTCCCGCGAGGGTAAAAATATAAGCCTATATAAGACGCTGCCTATGGGCAGCCGCGACCTTTTAAAATCAAAAATGGTTTTTGCCTTTATTTTTATAGGTATTCAAACGGCGACCGCGGTAGTCGCCTGCGCCTTTGTGTTTAAAATGTCCTTGCTGGCTTCAATTGCCACCGCCGTCATTTTAATGGGGGTGCTTTACGCCTCTTCCAACGTTGAAATGTATACGGACTTATCTAAACCCCGCCTAAACTGGTCAACCTTTACAGAAGCGTCAAAAAACAGCCCCGCCCAGCTTGTGGGCATGGGCGTAGGTTTTGCCGTTATGGCAGTATACGGCGGCATTGCGATAGCTATGGGAATTTGGTATGCCACCGCCCGCCAAGATTATATAATTTATCTGTGCGCTTTGGCAATGCTCATAATTACCGCAATTTACGTTTATATAACGCACTATCTTTTAATAAAAAACTACAACAAGCTGTTTGACAGAATCGGAGAGTAAAAAGCTATGGCTAACGTAATTGACATATTTAAAGAAAGAAATATTTTAAAGCAAACAGTTTACGAAGAGGAACTGCGCCAAAAGTTAAGCGGCGGAAAAATGACCTTTTATGTGGGGTTTGACCCCACCGCCGACAGCTTGCACGTAGGGCACTTTGTGCAGATGATGGTAATAAGGCACATGCTTAACGCGGGGCACAGGGCGATTTTGCTTTTAGGGGGCGGCACCGGCATGGTAGGCGACCCCACCGACAAGACGCAAATGCGCTCTTTAATGGATACAAGCGTAATTGATTACAATATTTCCCGCTTTAAAGAGCAAATGGGAAAATACATTGACTTTAATTCCCCCAATGTCATAGTTGAGGACAACGCCAAATGGCTGCGCTCGCTAAACTATATCGATTTTTTGCGCGAAATAGGCGCTCATTTTTCCGTAAATGCCATGCTCACCGCCGATTGTTTTAAGTTAAGAATGGAAAAGGAAGAGGGGCTTAGCTTTTTGGAATTTAACTATATGATAATGCAGGCTTATGATTTTTTAATGCTCAACCGCATGTACGGCTGTGAGCTTGAAGTAGGCGGCGACGATCAATGGAGCAATATTTTGGCGGGTGTAAAGCTTATCCGCAAAAAGGAAAATAAACCTGCTTTCGCCATGACCTTTGCGCTTTTGGAAAACAGCGAGGGGACAAAAATGGGCAAAACCGTAGGCGGCGCGCTTTGGCTTGATGCAAATAAAACCCCTCCCTACGACTTTTTCCAGTATTGGCGCAATATTGACGACAAAGACACGGAAAAGTGCTTTAATATGCTGACTTTCTTGCCCGTTGAGGAAATTAAAGAGCTTACCAAGCATAAAGACGAAAGGATGAACGCCTCAAAAGAAAAGCTTGCCTATGAGGTTACAAAGATTATTCACGGGGAAGCCGAGGCGCAAAAGTGTTTGGAACAGGCAAGGGCGGCGTTTGCGGGGCAAAAAGAACAAATGCCGACGATAGAAATTGCTCCCGTTACAAAAGTTGCCGATCTGCTTTTGGCGGTAAACCAAGCTTCAAGCAAGGGCGAGGCGAAACGACTTATAGAAGGGGGCGGCGTAAAAATAAACGAAAAAGCAATTGAGGGTTTTGACGCCGATATTCCCCAAGACGTTTTGGACAAAGGCGAGTTTATACTGCACAAGGGCAAAAAAGTTCACCTGAGGGTAGTTTTCAAAGGGTAGAATGGCAAGCGCAAGCCCTTTTAAAAGCGCGCTTGCAAAAGTAATAATTAAGGAAAAAGCGTTAATTATTACATTATTAACGCTTTTTTTCTCAAAAGCTTTGAAAAAACAATAGAATTCAAAGGGACTATTACAGCTACTGGCGAATTTTAAAAACTAAGATTGTCTTTTGACGATAAGGATATGAAAGGTTATACTACGATAGCAAAAGATACAGTGCAAAGCCAAACGGTTATAAACAAGTCGCGTTTTATTTGCCACGTCAAGGGCGTAAGCACGACGGAAGAAGCCATTGACTTTATTGCCGAAATATCTAAAAAGCATTATGACGCGACTCATAACTGCTACGCTTTCGTGTTGCCTGACTACGCAAAGTTTTCCGACGACGGAGAGCCGCAGGGCACCGCGGGAATACCCATTTTAGAGTGCATAAAAAAACAAAGGCTTTTTGGCGTAGCCGCCGTAGTTACACGCTATTTCGGCGGAATTAAGTTAGGCGCGGGAGGGCTGACGCGGGCTTATTCTTCCTCAACGGCGGCAACTCTCGCCCTGTGCAAAAAAATTGAGTTGGCGCCAAGCGTAAAGCTCACCTTTGAGTTAAGCTACGACGGATATAAGGGGCTTTTGCAAAAACTTTCAGACAAATACAAAACGCAAATAGATTACGACGAAATTATTTCGGTAGCCGTAACGGTAAAACAGGTAAATGCAGAGGAAGCGGAAGAGTTTATCCGTTCCTATACTTCGGGAAAAATCATTCCCCGCCAAAGCCAACCTTTTTTGGAGGAAATATAAAAATGACAGTAACACGCCTTGCCGCCTCCAAGAAAAAAGGAATGGTGGATTTATATATTGACGATATCCTTGCCGCCACACTTACCGAGCTTTCGGTGCTGTCCGCATCCTTACATAAAGGGCGGGAAATAAGCCAAAAAGAGCTTGACGACGTAATTTTTTCCAGCGACTGCCAAATCGCCTTTTCGCGTTCTGTCAATTATCTTGCAAGAGGGTTAAAAACACAAAAGCAAATGGGCGATTATTTAAAACTTAAAGGTTACGGCGCGGAAATCGTCAAAAAAACTCTGTTAAAGCTTGCCCATTACGGCTATGTTGACGACGCCATGTTCGTGGCTACTTACAGCCAGTATCATTCTTCCAACCGCGGACCCTTGCGCATTCGGCAAGAACTTCTTGCCAAAGGCGTAAAAAAAGAGGTCATAGAAAGCAACGTTTTTTGCGACGACGAAAGGTCGGGCGAGGCTTGTTTGGCAAGTGCGCTAAAATATATGCGCTCAAAAGAAGTCAATCCCAAAACCCTTCTTTCGCTTAAAAGGCATCTGCTTTACAAAGGCTACACCTATGAACAAATAAATACCGCGGTAGCCAAATTATACAAAGAGGAAGAATAAATGATAGGAATAGATATTATAGAGATTTCCCGCATAGAAAACCTGATGGGAGAAAAGTTTTACGACAAAGTTTTTACACAAGAGGAGATAAGCTACATTTCCTTTAAAAACTACGCGCCCCAAACTGTGGCGGGGCTGTTTTGCGCCAAAGAAGCGGTTTTAAAGGCGTTAGGCTGCGGCATCGGCAACGGCGTAGGGCTTAAACAGGTAGAAATAGCCCACGATTCTTTCGGAAAACCCTTGGTAAATTTACAAGGCAAAGCGCAAGAGCTTGCTCAAAAAATGGGGGGCTTAGTGCATGTTTCAATTTCTCACTCTTCTCAAACGGCGGTAGCAATCGCCCAAATTCAACTAAATAAAGAAAGAGCTTTTAAGCTTTAAGAGGCGGACATGATGAAAAATAACAAACAGGCGCGGGCAAGGCTCTTACTTCTTGTTGCCTCCTTTATATGGGGCACGGCTTTTGTGGCGCAGCGCAGCGGCGCGGCAAACTTGGGCACTTTTACCTTTGTGTTTATGCGCTGTCTTTTGGCGGTTGTTACCCTTATACCCATAATGATTATTAACGATAAATCAAAAGGCAAAAAAGTTTCTTTGCTTGGCACAAGCGACAAGCGGGAAATAAAGATAATGATAATAGGGGGATTGCTGAGCGGCTTAGCGTGGGGAATAGCCGCCGTATTCCAGCAATTCGGAATGGTTACTACAAGCGCAAGCAAGGCGGGCTTTATTACTTCAATGTATATTGTTTTCGTTCCTGTTTTTGCGTTGTTTTTAGGCAAAAAAACGGGTTTAAACGTGTGGGTTTCGGTAATTTTGGCAGTCGTGGGTCTTTATTTTATGAGCGTTAAAGACAATTTTGCTTTAAATCAAGGCGACCTTTTAATTACCGTAAGCGCGGTATTTTACGCCGTTCAAATACTTATTACCGACCATTACGCCAACAAGATAGAAACCGTCCGTTTTTCTTTGATTCAGTTTGCCGCGGTGGGGATAATCTGCGGTATTTTAGCCTTTGTGTTTGAGCAGCCGAGAATAGAGGGTATTATGCAAAATTGGCTGGCGCTTGTATATGTGGGCGTGTTAAGCAGCGGCGTGGCTTTTACACTTCAAATTTCCGCTCAAAAGGAAATAAACCCGCAGGTCGCAAGCGTAATTATGTGTTTTGAGGCGGTGTTTGCGTTGCTGGGCGGCGTATTGCTTTTAAACGAGACTTTGTCGGCAAGGGAGATAGCGGGGTGTGTCGTAGTGTTTGCGGCGCTGGTTCTTTCGCAAATTTCCTTTAAGAAAAATAAAAAAGACCAGATAACGCAGTAGATATGCGGACAAAAACCGCAAGGTAAACAATACTAGGCATGCTGTGAAAAAGGCATAAAAACCCAGTCGCAAATAGCAACTGTGCTTCGCAAAATATAGCGGCAATAAGTAACCCGCAAAAAAGCGCGCATAAACGACATAAAACAGCGATTAAGTAAAGCGCGGAAATGATTAACTTCTTTTTTAGCGCTTTTTTTGAAGCTTAAAAAGCAAAACGGAAAGATTTGCTTAAAACTCTAAAATGTTATGCGTTAAAGTAACCAACCTAAAAAATCAAAACTGACGCTTGTCTTTTTTAAGAAAGTTTGTATTAAAATAACTATGCTCAAAAACCAAAACGTTTAAGTCGGTTTTGCCGTAAGCCAAATAAAAATTAAACATAAGTTTTGTTTTTTTAATTTGATTAATACTAAGACAAGCGTCAAAGCAATAAAAATGCCTGATATTTATTATGAAACTTGCTATTGATTTGACGCCTTTTGCGTGGTATAATCAAGCAAAAGCAAAAAATCAGGAGGGCAAAATGGAAATTATACTCAATATGTTTGAGGGCGCAAGCTTTTCATTCCCTTGGGAAGTTGACTTAATGAGGTGGCTTCAACAGATAAGCGGCGGTTTTTTAAACTCTTTAATGAGCGTTGTATCCGCTTTCGGCGAAGAGCTTATAATGATAGCCGTTTTGGGATTGCTGTATTGGGGGCTGGACAAAAAATTTGGGGAGTTCGTGGGCTTTAACCTGCTGTTTGCAAATACCCTTAACCCCTTAATTAAAAACATGGTCAACCGCCGTCGCCCCTATATGGACCACGCGGGAATAGAGTGTTTAAAGCCCATTGACCCCAAAGCCGACGTTATGGACGTAGTGGCGCAGGGATATTCTTTCCCAAGCGGGCATTCCAGCGGTTCGGCTGCCGTATATACTTCTTTGCCTTTTTACGCAAACAACAAGAGACATAAGTGGCTTATAGCCGTCGCGGTCGTCGTTCCTTTTTTGGTGGGGCTGTCGCGCGTATTTTTGGGGGTGCACTATCCTACCGACGTTATGGCGGGCTGGGCGCTGGGTCTGGGCATAGTTATGCTTATGAGCGTGCTTATGCGCGTGGTAAAAAACAAATACTGGATATATTTAACAAGCATATTGATTGCCACCGCGGGAATGTTTTACTGCACCACCAACGATTATTTTACAAGCTACGGTATGTTGGTAGGCTTTACGGCGGGTATTTTCTTTGAGGAAAAAGTAACGAAATTCAATAACACCAAAGTTTGGTGGAGAATTATATTGCGCCTTGCGGTAGGCGGAGGTCTGTATTTGGGGCTTAACGCCATATTAAAACTGCCCATGGAACTTATAATGGGCAAAGAGTGGCTGGAATCTGTTTCTGCGGGCAATTTTGCTTTCCGCGCTTTTCGCTACGCCGCAATAATTTTCCTTTTAGTAGGCGTTTATCCGTTGCTGTTTAAAGTATTTGACAAGGTATGGCTTAAACTAAAACTTATAAAAGAACCCTCCCAAAACCCCTCTTATTACAGAAAAGAAAACGAGGGAGAAAAATAAACGGCAGTCTTGCGTTTTAAGAAAAGGCTTTCAATACGTAGTTTTAAAAAAACTATATGAAGAGGTTTAGCACGCATCAAACAAGTAACCTTTAATGGCAAAAGAAGTTAAGCGTAAAGTAAAGCTGTGCCTTAAAAACAAAAGAGGCAGCGATATATTAAAGGTTTTTAACTTATATTCTTGCCCGCAAGCAAAATAGAAACTTTACAAAAGCCTAAGTTTTATAACGGATTGATAAATATAAATACATTAAAAAAGGTCTTAATATATATTAAGACCTTTTGTTTTTGTTTTTTAAACCGCTTACAGTTAGTTGGTAAAACTTTTTTACTCAGCCGCTTTATCTAGCGTTCTCAAACAACGGGTGCAGACGTATTGGTTACTTTCTTTTCCGTCTATTTCCAATTTAACTTTTTGCAGATTGGCGCTGTATGTTCTTGGCGTTTTACGGTTTGAGTGGGAAACTAAGTTGCCGCTCATTTTACCCTTGCCGCAGAGGGCGCATATTTTTGCCATTACCCTTTCCTCCCTTTGTATCGTGCTTGAAAAAGCCGTAAATAATAGTAACACTATTCGCGTCTTTTTGCAACTGTTTTTTAGTCTCTCTTTTTAAGGTTTATTTCTTTATGCGGGTATTTTTTAACTCAAAAAAGAGGAATTAGGAAAAAATTGCTTGTAATATAGCAAGCGTTGTTGTAAAATACTATTAGTCTGTCTGATTAAGGGAGAAAGACAAATGGCACTGCGGACAAGAAACTATTACGGAAATATTACCATTACCTCCGACGTCGTCGCAAGCTACGCGGGCTTTTTAGCGTCTGAATGCTACGGCGTTGTTGACATGGTTCCCGCGCGTTTTTCCGACGCGCTTTCCGATTTATTCAGAATAAACAATTACAGCAGGGGAGTCCGCATTGTAACAAAAGGCGATAGGATTTACGTTGACTTGTATGTTGTATTCCGTTACGGGGTCAGTTTATCCGCCGTCGCCCAATCTTTGCGAAGCACTGTAAAATACGGATTAGAAAAATTCACCGGAATGATAGTCGGCTCCGTCAACGTGCATGTTGTGGGCGTAAGGCTATAAGCTTTGGTGTGGAGAATATAAATGGTTGCAGCTAGAAGTAACGCTAACAAATTGTTATCACCCGTCGTTATCAAAAAAATGATAATGAGCGGCGGAAAAAATATAGAAGTAAACAGAGCCCAAATAGACGCCTTAAATGTTTTCCCCGTGCCCGACGGCGATACGGGGACAAATATGCACCTTACCATGTCGTCGGTTATTACGGGGCTAAACGAGGACACCACCAACAGAATGTCGGTAATTGCCGACTTGGTGGCAAAGTGCGCGCTTAAAGGCGCGAGAGGCAACAGCGGCGTAATTTTGTCGCAAATCTTAAAGGGTTTTTCTTCCGTCATCGCGCAAGATGAGGAAATTTCCGCCCGAACTTTTGCAAAAGCTATGCAAAAGGGAACGGAGCTTGCTTACAGCGCCGTAAGCCGTCCCCGCGAGGGAACTATTTTAACGGTAGTACGCGTAATGAGCGAAAAAGCCATTGAATTAAGCAAGTTTGTTACCGACTACGAAGAATTTTTAGTTAAACTTATAGATTGCGGCGAGGAGATTTTAGCCCAAACGCCTGAAATGCTTGACGTTTTGAAAAAAGCGGGCGTTGTTGACAGCGGCGGATTCGGTCTTGTCATATTTTTTAAAGGCATGCTCAAAGGTTACTTGGGGCAGGAAATTGACGGGGCGCAGCAGTTGGAGGAATCGCAGGGCGAAGGTATTCAAAAAACCTCCTCTTACGACTTGGGCGACGGCGGCGTGTTTATAGACTATCACAGTTTAGACGATATAGAGTTCGCCTATTGCACAGAATTTTTTGTTATCAATATATTTAAAAAGACCACCCTTTCCAATATTGAAAGAATGCGCGAATATTTTAACGAAATAGGCGACTCGGTAGTAGTTGTAGGCGACCTTGACCTTGTAAAAGTTCACGTTCATACCAACAACCCGGGGCTTGCCATTTCCCACGCGTTGCAACTGGGCGAAGTGGATAAGGTAAAAATTGAAAATATGCTTGAACAGAACCGCGCCTTAAAAAAGAAACTGGAAGCGGAGCGCAAAGTGATGGGCGTAATAGCCGTAAGCGCGGGCGATGGGTTTGCGAGTATTTTCAAAGACTTAATGTGCGACCAGGTGGTGTCGGGCGGACAGACAATGAACCCCAGCGCCGAAGATATAGCTTCGGCGGCAAGAAAAGTCAACGCCGACAACGTTATAATTTTGCCCAACAACAAAAATATAATTTTAGCCGCCGAACAGTCGCGCGCCTTAGTTGAGGGAAAGGATATTTATGTTATCCCCACCGTAAACGTTCCGCAGGGCATTACCGCAATGCTCAACTACAACCCTGAAAGCACGCTGCCCGAAGTTTTAACGGCTATGAATTGCTGTATTGAAAGCGTAAAAGAGGGAAGCGTAACTTATGCTGTAAGGGACTCTCAAATGGGCAAGTTAAAGCTTGTTAAAGGGGACAAAATCGGCATAACAAGCGGCGAAATTGTCTGCAAGGGCAAGAACGAAGAGGAAGTTTGCGCCGTGTTAATTGAAAAGATTACGCAAGAAAACGAGGGTGAAATGGTTACCCTTTACTACGGCAAAGACGTGAACGAGCAAAACGCCAACGCCTTTGTGGATAAGCTGCAAGAAAAGTTCCCTCAACTTGAATTCGCGCTTTTCTTCGGCGGGCAGCCTTTATACTATTACATTTTATCGGTAGAATAACTTTAAGCAAATATATAAGCTTTCTAAGCGCGCACTTTAATATTAAAGATAAAAATTAGGTAAAACAAAAGACGGTATTGACCGTCTTTTTTTAGTGCGTATATTGAATAAATATTTAATTATTGACTTTGATTTTTTTAACTCCGCGCCCGCCCATGCAAGAAAGCTGTTAATGTCGCAAGGCGGTATTTACTTTTTACAGCTTGTAATTTTCCGCCTGCGTGGTAAAGAGCTTGTAGTAAAGGCTGTTTTTCTTTTTCATTAAGTTTTTGTGGGTGTCATAGTCCGCTACCCGCCCGCCCTCAATAATCAGCACCTTGTCGCAAAATACGCTGCTGCTCATTCTGTGAGAAATATAAAACGCCGTTTTACCCCCCACTAAGGAGTTGAAATGTTGGTATATTTCCGCTTCGGCAATGGGATCAAGCGCGCTTGTAGGTTCATCTAAAATGACGATGGGGGAAGTTTTGAACAATGCGCGCGCGATTGCAATTTTTTGACCTTCGCCACCCGAAAGCTCAATACCCTCTTCGTCAAGGTTTTTGCCGTAAAGCGACTTTACGCCGCTTTTTAAAGTTGATATTTTTTCCGTTAACCCGACTTTTTCAATTATTTCTTCCGCCCTTTCCTCTCCCTGTTTAAGGCAGGTTATGTTTTCTTCTATGGAAAAAGCAAACAGTTTGTAATCTTGAAAAACGGCGCTGATGTTGTTGATATAATCGGTGTAGTCGTAGTCTTCAATGTTTACGCCGTTAATTAAAATCTCGCCGCCGTTAGGTTTGTAAAGCCTTGTCAAAAGCTTTATTAAAGTGGTTTTACCCGCGCCGTTAAGCCCCACCACGCTTGTTTTTTGCCCCTTTTCCACCTTAAAGCTAATATCCTGCAGCACCGGCGCGCTTCCCGTAGGGTAAGAAAACGTAACTTCTTTAAACTCTATGCTCTCAATTTCTTTGGGGAAAGGCGTCCTCCCGCCACCTTTTGACTGGTCGGGCAGGTCAAGTATTTCAACAAAGGGCTGCAAGTATGACAAATTGCGGTCAATGGAAATTATGCTGTTGCCAAACGTTGTTACCGAGGAAGAAAAGCTTATGGCGGAGTTGACATACATTGTAAGGCTGCCTATGCTTACGCGTTCGCCGAAAACGCCCAGGCACCTTAGCCCCACATACCCGTAGGCGAGGGCGCTTTGAAGCGCGGCAATTATTTTTTGCGCACCCTCAACGGCGCCGCCTTTTCTTACAAGCTTGTCAAGCCACACTATTACTTCTAAATTGTATTGCGTAATAGTATCGGCAAACATTCCGCTCATATCGTAAAGTCTTGCGTCCTTTTGCGTTTCGTTTCTGTAACAGCTGTTAAAATAATAACCATATTTTCTGTTTATGGGCAGCATCTGCGCGTGAAGCTTTATCTGTTCTTTGCTGAAAAGCGCTTGGACAATAAGCATTAAGGCAATGCACAGCGCCAAAAGCGCCACCAATACCCACGAAAGGGAAAACATAATAACTAGCAGACCCGCTATGGTAAACAGGCTTTGTATCATTACGGCAACCTGATTTACAAATTGACCCAAAATGCCCTGGTTTCTTATGGCAAATACCGCGCGCTCTTTTAAGTCAAGGTAATAGGGGTTTTCAAGGTTGGCGTAATCCATGCTCATTATTCTTTGCGAAAGGGCTTTCATCATATGCATTTCGGCGTATTCTTTTTTAACTTCAAGCAGCCAGCCGAAAAGTTTTACCAAAAGCGCGAAAAGCAGGTTGGAAAGGACGATAGCCCCTCCCCAAATAACGACGGCTTTAACATCTAACAATGAACCTTTTACAAGCTCGTCTATTAAATACCGCGGCAAAATGACGTTTGCAAATATTTGAAAGGAAGACACCGCGGCGTTGACCAAAAGTAAGAACACATATGCGGGGCACACCTTAAAGGCAAGTCCGAAAAGCTTAAAAAAGCTGTAAAGTTTGTTTTTGCCTTTCATATTAAGCGCCCTCCTTTTCGTCCTGATAGTATTTGCCCTGCACCGTAAACATTTCGTAGTATTTGCCTTTTCTTTTCATCAAGGAAGAATGGGAGCCTTCTTCCGCAACGGTATTTCCGTCAAGCAAAATTATTCTGTCGCAAAACTTGGTGCTTGCCAGTCGGTGGGAAACATACACCGCCGTTTTACCCTCAACAAGCTGCGAAAAGTTTTGATATATTTCCGCTTCGGCAAGGGCGTCAAGCGCCGCGGTGGGCTCGTCCATTATAACCATATTGCCGCCTTTGTAAAGCGCCCGCGCTATGGCAAGCTTTTGGTTTTCTCCCCCCGACAGTTCCGCACCGTCTTCTTCTATGATTTTTTTCATCATGTGGTCAATGCCCCTTGGCAAAGATTCTATTTTTTCCTTTAACCCCACCCTTTCTATTACCTGTTGGACGCGTTCTCTGTCAAAGCCCTCTAAGGCGCAGGCTATGTTTTGCGCCACCGTAAAGGCAAAAATGTTTATTTCCTGAAAAACAACGGCAAACATAGAGTAAAGCTCTTTTTTGTCGTATTCCTTTATATTTACGCCGTTGATTAAAATTTCCCCCTCGTCTAAGTCGTATAAGCCCATAACGAGTTTTACCAAAGTGCTTTTTCCTGCGCCGTTTATGCCCACCAGCGCCACTTTTTCGCCCTTTTCAATTCTAAGATTAAGCTTTTTGAAAACAGGCTTTTCTGTTTTGGGGTAAGTGAACGTAACGTCTTTAAACTCTACCGACAAGGGCTGATGCCCCTCCGGCGCTTTAAGAGTTCCGCCCTTTTGACCGTAATCGGTGTCAAAAAAGACAAATAAATCGTTTATGTAAAGCAGTTCCTGCAAAATAAACGCAATGTCTTCGGCAAACTTTTTTAAATGCGCCGACAGCGTTAAGACCGCCGCTAAATACATTGAAAAGTCCGCCAAGCTTCCCCCTTTGTAAACGTTATAAATAAGCAGCCCGTATGTGGCGGCGTCGGAAATCAAAAGCGTCAAAAGGGACAAAAAACCAAGAGAAAACTCTTTCTTTTTTATTAAGTCTATTACTTTGACGTAACCCTTTATTTCCAAATTGAAGTTAGAAAGTATCCTTTCTTTAATATCGTAAAGCCTTATGTCCTTTCCGTAGTCAAAGTCCTGCGTCGTACGGGCGTAATAGTCCATTCTCCGTTCCGTTTTCTTTCTGTCGGCTCTTTTGGCGTATGCGTAGTTTTGCGCCTTTTTTGCCACCAAAGTAGTAATTGCTACGTTTAAAAACAGCGCGAGCAAAATAAGGGGGCTTTTAAGCCCGATAAATACAATTAAAGCAAGGCAGATTATAACCACCGCCGGCAGAGAAAAAAGCCTGTGGTAAACGCCTTCTACGCCGTTGTCGTTATTGTTTGTGGCGTTAAACGCGCGCTCGTTTTCCTCATACCACTTGCTGTTTTCGGTATACGGGTAAGCCACCCTTAAAAGTTTAATAATGGTGTCCCTGCCGTAATTTATCCTTAAAAGGCAAAATCTTGAATAACTGCCGTTTAGTATATGCGACGACAAAAAGCCGAACAGGGAAGTCATTACAAAGAAAACCCCCACAATAAGCAGCACCGCGTAAACGTTTGGCTGTTCCGCCGTCAATTCCGTTATTAAATATTTTGGAAGCGCCACCGCAAAAAGGGGATAGATTGCCGCAAAAAAAGTATATAAGGCGCATTTAAAATATAAACTTTTGTCGTTATCGGTTACGTTTTTTAATAGCCTTTTTATTGATTCTTTACCTTTCATATTTTTCCGTCCGTAGATTAGCGTTGTAAAAAGTATATAGCAAAAGGCTGGCGCTGTCCATAGCTTATAAGTTGATTTTTGTCAACCGCTGATTGCGCGGCGCGCTGTTTTGTGCTACAATTTTTATATGAATGATATAACAAACGCCCAATTGTATTCGCAGGCGCTTGCGGTGAACCGTTTTTATTACAGCAAGGCGCTGGTAAGGGATTATTATAAAACACTGTTTCTTTCCATGCCCCAGCTTGCTTTTTTGACAGTGATTTTTTCAGCTTTGACGCTTGCCGCTTTAATAAGCTCAATAATAAGCGGAAACTATCTGCTTTTGACTGCGGCGGTCGCGGCTTTCGCTTTTGTAGCGCTGTTTGTAGCGCTGTATTTGCGTTCCGCCGTCAAAAAGTCGCTTGCCCGTTTTATGGCAAAGCAAGAGAGCGGCGCGCCCAACAGCGTATATTTGCTAAAAGAAAGGATAGTAATTGAGGAATGCGACGGCGCGGCTCACAACTTAACCTACGGCGAACTTGAAAAAGTTTTGGAAGGGAAAAGCCTTTACGTTTTAGCGGCGCAAAACAGGCGCTATGTCTTTTTGCCCAAAGAGGGATTTGTAAAAGGGGGCGCGGCGGAGTTTTTTAACTTTTTAAAGAAAAACTATCCCGAAATTAAGCTATGCGTCAAAAAAACTTTTCTAATTAATCAAGAAATAGAATAAGTGTCAAAAGTTTAACGCAATGTCAATTAGCGGTATCTTATAATTTTACGCTTTGCCGCCTTTTGTATTGTCAATCTATATTAAAATCAACGTGTAATATTAGCAAGGGGCAACAAGAACTAAAAAAACAAAACAGCAAAGCGCTTCAAGGCGTCGTGATAATTTCTTATACTTTAAAAATTAAGCAAACAACTTTTTTACGCTGTAAAATATTAAACGTTGCGGCGTAAAAATTGCAAAAGGGCAGTTTAAAAGCCGCCGTTTATTTCGGCGGAAGATTAAAAATAAATATGGGCGAAAAACATGTTTTTTCATTAAAGTTTGTGCTATAATCGGGGCGGAGAAAGGGTGTATGGGAACTTGGGCGCTTGTAATCACTTTGACGGTATGCCTTACAATGACTGTTTTTATTATAAAAAAACCTACGTTAAGCGTGGGTTTTTTGAAGTTTATAGGAAAACCGCTTAAACTTGACAGCTTCTTTGTCATTGCCTTGATTGCGCCTTTGGCGCTTTTGGCAGGCGGTTTTGTAACGTTTAGGGAAGTCTTTTCGGGGTTTGCCGCCGAGGGTGAAATGAACCCTTTAAAGATTTTAATTCTGTTTTTTTCAATGTGCTTTATGTCGGTTTGTCTTGATAAGGCGGGCTTTTTTGAATATTGCGCCGCGAAAACTTTAAGCCGAGCCAAAAAAGGACAAAAGACGCTGTTTAGCTATTTTTACTTTTTTATAGCCCTTTTGACAATATTCACCAGCAACGACATTATTATTTTGGCTTTTACGCCTTTTGTATGCTATTTTTGCAAAAGCGCAAAAATTTCCGCCTTACCCTATATTGCGGCGGAATTTGCGGCGGCAAACACATGGAGCTTGATGCTTATTATCGGAAATCCCACCAACATTTATATAGCCGCCTCTTTGGGTATCACTTTCTTAGAATACTTTAAGGTAATGGCGTTGCCCGCAATCGCCGCGGGATTGATTTCTTATTTTATTCTAAGGATTATTTTTTCTAAAAAGCTTGAAGAAGGCACTTTTATAAAAGACGGCTCGGCGCTTGACGTTAAAATAAAGGACAAGCCTGCCGCGACTGTGTCTTTGGTTTCTCTCGCCCTCTGCGTGATTTTTATGTCGGTAGGAAACTATATTCAAATGCAAATGTGGCTTATTTCATTGTGCTTTGCCGCGTTGCTTTTGGCGTCTTTGATTGCGCTTCATTTATCGCGCCTTGCCAAGAACCGCAAAAAAAGAAACAACGGGCAAGGTTATGAAAAACCGCAAAGCGTCGTTTTGCCTTCGCTTTCCAATATGCCTTATTCCATAATTCCTTTTTTGCTTTCTATGTTTGTGGCGGTGCTTGCCCTGCAAAAACACGGCGTTACCGACGCGATAGCGCGCACGCTTTTTGGTTTAACTCATAGCGGTGCGTTAACCGCCGGCATCTTCGGTCTTTTATCCTCTGTTATGTCAAACATATTAAACAATATTCCCATGAGCGTGCTTTTTACTGGTATACTTCAAGCGGGGAGCAATGCGACGCTTGTCCCTTATGCCGCTTACGCTACCATAATAGGCTCCAACATCGGCGCTTTTATAAGCCCTGCGGGCGCGCTTGCGGGGATAATGCTGCTTAATATTTTAAAAGACAAAGACAGCGGCTTTACAACGGTATCGTTTTTGAAATACCTTGCGCCCACCGCTTTCTTTTCCCTCGCCGCATCTATCGCCGCGCTCATTATATCGTTAAGCCTATAAGGCTCTTCTGTGTTTGCTACGGCAAGGGGCAACGTTGAAAATAATAATAAAATTAATTTTATTTACCTGTTACTGAATATTTTAAGTATTAATCCTAATGTGCAATAAAAAAGAGCTTTTAATCTCTTTTTTTATTGTTATTTTTATTTTTGTTTTTGACTGGTAAATAATTGGTCGTATTTAGGAGAGTTTTCTATGAAAACCTCATTTGTAAAGTCGATTATTAGAGACTCGCCATTCCCATTTTTAAAAATAAAGGCTACGCTATTTATATCATACATTGTACTATTAAATGTAATTGGCATTAATCTTTGACAATAGTTATCGGATTTAATACCTGGTTTATAAAAATAATGATTATTTTTATAAAAAACAGATGTCCCCACGTCAATAAAACGTATATCACTATTTTCAGGATAGTTATAATAATCAATGAATGAGCTTGCGCAATAGTTGACTTTCTCTAATATTGTTTTATCTATATCTTGAGACATGTTTACTGTTTTACTTGCTGCAATTAAAGATAATAATCCTTCAATTCCATCTTCTAGTTGACCTAATTGATTATTATTAGCATTTCTAAAGCATGCATCAAGAATAGTTGCATTTTTTTCATTTATATTTATTTCAATATAACCTTGTGAAATCATATTAGGTTGTTTGTTGTTCTTAGCATTAAAGAATAATAAAACTGTGCGAGTATGTATATTTGTATTAGAAATATACTTTGGTCCAATAAAGCCTTTTTCTAATATAATATATTTGTAATCCAAATTGTTATTTTCCAAATATTTATTGACAGCTATTTCTGTAACTCTTTTTATGTAATCAAAAAAGCCTTCATCTCCTTTAATTATATAACTAGTATCTTTTTGAAGAACTATACCCAGATCGATTTGGTCTTTGGTTGGGTCAGGGGTTGGGGTGGTGTTGAAGTAGATAGTATAACCTTTATAATTTTCTTCAAACCAGTCGAGAGTGTTGGCACCGCTTACGCCTTTTTTGGATTCTTTTAAAACCAATACCTGAGTTGTTTCATCGACTGTGTAAGTATAATATTTAGTGGTATTGCAGCCTGCAAAAGATGCTAATGTCAATACAATCAAAGCTGTTGCTATGCCCTGCTTGATACCTTTAAATAAAATGGTATTTTTAACAGTGCCCGAAATACCTTTCTTATGGCGGGGCTGCAAACTGCCGCCGTTGTGCAACTGAATATGGTTATTCATATTAACCTCGTATTATTTATTTATATACACGTTTTCAAAAATATAAATTACAAATAATTTTTTTGTACTAGTATTATACCACAGGCGAGATAGTTTGTCAATATCAATATAAATGAAACATGAACCCCAAGTGCCTGCGGCGTTAAGCTATGATTTAAGATAAAATACATAAGTCCTTTGCATAAAATGGGTCCATAATTATTTTTTTGCCATTTTATCCTTGTTTTTATTTTGGGAAGCAGCCCCGTCTGGGCGTCGCCGTATTAGTGTCGCCGTTTTTTACCTCCGTAAGCACAGTTTTCTTGCTGTTTTACTTATATGTTTTAAGTTATGCAAACTTGCTATGGATTTACTTTCTTTGCGCGTTGCGTTTTTCAACCGCAGCTTTTTGTTTTGCCCGCGCTTTTTAACAACTTTACGCTGATTTTTGTATATTATAACTATGCTTATAAATATTGAGTATAACAGAAAAAAAGTTTTTGAATATGCAAAAACTTGGGCGACAAAACGCAACCCCCGTTACTACGACTTCGGCAACCTCGGCGGCGACTGCACCAACTTCGTGTCGCAATGCGTTTACGCGGGCTGCGGCGTAATGAACTTTACGCCCGTTACGGGTTGGTATTTTATAAGCGCAAACAACCGCTCGCCCTCTTGGTCGGGCGTTGAGTTCTTTTATAATTTTTTTGTGTCAAACAGCTCCGTTGGTCCCTACGGCAAAATTGTAAATAAAGACCGTGCAGAAATAGGGGACGTCATTCAGCTTCAAAGTATGTCGGGCAGGTTTTACCATTCCCTTGTGGTGACTTCAACGGAAAGGGGAGAAATCTTGGTGTCCTCTCACGACAACGACGCCTTTAACCGCCCGTTAAACAGCTATGCCTACCACGCTTTGCGCTGTATCCATATAATTGCCGCAAGAAAATACCCGTAAACCGTCGGTATGTTTTGCATATAAACGCAGATTTACTTTAATAGAACAATAACCGCCTATTGCAAATTGATTACCATATTCACTTCGTGTATACCATCTTCCTCAACGACGTCGGTTTGCGTAAAACCCGCCTTTTCGTAAATATGTTTGGCGCGCCCGTTGCCGTAAATATATGTAGTGGTAATTTCACGGGCGTTATAATATGTTTTTAGAAACTCAAATAAATCTAGTAATACCGAACTGCCCAAACCTTGGTTGCGGCATTCTTTATCTACGGCATAGTTCCATAAAAAATAACCGCCGCCGTAGTCCCTCAACATTGCGAACGCAACCATTTTATCTTTGTAATAAATATCAAAGCCAACGGTGTTTGGTTTTTCCAATGCTTTTTTGATGTTGTCGGCACAAGATATCTGCTTAAAATCTTCCTGCGGCAGTTGCAGTTTTAACTCAAAACTTCTTTCAAACCTATATTTCATATTATTCATTATACCACGTTTTTGTAAATTAGCTTTTAGGATAAATAACTTTTTTGCCGTCAAAAACCGCCTTAGCCCCGTATTTGTTTATTTGGTGCGTTACAGACTTGTTTTCTTCCAAAATATGACGCACGCAAAAACCCTCAAAAGCTAAACTGTTGGAAATGAGCAGCCTGTGGCACTTCCAAGGCACGCTTTCGGCGCACATTATGCAGGTCTTTGTCCTGCGCACAATTTTTGCCAGCTCGTTCAGCCCCTCTTGGTATTCTTGCGTAAGGGTATACGCGGCATAGTTTTTAAAGGCTATATGGTTCCAACCCTCAACCAGACGGTCGTCAATTTCAGGCATTTTTCTTCGCCGCCCGCCCAACTGCGGCATATGAAGATACTCAATGTCCGCTAAAACAACCCATTGCGCCATGTTTTCTTTGTTAAACTGCGGCACATGCCTGCTTCCGGGATATGAGCGGACGTCAACGAGCGTTTTTATCTCAAACGATTTGAGCATGCTTATAAACTCTTCACAGCTATGGGTTGAATGTCCTATTGTGAATATTTCCATAGCGTTATTATCTTCACTTTGTTTCAATTTAACAATCTGCAAAACGCTTGCGTTGACTTTGTCATTGACTTTTCATTGATGAATTAATTAGAGGTAAAAAATTAAACATAAAGACAAAAAGAAAGGATAACATTAAATATTGGTAGCGCGAAAAAAAGTAGCGCAATAAAAACATAATTTTTATTCCTGCTTTTGCGGCTATGGTCGCCGCTTTTGACTTTGCTTTAAGCATGTAGTTTAATTAAAAATGTTCCTTTAAGGATAATGGCGCTCTACTCTCTTTATTCTGGTTTATTCTCCCTGTCTTTACTATTTAACATTTTGTAAATAAATAAGATTAAATTGGGGGGGGGTATATTGTCTTGTAATTAGGCACAACTCACTAAAACCGCAATACATAAAAAATGACAACCGAAAGTTTTGCGGTTGTCATTGGTGCCGATGGCCGGACTCGAACCGGCATGATGTTGCCATCGAGGGATTTTAAGTCCCTTGCGTCTGCCATTTCGCCACATCGGCATATAAGTTTACCGCCCCTTTGGCGGGACGGTATCTCTTTGGGGGTCCCCGAAAAATTACAAACTTTGTGCGGTATTTTGGGGTTTTTTCGTTTAGCCGCTAAACTTTTAACGGACTAATTTTGGAGGCACCACCCAGATTCGGACTGGGGGTGAGGGTTTTGCAGACCCTTGCCTTACCACTTGGCTATGGTGCCAACAGTCCCACGGTAAATGGGCATAAATGGAGCGGGAGACGGGATTCGGACCCGCGACATTTGCCTTGGCAAGGCAACGCTCTACCACTGAGCCACTCCCGCGCGCGCTGTTTAACCAGCGAAGATTAGTTTAGCAAAAAGCCGCGTAAAAATCAAGCGTTTTAGGCTAATTTTCCTAATAAGCCATAAAGCTCTTTTAATTTAAAAGATTTTTTTATCTTATTATTCATATGTTTTGGATTGGTATATGTTACAATATTTATACGCTAAGGAGAATTATATGAAAAAGGTTTTTAAGGCGGTTTTTGTTTTATTATTGGCGGTGTGTGTTTTATCCTTTGCGGCTTGCGGCCAAAAAGAAATATCGGCAATATACATAAACGGCGAAGGTCATATCATTATTGAGTATTCCGACGGTACCTATTTGGACGGCGGAGAAACTCCAAACGCCTCTAATTCCACTCAAAGAAGCGTGAGCAAGGCGCTTTTGAGCAGCGTAAGCGTTTACAGCGATACTTCCGCCGGTTCGGGCGTAATTTATAAGCTTGACAAAGCAGAGGGAAACGCATACATAATTACAAATTATCACGTCATTTACGACGCCGACAAGGGGCTTTCCACAAAGTTTTCCGTCATGATTTACGGACAGGAATTTAGCGACTATATAATAGACGCGACATATGTGGGCGGCTCAATGACTTACGACATAGCGCTTTTGCGCATTGATAACAGCGAAATAATAAAAAACAGCGACTGCCTTGAAGCTACTGTGGGAAACAGCAACGAAGTGGTGCCAGGCGTTTTTGCAATAGCCGTAGGCAATCCCAAGGGAGAGGGCATTTCGGCAACTTACGGCATTGTCAACGTAGACAGCGAGCAAATTACAATGACGGGCGCGGACGACAAAACGGTGCTGGATTTTAGGGTAATGAGAGTTGATACCCCCGTAAACTCGGGCAATTCGGGCGGCGGGCTTTTTGACGGGGAGGGAAACTTAATAGGCATAGTAAACGCAAAAACCAAAGATTTAAGCATTGAAAATATCGGCTACGCAATTCCAAGCAACGTCGCGCTTAATGTAGCCTCTAACATACTTTACAACTACCTTAACAGCGGCTTACAGCAAGTTCAGAAATGTCTTTTGGGCGTAACTGTGTTAGGTAGCCCGCGGAAAGCGGTTTATAACGAGCAAAGCGGCAAGACTGAAATTGTTGAGCAAGTAACGGTAAAGGAAACGTCTTTGGGTTCGCTTTCCTATGAAAACTTTTATGTTGACGACATAATTATCAGCGGCACATTAGGCGGCCATACCGTAACCTTTACCCGCTCTTTCCATATCGTTGACTTTATGCTTTTGGTAAATAACGGCGACACGGTTACTTTTAAAGTGCTGCGCGGCGGCAAAGAAGAGGAAGTTGTTATCACCATACCGCAAGGGCACGCCAAACCGATTATTTGAGTTTTTATATGCGCTTGAAAAAACCACTTGCGTATGTTATTATAACGCTAATTTATAAGGAGAAAAAAAATTATGGTTAAGTTCTTTTTATCAACGGACAGCACCGCAGACTTGTTTGCCGATGAAATAAGTAGTATGGGCTTGGGCTTTTTGCCCCTAACTCTTACACTTGAAAGAAACGGCGGATACGAGTTTATGGACGACAAGTTTACCGAATACAGCCAATATACCGACTTTTACGATATGCTGCGCGCCGCAGTCCCCGCAAAGACTTCTATGAACAACCTTGAAAAGCATAAGGAATATTTTACCTCGCTTGCTAAAAAAGGAGTTACCGATTGTTTGCATTTTACTATTTCTTACGGGCTTGCGCCTACTATGGACGTAGCAAACCAAGCGGCGGCGGAAGTCAAAGCCGAATATCCTAAGTTTAACGTTAAGGTTGTGGAAAGCCACACCACGACGGTGGGGCAGGGTATGCTTGTTAAGGGAGCCTATAAGTTACAGCAGGGCGGCGCTTCGCTGCAAGAGGCATACGATTGGGCGGAGTATTCAAAACATCGCATACAGCACTTTATTATTGTCAGCGACTTACAGCACTTAAAACGGGGCGGCAGGGTTTCGGGAGCCGCCGCGGCAATAGGCACAATGATGAACTTAAAAATCTACTTAACCTTTGATAAAAACGGCAAGCTCGCCGTTTTGAAAAAGATTATGGGAGGCACCAAAAAAGCCATTAAAACCATCATTGATGAGGGCAAACCTTTCACTTTGGCAAAGGAGCATTATCTTACGGCCGCCCACAGCGACAACGAAAAAGAAGTAAACGAGCTTATCGCTGCGCTCAAAGAGCAGTTTGGGGTTGAGGCGGAAAAGCGTATCGTAGGACCTACTATAGGCTGCCATTTAGGGCCGGGCGCTATCGCCTACGTATTTATTAGCAACGAGGAAAGAGCCGTTTAACGGTTGTTTCAAGCCCTCAATACGCAGGCTAAGGACAGAGGCTGTTAAAATTAAAGGAAAAATAATAAGGAAAAGTTGTTAAAAGCTTTTCCTTTTTTATTGTTTGATATTAGATTTAAGTTTAGATTTAAAACCGTTTTGTAGCAAATCTATGTTAATAATATCTGTTTTGCTCCCGCGAATTTTTAAACGTCTTTATCTATGCAGCCGTTTGTAGCGGGGGTAATTATTGAAGCGTGCAGCTTCAACATGTTGCTTGCCGCAGCAAAGGTTACGTTGACGGAAGGCTTGCGCCTTTCAATTTCCTTGGCTTTAATGTCGGCGGAAATTTTGCCCTTGCCGATATTTATTTCAATTACGTCGCCGTCTTGTAGTAAGGCGATTAAGCCCATGTCGACCGTTTCGGGCGTAATGTGCCCCACGGCAAAACCGTCGTAATCGGCGGGAATTTTACCGTCCGTAACCACCGCCACGTCTTTGCCCAGCCCCAAAGCCTTTAAAAGCGCTAAGGGCTGAATAAGTTCGCGCATGCCGGGGGCGGAACGCGGACCTTCGTTTCTTACCACTATTACGGTGCCCTTTTTAATTTCTCTGTCCAAAACCGCATATGTCAGCGACTCTTCGTTTTCGTATACCTTAGCCGGTCCTATAAAGGAGTTTGTTACGCCGTCAAAGGTGGCGACAGCGCCTTTTTCAGCAATATTACCGTAAAGCACGCGTATTTTGCCGTAGGGAAGCAGCGGGTTTTTGCCGTCCAAAATTACGTTATCATCGCGCGGGCGTTCTTTTTCAATAAGCGCGTTTAAAGAATCGCCGCCGTAGTAAGGGTAGTCGCAGTCAATTAATGACAACGTTTTTAGTTCCTTTAAAAGGGCGTAAACGCCCCCCGCAAGCGCGAATGCCTGCGTAAAGCACACGCCCTCCTTTTCCTTATATAATAGGGGGACTTTTTTGCATAGCGACTCTATTTTTGAAAGGTCAACGGTTTTTATATTCCATTTTCTTTTTGCCTCCCCCGCGACAGCCAAAATATGCAGCAGGTTAGAGGGGCAACCGCCCGCCGCAATGTTAAAAGCTGCGCAGGCGGAAAGGGAAGCGTTTGTTATTATGTTTTCAAGCGTAATATTTTTTTCAATTAAGAAAACCACTGCGCGCCCCGTGTTAAAGGCTATTTGGTTGCGCGAACGGCTGGCGCTCATAACAGTGCAGTTGCCTTCAAGCGCAAGCCCCAAAACTTCCATCATGCAGTTAACGCTGTTGGGTTCGTATTGTTCGCAGTCAACGCCCAAAAACTGCGGCATCGTATTCTCAATTACGCCGCTGTCTTCCAGCTTTAATATCCCCGCGCGGATTTTGCCCACGGCAGAATACCAGTGATTATATCCCTTTTGCCCTTCGGCGGTTAAGAAAGGCGACATAACGCCGCCGCTTACAAACATGCAGGGGAGATTAAGCCTAATGGCGCCCATAAGCATACCCACTACGCTTACGGTATTGCTTGCCACAAAAACTATGCCGCTTAAAAACTCCTGCCCCGCTATCATTTGCACTTCGTTGGCGATGGTGTTTCTAAGCAATATTTCGTATTTTGCCTGTTCGCTGCCGTAAACGGTGGCGTCGGAAAAAGATGGGAGATACATTATCTTAGCCACCGCGCCCGCCGACGCTATGCCCTCGCAAACCTGTTTGGTTACCGTTTCAAGCTCGGCGTTGCCTAAAACGGTTGCGTTTTGCGCGGAAATTACCGCTATAACGCTTTTGTCAAGAGGTATTCCCAACGCTTTTAATGTAGCGCGCAGGTGCAGCTTATCTAAACCTTCGTAGTATTCTTTTTTCATTCAGCCCCCGTTAAATATAAATGCGCTCCCTGTTTTTTCGCCTTGTTTTAAGCGCAAGGAGTTAAGACGGTAAGTAATTTATGTTGCTAAAAATATTTTAATTCATTTTATTTTAAGTGTCAATGTTAAAGTGTCTTATTGATAGGGCGGTTTGCGGTATTTTGCCGTTTTTTGTTTAAAAAACAATGTTTTTGTCCTTAAAACCAAGCCGCAGCGTCAAAGCCGTTTTGTATATTTTAAAGCCTTTTAGAGCAAAATATCAAACGTTGAACACCCGCGCTAAGTATGAAAAATATAATACCGCTTTTTTACGGAGGATTTTTATGGCTAGAAAAGTAATCATTTGCGGCGTAGATACGGCGCTGTTACCAAAACTGACTCACAAGGAAGCGGAAGAACTTTTAAAAGAAATTGACAAAGGAAACAGCGAGGCGCGCAGATACTTTATCAATTGCAACCTGCGCCTTGTGCTGTCGGTGGTGCAGCGTTATTCGGCGCGCACCGACAACTTGGACGACTTATTTCAAGTAGGCTGCGTGGGGCTGCTTAAAGCCATAGACAACTTTGACGTTTCGCTGTCGCTAAGGTTTTCCACCTATGCCGTGCCTATGATAATCGGGGAAATACGCCGTCATTTAAGAGAGGGGAGTTTAAGGGTCTCGCGCGGAATACGCGACACGGCTTATACGGTATTAAAGGCAAGGGAACTTTTGGAAGAGGTGTATAACGACGAGGTGCCCCTTGAAGAAGTGGCGAGGGCGCTTGACATACCAATAGACAAAGCTGTCTATTGCCTTGATGCGACAAGCCAGCCCGTAAGTTTGTATGAGCCCGTTTATTCAGACGGCACAGATTGCCTGCTTTACGTTGAGCAAATTGCCGACAAGGGGGCGGGAGAGGATAACTGGGCGGAAAATATTACATTGTCGGACGCTTTGCGCCGCCTTGACAAAAGAGAGCGTGATATTTTAAGGCTGCGCTATTATGAGGGAAAAACGCAATGCGAGGTGGCGCGGCAGGTGGGCATTTCACAAGCCCAAGTATCCCGTCTTGAAAAAAACGCCGTTGACACCTTGCGCACGCAAATGTAAGTTTCTTTTTGCCTTTTTAGCGCATATTCTTATTTTGTTTTATCCGCTTTTGCTTAAAAAAGCGGATTTTTCTTATTAAGCTCTTTCCTTATAACATTTCTTTGGTGCGCGGCGTAAATTAAAGGTATAATGGACAAACTTTGCGCCTTAAATTATAAATGGGAAATTGTATGCGGCAAACCGTTGGCGCAGCGTAAATTCTGTGGAAAAAGGAGAAAAATCTAATGGACATTACTTTCAGCGAACTGCGCAGTAAGGAAGTCATAAATATAAACGACGGCAGGCGCTTAGGGCGCGTGTGCGACATAGTCATAAGCGGCGAAAACTGCACGGTGGTGGCGCTAATAGTACCCAACGAACGAAGGCTTTTCCGCGGAAAAGACGACCTCGTGATACCATGGAAACAAATAAAACGCATCGGCGATGACTGCATTTTGGTCAGCCTAGCGCTAAAACCTTTTGACTGTACGCCGCCCAATCCCCGCCCCAAGGATAAGCCCAAAAACTTTTGCGACTATATCCTTGACGATTAGGTCTTTTTTTTGGGTGAATAACAATAGGCGGATTAATCAAAGTGTAAAAACGCGCGGCAATTTATAATATCTTTCGTGTTTGTGGGAAAGCGGTGAAAAGCGATAGCAATAGAAGTGTAGGCAGTAGGCGCGGCGACAAACGCGCCAAAAGCAAGTCGTATAAACAGTAGTTCTCGGTAGCGGAAAGTGCTTTCAATTGCCGTTGGCGGCGGCAAATATTAAAGAATTTTTCGCAAAAACCGCGCAAAAAACTGCGATTGTATTAAATCATTAAGTCAAACTAATCAGCGCAGCTTAAACAAATCCTTTTTTGCTAGTATAACGCGCAAACATAAGCTAATTGGGCAGCGTGCAAGCGGCGCAAAGCTTTGATGAAGGCGGTTTGGAGTTAAGGTTGCTTATTGTCATTTACTTGACTTAAAACGATTTTTTAAGGTATAATTTTTATATGTTAAAAGAAATATTCGTAAAATCCAAAACGACGCTGCTTGAACTTATCGTAAACGAAACTGAATTGGGGCATTTTCAGGCGCAAAAAGTTTTGCGCGACAGGCATGTTAAAATAAACGGCAAGCGCGTAGGCGAAGACCAAAGCGTCAGCGAAAAGGACGTCGTTTATGTCTATATTCGCGACAGAGAAGCAAAAGCGGTGGAAATTGTCTTTATGGACAAAAACGTCGCCGTAGTCAACAAAATGGCGGGGCTTGAAGTTGAGGGGGAAGACAGCCTTACCGAAAGGCTAAACGAACAGCTTGAAGAGGGAAAGGCTTTGCCCGTTCACCGCCTTGACAGAAATACTATGGGGCTTGTGGTATTTGCTTTAAACGAAAGCACCCAAAAAGAACTGCTCACCCTTTTTAAAGACAGAGAAATGGATAAGTATTACTACGCTTTGGTATCGGGAAACCCGCAAAAACAGGCAAATTTAAAGGCATTTTTATTTAAAGACGCAAAAAAGAGCGAGGTTTATATTTCCCCCACGCAAAAACAAGGGTATCTGCCCATAGAAACCAATTATAAGTTTATGCGCAAAAAGGGGGAATTAAGCCTTTTGGAAGTCAAGCTTATTACGGGGCGGACGCACCAGATAAGGGCGCATTTAGCTTACGAAAAGCTGCCCATAGTAGGCGACGGCAAATACGGCGTCAATACGATAAACAAAAAATACAAAATAAAACAGCAGGCGCTTTGCTGCTATAAGCTTATCTTCCATTTCGGCGAGAAATCGCCGCTGAGGTATCTTGACAATAAGGTTGTAAAAACCGATATTGACCTCTTTGAAATGGTAACTTTTTAATAATAAAACAAAGAAGAACTGCACATTAAAAGTATATTGCTAAGAGCATAACTTTATAAGACAAATATAAGTAAACGCTAAAATCAAAAGATTTAGTGAGTTCCAAAGGAAAAAAGAAAATGAAACCCTTAGTCGCCATTATCGGCAAGCCCAACGTGGGAAAATCCACCTTTTTCAATAAGACAAGCGGCAGCCGAATTTCAATAGTTTTAAATACCCCCGGCGTTACGCGCGACAGGGTTTATTGCGATGCCCATTGGCAGGGACGCGAGTTTACCCTTGTTGACACGGGGGGAATTCTGCTTAATTCCGACGACGAGCTGCACCTGCATATCATCAAGCAGGCGGAGCTTGCAATGGAAGTATGCGACGTAATCCTGTTTTTTGTTGACGGCAAATACGGCTTGACGAGTGACGACTATGACATTGCGCAGCTTTTGCGTAAAACAAAAAAGCCCCTTTTGCTTGTGGTAAACAAAGTTGACGACTTTTCAAAACTTGACCTGTCCGATTATTATTCGCTGAAAATGGGGGAACCTATACCCATTTCAGCAGAACAAAAAATGGGCATCGGCGAACTTTTGGACGAGGTGGTAGCGCTTCTTCCGCAAAACGAAGAGGAAAAGCAGGAGGGCGACATAATTAAGGTAGCCGTTGTGGGCAAGCCAAACGTGGGAAAGTCTTCTTTGGTAAACAAGCTTTTAGGTTACGACAGGACAATTGTAAGCTCCGTTGCGGGTACGACCCGCGACAGTATAGACACCCGCCTTACGGCAAGGGGAAAAAATTACACCTTAATTGATACCGCCGGAATACGCAGAAAGCGTTCCATAGAAAGCGAGACCGTTGAGCAATACAGCGTCATCCGCTCTTTGGCGTCAATCAGGCGCGCCGACGTATGTGTAATTGTAATTGACGCGGCAGAGGGCATTACGGAGCAGGACGTTAAGATTGCCGGTTACGTTGACGAACAAGGCAAACCAAGCGTAGTTTTGGTCAATAAATGGGACTTGGTGGAAAAAGACACCAACACCGCCTCAAAATTTAATAAAATGCTAAAAACCGACCTTGCCTTTATGGATTATTTTGTCATGATTACGGCGTCGGCTTTAACGGGGCAGAGGGTGGAAAAACTTTGGGATATGATTGACGACGTTTACGAAAAGTCGTCGTTTAGAGTTACTACGGGTTTGCTCAACCAGGTTATAGGGGATGCGCTTTCGGCTGTTGAACCTCCCGCCAAGTCGGGCAGGCAGTTGAAAATAAGGTTTTCCACCCAAGCGTCAACAAATCCGCCCACTTTCGTGATATTTGTAAACGAACCCAAACTTATGGAAAACGCATACAGACGCTATCTTTTAAATTATTTGCGCAAGGCTTTCAACCTTTACGGAACGCCCATAAGGCTAAACGTGCGCGGCAAGGCGGAAGAATAAAATACCGCCGCGCTTCAAACGCATTAAGAAGCAAAAATTATGTGTTATCGTAACTAAAAAGCAGTCACGGCGGTAAGCTAACGGCGCTATATTTGTAGTATTTAATTATTTAAAGTCAAAGGGAAGCAGAAGGAGCGGTTTTTAGCCGTAAGATATTTTCCTTTTATATATTTTTTTGTTTTAATATTGACTTTATAGCTTTGTATCCGTTAAAATTATAACCTGTAAGAATATATTATCTTTAAACAGTTTGCTTGCGCAGTTTGTTTTGCTTGTTTTGTAAAAGGAGGGAAAAATGAAAAAAGTCTCTATAATTTTGGCAACAGTTTTGCTTTTGTCAATGGTTTTAATGCTGCCCGGTTGCAGCTATTTTTTAGAGCCCGCTTACACCCTTACTCCCGACGGATACAGCTATATTCTTGAAAAATATAACGGCTACGGTCTTTTTTTGGAAGTGCCTGAAAAATACAACGGAAAGCCCGTAACGGCGATAAGCGACAACGCCTTTAAAGGTTACAGCAGGCTTATTACCATTGAAATTCCCAACACAATTACAAGCATAGGCAACAACGCCTTTGCAAACTGTAAAAACCTTTTATCAATTGACATTCCCGACAGCGTAACTTTTTTAGGCGACAATGTTTTTAAAAACTGCGTGAATATAAGGCAAGTTACAATGGGCAGCGGAGTAACTTCTATCGGGATTGGCTTATTTCAAAACTGCAAAAGTTTAGTCAACGTTGATATCGGCGGCGTCATTACAAGCGTTGGCGACAAAGCTTTTTTAGACTGCGAATGGCTTAATTCCGTTTCCTTTAAAGAGGGGCTTACCGAAATAGGTATAACCGCCTTTAAAAACTGCGCAAGTTTAACTTCCTTGATAATTCCCCAAAGCGTAACAAAAATCGGAAAGCAAGCTTTTGAAGGGTGCGTCAACTTAAAACTTTTTTGCGAAGCGTCCTCAAAACTTAACGGCTGGGACCAAAAATGGAATCCTTCCGCCTCTGTTTATTGGTCGGGAAAACTTATAAACGGCAACTTATATTCGCAAGACGGCAAAACGCTTGTCAAATATCTTGCGTCCAACCAAGCCGTGCGTTTTGAAATTCCCTCCGCCGTTACGACAATAGGCGAATACGCTTTTGAAAACTGCGCCCATCTTAACGATATAACCATTCCTCAAAGCGTAACCAAAATAGAAAAATACGCCTTTTTGGGCTGCAACAACTTAATAACGGTTAAAATTGCGCAAAGCGTTACGCAAATAGGCGAGTATGCCTTTGACAGCTGCCCCAGAATAAGCTTTTTGTCTGACGTTTCTTCAAAGCCAAGCAATTGGAGCGAAAAATGGAACTATGCCTCGCGACCCGTGTATTGGCAGGGGCAATGGAGCGAAAATAACGGCGTAATTTATACGCAAAACGGAAGCGTGCTGTTAAGATACAATATTGTCAGCCTTGACGCAAGTTTTTCAGTCGCGCAAGGGGTAACTGCCATTGCCGATTCCGCTTTTGAGGGTTGCGCCAGTATTGTGCACATAAGTTTGCCCGATAGCTTAACAAGTATAGGCGGTTTTGCCTTTGATTCCTGTTACTCGCTAAAAAATATCGTAATCCCCAAAGGCGTAACTAAAATGGGATACAGCGTCTTTTACGACAACTACAATCTGGTAATTTTTTGCGGCGCCTCATCAAAGCCTTCGATATGGGATGGTCAATGGAACCGCTCGTCCAGCCCCGCTTTCTGGGACGGACAATGGGTTGAATTTGAGGGGAATTATTATTCCGCCGACAAAACAATATTATTGGGCTTTGCCTTACAAGGCGAAATCAAGCATTTTGACATTATGCAAGGCGTAACCAGTATCGGCGCCTATGCCTTTGCGGGATATAGCAAACTTGAAAGCGTTACCCTTCCGCAAGGTTTTACAACTTTCGGTCAATACGCCTTTGCCAACTGCACAAGCCTTGAACAAATCAATTTCCCAAACAGCCTTAAAATAATCAGCGAAGCTTCCTTTGTTAACTGTTACTCGCTTAAAGATTTTACTTTGTCGCAGGGCGTGCAGGTTATAGGCAAATATGCTTTTATGAGTTGCGTATCGCTTAAAAAAATAGTAATACCCTTAGGTATCAAGAGTATTTCCGCTTATGCCTTCTACGATTGCAGGAACTTGACTTTGTTTTGCATGGATAAGGTTGAGCCCATTGAATGGAGCGAGTACTGGCGGGGGTCGCAGCGCGTATACTGGTCATCAAGGTGGGAATACGTTGACGGCGTTCCGACGCCTAAATAAAGGTTTTGACTTTTTTCTAAGCTTGAAGTTAAGGCTTTGCGGTAAGAAAGTGTTTTATGCGGCTAAAAGTTTCGATAAAAATATATGTAACCAATGTCTGTAAAGCTTAAACTTTTTTTGTAAACTTTAAGCTTTAAAATAATCGTCGCACAAATATCAATATGCCGATTTTTTGCAGCCCTAAATTCTGCAAGCAAATTATTTGCGGTTTACGCCCGCCAAAAGATAAATGCCCTTTGGCGGGCTTTTAATTTAAATCTTTATCTTTTCAGTTGTTGTTCTACCAAAATGCCCATAAAGCATACAATTTATAAGCAAGTAATATGGAGGAAGAGTATATATGCAATACGATTTGTATGCCGATATTGCAAAACGGACTAAGGGGGACGTTTATATAGGCGTAGTGGGACCCGTTCGCACGGGAAAATCCACTTTTGTTTCGCAGTTTATGGAAAAAATTGTTTTGCCCAAAATGACGGACAAGGCTGAAAAAGTGCGCGCCACAGACGAACTTCCTCAGTCCGCCGAGGGAAAAACCATTATGACCACGGAGCCTAAGTTTGTGCCAAATCAAGCCGTTCAGCTTACGGTGGGCGAAAAGATGCACCTAAACGCGCGGCTAATTGACTGCGTGGGCTATCTTGTGGAAGGGGCGATGGGGCATACCGAAGGGGACGCTCCCCGTCAGGTAAAAACTCCCTGGTCTTCGGAAACTATGCCCTTTGAGCAGGCTGCGGAGCTTGGCACGCAAAAGGTCATAGAAGAACACAGCAATATTGCCGTGGTGGTAACTACCGACGGAAGTATCGCGGGCATTGAAAGGGCGGCATATAAAGGCGCGGAAGAAAGAGTTGTCAAGCAGCTTACCGAGCTTGGCAAACCTTTTATAATCTTGCTTAACAGCGCTTCACCCGAATCGCCCGCCTGTGTTGAACTGGGGCAGTCCTTACAAGAAAAATACGGCGTAACGGTAATTTGCGTCAACTTAAAAACTATTACAGCGGCGCAGATTGAAGATATTTTAGCGGGTATACTAAAAGAATTCCCCATCAGAAAGCTTGCGGTAAATATTCCAAAATGGATGCAGACGCTGCCCGCCGACCACCGCCTGATTACCGCTTTAATTGACAGAATTAAGAAATCGGGCGGCGAAATAGCAAAAATGAAGCACGCGCAGGCTTTTTCAGAATTTTTAAAGGACGGCGACGCCATACAAGACGCGGCGCTTGAAGCTATGAATATGGGCGAGGGCACGGCATCTTATACCCTAACGGCAAAGCCGCAGTTATTCTACGACATTTTAACGGAAGAAGCGGGACGGGACATCTCCGACGAATACGCCCTTATGTCCTTTGTCACCGAGTCGGCTTACGCTAAAAGAAAATACGATTCAATTAAAGAAGCTTTGCTTTCCGTTCAGGCGACGGGCTACGGCGTGGTAATGCCCGCGATGGACCAAATGGTATATGAGGAACCTGAAATAGTAAAGTCGGGCAACCGCTACGGCGTAAGACTAAAAGCTTCCGCGCCCAGTTTGCATATAATGCAGGTGGACGTAGGCACCGAAGTCAACCCTATGGTGGGCACCGAGCAGCAAAGCCAATACCTTTTGGCGGAATGGGAAAACAATCCCAAGGGTATTTGGCAGACAAATATGTTTGGCAAAAGTCTTTCAAGCCTTGCCAAAGAAGGGTTGGAAAATAAACTTTCCGCAATGCCCCGTGACGCGCAGGAAAAAATGCGCAAAACCGTAACGCGCATTGTCAACGAGGGCAAGGGAAGCCTTGTTTGCATATTGCTATAAACTTAGCCCAAAACTTAAAACGCAAGTTAAGGTTAGGCGCAGTTTGCGGCGGGATTATCAGCAACGGCAATACTATGTTATGAACCTTTTACAAGCTAATGCCGATGACCAATCAAAGTTGCAATGCCTATGAAATTGTACAGCAAGATTGTAAATCAACGGGCAGCGCGAACGTAGACGAACATAGAAAAATAAAATCTATTTTAATGCTTAACTGATTAGGCGCGGAAAACTTGTTTTCCGCGCCCCCTATCCATTATTTTAAAAGTTTTTTTGTTTTCCATTTGTTGATAATGCTTCAATAATCTATGTAAATTAAATACATTTAAAGTTTGAGGCGCACAGTTTGAAAATAAAAAGAATAAGGGATAACTTAGTTTCCCTTATTCTTATAACCGCTAAATTGCTTTATATATGTTTAAACTTTTAAAAACAAAATAAGTCTTTTGGTTTCCGCTTTATTATTTTATAAAAGAAAAGGTTGTTACGTCAAAAAGCCCGCTGTCGCTTATTTTTATTTCTGGAATAACTATTAAAGAGAGAAAGGACAAGAGCATAAAGGGTTCAATTTTAGGGTTAATATTTAAAGCCTTTGCCGCTTGTAAAAGCTCGCCGTGCATTCTGTCCGTTTTTTCGGCGCCAAACTCGCTCATTAGTCCCGCAATAGCCAAAGGGAAAACGTATTTGACTTCGCCTTTTATAACTAAGCTCATTCCGCCCCCTTTCCCCAAAGCCTCCACCGCTTTTACCATATCGGCGGCGTTGTCGCCCAAAACTGTAATGTTGTGGCTGTCGTGCCCTATCGTTTGCGCAATGGCGCCCCCCGCTAAACCAAAACCCTCAACAAAGCATTTGCCTATATTGCCCGTAGCTTTGTGCCGTTCAATATTTGCGCACATATTAAGCCCCTCGGCGCTCTTTTTGTATACCTTATTTGTTACTACCGTGTCGGGCATTACTTGTATTACGGGGATATTTTCGTCAAACTTCATTTCAAGGTCGGAAACTTTTAAGGGGCGGATATTTACGGTATTGGTAACCTTGCTTGCGTCAACATTTCTGTTGGTATCAAAAAGAGCCTTGCCTTCTTTTGCAATCATTTTACCCGCCTTAAAAACGTAGCTGATTTTTTGAGCGGTAATATCCTCCGATACAACTAAATCGGCGTGGAAATTAGGCGCCACCGCGCCGCGGTTTTTAATACCGTAACACTCGTAGGCGTTCAAGCTTGCCATTTTTATTGCGTCAATGGGGGCGATGCCGCTGTCCACCGCCAAATGAATACAGTTGCTTATGCTTCCGCTAAGCAAAATGTCCCCCGCGTATCTGTCGTCGGTGCAAAAAATTAAGCGCCTTAAAGTATAGGGGTTTACGGCGTTTATTAAAGCTTTAAGCGTTTTTGTCTGACTGCCCTCCCGTATCATTATATACATGCCTTTGCTGATTTTTTCAAGCACCTCATCTACGCACTCCGCCTCGTGGTCGGTATAAATTCCCCCGCATAAATATGCGTTGAGCTGCTTACCGCTCAGACGCGGGGAGTGCCCGTCGCAAAAATCAAAGAGTTCTAGTTTTGCCCCGACGTCCTTGTCGCCGTTGACTACGCCGACGTAGTTCATCATTTCGGCAAGTCCCAAAAAATTGTATTTAAGCTTTAATTCCGCAAGCGTTTTAGCGTCCAAAACGGCGTTGCTGTGGTCAAAGGGCGTTGACGGCACGCAGGAAGGGAGCATAAAGTTTATGTCAACGGGTAAGCCTTTGGCGCATTCTATCATATATTTTATGCCTTCTTCGCCGCACACATTGGCTATTTCGTGGGTGTCGCAGTTAAGTGTAGTAACCCCTTTTGGCGCCGCTATGCGCACGTATTCGTTAGGTGTAAGCATGCTTGACTCAAAGTGTATATGGGTGTCAAAAAAAGAAGGCATGACGTATTTTCCGCTGCAATCAATTTCCTGCCTGCCTTGGTAATCGCCAAGCCCCACAGTTCTGCCCTCCGCAACAGCTACGTCCGATTCAATGATTTTTTGGCAGAAAACATCAACTATCTTTGCGTTTTTAAGCACGAGGTCGCTTTTTTCACGGCCTGCGGCGCAGGAAATGCGCCTTGATAAAGAACTCATAAACAGTAATTCTCCTTAATTGATTTATAATAAAACATTAAAAATTAAAAGTAAAGCATTTTAGGCAACGCAAAAGAGATTATAAAACGAGAAAAACTATTGTCAAAGCGGCAAAAGTAGGGAACACAATAAGAGAAACGAAGGCGGCGTGACAGTAAAAAGGGCTATTGATTTTAAGCAAACACAATGTTATAATGTTTTGCACAAGGAGGTTGTAATTTATGTTTTTTGGCACAGAAACCAACAAAGTATTTGCCGACAATGTAGCCGTGAGGGATTTATCTAATTTTAACTGGACTTTTATCGCGCTGCTTGCCTTTGTCTTTTACGTCTATTGGACGGAAATAAAAAACAAAAATTGGAAAGCGGTAATAGCGGGCTTGTCTCTTTATTCCGTGCATTGGTTTTACGAAATTGTAAACGCAATTATTAAGGCGGTAAGCGGTTACGCCCTTTGGACGGTAAGCAACGAAAGCACCTCTTTCGTGCTGCTAATAGGCGTTTCCTGGGAACTTTCAATGATGTTTTCCATCGCGGGCATTATAGCATATAAAATGCTTCCCAACGACGGCACCGGAAAGCTTTTGGGTATGCCTTCAAAACTTGCCGGCGCGCTTGGTATGGCTCTGCTTTTTTCCGTAATAGAAATATTTTTAGCCGCTACGCCCGCCTTTATTTGGGTTTATCCATGGTGGGGCGCGCTGCCTGTTTTTATAACCACCTACATACCTTTCTTTTTGGCAAGCAACTATTTGCCTGGCGCAAAACCCAAGTTTCAAAGGATTTTTTTAATATCTTTGGTTTCGGTAAACGTACTTTTGCTTGCGGTGCTGGTGCCTTTGGGCATTATTTAAGCTTTAAGGGATGCGGTTATTGATAATACAAGAGTAAAACAGGGAAAATAAAGCAATACTACGGGCGTTGGCAGGTGGTAAAAGCTATGGACAAAAATAAAAAATTTACCGCGATTTTTTTGGCGGCGGAACTGACCCTTTATGCGGCGTATATGTGTCTGGACATTTTTACCGCCTTAGACACCTCCGCTATAAAATTTGCCGCCGTCGCGCTTTGCTTTTTAATGTCCGCCGCCTTTTTGCGCAAAGGGCGCTTTATTCCCTCCGCGCTCATTTGTTTAGCGATACTTTTCTCCCTTACGGCAGATATTTTCTTGCTCTTGTTGGGAAAATACTACACAGTCGGGGTAGCGCTGTTCATTTTAGCGCAGATTGCTTATGCCCTCAATATTATTTTGCTTAGAGGGCAAAGCGTTTTGGTTTGGCTGGCAGCCCGCGCGGCTTTTGCGGTCGCGGCGGCGGTCGCGGCGAAGATATTTTTTGGCGATATTTTGATAAGCCTAGCGGCGGCTTACGCCCTGCTGTCCCTTTTTAATATCATTCATGCGCTTGACAAAAGGGAAACGCGCCTGCTTGCGGCGGGACTGATTTTACTTTTCCTTTGCGACGTCTGTGTGGGGATAGTGAATATTAACCGCCTTTTTAATTGGGAGCGGATAAAAAAACTTGCGGTTTTTGCAGGTTACGGCATGTGGTTTTTCTATCTGCCCAGCCAAGTATGCGCAGCGCTTGTAAATGTGAGGTATGCCAATGAAAATATTGAATAAGTTTTTGACTATAATATTGATAATTGCGCTGGTTTTTTTGGCGCTGACCTTTTCAATCGGGCTGCCCATATACTGCCGATTTTTTTATTTTATGCAGGTAGAAAGCCTTAATATCAAAGCCGACAGCGGTCTGACGGACGAGCAGATTGCCCGCGCCTTTAACGAAATTATGGATTATCTTACGCGGGGAAAGCCTTTCGGCGTAGGCGGACTGTCGTGGTCGGAGGACGGAAAAAGCCATTTTGCCGACGTCAAGGCTCTCTTTAACCTTAATCTCGCCGTTTTTTTAGCAAGTTTGGCAACAGTGGCTATACTTATCGTTTTGCATAAAACCAAAGTGGTTTCACTTGGCAAAAAGGGTCTGCCTTCATGCTTTTTGAGCGCGGGAATTTCGCTGTTTGCCTTAATGGCGTTGATGGGCATAGCGCTTTTAGCAAACCCGTGGGAGGCTTTTACCGTCTTTCACAAGATATTCTTTTTCGGCAAGGATAACTGGCAGTTTAGCCGGCATGAGGACGCGATTATCACCATTCTTCCCATGCAGTTTTTTATTAACGCAGGTATTTTAATAGCCGCAAGCGCGGCATTGATTTCCGCAGCCTTTATTTTGGAAGGAAAAAAGCTGAGCGGCGGGAAAATACCCCGTTCAATGCCGCGCCGATAAAGACAATGCGCCCTATGCCGCCCCGATTTTATGCAATGGTATTTTAGCCACAGTTCTTGGAAAAAAATTAGTATCTATTAATAGTATGCTTTATTAAAACTAATGCAAAGATACCTTATCAAAAAATTTAACGGAGATAACGTCAAAACCTTAATTTAATCTTATGAAATAATATAAAAAGTTTTTATTGTTTTTTTAAGGTAAATTGGGAAGGGTAATCATCTTTAAACGTTTTTTAATGCGGCGGCGGTTAAAAATCAATAACCGGTCGGAACGGATACTATAAAAATAGGGCGCCTTTACCCGTTGACATATTTAATAAAAAAGAATAAAATAATTATATAACTGAATAAATCCGGTAGGTAAGGTTACCAAAGGGATACGGGTTGCTACCGCAAAGAAGTGGAGACACTTTGAGCAGGTCAACAGGAAATGTCGAAAACAAGGCGTTTTCTAACGCAACAACATCGCCCTTTGATACTAAAGCTTGTATGGTAGGTGCGTGTTAAATAATGCGCATATATTGATTAACCTTGCCTTTTGCAAGGTTTTATTTTTGGTTTTTATACCAAAGATTTGGAAATAAAGAGATACCATAAAAAGGGAAAAGCTTTGCGTTTGTTATATGGATAAAAACAGTTTTGAAAAATCAAGCTTTGCGTTATTTTATTTAGGTAAAAGCGCAGTCTTTAAAAAGTCAAAGCTTTTTAAAATTGAAAGCTTTTCCTGCAAAACACGATTTGAAGACAAGGAGGAAAACGGCATATGGAAATAATGCAGCTACTGAAAGAAAAACGTTTTACGGAGTTAAAGCCCGCGCTTTCCTCAATGCAGCCCGCCGACATTGCCGCTTTGACGGAGGGGCTAAGCGAAGAAGACAAGGCTTTACTTTTCCGTATACTTCCCAAAGAGACGGCGGCGGAAACCTTTGTGGAGCTTGATTCCCACACGCAGGAAATGCTCATTGCCTCCTTTACTAAAAAAGAGTTAAAGGCGGTGTTTGACGAGCTTTTCGTAGACGACACGGTGGATATTATTGAAGAAATGCCCGCCAACGTCGCCAAGCGCATTATTGAAAGCGCAGACGAACAAACGCGAAAGGAGATAAGCGAGATTTTAAAATATCCCGCAGACTCCGCAGGCTCAATAATGACTACCGAATACGTCAATTTAAAGGAAAATATGACAGTGGGGGAGGCCTTTAAGCGGATTAAGGAAACGGGCGTTAACAAAGAGACGGTTTACACCTGCTACGTTACCGACGCTTCAAGGAAGCTTTTGGGCTACGTTACCATTCGCTCCATGCTTATTGCCGAAACGAATCTAAAAATTACCGATATAATGCAAAGAGACGCCGTTTTTGCCATGACCGCAGAGGACAGGGAAGTGGTGGCTAAAAGGCTTGTAAAATATGGTTTTGTAGCCTTGCCCGTTGTTGACGGCGAAGGGTGTTTGGTGGGCATTATTACCGCAGACGACGTAATGGAAGTAATTAAGGAAGAAAATACCGAAGACATTCATTTGATGCACGCCGTCGCGCCCATTGAGGAGCCTTATTTGAAAACAAGCGTATTTGTGCATTGGCGCAAACGCATCGTTTGGCTTATTCTTTTAATGGTGTCGGGCATATTGACGGGGCTTGTAATCACCCGCTACGAAAATGTTTTTGCGGCTTTGCCCCTTGTCGTAGCTTTTATTCCCCGCTTAATGGACACGGGCGGAAACAGTGCGTCGCAATGCAGCGCAATGATTATACGCGGCATGGCGCTAGACGAAATAGAAAAGAAGCATTTTTTAAAAGCTTTTATAAAAGAGTTAGGCGTCGGTTCGCTTGCAGGAGTTACTCTTGCAGTAGCAAATATCCCTCTTGTGTGGATTATGTTCAGCGCCAATTTGACCTCTTTGCAGGTATGGTATCTTTGCCTTGCCTTCGGCTTGACGCTTTTTATAGTCGTCGTGATGTCAAAACTATTAGGCGTTGTTTTACCCTTTATAGCTAAGCTGGTAAAAATTGACCCCGCGCTTATATCTATGCCGATAATTACAACCATAGTTGATGTTTTATCCGTTTTAATTTATTTTGTAATTATTCAATGGCTGGTTATTCCACATTTCATGCCGCTGAGTTAAAAATCAAAACAAAAAGGGCTTGAAACAGTTCAAGCCCTTTTTTAATGTTAATTTATCAAAACTATTGCGCTTTTACGGCTTCAATTTCCTTTTTAAGGTAAGGGAGTATTGCCGCGCCGTCGCCTACTATCGCAAGGTGCGCCACATTAAAGATTGTAGCCGCCTTATCTTTGTTTATGGCGATAATATATTCGCTGTCGCTCATGCCCGCAAGGTGCTGCACCGCGCCGCTTACGCCCATCGCAAGATAAAGCTGGGGACGCACCGTTTTGCCCGTTTGCCCTACTTGTCTTGGCTGGGGAAGAACGCCGCTGTCAACGACCGCCCTTGAACAGCTAAGCCCGCCGCCCAGTTGTTCCGCAAGTTCGCGCGCGCCCTCAATGTTGTTCATCATGCCCCTTCCTATGCTTACAAGCACTTTGCAAGCTTCAATGGAAGTTTCTTCCGATTTTTCAATTTTTTCTTCCGCTAAGGTTACAAGGAATTTGCTTTCGTTGAACTTAACGTCAACTTCAATTATTTCGCCCTTTCTGCTTTCGTCTGCGGGAAGTTTTTTCATAACGCCGGGACGCACGGTAGACATTTGTGGTCTGTGGTCGGGGCAGATTATGGTGGCAAAAAGGTTTCCGCCAAAGGCGGGGCGCGTCATAAACAAATTGCCTTCGCTGTCCGCTTCAAGCTTTGTGCAGTCTGCCGTAAGCCCCGTTCTAAGCCTTGCGGAAAGTCTCGGCGCCAAGTCGCGCCCTATGCTCGTTGCGGGGAAAAGCACAATATTGGGTTGATACTGCGTGATTATTTGTCCCGCCGCCTGCGCGTATTGTTCGGTGAGGTAATACTTTAAGTGTCTGCTTTGCGCCAAATAGACAATGTCCGCACCGTGTGAAATAAGCTCTTTTGTAAGCCCCTTTACGTTGTCGCCCAATAAAATTGCGCAAACCTGTTCTTTGGTTACTTCGGCAAGCTCTTTGGCAACGCCCAAAAGTTCCAAACTGACGTTGGCAAGCGTTCCGTTGCGCTGTTCGCAAAATACAAAAATATTTTTACTCATTTTCGCCCCCTCCTATATAATGTGTTTTGCCCTTAATTCAGCCGCGATAATTTTCGCCGCTTCTTGGGGCGTCGTTTCAATCAACTGCTTTTCGCTGTTGAATTGCTTTGTAAAGGTGGTCTTTACCTTGGTGGGGGAACCGTTTAAGCCGATTTTATCTTTGTCGCACAAAAGGTCTTGATAAGTTATAATGTTTATTTGTTTTTCCTCTTGCCCTATAATATCTTTTACGTTCATATATCTTGGCGCTATGCTTGAAGAAAGCACGGTAAACAGGGCCGGTGCTTTTACTTTTAACACTTGATACCTGTCTTCAAGCTGTCTTTTTACCGTAAAAGTATCGCTCTTTTGGTCGTAGTCAAAGTGCGCGCAATAGGTGATTTGAGGTATTCCAAGCTGTTCGGCAATTTGGGGTCCGACTTGCGCCGTGTCGCCGTCAATGGCTTGTCTTCCCGCAAAAATCACGTCGTAGCCAAGCTTTCTTAAAGCGTCGCTTATAATAGTGCTTGTGGCTAAGGTATCGCTTCCCGCAAAAGCGCGGTCGGTAATTAAATAAGCGTTGTCGGCGCCCATCGCCAAAGCTTCCCTTAGCGCTATTTCCGCTTGCGGCGGACCCATGCAAATGACGTTGACGGTGGCGGCGTATCTGTCTTTAAGCTGCAACGCCGCTTCAAGGGCGCTTTTATCGTCGGGGTTGATTATGCTGGGCACGCCCTCTCTGTTTAAGGTGTTGGTTTTGGGGTCAATGGTTATTTCCGTAGTCTTGGGGACTTGTTTTATACATACTGCAATTTTCATAATTTTCCCTCCTATTTAAGCAAAGCGCCGGAAATGACCATTTTTTGAACTTCGCTGGTGCCTTCGTAAATTTCCGTTATTTTTGCGTCTCTCATCATTCTTTCTACGGGGTATTCCCTTATATATCCGTAACCGCCGTGCAGCTGCACAGCCTTAGTTGTAGCTTCCATTGCCGTTTCGGCGCAGAAAAGCTTTGCCATGGCGGCGGCGACGGACAGGTTTTTGGACTTGCTTTCTTTTGCCGCTATCGCCTTTTCCACAAGCCCTCTTGCCGCCTCTATCTTAGTGGAAAGGTCCGCAAGCACAAACTGCGTGTTTTGAAACGCCGAAATAGGTTTGTTGAATTGTTTTCTTTCTTTGGTGTAGTTTACCGTTTCTCTTAAAGCGCCCTCTGCAATGCCAAGCGCCTGCGCCGCAATGCCTATTCTGCCGCCGTCAAGCGTCTTCATAGCGATACGGAAGCCTTCGCCGTATTTGCCCATAAGGTTTTTGGCGGGAACGATGCAGTTTTGGAATATAAGCTCGCAGGTGCTGCTGCCGTGGATACCCATTTTTCTTTCTTCTTTGCCTACGGTAAAGCCGGGCATATCCCTTTCAACTATAAAAGCGCCGCATTCAACGCCTTTGGGGTTTCTGCCCATAACGGCGATTACCACAAAGACGTGGGAATATCCCGCGTTGGTAATGAATATTTTGCTGCCGTTTAAGATATAGTTTTCGCCGCTTGCGTCTAAAACGGCAGTAGTCGTTTGGTTATTGGCGTCGGTGCCCGCGTTAGGTTCCGTAAGCCCGAAAGAGCCTACCCATTCGCCGCTGCACAGTTTCGGCAGATACCTTTGCTTTTGGTCTTCTGTGCCGAACTCCAAAATAGGGGCGACGCACAGCGATTGGTGCGCCGACAAAACTACACCCGTAGAGCCGCAGTATTTGCTGATTTCTTCCACCGCTTTAATATACATTGTATAGTCGCCGCCCATTCCGCCGTATTGCGGGGGAACGATTATACCCATTAGTCCAAGTTTTCCCATTTTTTTGACCGTTTCAACGGGAAACATTTCCTTTTCGTCCACTTCGGCGGCAAGGGGTTTAACTTCGTTGAGGGCAAATTCCTCAATCATCTTGTTAAACAATTCATACTTGTAATTTGCCATTAAAATCTTCTCCTAATTATCCTTAAACAAAGTAATTTGTATTTAGTCAAATTTGACCGTCGCAACTCCCGTTATGACTTCTTTTCCCTCTTGGTTTACGCAGGTGGTTTTAAGTTTTACTATGTGTTTGTCGTCCCTTAGTTCAATGACTTCGCATTCTGCGGTAATGGTGTCTCCGAGGTAAACGGGGCGGGAAAACCTCGCCTCTTGCCCCAAATAAATTGTTCCCGCGCCGGGAAGCTTATTTGCCAAAACGGCGCTTACAAGCCCTAGGGTGGCAATGCCGTGAACGATGCGCTTTCCGAAAATTGACTTTGCGGCAGCCTCGTCGTTTAAATGAATGGGGTTGGTGTCAAGGCTTACTTCGGAAAATTTTCTGACGTCGGCGTCGGTAAAGGTTTTTTGGATACTGTCCTTTTGTCCTACAAACAGGTCGCTATATTTCATATAGTTCCTCCTTATTATTTTGCTTTGTTTTAAGCAAAACTATTTTTAATAGCCTTAGCTTTCGCGCGGGCGATTTTATTATATCGTCATAAGGCGTAAATGTAAACAAAATTGAGCTTTTAAAGCCTTATTTACGGCTTTGCCTTAAATAATCCCTCAATAAGTATCACGCGTATGGCTTCCGCCATTACGCTTAGCTTTTCCTGCGTCAGCTCGCCGTCGCAAATGGCTTTTAGCCCTAAAAAGTTGCTTACGCCCATTAAAATATAGGCGGCGCTTGACAAATCCACCTCTTTAAGCTCGTCTATATGTTTTTCCAAGCCGTGTATATAGCTGTCGGCAAAATTGTTGTAATAGCCGTAAAAGAGGTTTTTGTCTATATATAAAGATTCCCATATCAGGTTGTAGCAGGTAGGGTTGTGGTATGCGTGTTCAATAAAGGCTTTAATGCCCTCAATTTCCATTTCGGCGCGCGTTTTTAAAGAAGAAGTCCTCTGCGCAAGATAATGCTTCAATTCTTTTTCATATTTATCCATTATATATACATAAAGCGCGTATTTGCTTTCAAAATAGCTGTAAAAGGTGCCCGTGCTGACTTTTGCGTGTTCTACAATATCGTTAATGGTAGTTTTGAAATAACCCTTTGAATAAAACATTGCTTCACCGGCTTTAATGAGTTGGGTAAAACTTTTTAAAGCCGTTCTTGTCGTAGGCTTTTTGATGCCTTCTGTCATTGTTAATCTCCTAAAAATATTACGCTCACTTATTATAATAAAACTGTCGGTAAAAATCAATAACAACTGCGAAAAAGTATTTGAAATTTTTTCATATTTGGTATTGACATTACAAAAAGTATTTGTTAAAATTATTTTATGAACATATCCTCAATTTTTTTGCGCTTATTATTGTCGGCAAAAAGACGGTAACGGTAAGCACAAGGCGGGGAACGGAGTAGACGTAAAAACGCCTAAACGCTTTTGAAGTATTTTGGAAAATGGGGAATACTAAAAAAGCTTATTGTGAATAATTTTACTGTTTGGAGGTTTTGCTATGAAGGTATATATAGTAGCGGCAAAAAGGACGGCGATAGGAAGCATGCTGGGCAGCCTTAAAGATGTGCCCGCTCCCGATATGGGCGCGGTTGTGGTAAAACAGCTTCTTACCGACACGGGCATAAACCCCGCCGATATAGACGAGGTAATAGTTGGAAACGTGCTGCCCGCAGGCTGCGGACAAGGCGTAGGGCGGCAGGTATCCATAAAAGCGGGTATTCCCTACAATGTTCCCGCCCATACTCTTAATATGGTTTGCGGAAGCGGAATGAAAGCGGTAATGAACGCTTACCGCGAGATTTTAACGGGGGGCGCAGACCTTATAATAGCGGGCGGAACGGAAAATATGTCGCGCGCGCCTTTGCTTCTTCCCCAATACATCAGGACGGGGCATAAAATGGGGGAAATGAAGGTTTCCGACCACATGTTGCTTGACGGCTTAATTGACTCTTTTAGCAACGAACATATGGGCATTACGGCGGAAAATATTGCGGAAAAATATAATATCACGCGCCAGCAGCAAGACGAGTTTTCCTTCGCCTCACAGCAAAAGGCGATTAAAGCCATTGACGGCGGAAAGTTTAAAAAAGAAATCGTTCCTATTGTAATCAAACAAAAAAAGGGCGAATTTGTATTTGACACCGACGAATACCCCAACAGAACGACAAGCTTAGAAAAACTCGCATGTTTGCGCCCCGCCTTTAAACCAACGGGCACCGTTACGGCGGGAAGTTCAAGCGGCATCAACGACGGCGCAAGTTTTGTGATGGTTGCAAGCGAAGAAGCTGTTAAAAAATACGGTTTAAAGCCCCTTGTGGAAATCGTGGGAGTAGGGCAAGGAGGAGTTGACCCCCAATATATGGGTCTAGGACCCACGCCTGCAATAAGAAAAGCTTTAAAGAGCGCTAACCTTACCCTTGACAAAATGGAAATCATTGAGCTTAACGAGGCTTTTGCCGCTCAGTCGCTGGGCGTAATAAAAGAGCTTTGCGAAGAACATAAAGTAGATAAAAAAACCTTAATGGAAAAAATAAACCTTTTAGGCGGAGCGATAGCGTTAGGACACCCCGTAGGGGCTTCGGGCAACAGAATATTGGTTACTTTGATTTACCAGTTGCTTAGTTCCAATGCTAAGCTGGGACTTGCCAGTCTTTGCATAGGAGGCGGAATGGGGACGGCTATAATCGTTCGCAAGGCAAACTGACCTTAATCTTTAAGGTGAAAAATAAATTATTTAATAAAGGAGTATGAAATATGAAATTATCTGGTAAAATTGCCGTCATCACGGGCGGCGCCAAGGGTTTAGGCGGAGAAACAGCCCAATTGTTCGCTTCGGAAGGCGCAAAAGTTATCGCGGTGGATATGATGCCCTTAACTTATGAAAACGCCAACGTTGAATATTATCAACTTAACATTACCGACAGCGCGAAATGCAAAGAGTTTTTTGACTACGCCGTGGCTAAATACGGTAAAATTGACATACTTGTAAATAACGCCGGAATAACCAAAGACGCCATGACCAGAAAAATGACAGACGATATGTGGAACGCCGTTATTTCGGTAAACTTAACGGGCGTGTTCAACTTAACAAGGTATATCGGACCTCAAATGGAAGAAATCGGCGGCGGCTCAATCATAAATATTTCTTCCGTCGTAGGTCTTTTCGGAAATATCGGACAAGCTAACTATGCCGCCACAAAAGCGGGCGTAATTGGGCTTACAAAAACTTGGGCAAAAGAGTTTGCACGCAAGGGCGTTCCCGTAAGAGTAAACGCAATTGCCCCCGGCTACATTATGACAGATATGATGAAAACCGTTCCCGAGGATTTGCTGGCTAAGTTTGCCACGCAGACAATGTTGGGCAGGCTGGGTCAGCCCATTGAAATAGCGAGGGCGGCTCTGTTTTTGGCAAGCGACGAAGCAAGCTACGTAACGGGGCAGACAATTTCCGTAAACGGCGGAATGAGATTATAATATTTAAAAAAACGCATCAAGAAGGCGGGTAAAACCGCCGCGCCAGGAGAAATAATGAAAAACGTAAATGTAGGCATAGTGGGAACGGGGGTTTATATCCCCAAAGACTTCAAAACATCAAAGGATATTTCAGACGCGACTAAGGGCGTATGGTCGGAGGACGCGGTAATAAACAAACTTGGAATTAAGCGCGTGTTTGTGCCGGGCAAGGATGACGGCACGCAGGAAATGGGCGCTAAGGCGGGGCTTATATGCTTAAAAAACACAGGCGTTGACCCCAAAGAAATAGACGTGGTGCTGTGCATCGGAGAAGAGTGGAAAGAGTATCCGCTGACAACTTCCGCCTGCTATATTCAGCACGTTATAGGCGCTACCAACGCCTGGGGCATTGACGTTCAAAACCGCTGCTGCACCTGCGTATCGGCTATGAAAATTGCGCGCGATATGCTTGTGGCGGACGATGAAATTAACACAATTATGGTGGTAGGCGGCTACCGCAACGGCGACTTCGTGGATTTTACCGACAAAAATATGTCTATGATGTATAATCTGTCGGCGGGCGGCGGAGCAATAATTTTGAGAAAAAATTACGGAAAAAACCTCTTGCTAGGCAGCAAAATTATGTCTGACGGTTCCCTTGCGCGCACCGCGGGCGTGGAAATAGGGGGCATCGCAAAGCCTTTTACAAAAGACAATATTGAAGAGGGCTATAAATCTCTCCGCTTAATGGACGCGCAAAAGATGAAGGACAGGCTAAACCAAGTGAGTATGCCCAACTGGTATCACTGCATTGACGAAAGCTTAAAGCAGGCAAAATTGACGCGCGCCGATATTGACTACCTTGCGGTGCTTCATATGAAACGCAGCGGGCACAGCAGTATGCTTGCCGATTTGGGGCTTACCCCCCAACAGTCCGTTTATTTGGAAGACTACGGGCACATGGGGCAAATTGACCAGATATTATCCTTAGAGCTTGCCATTAAAGAAGGCAAAGTTAAGGAAGGGAGCATAGTTTGCATGGTTGCTGCGGGCATAGGCTACGTTTGGTCGGCAAACATAATCAAATGGGGAAAATAACAAATTATGCCTATTGATAAACTAATTGAAGCTTTTGTAAGCACAATGCTTGACGTTTTGCCCGCGATGACGGTAACAGTTATCGCCACTCTTGCCATTACGCTTATATTTAAAACTTCTTATACCACCAACTTTGCGCAGGGCGTAATTTCGGCGGTTGGCTCTTACGTCGCCATGCAGCTTTTGGTAAGCCGCGGCTTGCCTGTTTGGGCGGGACTCATTGCGGGCGTAATCGTGGGCGCGACCATAGGTATTTTTATTGACGTCGCCATTTTCCGAAGGGGCAGAAACGTAAACGCCGTAGGCAAACAAATTATCACCATGGGTATGGTTTCCTTAATAGTAGGCATCATTCCCTTTGTATTCGCCGTTTCAAGGGCGGAAAGCGTGGACTTTATGCCCATTTTAAGCAACGGAAAGCTTGTTTTGTTCGGCGACGTGGCAATTACTTATAACAGGCTGCTTTATATAGCTATCACGATAGTTATAGTAACAGTAATATTTACATTATTAAATCACAGCAAATGGGGTTTAGGCGTGCGCGCAACCGCTTCCAACGAAAGCGTAGCGGGAATGATGGGTATAAACACCCACGTCATTACCGCCGCCTCTTGGGCGATAGCGGGGGGCATAGGCGCCGTAGCCGCAGTTATGTACGCGGGCGAAGTGCAAATGGCAAACAGCCTGTTTATGACCACAATACAGGTAAACGCCTTTTTGGCGGGGATATTAGGCGGTTTCGCCACCTTTTACGGACCCATTCTGGGCGCCGTAATTATTTCCGTTATTTCGTGGCTGGTAGGTTTCCTTACCATACTTATGCCGCAATTATCCACATGGAAAGAAGTTATTGTATATGTAATAGTTTTGCTGTTGGTGCTGTGGAAGCCGCAGGGGCTTTTCGGACCTAAGCTTGTAAGGAAGGTGTAATATGACGGAAAATAATATTAAAAAAGCTTTCAAAAATTACACCTATACTGTAAAGGAAGAAAGCAGGTCAAGAGTAAAGTTCAATAAGTTTTTGGCTAACCCCATGTCTTCTTTCGTCATTATGGCGGTGGCATTGATAATTTTACAGCTGCTTTCAATGATACCTAATTTTATCATTAGCACCAGCGTTATGTCCGCCTTGGGCATGACGGTGATTTATTCCATAATAAGCATAGGCTTTTGCCTCCTTTTGGGTTACAGCGGACTTGCTTCGCTTGGCACCGCGGGCTTTATCGGCGTAGGCAGCTATATAGCTTATTTTTGCTTTGCCGAATGGGGTTTGCCTTATATCGTATGCTTAATAATGACTTTGGCGGTATCCATTGTTTTAGGCGTAGCCGTAGGTTTTATTTCTTTGAGGATAGAAGGCATTTACCTTGCCATTGTAACTTTGGGCTTGGCGGAGATTTTAAGAAACGCCCTTCAAGCTATTAGGTCCACAATCAACATAAGCATGAGAGACATTAAGCTGTTCGGGATATACTTTCCCAAAGCGGCTGTATTTTTCCTTTTGGTGGCAATGTTTTTCCTGCTTATTGTTATTACGATAAATCTTATAAACAGTCCTACGGGAAGAGCCATGCTGGCAATGAAAAACTCTACCGCCGCCGCGCAGGCATACGGTATATCGCTTATGAGATACCGCCTTTTAGCCTTTGTTTTGTCAACGATTTACGCTTCTATCGCCGGCTTGCTTTATATGATGTATATAAGGTCAATTTCAACTTCAATGTCTACCTTGCTGAAACTGGCAACGTCGCTCAATATTTTGGGCGCGGTAATAATAGGGGGGACAAAATCCATTTGGGGCGTTACGTTAGGCACTTTCTTAATTTACGGACTTGATTCCTTAGTGCTGCAAAATATCGCGTTTTTCAGAAATAACCCCACTTTCGTATCCCTCTTTATAGGACTTTTAATTATTTTGGTGGTAATGTTTTACCCGGGGGGTCTTGCGCAACTGGGCATTCAAATTAAGCAATGGACAAAAAAACTAATAAAAAAACGCAGGGAGGCAAAATATGGCAAAGACGTCGGATAATATGCGCCGCATAATGGCGATAGACAGGCGCCGCCGCTCTTTGCTCAGACGCTGCGAGTCGCAAAAACAGCTTTCACAACTGCGCATTGAAAGGGAGCTTTCAGCCTTTGAAAAAAAATGCGTCAAACAGCTAGACAAACTGTCTATGGTATTTGACTATTCTTCTTTGCAAAAGCAAAAGTTTGAAATAGCTATAAAGAAATTTGACGTTATAAAGAACCACTATGCCTACCGGAAGGTGAACCACGCCTACACCGAAAAACTTTTTCAGCTTAAAAGCGGCGAATACCAAAACAAGAGATGGGCAGAGGGCATAAAGGGGGGAGTTGAGGAAATTTCCGCCGTTTTGCACACCCAATATATTGAGGATTTATACGCTGTCAGGGAAAAGAGGCGCGCATTTATTACTAAGCGGCAGGTCATTTTAGGAAAAGCCTTGGAAAAAGCCCCCGCGCAACAGCAGATTGCCGACGCCAAGCAAGCCTTTGAGAAGAACAAGCAGGAGTTTTCTCAGCAATACGACGAATTAAGAGAGACCCTTATTTTAGAAGAAAAACAAAAGCTTGAAAGTTTTAATGAAAAAATACGGGCAAAAATAGCTCTTTTAACTGACGAATATAATGAATACAGCGTAAATACGCCCACCCTTGACGAAAAAACCTGCTTAAAGGTTGAAAACCTCTGCATGTATTTCGGCGGGCTTCGCGCCGTAGAAGATTTGACCTTTGACGTTAAAAAAGGCGAGATTTTCGGGCTTATAGGTCCTAACGGCGCGGGCAAAACCACCGTCTTTAACTGCATTACGCAGTTTTATAAGGCGACCAGGGGAAATATCTATTTTAATACCCGCGACAATGTAACAATAGATTTAAGGAGCCGCTCCATTCACGATGTGGTGCTCTCTGGCATAGCGCGCACATTCCAAAACGTGGAAGTCATAAAAGAAGTGAGCGTTTTGGAAAATATGCTTATAGCCGCCACCCGCCAATACAATTCGGGGCTTTTAGGTCATATGTTCCACAGCGCGCTGCTAAAAAAAGAGGAACAGGACATAAGGCAAAAAGCCCAAGAAATTTTAGAGTTTATGGGGCTTTCCTCTTATAAAAACTGGCTGGCATGGGGACTTCCCTACGGAATACTAAAAAGAATTGAAATAGCGCGCACCTTAATGTGCAAACCCAGTTTGATAATTATGGACGAGCCTGCGGCGGGTCTTAACGACACCGAAACAAAAGAACTTGCCAAACTCATTAAAGAAATACGCGTCAAATACAACTGCGCAATTTTCCTAGTTGAACACGACATGGGGCTTGTAATGGATATATGCGACAGGATTTGCGCCATAAGCTTCGGTAAAATGCTTGCGCTTGGCACCCCTAAGGAAATTCAAAAAGACAAGCGCGTGCAGGAAGCCTACTTGGGCGTGGAAGGATAAGGGGGGACGCAAATGGAAAATTTATTGCAGGTAAAAGATTTAAGAGTGTCCTACGGTCCTATTCAAGCCATAAAGGGAATTAATATTGAAGTAAAAGAGGGCACAATCGTAGCGTTGTTGGGCGCAAACGGCGCAGGCAAAACCACTACCCTTAAAACTATTTCGGGTTTAGTTAAGCCTCAAAGCGGCAAGATTTTATTTAACGGCGAGGAGATACAGTCAAGACATACTTACGCCATTTCTAAAATGGGGGTAATGCAGTCGCCCGAAGGACGGCAAATACTCGTGGGGCTTACGGTTGAAGACAACTTAAAAGCGGGAGCTTATCAAATAAAGTCAAGAAGCAAAACCAAGCAAAACTTTGACAGGGTATATTCGCTTTTTCCCATATTAAAAGAAAGAAGCAAACAACAGGCGAATACGCTTTCGGGGGGCGAGCAGCAAATGCTTGCCATAGGCAGAGCCTTAATGGGCAGCCCCAAGCTGCTGTTGCTGGACGAGCCGTCGCTGGGGCTGGCACCCCTTATTATTAAAGATATTTTTGAGACGCTGGTTCAGATAAGGCAGGAGGGCACGACCATTTTAATTGTAGAGCAAAACGCTTTGCAGACTTTAAAAATTGCAGACTACGGTTACGTTTTGGAATTGGGCAAAATATCAATGCAGGGCAAAGCGGACGATTTGCAAAAAGACGACAGGCTTGTTGAGGCGTATCTGGGCGGAAAAAAGTAAAACTAATTAACTTGCAAAGACAAGTAATTAAAATATAAAAATTTTTTATGGAGGAACAAAAAATGAAAAGAAAACTAAGTGCAATCGTAGCCCTTATTTTAGTGGCAGTTTTGTGCTTTTCTCTCACCGGCTGCGGCAAGATAACCGTGCAGGGCGTTGACGAAGAAAATCACGTTATAACCGTTGGTAATACTGCGGCTACTACGGGCGCATTTTCTAGCGTAGGCGTTCCCTTTAACTATGCGCTGGAAGCATACCTTTGGTATTTTTCTACCCAAACTGACGGTTACAAGGATGCGCAAGGTAACAAATATACCTTCGATTTCATTCACTACGACGACGGCTTTGACGGAGCGGTAGGAGCTACCTACACCGAAAAACTCGTTGAGGAAGACAAAGTTTTCGCTCTCGTAGGGCACTTCGGCTCTAACACGGTTGCCGCGACAGTTGACTACATTGAGGAAATCGGAGTTCCCATGGTTTACGGCGTTACCGGTGTTCCCCAATTGTTTGAGACGGAACGCAACGTAATGACCGTTCAACCCATTTACAACACAGAGGGTATGGCAATGCTGGCTACCGCCGTTGCTCCCACTGCCAATAGCATGGGTCTTGGGGGAACCAAAATCGGCGTTATAGCTACTACCGACGAAGCCGGCTCTTCCATTAAGGCGGGCATCATGCTTGAAGCAAATACGCTGGGCTTAGTAAAAGACACCAACATCTTCTACTTTGACGTTGACGCCGCCGCGACTGACTATTCCGCCGCCGTTAACGGCTTAAAGGCTAAGGGCTGCGACGTAGTAATTATCGCCGCTAACCAAGCTCCCTTTATCAACATCTCAAAGCAATTCGCAACAAGTAACTACGAAAACGTAAAAATCATTACCTCTTACGTCAGCGCTAACGCCACCGCTATGGGAACTCTTGCCACCGCGGGTGTAATGACGGCAACGAGAAAAGTATTTGCAGGCGCTTGGTTATACACAGGTTCCATGCCTTCCGAAACTAAGGGCTGGCAGGACTTTGTAGAGTTTGTAAGAATAATGACCCTTTACGCAAAACACAACAATGAAACCCTTGTAAAATACGACGACCCCACCTGGGGCGCGTTTCTTAACATTTACTTTGGTTCTTACGACTGGGCAAAAGACGGCGTTGGCGGATACTGGATTAACTCTTACGCAATGGCGGGCTATGTCGCAGCTAACGTTTTCTGCCAAGGTCTTGAAAGAATGAGCGGAGAAAAATTAACGTGGAAAGCTTATATCAACGCCATGGAAGAAGCTCCCATAAATATCCCCATGGGTCTTTCCGTTAACTATGCGAACGGACAAAGAATCGGTATCGCTGCTTTGGCTGTAAACGAATACACCGTTGCCGCAGTTCAAGGAACGCTTTACCGCAACATCACCTCTTTGGCAGACATTGAAGCTGCTTATAAAGCAAAATAAAAATAGTGCTTTTTTAAAGGTTTGCTAACTAAGGGAGGGGAAATTTTTTGAAAAGTTTCCCCTCCGAAAAGACCATTTACGGGAGTAAAAACATGCTAAGTTTTAACAAAAAAACGGCAAAATTACAAAAAGAAAATCTTGCCTATATTGAAGAAGGCAAGGGCGAAAAGGTTATTTTGGTGCACGGAAATATGTCCTCAGGCGCCCATTTTTTACCCCTTATAGATTTACTTAAAAGCAAGTTTACCCTCTTGGCGCCCGATTTAAGGGGCTTTGGCGACAGCAGCTACAACAACCGTTTTGATTCTATGGACCAATTAGCCGAAGATTTAAATGAATTTATGGAGGTATTAAACATACCTTCCGCTCACTTTGTCTGCTGGTCGGCGGGCTGTCCCGTTACCTTAAAACTGGCGGCCATGTATCCTCAAAAGGTAAAAAGTATTTTTGCCATTGAGGGGGGGAGCCACAAAGGTTATCCCATTTATAAAAAAGACAAAAACTTCCAAAGCGTATTTGGAAGCCCATATAAAAGCAAGGAAGAAATGGCGCAAGACCCCGTTCAGGTTACCCCCGCGCTCAATATGATTAAAACCAAAAACGCGGCGGGGATGTCGCAAATTTGGGACGCCGTCATTTATACTTGCAAAAAACCAAGCAAAGAAGACAATGCCCAATATATTGCCGAAACGCTTAAACAGCGCTGCTTAATTGACCTTGACTGGGCGCTTGCGAACTTAAACATGTCGCATGAATATAACGCCTACGGCAAGGGAAGCGCGGACATTAAAAAAGTAAACTGCCCCGTTGCCTTTACTACGGCGGACAAAGACCTGTCCGTTCCCCCGTGGATGGTTATGGAAAACGTCAACGCTTTCCCCGCCGCACGCTTAATTGCATACGTTGACTGCGGTCACTCTCCCTTGATAGACTGCCCCCAACAGCTTGCGCAAGACGTGGTAAGCTTTATAGAAAACAAATAATTTTAGGCGAAAAAAGCAAAGCCTTATCCTTATTATATATACAGCAACCGACGAAGTTTTTCGGCGCGTTAAAGGAGAAAAATATGGCAAAAGTAATTACGATAGGTCAGGCGTTAGACCTTGTCAAATCAAACGACGTCATCGTTACCGGCTTAGGGTGTGCAGAAGCGAGGGAATTTTTTGCTCACCTGCATGAAATCGCACACAGAGTTAAAAACGTTACAATTACAAATTGTCTGCCAATGGGGGATTTTGTTTATTTTCAAGACCCCAAGTATAAAGAAAGTTTTCAGCTTGACGGCTGGTTTTATTCTCCCCCCATGCGCAAGGCGCACATGAACGGAAATATTTCCTTTATTCCCAACCACCTGCACCTAGCTGCAATCAAACGCCTTGACAACAAAAGAACAAATATTTATGTGGGCAACTGCACGCCCCCCGACAAGCACGGCTATATTTCCCTGTCTCTTTCCAATACCTACGAAAAGAGGATGATGGCTGACTGCGACTACATTATTTTAGAAGTAAATAAAAAATTCCCCCGTACCTTAGGCGACGTTCAAATGCACGAAAGCCAAGTTGACTATTTCGTCAACGTTGACTATGACGTGCCTGAAATACCCGACGTTGCCCCTTCGGAAAAAGATAAAGTCATAGGCAAGTATATAGCCGATATGATTAACGACGGCGACTGCATTCAGTTGGGCATAGGGGGCATACCTAACGCCGTTGCGGCAAGTTTATACGGCAAGAAAAACTTAGGCGTCCACACCGAAATGCTTACTACCGAAATGGCAAAGCTGGCAAAGGCGGGCGTTATAAACGGCGCATGCAAGCAGATACACAAGGGCAAAATGGTGGGTGCTTTCGCTATGGGCACAAGAGAGCTTTACGACTACATTGACGACAACCCCGCCTGCGCCATTATGGACGGCGGCTATGTCAACGACCCCTATGTTATAGCGCAAAACGACAACCAAGTTTCAATAAACACCTCTATGGAAGTGGACGTTACCGGTCAATGCTGCTCCGAGAGCATAGGCTCTATGCAGTTTAGCGGCAGCGGCGGACAGATTGACACGGCAACGGGCGCGCAAATGAGCAAAAACGGCAGGTCCTTTATTGCTTTGTATTCTACCGCTATGGTAAAAAACAAGCAGACGGGCGAAAGGGAAGAAGTAAGCAAAATTGTAGCGCAGCTTAAACAGGGCGCCGCCGTTACCCTTTCCAGAAACGACCTGCATTACCTTGTAACGGAATACGGAATGGTTAATTTGAGGGGGACCTCCATTAAGGAAAGGGTTGAACGCATTATAAGCGTAGCCCACCCCTCTTTCCGCGAACAGATTTGGAAAGACGCCAAAGACGCGGGGATTATTTATTAAAAAACTTTTCCCATCTTTTTTCTTGGGGGCTGACGCTTCCGCTTGCGGGCGCGGCAGGGCTTTTCTCCCCTCCGCGCCCGTAAAGAAAAAAGGAAAAAAACAAAAAATACTTATATAGGAAGAGACAAAATGTATTTTGATTTTGAAGGCAAACAAATATATTACGAAAAATACGGCGTCGGCAAGCCGATAATTTTACTAAACGGCGTAATGATGAGCACCGTTAGCTGGAAGCCCTTTATCCCCTCGTTAAGCGAAGCCAACACCTTAATTCTTTTAGACTTTTTAGACCAGGGGAACAGCTTTAAAATGACCTGCGGCTACTCGCAGGATATACAGGTGGAAGTGCTCAAAGCGCTTTTAGACCATTTAAACCTTGAAAAGGCAAGCGTTATGGGCATATCTTACGGCGGCGAGGTGGCGCTTAAATTCGCTATAAAATATGCAAACAGAATTGACAGGCTGCTTTTATTTAACACTACCGCTAAAACGGGCGATTGGCTTAAAGACATTGGCAGGGGCTGGAACCAAATAGGCGACACGCTTGACGGGCAAGCATATTACAACATAACTATCCCCGTCATTTACAGCAGCGGTTTTTATCAAAGGGAAATAGCGTGGATGAAAAACAGGGAAGCTAAGCTAATACCGCTTTTTTCCACAAGCACTTTTCAAGACCGCATGAAGCGCCTTGTTAACAGCGCCGAAGACCACGACTGCCAAAAGGACGTGCATAAAATCACCAACCCCACTTTGATTGTAGCTTGTATGGAAGATACGCTGGTGCCAAAGGTTGAGCAGGATTTTTTGGCGCGTGAGATAAAAAATTCCCAATACGTCGCCGTAATGGGTTCGGGGCACGCAAGCATGTATGAAAAGCCTCTAACCTTTGTGTCCTTAGTTTTGGGCTTCGTCAACGCAAAGCAGACTTCTTTTGAAATTTAGTTTGTATTTTTAACTTTTGTTATGCTATAATCGTGTAAGAAAAGCAAACTAAGCGGGAGGAAGAAGCTTTGTCAAAAACTTTGTTTTGTTCAGATATACACGGTTCGGTTACTTATACTAAAATGCTTTTAAGGGCTTTTGACGCTTGCGGCGCTCAAAAGCTTTTTATTTTAGGCGACCTCTATTACCACGGTCCGCGAAACCCTTTTACCAAGGAATATATGCCGAAAACCGTGGCCGAACTGCTAAACGGCTACAAGGGCGTTATCCACGCAATAAGCGGAAACTGCGACAGTCCAGTGGATAAAATGATAAGCGAGTTCCCTTTTCACCGCGACGGCATTGTAAAATGCGGGACGCACAATGTGTATATCACCCACGGGCACAGATACCACCCTCAAAATCTGCCCCAAGGCGATTACGGCATTTTTATTTACGGGCATACCCATGTGGGGGAACTGCGCAAAGAAGGAAATCTTATCATAGCCAATTGCGGCTCCGTCGCCCTGCCTAAGCAAAACTCCCCCCATTCGTATTTGCTGCTGGATGCAACCAGCCTTTCTCTTTACGATTTGGAAAAGGGCGAAGTAATTAAGCAAATCATTTTTTAACTGTTATTTTAACGATATTTTGCGACAATAAGGCTTAACAATTTAAGCCTTATTTTTGTCTGTAAAAAGGCATAATCTTTTGCATATTTGATATTTTGCATTTTCATTACAAAAAAGCCTTTTAGACATTCTCCTTTGTATCCTGCCCGTCTAAAAGACCCTCCAAATACGTCAGCGCTTTCATTTGACCCCGCTGACTTAGCTTGCAAAACAAGTTAAGTAAATTGCGCTGTTCTCTGGTAAGGGCTGCTTCTTTTATATTAATTATTCCGTAATCGTTTTCGCGCCCAAGCAAATAATCTGTGCTGACTTGAAAATAATTTGCCAAAGCCAAAATTTTAGACGCCGAGGGCTGCTGACCTTTTTTCCAGCCCTCCATTGTCGTTGCGGGAATAAGCGTTTCTTTTGATAACTTATACTGAGTAATGCCCTCTTCCTTCATTAGTTCTTCCAATCTTTTTAAAAACATACTGTTTACCCCCGACTTTTTAATTTTTTCTTAATTTTTATCTAATATTTAAAAAAGTATTGACATTTACTTAAAAAAGAATTAGATTAATACTTAATTAAGTATCAAAGTTTCTTAATAAAGAAATAAATATCTCTTGCGCTTTTTCGCGGGGAAGTTTTTAAAAGGCAGCAAGCGCCAAATTAAGTCTAAGTTTGCTATTGATTTACATAAGTTTACTAATTACCTTACTTATATTTAATTTAGGGCTTTTTGACGAATATTTTTGTATTGAGAGGGCGGTAAAAAACTAATCGCAATGAATTTTGAGTATCTATAAATAATTATTATAAAAATTAATTTGGAGGAAAGTAAAATGTCAAAAATTAGAAAGCTAACAACGGTATGCCTGCTTGTTTTTCTGCTGATTTTTTCATTGGTTTTGACTTCTTGCGTAAAAAAAGATTTAACGCTTGACAAAACGACTGCGGAAATTGAAGCGGGCGATACTGTAACCGTTACAGTAAAATACGGCTCTTCAACGCTTAGCGGTGAGAAGCTAACCTGGTCTTTGGATAAAGAGGGAATAGTTGGTATTGAAGAGAAAGACGAAGGTTATCTTATTACGGGCGTTGTCAAGGGCGTAGTTACGGTAACAATACGCTATGAAAAAGAAAACAAAGAGGTAAGCATAAAAATAACGGTAAACGACACAAAAGGCGATTATGCCGCCGCGCTTGCCGCAGCAAAAAAGAACAAGCTTGCCGAGCTGACCGCTTTGCTTACGGCATATAAACAAGGCGATTACAGCTCTTCCAACTGGGCAATCTTGTCGGGATACATATCGGCGGCAACCGTCACAGTCAACGACGCTACAACGGTAGAAGCCGTTAACGCCGTTGCCGTTGCAGACATAAGGACGGCATGCGAAAAGGTTTTGACCAAGGCGGCGGAAGAAAACGCACAGCTTAACGCCGCCAAAGCGGCAAAAACCGCAGAGTTAACAACTTTGCTTGCAGAATATAAACAAAGCGATTATTCTGAGGCTAATTGGGATACTTTAAAAGAATATGTTTCAGCCGCAAAAGACAAGGTAAAAAATGCTGTGGACATTGTCGCCATTGACGCGGTTAGCAAAGAAGAAATCAAAGTTCAATGCGACGCCGTATTAACCTTAGCCAAAGAGGCGGCTTTGTCGTTAGCGGAAGCCAAAACGGCAAAACAGGCGGAAATAGACGCGCTTTTTGCTACTTATAAAGATTATGAATACAGCGGTACAAATTGGGAACGGATACAAAGCATTATTACAAGCGCAAAAGCTGCGGTTAAAGCCCTAACCAAGCTAAGCGATGTTCTTTCTTACAATGTCACAACAGTAAAATATGCTTGCGACGCTGTCAATACATATTCATACGAAGTTATGATTGCAAGAAGTATCAAAATAAATTCACTTAACAACCTGCTTACAAGTTATAGTCAGGCAGATTATAGTTCTTCCAACTGGGCAGTATTGACGGGATATATTATAGCCGCTAAAAATACCGTAAATGGCGCGTCTTATATACCCGATATTGACGAAGTCAATGTGACGGCAGTTAAAGCGCAATGCGACGCCGTTAAAACAATAGTCCAAGAAGCGCAAGCGCTTGCGGCGGCAAAGACGGCTAAGGAAAGCGCTCTTACAGCTTTGCTTGCCACATACAGTCAGGCAAATTACAGCGCTTCCAATTGGACGACATTAGCGGGATATATAACCGCTGCAAAAAATACTGTAAGCGGCGCTACAAATATTTCCATCGTTGAAGCGGTCAGTGTAAACGGCGTTAAAACTCAATGTGACGCCGTTAAAACAATAGCCCAAGAAGCGCAAGAACTTGCAGACGCAAAGACTGACAAGGTAAACGAACTTACAGCTTTGCAAAATACTTATGTGGAAGAGAACTACGGCAGTGCAAACTGGACAGCTTTGACGGGATATGTTTCTTCCGCCAAAGCTACAATTAACAGTTATACCAGCATAGCCGACGTTAGCGCGTTTAGCGTAAGCGGCGTTAAAACTCAATGCGACGCCCTTTCAAAAGACGCGCTTATAGCCGCTAAAAATACTAAAAAAGGTGACCTTGACGACCTGCTTGACGATTATGACCAAGATAGTTACAGCACCCTAAACTGGGGAAAGCTTAACGGCTATATAACTGCCGCCAAAAACGCGGTTGATGCTTTGGCCACCAAAACTGATGTAAACGGATTTAACGTAAACGCTATAAAGTCTCAATGCGACGAAGTCAAATGCCTCGTGCCCGTTGCGAGCGTTGCCGAGCTTATAGCCGCCATAAGCGACGATGAGGGCGACGGCATATTGCTAACGGCAGACATTGAGGAGGACATAACTGTTGACGTTGACAAGCCGGACCTTGAAATCAACCTCGGAGGTCATACTACCGGCAGAATAACCATAGGCAGTTCTATTTTTGCAAGAAAAATGTTAAGAACGGCCGACAGCGAAGCAACTATAATAATTAAAGGCGGGAAGATTGAAACCGACGAAGAGTACGGCATAGTGGTGCAAGGCGGAAGTTCGGTAAGTATTTATTTATCAGGTCTTACCGTAGAGGCAGAAATTGCGGCACTATATACGAACGGGATTTACAGCGGCGCTTCAATTGTCGGGGAAAACTGTACTTTTAAGGGCAAACAAGCAAATATCAGCGCAGGCGCTTACCTTGCCGCAAATTACATCTATGACTTTACGGAATGTACGTTCGAAGGCGCAGGCGGTATTCACATTAAGAGCGGAACGCTTGCTCTTAGCGGCTGCACTTTAACCGCAAACGGTGATTACTCCGCCCCTTCTTACGTCGCCGACGGATTCAAAATCACAGGCAACGGCTTAATGGTAGAGCCTACCTTAGGTTATACAGAAACCTTAAATATAATTGTTGACAGCTGCGCTATAACGAGCGCAAATGGTAACTCTATTGAAGAATATGCTCTTGCCGCCGAAGACGAAACACCTATTGCATACGCGTCAATAATTATAAGGGGCAACTGCATAGGCACATTAAGCAATATTAAATCTCAAAACAATGTAATTGAAGCCCATGTCAATACTCTTGATCAGCTTACAGACGCAATTAAAGTTAATTGGACTAAAAGAATTGTTCTAATAGACGATATAACGGGCATTGACAAGCAAATCGTTATTGACAGAGCCCTTGTTTTAGACGGAAGCAATTATCGCTTAGCTTTTGCCGCTGATATGGATGTAAAATCCGGCGTCTTGATTCGAACAAATAATGTAACTGTCAAAAATCTAACAGTTGACAGAGGCATGACGGTAAAGAATTGGAAAAGCGCCTATGCTCTTCAAGTATATGACGCTGAAAGCGTAGTGCTGGAAAACGTTACCTTAACCAAGGGCGACGGCGGACTTTTAGTCAACGGTTCTACTGTTACGGTTAAAGGAACGCTTGATGTAAGCGGAAACTATTTTGGCGGCATTGAGATTGGAAAAGGCGGCGGTGTCGCCTCAGACAGCATACTAACGCTGGATACAGGCGCGGAAATTGTTAATACCACCGAGTTTTGCGATACTCCCACAATTTGGATTGAACAAGACGACGAAGGTGAGTATTTGGGAGAGCTTAAAGCGGGAGAATTTGTTATCTATAATAAGTTTATAGAAAGCAAAAATCAGCTGTTCTATTATTTAAGCGAAGACCTTTCAAAGGCAATTGTGAGCGTAAAGACTTATG
>JAEWZT010000006.1 GCA_023458375.1 Bacillota bacterium
CGTCGAGCATAGCTCTCCCCGACAGTCGCTTTCGGAAGCATACTATGCTTCCTCTTAATTACTCTGTAATTACCGCTCCGTCCCTAGCGGTTAACAGCCGCCATTCGAAGTTAGTTTATCGCTTTGATTTTTTTATCCACGCGTAGTAGCTTTGGTTTCGTTAAGTTGTGTTTCTTCCCTCATCAGATTGCTTGCGGCAATTTGCGCTTTTCGCTCGCGGCTGTAATGACAAGCTTTTCCGTTCAAATCGGGCAGAGGGTAAGAAGCCAAACAAAAAAGACCATCGTTTGATGGTCTTTCTGTTTGGCTCCCCCTGTCCGATTTGAACGGACGACCTAGCGGTTAACAGCCGCTCGCTCTAACCTGCTGAGCTAAGGAGGAATAAAAATTCGGCGACGACCTACCCTCCCAGGTCGTGTCCAACCAAGTACTATTGGCGCTGAGAGGCTTAACTTCTGTGTTCGGGATGGGAACAGGTGGGCCCTCTCGCTATCGTCACCGAAAATCGCTGAATGCGAAAAGTATATTCTTTCCTATTTGCACATTCACAACTGCATATCTTCTTCTTACTTTGAGATTGACTTTCTTTGCCGGTTTTTTAATAACCCGTTCTTTGTTCGTCTTTTTGCAATATTATCTTTAACGCCTAATTCTGATTTTAATTTAATTGTGATTAAGCTCTTGACCATTAGTATCGGTCAGCTCCGCGCATTACTGCGCTTCCACACCCGACCTATCAACCTTGTAGTCTTCAAGGGGTCTCCCGATATTGCTATCTGGGATATCTAATCTTAAGGTGGGTTTCACGCTTAGATGCCTTCAGCGTTTATCCCTTCCACACTTCGCTACCCAGCTATGCCACTGGCGTGACAACTGATGCACCATAGGTGTGTCCATCCCGGTCCTCTCGTACTAGGGACAGATCCTCTCAAATATCCTACGCCCACGATGGATAGGGACCGAACTGTCTCACGACGTTCTGAACCCAGCTCGCGTGCCACTTTAATCGGCGAACAGCCGAACCCTTGGGACCGACTACAGCCCCAGGATGTGACGAGCCGACATCGAGGTGCCAAACCTCCCCGTCGATGTGAACTCTTGGGGGAGATAAGCCTGTTATCCCCGAGGTAACTTTTATCCGTTAAGCGACGGCATTTCCATGAACTACCGCCGGATCACTAAGTCCTACTTTCGTACCTGCCCGACTTGTCAGTCTCGCAGTTAAGCTCCCTTGTGCCTTTACACTCTCCGAATGGTTTCCAACCATTCTGAGGGAACCTTTGAGCGCCTCCGTTACTCTTTAGGAGGCGACCGCCCCAGTCAAACTGTCCACCTGACACTGTCCGCTGCCCGGATTACGGCACAGCGTTAGAACCTCAATAATTCAAGGGTGGTATCCCAAGGTTGACTCCACGTAAGCTGACGCCTACGCTTCTCAGTCTCCCACCTATCCTGTACATGAATTACCGAGACCCAATATCAAGCTACAGTAAAGCTCTACGGGGTCTTTCCGTCCAGTCGCGGGTAATACGCATCTTCACGTATACTACAATTTCGCCGGGTCCACTGTTGAGACAGCGCCCAAGTCGTTACGCCATTCGTGCGGGTCGGAACTTACCCGACAAGGAATTTCGCTACCTTAGGACCGTTATAGTTACGGCCGCCGTTCACTGGGGCTTAAGTTCCTTGCTTCGCTTGCGCTAACAATTCCCCTTAACCTTCCGGCACTGGGCAGGCGTCAGCCCGTATACGTCCTCTTTCGAGTTCGCACAGACCTGTGTTTTTGCTAAACAGTCGCTTGGGCCTATTCACTGCGGCCCCCTTTTCAAGGGGCTCCCCTTTTCCCGAAGTTACGGGGTCATTTTGCCGAGTTCCTTAACAAAGGTTATCCCGCTCGTCTTAGGTTTCTCACCTCGCCTACCTGTGTCGGTTTGCGGTACGGGCACCAGATCAGCTCCTTTAGCAGCTTTTCTTGCCAGCGTGAATTCAGCAACTTCGATACTTATTTTCTCTCCCCATCACACCCCAGCATTGATGGCGCGTACTTCACTACGCCATCTGCCTCAGTGCTTGGACGGGCTCTACCATCAACCCGCTTTGCCTATCCTTCTGTGTCACTGCATCAGTCAAACGCTAACCCGGTGGTACTGGAATCTCAACCAGTTGTCCATCGCCTACGACAATTGTCCTCGGCTTAGGTCCCGACTTACCCTGGGCGGACGAACCTTCCCCAGGAAACCTTAGGCTTTCGACGATAAAGATTCTCACTTTATTCTCGCTACTCATACCGGCATTCTCTCTCGTGCTTCGTCCACCATTCCTGACGGTCTGGCTTCAGCCTAACGCACGATGCTCCTCTACCCCTGACATTGCTGTCAAGACACGTCTTCGGTGCACAGTTTTAGCCCCGGACATTTTCGGCGCATAACCACTAGACCAGTGAGCTGTTACGCACTCTTTAAATGAGTGGCTGCTTCTCAGCCAACATCCTGGTTGTTTGTGCAGTTACACATCCTATTCCACTTAACTGTGACTTCGGGACCTTAGACGGTGTTCTGGGCTCTTTCCCTTTTGACTATGGGACTTATCTCTCATAGTCTGACTCCCGTCAAACAACATATGGTATTCGGAGTTTGATAAGGTTCGGTAAGCTTTGAGGCCCCCTAGCCCATTCAGTGCTCTACCTCCGTATGTCTCAAAAACGAGGCTAGCCCTAAAGCTATTTCGAGGAGAACCAGCTATCTCCAAGCTCGATTGGAATTTCTCCGCTATCCACACGTCATCCCCGCTTTTTTCAACAAGCGTGAGTTCGGTCCTCCATGGGGTTTTACCCCCACTTCAACCTGCACATGGATAGGTCGCCTGGTTTCGGGTCTACTCCGCGCAACTAATTCGCCCTGTTAAGACTCGGTTTCCCTTCGGCTGCGGCACGAAAGTGCCTTAACCTTGCTACGCATAGTAACTCGCCGGTCCGTTATACAAAAAGTACGAGGTCACGGCAGCTAGGGCCGCTCCCTCTGCTTGTAAGCGTATGGTTTCAGGTTCTCTTTCACTCCCCTCCCGGGGTACTTTTCACCTTTCCCTCACGGTACTTGTTCGCTATCGGTCATCAGGTAGTATTTAGCCTTGGGGGGTGGGCCCCCCAGCTTCCCACAGGATTACTCGTGTCCCGTGGTACTCTGGTACCGGCTACCTCACTCCAGTTTTCGCCTACAGGGCTATTACCTCCTATGGCTGTGCTTTCCAACACACTTCGGCTAACCTTTGTGATAGACATTGCCGGCCCGCAACCCCAAAGACCCGAAAGTCTCTGGTTTGGGCTCTTCCCATTTCGCTCGCCGCTACTTTGGGATTCATTATTTATTTTCTCTTCATCCAGCTACTGAGATGTTTCAGTTCACCGGGTTCCCTCCCGCACACTATGTATTCATGTACGGGTGACCAGACATAACTCTGGCCGGGTTTCCCCATTCGGAAATCCATGGATATAACGCCTGCTTGCGGCTTCCCATGGCTTATCGCAGCTTACCACGTCCTTCATCGGCTCCTGATGCCAAGGCATCCACCTATACGCTCTTTTTAGCTTGATTGTCGATGTCCTCTTTATCTAATTCCTAAGACTAAGCTTTCTTCTTGAAATTGTATACACACTTTCGTATGCATTACCCTTCTTGTTTAAAGCTTTGCTTCTTCTTCTCTATGCGGTTTTCAATGTTCTCTTACGGTCTTTTCCGACCAAAAAACCTTATCAGCTTGCGTGTTCCTCTGAAGCTGTGCTCCATTAAAACCTTCGCTCACCGTCAAGGTATGGTGGGCTCAAGTGGACTCGAACCACCGACCTCGCGCTTATCAGGCGCGCGCTCTAACCGGCTGAGCTATGAGCCCATACAGTTTGGTGCGCTCACCTATGGTGGTGATGAGCGGGATCGAACCGCTGACCCCCTGCTTGCAAGGCAGGTGCTCTCCCAGCTGAGCTACACCCCCGCATTTTTCCCCTTTAAGGCGCTAAAACATAATATCATTTAAAGGGGTTTCTTGTCAATGATTTTATCCAATTTTCCCCTTCTTTTGCGCGTTTTTCCGCAAGAGATTTTAGTTTTCCTTTGTGCGCCCGCTCATTTTTTTATTCCGACTGCTTTATATTTTGGCAGCCGTTTACCTCCTATTGCATTTTAGGGCAAAAATGCTTTATAATATAAACTGTAATTAATTGCGAGGTAAAAATATGGAATTTTTTGAAGTTACCCAAAAGGACAGGGAATTGATTAAGCTTGCCTTAGAGGCGTTAAGAAAAAACTTTGACGACGGCGTCTATTATCATACGGTGGGCTCTGCGCTTCGCTGCGCCGACGGAAGCGTATTTTTGGGCGTAAACTGCGACGGCATACACGGCTCCTGCGCCGAGTTTATTTCCATAGGCGCGGCAATTACTGCGGGTCAGCGCGACTTTGAAACGATAGTCGCCGTTCACGACAAGGCGTTAAATAATATTGTCCCCCCTTGCGGAAACTGCCGCCAGATGCTTTACGAATACTGCCCCGACATTAAGGTTATATTAAACGACGAAGAGGGTAACGCCGTAAAAGTAAAAATTAAAGACCTTTTGCCATTGCCCTATGTTTTTGTGCAATGTTAAAACTATGACTAACGCAATTCCGAGCTCAGCCTGCAAAGATTTAATAAAACTTGGCAAAATAAAGATGCATAAGCGCCATTAGGAAACGCCCTACGGGAAGCGCATTTTTGCAGTCAGCTGTTTTTTCTTAAAGGGCAGCGCTGTAAACAAAGCTAAGGGAGGAAAGTTTTTTTCACTCTTTCCTTTCTTTGCTTTTCTCTTTTGCGTCAACCTCCTGAAAATTTCATCAAAAATACATTAAACTTTTTAAAAAACTGCACGGCAACACCGTAAAATTATACAAAATAAAACTTGCATCAAATCAACTATACTAAAATTAAAAGGAGAAGGGAAATCAGTGCTGCAACTTAAAAACATTACAAAAGACTATATTGTGGGGCAGGGAAAAGTTCATGCCTTAAAGGGCATAAGCCTTGAATTATCAAACAACGAATTTCTTTGCGTTTTGGGTCCGTCGGGCTGTGGAAAAACCACGCTTATGAACATTATAGGCGGACTTGACAGATATACCTCGGGGGAGCTTTTTATAGACGGAATATCTACCACAAACTTCAAGGACGCTGATTGGGACAATTACCGAAACAAAAAGATAGGTTTTATTTTTCAAAATTACAACCTTATACCCCATCTCAATGTGCTGGAAAACGTGGAAATGGCGCTTACCATTTCAGGCATATCAAAGGAAGAACGAAAAAGACGCGCCAAAGATGCCTTAGAGCAAGTGGGGCTGTTTGACCAGCTCAAACAAAGACCCAACCAGTTGTCGGGCGGACAGATGCAGCGCGTTGCAATCGCAAGGGCTTTGGTAAATTCTCCCGAAATACTTTTAGCCGACGAGCCTACCGGTTCACTGGACACCGATACAAGCGGTCAGATTATGGAGCTTATTTCCCAAGTGTCAAAAGACAGGCTGGTAATAATGGTAACACACAACCCCCAGTTGGCTCAAAAATATTCTACGCGCATCATAAATATGGTGGACGGCAAAATTATCAGCGACGATAAGCCGCAGGCGGAAGCCAAGAACAAAAACGCGCCCAAAGACGCGGCAGAAAAACAAATCGGTCCAGAAGATATTGAAACCGAAAAGGACGCAAAGAGAAAGAACAAAAAAACGGCGATGTCGTTTTTTACCGCCCTCTCTTTAAGCGGAAAAAACCTCGCGACCAAAAAAGGGCGCACGGCGTTGACTTCTGTAGCGGGCAGCATCGGAATAATCGGCATAGCTTTAATTCTTGCGCTTTCAGGCGGCATGAACAACTATATAACTAAATTACAGTCCGACACCCTTGCTTCTAACCCCGTTACCATTACAACTTCTTCTATCAATATAAATCAAGCTATGGAAGCCATGAACGGTCATAAATCCTTGCAGCCGTTTCCTTCCGCAAAGGAAATTTACGTTCAAAAAGCAATTTCCGCGTCGGAAATAATGAGCAAAAACAATATTACGCAAGAATATCTTGATTATATCGCGCAAAACTTAGACGCAGCCTGGTATAGCGACATTATCTACAAAACGGGGCTTTCTTTAAGCTTTTACGGCATAAAAAGCGGTCAGACTGTTTATGACAAACTTATTTCATCGGGCTCGGGCGGCGGTATGTCCGCCTTATACGGTTCAAACGGCGGAAGCCTCAATATGCTGCCCGACACAGACCTTGTTACTTCTCAATATGACGTTTTGGAAGGAACATATCCTCAAAACAAAAATGAAATTGTGCTTATCATAAGCGATACTAACGAAATAGCGCAGAACACGCTGATTTCTTTGGGTATAGCTTCCGCCGAAGAGAATTGGGAAAAGTATGCCTTTGCCGACATTTTGGGCAGACAATACAAAATTTTGACAAACGACCAAATATATCAAAGGGCAGGTAGCAAGTCTACGGAAAAATCCCCTCTTGATATTGATTTTGAGGAGGCGGAAACGCTTACGGTAGTGGGTATTCTGCGTGTCAAAGAGAACACCGACGGCGGTGTAATGTCAAACGGCATAGGTTATCTCAAAGAACTGTATGCTTGGCTTCAAGAGCAAAACTACAATTCTAAAATAGTGCAATTTATGGAGGACAATCCCTCTTTAAGCCCTTATACAGGACTTGCTTATACCGATACTTTGACCTCTACAAAGCAAGAACTTAGGGAAAAAGATTTACGCGGCTTAGGCGGCGAAAAGCTTGCCAATGAAATCAGCGTATATCCTCTTTCTTTTCAGGCAAAGAACAATATAAAAGAAGTTTTAAGTCAATATAACACGGGCAGAGACAAGGACGATATGGTAACCTATACCGACATGTCGGAACTTTTGGGCGACACTTTAAGCACGGTGGTAGATACCATAAGCTATGTTTTAATCGCCTTTACCGCCATTTCCCTTGTCGTCAGTTCCATTATGATTGCCATAATCACCTATGTGTCGGTACTGGAAAGAACAAAAGAAATAGGAATACTGCGAAGTATCGGCGCGCGCAAAAAAGATGTAACGCGGGTATTTAACGCCGAAACGGTTATAATAGGGCTTATAGCGGGCGTAATGGGCGTAGCGGCGGCGTATCTGTTGTCTCTTCCTATCAATATCATAATTGAAGCTTTGCTGGGCGTAAGCGGAATAGCCAGTTTGAACCCTCTTTATGCGCTTATGCTTATAGCCATAAGCGTTGCCCTTACTTTAATCTCAGGACTTATACCTTCGCGCAAAGCGGCGAGGCAAGACCCCGTTGCCGCTTTGAGAACGGAGTAATGCACGGCGTTTGAGAGCACGGCTTTTTTCAGAAAACAAAACTTTGTGTTTCAATAAACTTACTAATACCCCTGGAAACAAAAGCTTCCAGGGGTATTAGTTTTTATTTATAATAAGCTGAATGTTATGTGTCGAAGTTGTCTCATTAGATATAACATTTAGCTCCTTGCGAGCTGCTTTAATAAACTCTATTTATTCCTTATAATAAAGCGTTACTTCGTCGGCGTCGGGGTTATAAAGGGCAAGCAGCACGCCCTTTACGTCTTTTTCCTGCATATTGGTTTTTTCCAAAAGCCATTTTTCATCTTTCCCATCGGCTTTCATCCTTTTGCCGCAAAACTTGCCGTTGATAATTAAAGGCGAAAGCAAAACGGCGGCTTCTTTTTCAATTTTCATATCTTCCGCCGTAAGTGGGGCTTTTGGAGCAAGGGGCAGCACGCTCAGATTACCGCTGCTTTCAAAAAAAGCGTAATAAATATCCTCAATATTAAAATAACCTTTAATCCGGCACAGCGACAAAAGGTCTTGCAGGTCAAGCTTGCTTTTTTGTAGGTTTTTATAGTTAATTTTCCCCTCCTCAATTATGGGTATGGGATTGCCCTTAAAAAAGCCTTTCGCCGCGGCGCTTTTGCGCCCTAAAAGCGTTATAATAACGTCAACGAGCGCAAGCACGGTCATGGCTATAAGGTAGTGCCAAAAGGGGTTTTCCTGTAAGTCCGTCGCCATTTCGGCGGCTATTGAACCTATGGAAATGCCCACCACATAGTCTATAAATTCCAGCTGCGCTATTTGCTTTTTGCCCAAAATCTTTGAAATAATAAACAAATACACCACCGAACCTAAGGAAAATATAACAATTTTTAACGCTTCGCGCATAACACATATTCCTCTTTTTTATTTTTTCGCCTTTGCTTTTTGTTTGCTTTTATTTAAACCGCATATTTGCGCTTTGATTTTAAACGCTTACGATTTTTGCTTTATTTTTTAATTTTTCTTGTCTTTATGTTTAAACCTGCGCTTGTCCGTTCCGCCGCCGCGCAAGTTCTTTTCTTTTTTCCCGTTTGCCTTAGTATTTGCCGCGATAATAACAATTATTGAATAAATGCCCAATGACAGCCAAGCGTTTGCCTAAACGCCCGCAAAGTGTTAATATAATAAAGTATTAATGGGTTAAGGGGGAAAGGCAAATGGAAAAACTTAAAGGCGCTCTTTTATTCGGGCAAAGCGGCGGACCAAGCAGCGTCATAAACTCTTCCGCCTGCGGCGTGTTTGAAGAGGCGTTTAAGCAAGACTGCATTACGGCCGTTTACGGCGCGGCGCACGGCATTAAGGGCATTTTGGAGGACAGAATTTACGATATAGGACAAGAGGATAGGGAGGAGATTTCCCTTTTAAAAAATACTCCTTCTTCGGCGCTTGGCAGCGTGCGCTACAAGCTAAAAAATTCTTCCGACGACGAAAGCGACTATAAAAAGCTTTTGGCGACCTTTAAAAAATATAATATCCGCTATTTTATGTATAACGGCGGCAACGACAGCATGGACACTTGCTGCAAAGTCGGCAAGTATATGCGCGAACAGGGCTACGATTGCCGCATTATCGGCGTTCCGAAAACCGTTGACAACGATTTAATGGGCACAGACCACTGCCCCGGCTTTGGCAGCGCGGCAAAATATATTGCCACCACCTGTATGGAAATTGCCTTAGACAGCGTGGTTTACGACAAGGGCACCGCTACGGTTATTGAAATAATGGGCAGAAACGCCGGCTGGCTCACCGCTTCAAGCGCCGTAGCAAGTTATGCGGGCGCAGGCCCCGACCTTATATATCTTCCTGAAAGAACCTTTGATATAGAGGAGTTTTTAACTCAATGCACCAATGTTTTTAAGGAAAAGGGCAACGTCCTCGCCGCCGTGTCGGAAGGGATACGCGATAAGTCGGGTAAATACATAGCGGAATACGCGACGGAAAACGTAAGCAAAGACAGCTTTAACCATATTCAGCTTGGCGGAGTGGGCAACTATTTGGGGGCGCTGATAAAAGAAAGGCTTAACATTAAAGTAAGGGCGATTGAGTTCAGTTTAATGCAGCGCTGCGCCTCTCACATAGCGTCAAAACGCGACGTAGAGGAAGCCTACCTTGTGGGCGCGGAGGCTGTTAAAGCGGCTGTAAAGGGCGAAAGCGGCATTATGATAGGACTTAACCGCGCCGCGGGCAGCCGTTACAAATTAGAGCTTATGTATCTTCCATTAGAAAAGGTGGCAAATTACGAAAAAAAGCTCCCCGAACGCTATATTTCGGACGACAATTTTGTAAGCAAAGAGTATTTGGACTACGTTCTGCCTTTAATTGAAGGCGAAGCCGCTCCGCCCTTTATAAACGGCGTGCCGCGATTTGCCAAACTTAAAAAGATTCGCGCAAAATAAAGAAAAAATACCGCGCGTAGACCCTACTTTTAACTGTTTAAATTGAAAATACGAGCATTGAAAGTTGCCGCCGCAACCGCCAAATAAAGCGTATTTGACTTTTATTTTTAAATAAAACAACCTTTTACAACTCCTCCGCAAAATAAGGGGAGTTGTTTTTTTGAGCAAATACGCCCACTTAAAACATTTAAAAAAGGGGGGGGCTGGCGGGCGGCACAGGGTCTTTGTCCCTTTTTCAAGTAAGTTCCTTTCGCCGCTTTAAGGCATGGCAAGCGCCTTATTCAGGCGGTTTTTGACTGCTTCGCCGCCTTGGCTGCGCGCGGCATAGATAAATATATATCTTGCGGCATTTTCCTTATAATATTATTTATAAGTAAAAACCCTTACCGCGCGGCAGTTTAAACTACTTTCAACTCCCGCTTACATTTGTTTTATTTTGTTATTTTTCATTACTTTTTAGCCCGCTGCCTAAAACAGAGCTTCAAAAGCGATATTACAAAGCTAGAAAAACCCGTCGCGATTTCTTTTAAGCGTTTGCAGGCAATAATTACGACCCGCTTCCCACACTCAGTAAGGCAAAGCAATTTAGAGTGCTTAGTATGGAAAAAATTGCGCTAAGGAATAAAAGAGCGCAATTTAGGGAAAAATGATAGTAAACTAACAAAAGGAGGTTTTAGACAATGCGCTTAAACGCCGGAGATACCGCACCCAAAAGCGGACAATACCGTGTAGTTGACGAGAAAGGCAGGACTGTAAACACAGCCAACGTAAGACGCGGGCAGACTTTGCCCCCCACCCAAGCTAGCGGTTGGTGCTACGAGATTGACGAATAACGGTAAACCCCCAAAAAGTCATAATTTTGGGGAAATAAAAAATACCCCTAAAAACTCACGTTGCGGCGGAAAAACGCCGCCACAAAGTTGATTTAAGGGGAACAAATGGAAAACCTTTGCTAAGCGCAATTAAATTGCGGTTAAAAAAAGGTTTTAAAAACTTTTAAGTTTTGAAAAGCCCCCTCGGCAACCGAGGGGGCTAAGTTTTAATGCTTTTCTAGTCTTCCTGCGCGTATTTCAGGTAGGAGGGAAAAGACACTGTGCCGCTAAACGGGTAGACCTCAATGAGGGCGGAACTCAGCGCGTCGGACGAACCGAAAATAAATTCTAGCTTAAAACCTAAAAAACCTTTTTTGCCGTAGATAAAATAACTTTCAAACTTAAACTCTTCAAATGTCTGATGATATATCTGTTCAAAAATCTCTTTTTCAATTACCGCCTTAATCTTATATGTCCCCAAAAACTTTGATATATAAAGGTCAAAGCCCTTTTGCGCCGACTCCTCTATATCAAGGTCCGCGTAGTTCAGCCCCGCCAAATAGCTTTTTATAGTGTTTTTGTTGTTCGAGATATCAACGCTTTCCGCCTGCATTTTGTTTACCGAGCGCCTTTCACCGTCGTATGTAACAAGATAAGTCCAACCGTCCTTGTGGTAAACCTCCGTTTTAGTAGTCTGCGAACCACTATTAATGGTTGTTACCATAGAATATTCCTGACCTTGGTTTTCCATCTTGTGATAGACGTCTAAGATATATTCCGTGCCCCCTGCGCTGTATTTAAAGCGCATATAAAAACCCTCGTCCATTAAGTCAAAGGCATCATCAACTTGCTTCTCGCTTAAAAAGTCGTTGAAAGCATCAACATCGCTTTGCTTCATTTCTTTGTAAATACCCCCAAAGTTTGCCCCGCCGCAGGCGGCAAACATAAGCAGGCATAAAATTACAACTAAGGCAAAAGCCCCTTTTCTTATAATTTTCATATAAAACCCCCTTATACTTTTATAGTATATACCCAAGTTTAATATGCGCACGTTTTTTTAGAAAAAAAATAGCGGAAAAACCCTCTTGCGCTCAGATTTTTTCGCATTTAGCCTTAATTATGCTTAATGCCGCAGTAAATATAGTAATAATTTCAAATAAAAAAAGCCCCTGAACATTTTAAGGGGCTGTGTATTTGTATTCAAAGTTTAAGATTCCGTTATATAACCAGGGAAAGAAATATCTTCGCTAAGGGGGTAGAGCTCCATTTTATAAGCGACGGGTATTATGGGCGACGACAAAACATTATACGATATATCTATTTTCGCGCCGGAAAAACTTTCTTCTTCAAAAGCAAAAAAAGCTTCGTAGTTAAAGTCCCCTATGGGGGCGTAAACGGAATTTTTCTTCTTAAATGCCTGCTCCGTTATAGTAATTTGCAGTTTGTATTTTCCGGCGGAATGCGCCAAAAGCACCTTATAGCCATCCTGCGCAGAAGCCGAAAGGTCAAAATTGTCAAAATTGACGTCAATTAGCTGGGCGCGCTTAAAAAGCATTAACCCGAATAACTCGGTAACCTCAAAATTTGAAAGGGGCGTCTTTACCACTTCCCTTTGCGCGCCTTCGCTTACCACATAAAAGTAGCCGTCTTTAATATAATATTCAATTTTGCCGCTGCTCCCGTTGGAATAGTTCATTACAAAGGAAAGGCGGACATCCCCTCCGTCGGAAGAATACAAAAGATTGCTTGACCGCGATATTTGTCCTATTTTCCATGAGTAACTGAGGCGGAAATTTTTATACAGCTCATTTGTCGCTTGCTGCGAAAGGTTTTGGGTTATAACAGGTTTTAGGGTTTCCGCGTCTTGCACCGTCATTTCTTTGTAATCGCCCTCAAAAAGCTTTTCCTTGCGGCAGGCGGTAAAAATAAGTGAGCAGAAAACAACTGCCAGTATCAAAGCGATAATTTTTTTCATAGTTTTTTATACCTTAGCATTATTTTTTGCCCTAAAAAAGATTTTATACTTTTTTAAAGATAAAGGGCAAGGAGAATGGCAAAAGGATTAGCACACAAGCAATATTTTGACGTGGTTTTGTATTCTTTTATACAGTAAGTCTAAAAGGTAAAAATAAAAAGAATTATCCTAAGCTGACCGCCAAAAATGCATTAAAACGCTTTAACTCCGAAGATACAGCTAAATGACTTATACCTTGGCTTTATCCACCCGCAAACACTAACAAGATTTAAAAGGGAATGAACCCCGAAAATTATAAAGAGCCGCCCTTGTCCCGCAGAAACGCAGATTTAAAATGTGCAATAATAAAAAACAATATTTGATGTCTTTTTCGTCTTCTCCCTTAAATAAAAAACCTCAGACATTTGTCTGAGGCATTGCTTTTCTTTTGTATTTATCCCCCAAAAAATCAAAGATTTTTTGGGGACCTGCCAAAGGGGAAACTTTGGCGATACTTTGGCTTAGAAAAGGAGAATAGCTAAGAATTAACGCACAATCAATATATTTTGATGGGTTTTCTATTCTTTTATTTAGTAAGTCCAAAAGATAAGAATATAAAGGACTTGTAACAAACGGTTTACTAAGGGGATACCTTAAAAACATAAACCGCTACGACTTAAAGTAGGTATTACCTACTCCCTAAAAGGAGGTGATCCAGCCGCACCTTCCGATACGGCTACCTTGTTACGACTTAACCCCAGTCATTGGTCTTACCTTCGGCAGCTCCTTCCTTGCGGTTAGGTCACTGACTTCGGGTACTCCCAACTCCCATGGCTTGACGGGCAGTGTGTACAATCCCCGGGAACGCATTCACCCCGACATGCTGATTCGGGATTACTAGCAACTCCGACTTCATGTGGGCGAGTTGCAGCCCACAATCCGAACTGAGACCGCTTTTTTGAGATTGGCGTACCGTTACCGGCTAGCATCTCTTTGTAGCGACCATTGTAGCACGTGTGTGGCCCAAGATGTAAGGGGCATGATGATTTGACGTCATCCCCACCTTCCTCCATGTTATCCATGGCAGTCTGAATAGAGTTCCTAACTTAATATTGGCAACTATTCATAAGGGTTGCGCTCGTTGCGGGACTTAACCCAACATCTCACGACACGAGCTGACGACAACCATGCACCACCTGTCTACCTGTCTCCGAAGAGAAGAGTATATCTCTATACCGTTCAGGCGATGTCAAATCTTGGTAAGGTTTTTCGCGTTGCATCGAATTAAACCACATGCTCCGCTGCTTGTGCGGGGACCCGTCAATTCCTTTGAGTTTCAACCTTGCGGCCGTACTCCCCAGGCGGAATACTTATTGCGTTAGCTGCGACACGGGAGGAGTCGTACCCCCCGCATCTAGTATTCATCGTTTACAGCGTGGACTACCAGGGTATCTAATCCTGTTTGCTCCCCACGCTTTCGAGTATGAGCGTCAGTTGATGTCCAGAAAGTCGCCTTCGCCTCTGGTGTTCCTCCTAATATCTACGCATTCCACCGCTACACTAGGAATTCCACTTTCCTCTCCATCACTCAAGTCTTGCAGTCTTAAAAGCAGTTCCGAGGTTGAGCCTCGGGATTTCACTCCTAACTTACAAAACCGCCTTCACTCCCTTTACGCCCAGTCATTCCGGACAACGCTTGCCACCTACGTATTACCGCGACTGCTGGCACGTAGTTAGTCGTGGCTTATTCCTTGGGTACCGTCATTTATTCGTCCCCAATTAAAGAACTTTACAATCCGAAGACCTTCATCATTCACGCGGCGTTGCTGGGTCAGAGTTTCCTCCATTGCCCAATATTCCCCACTGCTGCCTCCCGTAGGAGTCTGGACCGTATCTCAGTTCCAGTGTGGCCGATCACCCTCTCAGGTCGGCTACCCATCGCAGACTTGGTAGGCCGTTACCCTACCAACTATCTAATGGGACGCGAGCCCCTCCTATACCGAAATTCTTTTACCGCTGCCGGATGCCCGGCTGTGGTCTTATGCGGTATTAGCACAAGTTTCCCTGTGTTATCCCGCTGTATAGGGCAGGTTGCTCACGCGTTACTCACCCGTTCGCCACTAAGCGTATCGCTACGCTTCGTTCGACTTGCATGTGTTAAGCACGCCGCCAGCGTTCGTCCTGAGCCAGGATCAAACTCTTAAGTTCAATCTGACTTTTTTCAAACGTGGCACTAAAAATTTTTAATGCCGCCGGCTAAAAATCAATGTTATATTGACTGTGTTTTTTTTGTTAATTCTGATTTTGCTATTCTCTTTTCAAGCTTCAATTGCTGAGGGCGGTTTGCCGACAGCCTTAATATAATAGCATTAAGGCAAGACCTTGTCAACGGATTTTCAACAGTTTTTTTCAATTTTTTTAACATAAAACCGTTTATTTTTACCTTTTTCAGCCTTGCCTTAAAGAATATTTTTGCTTATTAAATTATTTTATTGCTTTGTCGTTTTTTGCCTTTTATCGGCGTCTTATTCTTTTTTAGTTTTAATTTGCCGTAGGTTGCAAACTAAATTTACATTTGCATATTATGTTTTAATTTGCAGCCGCTATGTCGGATTTAATTTTGGTTTACTCTTGCATTTAGACTTTTATTTATATTTGCGCAAAACCGCTATGCCGTTAGTTGACAGTAATCTTATGCCTTTGCTTTCTTTTCGCATTGACTTACTTAGGATTTAATTTTAACCCTGCTTTTACTTAATGTAAAGACAAATGAAGTAGTGCAAGCGTATTTCTTTTTTATTATTTACGTAAAGCAGCGCAATAAAATAAAAATATATGTTTTTAGTTTTTAGCTCCGCTATTGCTCATTATGTTTTTCAATCAGATTAAGGCAAAGCTGATAATTTTCATAAGCCTGTCTTATTCCGCCGTTATAGGCTTTTAAATACAGGTCGGCGGCTTTTTCCAAGTTTTTCTCTACCCCTTTTCCCGACTGGTATAAAGCGCCCAAGACAAAATACGCGGCAGCGTAACCCGTTTCGGAAGCCTCTTCAAGCAGCTGCGCCGCAGCGACATAGCTTTTAATCGCGCCTAAGCCCTCTAAGTGGCAAAGGGCAAGGTTATATTTTGCAGGAACGTAACCTTTGCTGGAAGCTTTTTTGTAAAGCACCGCGCCCTTAAAAGGGTCGCGCTTGACGCTTATGCCCTTTTGATAAAACGCGCCCAAATTATTCTGCGCCCGCGGATCTTCCTGATGCGCCGCTTCTTGATACCAGCGCGCAGCCTCGTCGTAATCTTGTTTTATGCCCTCACCCTTTTCGTACATTAAGGCAAGCTGCGTTTGAGCCTCGGCGTCTCCCGAGGTTGCCCTTTCAAGCAAAAGGGAAAAAGTGCTGTTTTGCGTAAGCTGCTCTTTTGGTGTTTTACCTGGCTTTGAAGTCGGCTGATATGAAACGCCCTCCCGCTGTTTGTCAAATAAAATAGCGTTGCCGCCGCCGCGCTCTTGCGCTTGGGGAAAATCAGCCGCGTCGCTTTGCGAGTTAGGGCAAACCGCCGCACAAGTTTTATTATCGCTATTTTGAGGCGTCGAAGTTTCACCGCCGTGAGCCGCGCCGCTATAATCTGCGCCGCCTTGCATCCCTAAAACAGTCGGCGCGCCCGCGCTTTTTTCGCCGGTATCTGCGCCTTTCTCACTTTGCCGCAAAGGGATTTTGGCTTTTTCTTCCAATGTATCGCGTTCTTGTTGATAGCATCCCTCGTTTTGCGCGCCCGTGTTTTCGTTTGGACGCGCGATATTATTGCTTTCCCGCGATAAACCGTCATCTTTTTCTTGCTTATTTACGCTTCCATTGCATAGCGGCGCCGCATGGGCGTTTTGTCCCTCGCGGTATGGACTTCTTTCGCCAAAGGCGTTAAATGTTTTGTTGTTGTCGGAGTGCTGCTCGGCATGCAAGTCCCCCTGTTCGGGAGCCAGCGGTCCGCCAATATTTGCGCATAACCTTTCCCCCTCGCCCCTTAAAGCGGCTAAACGCCTTGCCTTGCCCCTTTCCCCCTCTTGGGGCAGCCTATCAATAGGTTTTAAGCCCCCCTTAATATACCACTCGTTAGCTTTTTGCAAATCCTGCGGAACGCAAAAGCCGTCGCGGTAACAGTCCCCCATCTCTTGCAGCGCATAAACGTATCCGCCCAGCGCCGCTTCTTTAAGCCAGTAAATATATGCCGAAAGGCTGATTTTTTGACTGCCTAAGCCCTTTAAAAAATATGTTGAAATAATATACTGGCTAATTTCGTCTTCCTGACTCGCTTCCTCAAAAAGCTTTTCAAAGGCTTTTTCTTCGTAAGAGGAGTTTTCTTCCCCCTGTGTCAGAAAGGAAAGACCGTAGGCGCATTTGGCGCTTGCTATTTCGTATCCTTTATAGTAAGCGTTAAAGGCCTCGCGGCGCCCCTCATCGCCCGCAAAAGCGCAAAGGTAAATATCCCCCAAAGCAAAATAAGCGTCGGCGTAACCCCCTTGGGCGGCCTCGTTAAGGCAATATAAAGCGTTTTTTGCGTCGGAGTTTGTTTTGACGTTGACAAAGCAGTGCGACAAACCCTTGTAATAAAGGACCCTTAATTCGTTCAAATCCTTTTTGGATAAACTCATAATACCCTCCCCATTACAGCCAATGCAGCCACTCCGTTAACGCTGTTAAAACAAACAGCATTACTATTTGGCTGACAATATACACGGTGAGCGAATACCGCCCGCACCAAATAACAGGTTTTAAAACGCCTGTTTTTGCACTGGGAAAAAGCGACGTTCTTTCTTTATATAAAATCTTTGAAAGCAGCGCGCCCGACATAAACCACCCCGCATAGGGTAAAAAGGGAAGGTAATCGAGGGAAGAATGAACGCGCGCGTCGGCGCAATCGACTACCCAAAAAAACCATTTGCCAAGTTTTCCCGCGGGATAGTGCCAAAACTCCAAACCTACAAGTATCATCGCCGCCGTTAACACAATTAAAACCCAAGGGGGCGTTTTTATTTTGTCAAGCAGGGCGTAAAGCAGTATTGACAGCGCCAAAACATGAAGCACATTAAAGTTTATTGAGCCGCCGAGGTTTACCGCTTCAATAAAGTTTAGCCCCCACACCGCAAGGGAAAGCGCAATCGCCGCCACGGCAAGTTTAAGACCCCTCGCCAAATTATTTTTGGAAAAAGCGCAGCTTATTCCGCTTATGACGCAAAACATCGCCACAAAAAAATCGTGCAGATAGCTGCGCATATGCCCCAAAAGGTTTTGCCCCGTAGCGCGGCTGTTAAACAGGTAAGCCTGCGCAAAATGCCTCAGAGCCAGCCCCGCATCGCTTGACAGGCTGGACTTGCTTACAAAAACCGCCATGTCAAACATAAAGTGGTCAAATACCACCAGCAGAATAAGCAGCCCCCTTAAAAAATCTATTTCCCAAATGCGGCCGCTTTTATTTAATTTAAGTTCGTTACTTTTAAGCGCTTTTAAAGTCAACTCAATATTTCCTCTACAACGCCGCCGCCTAAACAAAAATTGTCTTTGTATAACACGGCAAATTGTCCCAAGGCAAGGGCGCGCTGTTTTTCTCTCGCTATTATTCTGCACCTGTCTTGGCTTAATATTTCAACGGTAACGCTTTGCTCCTTTTGGCGGTGGCGGAACCTGCATTGACATTCAAAAGTTTTTTCATGGGGAATACTGGGTATCCAGTTAAAAGCGCCCGCCACGCACCCGCCGTCGTAAAGGGCACTCTCGTCGCCGTGGGATACTATTAAGCGGTTGTTATGCAAATCTTTGTCAAGCACAAACCATCTGCCCTCAATGCCGTCGCCGCAGCCGCCTAAACCCAAGCCCTTTCTCTGACCTCTGGTATATAGCATAAGCCCTTTGTGCTTTGCAAGGACGTTTCCTTTTACGTCGGTAATATCCCCTTGGGCGCAATTTAGGTAACGCGACAAAAAGTCGGGAAAGTTTCTTTCCCCGATAAAACATACCCCCGTGCTGTCTTTGCGTTTGGCGCTCGCAAGCCCCGCCGACAGCGCAATTTCCCTCACCTGCGGCTTATTAAGTTTTTCTAAGGGAAAAAGTGCCTTGCTCAATTGGTATTGGTTGAGCTGGCACAAAAAATACGTTTGGTCTTTGTTTTCGTCCGCCGCTTTAAGCAGCAAATGCTCTTTTTCGCCGTGAAAAACGCCCGCATAATGCCCCGTAGCTATATAATCCGCGTTTAGCGTCAAGGCAAAGTCTAAAAAAGGACCGAATTTAATTTCTCTGTTGCATAAAACGTCGGGGTTGGGCGTTAACCCTTTTGAATAATCTGATATAAACTGATTAAAAACTTTTTCTTTATACTGCTTTGAGTAATTTACCGAATAGTAAGGTATGTCAAGTTTTTCGCATACTTTCTTGACATAGTCAAAGTCCTCTTCGGCGGTACAGACGCCTTTTCCGTCAACCTCCTCCCAGTTATGCATAAAAAGCCCGATTACCTCGTGCCCCTGCCTTTTAAGAAGAAGTCCCGCAACGGCGCTGTCCACCCCGCCGCTTATTCCAAGCACAATTCTTGCCATAATTTACTTTTTAAGTTTTGCCTTAATTTTTGGCGTTGTCTTTGCTAAGGCAAAAAACCTTGCCGATTTTTTAGTTTATTATAAAATAATTTGCAAAATACTTAAAGCGTCGGCTTTAAAAAAATGCTTTGCATTTTTGCTTTTAAGTATTGCCGTTATTTTGCTTTTTTATTTTTGCTTTTTTTAGCTTTTAAGCCGCGTATTATCTATAAGCCGCTAAATTTAGTCTTTTAATTAAATCTTTTGCTTTTTGGCTATAACTTTTAAAACGTTTATAAACTCCTCATTGCTTCCCGTGCTCATTAAAATATCTAAAAGCTGTTCTGTGGCTTCCACCGTTTCCGTTCTTGACAGCGAACGCCTTATCATCCACATGCCTTCAAGCTGAGCCTGCGTCAAAAGCATTTCCTCGCGGCGCGTCCCGCTTTTAGCAAGGTCAATGGCGGGGAATATTCTTTTTTCGCTCATCTTTCTGTCAAGGTGGATTTCCATATTGCCCGTGCCCTTAAACTCTTCGTAAATAATATCGTCCATTTTGCTTCCCGTGTCAATTAAGGCGGTGGCTAAAATGGTAAGGCTGCCTTTTCCTATTACCTTTCTGCCCGCGCCAAAGAAACGCTTAGGTTCTTGCAGCGCGGAAATGTCAAGACCGCCCGTCATTGTTCTGCCGCTGTTTACCGCAAGCTGGTTGTAAGCCCTGCCAAGGCGGGTGATGCTGTCAAGCAAAATCATTACGTCTTGACCCATTTCCACCTTTCTTTTTGCGCTTGCAAGCACAAGTTCCGCCGTTTGGACGTGGTGCTGGGGCGACTGGTCAAAGGTTGAATAAGCCACTTCGCAGTCAACGCTTTGCTTAAAGTCGGTAACTTCTTCGGGGCGCTCGTCAATTAAAAGCACCGAAACGCTTATTTCGGGGTGATTAGCCCTTACCGCCTGCGCTATTTTTTTAAGTAATATAGTTTTGCCCGTTTTGGGCGCGGCAACGATAAGGCCTCTTTGACCTTTCCCTATTGGGGATACAAGGTCAATTAAGCGTAGGGAATATTCCGTTTTGTCTCTTTCAAGCAAGATTCTTTCGTTGGGATAGCAGGAAGTTAAATCTTCAAAACGTTCTCTGCGCCCGTATTCTTCGCAGGGCACGTCGTTAATTGTAAAAATATAAATTAATGAGGGCAGGCTTTTTTCACGGAAAGCGCGCGCCTTGCAATATAATTTATCTCCCGGTCTTAAAGAAAACCTTTTTATTTGAGTTGGGGGGACGTAAATGTCCTGGTTGCTGCTGTTGAAGTTTTCCACCCTCAAAAAACCGTAGCCCTCGGGCAGAATTTCAAGTATCCCAGTCGCAAAAATGTTTGCGTCGGGGGCAAGCTGGGGCGTTTCTTCCTCGTCGGAAGACGCAAAGGACTGCGTTTGCTCTTTTTCCGTTTCCTGCGGGTTTTCAAGCTCAATTTCGGGCGCGGCTATTTTATCGTCGGCAGTTGGCATAACCGACGGAAATTTCGTGGTTCTTAACGCAGGCCTGCCTTTTTTAGAGGGGGGCGCGGGGGGCATAGAACCTTCTTTTATGGCTACAATCAATTCGATAAGTTCTTCTTTTTTCTTACTGGTAGGGCTTTTTACCCCTACTTCTCTTCCCAGCGTCCGTAAATCGGCAAGCAGCATATTTGACAAAGTGTTGCGTGAAAAATCTGACATATTATTCCTCCGAACAATAGATATATATTTTATAAAGTGTAATCACAAAAGGATATACAAAGGCAATATACGGACAAAAAGTCCGCATTGCTTTAAAATGCTTTTGTAAATAATTATGTGTGTGGTAACAGTGACCTTACAGGGATGGGTATCAATTCAAACTACGATAGTATTATATCGGGTTTGATTTTTTTTGTCAAACAAATATCTTCAATAATATCATAGTAAGAATTGCCCCTTAAAATGATAAAAATAAAGATATGTAAAAGGAAAGCAAGCGCTTTCCTTAATCAAAAATTACATTACATAGCTGCCGAATTCAGACTTTACCACTTTAAGAATATCCCTTTCGGTGTAGTCTTTTGCGTCTATATAAATATAGAAAGTGTCTTTTCCTCTTGTGGTAATAAACTCATAGCAGATATATTCGTTTGCGCATTCGTCGGGAATAATCGCCCTGCCCCTGTTTTGCATTGTAAGCTTGGGGTGCAGCCTGCTTGCCGCTTTGGCGTATTCATCGTATTTTTGAGGGAAATTACGCTGCTTGTGGTTTACAAGATAGGAAAAAGCGTCAAAGGAAACAACTCTTCCGCTCTTTACGTCAATGGCTGTTTTAATCATGTCGGGGTAAACTTTCACTCCCCCTTCCGTTACATAAATCAAATTGACGTAAACTACGCCCTGCGTTTCTTCGCTGACCCACATAGTTTTTACGTCGTAACCTAAGCTTGCGGCAAAGTTTTTTGCAATTGCGGGGTAGTCTGTGCTATGCGCGGCGGCTTCAATGAGGTTGTAGCCGTTTATCTGTAAAAACCTGCCGTCAACGGTAAGCATAATGCTGTATTTGCTTCCGTCGGCGCAAACGGCGTTGTAAACGTAAACTGTCGCCTCGTTATCCACTTTTTCCTCGTAAGCCACTTCAACTATGCCATAAGAGACTAACGCTGAAAGTATTTTTGATTTTCCTTCTTCTTCCGTTATGCTTTTGCCCATTTTAATTTCGCCTTTTTTGGCGTCGGAAAAGGGTCCGTCATAAATTAAAGCGGGGTATTCAAACAGCGTTGAAAACTCTTCCGAGCCGTTTTCTCCGCCCCCATTAGAAAAGGAAAAATTAAAATCGCCTTTTTTGGCGGCGTCCCTCAATTGTTCTTGAAAACTATCGGCAATATCGCCCAATTCGCTTAAACGGGTACGGTCGGCTTCTTTAAGGTTTCTGCCTCCCTTTATTTGCTTTGCAAGGCAGACGCAGTAATCGGACACTTGGTTGGTAAAGCGCAAGGCTCCCTGAACCGATTCGCTTGAATAGTCTACGGGCAAAAGCGTTAAATCTGCGGCGCAGGCGGAAGCGTATCTTTCGCTTTCAAGCAAATACCTGTGAACGCTTGAAGAACCGTTTGCGACGCTTACCTTTTCTAAGGCGCTGTGCAGATTGTTCATGCTGTCGGAAAGAGAATACATAATCTCTTTATACAGGTTTTCCAGCAGCAATTTATAATCGGTTTCGCCGTTAACGCCGTTAGGTTCCGTTGTGCCGTTTCCGTTAGTGCCGTTTCCGTTAGTGCCGTTTCCGCTAGTTCCGTTTCCGTTTGGAACTGTTGTTCCGTTCCCATTGGGATTAGTAGTTCCGTTTCCGCTAGCTCCGTTTCCGCTAGCTCCGTTTCCGTTTGGAACTGTTGTTCCGTTTCCATTAGGATTAGTCGTTCCATTACCATTTGGGTTAGCGGTTCCGTTTCCATTTGGTTCGGTTGTGCCGTTACCATTGGGGTTAGTCATCCCATTACCATTGGGATTGGTTGTGCCGTTCCCGTTGCCGTTACCGTTGGGGTAAGGCTCGGTTAAAAAGGGTGGGTTATTGTCAACATAATTTCCGTAGTTTCTAAAAGCCACGCCGCCCAAGGCAAGATAAACGCATAAAGCTATCGCAAGAACTGCCACGATTGATAAAAATATCAGCCAGGCGCGTTGAACCGCTAATCTCATAATTTATCCTCCTCAATTATATAGGTGCGCAAATCTTTGTCGGGCATCATTTGCCCCCTTCTCATTTCACTTGCGGGAGGGTTATTGTCAGCATAATTTCCGTAGTCTCTAAAAGCCATGCCCCCTAAGGCAAGATAAACGCATAAAGCTATTGCAAGAGCCGCAATTACGCCTACAAATATTGTCCAGCCGCGATAAATTGTTAATTTCATATTTTTTCCTCCTTACGCGCAAAAGACGTGTTTGCCTATGGTGGTTACCACTCTTTTATTTCTAATCCAGCTTGACGTCGCCGTTAAGGGATTATAATAAAATAAGCAGCCGTAAGTGGGGTCCCAGCCGTTCATGGCGTCCTGCGCGGCGCGGGTGCATTCGTCGGTAGTGCCTAAATTGATTTGTCCGTCGCTTACGCAGGTAAAAGCTCCCTGCTGATAAATTACGCCCGCTATGGTGTTGGGGAAGCTGCTGCTTTTGACGCGGTTAAGCACCACCGCCGCAACGGCGACTTTGCCTGTATAACTTTCGCCCCTAGCCTCGCCGTAAACGCAACAAGAAAGCAGATATAAGTCGGAAGACGAGCTTGAACTCCCTCCCGAAGTGCCCGAACTTGACGAAGTTAAAGACATTCCCAGCGCCGAAGCGGTTTTCTTTCCCACTACTCCGTCCGCCGACAGACCGTTTGTGCGCTGAAACTTTTTGACTGCCGCGGTGGTTTTTGCGCCGTAGATGCCGTCAACGCCTCCCGCGTAGTAGCCCCAGCGTTTGAGCTTAGTTTGCACGGTTGAAACCAAGCTTCCTCTGCTGCCCTGCTTTAACACCGCCGCGTCGGCTTGACCGCTGGGCACAGCGACCACCAGACAGGCGGACATAATAAATATCAAGGCGAGCAAAAAGCAAATTTTCTTTCGCATAGATTTCTACTCCTTTTTTTCTTTTAGTATTTGAATTATCGCAAAAAGATATGCTAAAAGGCTTTTTCCCCCATTTTTTGATAGCCGAGGCTTATAATTGTAATTTAGAAGCAAGTTATTTAATCTTTTCCCTGCGCAGATGCGCACGCGCGGATTGCCCGCGCGGATTTATTTTTTTACGCTTTTAATCTTGCCGATTTTAAAGCAAACATAAATATTTTTTTAAAATCATTTTAAAACATTGCCATAATCACGAAATAAGTAAAGCAAATACGTTAAACGCGAAAAAGGTGCGTCAAATATAAATAAGGCGGGTAACTAAACGCAAAGCTCAAAATAACTTAATAACTTTATAATTTCCTGCTTACGCCTTATAGTTGCAAACCGTGCGCGCGAAAACATAAAACGATTTTAATTTTAAAGGGTTGGGGGGCAAGCGCAGTTCTGCCGCTAAATAATGTAAGCCTGCCCCCGCCCTTTAAAGGAGGAAAACAATGAAAAAGTAAAAATTACTTTTCAGAGCTGTAAAACTTTTCTATAATTTCTTTGAGTTTTGAAACGTAATAAAATCCCTGCGAGTTTAAGTCCTCTTTGCCTATAAAGCATAAAGGCGGATAAACTACGCACCACCAGTTGTCGCCCTTTGCGTTTCCAAGCTCAATAATTAGGCTGTCGTAAACGCCTGCGGAAAGCGTTCTGCCGCCGTAGCTGCGCGACGGAAAGTTCTCGCGCGTTACGCTCGCCTTAACGCCGTAATCGTAACCGTTTTCGGCAAGCGTTTTACGGCATGTTTCCTCAATGCCGCTAAGCCTTTGGCGCACTGCGCTTAATGCTTCTTCCTTTGTGCGGACTTGCGCCAAAAAGGGCGTAAGGTAACTTACTACTTGGCTTTTGACCAGATACTTGACCTCTTGGTCGGCGCTTTCATTGCTGTTTGCCCTAATATGTATCCTCAAATATCTTGCGTTGTCGCTTGAAAAATCCCCGCAAAGGACAATGGGCACAAGCAAAGCCAAAAAAATTACCGCCAAAAGAAAAAGTTTTTTTGAGTTCATATTGTTTCTCCCGCTTATTGCCCCGCAGTTTAATGCGGCGCAAATAAAAAATGCACATAGATTATGCGCATTTAATTCTTTCTGCAACGGAAGAAAAAACCGATATTTAAAAATTACTTGTCGTAATTTAGTTTATTTCTATCGCGCGAGGAGTGCTTTTGAGCGCATAGGAATTAAATCCCTCATCTTTGAGTTTTTGCGCGTTATATTCCGCATCCTCTTGACTTTGGCATAAAATAAAGAAATTGCCGCCGCTTCCCGTCATTACGGGCGCAGGCAAGCATAGTTTGCCGCAGGCGTTTATAATTTCTTTTAATTTGCCATTAAGCCTTACCGCCGCGCTCTGCAAATTATTGCCCAAATATTTTTGCGCGCTTTTAATGTTGCCCTCAAAGAGGCTCCTTACAAGCTTTTCGCCGTCAAAAAAAGTATGGTCGGGCATTTTGTCAAAGGCGGCAAAAACGTCTTTTGTAAGCATAGGCTCGCCCTCAATTAGGGTAAAATGCAGCGTTTTTGTAAAATCGTAATAAGTAACGTCATCGCCCTTGCCTTGCAAAAGCGCAAGCCCCCCCGCCGTTAAATAGGCAATGTCGCTTCCCTGCCTTGCGGCGATTTCAAGCATCTTTTTATCAATGGGCAAATTGTAAAGCGCCGCCATGCCGGCAATCACCCCCGCAGCCGCCGCGCTGCTTCCGCCCATGCCGCCGCAAAGGGGAACGCCCTTTACGACGCTTATATCGGCTCCCGTAACGCTAAAATTGCTGACAATAGCTTTTGCAACGTCTTGCGCCGTCTTGCCGCCAAAGGCGCTGCCCAAAAGAGAAAGATTAATTTCATTGTCCTGCCGCCTTGACAGCGTAACTGTGTCAAAGACGCTTACCGTCGTTACAACGCTTGAAAGGCTGTGGTAGCTGTCGCCGTAAGCGCCCGTAACGTTAAGATTAAGATTAAGCTTTCCGTAAGCTTTTACTTTTACGCTCATAGCATCAATTTACCATAACGCCGCGTTTTTAACAACACATAGATAACAATTACTTCAACAGACGCAAAAAAGGATAAATTGAAAGTGCCGCCAACGCAATCATTATAACCGAGTAGTTTCATAACTGAAATAAAATCAAAAACAAAAACATATTTTTTACAGCTTTAAGCCCGCTCCCGCTAACGCCGTTTTTTCTTAGCGTTTTTTTGCCCAAAAACAGGACAGCCTTTGCGGCGCGGAATAAAGCGCAATGCCTGAGATAACTCCGAACTATGCCAAACCGCGCTAAATCTTAGTTAAGCTAATAAAACCTTAAAATTATAAAGTGCTTTGAATGCAAAAGAGCGGCAGAATAGAATAATACTTAATTAAGAAGTATTTTTAAATTAAAAAACGCGTAAAAAGAAAACTCCTCTCCGTTTAGGAAAAGAGTTTCTTTTTTATGCCCTTGCCTTTTGCCGACTTTGCGGCTGAGCTTTATATCCTATTGTATATAACTATACGCTTAGCTTCCTCTAAGGGGAAAACCAAATCGGGGTTAAGCGCGGTAATCTGTTCTTGCGGCATATTGAGCTTTTTGGCGGTGGTCCACAAATCGTCGCCCTTTTGCCCCACGCACACTTCAAAACCCGCCGTTGAAACGCTCAAAGCTTCGCCTTCGGTGACGCTGCCTATGACGCTGTGCGCCAGCTCTCTCGTTACCACTACGTCCACCTTGCCCGAAACGGTAATTTCAACGCCCTTTGCCTTTTCTTTGAGTGACACGTTTGAAATTACGGCGCATGCCGTCAAAGGCGAGTCGGCCTTTAAGTATTCGTCCTCAATTAACCTTGAAAAAGGAAGCTGGAAATCCGTTGAACGCAGCGCCCCCTCTTTTACGTAAAGGACCGTGCCCTGCACTATGCCCTCCGCCCTTACTCCCCCTGCGGCAACCGACGCGCTCACCACTTCCGCCAAGGCGTTTACCACGCCTACGGTCCTGTCGGCGTCAAGCTCCACCGTTTCTTCAATTTGCAAATCGTAGTCGTATCTGCCCTGCAAAAGGGTGCCGCCAAGCTGTCTATAATCCGTTACCACTTTGTTTTTTGGCGAATAAATATCCTGCACCACTTCCACTTCGCTTTGTTCTGAGCAAATCAATGTAACTTCCACCGTAAGCTCAGTCGTCAGCTCTTTGCTTTCTTCTTCCCCCACTATGTCAATATGTATTTTAGTGCCTTTTGTGCCGGCGCAGGCAATAAGACATTGCTGTTGGTCGGTTAATGCCGTTTCCGTTTCCTGCGAAAAGGGAAAGCTGAATAACTGCGAATTGACGGCGCCCTCGGCGTCTAAGTAAGTAAGGTTTACCGCCCCCTCCCCCTCAACGGTCAAAACATTGTCGGAAATGAAAGAATCGGTTACCGAAACATAGCTTTCGGCAAGCAGCACCTTTTGGATATTTGCCGCGGTGTCAAGTTGCTGGGACAAGGTTACGGTAACGCATTCAAGCGACGCGGAAGTAACGACAGGCAAACTTTGCTTTTTTACAAAAGCCCCTTCGCAGGAAGAAAGGCATTCAACGGGGTTGGCGTAAATTACCGTAGCAAGCGTTTGCACCAAAGTGTTAAGCGATATTTTGCTTCCGTTGACTTTGTAGTCGTTGTCCATTACGGTGCATTGGAAATAAGCTTTCGCCTTTTCCCTTATAAAGGGCGAGGCAATTTTTTCGTTAAAATCCGCGACGTAGCTAAGCCCCTGCGGACCTTCTTCCGTCGTTACAAGCAGTCGGTAGTTTACTCTGCCGGAAATGAGCATTTCACCCGACGCGGCGTTATAATTTATTACCGAAGCTTCCACCCCCACCGAAAGCACCGACAATATGTCTCTTTTGGCGGCGATATTTACCGTCAGCGCCGTTTGAACGGGGGCAAGCTTTACGAGGCGGTAGGTGGTAACAGGGCTATATTCAGGTGTAAGCATATTAAAAAATCCTCCAATATCGTATATACTTACTATATTGTAATTATTTTTTAAATATGCTTAGGCGCTACTCGCATTTGCGCGGGCGTATTGTTACGTCGCCGCATAAAATGTCGGTGTAAGAACAGCTTAGCCTGTCAAATATTTCGTTATATACAGTAAGCACGAACACGTTGGAATATACTTCGTTGACGCGCGCTTTAAAGATACCCGGTTTGCTTCTGCCCTTGCAGTAACGGACGGTAACTTCTTTTCCCAAAAGCCCCGCCACTTCTTCTTTGGTTTGTTCTAGGTTGCTTTTAACTTTACGCATCTTATTCCTCCGCCTTTAATTGTTGCCAAAAGGCGCCTTTTTAATAAGAAAGGTAATTAAAAATAGAAAATAACGCGGCGAGCTTAGTATAAACCAAAAACAAAAGCTAATAAAAAAACAATATCGTCGCAGGTTTTGATTTTAGGTAATCTCTTTTTGTTTTCAATGAAAAATATCAAGGTCAAGAATCTGCTTAAAAGCAACGGAAAAGAAAAATAGTAAATAAAAAGGCTTAGCGCTTTAAAAGCTCCTAAGCCTTGTTGGTTTGTATTGTATATCGCTTTTACAATAACTCGCTATAAGCGAGGTAATAAGAAAAAAAGATTTAAAGCTTTGAAAGAAAAAGGAAATTATTCTTCCTCGTCTTCCTCTTCCTCATCTTCGTCAAGGTCTTCGTCGTCGTCAAATTCGCCAATCTCTTCAAGCTCGGCGTCTTCAAACTCGTCTTCATAGGTATCGGAAATGAGTTCTTCCTCGTCGTCGTAAACGGTGTCGTATTCCTCGTCTTGCAGCTCCTCTAAGGGTATTTCAATGGGCTCTTCAACAACGGGTTCGTCGTCAATATATTCTTTGCGCCAGCTTTCGTCGTCCTCTTCCGCCAAGGGGTCAACGTGCTCAATTTCCATTTTTGCGGCGCAGGCTTCGCATATGTCGTCTTCGCCCGCGACGGGCACGCGTTTGCATACCGAGCAGTAATAGACGCCCTCGTCGTATCCGCTCTCTTCCTCGCTGTCTAAACTTTTAATAAGTCCAAGTTCCGCTTTGCACACATCGCACATGTCCGCCGTGCTGTCAATGTAATTCAATTCGCATCTCGGACATTTGACGTAGGTTATTTTTGCCATTAACTATCCCCTTGCCTAACGTTATGGTTTTTTCCCGCATATTGTATATGCTATATGTAAAAATGTAAACTGTTTTACCCATAAATATTACTAAAATTTAATATATTTTCATATTAAAAACATTTGCGCCCTCTTTAAAACGCTTCTTTTTTGCGCGGGTCTTTATTTTATGCAGCACATTTCATTTTATGAAAAAAAACAAAACTTTTAAAACAAATCTGCCCCGTAAAAATCCTATGATAAAAAAGTATATATTGAAAAAAATAAAGCCCTTGTATACAAAAGCTTTTGAAGTTAACGGTTATATAATTTTCTTATTTATATTAAAATGATTTTATATTGCAGGTTTTAGAAAATATAAGAAAATATCTTTTGTCCGCAAGTATTTGCGATAGTCTTTTGCAATTTTAAGGGGTAAATGTTGTTTTATTTTACATTTGCCGCAGCCTTTGGAATATTAATTTTGCTTAACGCAGCTTTGGCGCTTTTTTATTGTTGCAGCAGACTTTGGCGCGTTTTAATACTGTTTGTGCAACCTTTGTTGTGGGTTTAAATATTCGTTGCCGTAACCTCTGTTTGTTCTAAATGTAGCTTGCAACAAGATTTTGCCGCGTCTAAACTCCGTTTGCGCAGGATTTTGGCGCGTTTTATTGCCGCAGGATTGGCGCGGTTACATTTTTGCGACGCTGCTCAATCAAGCCTCGCCCCGTCTTTATACTAATTGCGCCTGTGTTATGTATTATCCTTATGCGCCCAGCAAATGTCCATTTCGGCGTTTTCAAAGGTGGTGTGAGGCGAAAGCCGCTCGCTTGAAGTGTTTCCCTTTACGACAAAAGAATAGGGGCGCATGCCCAGCTTTAACATTTGGGTAATAATTTCGCAAGTTACTATTACGCCTAGGCGCCTTCCCCTATATTCGGGCAAAGTAAACAAAGGGCCTATTGAGCCGTTGTCGTGAATTAGGCACCAGCACACCATTTTGTCCCCCTCGTATGCCGCAACGGTCGGATATTTGCGCGCGCATCGCCTTATTTCGGCAAGGGTGCCGTAGTATTGGTGATGCTCCACCACGCAGCCGTAATAAGCGGGTTTAATTTTCCCCAGTTTTAACCCTTGTGGCAACGGAGGCGGGTTATACTGCTTGCCCGTGTAATAAAAAGTGGTGCAGGGTGAAAAAACCATCAAGCCGCAAAGCTCTTTATAGTAGTTGATAATGTCAATGGCGGTGCAGGAAAACCAGCATTTTTTGCCTTTGACAAATCTTTGGTAAACCTCGTCTAAAAAGGCTTTTTCTCTGCTGAAAAGCGTCAATTCTTTATGTCGGGGAAAATAGCACAGCACACCCTTAACGTTTTGGGGATTATCAACGTATATTAAATACTTGCTTGCGTATTCAATATATCCCAACAAACCGAACTGCCTGTTTTCAAGCAAAAAATCTTTGATTAAATTATAGTCTGTAATTTCTATCATATCTTTTCTTTTTTTATTAGTATTTGACATAATCTTGCGGCACAGCTTAAAGATTATCTCTTAATGCCGCGCAAGATTTTAGCGGCAAAATTGCAGCGCTTGCGGAATGCGCGTTTTAATTGGCAATACTATTCGCTTTTTAGCTCGCCCCTTATGCGCCTTACGCCGCTGCTGCTTGACTGTTCCTTTGTGATGAGGAATTTTCCCAGTTCGCCCGTGCTGTCGGCGTGGGGACCGCCGCAAATTTCCCTAGAAAAATCGCCCATAGAATATACTTTGACGACTTCGCCGTAGCGGTCGCCGAAAGTACCTATCGCCCCTCTTTTTTTGGCTTCCTCAACGCTCATTTCCTCAAAGGTAATTTTATAGTCCTTTTTAATGGCGTCGTTTACCATATCTTCCACTTTTTTTATTTCCTCTTCCGTAAGGGGTCTGTCAAAAGAAAAGTCAAAGCGAAGCCTTTCGGGGGTGATATTGCTTCCCCTTTGCTTTATGTCGGCGCCTAGCACGGCGCGCAAAGATTTGAGCAAAAGGTGCGTCGCCGTATGCAGCCGCGTCGTTTCAACGCCCGAATCGGCAAGACCCCCCTTAAAAGTGCCCTCTTCCGCCTTGCTTACCTCTTGGTGAATTTTAAACCTGCTGTGATACCCTTCCGTGTCCACGCTAAAACCTTTTTCCTTGGCGTATTCAATGGTAAGTTCCAAAGGAAAACCGAAAGTATCGTAAAGCTTAAAGGCTACGCTGCCGGGAAGCACGCCGTCCTTAATAAAACCCAATACCTTATAAAACTCTTTTTCGCCCTGCGCCAGCGTGCGGAGAAACTTTTCCTCCTCTTTGTACAATTCCTCGGTTATACGGGTTTTATTTTCGGTAAGTTCGGGGTAAGCGTCTGTATAGTTTTCAATATAAAGCCCGGCAACCTGCGTAAGTCCGCCCTTTGCAATGCCTAAACCCTGCGCGTAACGCACCGCGCGCCTTATTAGGCGGCGCAAAATATACCCTTTGTCGGTGTTGCTTGGCGTAACGCCCATAACGTCGCCCATAATAAATACCGCAGTTCTTACGTGGTCGGCGATAATCCTCATTGCGCGCGTAGTTTCTTGGTCGGCGCCGTAGCTTTTGCCCGAAAGCTTTTCAATCAGCTGCACGGCGGGCAGAAAAGCGTCTATTTCGTAAACGGACTCAAAGCCGTTGAGAACGCGCACTACCCTTTCAAGCCCCATGCCCGTGTCCACGTTTTTTTGTTTTAAGGGAACATAACTGCCGTCGGCAAGCTTGTTAAACTGCATAAAGACGTTGTTCCAAATCTCCAAATATTTGCCGCAAGAACAGGCGGGGGAACAATTGCCGCAGCAAGGCTCTTTACCCGTGTCGTAAAAGATTTCAGTGTCGGGACCGCAAGGACCCGTTGTCCCAGCTATCCACCAGTTGTGTTTTTTGGGCAGATAAAAAATTCTGTCTTTGGCGATGCCGCAGTCAAGCCAAGCCTTTGCCGATTCCTCGTCGCGCTCGCAGTCGCCGTCCCCTTCAAATACAGTTACGGCAAGCTTATTTTTGTCAAGCCCCAGCCACTCTTTGCCCGTTAAAAACTCGTAGCTAAACTCAATTGATTGCTTTTTAAAATAGTCGCCCAGCGACCAGTTGCCCAGCATTTCAAAAAAAGTGCAGTGGCTGCCGTCCCCCACTTCCTCAATGTCAACGGTTCTCACGCATTTTTGCACGTTGGCAAGGCGTGTTCCGCCGGGGTGTTTTTCGCCCAAAAGATAGGGAATAAGGGGGTGCATACCCGCCGTAGTAAACAGCACCGTAGGGTCGTTGTCGGGAATTAAGCTTGCGCTTTTTATAATGGTATGCCCTTTTGACTTAAAAAAATCTAAATAGATTTGCCTTAAAAATTTACTGCTGTATTTCATTTTTCACCTTTCACCTAAAAAGACCGAACCCTTTTTCGGTCTTTAATTGTTTATTATTTAGTATTTCTTTGCAAACTTTCATTTTTTCGGCTTTGCTTTTCTCAACGGTTTTTGTTTTCTTTAAAGCGCGTTTGTCATTTCCTAAAACTTAATCCGACCGCCCCGCACAATAGGTCGCGGGTTGCTCATATGTTATCAATCTTAACGCGCGTATTAACAGGTGGCATAATTTCGCGGAAACATTTTATCATATAGTCTTAATCCGCATACAGCACAGCGCGAGTTTTTTTAAATGTCATTATGCTTGCCGCTTTTTGCCTCTACCGCGTGTTTTTTTTGGGTTTCCTTAAAAACATTTGCGAAATTATTTTGACTTATTGATTAAAACTTCTAGATTTTAGCGGGTGCTTTTCTAATTCGCATCAAGCGCCGTCTTTTGCAAATGTTTGCTTTGCGCATGCGTAACGCTTTTTCCGCTATTTTTTTAAAAGCTTTTTATCTTTCTATGTGCAACACTTTTTGGTCTTTTTTGCTTATCTTAAAGAAAAGCGAAAAGATATATGCTACAAACATATACGCCGCACACAAGTCAAAGAGCAAACCGACGGAAACTGCGCCCAGTCTGCTGTGTTTTAAAGTGCTGAACCAAACAAATATGTCGGCTAAAAAACTTGTGGAACCTTCCGCAATTTGCGCGCCGTATTGCACTAGGTTTGCGAAAGCCGCGGCAAACACCGTTATAAACATAACGGCAAGCAGCAGCCCCTTTGACCTTTTTGCCCGTCTGCCGCTTATTAACTGCACAAAGCCGCTGAAAAACTCAACGACTACGGTTAAAAGCGTCAAGGCGAAAACGCCCAAAATCACCCAATCCCAAACAGAGGAGGAACTAACGACGGAACTGATGTTGTTTATTATGTTTACTATGTATTTCCAGCCTGAAAAAGGCGAGCCGTTTATTTTAATAAAGCCAAAATCCAAACTTCCTACCGCTATAAAGGGGGGCATGAGTAAGAAATACGCCGCCGCCAGCGCCAAAACAATTGCAAAAAAGCCCGCCGCCCTTCCTTTTGACTTTCCGCCGCCTGCTTGCGCGACTTTAACTTTACCTTTTTGTGCCCTTTGCGCAATGGCTTGCTGTGCCAAAGAAGCGCTGGCAACTTTTGCGCTGTGCGCCCCGTTTTTTGGGAAAGCGCTGCCCGTAGTTGAAAAGGCGTAACCGCATTTGTCGCAAATCGCGCTGTTGGCGTTTACGTTGTTGCTGCAACGGGGGCATATTTTTGTAGCCGTCCCGCCCACAAGCTTATTGCCGCAGGTTTTGCAGTAACTTGAACGTCCCGTATTTACCGTGTTGCACTTGCTGCAAACTACCGGCGTATCGGGCGATTTGAGTTGCGTGCCGCATTGAAAGCAAAACTTGGCAACCATAGGGTTGGGGGTGTTGCATCTGGGGCATATATTAAAATTATTGAGGTTACTCATAATTTCCTCCCTGTTATTTGGATAGTTTAACACCACATTTGGTGCAAAAGGCGCTGGTTTTTTCATTGAGATGACCGCATTTACAGCGGAAAAGTTCCTCTTCCGCCTTATCTTTTTTAGTAAAAGAATAGCGGCATCTGTTGCAGTATTCCGCGTCGTAGGCGTTTTCCGCCCCGCAAAGATAGCAGTATTTTTTATGTAAAAAGACCGCCAGTCTCATTCCGCATTTGACGCAAAACTTTTTGTTTAAGTCGTTTGCCGTTCCGCATTCGGGGCAAAGACGGCTTTTTTTGTTGGTGGAAGATTTGAGGACTGCAATAATCAGCCCGTCTTCTTCCTCGGCTTTTTGGTGTTCAATTAAAAACTCGTCAAAGTCCGCCCCTTCAAGAGAATAAAAGCAAAAGGTGCAGTTAACCGCCGACATTGCATTAATACCCTTGCAGTGAGGACATATTTTCTTTTTTGTAAGGCGCCCGTTAGCTTGACCCGTAACATCGCTGCCGCAGCGTATGCAAAACACGTCAGATTCGCTTAATGTCTGACCGCACACCCCGCAGATAATCGCCTCTTCCCTCTGTTCTACCTCTTGTTTTTGTGGCTGTTCTTGGGGAAGCATAATTCCCCCGCCTGTTTCAGCTTGCTGAATTTTGGGCGAAAGGGTAGCGGGGTTAAAGCTTTGAGGCAGCGCGGCGCTTTCTTCCTTTAAAACCTCGCCGCAATTGGGACAAAAAACAGAGTTTGCGCCAATCTTTTGACGGCAGACGGAACACGTTATAACGGCGTTTTCCTCAAACTTTTTTTCGCCGCAGTTATTGCAAAACGCGCTGTCGTCGCTATTTAATTCGCCGCATGACGCGCACTTTTTGGTCATTCGTTCCTATTCCTTTTCATGTTAAATTATATATTTACAAAGCAGGGCTTGTCAATCTCATTTGTTGAAATTGTCTTTTAGGGTTACAATTTGGTTAAAAACCATAACTTTGTCATTGCTGTCCCTGTCAACGGCGGCATAAAAGAGGCGCATAAACTGGAAAGATTGCCCAGCCTTTGCTTTTTTTACGCTCTCCTCTATATATATATCGCTTTCCGTCATACTTTTTTCGTTAAATCTTTGCAAAAGGTCTCCTTCGCCCTCGTTAAGCAGCTTGCCAAACGTCCTGAGCTTTGCCTTTACGCAACTGTTTACGCTTACCCATTGAATTACGCCCTTAACCTTAATTCCGCTTTGGTCGCTGCCGCTTTTGCTATCTTTTACAACGGAACAGTAAAGCGTTTCAGGGTTGCCGCTTTCGTCAAGCTCGTAGCTGTCGCAACGGATAATATAGGCGCCCTTTAAGCGGACGTATCCGTTGGGTTTAAGCCTGTAATATTTTGGCGGGGGGTTTAGCTCAAAGTCGCTTCCGTCAATATACAGCGTATTTGAAAAAGAAACTTTGCGCGTTGAAACGCCTTCCGCATTGGGATTATTTTCGATTTCTACAAGCTCTTCCCCCTCATAGTTGATAAGCACCACCTTTAAGGGGTTGGAAACCGCCATAATCCTGTCGCAGGAAAGGTTAAGATGTTCCCTCACGCAACTTTCAAGGTATTCGTAGTCAACAACGCTGTTGGCTTTTGCCACCCCTATCCTGTCGCAAAAATCCTTAATAGCGTCGGCGGGATAGCCTTTGCGCCTTATGCCGCACAGTGTGGGCAATCGCGGGTCGTCCCAGCCCATGACCTTTTTGTTGTCTACAAGCGCCTTTAAAAAGCGTTTGCTCATAATTGTGTCGGTAAGGTTAAGGCGGGCAAACTCTATTTGCTGAGGACGGCTTTTGTAAAGCGCGTGCCCGCAGTTATCTATTACCCAGTCGTATAACGGACGGTGGTCTTCAAATTCCAAAGTGCAAATGGAGTGCGTTGTGCCCTCTAACGCGTCTTCTATGGGGTGGGCAAAGTCATACATGGGATAAATGCACCACTTGTCCCCCGTGTTGTGGTGGGACGCGTGAAGCACGCGGTAAATGACGGGGTCGCGCATATTTACATTGGGGGACGCCATATCTATTTTTGCCCTTAAAACCCTTTCGCCGTCGGCATATTTGCCCTCTTTCATCTCCAAAAACAGCCTTTTATTCTCTTCAATACTCCTGTTTCTGTAAGGGCTTAAACTGCCCCCCTGCGTCAAACTTCCCCGCGTGTTTTTTATTTCTTCGGCGGTTAAGTCGCATACGTAGGCAAGCCCTTTGTCAATCAGCTCCATTGCGCAATCATACATCTGCGGGAAAAAGTCGGAGGCAAAATTTATGCCGTCCCACTCAAAGCCAAGCCACTTAATGTCCTCTTCTATGCTTTTAACAAACTCCTCCCCCTCTTTTACGGGGTTGGTGTCGTCGTAGCGCAAGTAGCACTTGCCGCTGTATTTTGCTTTTATGCCGAAATTAATGCACAGCGACTTTGCGTGCCCTATATGCAAATAGCCGTTAGGCTCGGGAGGGAAACGCGTTTGTATATTTTTTACCTTGCCGCTTTCCAAGTCGTTTTCAATAATTTGTTCAATAAAATTCGTAGCCATTTAATATCCCAGTCCTCCAAGTTCCTCGTCGTCAACGGGCAGCATATCCTCAATGGGCGGTTCTTCCGAAGGAAGGGGAATATCTTCGCCGCCCCCGCCCGCGCTTTTCGCCTTTATTTTGCCTCCGCCTGTTTCAATAAGCCTCTTTGCGTCCTCTTCGTCGTTTACAAAGGTTACTATTTGAGGCAGCCATTTTACGGGTATGTCGTCAAGCGGTCCGTTACGGTGCTTTGCGATAATAATTTTCGCGTCCACTTCAAGCTCGTTTCTTTCCTCTTCTTCCACTTCGGGCTTATGTATAAAGATAACCATGTCGGCGTCTTGCTCAATGGCGCCCGATTCCCTCAAATCTGACAGCGCGGGCTCTTTGCCCTCTTTTTGCTTGCGCTTATCAGCCTCTCTTGAAAGCTGCGACAGCGCCAATACGGGCAGGCTTAGCTCCTTTGCCATAATCTTTAAGTTACGGCTTATTTCGCTTACTTCCCTTTGACGGCTTTCGGAGGGTCTGTTTTCGCCCATCGTCATAAGCTGCAAATAGTCAATTATAACCAAGTCAAGCCCGTGCCGCGCCTGTATGCGGCGGCATTTTGCCAAAATCTCGTTTGGCGTTGTGATAGAGGAATCGTCTATAAACACCGAAAGGGTGGAAAGGTAGTTTGTCGCGTCGTTTATCTTTACCCAGTCGTTTTCCGTTAAGTCGCCGCGCATGGCTTTGCTCATGTCTATGCCCGCGTAAGAACATATAAATCTTTGGGCAATTTCGGCAGAGGACATTTCCAAAGAAAAAATAGCTATGCTCCTGCCCTCTTTGGCGGCGTTTTGCGCGATATTTAAAGCAAAAGAAGTTTTGCCCATGCCCGTTGTAGCCGCAAGTATAATGAGGTTGCCCTTTTGGAAACCTCTCGTCTTGCTGTCTAAGCGGCGGATACCCGAAGTTACGCCGGTATAGGCGCCCTTGTTTCTGTGCGCAGCGTCAAAACGTTTAAGCACTTCGCCTATGCTGTCGGAAATGCCCGTAATGGTTTTGCTCATTTTGCCGCGGTTTATATCGTAAACGTCCTTTTCGGCGTCTGCTATTAACTGCTCGTGGTTTTGCTCAACGTAGGCGCGCTCAATTATGCCCCCGCAGGTGCGTATAAGAGTGCGAAGCACAAAGTTTCTTTCAACTATATCAAAATATACTTTATAACCCGCCCCGCTTATAACGCTGTCTTGAACTTTGGTAAGGTAGTCAAGCCCCCCTACCTGTGCCAAGGCGCTCATTCTTTCAAGCTCGTCAATAAGCGTAATCAAATCAATGGGCACGTTGCGCGACGCAAGGCTTTGCATTGCGGAAAATATCGTTTTGTGGGAGTTTAAATAAAAATGCTCCTGCGTCAGCCTGTTTAATATGTCAAGGGATAACTCAGCGTCCGTTAAAATACACCCCAAAAGGTTGGCTTCCGCCTCGCCGCTGTGCGGAAGGCTTCTTCCCTGCGCTATTTTGTCAACGGCGCCGACGCCTTGTCTGCTGTCTTTTTTTTGAGGCATTTTATCCCCTCCGACGGTAATTGTAAAGATTATTATACAACAAACGCCGTCAATATACAAGCGTTATTTCAATTGAGGAAGGCAAAGCGAGTGCTTAAAACCCATTGATTTTTTTGAGGCGCAATAAGTTTTATTTGCGCTTTTTAAGAGTTCTCAATTTGCGCGGCGGTTTTTGCGGGGGTTGGCAAGCGGTTTTTACCGCTGTTATACTTGCAATTATGGACGTTACTCATATTACCAAAATTGTTATAAAATAGCTTAAATTATACTAAGCTGTCTTGCAAAAATAGCGGAAAATAAACAAAGCGCGGCGAAAAAATTATGAAAAAACCTGTCTTATATTTTTGCTTTCATATACTTTTTGAATTCATTGAGGCAAGCATAAAAATATGCTAGATACTGCGTCACAGTAAGTTCGCAAATAGAAAGCGCGTATGCCCTTTTAAAAACAAAACATTTTTAGCCTTTACTTTGCTTAGGGCATTTTTTAAAATTTTTTTTGCTTCGGTTTTAAACTTAGCGGTTTGCATTAAAGTAAATGAATACCGCAGCTATTCTTAACGCTTTTTTATCTCTTAACATTATTTCATTAAAACCTTATCAAGGCTTAACGTTTTTCCCGCTTTTTTCGCTTGGCGGAAGCGCTTTTTTATTCTCTTTCTCTTGGGTAAGCGCGGGGAAGGGCAACGCACCCTTTACAATTATCCTCGGCGTTGCCTTGTAGGTGTCGCGCGCAAGCTCTTTGACCTTTATAAGCTTATTATCCTTATAATAAAGCAATTTTCCCTTAGAAACCATGCCGTCGCTCCCCTGCGAAAGTATATAAATGTCGGTGTCGTATATCACCTTGTCGGCGTATTTGCCCTCGCGGTCAATAAAAATTTTTTCCGGTCGCGGCGTTTGAGAGATAATTTCGCTTTTGCGCACTATTTCATAGTCGTTGGGCGCGCCGTAAAACTTAATTACGGCCCTTTCTTTTTCGGCGTATGCCGACAGATAAAGGGTATGCCCCGTATTGTTGTAAAACACCAAGTCGCCCGAAGAGCTGTTTACCATAGCGTCAAAACTGGGTGAAACGTAGGAGCTTAGCAAGCTGTGTGGCGCGCGCCTAAGCACCTGAATGTCGGAAAGCAAAAGCGCGTTATACAGCGTTGTGGATACCTGACAGACACCTCCCCCCACGCCGCTTACATATTCCCCCTCAATGATGATTTTAGCTTCCTTATAGCCCCTTTCCCTCGTGCGCGCCCCCACCGTATTGTTAAAGGAAATCCTTTCCTCGGGGGCAACGGCAAGCCCGTTAAGGGAAGAAAGCGCCAGCTTAATATTCGCTGCCCTGTTGCTTCCGCTTGCGGAAAAATCGGTGGAAAAAATCCCCCTCAATAGGGTATGGTCTTTTAAAAACTGCTGCGTTACGCGGGGCTGCAAAGTAATCAAAGGCAGTTCAATGTTCTTTTGCCTTGCCATTTCGCGGTAGATTATGGCGCACGCCCCCTCATATTCCAAATAGCGCCCCGTTTTTTCCGCCGTGTAGGTAAAAGAACCACTTTTACTAAAAGTTACCGTTGCGTCCAACGCGGGCTTGTTGAGCTTATTGGAAATGTCGGCGATAATCTTATGGATATTGGGCAAAACGTAGTAAACCGCCTGGTAGTAACTGTATCCCTCCCTCACAAGCTGTTCAATACGCTGTTTTTTTAGTTTTGGGGAGCAATAAAGGGCGCGCGAAGCTTTGCTTTTTGCCGAAAGCCCCTTTATGTTGTCGCTTAACTTGTAGTTGTAAGTCAAGCCGCCGCAGCTTAAAGTTAACTCGCAGTCCCAGGGAAGCTCCTGCGTCCGCTTAGCCGCGTTAGCGTTTTTCGCTTGCGGCAACTGCGGATTAACCCCTTTAAAGATTTGTTCTGATGAATATTCCAACCCGTTATTTCCTAAGCCCTGTGAAAAAAGCTGGTAGCTGTTAAAAGTTTGCTCTGAGAGATATTCACAATCTGCCTGAATACCGTATTTTGACGCGCACTCAAAATCTGCCCCATCAAAGCTTTGGTTTTCGGGAAAACAGGAATTATCCCTGTAAAAGATTTGTTGAAAGGGATACTCCAACTCATTATTCTCTATGTTCTGTGAAAAAAGCTGGTAGCTGTTAAAAGTTTGCTCTGAGGGATATTCCCATTGCGAAACGGTTCCGTTAAAACTTTGTATTAATGACTTTGAATTGGGCAAAAAAAAGCTCACCCCCAGGGTGAGCGCAAGGATTATTACCGTTATTTTAATAAATATATTAGTTTTTTTGTTCATCAATTATTCCCAAAACTTTCCGCGTCAGCTTGTTGGGATAAAAAACGCTTTCGCCGCCGTGCTGTCCGTCGTGAAAATCGCTTCCCCCCGTTACGATAAGCTTATACTTATCGGCAAGCGAGCGGTAAAACTTACGCTCTAAATCATTATGTGAATAATAATCCGCTTCAATACCCATTAAGCCGTAGCCTTTTAAGTTAAGGACATAGTCTGCAAGGGCGGGCTGCGAAAGCTTTAAGTTTTTGGGGTGCGCCAAAACGGGTACGCCTTTGTATTTAAGCGCAAGTTCAATCGCCTCTCTGGGCGTTAATCTTTTTGACTGCACATAGGCTTTTTTGCCGTAGCCCAAATACTCGTCAAAGGCTGCCAAACGGCTGGGGATAATATCCAGTTTTACCATTTCGTCCGCAATGTCGGGTCTGCCTATGGTTTTGTCGCCCGCCTGCGCGTAAATTGTGTCAAGGTCAACGTGTATTCCCCATTCGGCAAGTTTTTTGACTATGGCGTAGTTGCGCACTTTGCGCAGCTCTTTGAGTTCTTTTAAGTCGTCGGAAAGGGCGGGGTTAAGGTAATCTATATTATAAGCTAATATATGCACTTCAAAATTGTCGTAACTGCTTATTTCAATGCCGGGCAAAACTTGCAGCCCAAGCTCGCCCCCTTTGCCCACCGCTTCGCTTACGCCCTCTACGGTGTCATGGTCCGTTAAAGAGGCGCAGACAAGCCCTCTACTCTTTGCCCGCTCCATTAAATCGGAAGGGGTCAACTTGCCGTCGGACTTTGTAGAGTGCAAATGAAAATCACAAATCATATTTTTAGTATATCACATACCGCCTTAAAGTCAAAGCAAAAGCGGAAAAAACATTTGGCGCAAAAAACAACGGAACAAAAATCGCTTGACCCTTAATTAAAGATAAATATATAATATATTTAGCGCTAAACTATCTAAAAAGGAGATAACAGTATGCCTAACTATACACATGAAGTTGAAGGAATGGTATGCGTCAGAAAAGGGTGCGATCACGGACCCTCCCCCATTCCGCAGGAAGGAAGCTGGACGCAGGCAAGAGAAATTAAAGACATAAGCGGCTTAACGCACGGCGTAGGTCGCTGCGCCCCTCAGCAGGGCGCCTGTAAGTTAACGCTAAATATAAAAAACGGCGTAATTGAAGAGGCTTTAATAGAAACCATAGGCTGTTCGGGTATGACGCACAGCGCCGCAATGGCAGGGGAAATTTTAACGGGAAAGACGATTTTGGAAGCGCTCAATACCGACCTTGTCTGCGACGCCATAAATACCGCAATGCGGGAGTTGTTTTTGCAAATTGTTTACGGCAGGTCGCAGTCGGCTTTTTCCGACGCGGGGCTTCCCGTAGGCGCGGGGTTAGAAGACCTCGGCAAAGGCATGCGCTCGCAAGTGGCGACAATTTACAGCACCGCCAAAAAGGGCGTGCGCTATTTAGAGGACACCGAAGGCTATATAACCAAGCTTGCCCTTGACGAAAAGGGGGAAATAATAGGTTACGAATACGTTAATTTAGGAAAACTTATGGAAGAAGTGCAAAAAGGCGCTTGCGGAAACGACGCTTTGGAAAAAGCCAAGGGTCGTTACGGCAGATTTGACGAAGCGGTTAAAGTTATTAACCCGCGCAAAGAGTAGGAGAAAAGCTATGATTACCTTTGAAAACTACGACAGAAGAATAAAAAATATCAACGCCTTTCTTAACGCGAAGGGCATAAAAGACTTAGCGGAAGCGCACCAAATCTGTTTAAACAGGGGCGTTGACTGCGAAAAAATCGTGAAAGGAATACAAACCATAGCCTTTGACGACGCAGTTTGGGCTTACACGGCAGGCTGCGCCGCCGCGATTAAAAGAAATGTTAAAAACGCCGAAGAAGCGGCAAAAGTAATAGGCGAGGGGTTGCAGGCTTTTTGTATCAGCGGAAGCGTGGCAGACCACAGACAAGTGGGTATAGGGCACGGAAACTTAGCGGCGATGCTGCTAAACGAAAACACAAAATGCTTTGCTTTTTTGGCGGGGCACGAAAGCTTTGCGGCGGCGGAAGGCGCAATAGGCATAGCGCGCACGGCAAACAAAGTGCGTAATATTCCCTTAAAGGTAATTTTAAACGGTTTGGGCAAGGACGCGGCGTATATTATAAGCCGCATAAACGGCTTTACTTATGTTCAGACGCAATTTGACCGCCAAAAGGACGAGCTTATTGTTGTAGGAAACGTTGAGTTCAGCAAGGGCGAAAGAAATAAGATACTCTGCTACGGCGCCGACGACGTAAGCGAGGGTGTAGCCATTATGATACGCGAAAGCGTTGACGTATCTATTACGGGCAACAGCACCAACCCCACCCGTTTCCAGCACCCCGTAGCGGGCACATATAAAAAATGGGCTATTGAAAAGGGCAAAAACTACTTTTCGGTGGCAAGCGGCGGCGGCACGGGCAGAACGCTTCACCCTGACAATATGGGCGCAGGTCCCGCAAGCTACGGCTTGACGGATACCATGGGCAGAATGCACGGCGACGCTCAGTTTGCGGGCAGCTCCTCAGTCCCCGCTCACGTAGAAATGATGGGATTTATAGGCATGGGCAACAACCCCATGGTAGGCGCAACGGTTGCCTGCGCGGTGGCGGTAGTAACCCCGTAAAATATCCAATTAAAACTTTGTTTTAATTGGGACCCCGAAATAAACCTTACAAAATCTGCGGATTTTGAAAACCCGCCGACAGTATCTCCTAAACTGTTTATGGCAATCCAAAAGATAACACACTTTGTATTACGATTTAACGGGGAATAACCGCAAAAACAAGATTAGCGCAATGCAAATATCTTTATCGGCTAATATTTAAAAAAGAAAATCGCAAAGCCGCTTGAAAATACTTCAAGCGGCTGTTTTATGCTTATCTTTTAATTTTACCTTTGCTTTTTAAATATTTTATTTGTTAAATAGTTTTGCTTTGAGCGTTGGGTATCGCGGCTAGTCGGGCATTTTGTTTAATCGCATTTTTAATTTTTCCGTATTTTTGGCGGCGGCGTTTTTATTAACAGTCTTATTAAGCATAATCCGTCGTATCGCACAAAACTTAAATTAAATTAACAAACATTATTTTAAAGCATTTAATACATAATCTTTGTGAAAAGCGCGCTTATACTTTTAAATACAAAAAATAACAGGCAAGACGGCATCTTTTATTTTTTTACGCCGCTTTGTTGCGGCACTTCGGGGAAAATATTTATTACTGATTTAGCTTTGAAGTTTTAAGGCGGCGCTTACCTATATAATTCTTTTGCCATTACATTCAAAGCGGCTTTAAGCAGCTTTATTCTCGCATTACCACCCTGCTCAAAGCGCGTTTGCCCAAACAAAAAAACGGGAACAAGTCCCGAAATTCTTAAAAGGCTATAAAGATAGTTTTTACCATATTTTCTTTCGTATAAAACCAAAAAAACGGTTAAAGCAAAGTAAAAAAACCGTTTATTCTCCCGCGTGGAAGTAGTCAATATAATTGTTTATTTCAAAGAGGTTCCACGGGTTGGTTTGAGGCGGATAGGCGACAAATACCATGCGCTTATCGGACACGGGATGGTTAAATATAAGCCTATACGCAAAAAGGGCGAGGTTGTTTCCCGCGGGGGAACCTTTATTGCCGCCGTAGCGCACATCGCCGTAAACGGGGTTGCCGAAAGAGGCGAACTGCACGCGTATTTGGTGGCTTCTGCCCGTTTCCAAACTTATTTCCGCCAAGGAAAGGTCTTGTTTTTTATCTAAAATCTTATAGTCCAGCACAGCCTTTTTTGCGCCCGCCGTGCTTTCGGTAGCCACAAATACGGTGTTTGTCAGAGGATTCTTTTTAAGATAGCTTACAATTTGACCCTGCGGCTGATATGGTTGCCCGCAGAGCACCGCCAGATATCCTTTGTCAATTTCGTGCGTGGCAAAAGACTGGCTAAGCCTTGCCGCCGCCTTGCTGGTTTTGGCAAAGACCATTATGCCCCCCGTTACCCTGTCTAAGCGGTGCACAAGTCCGACGTAAGCATCCCCCTCTTTGTTGTATTTTTCCTTAACGTAGCCCTTTAAAAGCGTCAGTAGGTCTGCGTCCCCCGTCTTATCCTCCTGCGAGGGCATATTAAAAGGTTTAAGCACTACCAAAAGGTGGTTATCCTCGTATAAAAGGGGCACGTCTTCCATTGTAAAATTTCTTGCCATATTATTCTCCCTTGCCTTTACCCTTAAACATTGCCGACGCACCGCAGGGAAGATAAATTCCCTCCTGCTGTGTGGGCAATGCCACTTCGTAAGCTTCACAGCTTCCCTCAAAATCCTTCAAAACTATACTGAGCAGATTTTTAAGCACAAGCGGTTGCAGCCCCGTGGTATATGAATTTATTAAAACAAAAAGCGGTTTAGGACACAAAACTTTGGCGCAAAGCGTTAAAAAATCAAAAAGATTTTCCTCAATCTTCCACATTTCGCCGTTAGGTCCCCTGCCGTAGCTTGGCGGGTCCATGATTATTGCGTCGTAAAAATTGCCCCGTTTAATCTCGCGCGTTAAAAACTTTTGACAGTCCTCAACGATATAACGCACGGGCTTTTGAGCAAGACCCGACGCCGCAAGGTTTTCTTTCGCCCTTTCCACCATATTCTTCGCGCTGTCAACGTGGCATACCGAAGCGCCGGCATAGGCGCAGGCGGCAGTCGCTCCCCCCGTATAGGCAAAAAGGTTCAGCACGTTTACGGGGCGGCGGACGGAAGAAATCATATCAATCATTTGCTGCCAGTTTACCGCCTGTTCGGGGAAAAGTCCCGTGTGCTTAAAGCCCATAGGTTTAATCAAAAAGGTCAAATCCCGCCACTTAACGCTCCATTGCTGCGGCAGGGGTTTAAAGTATTCCCATTCGCCGCCGCCTTTGTCGCTTCTGTGATAATGCGCGTGCGGCTTGACAAGGGGTTTGTTTTGCCAATGCCAAATTACTTGCGGGTCGGGACGCAATAGAATATACTCCCCCCACCTTTCAAGTTTTTCGCCGTCGCCGCAGGCTAAGACGCTATAATCTTTCCAATCGTTAGCGATTTTCATTTAACAATTACGCTCATGCAAATAGTGGTGTTGCGCCCGTTGACGTCCCATTCCTTGCATTGCCCCACACAACCGCCGAAACTGTCGGAAAGCGTTTCCTTTTCCAAAATATGGCGGTATTTTAGCGCGACGGCAGAAATTTCCTCGTCACCCACAACCGTTAAAACAATGTGGTCGGTAACGCTGAAACCGCATTCCTTGCGCATAGTCTGAATTTTGCTTATAAGTTCCCTTAAAAGCCCTTCTTCAATTAGCTGGGACGTTAAAGCGGTATCTAACGCAGCCGTAAGCCCCCCTTCGCTCGCCGTGGCGTAGCCCATTTTTGAAGAAGTGTTGATAAGCAAATCTTCTTGTACAAACTCTACCTTAGCGCCCTCAATTTGTGCCGCGTAAGTTTCGCCGTTTCTTACTTTATCCACAATTTCTTTGGCGTTTGCGGCATTTTGCAAATAAGCGCGAATGGGGTTGATAAGCTTGCCGTATTTGGGTCCTAAGGTTTTAAGCTGCGGCTTTAACTCGTATGAAATGAAATCTTCCGCCTTTTCGGCGTTTACCACTTCCTTAACGTTTAATTCCTCTTTTATTATTTGCTTTAAATCTTCGCTTAATTGATAATTTGCCACAATAAACACTCTTTGCAGCGGCTGGCGGTTTTTAATATTGCTTGCGTTTCGGCAAGAACGCCCCAGCGCGACAAGGTTGCGCACAACCTCCATTCCCTCTTCAAGCTCTTTGTTTATTAACTTTTTGTCGGACAGCGGGTACTTGCATAAATGCACCGACTGCGGTTGCCTGGGAAAAAACGACGGAACTAAGTTTTGGTAAATAGTTTCCGTAATAAAGGGCACGAAAGGCGCGGCAAGCTTGGAAATGGTTGTCAAAACGGTATAAAGGGTAACGTAAGCCGCCTGCTTATCTTTTGTCCACTCGCTTCCCCAGTATCTCTCGCGCGACAGGCGCACATACCAGTTTGAAAGCTCGTCGGTAAAGTTTTCAATAGCCCTCGCAGATTCCGTTATTTTATATTCTTTAAGCCCTTTGTCAACTTCGTGAACCAAAGTATTTAATTTTGATAAAACCCAACTGTCAAGCGCCGACAGGCTGCAATCCTCCAAAGCATATTGCGAGGGGTCAAACTTGTCAATTTCAGCGTAAAGCACAAAAAAGGCGTAGGTGTTCCAAAGCGTGCCCAAAAACTTGCGCTGCGCCTCGCTTACAGCCTCGTCGTAAAAACGGCTGGGCAGATAGGGCTGGCTTCCCGTATAAAAATACCACCTTACGGCGTCGGCGCCCTGTTTGTTGAGCGCGTCCCACGGGTCAACCACATTGCCCTTATGCTTGCTCATTTTTATGCCGTCTTTGTCGCCCACAAGCCCTAATACTATGCAGTTTTTAAAGGCGGGCTTGTCAAAAAGCAGCGTTGACAGTGCAAGCAATGTGTAAAACCATCCTCTTGTTTGGTCAACCGCTTCGGAAATAAAGTCGGCGGGAAAGTTTTGCTCAAAGGTTTTTTCATTTTCAAAGGGATAGTGGTGCTGCGCGTAGGGCATGCTTCCGCTGTCAAACCAGCAGTCCATGACCTCCAGCGTCCTTTTGTAGGTTCCGCCGCAATCGCAGGCAAAAGTAACCTTGTCAATATAGGGGCGGTGAAGTTCAATGTCCTGCGGACAGCCCGAAAGAGCAGACAGCTCTTTTCTGCTTCCCACCACGTGAACTTTGCCGCATTTGTCGCAAACAAAGAAGGGCAAAGGGGTTCCCCAATAGCGTTCCCTTGAAATCGCCCAGTCAATGAGGTTTTCCAAGAAATTGCCCATTCTGCCTTTTTTGACGTTTTGCGGAATCCAATTGATTTTGGCGTTATTTTTAAGCAGCTTATCTTTGACGGCGGTCGTTTTGATATACCAGCTTTTGCGCGCGTAGTAAAGCAACGGCGTGTCGCACCGCCAGCAAAAAGGATAGCTGTGAGAAAACATAATTTCCTTTGCCAAAAGCCCCCTTTGCTTTAAGTCGGCTACGATAAGCTTATCGGCGTCTTTACAAAATACGCCCTCAATGCCCGCCGCTTCTTTGACAAAACGGCCTCTGTCGTCCACCATCTGCACCAAAGGCAGGTCATATTTTTGCCCCACGCGGGAATCGTCCTCGCCAAAAGCGGGGGCGATATGCACTATACCCGTGCCGTCGGTAAGAGTTACATAGTCGTCATTGGTTACGAAATAGGCATTTTTTTCCTGCTGGTAGGCAAATAGCGGCAGATATTTTACCCCTTCAAGCTCTTTTCCCTTTTGCGTTTTTACGACTTTGTATTCTCCTTGCTCGAAGTGCCTGCCTATAAGCTCTTTTGCCAAAATAAAATACTGCCCGTTGTGCTCGACTGTCGCGTAGTCCTCTTTGGCGTTGACGCACAAAGCGACGTTGCTTGGAAGAGTCCAGGGCGTAGTGGTCCACGCCAAAAAGAAAGTATCGGGTTTGTTTGCAAGGGCAAAGCGCACGACGATAGACTTTTCCTCTATGTCTTTGTAGCCCTGCGCCACCTCGTGCGAGGAAAGCGCCGTTCCGCAGCGGGGGCAGTAAGGCACGATTTTGTGCCCTCTGTAAATAAGCCCCATCTTGTCTATTTCTTTAAGCGCCCACCATTCCGACTCAATATAATCGTTTTCGTAAGTGATATAAGGGTTTTCCATATCCGCCCAAAAACCCACGCGGCGGGAAAGATTTTCCCACTCGCCCTTATATTTCCAAACGCTTTCTTTGCATTTTTTTATAAAAGGCTCAATGCCGTATTTTTCAATGTCCTGCTTGCCGTCAAGCCCCAGTTGCCTTTCAACTTCAAGCTCAACGGGCAGACCGTGAGTATCCCACCCTGCTTTTCGCAGCACCGAATAGCCCTTCATCACCCGGTAACGGGGAATAATATCTTTTATTGAGCGCGTTAACACATGCCCTATGTGAGGCTTTCCGTTTGCCGTGGGCGGACCGTCGTAAAAAGTAAAGGTCGGCTTGCCCTCGTTCAGCTTCAAGCTTTTTTCAAAAATCTTATTTTTCTCCCAAAACTCCAATACCTCTTTTTCTCTTTTGACGAAATTTAAGGCGGAGTCAACGCTCTTATACATTTTTCCTCCTATTTTACGCAAAACTATTTTTGCAAAAACCCGTTTAGCGCTTTACTTCTTCTTATGAAATGCCGATTATCAATTTATCATCCGCAGTTAAAAAATCTGCATTGCCCTTAGTTTACCTTTTTATACGGTTAGCGCAGCAAACTTTTTGTTTTAACCGCAAGCCAATAACGGTTTTTTCTATAACTTGCCTTCACATAAAAAACATTTTCATTGCCGCCGCCGATAAAAATCAGCATACTTGCAAGGTTTTTTAACACTTGAAAAATGGACGGCAAATACTTTTTACTCTTTTGCGCGTTTTTTAGCCGCAAAAAATAAAAAAGCCGTCCTTTGAAAAAAGAGCGGCATGCCTTTACCATTTCAAAGATGCACTTAAAGAGAGAAATTCCTCTTTTTATGCAACGCCCCTTTAACGGCGGGCTGGCGTGTTTTCTTACTAAAAAATATTTTTGGGAAAACCTGCTTGCAAGGTGATAAGAAAAAGACCCTCTATCGGCGCTTTCACCAGACGAGCCTTTGTAAACCTGCTGATTTTTACAAAAGACCCCGATTCAGACCAAAAAACCTTGTTTTAAAAACCTAAAAGATTCAACAAAAGTTTTTTAAGACTAAAAAGTGCGCCGCTCTCTTTGTAGGCAAGTTGCTTTTACCCTTGTCCCTGCTAAATAACGCATTTACTTTGAGTTTAGTTTACCCAATTTGCTCATTTTTGTAAAGCGAATATGCAGTAAAAGGATTAAGGGAAGTTAAACCAATTTTTCTTTAGGGAAAAATTATTATATTTTGACTTTTCTTAACTATTTTGATATAATTATAAAAAATAAGGAAGTATACATATGGCTAACTGTCAAATTTGTGGTAACACAAGCGGATTTTATCCTTTATGTAAAAATTGTTTTAAATTAAAAGATGAAAACAAAATTGAGAAATGCGAAAAATGCAACACATGGCATTTCACAGATAAATCTTGTAAGTGTGAAAAGAAAGTAGTAGCTTTGGATGCGGAAAAAACACAAAACAGTTGCATTATTTGCAAGAGCGATACCGAGGGTTTCTTATTTTGTAAAAAATGTTATCATAAATATAAAAATAAAATAATTCTACTCAAAATCTCAAGGTGCACCGAAATAGAATTGATGGACGAAGCATACGAAGGCAAATATATTTGTGCTGACGGACATATTGTTAAAAGCAAATCAGAGCGGGATATTGACAACTACTTATATTACAATAAAATCCGTCACGCTTATGAAAAAGCGCTTCCTATCGATGATAATCCCGACCATGACTTGCACCCCGATTTTTATTTACCTGAATATCAAGGAGAAGAAATCTGGCTTGAGCATTGGGGATACGATGAAAGCAACCAACAATACACAGAACAAAAAGAATATAAACTTGCGCAATATAAAAAAGCAGGCATTACTTTAATTTGTACGGATGAAAAGAAAGATATATCAGATATTACCGCCGCTTTAGACCGCAAGCTTAAAATGCGTAAAAAAGGTGAAGTAAATCTGTGAAATGAATTACCGTACCAAAAAAAGAGTGTTGATAAAACCTAAATTATTCGGCTTGTATTCTTTTAAATAAGCCAGCCTTTTTATAACTGTAACTATTTATGTGATGATGTATCATCTACTTTTTAATATTAAAAATAGAACAGACGGAGAGTATGACAAAGAAGGGCAAGAGCGCCAAAAAAGGTGTTGCAATTTAGCGCGCTTTACTATATAATATCGTAGCTGTGCTAGGCGGGGAGCTAGTGGTGCCCTGTCGTCCGCAACCCACTACAGCGGAGCTGAATGTCCGATTTGCGGCTACGGCGTGGGAAGCGTGGAGCAAGTAAGGAGCGTTGACGCCAAGGTCTCGTGCAACGGTTAGCCGTGAAACGTGTCAGGGAGGAATCAGCAGCACTAAGCGGATTTAGCCGTGTGTTACGAGGAAGCTTTGGAATAGCCGCCTGCTTGCATACCTGTTCGGCGTTGGCAGTCAAAGCGGAATGCACAGCCTTGAAAATAATCCTCAAATTATTTTGGGGACTTTATAAAAGCTCAAATGACAGTCTTTTGGGTAAACAATTCCCCCTAAATTAGGGGGAATTTGCTTTATTAAGCAATAAATATTTAAAAACTGCGCGTTTTTCTCAAAAGCAATCAAAGTCTTTATACTTTGTGCTATATATTTTTTTATGAAAAACATTTATGGGCAGATATAATACCCGCAAATTATTTAAAAAATGGTGCAAAAACTTAGAATTACTCCCGAATGGGACATAAAACTTCAATTTATTGAAGACAAAGACTGAAAAAAAACAGGCGACTTTAAAATTGACTGCGACGACAAAAAGGCAGTTTTGATGCTTAACGCCGCTAACCCCAATCAAGAAAACATGAGGAAGTAATTGTTCACGAGCTTATGCATTTAAAAATCTATCCTTAGACTAGGTCGCCGAGTCGCTGATTATAAGTTTTAAACAAGGTTCTAAGGCGTATAATTTTGCTTATATACACTTTTTTACTTCCTTAGAGCAAACGGTTGAGTTGACAAAGTGTTTTTTGTGGAATTCGGCGAAAATAAAGAACTTCCTTTCGGACGGTGCGAAAAATAAAAATCCCTTAACGAATTATATGAAGGACTAAAAAGCATAAAGTAGCTTTGCAAGGCGCGGTTACCGTCCTTTTGCCGCTTTTATGCCGATTATCATTTAAATATCACGTGAAAAAGGTATTATCTTCACCCTTTGGTTTATAAAGTCAACACCGTAGCCCTTGCCGTCTTTGTGGAAAAATCCCTTTTGCGGCACGACTTTTATATAACACATATTTTCGTCGTTCTCGTCGTTATGGGCAAAATACCAAACCTCAAATACTTTTATGAGGTTTTCCCTTATCTCTTTGTTTTGGCTCAGCAAAGGGTGCCCCTCGTTATAGGCTTTTCCTTGAAAGATATGAAAATTATTGCACAAAGAAACGTTTGGGTTTTGGGATATTTCTAAAAACTTATTTGACTTAGCATACGTTACAATCCAAAACTCCCCGTTGTAAAAATAAGCGTCAACGACCCTTTGCGAAGGAACGTTGTTTTTTGCAGTCGCCAAAACGAAAGTGCAATCTTTTTGAAACAATTGCCTCATAACTTCCAAACTTTGCTGATAGTCGGTCATATAAAACTCCTTTAACTCTTTTATGCGTCCGCGCAGTTATAAACTTATTAACAGCAGTTGAATAATTTAAAGAATAATACGCTTTTTACTTTTCAAGCTAAAAGTTTCTTAAATCTATCCAGTATCGCCTTGTAATTCTGTCGCCGTCGGGCAATGAGTTGAATATTTTGTCCTGCAATAAGCCGCCGTTTTTTTCAATTACGCGCGCGGAGGCTAAGTTGTCGTCGTTGCATGTGATTAAAACCTTGTCAAGCCCTATTTCCCTTTTGGCGTAGCTTAAAGCCATTTTGAGCATAAGCGCGCCGTAGCCTAAGTTCCACTTAGAAAACCGCACGCCGTAGCCGATATTGCCCCCGAAACGAAGCAAATCGGGGGTTAACTCATGCCTGATTGATATTTCGCCCACAAAGTCCCTTTTGTCAACAAGCCAAAAATATGTAGCTTTAACATATCCCTTGGGCAGGTTGTTTCCCATTTTATAATCGTCGAATTTTTTAAAAATATCACAGTTTGCGGCGTCGAAAAACCGGTAAGTATCAACTTTGTTGTCGGCATATTCTTTTAACGCTTCCAAATAGGAACTCAAATATTTTTTGCTTGGAAAAATAAGTTTCATGAGCGCTTCCTCTTTTTATTGTCCATTATATCACTTCGCCGACAAAAACGGCGTAGTTTTAACCGTATTGCGAAAGGATTTTTTTAGCGGAAGAAAAAATGGCGGCGCGCAGTTCTTCGGGCTTTATTACCTCAATTTTGCCGCAAAAAGAAAGCAGCCTGCTTATTAAAAACTCGTCAAAGGGCAATGTGGCATAAGCGGCGTAACCGTCTTTGGTCTTTATTACCGAATCTACGCCAAGCCATTCTTCCACCTCCGTAAGGGCGGAAGGCAAAAGCTTAATACAAAAATCCACGCCGCGCGATTTTTTAGGCGCTTCAAGGGCGCGCGCGCCGTCAATGTCGTATGGCAAGGGTTCAAAATATTCCTCAGTCAAATCCAAAGAAGCTATGCGGCTTACCTTAAAAAACCTGTAATCGCCGCGCAGCCTGCAAAACGCATAGATATACCATAATCCTTCTTTAAGCACCATACAGCAAGGCAAAAGGTCGCGGAGGGTGATTTCCCCTTTCGCGTCGTGGTATTCAACTCGGCAAACCCTAAGTTCCACCACCGCCTTTGTTAAAAGCGCCAAATTGTGCTGCATTTGAGGCGTAGTGGGCGCGTCCACCAAAAGCTGGCCGCTCTTTAAAGTGTAGTCCGCGTGCAGCCCCCTTGAAAGCGATTTTACTTTGTCGGCAACGCTAAGCGTCAGTTTGTCCTGCACGTCAAAAGCCGTTACCGATTGAACCAGCCTTGTATATTCTTCCGAAGTAAAAAAAGCGGCGTCAAGCTTGAAACTGTCTTTTATGGAAAAGCCGCCGTGCTTGCCGCTTACGGAATAAACGGGCACCCCTGCGGCGTTTAAAGTATCAATGTAGCGGTAAACGGTGCGCGACGATATTTCGTATTTAATGGAAAATTCTTTGGACGTTACCGTCTTTCTGTCCAAAAGCGTTAAAAGCATTCCTAGAATCACTGCGTTTTGCAAAAAATATCTCCTTTTTTTAAAAAATATTTTTATATGCTGACATACAGTTGTCATATATACAATGGTATAATACAGGTATAAAACGGGTTTGTCAATAAGGGAGGGAATAAAAATGAAATACGACATAAAGGAAATTGAGAAAAAGCTGTTTAGCAACGTAATACCTAAAAGTATGGCGGGCTTTGATATCGCAGCGTTTTTGAGCAAATACGGCGGCGAAAATAAACGCCAAGCTACCGTCGTGCGCCCAAAGGAAATTCAAGCCGTTTTTGAAAGCAGAAACATTGCGAGTAACAGCGGATATTAAAAAGTTGGCTATTTGTTTCGCTTTGCTCATTTTAAATATGCAATACCAATGGTTTTGCAAAGTCTCTACATTGCTTAACTGTTGCGCTTGCCCTAATTTAAAAACAAAAGCGTTACGGTCATATTATACTTGTAAAAGATGCTTTGGCCGTAGAGCGTGCCTTAATATTGAAAGCGAAGCGTTACGGTCATATTAAACCCGAAAAAGACAGTTTGGCTTTTGCGCCGCCGGAGTTTTTAAAAGCGCTAAAACTTTCGGGTTGACATAAACCGCTAAATTGCGCGGCGCCTTTTGCACTATTGGCAAAGAGCGCCTACTACTGATAATTTAAATATTCACAAGGCGCGAAACACTGTTAAGATTTACCTTACAAACTAAGTGTTATTTCTGCAAATAAAACTATTTTCGATTGTAAAAATAGTCTTATTTGCCGCCTTGCATCAAAGATAAAAGGTATCGGGCGACTTCCTTTGTCCCGTCAGTCTTAACCGCCGACAAAGCCTTTTTATAATACTCCCTGTTGTCATACAGCTCAAAAACTTTGTTGCTTAAACATTGGGGCGTAAGCTTATCTTCTTCAATACTTAATGCCGCCTTTTTGCCGACGTAATAGGCGGCGTTTGCGTTTTGCTCTTTCCTTGACGCGCGCGCAAGGGGCACCGCAAAAAAAGGGATTTTTAGCGCCGCTAATTCCGCCAAAGCGTTTGCCCCGCCACGCGTTACGCAAATATCGCAGCAGGCGTAAAGGTCGGCTATATTTTTTACATATTCCGCCCTATGGAAACGCCCGCTTTGCTCAAACTCCCCCTGCTTACCCTTGCCGCAAATCATAAATACGTCAAAGCGCGGCGTAATCAAATTAAGCGCGGCGTAAACTTTTTTATTGAGCGACAGCGCCCCCAAGCTTCCCCCCATTGCCAAAAGTATGGGGCGGCTTTTGTCAAAACGCATAGTTTCAAGCCCTTTTTTTTCGTTCCCTTTGTATATACTCTGTCTTAAAAGCGCGCCCGATTGTATTACGGGCGTCTTTGTCTTTAATTTCAAGGGATAAGCGGTAAATAACCTCTCGTATTTGTTCAAACACAGACGGTGTGCAAGCCCCAAGCTGCTGTCGCTTTCATGCCCCGCGCACTTAATACCCAGCTTGTGCGCCGCCAAAACGGCGGGCAAAGAGGCATAACCGCCCTTGCTGAAAAGCACGTCGGGCTTGACTTCTTTTAGTATTTCCTCCGCCCTTTTGCGCGCGCGGGCAAACTCAAAGGGAAGCGCGAGGTTGCTTAACGCAAACTGCCGCTTAAACTTAGGGGGGCTGTAACTGTGCAACGTAATAAAGGGGTAATCTTTGAGCAATTCCCCCTCTATGCTGCCGCCCGCAAGGTAATGAATGTCGGCTTTGCCCTTTAAAAGCTGCGCCAAAGCGGCGTTAGGAAGAACATGCCCGCCGCTTCCGCCGCCGCAAAACATAATTTTTTCCATATTTATATCTTTACTAAATAAACCGCCTTTATGCGTTTTACACCATTTTGGCTATTTCCCTTTTGAGCCTGCAAATAATTTTCTTTTCCAGCCGCGAAATATAGGACTGCGAAATACCCAGTAAATCGGCGACTTCCTTTTGAGTCTTTTCCTCCTGCCCGAAAAGCCCGAAACGCATTAACACGATTTGCTGCTCTCTTTTGGTAAGCCGCGAAATGCTTGCAAAAAGCAGCTGTTTTTCCACCGACTGCTCAATGGAAGAATACACGCCCTCGCTTTCCGTGCCTAAAATATCGGAAAGCAACAGTTCGTTTCCCTCGCCGTCAACATTTAGCGGCTCTTCAAGAGAAACTTCCAGCCGCCTTTTTACAATTTTTCTCAAATACATTAAAATCTCATTTTCAATGCAGCGCGAGGCGTAGGTGGCAAGCTTTATTTTCTTTTCAAGCTCAAAAGAATTTATCGCCTTTATTAAACCTATCGTGCCCACCGAAACCAAGTCTTCAAGTTCAAGCCCCGTGTTTTCAAACTTTTTGGCGAGGTAAACCACAAGGCGCAGATTATGCTCAATCAAGGTGTCCCTTGCTTTTGCGTCGGAACAGGCTACCAGTTCAAGCAGCCGCTGCTCCTCTTCGGGCGGCAAAGGCGTAGGAAGGGCGTCGTTTCCGCATATGTAGGCAATAATTTTTTCGTCAATCCCCTTAATTGTAAGGAGTTTTTTTAACAGTTGCAGTATATTCATTTTTTCCTCCTAAAAAGTCGGCGGGAAGCAAAAGTGCGTATGGGGCGGCGCTTCCCTTTGATTTGGACAAAGCTACATAGCAAGTCAGTCTTTTTCCCTCAACTTCCGCTTGGCACAAAAGAGCGTTTAGAAATCTTTCGCACCCTCCCACCGTAACGCAGCTTATTCTTTTTAAAGGTTTTTGCCCCTGCGCAATCAAAGAAGCGGCTATCTGACCGATTTTGCGGCAAAGCCGTTTATCAAGCGCAAAACACAAAGGGATTCCCTCTTGCCTGGCGAGGTTCCCGCTGTCAATAAAACCCTGCGTTTTGATTTTTATGCCGTAAACGTCAAGCACCGCGGTTTTTTCCAAAGACGCCGTAATGCGCAGCCCCCTTAAATACTTGACTAAATTGTAGGCAAAATAGCAAAACACCATTAAGGCAAGCAAGTAAACGCCCATCGGAAGCTTGGATGTATAAAAAAGCGCGGCGTTTTCAAAGGAAAAGTCGCACAAGGCGAAAAGCAGCGCGAGCACAGCTCCCCCCAACACAAATGTGTATGCGTAAAAGAGCAGGATAGACCAAACGATTTTTCGCTTTTCGCTTTTTTTACACAGCAACAGGCATATAAAGGGTCCAAAAAACGTTTTTACGGCGAGCAGTAGCCAAGAAGGCAGGCTTAAAAGCGGGATTATAACCGCAAAAGCGGCGGCAATGGCGGAACACAGCGCAATTTTTAAAAAAGAAGCGTTAAGGTGCAGTGTCTTTGCCAGCGCAAAGAGAATGCAAAAGTCAAAGACTAGGTTATCAAGAATTGCGTATTCAATGTAAACCGCCACCGTTTTATCACCTTAAAAAAATTATAAAGGAAAGCAAAAGGCATTGAAAAAACATATTTGGCGAAAAACCCCTCAAATTGACAGATATAAAATCTTGATAAATTGCCGCGGCTAATCTGCGGCTAATAACATAACCTATTGAATTAACTTGACATTGTAATAGTTCATCTGCCGCCCTTTAAAATATTTTGCCTTTGCGGATATATTCTTATAGGCGTGGTCAAAAACATCATTCATAAAGACAGGGTTTTTGCAGCGGTTAATCGCCGCGTAAATACAAAAGAAAATAAAAAGTATAATTATTAATAGACTTAAAGGTAAAAAGAAAGGGCGTTATGCCCCTTCTTTTTGCCAAAATTGCGCTGTTATTTTTTAGTTGTATTGTTTGCGGTTTATTTGCTTATTATCGCTTTATAATTTTACTAGTCCCCTGTGTCAATATAGTCCCAAGGGTTGACTTTTACGCCGTTTAGCGTCATTTCAAGGTGGAGATGGGGACCGTCTTTAAACTCATAGTTGGCGCTGTCGCTTACTTCGCCCAGCTTTGCCCCCTGCTCAATTTGAGCCCCCGCCGTTACGCATACATTCTTTAAACAGGCGTAAGTCGCAACAATGCCCTCTCCGTGGTCAACTTTGACGTATTCGCCCAGTCCGTAGGTGCTGCCAACAGAAAGCACTGTGCCGCTTTTCATAGCTTTAACACTCGCTCCGTCCTCCGCCAAAAAGTCAACGGCGCGGTGAGCTTCCCACCAGCCCAAAGTATTGTTAAAGACAAACAGATTTTCGCTGTCGTCGGTGTAGTCCATTCCCACCGTATAAATCTCAACGGGAGGCAAAAAGACCTGAACGGGGTCGGGATCGGGATCGGGGTCAGGGTCAACGACAGGGTCGGGGTCGGGGTCGGGGTCGGGGTCAACGGTAGGCAGATTTGCATTTATGCTGGCTACCACCACGATTGTAATAATTGACAGAAGACAAACGACGATGATAATAAGCGCAAGGTTGTTGCGTAGAAATCTTACGAAACCGCTTTGCGAAGCGGAACGCGTTCTTGACATAGTTTTTTCCTCCTAATGTGATAGTTTTTTAAGTATTTACATAGGAACACTCAAATAAACCTTTTTTCATTGAAATTTGCAAAGATTTTTTGCTTTTTAAAGATTTTTGGAGTTTGTATGTATCGCGCTTTAAACCGCTCAGAAAACTTATTGAGTTGCCAAATAGCCTTACGTCACATAAAAAAATCTGTAACGCTTAAAAAGACCTAAAACAAAAAAGCTATGTAATAATACTAAAAAATTATTTAGCCGACCTTAGAAGTTAGAAAAGTAATATGCCGTTGTCTTGCCCGCGCTTATATATTTTCTACACTAAAAAAAGATATAAAACCGCCCTTCCCTTAATAATTATCCGTAAGCGGATAAAAAGCGTATACTTTCAATGTTGCGGCAAGCGGAAATCCACAACAAACAGACGCTTTTATGTATTTTTCGCAATGGTCCTAATAGCTTCCCAGCAAAAGAGGCGTGCCTACGTTTATTTTTCCCTGCGCATAAAATATCTGCAAGTTGACGAGTTTCCCGTCAATATACACCCCTCCTTTTATTTTGGCGCTACGGCAATATAAATCGGTAATTGCGTCCGACGACAAATCAAAGATGATTTTAGCGTCAAGCAGTGCTATGACTTCTTTAATTTGGGCGCTCGCGCAGTTATAAACTACGCTTACCCCCTCAACGTTTTTGCATTTTTTTAATGTTTCGACATAATCTTGGCTTTCGCAAAAAACCATGTAACCGTTGCCTAAATCCTCCGCCCCTTGCGTGCTGCTTTGGGCGCAGAATATGTAGCAGTAACTGTTTAAGGGCATATAAATGTCCGTTAAATTTTTCGGAAGAAACGCGAACAGGCATATAAGCGTAAGAAACGGAAAAATCAGTCTTTTCATAAAAAAACTCCCCCTACCGTGGTAAAGGGAGTATTGACTTTATTTAAGTATAATAAACGAACTAAGGCTTTAAATTATTCAAAAAGCTTGGATACGCTTCTGTGGGTATATATGTTTGCTATGGCGCTGGCGAAAAGGTCTGCCACGCCTACCTGCACAATTTTTCTGCACAGTTTTTCGGGTGGAAGCTCAATGGTGTCAAGCGTTACAAGCTGTTCAATGGGGCTGTCCATAATTCTTTGAATTGCTGGACCGCTGAATATGCCGTGCGAACAGCAGGCAAAAATCCTTGCCGCGCCTTGATCTTTTAGGGCTATCGCGCCTTGGCAGATGGTGCCGGCGGTATCTATCATATCGTCCACCATAATGCAGAATTTTCCCTCAATGTCGCCTATGATATTCATTACTTCCATAACGTTTGCCTTGGGGCGGCGCTTATCAATAATGGCTATGGGGGCGTTAAATTTTGTAGCCATACTGCGCGCGCGCTTAACGGAACCCACGTCGGGGGCTACTATTACAATGTCTTCGCCCTTATAGCCGTTTTGAATGAAATACTTTGAAAGCACGGCTTGCCCGAAAAGGTGGTCTAGGGGAATATTAAAAAATCCTTGCAGTTGGGGCGAGTGCAAATCCATAGTAAGTATTCTGTCGGCGCCCGCCGTCGTAATTAAATCCGCAACTAATTTGGCGCTTATCGGGTCTCTTGCCCTTGCTTTCCAGTCTTGTCTTGCATAGCCGAAATAAGGTATAACGGCGGTAATGCGCCCCGCCGAGGCACGCTTAAAGGCGTCTAGCATTACCAGCAGCTCCATTAAGTTGTCGTTTACGGGCGCGGAGGTAGATTGCACAATGAAAACGTCGCGTCCGCGCACAGTTTCGCGGATATTAACGGCGACTTCTCCGTCGGAAAAGCGGGTAACTTCCATGTCGCCCAAAGGCATTTCCAGCTTCTCGCATATCCCCGTTGCCAAATCCCGGGAGGCGTTTCCCGAAAAAATCTTAATGGAACTTGAAGGTGAGTCTAACATTTTTATCCTCCGTATAGATAAATAATCGGTGCTTTTATAGTATTCCATATCTTGCCAAGTGTCAAGGAAAAACAAAATAAGCCGCGCAAAAATCTTACTATTTTTTAAGGAGGATTATTATTGTTTCTCTTTTAGCCCCTCCTTGCGGCAAACATATAACCCAATAAAATATAATTTGACGCGTTTTAAGTTTGCTTAAAAACGCGGAACATTAACGCGGCTGCTAAATCCGCATGCCGTAAAGAGGCAACTGCGAAGTATGCGATTTTTTGAAGCATTACCGCAAACAATTTTCCTATTCCGCGTTATTGCTATTTGAAAAGGCAAAAGGGTTTCTTTATTTTTACCTATTTAAGATTTGTTCTTTGCCGCTTTGTTATTTTTGCCACTACGTTGCTTTGTTACTTGTTACTGTTATTTTTCTCATTTTGATATTTTGTTATTTTGTTACTATGTTGTTTACAGAGCGTATTTGCAAGATTTGAAAAAGGGAGGGAAACATAACGCCCCTCCCCCTTCCTCCGCTCAAACACACTATGCGGAGGCATGATTTTTATCCTCTACGTTTTTTTACATAGGTTCATAACTTTTACAAAAGTGAGCCTCGGGATTATTGATAGAGGGCACTACGATAATGCTGTTAAGTTTGCAGTCGCTCATTGCCGCATCGTTATGAATGCAGTGCGCGACTGTGCATTTAATACATTGATTTCCCACAGCCATTCCTCCTTTTTCTTTTATTTTGCTTTGAAAAGACCGCTTTTATGCAACGCTGTTGACAATAAGCAAAAGGAAAGCTACAATGTAAAAGAGGAAAAAAATTATGAAAGTTGTTTTACTTAAAGACGTGCAGGGCACGGGCAAAAAGGACAGTATAGCGGAGGTTTCAGACGGATATGCGCGCAATTTTTTGATTAAGCGCGGGCTTGCCGTCGCCGCCACCCCTCAGCTCATTCAAAAACTTAATGACGCCGCCGCGAGTGAAAAACATAAAAAAGAGGCAGAAAAACAAGAAGCTTTGAGTATAGCTTCCTCCTTAAAGGGCAAAAAAATAACGGTAATAGCCAAAAAAGGAGAAAAAGGCAAGCTTTACGGTTCGGTGACAAGCCAGGAAATCGCAGACGAACTTAATAGGCAGGGATATGCCATTGACAAAAGGGATATTTCTCTTGAAACGCCCATTCGCCAGACGGGGGAATACAACGCGTCGGTAAAGCTATACGCCGAAGTGTCCGTCCATATCAAAATATCTGTGGAGTAAACATGAAAATCGCTTTAATCGCCCACGACAAGAAAAAGCCCCAAATGATTGAACTTGCGCAGCGCTACAAAGACACTTTGAGCAGGCACACTTTAATTGCTACGGGCACCACGGGGCAGCTTATAGTTGACAACGTCCGCCTTGCCGTAAAAAGAATGAAGAGCGGTCCGTTGGGCGGCGACCAGCAAATAGGCTCAATGGTGGCGGAAAAGGAGTTGGATTTGGTTATTTTTTTGCGCGACCCATTAACCGCCCAGCCCCATGAGCCCGATGTATCGGCGCTTTTAAGGCTTTGCGACGTGCAGGAAATACCTTTGGCGACCAACCTTTCAAGCGCCAAAATAATGCTCAACGCTTTGGAAAAAGGCGATTTTTAAGAGTTAACTTTAATGTCATAAACTGATATTGTAAATTAGCGCTTATAATCTATATTTAAGCCGCAAGCGAATAATGCGGCAAATCTCAATTCTTGTTTGATGTCAGATAAGTATTTGCTTATTAAGTAAGTCTCAATAAAAGTCATTTATATAGGTTAATTAAAAGCCTTAAAAAACTGCTGCGCCGCTTAAAAGAGCGGCTTTTTATATTCAAGGCTTACCAAAAGACAAAATATCAAGGGCGGTTATTAAATTAGCGCGCTAACGGTAAGTTTTTTTTCTATGGCTTTGGGGGCGGATTTGGAAATATCTTGAAACAAAGCGCGCTAAGTTACCGCCGCCTACAATTTGCAAAAGCCCCAAAACAGCCAATAGCCAATTTTACTGTGCATATTTTTTAATTTAGAAGCCGTTAGCCAACATCTGCCGCGCGGTATCTCCTCCCGCAAATATTAGGAGCTTTTTATTTGAAGTTGTATAAAAATTACTGTATTATTTCCCATATTTAAACAAAAAAAGACGCCTTGTTATAAAAGCGTCTTATTTTTGAAGTTATTAAATTACTTAACGGGGACTTATTTGAGTTCGGCGGTAGCGCCTGCGGCTTTAAGCTTTTCAACCATTTTAGTAGCTTCTTCTTTGGGTTGAGCTTCTTTAACGGTGCTGGGAGCCTTTTCAACAAGGTTCTTAGCTTCCACAAGACCTAAACCTGTGAGTTCGCGGACAACTTTGATAACGTCAATTTTCTTTTCGCCGAAAGAATTTAAAATTACGTCAAACTCTGTCTTTTCCTCAACGGGAGCGGCTTCTGCTACGGCGGCGCCAGCGGCGGCTACGGGAGCGGCTGCGGATACGCCAAATTCCTTTTCTATGGCTTTAACGAGTTCGTTAAGCTCTAAAACGGACATCTTTTTGATTTCCTCAATAAATTGTGCTATTTCCATAATAATTCTCCTTATTTTTGTTTGTGCGCTTTAACGCTTTTTACCCTAAACCGCTGTTTATTTAGCGGGTTTTTCACGGGTGATTTTTTTGACTTTAAAAACTTTTGCCGATTATCTTAATATTTTTACGGAATAACGGCAAGGGGTTTTCAGGTAAAATGCCTATTGCCCTTTTTCAGCTACCGCGTTAAGCGCGACCGCCAGTCCCCTTACGGGCGCTTGCATCACCGATAAGAGCATGGAAAGCAATACGGGTTTGGTGGGAACGCTGGCGTAAGCCTCAACTTTTGCGCTGTCGGCAAAAGTGTTTTCAAACATACCGCATTTAATTGTAAACTTTTCAAACTTTTTGACGCATTCGGACGCGGTTTTTGCGCAGGCAAGGGCGTCCTCATGTCCGAAAGCCAAGGCGGTAGGTCCGTTAAGCGATTTGTCAAAGTCCTTGTAGCCAAGTTCGTTAAACGCGAGGCGCACTAAGGTGTTTTTCAATACTTTGTAGTCAACCTTAGCTTCTCTGAAAGATTTTCTAAGCTGCGTGTCCTGTTCAACCGTCAAGCCTTTGTAGTCCACGATGACCACGCTTTTAGCGTTTTTAATTTTTTGCTTGATTTGGTCAACTTCTTCTCTTTTCGCTTGTCTTAAAGCATTCATTTCCTTCACTTTGTCTTTTTCCTCCTTTACATAATTATTTTCAAATAAAAACCCTTGCAGCGTAAACGATACAAGGGTGGAGAAAACTTTTTTCTTTTTGCTTGTATCTGGGCAAGATTTATCTTTTTACTTGCCGTCTCTGATACTAAAAGGGTATTTAGTTGTAAGTTGTTTTTAAGCGGCTTTGTAGCTTAACTTAATGCCGCCGCCCATGGTGGAAGTAATGACCACGCTTTTGAGGTATGTGCCTTTTGCGGCAGCGGGCTTAGCTTTGATGATTGCGTCCATCAGAGTTCTGAGGTTTTCCACAAGCTTTTCTTTGCCGAAGCTCTTTTTGCCGAAAATAACGTGGCATATAGCCGTCTTGTCAACGCGGTATTCAACTTTACCGGCTTTAACGTCGGTGATGGCTTTTGCGATTTCCATAGTTACGGTGCCGCTTTTGGGGTTAGGCATTAAGCCCTTAGGTCCTAAAAGCTTACCTATGCGTCCTACAAGCCCCATCATATCGGGGGTGGTTACGCATACGTCAAAGTCAAACCAGCCGCCTTGAATTTTGGCAATCATATCTTCCCCGCCTACAAAATCGGCGCCGGCGGCTTGCGCTTCGTCGGCTTTCGCACCCTTGGCGAGCGCTAAAACCCTGACTTTCTTGCCCGTGCCGTTAGGAAGAACTACGACGCCTCTTACCTGTTGGTCGGCGTGTCTGGGGTCAACGCCCAAACGGATGTGAAGCTCCATTGTTTCGTCAAATTTTGCCGTGGCGTTATCTATCGCAAGCTGAACGGCTTCTTCAATTTCGTAAAGCTTTTGGCGTTCAATACTTTTTTCAATTGCTGCAAATCTCTTACCTTTCATTTTCGTCGCCCCCCTTAGTCCGCTACCGTTATGCCCATGCTGCGAGCCGTCCCCGCAATCATAGAGCAAGCAGTCTCTAAGCTGGCCGCGTTAAGGTCAACCATTTTTAGTTTGGCGATTTCTTCAATTTGCGCCTTAGTTATTTGGGCGACTTTCGTCTTGTTGGGAACTGCGCTGCCCGACTCAATACCGCATGCCTTTTTGATTAAAACGGGGGCGGGAGGAGTCTTTAAGACCATAGAAAAAGTGTGGTCTTTGAAAACGGTGATAATTACGGGAATAATAAGCCCCGCTTTATCTTGCGTCTTGGCGTTGAATTCTTTAACAAACATGGGTATGTTGCAACCCGTAGGACCAAGCGCCGAACCTACCGGCGGAGCGGGAGTCGCTTTTCCGGCGGGCAGTTGCAGTTTCACAACCGCGGTTACTTGTTTTGCCATTTTTATATCTCCTTTGTGGTAATGACGAGGGTTTTCCCTCTTCCACTGTTCCGTAATTCAATACGGAACTATTTTTCTCTTTATTTTTTACAAAACCAAAAAAATTTTGCGGTTTTGTTTTTTAATCGTCCCTCTTGCGGCAGCTATTAAAATACTGTGCGCAAAGCTTTAAAAGGTTATATTAGCTTTGCAAAAATGCGATTGCCGAGTCTTATTTATCTATCGCCACAACTTGGTCAAACTCCATGTCGGTGTCAATTTCGCGCCCGAACATTGAAAGCGCCACCGTAACCTTTTGTCTTTGCTGGTCAATGGATTTAACCGTGCCTATGTGCCCTTCAAAAGCGCCCCCTATTACGCGCACGTCCTGACCGGCGCTAAGAGCGCATTCAAACTTGATGACTTCAAGTTTAAGCTTACGCACTTCTTCGTCGGTAAGCTCCCACGCCTTTCCCTGAGGACCTACAAACCCCGTAACGCCTCTCGTATTGGTCAAAAGATACCAAATATGGGGGGAATAAATGAGCTTAACAAAAACATAGCAGGGCATAGCCTTTGCCTCAACTACCTTTTTCTTTCCGTTGTGCTCTTCAACTATCTGCTCGGTAGGTATTTTTATGTCGGTAATTACGTTTTGCAGATTGTTGTTGGCAACCATTTGCTCAACGCTTGCCTTGACTATCGCCTCATAACCCGCATAGGTATGCAAAACATACCACTTAGCCTGCTTTATTTCTTCCATTTATTTTAGCCCACTTGTGTTATAAGGCTTAAAAGCCAACCCAAGAATGCGTCCGCCGCCCCTATTATGACAAGGAAAAACAGGACTACAACCAAGACTACGCCGGTATTTTTTGCAACGGTAGTAAAACTGGGCCAAGAAACTTTTTTAAGTTCAGACCAGCTTTTTGAGAGGTGCGTGCCCAACCTGCTGAACATATTGGGACGTTTGGCTTTTTCCGCCATAGTAATCTCCTCCTGTTATTTTGCTTCCTTGTGAGTGGTGTGCTTTTGGCAAGTGGAACAATACTTCGTCAGCTCCAATTTTTCCGCAGTGTTTTTTGTGTTTTTCATATTGTCGTAATTGCGGTTCTTACATTCGGTGCAAGCAAGCGTAATTTTGACTCTGTTGCCTTTTTTAGCCATTTTTTTCTCTCCGTTTTGTTTTTCAACGCGAAAAATTAACACCCTTTAAAGGTGCTAGGTAATAATAACACAGATGCAACAGGCTGTCAACGGATTACCCCAAAAAAATCTTGGGCAAAACCTCCCTGCACCCGAAAAAGCTTAGCCCGCCTCCAAAATTGTTTGCGTTATTTACCCAAGAAAAGCGCTCTGTAAGATTTTAAAAAAACGCCGAAAGAGAAAAGGGGCTGGTTTAGCCCCTTTTCCCTGTAAAAACGAAAAGTTACAAAAAGAAAAATAAGTTGAAAGATATATTCAAGTTACCCGTGTTACTTTTGCGCTTTTTATATACTCTTTGCGTATTTTTCTACCATGATACATAAAATGTATTCTATTGTCAAGGTATAAGCAAATTTTTTTGTTATTTTCCGCAATATCTTTGTGAAAGATGAAATATTATGCAAGATTTTGCTCAACATATAACTAGAAAATTCTCTTTGTTTAAAGACACAAACTTACTACTTTAAATGACGGACAAAAAAGGCGTGAATTACAAAGGAATTTTAACTGATAAATCCCTGCAAGAAGGGAAGAGGGGCGCGGCAAAATTAAAGCGCGGAAAACTTACGCGCCGCCGCACAAAAAAGGGCAGAGTATGCAAACAGTTTGCGGTTGCCTTTTCATTAAGACCTTCTTGCTTAAAGGCAAAAATAAAAACAACAATGAAAGAAGAAGTGGGTAAAAGGTTAAAAGAGTGCCGATTGGCGTGCAAAATGACTCAGCGGCAGGTGGCGCAGAAGTTACGCGTCGCTCAACCGGTATATCAGCGCTACGAGGCGGGCATATACGAGTGCAGCTACGAGCAATTGGCTTCTTTGTGCGCTTTATTTGACGTTTCCGCCGACTATCTTTTAGGTATTAAATATTTCTAAGACTGTAATACCTTTACTTTTTTATCTTATTATATTTTTTCCGCCGCTTTTTCAACTTATATTTAATTTTAAGCAACATAAACAAGTAAGGGCAATGATTTTTTTCCGCCGCCTTTTTTTGTCTTAACGTTTGAGAAATGTAAGGGGGCAAAAACAAGCGAAAAATGTTTTCTTTTTACAATGCGTCAAAATCTAACTTCCGAATGGCAAAATTCAATAACCGCTGATAAACAACGGTAAAATTATATTATATGAATAAAGTTTTTACTTTTCTTAATGACGCTTTTTTATTTAGTCATATTTTAATTAAACAATAAAACTTCACCGCAATATTTTCAAAATTTTTATAGCAATATAACAAACTGTATTATAATTTAATAATAGTTTTAGACGGAATTATCATAATATTTCGGATTATAGCAAATATAATTTTTCTGATTTCTCAAAACCTTTTTTCATATAAACAATATAAAATATTTTCTCTAAACCTTTATATAAATACTTTAACTGGAATTGGCTATCAAGTTTTAATTAAAATCTTGCAAAGCCAAGTTCTTACAAGTTGCCAAAATCCAAGGCCAAAAATTAAAAAAATTGTCAATAGCTTGTTTTTGAAAAACAAAAAAACCTTGCATTTGCAAGGCTTTTTTGTCTATTTTCGTTATTTAAAATTAATCGGGTAAAATCTTGGAAACTACGCCGCTTCCTACCGTTCTGCCGCCTTCGCGGATAGCGAAACGCAATCCTTCTTCTACGGCAATGGGGGTGATTAACTTAACGACTATCTTGGTGTGGTCGCCGGGCATTACCATTTCTACGCCCTTTTCAAGCTCAATTGAACCTGTAACGTCGGTGGTGCGGAAGTAGAATTGGGGACGGTAGCCGTTAAAGAAAGGACTGTGGCGTCCGCCTTCTTCCTTGGTCAAAACGTATACTTGACCTTCAAAGTTCTTGTGGGGGTGAATGCTCTTGGGCTTGGAAACAACCTGGCCTCTTTCAATGTCGTCTCTTTTGATACCGCGTAGCAGTAAGCCTACGTTGTCGCCCGCAACAGCGCTGTCAAGCAGCTTACGGAACATTTCAACGCCCGTTACAACCGTGGTGGTGATTTCGTCTTTAAGTCCTACGATTTCAACCGTGTCGCCCATTTTGATTTCGCCGCGCTCTACTCTGCCGGTAGCGACGGTGCCGCGACCGGTAATGGTAAATACGTCTTCTACGGGCATCAAGAAAGGTTTGTCGGTAGCTCTTTGGGGAGTGGGGACATAGCTGTCAACTGCGTCCATAAGTTCGTGAATGCACTTGAAAGCGGGGTCGTCCTTGCCTTTGCCCGCCAAAGCCGCGTCCATAGCAACTTTTGCGCTTCCCTTAATGATGGGGATATCGTCGCCGGGGAACTCGTATTTGGAAAGAAGGTCTCTGACTTCCATTTCAACAAGCTCTAACAGCTCGGGGTCGTCAACAAGGTCGGTTTTATTCATAAATACCACGATATAGGGCACGCCTACCTGACGGGCTAAAAGAATATGCTCTCTCGTTTGGGGCATGGGACCGTCTGCGGCGGAAACCACCAGTATAGCGCCGTCCATTTGAGCGGCGCCGGTAATCATATTTTTAACGTAGTCGGCGTGTCCGGGGCAGTCAACGTGCGCGTAGTGGCGAGCATCAGTTTGATACTCAACGTGGGAAGTGTTGATAGTAATGCCTCTTTCCTTTTCTTCGGGAGCTTTGTCAATTTCGTCATACTTCATTACCGCGGCTTTGCCTTCCATACTCATAACCATAGTAATAGCTGCGGTTAAGGTAGTCTTGCCGTGGTCAACGTGACCGATAGTACCGATATTTACGTGCGGTTTACTTCTGTCAAATTTTTGCTTTGCCATTTTTTACCTCCTAAAAACTGGTCGTTAATTTTTATAATATTTTGTGTTTTTTTAAGTTTTATGCCTTTTAAAGCATTTGACTTACATGGTTCTTTTGCTTGCCTTTTTAAAGCAAAGGCTTATGGCTTATTGGTCTTTAAAACCGTTAAGGCATAATTGCCTTTATAGATTATAACTTATAATTGTCTTTTGGTCTATCGTTTTTTTGCAAAATGTTATGCGCTTAAAGACCTAAAAGCTTGCGCTTGACGACTTCCGACACCTTGACGAAATGCTGGAACTGCATTGCGTAAGTGCCCCGCCCCTGCGTCATATTTCTTAAACTCGTGGCGTAGCCGAACATTTCCGAAAGGGGCACGTTGGCGGCGATAATTTGGACGGCGTTTATAGGCTCAATGCCCAAAATGCTGCCCCTGCGCGAGGTGATATTGCCCATTACGTCGCCCAAATATTCTTCGGGCAATGTAATTTCCACTTTCATTAACGGTTCAAGCAAAATAGGTTCCGCTTTTTGAGCCGCCTCCCTAAACGCTAATGCGCCGCAAGTTTTAAAAGCGATTTCACTGCTGTCAACTTCGTGTGAAGACCCGTCTAATATCGTCGCTTTTATATCAATGGCTTCGTAACCGGCGACTATGCCGCCGTGAGCCGCTTCTTTAACGCCCTGCATAACGGCGGGAATATATTCCTTGGGAATAGCTCCCCCCACCGTTTCGTCCTCAACTATAATGCCGCTTCCCGCGGGCAGCGGTTCAACTTGCAGCACGACGTGCGCATATGCGCCCCGCCCGCCCGACTGACGCACGAATTTGGTGTTAGCCGACGCCGTTTTGGAAATGGTTTCCCTAAACGACACCTGCGGCTTGCCAATGTTGGCTTCCACGCGGAACTCTCTTAGCAACCTGTCAACGATGATTTCCAAATGCAGTTCGCCCATGCCGGAAATAATGATTTGCCCCGTTTCCTTGTCAACATAAGTTTTGAAGGTGGGGTCCTCTTCCGCAAGGCGGGCAAGAGCCTCCATCATACGCTCTCCCCCCTGCTTGGTCTTGGGTTCAATGGCGACTTTAATGACAGGCTGGGGGAAAGTCATTGCTTCAAGCGCTATTTGGGCGCCCTCGCTGCAAAGCGTGTCTCCCGTCGTCGTTTCTTTAAGCCCTACTACGGCTACTATTTCACCGGCGTAGGTTTCCTCTATTTCCTGCCTTTGGTTGGAGTGCATTTGCAAAACTTTGCTTATTCGCTCTCTTTTGCCCTTGCTGCTATTGAAAACGTAACTTCCCGCCGACAGCTTGCCGCTGTAAACCCTGACATAAACAAGCTTGCCCACAAAGGGGTCGGCAACGATTTTAAAAGCGATGCCGCAAAAGGGCTGGCTGTCTGACGCGTGCCTTATTTCCTTTTTATCTCTGTCTTTGAGCGAAAACCCCTCTACGCCGTCAACGTCGGCGGGGGAGGGCAAATAATCGCATACTGCGTCCAAAAGCAGCTGAACGCCTTTGTTGCGGTATGACGAGCCGCAAAGCACGGGGGTAACTTCCAGCGCGATAGTGGCTTTTCTAAGCCCCTGCTTGATTTCGCTTATTGATAAGGGCTGCCCCGTTAAAAATTTTTCCGTCAGCGCGTCGTCGCGCCCCGCGACAAACTCCTCGATGTCTCCCCTGTATTTTTGCGCAATTAAACGCAAATCGTCGGGAATGGCTTTTTCCTCAAAGGTAATGCCCGAGGGGTCGGTGAAATAATACGCCTTGTTTTCTATTACGTCCGCCATACCGATAAAGTTTTCTTCTTTGCCTATGGGTATTTGGACGGGCATAGCTTTGGTGTGCAGCCTTTTGCACATCATGGCGATTACGTTTTCAAAGTTAGCGCCCTTTATGTCCATTTTATTAATAAAGGCGATTTTGGGCACTTTGTATTTTGTAGCTTGATGCCAGACAGTTTCGCTTTGGGGCTCAACCCCTCCCTTGGCGCAGAAAACCGCGACCGCCCCGTCAAGCACTCTTAAACTTCTTTCCACTTCAACGGTGAAGTCTACGTGCCCCGGAGTATCAATTAAATTTATGCGGTAGTCTATGCCGTCAAAGCGGTTAATCCAGTGAACGGTAGTGGCCGCCGAAGCGATAGTAATTCCCCTTTCCTGTTCTTGCGCCATTGAGTCCATAACGGCTGTGCCTTCGTGCACCTCCCCTATTTTCCTCGTTTTGCCTGAGAAGAAAAGGATTCTTTCGCTCGTGGTGGTTTTGCCCGCGTCTATATGCGCCATTATTCCTATATTGCGCACGTGTTGTAAAGGATACTGTCTTGCCATAATTTTTTTCTTATTACCAACGGTAGTGTGCAAAAGCCTTGTTGGCTTCCGCCATACGGTGCATGTCTTCCTTTTTCTTTACCGCGTTGCCTGCGCCGTTATAGGCGTCCATAAGTTCGCCCGCCAAACGCTGATACATTTCTTTTTCCCCTCTTTTTCTGGAAAACTGCACAAGCCATCTTATAGCAAGCGTCTGACGTCTTTCAGGGCGTATTTCCATAGGAACTTGATAGTTGCTGCCTCCTACGCGCCTTGCCTTGACCTCTAAAACGGGCATAATGTTATTGATTGCCTGGTTGAATACTTCCATGGGGTCAACGTTCATCTTTTCTTTTATAATATCAAAGGCTCCGTAAACTATTTGTTGCGCCGTGCCTTTTTTGCCGTCAAGCATAATTTGGTTTACGACCTTTGTCACCACCTTGCTGTTGTGAATTGGGTCGGGAAGAACGTCTCTTTTTGGGACTCCGCTTCTTCTTGGCATTGTTTTTACCTCCTTCTGATTTTTGTTTAATGCCTTTTTTTGTTTTTCATTTTAGATACAGCTTACTCAACGGCTGTTTGCCGGAGAAACTTCTGCCTTTTTTGGCATACTGCCTATCTAGTGAAGGGCTTAAACAATAATCTTTTGTCCAATCACTAAATGCTGTAACTAATTTAAGCGTTTTTACTTCTTGGGACGCTTAGCGCCGTATTTACTTCTGCCTTGCTTGCGGTTTGCTACGCCTGTTGTGTCAAGCGTGCCGCGAATGACGTGGTAACGGACACCGGGCAAGTCGCGAACCCTGCCGCCGCGGATAAGCACAACGCTGTGCTCTTGCAAGTTGTGCCCTTCGCCGGGAATGTAGCACGTGCCTTCTTCACCGTTGGTGCGGCGCACTCTTGCGATTTTTCTCATTGCGGAATTAGGTTTTTTGGGGGTGGTGGTAGTTACCGAAAGGCATACGCCTCTTCTTTGCGGGCTGTTGCCCAGCATGGGAGATTTGCTCTTTTCCACCTCGCTCTTTCTGCCCTGTCTAATTAGTTGGTTGATTGTCGCCATTTTTTACCTCCTTTACATAGTGATTGGTTTATAACAAAGCCAAAGCATATAATACTTAACGGCTCTTTATTTGTCAAGCGCTGTAAACTTAAAATTCGTCCTCAAACATTACGTCGTTTTCCGTAATGGTGTCTATAATCTCTTTTACGTTATAACTGCGGTATTCTTTAAGCCCCGTGCCCGCCGTTAAAAGCTTGCCTATAATTACGTTTTCTTTAAGCCCGAACAAGGGGTCAATCTTATTTTTAATAGCCGCTTCCGTCAAAACTCTGCTCGTTTCCTGGAATGACGCCGCCGACAGCCAGCTTTCGGTAGCTAAGCTTGCCTTTGTAATGCCCAAAAGCGTTCTCTTTGCCGCCGCGGGTTTTCCGCCTTCTTCCAATACGCGCATATTTTCGTCGTCAAAGCGGAAGGTGTCAATTTGTTCGCCGGGAAGCAGCTTGGTGTCCCCCGCGTCTTCCACCTTAACCTTTTTAAGCATTTGTCTGATTATTATTTCAACGTGCTTGTCGTTTATTGTAACGCCCTGCTGGCGGTAAACGGACTGCACTTCTTTCAACAGATATTCCTGCACCGCCCTTATGCCCTTTGTTTTAAGCAAATCGTGGGGATAAACAGGACCTTCCGTAAGCGCGTCGCCGCTCGTTACGTTATCCCCCTCCGCCACTTTAATGCGCGCGGTATAAGGAATGTCGTAAGCTTTGGTTAAATTTCCGTCGGAAACTGTTACGGTGCGCTTGTTTTCCTTGTCGGTAATTACCACTCTGCCGTTGTTTTCGCACAAAATAGCAACACCCTTGGGGCGCCTCGCCTCAAACAATTCTTCAACTCTGGGCAAGCCCTGCGTAATGTCTTCCGTCGTAGCTACGCCGCCCGTATGGAAGGTTCTCATGGTAAGCTGCGTTCCCGGTTCGCCTATACTTTGCGCGGCTATTACGCCTACCGCTTCGCCCAAAGGAACTTGGCTGTTGTTTGCCATATTTTTGCCGTAACATTTTGCGCAAATACCCTGCTTGCTACGGCACGTCAGCACCGTTCTGCAATTGACGCTTTCAATGCCGGCGCTTTCAATAATTTTCGCCGCTTCGTCTGAAATCATTGTGTCGGCTTTTGCCAAAACTTCTCCCGTAGCGGGGTTGACTACGTCTTCTATCGCGTATCTGCCCGCAATTCTGTCGGAAATCTTTTCCACAATGCCGCCGTCGCTTGCCTTAATTGCCATAAGGCGTGTGCCTTGCGGGCGCGCCCCCGCGAAACAATCCTCTTCGCGCACAATTACATCGTGCGAAACGTCAACAAGACGCCTTGTAAGATAGCCCGAGTCCGCCGTCTTAATGGCCGTGTCCGCCTGTCCTTTGCGTCCGCCGTGGGAAGAAATAAAATATTCCAAAACGCTTAGTCCCTCGCGGAAGTTTGCTTTAACGGGAAGTTCAATGGTTTTGCCCGAAGGGTCGGTCATAAGTCCGCGCATACCGCAAAGCTGGTTAATCTGTGACATGCTACCGCGCGCGCCCGAGTGAGCCATCATCCAAATGGGGTTGAACTTCGTCAAGCTTTTTTGCAGCTCCGACTTAACCTCGTCCGTTGCCGTCTTCCACTTTTCAACCACTTCCTTATAGCGTTCCTCGTCGGTGATTAAGCCTTGTTGGTAAGCTTCCTCAATTTCCAATACCTTGTCGCCCGTCTTTTTGAGAATATCCTTTTTTGCCTTGGGGATATGCATATCAAACACGCTTGCGGTAATGCCCGAAACGGTGCTGTATTTGTAGCCCAAGTCCTTAATTTTGTCAAGCAGCTCGGAAGTGGGGGTAGTGCCGTGTATTTTATAGCAGCGCGCCACAATTTCCGAAAGCCTGCTCAAATCTATAAGTCTGTCAAGCTCTAAATTGAGCATTTCTTCGGGAGTATTTCTGTTTACAAATCCTAAGTCTTGGGGAATGGCATTGTTAAAAATCATTCTCCCCACCGTAGTGCGAAGGATTTTAGAGTAAGTTTTGCCCTCTATTTCCTTGCTTACGCGTATATTTACAATGGATTGAAGCTCAATGTCTTTGGAGTTGTAAGCCAAAACTGCCTCTTCCACGCTTGAAAAGCTTTTGCCTATGCAGTCGCGGTGCCCCGCCCTTGCAAGCTCAAAGTCGGTAACTTTGAAAATGTCGCAATCCATGCCCTGCGGCTTGCGGTAGCCGCCCTTGGCGCCCTCTTTGTCAATGGTGAGGTAATAGCAGCCCAAAACCATGTCTTTTGTGGGGGATACCACAGGTCTGCCGTCAGAAAGTTTTAAGATATTATTGCTTGCAAGCATCAAATACCTGGCTTCCGTTTGAGCCTCAATGGACAAAGGAACGTGAACTGCCATTTGGTCGCCGTCAAAGTCGGCGTTAAAAGCCGTGCATGCCAAGGGGTGAAGCTTAATAGCCCTTCCTTCAATTAACACCGGCTCAAAGGCTTGAATGGATAATTTATGAAGGGTAGGCGCGCGATTAAGCAAAATGGGGTGGTCCTTAATGACTTCTTCCAGACAGTCCCAAACTTTGCTGTCAGCTCTTTCTGCGCGTTTCCTCGCGTTTTTAATGTTGGTGCATTGTCCAGTGTCCACAAGCATGCGCATTACGAAGGGACGGAACAGCTCTAATGCCATTTCTTTGGGCAGACCGCACTGGTGCATTTTAAGTTCCGGTCCTACGACTATAACGGAACGCCCCGAATAGTCAACGCGCTTTCCCAAAAGGTTTTGACGGAAACGCCCCTGCTTGCCGCGTAGCATACCCGACAAACTCTTATATTCGCGGTTGCCCGCCCCTGTTTGCGGGCGCTTGCTGCGGCTGTTGTCAATTAAGCTGTCCACCGCTTCTTGCAGCATGCGCTTTTCGTTGTTGATTAAAATGGTAGGCGCGCTCATTTCCAGCAGCTTTTTAAGCCTGTTGTTGCGCGTAATTACCCTTCTGTATAAGTCGTTTAAGTCGCTTGTGGCGTATCTGCCGCCGTCAAGCGGAACCATGGGTCGTATTTCGGGGGGCAAAACGGGTAAAACAGTTAAAATCATCCATTCGGGACGGTTGCCGCTCTTTCTGAACGCCTCCACGATTTCTATGCGCTTGATAGCGCGCGCACGCTTTTGACCTGTGGAATTTGTCAGTATTCTCTTTAATTCTTCCGATTCCTTGTCAAGGTTAATGCTTTGCAAAAGCTCTTGTATGGATTCCGCGCCCATGCCCGCCCTAAAAGCGTTGGAGCCGTATTTTTCCACCGCTTCCTTGTGTTCCAAAGCGGTAAGCACCTGTTTTCTTGCCAAATCGGTTTTTAAAGGGTCAAGCACGACAAAGCTTGCAAAGTTAAGCACCTGTTCAAGCTGCTTGGGGCTCATGTCAAGCAAAAGACCCATTCTGCTTGGAACGCCGCGGAAATACCATATATGGGAAACGGGGGCGGCAAGCTCAATGTGTCCCATTCTTTCGCGCCTTACCTTTGACTGCGTAACCTGAACGCCGCATTTGTCGCAAATTACGCCCTTGTAGCGTATTCTTTTATATTTACCGCAATGGCATTCCCAGTCCTTAATAGGTCCGAAGATTTTTTCGCAAAACAAGCCGTCTTTTTCGGGCTTTTGCGTGCGGTAGTTAATGGTTTCGGGCTTTGTTACTTCGCCGTAACTCCATTCTCTTATCTTTTCGGGAGAAGCAATTCCTATCTGAATAGAATCGTAGTTATTTAATTCTCTCATATTCCCCTCCTTTTACTCGTCGTCCGACTTATCGCCGTCAATTTCTTCGCCGAACAAGTCGGAAAAGTCGTCGCCGTCGCTCAAATCGTCAAATAAACTCTTTATGTCGTCTTTCTTGCCCTGCGCGGTTTCGCTTTCGCCTTCGCCGAACAAATCGCCTATATCAAACTCTTCTTCGTCTTCTTTTAAAGTATAGCCTTCTTCCGTCCCCAAAATAATGCCTTCGTTGCCGTGGAAAGCCCTCATGGCTTCCTTGCGCGCTTCCTGTTCCCTGAGCGTTACTTCAAGCAGGTCGGAAGCTTCGTCGGCGCTGTCGCGTATGGTAATTTCTTCGGCATCCTCGCTCATAACTCTTACGTCAAGCGCTAAGGATTGAAGTTCTTTGATTAAAACCTTAAAGGATTCGGGTATGCCCGGTTCGGCGATGTTTTCGCCCTTGACTATACTTTCGTAAGTCTTTACGCGCCCCACCACGTCGTCGGATTTTACCGTCAAAATTTCCTGTAATATATTTGCCGCGCCGTAAGCGTATAAAGCCCAAACTTCCATTTCGCCGAAACGCTGTCCGCCGAACTGCGCTTTTCCGCCTAAGGGCTGCTGCGTTACCAAAGAATAGGGTCCTATTGAGCGGGCGTGAATTTTGTCGTCAACCAAGTGGACAAGTTTAAGCATATACATATAGCCAACCGTTACCCTGTTTTCAAAAGGTTCGCCCGTTCTGCCGTCATAAAGCACCACTTTGCCGTCAACTTCGCCCGTTTCTTCGTTTACAAGCCCGTTTTCCATAAACAGTTCTTTGATTTCCTGTTCAGTCGCGCCGTCAAAGACGGAAGTAGCCACTTCCCAGCCCAGATAACGCGCGATTCTGCCCAAGTGAACCTCTAAAACCTGCCCTATATTCATACGGCTTGGCACGCCCAAGGGATTAAGCACGATTTCCAACCGTGTGCCGTCTTCCATAAAAGGCATGTCCTCTTCGGGAAGTATCCTTGAAATAACGCCCTTGTTTCCGTGTCTGCCCGCCATTTTGTCGCCCACGCTTATCTTTCTCTTTTGGGCGATATAAACGCGTACTAATTTTTTGACGCCTGGGTTTAACTCGTCCCTGTTTTCACGGGTAAATACCTTTACGTCAACTACAATGCCCCCCTCTCCGTTGGGGACTTTTAACGAAGTGTCGCGCACTTCCCTTGCTTTTTCCGAGAATATAGCCCTTAAAAGCCTTTCTTCTGGCGTAAGGTCGGTTTCGCCCTTAGGGGTAACTTTGCCCACGAGGTAAGAACCGGGACCAACTTCCGCACCCACGCGTATAATGCCCTCTTCGTCTAAGTCTTTAAGCATTTCTTCGCTTACGTTGGGAATGTCCCTTGTAAACTCTTCCGAGCCCAGTTTGGTTTCGCGCGCTTCTATTTCGTATTCCTCAATATGGATTGAGGTAAACACGTCCTCTTTAACAAGCTTTTCGGAAATAAGTATCGCGTCCTCGTAGTTATAGCCTTCCCAGCTCATAAAGCCTATTAAAATGTTTCTGCCCAAAGCAAGCTCTCCGCCGCAGGTTGAGGGTCCGTCGGCTAAAATATCTCCCTTTTTGACGGCGGAGCCTTTTGTCATAAGCGGTCTTTGATTTATACAGGTACCTTGGTTGCTGCGCACAAATTTCTTTAAGGGGTAATTGTGAATAGCGCCCTCTTTGTCGGTAACTTCCATTGAGCTGCCCTCAACGCGGCTTACCGTGCCTTCTTCGTTGGCGATAACCATTACGCCGCTGTCGTAGGCAATGCGGTATTCCGAACCGGTAGCCACAATCGGCTCTTGCGGAACAAGAAGCGGCACAGCCTGACGCTGCATGTTTGAACCCATTAAAGCTCTGCTGGTATCGTCGTTTTCTAAAAAAGGAATTAAACTCGTCGCCACCGAAATGAGCTGTTTGGGGGAAACGTCCATATAGTCAATGTCGTCGCGGGGGAACTCCGCAATGAGCTTTTCCTCGCGGCAGGTAACGCGCTCATTTACAAACCAGCTGTTTTCGTCAAGCACTTCGTTTGCCTGCGCTATGATATATTCGTCCTCTTCGTCCGCCGCCATATAGCGCACTTCGTCGGTAACTCTTTTATTGGCTTTGTCCACCTTGCGGTAGGGAGCTTCAATAAAGCCGTATTCGTTAATGCGGGCAAACGTAGCCAAAGAGGTGATTAAGCCTATGTTTTGACCTTCGGGGGTTTCTATGGGGCACATTCTGCCGTAGTGGGAATAGTGAACGTCGCGCACTTCAAAAGTCGCGCGCTCTCTGTTTAAGCCCCCCGGTCCCAGCGCGGAAAGCTTGCGTTTGTGCGTCAGTTCCGCAATGGGGTTGGATTGGTCCATAAACTGCGACAGCTGCGAGGAGCCAAAAAACTCTTTGATTATGCTTGAAACGGGGCGCACGTTTATCAAAGACTGGGGCGTAGCCTTGTCTTTTTCCTGCGCGCTCATTCTTTCGCGTATAAGCCTTTCAAGCCTCGCCACGCCAATTCTTAACTGCGCCTGAACAAGTTCCCCCACCGAACGGGCGCGTCTGTTGCCCAGGTGGTCAATATTGTCAACGTTTCCTACGCCGCACTTTAAGTTGAGGTTATACGAAATGGTCGCGATAATGTCTGCACGGGTAATATGCTTGGGAACTAATCTGTCTTTGCTTTCGGCAATAGCTATTAAAGTTTCTTCTTTGCTAAGCCCCTGCGCCAACAGCTCGCTTAAAACCGTAAGGTTAGCGTTTTCTAATATGCCGCATTGGTTTTTAAAATCTATGCCCTCATAGATACTGTTAAAGCGGGGCATATAATAGTTAAGTTCAACGGTGTCGTTACCGATAATTTTTTCAACCTTGCCGCCGTTGCCGTAAACATAAGCGATATTTACGCCGCTGTGCTGAATATCATTTGCGTCCTCTCTCGTAAGGCGTTTGTCTGCGCCGTAAGTAATAACTTCGCCCGTGCTTTGCCTTACAAAGGTAATGTCCTTTGCAAGCACGCGCTTTTCAATTCTGTGAGCAAGGCTAAGCTTTTTGTTAAACTTATATCTGCCTACGCGCGCAAGGTCGTAACGCTTTGCGTCAAAAAGCAAATCGTGAAGCTGTTTTCTTGTAGATTCGTCGGCGGGAACTTCGCCGGGGCGCAGGCGCTTATAAAGCTCAATAAGCCCTTCGCGTTCCGACTTGGTGGAGTCCTTTTCAACGGTGCTTTTGATTGTGTCGTCGTTGTCAAAAAGCTCTAAAATCTCTGAGTCGGTGCCGTAGCCGATGGAACGCAAAAGCACGGTCGCGGGAAGTTTTCTGTTTCTGTCCACGTGAACGTACAAAATATTATTTACGCCGTCTTGAACGAATTCAAGCCACGCGCCCCTGTTGGGTATTACCGTAATTCCGAACTGCTCGTTGCCGTTTTTATCCCTGCTGCTGCTTGCGTAAACGCCGGGAGAGCGGACAAGCTGGCTTACCACCACGCGTTCTGCGCCGTTTATAATAAAACTGCCCGTATCGGTCATTAAGGGGAAGTCGCCCATATAGACTTCCTGTTCTAGCTGCTCGCCCGTGTCTGTTCGCGTTAAACGTACCTTGACTTTAAGCGGAGCGGAATAAGTGGCATCTCTGACCCTGCATTCCCTTTCGGTGTATTTGGACTTTTGGTCCAACGTGCAGTCAACGAAACTCAGTTCAAAGTTGCCGCCAATATCCACAATGGGAGAAAAGTCCTCAAATACCTCTTTTATGCCGCCGTTAATAAAGCTGTCATAAGAGTGTTTTTGGACTTCAATCAAATTGGGGACATCAAGAACTTCTTTGATTTTAGAGAAAGTCGTCCTTTCTCTTATACCGTATTTTTTCTTACGGAAGGTTCTTGCCATACGTTCACCCCTTTATAAATATTTCCTAAAAAATTTTTCAAAAAGTGTTGTCAAAGCATCTTCGCTAGTGTATATTACAAATAGAAAGAGCTTTAACAAAGCGCGTCCTTTCCGTTCAATAAGCCTTAATGACTCCCTTTATTAAACAAATAGGGATATTTGGTTTATTCAGGCACGAAATAGCGCATCTAATACTATAACATTTGACTTGTCAATGAGTCAACTTTTTTTTCCTTTCTTTTTAAAAAGATAAATTGGAAATATTTTTTCATTTTTAAATTTATGCTTGCATTATTTTCGCCCCTGTCATATAATACCGTTTCACGCGTTAATTTTGAATTTTTTAGAAAACAAGCAAACTTAAAGATAATATATTTTTGCTATTAAATATAACGGAAAAGCCCCTGCTGAGCAAGCATAGTTTTTATGTTTTCATATTTATTGGCTATTGGTATGAAAAGGCAAAACTTTTGTTTAAGCAAGCAAACAGTCTTAAAGCAATGCCCGCCCTACACATATTTACAATGAAGCTCTCTTAAACTAACTATTTTGCGGCTCGGCGAATGTTCTTATAAAAGCTAACTGTTTATCTTTATTAAGCTAACTGTTTAATGCCTTCGCGATTGATCTTTATTAAGCTAATTTTTAGCGGCTCCACAATTGCTCTTTACTATAACCGCATTATCAAAACTCATTATTGCGCCTTTTGCCTTTGATACTTGCGCAGGCAGACATTTAATTCAAATATCGCCCGCTTTGTGAATAGGTGCGAAAAACTCAAAATCTATAAATAAAAATATTGAATGATTTCTGCAAAAATTCTTATTTTTAGGCTTTTAATTCCTCCACTATAAGCCATTTTAATGCGCTTTTTCGCTTTTCTTACATTTTTTTTCAAAAACTATTTGAATTACTTAGCTTTAATTTTTTCCGTTAAAAACTTATTTCAGAAATCAATCTTATTTCATAGCCGATTGTTTTTCACCGCCAATAAAAAGACTTAAAACGTTTTTCCGCTGGATACCCGCGCCGCAACATTTACTTTAAAAGGCTGTTGCATAAAAGCGGCGGCGTATGATACAATTTCTATATGAGAATAGATAAGTTTTTAAAAGTTTCAAGGATACTTAAAAGGCGCAGCGTAGCAAACGAAGCGTGCGGCGGCGGCAGAGTGGAAGTCAACGGCAAGACGGCAAAACCCTCTTACCAGCTTAAAGTGGGCGACGTGGTGTCGGTACATTTTGCAAAGGGTGCGCTCACCTTTAAAATCAACGAGCTGAAAGAAACCGTAAGAAAAGAGGACGCCGAAAAAATGTATGAGGTAATAGCGGAATGAGAAGCGCCGTAATCGTTGCGGCGGGGAGTTCCTCGCGCTTCGGAAAAGACAAGCTTTTTGAGGATTATCTGGGTTTTCCGCTGCTATGGTATTCAGTTACCGCTTTTGAAAAAATTGCCGACGAAATAATCGTCGTCTGCTCGCAGGAAAACTACCAAAAATGCCTTTCGCTTTTCGGCGAAAATATTTCCCTCGTTTTGGGCGGAAACAGACGGCAGCAAAGCGTTTTGGCGGGCGTTAAAAGCGCAAAAGGCGACATTATCGCAATTCACGACGGCGCGCGCCCCTTTGTGAGCAGGGAACTGATTGCCAAAGCCTTTGAATGCGCGGAAAAACAAGGCTCTTGCCTGCCCGTAATCAAATGCGCCGATACCCTTTACGCCGACGGAGGGCAGTTTAAGGTTATAGACAGGGAAAATGTGCTTTTGGCGCAGACGCCGCAGGTTTTTGACAGACAAAAGCTTTTAGACGCCTTTGACAAAGTTGAGGGTAGGGATTTTTCCGACGAAGCGCAGGTATGGCAAAAGGTTTACGGCGATTTGGCTGCAATTGACGGTGAAATAACCAACAGAAAAATTACGTTCAGCGGAGATTTGCCCAAAATGAACGTGGGTCAAGGCTACGACATTCATAAACTTACCCACGGCAAACCCCTTTATTTGGGGGGCGTTAGGGTGGCATACGAAAAGGGGCTTTTGGCGCACAGCGACGGCGACGTCGCGCTTCACGCTTTAATGGACGCACTGCTTTCTTCCTGCGCGCTGCCCGACATAGGGCATTACTTCCCCGACAGCGAGCAAAAATACAGCAATATAGACAGCAAGCTGCTTTTAAAAGAAGTCACGCGCCTTTTGGAGCAAAACAACGCGCATGTTTTAAGCCTTTCGCTTGCAATAATTTGTCAGCAGCCCAAACTTGCGCCCTATATCCCCCAAATGAAAGATGTAATTTCAAAAATATTAAATATTCCCCCCTCCCGCGTTGGCATATCGGCAACCACGGCGGAAGGAATGGGCGAAATAGGAAACTGTCAGGCCATAGCGGCGCTGTGCGGCTGTATAGTGCAAAGGTTTTAAAGTTTAAAACGGCTTTTTAACGTTTTTTGTTTGTATATAACTATAATGTTCCTTTTGTAATGCGAAGTTGTAATATTTTAACGGCAGTATTATAAGGGGCATTGTATTGTGAATTTTTTACTGATTTCGCAACGCAATTATAAATTGCGCTTTATAATTTATTTAGTATTGAAAAGTAGTTGCGCGCAATGTATAATTAGTTATATATAATTTTTTTAAGGAGGCATATATGTTTGAGTTTAACAAAAAATTCTATGCCGATGTCCGCATAGTGGACAGTTTTTCAACCGTAGCGCTTTATAAAAACCAGGTTTTGGAAAACTACAAGGTGCAGAAAGAGAAGAGGGCGTTCCTGCGCGTCTTTGACGGAAATATGTGGTATTATACATCAACCTCCGACGTTAACGCCGTCAACGACGAGCTAAAAAAGCTCTACGCCCAAGGCACGCCCAACGACAACATTGATAAACACCCCATAGTTAAAAAGTTTGAGGTAAACCGCGCCCGCGCAAACAGGTTTGACAAAAAATCGGTGCGGGATATTCCCAAGGAGAGCAAGCTCAGCAAGGTTAAAGGTTATTTTTCGCTGTTTGAAAGCCAATACACCAAATTTTTACAAGGCTATTATTCCGATAAAAGCGACAAATACCGCTTTTATTCTTCAAAAGGCGCCGACATAGAGCACGACTATCAGGCGGCGGGGGTGGCTTATACCTTTGCGCTGGCGGACGAAAAAGAACACTTTGACGGGGTTGTTCAGCATTTCTCAAACTATTTTGAAGAACTGGATAACGCCCAAGAGATTTTAAAAAGCAGTTTTGACAAGTCGGTGGACTTTTTACTTAACGCTAAACCCTGCGAAAAAGGCGATTTCCCCGTAATTTTAGCGCCTAAGGTGGCGGGCGTGTTCGCCCACGAGTCTTTCGGGCACAAAAGCGAAGCCGACTTTATGATAGGCGACGAAACTATGGCTAAGGAATGGAGCTTGGGCAAAAAATTAGGAAGAAAGATGCTTTCCATTTACGACTACGGCGGCGATATGGGAAGCGGTTACTGTCTTTATGACGACGAGGGAACAAAGACCAAAAAGACCTATCTTATAAAAAACGGCGCGCTAAGCGGGCGGCTGCATTCCGCCGCTACCGCCGCAGACCTTAACGAAAATGTTACGGGCAACGCGCGCGCGTTAAACTGCAAGTTTGAACCGATAGTGCGCATGACAAACACCATGATATGCGCGGGAAAGCAAACGCTAGACGAACTTATCGCAAGCATTGACCAAGGATACTTAATTGAAACCTATTCCCACGGTTCGGGCATGAGCCAGTTTACAATCGCGCCCAAGCTTGCCTACTTCATTAAAAACGGAAAAATAACAACCCCCGCTAAAATATCGGTAATAACAGGCTCCGTCTTTGAAACTTTGGGGCTTATTGACGGGTTAAGCAAGGAAGTGCAAATCAGTTCCTCTGTTTTGGGCGGCTGCGGCAAGATGGAACAGGCGCCTTTACACGTAGCCCACGGCGGACCTTACGTTAAAATATCCAAAATCAATATTCAATAAACGCCAAAAGCCAAAAAATTATTAAAGGAGAGAAATAATGCAAAAAGAATATATTATCAATACTTCCACAGTGTTGACCGTCAATCTTGTTAAAAGCGCGCCCGAGTCTTTCCGCAAGGTGGTGGAAAAAACCAACACCGTAAGAGTATACAAAGACGGCTGTATAGGTGTGGCGGGAAGTATCGGGGAAACGGATTTTGACGCTTTGGAAAAACAGGCGGCGGACAACTTGGAAAACAAACTTCCCTACCCTGCTAACTTGCCCAAAAATAAAATAAAAACCGTAGATAACTCCAAGTTTATTTTTGACACGGACAAAATGATGGGGTATGTGCGCCAGTTAATGGAAAAAATAAGCAAAGCGCTGCCGGACTTTATTTTCAGCAACAAAATAATTTACAGAGAAATTGAAAGCCATTACAAAAATACCGAGGGAAGCGACTTAAAATATAAGGGCAACAGGTTTGACGCAAGCATTATAATCAAATCAAAAAAATCGGCAAATTTATTTGACCTAGGTTACGGCTTCCATCAAAATTACGCCGATACCGACGCCGTAGTCAAAGAAATTGTTGAACTGTGCGAAAAATACGACACCCCCGTTGACATTGAGCCGGGCAAATATCCCGTGCTTGCGGAATCTATGGATTTTTTAATGCGCACCCTCAAAGATATGACGGTGGAAGCCTATGCCGCCAATTCCTCGCTGTATAAGGGCAAACTCAACGAGAAAATATTTGCCGACAGCTATTCGCTTTACATTGACCGCAATCCCGAAGAAAACTATTGCCTGCCCTTTTTTGACGCAGAGGGCGAATATACGGACGACTACCGCCAATACGTAATAAAAGACGGCGTTTTAGTCAACCTTTTGGGAAACAAGCGCTCGGCAGACCTTTATAAGCTGCCCGTTGTAAAGTCTTCAAGCGCGCAATACGACTCAATCCCCGCTGTAGGCTTTTTCGGGTTTACAGAAAAATACGGCGACAAAAGCTTTGCCCAACTGACAAAAGAAAAAACCGTTATGGTTATTATGGCGAGCGGCGGCGACATCACGACAAGCGGCGACTATGCTACGCCCGTTCAGTATGCTTATCTCGTGCAGGACGGAAAAATGCTGGGCAGGCTTCCCGACATAAAAATACATAACAATATATTTAATATCTACGGCAGCGACTATGTCTGCGCCTTTGAGATGCCCGGATATTCGAAAACGCGTTTTACCCTTACGCATATGAACGTAGAAAAATAGTTACGCTTAATAAATCAGCCGATTAAATAAGTTATAAAGTAAAAAATAATTAAGGTAAAGGAGGATTCTTTACCTTAATTATTTTTCCCCCAAAAAGCGTTCAACTTTGGGGAAATAGTTTTAAGCGCCCAACTTTGGGGAAATATTTGGGATTTATCATAATTAGAGCCGCTGCGGTATTTTTTGGAACCTGTAAGCAAATATAGGGTGCCCACAGGAGTAGGGTTTTTGAAGTATTTCTGGTCTTAGTTAAACTGTAAAACCAAAAATATTACATTTCTTTTCTGTTTTCTATGGCTTTGCCAAGCGTTACCTCGTCGGTATATTGAAGGTCGCTGCCTATGGCAATGCCCTGCGCAAGGCGCGTAACCTTAACGTTAAGGGGTTTTATAAGCCGCGCGAGATACATTGCGGTGGCTTCGCCTTCTACGTCGGGGTTTGTCGCCACGATTATTTCCTTGACGTTCCCCTTTGAAATGCGCGATAAAAGCGGTTTGATATTAAGACGGTCGGGACCTATCCCCTCCATAGGGCTTAATACGCCGTTAAGCACATGGTATACGCCCTCGTAGGAAGAGGCTTTTTCTATCGCCAATACGTCTTTTGCCTCTTTTACCACGCAAATAACCTCGTGTGAACGGTCGGCGCAAATAGCGCAGGGGGAAATATCGGTAAAATTGCCGCAGATTTCGCAAAATTTCACATTGCGCTTTGCATAAAGCATAGCTTCGGCAAACTCCTGCACCTGTTGGTCGCTCATATTCAATATTTTTAAAGCGTAGCGCTGCGCCGTTTTAGCCCCCACCGAGGGCAGTTTTGTAAACTCATTTATAAGCTTTTTTATGGGGTCAACATAGTCTCTCACTTAAAAAAGTCCCCCGCCTCCGCCCAAAGGTCCTAAAAGCTCGCTGCTTAACTCGTCGGCTTGGCTTACCGCGTCGTTTATAGCCGCCATCAAAAGGTCTTCAAGCATTTCAACGTCGCTTGGGTCAACCGCCTCAGGCTTAATTGAAAGGGACTGTATCTTGCCCTTTCCGTTTACCTTAACGGTAACCAGGCCGTTTCCCGCAATGCCCGTAAGAACAGTTTCTTCAAGCTCCTCCTGAGCCTCCGAAAGTTTTTGCTGCATCATTTGCGCCTGCTTCATTAGCTGCTGCATATTGCCGCCGCCGAAACCTCCGCCGAATTTGTTAGCCATAATATATACCTCTTAATTTATTTTATTTCTACGTTTGCGCCGGCGCTTTTGATTATAGCGTCAAGCCCCGCTGGGGACGCGGAAACTTCTTCCCTTATGGGCGTAAAAAGCAGCTTGTATTTGCTTAGCACTGAAATGAAAGTTTCACCGTAATCCCTGTCGGAAAGCACCTTAAACTGGGCGGGGTTGCAAAATACCTTAAAGGCGTTGTTGGATATTTCCACCTTGTTTATGCCTTGGCACATAGCCTTAACAAGGGGAGAAGCCTGCTCTTTGACAACGCTTAAAATCTCCGCCCAAATATTTGAGGCGGAAAGGGTAAAGCCCGCCTCTTGTTTTTTGCCCTCTTTTTGTTTTTTGTCTTGACTTGCTTGCGCCTCGTTAGTTTTTTGCCTGTTTATTTGCGACTGTGGAGTTTGATTTTTTGTTTGAGGCGCTTTTCCCTCTTGCGGTTCGCCTTTCTCTTTGTAAGCGGCCGCGTTTTCCCCTTTTTGCGCTTGATGCGCTTTTGAGTTTGCATAAGTAACGCCTTGCGCTTGATTTTGTTCCCCAAAAGCCACTTTCTTATGCGGATTTGTTTGCGTTTCGCCTTGTAAAACTGATTGTTGCGCGTTTTGTGTATTTACTTCCGCCCCGCTTGCAATATTTTGCCCCGCTTGCAAATTCTCTTGCGGGTATGTCCCCTCTTGCGGGTTTATCAACTTATTATTTTGAGCGGATAATTGTTTTTCGCCAATAAAGCCGCTTTCTGCAAAATTGATATCGTTTTTTTGCATTTCGCTATTTTGCGCGGTTAGCAGTTTTTCTTTAACCGCCCCTGTTTGCGCCGATTTATCTTTATAATTTTGCACGCCGCCTAAATCCCCGCCAAAATACCCGCTGTTTTTCTCTTCTGCCTTTATATAAGCGTCCTCTTGCAAGGAATTGTCATTTTCACTGTCTTTTGCGGCAGCCTCCTGCTTTGCGCTTTCATTATTTTTGCTTATTTCATAAGTTTTTTTTTGAGTTTGAACCGCGCCGCCGTTATAGCTTCCGTTGCCGCCGTCGCCGCCCATTTTGCCCGAAATAATTTTTTCCAGCCGAGCGATTCTTTTTTCCAATATCTCAATGCCCTCTTCTTCCTTTACCGCCAGTTTTAAAGCCACCGCCTCAAAAAGCAGTTGGGGTGAAAGCGACGAGCGCAATCTGTATTCCAGCGAAGAAAATGCGTCAATACAGCGCAGAAGTTTTTTTATGTCGGCGCTTTTGGCGCTCTTTTCCAAAGAAAAATATAATTCCTCGGGCAGGCGCAGAATGTCCCTGGCGTCGCCGCAGGTGCTTATGACCGCTAAATCCCTCATATGCTTGCACAAATCGCGCGCAAGCAAATATACGCTTTTGCCCTCGTTTATTAAGCTTACGGTAGTTTCAAGCAAAGTTTTGGCGTCGCCGCTTAGCACGCTGTCTGCAAGGGAAATAAGCGTTTGCCTGTTTGTGGCGCCCAACACATCGAGCACGCTTTGGTAGTCAATTTTTTCCTTTGATAGCGCTACGCACCTGTCGGCAACCGTTAAGGTATCGCGCACGCTCCCCTCCCCCGCCATAGCAATCGCAGAAAGCGCCTCTTTTTGAGCAGAAATCTTTAAATCGGCAAAAATATTTTCCAAGAGCGCCGTTAAGTTTTCCACCGACACCATATGAAAGTCAAAGCGCATGCACCGCGACAAAATGGTGGCGGGAAAAGCCTGCACTTCGGTGGTGCATAAAACAAATATCGCGTGTTCGGGGGGTTCTTCAATGGTTTTTAATAAGGCGTTAAAGGCGTTGTTTGTAATCATATGCGCCTCGTCTATTATATAAACCTTATATCTGCTGTAATTGGGCGCGTAAGTAACCCTGTCGGCAAGCTCCCTTGCGTCCTGCACGCCGTTGTTGCTTGCCGCGTCAATTTCTATAATATCAACATTTCCGCCCCTTTCGTAGTCAAGGCAGGCTTTGCACTTCATGCACGGCTCGCCGTTTTTGTTGTCAAGACAATTTACCGCGCGCGCAAAAATCCTCGCCACGCTCGTTTTGCCCACCCCCCTAGTGCCGTTAAAAATATAGGCGTGCGAAAGGTTTCCGCTTTTTATTTGGTTGGAAAGCGCAAGCGTGATATGCTCTTGCCCTATAACTTGGGCAAAAGTTTTGGGTCTGTATATACGGTAAAGCGCTTGATGTTTCATAGTTTCTCCTTATAGGATTTAAGCTTTTTGCGCGCGCGCTGCAAGGCGGCGTCCACCGACTTGTAGCTTTTTGCCGTTAAACCGCAAATCTCGCTGTGCGAATAACCTTGCAGTATGTATTCAATGACGGTCCTTTCCGCTTGGCTGAGGTTGTTTTTTATAAACCCTTGTATCAGGCAAAGCGCCTCGCTGCTTTCCACCTCGCCGTCGGGGGGCGGAAAAGTCCCGCTTTCTTCTCCTAGGGGCTGCGCAGAGGTTTCGTTCTTGTTTTTTTCGCTGTTTCCCTTGCTGATGCTCGTCAAAACCCTGTTTCTTATGCACCGTGAAGCAAACGCCGTAAAGTTTCCCCTTTTTGCGTCAAAATTGTTTATCGCGCCGAAAAGCCCTATCATACCCTCCTGCAAAAGGTCGTCTTTTTCGCCTCCCAGCTGAAAAAAGTTTTTGCAGACGCTTCTTACCAAAGGCTTATAGCGCGCGTATATTTCGTTTACCGCATTCTCATCCCCTTCTTTTGCGAGAAATACGAGCTGTTCTACCTGTATATTTTCCATTTTTATTTTTCTTTTTACTTTCTTTTGTTTTGCCTTGTATTTTTTACGGCTTTATTTATGCGACTTGCGGATATGTTCTTCCTTTATTTTGCCGCCTCTTACGGCATTTGCCTCCTTACGGCTTCGTAAAGCGCGATTCCGCATGCTACCGAAGCGTTAAGGCTGTTAATTTTTCCAAACATAGGTAAGCTTACGGTAGCGTCGCAAAGCTTTTTTGTAAGGGAAGACACCCCCTTGCCCTCGCCCCCTATAACAAAGGCGATATCCCCGCTCAAATCGGTTTGGTATATGCTTTGCCCCTCCGCTTCAAGGCAATAAATCCAAATGTTAAGCTTTTTAAGCTTTTCAATAACGTTGTTTATACTGTTTACCCGCGCCACTTTAACGTGGTTTGAAGCGCCCGCAGAAACGCGCACCACCGTGTCGGTAACGCTTACGCTTCTGTTGAGGGGGATAACTAAGCCGTCAACGCCCGCGCATTCGCCTACGCGCAAAATACTGCCCAAATTGTGCGGGTCTTCAACGCCGTCAAGCAGCACAATAAAATGGCGCTCCTTTTTGTTTTGCAGTATCTCTTCCAACGAACTGTAAGAAAACTCCGAAACGTAGGCGATAAATCCTTGATGTTTTTTTTCGCCGCTATTTTTGTCAAGCGTAAACTTGTCAACATATTGAACTTTTATCTTGTTTTGCCGCGCTAATGAAATAATTTCGTGGTTTACGTCCTTTTGACACAAAATCTTGTCAATAGTCGTCCCGCTTTTTATAGCCTCCAATACGGCGTTTTTACCTTCAATTTTCATTTTCGCCCTTAAAAAGCAGAAAAGCAAGCCGCTCTTGCTGCCCCGTCAAATATAAATATCCGTAAACCGCTTCAAGCCCGCTGGCTTTTTTGTAGTCGGCTACGCTTCCGTGCTTTGCCGCGCCCTTAATGTTGTTGCGCGCGCGGTGGTAAACTTCGTCTTCTTCTTGGCTTAGAAGCGGCAGCAGCCTTTCACATTGGCGCGCCTGCGAAAAGGATTTTACCCTGTCGGCCGTCAAAAGGTGCAGCGATTTTGACTTGCTGTCGCTGCTTTTGGCAAGCTGCTCGCGCACATAAAGCGTCTGCACTGCGTCCCCCACAAAGGCAAGCGCCGAAACGCTTAAAAGCTTGGCGGCTTCAATGCTCATTTTCTCAAAAAATTCCAAAACTACTCCTAAAAAGTTAGGGCGAAAGTTAAGTTTTCGCCTATTTTGCGCACTTGCTTAAAACCGTATTTTCTGTAAAAGTTTACGCCCTTAATGTTTTTTTCCGTCGTTCCCAGATAGACGCCATTTAAGCCCTTTTGCTTTAAGCGGGAAAGAAGCGCGTCTGTCAGTTTACTTCCCCAGCCGCCCCTTTGGTAAGGGGGCAGCAAATCTATGTGCAAATGCGAGCCGTATTTTTTGTAAAGCTTTTTATCGGCAAGCATTTCTATTCTAAATACAAGCGCCATATACCAGCTTATTTTTTTAACCTTGGGCAAATAAATATTTCTCATTTTTTTAAAATAGTCGGGGCTGCTTGCCGCTATTATATACCCCACAGCTTGACCGCCGTCGTCTAGAACAAAAATATTTTCCGGTTCCTGCTCGGTGTAATAGTCGTTCCATAAAATGGGTATATACGCCCTTGTCTTGTCATTTAAAGGAATAAGCGTCGTTTCAACGCATATTTTTCTTAAATTATCCTTGTCTTTTGGCAGATATTTTCTAATTTCCGGCATTTTTGCACCCCTCGCACTTATGCTCTTTAACCTCTTTATACATCACGATATGGTCGCAAATGGGGGCGATATAAAAAACTTCCCCCTTAGTTTCAAAGCCGCTTTTGGTGTAAAAGTCCTTTGCCGACAGGCGGGCGTTGCACCACAAAAAGTTTACGCCGCGGTTTAAGCACAAAAACTCGCAGTATTGCAAAAGCGCCCTGCCTACGCCCTGCCCCCTGTATTCCTCCATAACCGCCATTCCCCTAAGCTGGTATTGGCGCTCAATGCCGCTAAAATGGCTTGATTTTCTTCTCATTAAGGAGGCTATGCCGACAATCTTTTCTTCCAAACAAAAGGCGGCGTGCAAAGTATAAGGTTCGTCGTCCCCCTCAAAAACCGCCGAACTGTCGGGCATTCCTTGGCGCAGCAAACTTTTGCGCAGGGGATAAACTTCCTCCGCCGAAACGGTTTTCATAGTAAAGGAACCTAACAAAGCCTTACCTCCGCGCGTTTTATTTTAATAAAAGAATACCACACTAAGCCCCCCGTGTCAATAAATGTGTATTTACATTAAAAAGGCTTTGTGGTATAATCCCATTTATTACGGGAGGGAATTACCATGCAACACAAACTTAGCGAGGGAATGCTTTTAGACGAAAAAGGTCGGCTCGTTGAGGCGGGTTACGCCTTTAAAACGGTTAGGAAATATAACAGAAAAGCCGTAAAGGCGGGAAAACTGCGCATAAAAGAATGGGACTACTATATAGTAACAAACGGAAAAATCGCCGTCGCGCTAACCGTTGCAGATAATTCTTACATGAGTTTGGTAAGCGCCAGTTTTTTAGATTTTACTAAGCCTTATTACAAAACCACCAGCGAAATGAAGTTTTTTACCTTCGGAAAAATAGGTTTGCCGTCAAGCCCCCAAGAGGGCGACGTCATTTACAACAGCGACAGGGTAAAAATACATTTTATAAAGCAGGAAAACAAGCGTCGCTTAGTGTGCCGCTTTGAAAAATTTGAGGGCGACAAAACCCTTGAAGCAAACATAACTTTAAGCGATTTTCCGCAAGAGGATATGGTTATAGCCACTCCTTTTAAAGAGGACAAAAGAGCGTTTTATTACAACAGCAAGGTAAACTGCATGGCGGCGCAAGGTTATGTTTCCTTTGGCGGCGAAATATACGAGTTTGACAAAAGCGACAGTTTGGGCACCTTGGATTGGGGGCGCGGCGTGTGGACTTACAAAAACACCTGGTATTGGGGAAGCCTTTCAACTTATGTTGAGGGCAAAAAAGTGGGCTTTAACATAGGCTACGGTTTCGGCGATACCGCTGCCGCAAGCGAAAATATGATTTTTGTCAACGGCAAAGCCTACAAAACGGAAGACGTTACCTTTAATATACCCAAAAAAGACGGTAAAGACGACTTTCTGTCCCCCTGGACTTTTACAAGCGGCGACGGCGCATTTAACCTTGACTTTACGCCAATAATTGACAGAAAAGATTTTACTAACGCAATAGTGCTTTGTTCCGACCAGCATCAGGTCTTCGGAAAGTTTTGCGGCACCCTTGTTTTGCCTACGGGCGAAATAATTGTTTTAAAAGACAAATTAGGCTTTGCGGAAAAAGTATATAACAAGTGGTAAATAAGCGGAAGATAAGAAAATAAAGGGGCGATTATTAAATAATAATCATTAGCGCAAGCAGTTGAGGGTTTGACCGTTGGCGTCCGCTATCGGTAAAACCCTTCTTTTTATAAATGCACGAGCAGGCGTATCGTTTTTATTAATATGTTTCCATTGCAATCTTACTTTCTTTATCTTCTATTCAAAGGAAGAGGCAATTATTAGCGTTTTGCGCCAAAGCATTTGTTGTTTGTCAGTGATAAGTTGCCCGCAATAATAGCAGGCAAGTTGTCAATGTCTTTTATCAATACAACGCATATAATTTGGTTATCGTCGGCAACTTATACAATCTTGGCATTGCGGGCGCGGTAAATATTAGCTTCGGGATAATATCGAAGCGCAAATGTTAAGAAAAACTTTCTGCTCTAAAATCCGCGCTAAGCGCGGCGTCAAGCCTGCCGAAATCTTTTATATCAAACAAGTTAATTCATTTAGTTCATCAACCTTTTTTATGTATAGGCAACTTTATTATACTAAACATCTATCCAAATTCCCTCGTCCTTAATTTTAGCGCCTTTAAGGGAACGGTAAAAACTTTGCGCGTCCTTATTGCCCGCTATTAGACCTATTAAAGTGTCAATGCCCAGCGCTTTTAATTCAATTCTGAGCTTATCCATAAGTTTTTGAGCAACCCCTTTGTGCCTGTAACTTTTAAGCACGCATATCCAGTCTAAATAGGCTTTGACGCTTCCGTCAAAATGGCTGTATATAAAAGCGCAGTCAATTCTGCCTACGGCTTTTTGCCCGTCGCAGGCTATAAAGGACAGCGAGTTGTTTTCCCGCCCTCCTTCAAAGCTGTTTAAAACATTTTTTAAGTATTCGCCGTCAATTTCCCAGCCCCAAAAATCTTCCTCTTTCCTTAGATTAAGTTCAAACTCCACGACGCTTTCTATCATGTTTTTTGTGTATTTTTTAATTTCTATTTCCATTTCTTCTCCTATTGCGCGTAAAAAAACCGTTTTAAAAATTGTTAAATCAAAAATACTGCCCCAAAAAACCGTAACGGGCGCAACAAAAAGGGCGCAAAAAGCTTTTCCACCCAGCCTGCACCCGATTTTATTTATGCCAAAAGTTAAGCGCCCAAAGCCGCTATTTTATTTGTCTCAGCGCCTTTGCGAGCTGGTCGGGGCAAGAGGTTGGTTTAGCGCCGCAATGTATTCCTTCAAGTTTTTTTATAACTTCCTGCACTTCCATTCCCTCAACGAGCTGCGAAATGCCTTGAAGATTGCCGCTGCAACCGCCGATAAAGCGCACGTTAAAAACCTTACCCTCTTTAATTTCGTATTCTATTGAGCCTGAGCAAGTTCCGCTTGTTTTGTAATTCATTTTAGCCCTCTTTATTTTTAATTTTGTCTAAAAAATTATAAAGTGCAAAGACGCTTTTTGTCAATTAAAAACTTATTTTTCGCGCCGTCTAAAATAAATCGGAATATTTTTTGCCGCATTTAAAGCTAATCATTATTGCGGAAATTAAAGTAAAAATAAAAACTATCAATCGTTTAGGTGAACATTAAGAATATCACTAGACCGCAGTTATTCCAAAAATATCAAGCCGCAGTTGTATTGACAATAATTGCAACCACACTTTTTGTCGGAGGAAGTTGAAAAAAATTTAAAGCAAAAGCTTTATATTTGCAGTTTGAATACTGCGCTTTAAGCACCCCTATTTCAAAGGCATTTAAAACTGCTGTTTATATACTTAATAAGAAGCAACGCACCGACGCTTAATCCAAAAAGGGCATAGAAAAAGACTCTCCGCTTTGGGGTAAAGCAAAAAGTCTTTTTCTATTTGTCTATAAGGAGGGTTGTCATAGAAACTTGGTGGGGTAACCTTGTTTCTATGCTATTATATTACCCATAAATTGTGATAACCAGGTGATAACGCAATGAAGAATTATTAATGTTTTTCAAACTTTTCCCCGTTGTTTTTTCCTGTTTTTTGAGTTTTGCCGCGTTGCCGCGGCGGCTTTAATTATTACGGCTTATAGGGCTGTTTTGCGCCGATTATTTTCTTTTACTGCAAATCGCCTTGTAAAATTTCGCCGGGCTTTTCAACCAAAGGAAGCTCAAAATAGAAATCGCTGCCCTTGCCTAACACGGAATTGACGCCGAACTGCGCTTCGTGCATCTGCAAAATATTCTTGCAAATAGCAAGCCCTAAGCCCGTGCCCTGCCCCCGCGTATGCTGTCCGCTTGCTCGGTAAAACCTGTCCCAAGCGCGCTGCCTGTCTTCTTCGCTAAGTCCGCCGCCGCTGTCATAGCAGTCAAGGCGTGCTTTTCCGCCTACGTCTTTTACTTCAAGGCTGACTTTTTTGTCCTCCCCCGTGTAGGCAAAAGCGTTTGTCAAAAAATTATACAAAACCTGCTGAATTTGACCCTTGTCGGCGTTGACGAATAAGTCCTCTTGAATTACCGCCTTAAAATTATAACCTTCCTGCTTTTTTACCGCAAAAAAGTCGGCGACGGAACTCACAAGCTGCGAGAAGTTAAACACCTGTTTTTCAAGCTTCCTGTCCCCCCTTTCCGAAAGGGTGAGCTTTACCATTTCGTTTACAAGGTTTGTTACCCTGTCCGTCTCTTTGACTATTAGCGTTAAACTTTGCTCGCGCTTTTCTTTTGGCATATCGGGAAAATCTTTAAGCATTTCGGCGTAAGACTTAATTAAGGTAAGGGGCGTCTTTAAGTCGTGGGAAACGTTGGCTACGACGTCTTTTCTAAGGGATGCGATTTTGCTTAACTCCTGCGTGGCATAGTTAAGCGCCTCGCCCAACTCGTCAATTTCGTTGTAGCCGTTGCCCACAAAATGCGCCGAATAGTCGCCTTTGGCAAGCTTGCGCGCCTCTTTGCTCATGCTTATAATGGGGCTGCTAAGCTGTTTTGCCAAAAGATAGCTTGTAACAAGCGCCATAATAACCGCCGCCGCCGCAATCCACAGCAGCTGCAAGCTCATTACGCGGATATTGCCCCATTGCGCTAAAAGGGGCGTGCTGGCATAAAAAAAGTAGGTGTTTCCGCCTTTTATATACAGACGGCAAAACACCAGCAGCCTTTCGTCGTTATTTTTTGAAGTATAAGTCGTGCTTAACTCGTCTTTGTCTGAGTCGAGCATATTTTGATAAAGCGTGCCAACCCTTTCTATGAACTCTTCGTAACCGTCAACGGTCAAATCGGGCGTTTGCTCCCCTCCGAAGGGTTCATAGGGGTTGCTTGAAAAAACGACGGCTTGGAAGTTTAAATTATTTCCCTGCGTTAAAAAAACCCTCGTTTCCATAGAGGTTTTTGAGGCAAGGGAGTGAAGTTTAGCCCTATCCTCCGCCGTTATGCCGCCGCCTTGGCTTAAAACGCTTACAATTTCATTTGCGGCGCTTTTCATATCTCTAAGCTTAAACCGCTCGTAGCTGACATTGTTTATAATGAAATTAAAAAGCCAAACCGCGCTTACTACGCAAATGGCAAAAACGGCAAAATACGTCCATATCCGCGATTGAATGCCGTCCACTTCGCGGCGCAAATTGAAAATACTGTCTTTTTTGTTGGTTTTATTTTTCTTCACACTCAAATTTATAACCTAGACCCCTTAAAGTAACTATGCAATCGCGGTATTTGCCTAAATTTCCCCGTAAAGTTTTTATGTGCGTGTCCACTGTTCTGTCGTCGCCAAAAAAGTCAAAGCCCCATACGTCGGAAAGCAGTTTTTCGCGCGATACCGCAAGCCCTTTATTCCTTACAAGATAAAACAAAAGCTCGTATTCTTTGGGTGTAAGGTCGGCTTTAATTCCGTCAACCGTTACGTTTCTGCCGTCAAAGTCCACCACCAGCCCGCCGAACTTTTGGACGCTGTGGGCGTTTTCGGGGTTTGACCTTGCCAAAATCGCCTTAACGCGCGCCAAAACCTCTTTGGGCGAAAAGGGCTTTGTAACGTAGTCGTCTGCCCCCACTTCAAAGCCGAAAAGTTTGTCGTATTCTTCCCCCCTTGCCGAAAGCATTAAAACGGGGACAGAGCTGTCTTTTCTTATTTGTTTTACCGCCGAAATACCGTCAAGGCGGGGCATCATAATATCCATTATAATAAGGTCGTATTTATTTTGGCGCGCCTTTGTAACCGCCTCGTAACCGTCTTGCGCGGTATCCGTTTGATAGCCGCCGAACTCTAAGTATTCGCACAAAAGCTGCCGTATCATTTGCTCGTCGTCTACAATGAGTATTTTTTTCATAATTTAACCTCTGAAAATAAAGATTAAACCAATAATAACATATATTTGTGAAAAAAGCGTGATAAATTGAAACCGCCGCTCAAAACTTGAAAATAATTTTCAAAAATAAAAAGCCCGCGGCGGCTGTTTTAGGGTGTAGATTTATTAAAATTGCTTTGGTTTTTGCTTAATTTTTTCTTAAAAGCAACGCCGTAAAAGTGCCGTTTGGGCATTCTTACGTTTTTATGTTTTTGTGTTTGAGGCGTTTGTTCAAAATAAAAATTGCCCGTTAGCTTAACGGGCAATTTTTAAGGACGCTAAGGTTAGCAGAGCACCCAAACCTTTTTGTGGATAATCATCGTGACAAGGTCAATAACCCAAAAGATATTGAATCCTAAGAAGAAACGGATGATTGCCCCTAAAATATTCCCTCTTTGAACCGCCAAAATGACGCCGCAAATCCAAGAGGTAACGGGTATGATTGCAATAACCAAGCTGACAATGTAACCTAGCCCAAAGTAACCTTGCGATGCTTTCTTTGCCATAAAATCCTCCCTATAAAAAATATATACATTATTATTAAGCAGTATAACATAATAATTATACAAATACAACGGTAAAATTATAACAATAGCAAAGACTTCTTAAAAGGATTTTTTATATTTAAATTATAAAGATAAGTCAAAAAACATTTATTTTTTTATCTATTTTTTATTTCGCCTATTCCGTCCAAATGATTTTTTTATCAACGGCTTGCAAAAATCTTAAAAACTGGTTGCTTTCAAGCGCCGCCGACATGGTGTTGTCGCAGGGGTGAAAACGGACTTTGCCCTGCAAACTTACTTCCCTGTCAAGCAGCAGCCCCACGCTTTTTGAGGAAGGGTAAATAAAACAAAAGGGTGAAACGCTTCCCCGCGCCACATGCAGATATTCTTTAAGCGCGGTTTCCGTTGCAAACTCAAACTTTTCCGCCCCAACATAACGCGCTAACGCCCGCATGTCCGCCCTTTTTGCGTTAGGCAGCACGGCGAGAAAAAACCTTTCGCTTTTCTTATCTTTTACAAACAGGCTTTTGTATCCTCTCGCGTCGGGTATGTGTATTATGCGTTTGCTTTCTTCTACCGATACCGCCGCGGGGTGCTTGTAAAGTGTGTATTCTATTTGCAGTTTATCTAAAAAGTCCAAAACTTCTTGCGCCATAGATAAATAATACCCCCGCCTTCATCCTTTGTCAAGCCGACGGCAAGGGAGTATAATGCGGCAAAACGAAAGATTGATATAATAAATATGGTTATGACGCTTTGCAAAAGGCTTTGCTTTCGGGACAATTTATAAGCATTGCCGCTTCATAAGACGGCACATTTTACGGCGAGAAAATACTGCTTTAAATGCGCTTCGCTTGAACTGTCCGCTTTCGGCGCGGTGTTTCACGGGGTGCGCAAATTGCCCGCTTAACAGTTTTTTTGCGTAATATTTCCGCTTAACGGCAATTGCTATCGTTTTTACATTGTATTTGTGAAAAGCAAATAAATGGTTAAATAAAAATGCAAACAATATAAGCGGCAGCAACTTTTAGCGCCTTTTGTCATATGCCTGCGGAAAAGAAAAGGGAAATTATTCAAAGCACTAATGAATAAAGTATCACAAAGGCAAGGCGGCTTGTAAGAGCGGTTGCAAATAGCCATGCGTCAAAAAATATTTTTGCTTTTTGCAGGTAAAATGATTTGATAGCTTAATGCGACTTTAATTTATAAAAACTAAAAATAAGGCGCGTTTTTTCCAACGCTGTTTTATGGAATAAGAAGTTTTGCCCGTCAGTTACCTTCCGTAAACATAAAGCATAATGCCCTTAAAGGCGGCTTCAACGATAGCTTGCATATACTGTTCATCTACTAAAAGAGCCGCCTCCTCCGCGTTTGACAAAAAGCCGAACTCAATTATAACGCAGGGCTTGTTTTTTAAGCATTGCAGTATAAAATAATCGCCCGACAGATGCGAATGGTTGTTTTTCGTAAAGGCATTAAGCGTTTTTTGAATATTTGCCGCAAGGCGGCTTGACATAACGTCGCCCTTTTGAAAAAAGACCTGCGGACCGCTGCGCGAGGAATCTTTATATTTATTCATATGCACCGATATCACCATATCGGCTTTTGCGTTTATTATAATTTCTTTGCGCTTGTTCATGTCGCGCCGCTTAAAGCCGTCGCCGGCGTCGCCGTAAAGCCCGTTTTCGTCTTTGCGCGTATAGACAACGTTAATATTAAGCTTTTCAAGTTTAGCGCCCAAAACGAAAGCATATTTTAAGTTAAGTTCCGCTTCCCTCGTGTCCCCCCTTGTAACGCCTCCGTCAATTCCTCCGTGCCCCGCGTCAATAACTACCGTATAGGCGTCGTTTGGAACCCATGATGTTTTTGTGCTTTTGTATACCAAAGCCGTCGTAACAAGCAGCGCGGCGGCGGCGACAAGCGCCAAAAAGACGTAAAAGGGTCTTTTGCCTTCTTTGTGCGTTTTATTTTTCATTTTTACAAAATTACTCATTTTTCGCGCCTTTTTGTGCAAAATAAGGCAGTCTTATCCACTTATGCACAGAGTTATACACAAGAACGGATGTTTATGTGCAATACTTGTTTCATAGGGAATGTGAAACAAAACGCCTTTACTTACTTTTATATGCTATGCCCCGGTTCCCCCTGTTAGCACGCGCAAAAAGGCAGCTTTGGCAAAGATAATAGCTTTTTTGCGCTCATTATGTCGTTTGCCTTATATTTTAATAAACCCGCAATATTGAACACAATTGCCTATCTGTTTCCCGCCTATAAAAATTTTAATATTTAAAATGCGCGGATTAAAAATGTTGGTCAAAAAATAAAAAACTTTCCGTTAAATTTTTCAATTTTAAATATAAACAAGTTTTTCCTACGCGCAATGGCTTTGCTTAAAAAGTGATGAGTAAAAAAGTGCTTAGCATAATTTTCCTCCCAAACAACAAAAGGCGAAAACTTTCGCCTTCGCCTCTGTCTTGGAGGGAAACTAGTTGGTTGGTTGCCTTTGTTGTTATTCTATGCTGATTTGTTTAGCGTCGGGCTTTTTAACTTCTTTGCTTACGGTAAGCGTCAAAACGCCCTGTTCGTATTTTGCCTTGATATCATTTTCGGTAATGTCGCCCACATAATAGGTGCGCGAGCAGCTTCCGCTTATGCGCTCTCTGCGAATGTAGCCCTTTTCTTTGCTTTCCTCTTCGCGAGCGTCTTTTGCGGACACCGTTAGGTAGCCCTTTTCAAGGCTAAGACTGATGTTTTCTTTGGAATAGCCCGCCATGTCAATTTCAAATAGGTATTCGTTTTCTTTTTCGGTAATATCCGTTCTCATATTTCCGTATTTTCTTTCGCCGAAATCAACGGATAGGAATGGATTAAACATTGAATCGAAAACTTCGTCTAACGCATTGGTTCTTACAGGTCTTAAATACTTCATATTTTTTTATCTCCTATAATATATTAGCAATCTTTGGTTTTGATTGTTAGCACTCTCTCTGCTCGACTGCTAACTGTATTATAGCATCTCTATAAAATACGTCAAGCGTTTTTTGCCGTTTTTTTATAATTTTTTTAGATTTTTTTCTTATTCCCCTTCCTTATTATAAGAATTTGCCGTCTTTAATTTTTTTTGTTTTCAGAAATGATTTTCGTCTTAGGTCTATTCCCCGTTAAAACTTGATTGGCTAATTTTGCCGCACGCGTTTCCGCGCGAAAAGAAAAGTAAATGTTTTGCGCTGCCCAGCCTTTAATTTATCATCTTATGATAAAAAAGTTCATTGCTACTTTTTTTTGTTTGACAATCCTAGTTTTTTGCCCTTTTTTCGCATAACTGGCACTAACTCTGACAATCATCATTAATTAGCTCGCGCCTAAAACTTATACTTTCTTTTTAGCGTTTCCCTTTAAATAATCCTTGCGTAGCTAGTATTGTCCTGGCGCCTGTCTGCAAGCTGCTCGATGGGGTGGGGCATTTTTTCGTAGCGGTAGTCTTTGCCATTGTCGCTGATATACTTTTCAATAACCCTGTGGCTTGCAACAGACTTTAAATTGTCGTTTACCTTATGCTGATACGCCGCGAAGTTGCTTTCTCCGTCAAGGTCGCGGACATTTATATATTCTTCCTTGTTGCCCGTCAGTTCGCCCGTTTGCGCCAGCACCTTTCTTACATATCCAACCGAATCGTCAAAAACCAAAAGCTCGGGGAAATCGCCGTTTCCCACTACTTGCTCGTAACTTTTTTTCTCGTAGTCAAGCAAAAGCTTTGCAGCCTCGTGCAAGTGAGCCACTTCCTGCTCAAAGCACTGTTCAAAGACGTTTTTAATATAGCCGTCAGTTTCGTCCATAAAGAGCGAATAGTATAAATAACACTCGGTATATTCGTGAAGCAGCAGATTTTCAAAGGGCGTAGCGGAAGCGTCAAGCAGCGAACCGTAAAGGGAAACGTGCTGCTCTTCTATCTGCGCTATTTCAGCATAAAGGTCGCGCCCCAGCTTGTTTTCGTAAAAGATGCCCACGTTCATATAATAATTCATCGTCTGCTGCTCGGCGGCGGTAATTATGCCCACGTTCAGTTTTGTCGCAAGCGCCGCCTGCGTAAAGTTGGTAAACTTTTTTACGTCGTCTTGCGGGCAGCGGTGTTCCGATACAGTAGGCCGCCCCGGCATAATTTCCGTAAGCTTGCCGATGAGTTTTTCCGCCTTGATACCCCTTTCCATTTCCAAAAGGTCAGCGTAACGGTATAAATGGTCAAAGTCCTCTAAAAGTGCGAAATCCAACGCTTTTTTGACGTATTTGTCGGGTTCTTTTTTAGCCAGCGCCGCGGTAAGCTCAACCGCAAGCTGTTCGTAGCCTATGGTGTGCTGTAAAATGTCTTCTGAAAAGGACTTTAAACTTGATATCCTTTTTTGCTGCTGCTGTTCGCTTCTTCTTATCATTGCCAGAGAACGGCGGACGTCATTGTCGGGAATGGTCCTGAACATATGGTGAGAGCATTTTACCGCCTCAAATTCCGCCCCGTTCGCCAAAATCACTCTCAATTTGGTGTAAGGATGGGCTGTTTTGTCGTTATAGGGACGGGAAGATATCTGCTGCCAGTCCATATATACGTCTGTAATGGGTTTAGGTTTTAACTTAAAGGGATTTACGCTCATAAAAAATGCTCCTTAATAAAATTTTCCCTTAAATTATTTACAGCGAATAATTAAAATATACTTGATTGCCGCCCTCAATAAGTTGAACGCAATATGACAATGTGTTAAAATGATTATATAAGCGAGGGAAAAACAATGGCAAGTATCAGATGCGAAAACTGCGGCGCGCCCAAAAAGCGCGAGGACGAGGGGGAATGCCCCTATTGCGGCACACATTACACTTATAAAGAAGAAAAAAACTGTTCGGCGCAAAGTTCGGGGCAGGAGGACACGCGCAGTCATACATACTCGCGCAAATACGAAGAAAGCGCGGCGGCGTCTTACGACATAACAAAGCACCTTAGCAGACGCGTCATTGCGGCGATTTTAGCGATAGTTTTGGGCGTTTTCGGCGCGCAGCACTTTTATTTAAAAAAATATGTGTGGGGCGTTTTATCCTTGGTTTTCTTTTTTACCGGGGTAACAGCAATTATAGGCTTAATTCAAGGCGTGCTTTGGCTGCTTGCAACCGATGCCGACTTTGAAAGCCGCTATCCCGAATAAAACTTTTGCATTCGCACATTTTTGTTTTCTTTTTCCGTAGGCATTTGGGGTTAACAGCCGAAAAAGAAAAGCAAATTAAACAGCTTTCAAACTTTTATTTTAGACGGCAAACAAAGCAGGCGGATTGACGATATTAAAAAAACCGCTTGCAACGCCGCAACAGAGGACGAATTTGCCGATGACGGAGTATAGCTGCCCTCACAAGCAAACAATGCGGGATTTAAATATATCACAAGTATTATTTTGACTAACTAATTAAAAGAAAAATAACAATTCAAAAAGCCTTATTTCAATGTGAAATAAGGCTTTTTGCATATCTAGCTTTTTAAGTTTTTTCGTGCAGTATTTTTCTATAAACTTGCCAAGGTCTTTTGATAACTTGGGTTTTGCTCGCGTTGTTTAAATGCAGTTTTATTTAAAGCTTATGCGTATAGGGACACTATATTTAACATTATTTCCACTACTTTTTCCATGGCTTCTACGGTGATATATTCATATCTGCCGTGGAAGTTGTAGCCGCCCGTGCAAATGTTGGGGCAGGGCAGCCCCATATAGCTAAGGCGCGCGCCGTCGGTGCCGCCGCGTATGGGCATAACTATTGGAGTAACGCTTGCCTTTTCCATTGCTTTTTTGGCGTTGTCAATTAAATGCATATGGGGAAGGATTTTTTCCTTCATATTAAAATACTGGTCTTTAAGCGTAAGCGTAACCCTGCCCTCGCCGTATTTTTTGCCCATAAACTCGGCTACCTTTTCAATAAAGGCTTTTTTAGCCAAAAACTTTTCTTTGTCGTGGTCGCGGATAATATAGCGGCTTTGGCAGGCGTCGCAGCCCCCTTCAATGCCGTCTAAGTGATAAAACCCCTCATACCCCTCGGTATACATAGGATTTTGCTCAACGGGCAGCATGGAATGAAACTCCTGAGCCAGCAATATCGCGTTTATCATTTTCCCTTTTGCGGTGCCGGGGTGAATGCTCACGCCCTTAAAGTTGATTTTTGCCGAAGCGGCGTTAAAGTTTTCGTATTCAATCTCCCCTACGCGTCCGCCGTCAATGGTGTAGGCAAAATCGGCGCCAAAAAGCGGAATATCAAAGTATTCCGCGCCGTTGCCCACCTCTTCGTCGGGCGTAAAAGCGATTTTTATTTCGCCGTGCTTAATGCTTTTGTCCTTTAAAAGCGTTTGGGCAAGCTGCATAATCTCGGCGACGCCCGCCTTATCGTCGGCGCCCAAAAGAGTGCTACCGTCGGTGGAAATTACCGTTTCGCCCAGGTGGTTAAGCAACGAAGGGTATTCCTTGGGCGACAAAACGTAGCCCTCGCCCATTTTAACGTCCTTTCCGTTGTAGTTTTTTGTAAGGACGGGTTTGACGTTTTCTCCCGAAACTGCGGGGGAAGTGTCCACGTGGGCGATAAAGCCCAACTTGTGTTTTGAAGAGCCGTTTGCGGGAATTGTCGCGTAAACGTAACCGCGCCCGTCGCAAAGCACGTTGGCGGCGCCCATAGCTTTAAGTTCTTCCGCAAGCATTTGCGAAAGGTTTAATTGTTTTTGCGTGCTGGGCACAACGGCAACCCCTTCCTGCGACTGCGTGTCCACTTTTACGTATCTCAAAAACTTGTCGGTAACTTTCATTATCCTCTCTCCTCGTCTATGTATGTAGCAAGCAAGTCCGCCGCGTGCATTAAAACACACAGCTTATACTTTGCGTATGCTTCTGAAATGGAAAAATTGCCCCCTTTGGCTCTGTCGTCAAAACCGCCCATATGCCAGTTGATAGCCAGCGCCTCTTCGGTAGACAGCTTGATAAAACTTTGCAAAATAAACACGCTCTTTTCGCCGTGTCCGTAAGGCAGCGTTTCCCTGCGCGTGTAATAGGGAACCTGCCGCCATGTTCCGTCAATTTTTGCGTTTCTAAATTCCGTATCGTAATAATGCACCTTGCAAAGGTCGTGCAAAAGCCCGCAAATGGCTACCGTTTCGTTGGAATATTTTTTTTGCCAATCGTCGCCGTATTCTTTTTTGACCAAAGACAGCAGCCTGTTATAAACGTTTACGCTGTGTTCAACAAGCCCCCCTTCGTAAGCGCAATGGAACTTTGTGGAACAGGGCGCGGCAAAAAAATCGCTTTTTTCCAGCCAGTCAAGCAGCTTGTCGGCGCCCTCTCTTTTGATTGCGCTCTTAAAAATAGTTAAAAACTCATCTTTATACGACATTTGTTACTCCTTGTAATTTTTAGGCAGGTTACGCTTGTGTTCTGTCGTTTTGTGGTATCTTTCTATTATTTCCCTGCTTTTTTGTTCAACCTCGCTTCTTTTGCCCGCCATATAAGCGTCAATTTGGGCGTAAGATACCCCCATTTCCCCCTCGTCCGTTTGCCCCTCGTAAAGACCTGCGGAGGGCACTTTTGTAATGATTTTACGGGGGATTTTAAGATAGTCCATAAACTGATAAACTTCCGTAACGGTAAGGTCGGCGATGGGGTTAAAGTCGTATGCGCCGTCCCCCCACTTTGTAAAGTAACCCATATATCTTTCGCTTGCGTTGCCCGTGCCCGCTACAAGCGCGCCCCTTGACTGCGCTACGGTATAAAGCGTGGTCATTCTCAGCCGCGGAGCAATATTTGCCGCCGCCGCGGGAAGGACTTTTACACTTTTTTCTATGTTTTCCATTATTTTTTCGCGCGCCGCCGTCAAGTCAACGGTAATTTGCTCAATATCAAACTGTTTTGCGGCAAGCAAAGCGTCTTCTGTGTCGGTGGTATAGTTTATCGCCGAAGCGCAGGGCATTAAAATGCCCAGCGTGTCAGAGCAGGCGGCTTTGCATATGACGGAAACCAGACAGCAGTCTTTTCCGCCGCTGTTGCCGTAAACTATCGCAAAACTATGCGCGTCTTTAAGACAGTCTTTGACAAATTGCACCCGCTTTTCAAACTCGCTTTTCCAATCTCTCATCTTTTTGTCCCTTAATCTTTTCTTTGCCTTTATTTTCCCTTTGAACTGCATCTTTAAGTTGCAATAGGGATTTTCCGTCTTATAATTTTAATATCTTCCCGCTTGTTACTTTTAGCATGCGGGTTTATTTATTTATTTAATACCCATTGTCTTGCTTAAATCTATTATTAATGCTATTACGTTAAATCTTTATATATTTTGCGCGCCCGTTAAATTAATTGTTTCCGCCCTCTTCGCCGTTTTCTTCTTCAATGCCGAGCTCCCCTTCGCCTTCTATATGCTCGACTGATATTTCCTTTGTCCCCTTTTGAAACTCTTGATACTGGGTTTTTAAAAACTCGTCTTGCAGTTCCTGCTTGTGCCTTTCAATATACATTTTTGCGTCGGGCAGTATTGCGATATAATGCCCCGCCCCGCAAATTATTGACACTATGCGGCAAATGAAAAGAAAAAAGGTGTTCACATAGGGAATAAAGGAAAAGAGCGCGTATATAAAAAAGTTGACTGCGTCTAAGGGCAGAAGCGCTACGTAAAGGGGCAAGCCGACGGTTATGCAAAGCGTTTTTGCCAAAAGATAGTACCACTTTTTGCCAGTATAGGTAAAAATCCTTTGAAAACGCCCTTTATAGTAAAGTAAAATATCCTTCATCGGTTTTATTCTCCCTTTGGAAAAAATTATATCACAGCAAATAAAAAAGCGCAACGCAAGATTTTACCGCTTATATAAACTTCATTTTTTCCTTTAAACTTATGTAAAATTTTTTCCTGTATTGAAGCCGCCTTTACGGTATCAATAATTGATTCGTTTAAGGGGCGGTACTTAAAACAAGCTCATTTTGTTTTTGCGCGCCGTATCGTTGCGATAAATTATACAAAGGCGTAGTTGCTCGGCGTTTTGGTAATAATTATGCCGCTTGCCTGGCCACGCAAAAGGCTTGACAAACCACAAAGACGCCGTAAAAAGAGGTTTATTGATGCCTTGCGTCATCACATATGCCTCCGTTCTTATTTTTCTCTTAATGGCAATTTTGCAAAAACCCTACAACACAGCAGCGCTTTTTGGGGCTATTTCCGCCCGTGCTTTTCTCCCGCCGAACTTAAAATTTATGGGTAATCTCCTTAAAAATTTCGCATACGGTGGGGTGCGGAAAAACAAGGTGCTTTATTGATTCTAAATCCGTTTCCAAATCAATCAAATTGCCCGCCTGCGCGATAAATTCGCTTGCGTAGTCCCCCATCGCGTGAAAACCCAAAAGTTTGTTATTTTTCTTGTCAACTATCGCTTTGGCTATTCCCCTCATTTTCACATTTTCCGCGACATAGCGCCCCGAATACGTCAATGGAAGCTCTATTATATCTACGGCAATCCCTTTTTCAGCCGCCTGCTCTTGCGTAAGCCCCACGCTGCCCACTTCGGGAGAAGAATAAATGACGGAAGGAATAGCGTTATATTTCATCGCGTCGGCAACGCCTAAAATGTCGTTGACGGCGACCTCAGCCTCGCGCGCGGCGGCATGGGCGAGCATAATTTTTCCGTTGCAGTCGCCTACGGCATAAACGCCCGTTATATTAGTCTGCATTTTTTCGTCGGTTTTTACGTTGCCGCGCCCGAAAACTACGCCCAGTTCTTCAAGACCTATGCCTATTGCGTTGGGACGCCTGCCCACCGAAAGCAAAACTTTACCGCAATCAAGTCGGTTTTCCTGCCCGTCTTTAAAATATTTGATGTTTCCCTCCCCAACTTCAATCACTTTTGCCGACAAGATAAATTCAATTCCCTTTTCTTCCAAAGCTTTTTGCAGCGCATTGGCAATTGTTAAATCCAAGGGGTTGGCAATGCGCGGCAGCATTTCAATCACCTTAACGGGCACGCCCGCCGCAGCGTAGTAGCTTGCCATTTCAAGCCCTATTACGCCGCCCCCCAGCACCGCAAGACTTTGGGGCAGTTCCGTTAAGTTTAAAATCTCTCTGTTTGTAAGCACAAAACCGCTTTGAAGCCCCTCTTCAACGCCTTTAATAGAAGGAATTAAAGAAACGGAGCCGGTAGCGACAATGACGTTTTTGCAAAAGTATTCTCCTTTGCATTCTATAATAAAACCCTCTTTCTGTTTTGCCGTAATTTTTGCCCTGCCGGCAACCGTTAAGGCGCCGCTTGCCTTAACGCTTGCTTTAACGCCCAAAACAAGACGGTTCACCACTTGGTTTTTTCGCCTTATTATCGCAGCTTGGTCAATAGAGGGCTTTCCTTCTATAATTACGCCGAAGTTTTTGGCATTTTGCGCGCTTGATAATACTTTTGCGGAATAAAGCAGCGATTTGCTGGGAATACATCCCTCGTTAAGGCAAACGCCCCCCATCTCTTTTTCTTCAAAAACCACCGTTTTAAGCCCCGCGCCGCCGCTTTTTTGCGCCGCCGTATAGCCCCCCGGCCCGCCGCCAATAATTCCAACGTCAAAAATATCCATTGCAAAAATCTCCTTTAATTCGGTTAAAGTATATCACACAAAATAACGGATAGGCAATTGAACATAAGAAAAAACCAAAGGGCGCAAAGCAAGAGTAAAATTATCCTCGGGAAAGCGATTTAGGCGGCTTTTAATATCTTAACTAAGCACGGTTTCTTTGGTATGCCGCGGCAAAATTAGATAAAACAACAAATCAGATACGGTTTTAAGTATAAAACAACGCCTTGCTTTTTCAGCACCCTTTTGCTAAACTTAAACGCGTAAGTGCTATTGAGCATATTTGTAACAGCACTTAATAACGCAGAAAGTGATTGAAATTATTAAATACAAAAGTGTAAAAACAGTGAGAGTTAAAAAGACAAAAGACCGCAGAAAATGTCGGGAAATAATTTCAAAATATTGATAGTATAAGGATGCGCAGGGAGGGGCTAATTTGGAATGGATTGAAACGATAAGCCAAGCAATAGACTATATTGAGGAAAATATGACGGAGGAGTTGACGGCGGAAAGTATTGCGAAGCGCGTCTGTTTATCGCCGTTTTATTTTCAAAAGGGATTTGCCATGCTGTGCGGCTTTACCGTAGGCGAATACATCAAACGGCGCAGACTTGCCCTTGCGGGTATTGAGCTTGTATCAACTAAGGAAAAAGTGATTGATATCGCACTTAAATACGGCTACGATTCGCCTGACAGTTTCACAAAGGCCTTTACTCGCTTTCACGGCATTACGCCTACGGCCGTGCGCAGGGAGGGTGCGATGTTTAAATCCTTCGCGCCGTTAAAAATCAGGTTTTCATTAGACGGAGGTTACACTATGGATTATAAAATTGTTGAAAAAGAAGCTTTTACAGTTATGGGCACGTCAAGAGTATTTAAATATGATAGCGCAAAAGAGGAAATCCCTTTGTTTTGGGAGGAACACTACCGCAAGGGAAAGGGAAAAGTTGTATGCGGAAAGTATGGGATTTGTCTTGACGAAAAGGGGGGCAAAGACGGGTTTGAATATTTAATTGCAGACGACTACGATTTAAAGGCTAAAATACCGCAAGGTTTTGTTTTAAAGACTATCCCCAAACACACTTGGGCGGTATTCGCTTGCAGGGGCGCTATGCCTCAGGCGTTGCAGGAGGTCAACGGCAACATATTTTCTCAATGGCTGCCCAACTGTAAAGATTACGAAATTGCGGCAGGCTACAACGTAGAAATGTATACAGACGTCAGCCAATACAAAGACGGCAACCAAGACAAAAACTATTACAGTGAAATTTGGATTCCGATTAAAAGGCGTCGGACACTCAAACCCATATAACCAGTGATTTTGAGAAAGAAGAAATTAAAAAAGTTAGTAAAGCGAAAAAATACCCTTAAAAATACCCTTAAAAAGGGACGCGAGGCGCTGTAATTGATTTTAACACCGCCTTTTTTGACCTAAGAAAAATGAAAAAAGGCTCTTAACCGCTTAAAACAGCCTTTAAGAGCCTTAAACAAGGGCTTTGGTCGAGGCGACAAGATTTGAACTTGCGACCTCATGGTCCCGAACCATGCGCGCTACCAAACTGCGCTACGCCTCGACGTTTATATCCTTACATTATTATAATACCGTTTACCCCCCTATGCTCAAAACTGCTCCATATTTATAAAGCAAAACCCTCAAAACTGTCTTTTTGGATAATTTGCCCTGTCATTTGCGCAAAGAAAGATTTTATTAAAGTGCGCTGCAAGGTTTTAATTATATCACAGTATCAAACGCATTGTCAAAAGTTTTAATCGCCGCGCCCGCAGAAATTGCCGCTTAGCAAGACGGCTTTTATTTAGTTTATATATGCAAAAACTTTTCTTTTGCGCGTTAATTATCAAAGCAGAATTAAAGCGGTCTTCCTCTGCCAGCATTATTCTTGAAATAGCCCAAAATGTTTTAAGGCGCGAAAAAAAACAGAACGCTTACCGTTCAAAATACGAATTTTTTTAGACTGTCATTCTTGTATAAGTTTTTTATTTCATTAGTTGTTTTAAATATTTTTATTCTAAAAAACGCTTTTTAAAGAGTTTACGGGCAAAACAATCTTGTATTAAAAGTAAAATTTGAGGGCATGCTCAAATGGGCGGAAAATGCTTGAAAAAAGAGGTTTGCTGTGTTATACTTTTTTGCGAGGGAGTAACTCCGCGCATTTTAAACAATGCGCGTGGCAAGTCAACATCCTGTCGGGCAAAAAAAGTCCGATTGGTTTGTCAATAAAGAGTGAGACTCATATATTCTGCATTTGAGTATATGGGTCTTTTTTTTAGGCATCAACATTACTTTACAAGGAGAAAATATGAAAGAGTATTTGCATTCAATTGAGCAGACTTTTGAAAAAACCGCCTCTACGCCCGACGGCTTAACTTCGCAGGAAGTTTTAAAGCGGCAGGAGTCAAGCGGCAAGAATAAGCTCAGAGAAGCGAAAAAAGATTCCTTTTTTAAGCGTTTTTTTAAACAGCTTGCCGACCCGATGATTATAATTCTGCTCGTTGCCGCCGTCATTTCGGCGGCTACCTCAATTTACGAGGGTTTGCATGCGGGCGAGGGTTTTGTATTTCCCAGCGAATCGCTGATAATTTTAATCGTCGTTTTGCTTAACTCCACGCTGGGCGTCATTCAGGAAAGCAAGGCGGAAAAAGCCGTTGAGGCGCTTCAAGAAATCTCCGCCACCACAAGCAAGGTTTTGCGCGACGGAAAAATTACCGTTATCCGCTCGGAAGACCTTGTGGTGGGCGACATAATTGTACTTGAAGCGGGGGACGCAATTCCTGCGGACGCAAGAATAATTGAATGCGTCAGCATGAAGGTAGAAGAGTCGGCGCTGACGGGCGAAAGCGTTCCCGTTACCAAAACGACGGACGCCTTAAATTTAAACGGTCAAAAGGATATTTCACTGGGCGACCGCAAGAATATGGTTTATATGGGAAGCACCCTTGTTTACGGCAGAGGCAAAGCCGTTATTTGCGCTATCGGCATGGACACCGAAATGGGCAAAATCGCAGACGCCTTAGAAAAAGCCGAAGAGGGGAAAACCCCCTTGCAAATGAAACTTTCGCAGCTTTCAAAGATATTAACTTACTTAGTTTTAGGAATTTCCGTATTTATCTTTTTGTTCTCAATAGTCAGAAATTGGATTATGGCACAGCCCATTAACGGACCTTTTGTGCTAAATACCTTTATGATAGCGGTATCACTGGCAGTTGCCGCCATACCCGAAGGGCTTGTTGCCGTTGTAACCATAGTGCTTTCAATAGGCGTTACAAACATGAGCAAACGCAACGCCATAATCCGCAAGCTTACCGCCGTAGAAACGCTTGGCTGCGCCCAAATAATTTGTTCGGACAAAACGGGCACGCTGACACAAAACAAGATGACGGTCGTTGACAAAAGCGGCGAAGACGTAACGTTGTTAGCCAAAGCTATGGCGCTTTGCAGCGACGCCTATTTGGACGAAAACAACAAAGCGACGGGCGAACCCACCGAGTGCGCGCTTGTAAACTACGCGGTAACGCTTGGCCTGCGTAAGCACGAGCTTGAAAAAATTACCCCCCGCGTTGCCGAAGCGCCCTTTGATTCTATGCGCAAAATGATGTCTACCGTCCACCAAACGGAAAAGGGCTTTATTCAATATACCAAAGGCGCGCCCGACGAAGTGCTTAAAAAATGCACCAGCGCATTAATAGGCGGCAAGGAAGTTCCTCTTACGGAAGCAATTAAAAATGATATATTGGCAGAAAACAAGCGTATGGCGGACAAAGCTTTGCGCGTTTTAGGCGCCGCATATAAAACATATTCGCAAAAACCCTCTTCAAACGAACCGCAAGCGCTTGAATACGATTTGTGCTATATCGGTTTAGAGGGCATGATTGACCCCGTGCGCCCCGAAGTAATAGGCGCGATAAAAGAATGCAGAACAGCGGGGATACGCCCCATAATGATTACGGGCGACCACCGCGACACGGCAATAGCAATAGCGCTTCAACTGGGAATCATTTCAAGCGAAGAAGAAACCATTACAGGCATGCAGCTAGACGATATAAGCGACGAACAGTTGAAGGTGGACATCGTTAAATATTCCGTTTACGCAAGGGTTCAGCCCGAACATAAAGTGCGCATAGTCAACGCCTGGAAAGCGCAGGACAAAGTAGTCGCCATGACGGGCGACGGCGTAAACGACGCCCCCAGCATTAAAAGCGCCGATATCGGAGTGGGCATGGGCATTACTGGCACCGACGTGACGAAAAACGTGGCGGATATGGTGCTTGCCGACGATAATTTCGCAACGATAGTTTCGGCGATAGGCGAAGGCAGGCGCATTTACGACAACATAAGAAAGGCGATACAATTTCTGCTTGCAAGCAACTTATCGGAAGTTTTAAGCATTTTCGCGGCGACGGTTTTGGGCTTTACCATTTTAAAACCCGTGCATTTGCTTTGGATTAACTTAATTACCGACAGTCTGCCCGCTTTGGCTTTGGGCGTAGAAGAACCGGAAATTGACATTATGAACCGCAAACCGCGCGAAGCAAGAGAAGGCGTTTTTGCCAACGGCGTGGGCTTTGACTGTTTGTGGCAGGGCGTAATGGTTACCGTTTTGACGCTTTTAGCTTTCTTTATAGGCGAAAAAATACAAAACGGCGCGTGGGCGATAGCCGACAGCACCGACGGTATGACAATGGCGTTTTTAACGCTTTCTATGGCGGAGATATTCCACTCGTTCAATATGCGCAGCAGAAGAAAGAGCATATTCAGCCTCAAAAAGCAAAACTGGTTTTTAATCGGCGCGGCTGCGCTGGCGTTAGGGCTTACCACAATGGTAATCTACGTTGACTTTTTGTCGCTAGCCTTCGGTTTCGTGTCGGAAACGGGCGCGCCCATTCACATAAGCGTGCTTGAATACGCCGTAGCTATGGCGCTTGCCTTTGCGGTAATACCCATTACGGAAATCGTTAAAATGTTTCAGCGCGCTGCCGACAAAAAGTTCCAGCTAAAATCGTTGAGCTAAGACCCGCCAAAGAATTATTAAAGTAAATTAACAAACAAAATAAAAGCCGCGGCTAAACGCTTGCGGCTTTATTTTTTATAGTTGAGTTTGCTTAAAGCGTAATAAACCGAGATTGACTTTTATCTGTTTTTTTTACGAAAAGATTGTCTTGTAATCTTTTACCCTTTGGTTTTTCCGCCTGTTTTTTACGCATACTGTTTTTCTAAAATACGTTTCTTTTTGCCGCTACCGCCAAATGAAAGTGCGACAGCGATGCTTCTTTTTTCTATTTTCTTGCAATAAAAATATAAGCGTAACCGTTTGACAAAGCGGCGGTAAAACTATACTATAATGCTGTTCGCAAAAAAGACAAAACCAACATAGAGTAAACGGAAGAGAAGAAAATTATGTTTAATGATTTAGAAATAGCCCACTCCGTAACGCCAAAACCCATAGCAGAAATTGCCGCAAAGCTGGGCATTTCAGCGGGGGAAGTTGAGCCTTACGGCGCAAACAAAGCCAAAATAAACGTCAAAAACCTAAACCCCAAGGGTAATTTGATTCTCGTTACCGCTATTAACCCTACGGGAAGCGGGGAAGGGAAAACGACGGTTTCCATAGGGCTTGCCGACGCCCTTAACAGAATAGGCAAAAAAACCTGCCTCGCTTTGCGCGAACCTTCATTAGGACCCGTTTTTGGAGTCAAAGGCGGAGCGGCTGGGGGCGGCTGGGCGCAAGTTATACCTATGGAAGACATAAACTTGCACTTTACGGGGGACATTCACGCCGTTACGGCGGCAAACAACCTGTTAAGCGCAATAATTGACAACAGTATTTACCAAGACAACAAGCTTAATATCAACCCCAAACGCGTGGTATGGAACCGCTGCGTTGACCTTAACGACAGGGCGCTAAGAAAAGTTGTGGTGGGGCTTGGCGGAACAACGGACGGTGTTGTCCGCGAGGAAAACTTTAACATTTCCGCCGCAAGCGAAGTTATGGCGATTTTATGCCTTTCAAACGACTTAAAGGAACTCAAAGAAAAACTGGGCGACATTGTCGCGGCATATACCTATGACGGCAAACCCGTAACGGCGCGCGATTTACAAGCGCACGAGGCAATGGCGATTTTGCTTAAAGACGCGGTTAAGCCCAATTTGGTGCAGACCTTAGAAGGCAACCCCGCTCTGATACACGGAGGACCTTTCGCAAATATCGCGCACGGCTGCAACACCCTGCTCGCCACCAAAACGGCTTTAACTTACGCCGATTATTGCGTAACGGAAGCGGGTTTCGGCGCCGACTTGGGCGCGGAAAAGTTTATTGACGTTAAGTGCCGCCTTTCGGGGCTTTCGCCCAAATGCGCCGTAATTGTAGCTACCGTGAGGGCGCTAAAACTTCACGGCGGCGCCGACAAAAAGAATTTGACGGCGGAGAATTTGGAAGCGCTGCAAAAAGGCTTGCCCAATTTGGAAAAACACATTAAGAATATGGCGGAAGTTTTCCGTCTTAAATGCGTAGTGGCAATCAACTGCTTTGCAAGCGACACCAAGGAAGAGCTTGACTTAATAAAAAACGCATGCGACGCATTAAACGTGCCCGTTGCCTTTTGTGAAGTTTGGGCAAAAGGAGGCAAGGGCGGAGAAGACCTTGCCCGCAAGGTGGCAGCTATTGCGGAAAGCGCCGATGCACCCGTCCGATATGTTTATCCGCTCAACTTGCCCATTGAAGAAAAAATAAACGCCGTCGCTAAAAGCGTTTACGGCGCGGAAGGCGCTGAGCTTTCAGTAAAGGCAAAGCAGGATATAAAGGAAATTACCCGTTACGGCTACGGCGGTTTGCCCATTATCATAGCTAAAACGCAGTATTCCCTTTCCGACAATGCAAACAAGCTTGGCGCGCCCAAAAACTTTATAATCAACGTCCGCGAGGTGCAACTGCGCGCCGGCGCGGGCTTTGTTGTAGCAATCGCAGGCGATATTATGCTTATGCCGGGGCTTCCAAAAACCCCCGCCTCCGCTGCCATGACCATTTCCGCCGACGGCGTCATAGAAGGGCTGTTTTAATATCAATTAAACACAACATAAAAACACATAAAAGCCGCCATTACAGCGGCTTTTTTTGATTTAAAAAAATGCATTAAACTGCATCTGATGCCTGCAATAAAGCAACGCTATATTACTCTTATATTTTCAATTGCAGATTTCTTTCAACATTCAAAGATTAAATCTAAATTAAGCGTGCAAATATTACGCCATACATTCATTATAAGGCGCAACAAAGCAAACATACCGGCAAATGCAGTGCAAAAATGGGCAGGACATGCAAGCGTTAAAATGACCTTAAAAACCTATACACACGTTAATAAAGAGTTTGAAGAGAAAAATACTAAGCAATTTGACACTTATTCTGACACTTATTCTGACACTCATAAAAACTAAAACAAAAATAAATAAGGGGTTTTTAACCTTAAAAAAGACAAAAACCCATTATTTTAAGCCCTAAAAGCCGCCATTTTGGCTAATTTGGCGGAGGTGGCGAGACTTGCACTCGCGTACCGCTGCGTAACCGACAGATTTTCTCCGTGCGCAGCCTAGTTTCTTTTTATGTCCCCTTTAAAAGCTAGTAGGCAAGCTTTAAAAAGGGTAATATGTTCTTTGGCGGCACGCCCTTACATAGTGGGGGCGCTGCCCCTTTACCGCTTATAATGACGCTCTTGCCCCCGCTAAACGGTAAGCGGGGAAGAACGGGCGGCTAATTAAGCCGCAACTGCCAATCTGGTTGATTGGGTGCTAAAATTTTCGTTAGCGTTTAATTTGTTTGCCGTTTTTTACGAAGCACGGCGCTTCGGCACGCTTATCAGCCCTTTACCACAACGGGCGAATCTATAACACCCCCGCGATTATCAAAACCCGTTAAATGCAGTTTTAACGGTTCTTTATTATAGTATATTTACCCTTTTCCGTCAAGCGTTATAGTTTACATCAAACTCACCCAAAGAAAACTCTTTTTGTGTTATAATGAAATAGGGGTTACAAATTGAGTCATAATAAAAAATTAATTAATAGAGTTTATCTTGATTGTGTTCAAATAATAGAATCAAGTAATGATACAAATATAGAGTCAAAGCGTAAAAAGCTTGTTAACGCTTATGAAAAACTCACTGATTCAGACGATTGGGAAACGCAAGAATTTCATAGTATAGTTCATGAATTGCGGGTTTATGATTTTGTGAAAAGAAGTGGCATAGCTATAACAGCCAGTAAAGATAGATTTGATGGTCCGGATTTTGAAACCGAATTTGGATATATTGAATGCGTCTGCGCCACAAAAGGCAAAAGGGGAACGCCTCAAAGAAAGGAGCTTGACGAGGCGTTAAACGGCACAATGAATAGGTCTCGCGCGACGTTGCCAAGGCTAACTTCTGTTATCCTTGATAAACAAAAGAAATACGTGAAATATCAAACAAAAGACATATTAAAGCAAATTCCTTGCCTAATTGCATTAGGCACTTCAATATTTTCCGAAGATTTCAATAGCGATTTAAATTTAGATAACGCGCAAAAAATTCTTTACGGAATTGGTGATCAAACATTATTATTTAATGCAAACACCCATAGCTTTGAAGATACAGGGGGGGTTGAATTATATGCTTATAGTAATAAAGGGTACAAAGGCAATAATATTGAAGTTGGGAGTGACTATTTTTCAGAGGATTCTTATAAGTTAATATCTGGCGTAATACTGGTCAACAATCGTATTGTTGAAACGTTAAGTAATAATTGTTTTAATATTTTATTAAATCCAAATGCTATAATTTCCGTTGATATAAATAAATTAAGCAAATTCCGTTATTTTTATAGATATGCCATTGAGGAGAACGGCAGAAACTCATATAAATGGCATGTGGAAGAAACTTAGATTTTTGGCTAAAATGCAACTGTTTTAAGCGATTTTTTAGGGTTAATCTGCTATAATGCCCTTGTGGAAACTCCAAAATACAAGTTAGGTCATATCGGACTGCATTTTTTTGAAGAGCCTTTTATAAGCGGAAACAAGGGCAGCGGAACAATGTTTTTTTCGGGATGTAATATGCGCTGCGTATACTGCCAAAATTATCCCCTTTCGCGGCAAAACATGGGAAAGGGTTTTTCCGAGCAAGAGTTCATTTGCGCGGCGTTGTCTTTACAGGAAAAAGGCGCCCACAATATAAACTTAGTAACCCCCAGCCATTATATCAAGCCGCTGCCCCAAACGTTAAAAAAGTTGAAGCAAAAGCTTACAATCCCCATTGTTTACAATACCAGCGGCTACGACGGCGAAAAGGATTTAGAAAACTTAAAAGGGCTTGTCGACATTTACCTTGCGGATTTTAAGTATTGGAGCGATGAAAGTTCGCAAAAGTATTCGGGCAGAGCCGATTATCCCGCAGTTGTAAAAAAAGCGCTTATTGAAATGAAAGGGCAGCAGCCTGAGGATATTTTTGACAGTGTTGGCATTATGCAAAGGGGTTTGGCAGTTCGCCATCTGGTTATGCCCGGTCTGATTGAAGAAAGCAAGGCAATTTTGGATTTTTTAAGGCAAAACTTTGGCGAGCGAACGGTTGTTAGTTTAATGGCTCAATACCTGCCTTTATACGGAGCGGAAAGTTTTCCCGAAATTAACAGAAAAATAACAAAAACGGAATATCACAAGGTTTTAAACTATGCTTTGAATTTGGGGTTTTCTAACATTCTTACGCAAGAGCTTGCTTCGGCGGCGCAAGAATACATTCCCCATTTTAACTTAATTTAAAGGCGCTCAAACGATGACGGACATTACATTTAAAACAGAAAAAGGGTTTTTGGCCACAGGGTGGGGGCTATTATCATCTGCAAAGGAAAACTGCTGGCAATCAAAAACGCAAAACACCCCTATTACTATACAATCGGCGGCAGGGTAAAAGTAGGTGAGCTATCAGAGGAAGCTGTAATAAGGGAAGCTTACGAAGAAACAAATATAATTTTTACCGTTGACAGATTGTGTTTTGTCCATGAAAATATGTTTAACGCCGATTTTTTGGCGGGAGGGCAGATTGTGCCCTTTCACGAAGTTGGGCTGTATTATCTTTTAAAAAGCGAGAGCTTAGAGGGGCTTAGTTGCGTAAGCTTAGGTATGGACGGGGGCGAAGAATCGCTGCATTGGCTGCTCTTAAACCAACTGGGCGGCTATCAATTATACCCCGAGTTTTTTAAAACTGAGTTGCCCCTTTTAAACATTGAGGGACGGCAAAATGTTAAGCACTTTATAACAAGAAACGGTTTGACATTTATAGGAAAATAGAAAAAAGGAGAAATATAATGCTTGCGATACTAACGGCGCTTGAAAGCGAAGCCAAAGAGATTTTGCAAAAGGTTACAATAGAAAAAAAAGAGCAAAAGACCTTTTGCGAGATATTCCATATTAAATATGAGGACAAAAAGGCGATTTTAGCCGTTATGGGCGTAGGCAAAGTTTTAGCGGCGATGACTACGCAGTTTGTTTTGGATAATTATCCCGTAACAACGCTGTTAAACTGCGGCACGGGGGGCGGCGTAGAAGGTGAAGCGAGTTTGGGGGAAACTTATCTGATTGAAAAATGCTGCCAATACGACTTTGACGTAAGCCCTTTTGACAGGCAGACAATTAAAATCGGTCAGCTGCCAAGGCGGGAAAGCGTTTTTATGCATTTGCACACTCCCGACAGCTTTAAAAAAGTTTTTGAGTTGTCTTGTCTTGCAACGGGCGACAGGTTTGACGACAGCGACGAACTTGTTGAGTTTATAAAGAGCAACTTTAATTGCCCCATAAGGGATATGGAGGGGGGCGCGATAGCGCAGGTTGCAGAGGCAAACAACATCCCCTTAGTAATGCTTAAAGGCGTATCGGACTATGTGGGCAAAAATAGCGTAAGTATGTTTGCCGACCACAAGGGCAACTTTGAAAAGATTTTAGCAAAAGTTTCCGATAATATTAAGCTTATAATGAGTATTGAAGGTTAAACGGCAAAGAGAGGTAAAGAAGATGAAAATAGCGTTAAACGAGGGTTGGATTTTTTCAAAAAACGAAGATTTTTTACAAAGCGAAATTGTGCGGCTTCCCCATGCAAACGCGCTTTTGCCCATAAGCTATCTTGACGAAAAGGACTATCAATTTGTGTCCTATTACAAAAAAGAGTTTGTAATAAGCGGCGATATGCTGGATAAATGCCTGCTTTTGACATTTGAGGGGGCGGCGCATCAATCGGCGCTTTATGTAAACGACCAACATGTTTTAACGCACAACTGCGGCTATACCGCTTTTTCCGCAGACATTTCCCCTTTTGTAAAGAAGGGAAGCAACACCTTGCTTTTGCGCGTTGACAGCAGGGAAAGCTTGGATATTCCCCCCTTTGGCAACGTTATAGACTACCTGACCTACGGCGGCATTTATCGCGAGGTTTACCTTGAAGTTTTAAATAAAGCGCATATTGTTGATATTTTTGCCAAAGGCTTGGGCGGCGGAAAGGATAATTTTTGCGCCGAAATAACGCTAAGCGAAAAAATAAAGGGGAAAATATGCCTAAGTGTTACGCATTTTCAAAGCGGCGGCGTCGTTTTTGAAAAATGCCGCGAAATAGATTGCAAAACTTTAACCGTTGAGGAAGAAATCAAGCAAGCCTTGCTTTGGGACTTGGAAAATCCCAATTTGTATATTTTAAACGCAAAACTTGAAGTTGACGGCAAAACCGTTGACGAAAAAAGCGTTCGGTTCGGTTTCCGCACGGCTGAATTTAAAAAAGACGGTTTTTATTTGAACAGCAAAAAAATTGTTTTGCGGGGGCTTAACCGCCACCAAAGCTACGCATACGCAGGCTACGCTTTGCCTTCGCGCCCGCAAAGGCTTGACGCCTTGATATTAAAAAACAAACTTGCGGTAAACATTGTGCGCACAAGCCATTATCCGCAGTCTCGGCATTTTTTGGAGGCATGCGACGAAACGGGACTTATGGTATTTACCGAAATCCCCGGCTGGCAGCATATCGGAGGGGAAGAATGGCAAAATCAGGCGCTTAATAACACGCAGGATATGATTATGCAAAACCGAAACCACCCTTGTGTCGTGTGCTGGGGGGTAAGAATTAACGAAAGCGCCGACTGCGACGCGCTGTATGAAAAGACAAACCCCCTTGCCAAAAGTCTTGACGGCACGCGCTCTACCGCCGGCGTAAGGTATATCGCCCACTCTAATTTGTTAGAGGATGTTTACAGCTACAACGACTTTATTTTTATGGGGAAAAACGATTCCGTTACGCCGAAAAATAAAATGTACCGCGGCGAAAAACCTATGCTTATTACCGAATATAACGGGCATATGTTTCCCGCAAAAAGCTATGACGACGAAACGCATAGGTTGGAGCATACTCTCCGCCACCTAAAAGTTATGGAGGGCTATTACAGCCGCAAACACCTTTTGGGCGGAATCGGCTGGTGCATGTTTGACTACAATACCCACTCACAATTCGGTTCGGGGGACAAGATTTGCCACCACGGCGTATTGGATATGTTCCGCAACGAAAAGCTTGCCGCCGCCGCTTATTCCATGCAAGGCGAAACGCCTTTTATGGAAATATCTTCTTCTATGGACAAGGGCGACTGGGCGGGCGGAACGATTGAAAAAGTTTACGCCTTTACCAACGCCGACAGCGTAAAGCTATATAAAAACGGCAAGTTTGTAAAAGAATTTTTTCCCGACAGAAAAAATTTCCCCAGTATCCCCCACGCGCCCGTTATAATTGACGACTTTGTGGGAGACGCCCTTATTAAGGAAGAAGGTTTTAGCGAAATAAGCAGTAAAAGAACTAAGCAATGCCTTGCATATATTTTTAAACACGGCTACAACGATTTGCCGCTAAGGATTTTGCTTAAAGCGTTCTCGGTGGTGCTGAAAGAAAAAATAACGATAGCGCAATTTACCCAAATCGCCGCAAAATACGTCTCGGGTTGGGGCAGCGCGTCGGCGGAATTTATCTTTGAAGGCGTTTACGGAGGCAAGGTTTTAAAAAGCGTCAAAAAGGCAAGCTGCGCCGATATCGGACTGTCTTGCGAACCCGACACAACAAAGCTAACGGAGAGCGATACCTATGACGTCGCAACGGTATCCCTCAAAGCCATTGACGGCAACGGAAACCTTTGCGTTTATTGCAACGAGCCCGTTTTGATAAAGGCGGAGGGCGCGGTTGAAATTATAGGTGAAAACTCAATATCCTTGCGCGGCGGAATGTGGGGCGTATATGTTAAAAGCGCAAGAAAAGGCGATGGCGCGCTCATTTTAACTTTTAGGGGAAAAGAACAGACAATTGCCTTTAATGTGTCGTAACGGCAAAAGTAAAAAAACTATAAGGACGCGTTATAAAAGGAAGAAGCAAAGCAAGTTTTAAAACAAGTTTCACAATTTTGCCCGAAAAATCTAGTTTAGCCCTGTGGTGCGCGGACGTTCTTGAATAACAAAGCAGTTAGCAGGTTATTGCGGTATATTTTATTGATTTTTCAAATTAGTCAAAATCTATTAACAATAATAAAAACAGCCGCTGTTTAATTTCGGCGGCTTTTTCTTTTGTGTTTTTTTAATTAAAAGTTTTTGACTTTGCAAAGTTTTTTGCATTTAAAAGACTATATTTAGTTTTTTGCCTTACGAAAGACGAAAGATACAAAAGATTTTGCAGCAATCTGCTTTATTCTTTATTCCCCTCTTTTTCCTTTAAAGCCGCCGCCGATTTGTTTGTCTGCTTTTTCAGCTTTGTCTTTTTGGAGCTTTGCAGCAAATGCCGCAGGAAAAAATATAAAATAGCTATAATTTGCAGCGGAACGACGATAATTAAAATTATCCAAAATTCCTCCACAATATATTGAGTGCTGAGCCAAATAGAAAAAGTCAGCCCCCAAATGACCATGGACACGCTTATAACCTGCAAAACACGCTTGTGCCAAATATAGCCGAAAATAAACATAAGCATTCCCGAAAGGGGCACGCAATAAATAAACACTAACCAGGGGTTGGATATATCGGCTTGAAATACTGTAAGGTAGGCAAAGATCACCGCACCCAAAAGCCAAACAAACAGCCCGCAAAGCACTGCCACAACGATTTTGCTTACCCTCTCGTAGGGAAGCTTCCTAAGCTGCTGCGGCTGCAAAAGGTCGTCCACCGTAAGCTTATAAAGCTTTGCGATACGCTGCAAAACAAAGACGTCGGGAATATTTTCCCCCCTCTCCCACTTGCTTATCGCCTTGTCGGAATAGTTAAGCATATTCGCAAGTTCAAGCTGCGTAATATTTGCAAGCTTGCGGTAATAAACGAGGTTTGACGCCACTATTTGTTTTAATTGACCTTCTTCCAATTGCTCCTGCATACCGTCATTTTAGTTCGCGCCATATTAATTTGTCAAGTAAAAGTTCAATTCTACCGGCAGTAGAGTGGGTTTTCTTTAAAGTAGAGTGGGCAAAAATATTTGTAGGTTGGCAAAGGCTTTCCGCCTTGATACAATTTTAATAATAAGCGGGGAAGAAAAGAAACAAAGATTTAAGCTTTTTCTTACATTTGTCCCCGTTTTGGGAGGGTTTATGGACGTATTTAACAAGTGCCGCCAAAAACTGCTTTCGGAAAAGCTCATTGAAAATAATATCTACCCTTATTTTCACGAGCTTCAATCGCGGCAGGGACCCGAAGTTGTTATGGAGGGGAAACGGCGCATTATGCTGGGAAGCAACAATTATTTGGGGCTTACCGCGCACCAGCGCGTAATTGACGCGGCAACGCAAGCCGTCAAGCAATACGGCAGCGGCTGTTCGGGCTCGCGTTTTTTAAACGGAACGCTTAATTTGCACGTTACGCTTGAAAAAGAGCTTGCAGACTTTTTAGGCAAGGAAAGCGCGCTTACTTTTTCTACGGGCTTTCAATCTAATTTGGGAATAATTAGTGCCGTCGTAGGAAAAAACGACTACATGATTTGCGACAAGGAAAACCACGCCAGCATATACGACGGCTGTAAGCTTAGCTACGGAAAAATGCTGCGCTACCGCCACAACGACATGGAACATTTAGAAAAGCTGCTTGCCGAAGTGCCGCAAGAATGCGGCACCTTAATAATAACCGACGGCGTGTTTTCTATGAGCGGAGATATAGCCAACTTGCCGGAGATTTGCCGTTTGGCAAAAAAATACGGCGCAAGGGTTATGGTGGACGACGCGCACGGGCTTGGCGTGATAGGCGAAGGGGGCCGCGGCACGGCAAGCCATTTCGGGCTTACAAAGGAAGTGGATATCATTATGGGCACTTTTTCAAAGTCGCTTGCAAGTATGGGTGGCTATATGGCGGCGGACGAAGAAATAGTAAACTTTGTCAAACACACCTCGCGCCCCTTTATTTTTTGCGCCAGCATAACGCCCAGCAACGCGGCTGCGGCGCTTGAAAGTTTAAGGATTTTAAAAGAAAATCCGCAGATGCCCTCAAAACTGCTTTCCCTTGCAAAGTATATGCGCGCGGGACTACGCCAAAGAGAAATTGCCATTAAGGAAAGCATAACCCCCATTATCCCCATTTACACATTTGACACGGAGCTGACTTTTGTCATAACAAGGGAGCTTTACGAAGGCGGCGTTTACGTCAACCCCGTTACCGCGCCCGCTACCCCCGTTGGCGAAGCGCTATTAAGGACAAGCTATATGGCGACGCTTACAAAAGATTTATTGGACGAGGCGATTGAAATAATAAGCAAAGTTTTGGCAAAATACCCCCTGTTAAAGCAAGGGGAACGCGCGTGAAAGATTTTGTCGGCAAATGCGTCGTTATTACGGGGGCAAGCGGCGGGATAGGCTACGCCTGCGCCAAGTTTTTTGAGCAAAGGGGCGCAACGGTATACGATTTAAGCAGAAGCGGAACAAGTTGCGATAACATAAACCATATTTTTTGCGACGTAACTGACGCGCAAAGCGTTAAAGAGGCGGCGGCGCATTTAGCAAAAGTTACCCAAGAAATCCACCTTTTGATAAATAACGCAGGGTTTGGTATTTCGGGCGCGATTGAAGACACTCCGCTTGAAAAAGCCAAAGCGCAGTTTGACGTTAATTTTTTCGGGGCGGTAATGGTAACCAACGCCCTTTTGCCGCAAATTAAAAAGGTGAAAGGAAAAATTATTTGTGTAAGCAGCGTCGCGGCGGCTTTGCCCATACCTTTTCAGGCTTTTTACAGCGCAAGCAAAAGCGCCGTCAATGCCTACGCAATGGCGCTTGCAAACGAGCTTAGACCCTTTGGCGTGGGTGTTTGCGCCCTAATGCCGGGGGACACAAAAACTTCTTTTACTCAAAACAGACAAAAGCAGACAGCTAGCGCGCAATACAGCACAAGGTCGGAAAAAAGCGTCGCCCAAATGGAAAAAGACGAGCAGGAAGGGGGAAGCCCGTTGCTGGTCGCAAAAAAAATCTACCGCATAGCGCAAAAAAACAAAATAAAGCCTCTTTATACCGTCGGCGCAAAATATAACTTTTTTGTGTTTTTGTCAAAGGTGCTGGGAAGCGCCGCGGTCAACAAAATACTGGGCAAAATGTATTCAAGGTAAGCATTTTTATAAAAATATTCCTCCAACGAAAAGCCTTTTGCTTATAAGCAGGGGGCTTTTTGTCTTGCCTTTTTCCTCTGCCCTTGACAGAGGACAAAAAGGTAAGTTATAATTATTTTTACAGTAAGAATAAACTACCTATAACGAATGCGCGAGGGGTAGCTTATTTGAAAAACCTTAGGTGCTGGGCGGAAGTTAATTTAGACAATATCGCCCATAACTACCATTTTTTTAAAGATACTTTGGGCGGCGAAATTATAGCCGTCGTAAAAGCCGACGCCTACGGGCACGGCGCGGCGCAAGTTTCCGAAAGGCTGGAAAAAGAAGGCTGTCGCTTTTTTGCCGTCAGCAACATTGAGGAAGCGTTGTTTTTGCGACAAAAGGGCGTTAAGGGCGGCATAATACTTTTGGGTTTTACTCCACTTCCGCGTTTTTACGCCGCATACAAAAACGACATAACGCTTTGCGTAAACAGTCTGTCTTATGCCAGAGAGCTTGATTCCCTCGCAAAAAAGTTATCGGTAAAAGTTAAGTGCCAAATCAAGCTTGATACGGGCATGGGCAGAATAGGCTTTGACGCCTTTGACAAAAATATCTTGGGCGAGTTAAAAAGCGTTTACGCTTTAAACAATTTAGAGATTACGGGGGTTTTTTCACATTTTTCTTCCGCCGACGGAGGGAAGAAAAGCGACATACGTTACACAAACAAGCAAAAAGAGCGATTTGGGCAAATCCTGCTCTTTTTAAAGGAAAACGGGCTTGACGCGGGGCTGTGCCATCAGGCTAACAGCGCGGCGGCGCTAAGCGGAAACTATAACGTCAAATACGCGTGCCGCATAGGCTTGGGGTTATACGGACTTAGCCCCAGCAAGCGTTTTAACGCTTTCTCCCTTAAACCCGCTATGGAATTGAAGGCTTGGGTAGTTTTTGTAAAACTTGCAAAAAAGGGAAGAGCAATAAGCTACGGGCGGCAGTATGTTACCAAAAAACCCACAAAAATAGCCACCGTAAGCATAGGCTACGCCGACGGTTACGACAGGCGTTTTAGCAAAGGGGGCGTAATGAGCGTTGGCGGCAAGCGCTCGCCCGTTATAGGCAGAGTTACAATGGATATGGCAATGCTTGACGTAAGCGACGCGCCCTGCAAGGCGGGCGACGCCGTTACAGTCTTTGGGGAAAACGCCCTTACAATTTCTAATGCCGCTCAAAAACTTAAAACCATTCCCTACGAAATAATATGCGGTATTTCTTCAAGGGTAAAAAGAATATACAAAGGCGATTAAATAATAAAAGCGGGAGAAAATATGAAAAAATTCATTTCAAAAAATGACGTAAAAATTGAGGAAAAAATAAATGTCTTTGACGAAACCAGCCGCCTTAATAAGGTGCTGCTTCACCGTCCGGGCGGGGAACTGTTAAACCTTGTGCCCGAGTATTTGCCGCAAATGCTTTTTGACGACATACCGTGGCTGGAAAAAGCCCGCGAGGAACATGACGCTTTTGCAAAAATATTAAAAGACAGCGGCGCGGAAGTGCTTTATTTGGAGGATTTAACATGCGAAGCGCTTTCCGACAACGCCGTCAAAGAGGAATTTGTCAAACAATTCGTGACGGAAGGGCATATATACACCGAATGGGCGAGAGAAAACGTGGCAAAATTCCTGCTTGACAGACCCACAAAAGAAACGGTGCAAATGGCTATGAGCGGCGTCAGAAAAAGCCAGATGAAGTTTTCCAAAACGCATCTTGCCGACTTTATGGCGTCGGAATACCCCTTCGTGCTTCCCCCTATGCCCAACCTTTATTTTACCCGCGACCCTTTCGCGTTTGTGGGCAACGGCGTAATTCCCTGCAAAATGTTTACAAATCAAAGAAGCAGAGAAACTATTTTTGCCGAATATATTTTAAATTACCACCCCCGTTTTAAGCATTTAAATCGCTACTACGACAGAAACAACGTCTTTTCCGTTGAGGGAGGCGATATTTTGGTTTTAGGCAAGGGCGTTTTGGCGGTGGGCATAAGCCAGCGCAGCCAAGTGGAGGGAGTTGAAAAACTTGCTAAAAATATACTTTTTAGCGGCGAAGAAACGGGCTTTAACACCGTTTTAGCAATAGACATACCAAAAACGCGCTCCTTTATGCACTTAGACACCGTCTTTACCGCGTTGTCGCACGACATTTTCACCGTTCACCCCGTAGTCTCAAAGCAATTTTATGCCTTTGCGCTTACCAACGACAAGGGCGCGCTTAAAATTGAAGAAAAAAGCGGCGCGTTGGAAGATATACTTAAAGAAGTATTAAAACTTGACAAAATCGTCTTAATTAAGTGCGGCGGCGAAAGCGCCATAGATTCGGCGCGTGAACAGTGGAACGACGGCGCAAACACCCTGGCTATTGCAGACAAAGAAGTAATCGTTTACGCGCGCAATAACGTTACCAACGCGCTGTTAAAAGACTGCGGAATAAAGATACATGAAATGGCGTCCTCCGAACTTTCGCGCGGCAGAGGCGGTCCCCGCTGCATGTCAATGCCCATTAACAGAGGATAAAGCATTATTTAAGCTGATTTATAGGAAGCAAAGCATATTTAAGCTGACTGTATCGGAACCAAAGTCTTAAAAATAATAGGCAAGCGTCATTAATTAATCTTTGAAATTAGAACATTATTTGGTTTACGCCCGCTATTTGGCTTAGAAGAACATAATAAATCCGCTCATCGCTAAACAAAAAAATAGCCTAATCGCCCCGCGTTTTTGCCAGTTCTTTATCTGCCCCTTTTGATAAAATAAAAAGCCGCCTTAGAAAAACATCGGGCGGCTTTAAGTTAGGTATTTATAAAGGGTTTTTTTGTAAAAGAAGTTTTATGGAGGATTTGTCTTTTGATAATTTTTTATTCTTTTACGATTTGCTCCCTTTTAATACTGCTAAGAAATATTTACACTTTTAGTATTTGCTTTTTATTTAGAATTAACTCGTTTGGGGATTTATTATTACTTTCATAAAGTAATTCCAACGGCTAAGTGAAACAGTATTGTAGCGTATCGCCGTTTAGCGTCATTTAGCGCCGCTCTTTGCCGCCTTTATCGTTAAGCTTTACTGATTTATTTGTTAAGCTTTCTTTGCACAAGCTCGGGCAGAGCGAAAGAAATTACATCCTCGGCAAATTTTCCTGGACCGAAACCGGCGTCGTAGCCTAATTCTTTGGCGAGTTCGTGCGTAATGCGCGCGCCGCCGCAAATTAAAACCACCTTGTCGCGCATATTTTCCGCTTCAAGCAGCTCCACCAAATTGGTAAGGTTTTCTATATGGATATTTTTTTGCGTTACCGTTTGTGAAACCAACAGTATTTCCGCTTTCATTTCCTTTGCCTTGGCGATAAACTCTTCGTTGGGCACTTGGCTGCCCATATTAAGCGTTTCAAGCATATCGTAGCGTTCAAGCCCGTAATGTCCCGCAAAGCCTTTTCTGTTCATAATGGCGTCAATGCCTACGGTATGCGCGTCGGTGCCCGTGCTTGCGCCCAAAATTATTACTTTGCGCCCAAAATATTTTCTTATATAGTCGTTGGTTTCATCCATGCTCATATTCACGCTGTCCACGTCCGCGACGGTAATTTCGTCGTAATTTATGGTATGCGCACAGCTCCCGTAAACGACATAAAAGGTGAAATCCTTTGAAAGCGGCATTGCGTGAGCTACGTTAGGCTCAATTATGCCCATTTTTCTTGCGTATTCAGCCGCCGCTTCCGCCCCCTTGGCGTTGTTGGCAACGGGCAGGGTAAAGCTTAGCTGAACTTTTCCGTCCCCTACGGTGTCGCCGTAAGGGCGCATTTTCTTGCTGTCTAAAACCCCGCTTTCTTTGGGTCTGTTTAAATTATAAAGCCCGCCGCTCATAGTTTCCCCTCCTTTTTAAGCATGAGCTTAATAAAAGGATTAAAGTATCCCTCGCTTTTCCTCACCACGCCGTCAAGTCCTTTGCCCCCTTGCGGGCTTCTTTTAATGGATGCGAATATTCCCCTTTCAAGAGTGCCGAAAAGCTTAAACTTCTCAATGTCCTCTAAAAGGGAACTTGCCTTTGTCAAAACCTCTTGCGCCCTTTTGACAATTATTCCGTCCTTTTTAAACTTAATTTCTCCTGAAATGTCCGCCATAGTATTAAAAACATATTTGGCGTTTTCTATCGCCAAAGCGCGGTCGGACATAAAAGGGGTGTGAATGGCTTCCGTCATCATGCCCAAAAGGTGTATTTTTTGGTCTGTGGCAATGCTTACAATATTAAAAAGCGCGTCCTGAACGTGACCTCTAAAAATATTGCCCGTCATAAACTTTGTTGGGGGCATATATTTTAAGGGCGCTTTGGGAAATATTTCCCTCGCCATTTGCGCCTGTGCAAGTTCGTATAAAAAGCCGTTTTTAAAAGCGGGGTCTATTTCAAAAGCGTGCCCTAAGCCCATTTGTTCTTCTTTCAGTCCCGCTTTAAGGGCAAACTGCTCATTTAAAAACTGCGACGCCAAAACGGTATGTGCCTCTTCAACGGCGTCTGCGGTAGTTAGATAGTTGTCTTCGCCCGTATTTATTATTACTCCCGCAAAACCATTTATTACCCTGCTGAAATACTGGTCTATTATGGTGCGCTTCATGTTTATGTCCCTAAACAATATGCCGTAAAGCGCGTCGTTAAGCATTACGTCAAGGCGTTCAAGCGCGCCCATCGCGGCGATTTCAGGCATACATAGCCCCGAGCAGTAGTTGCAAAGCCTAATGTAACGCCCCTCTTCTTCCCCCGCCTTGTCAAGCGCCGCCCTCATAAGGCGGAAGTTTTCCTGCGTAGCGTATGTGCCGCCGAACCCTTCCGTCGTAGCGCCATAGGGAACGTAGTCCAAAAGCGACTGCCCCGTCGTCCTTATTACGGCAATTATGTCGGCTCCCTGCTTTGCGGCGGCGGTCGCCTGCGTAATATCCTCGTAAATATTGCCCGTAGCCACTATTAGATAAATTAGCGGTCCTTTTTTGTCGCCGTATTTTTGCAGCAGCTCTTTACGTTTATTAACATTGGCTTTGATAATTTTTATGCGTTTTTTAGCCAGCTTATAAACGGCTTCTTCCACCTCTTCTTGGCTGTGGGAAGGCAAAAGGGTTAAATCAAGCTTTTTTTCCATGACGGCTTTTGCGATTTTTTGCGGCGCCATATTGGTTTCTAATATGGCGTTGCCCATATAATATGCCGCGCCCCTTGCCAAAACGCCCTTGTCTACCAAGTGGTCTATTACGATATTGGGCAGCGGAACGCCGAACTTGTCAACTCCGTCAACGCCTAAAAGCCTTAAAAGCGCGCGCTCAACGGTTACGGTGGTATGCAAATCTATAAAGTCCTGCGTGTCGGAAGCTACCGCCTCGGCGTGCTTTCTGCACTTCGCCACCAGCTCATAATTGAGGTTAATTTTACTTTTCATTGCCGTTTTTCCTTTTCGTCCTTGCCAAATCCTTGGGTTCAAGCGACTTCGCGTCGCCTAAAATTAACTTTTCCACGCCTATAAGGTTTTTCTTTTGCTTTTCGCATTGCTCGCAATGGCAAACGCTCGTATAATTCGTAGGCTGTGAATAGGCCGTGATTACGCCCTCAAAGTTTCTTAAAATCACCTTTTCGGGTGACTGCGAAATGAGATAGTTGGGCATTACGGGGATTTTCCCCCCGCCGCCCGGCGCGTCTATCACAAAAGTGGGGACGGCGTAGCCGCTGGTGTGCCCTCTTAGCCCCTCAATTATTTCAATGCCCTTAGACACGGGGGTGCGGAAATGTTTAAGCCCCATAGACAAGTCGCATTGATAAATATAATAAGGACGGACCCTTATTTTGACAAGTTCCTGCACAAGCTTTTTCATTACGAAAAGGCAGTCGTTTACGCCCGCTAAAAGCACGCTTTGGTTGCCCAAGGGTACTCCCGCGTCCGCAAGCTTGCGGCAGGCTTCTTTGCTTTCTTGTGTAATCTCGTTAGGGTGATTAAAGTGGGTGTTAAGCCAAACGGGGTGATATTTTTTGAGCATTTCGCAAAGCCCGTCGGTAATGCGCTGCGGCATAACTACGGGGGTGCGCGTGCCTATTCTTATTATCTCAACGTGGGGAATGAGCCTTAGCCGCCTTATAATGTCTTCAAGCTTAGCGTCGGACATCATCAAAGCGTCGCCTCCCGACAAAAGCACGTCGCGAACTTCCTCGTGCTTTGCGATATAGTCAATACAGTCGTCAATTTGCTTAGCCGCGCAGGCGGTGTCCTTTTGCCCCGCAAAGCGCCTTCTGGTGCAATGCCTGCAATACATGCTGCACATATCGGTAATCAAAAAGAGAACCCTGTCGGGATAACGGTGCGTCAGGCCCTTAACGGGGCTGTCGGCATCCTCGTGCAAAGGGTCAAGCAAATCTTCGGGAGAAACAGTAAGTTCCTCGGAAGTGGGGATAGCCTGACGGCGTACGGGGTCAAAGGGGTTTGAAAGATCAATTAAAGAAAGGTAATAGGGAGTAATAGCCATTCTCAATGTTGAAAGGCATTTTTTTATCCCCTCCTCTTCTTCCTGCGTAAGGGTGATGAGCTTTTTAAGCCCGTCAAGCGTTTCTATCCTGTTGGCGACTTGCCAGTGCCAGTCGTTCCATTTGTCTTGCGGAACTTCTGCGAAAAGACCGTTACGCGTTATCATTTTACCTTTTTCTCCTTAAATATATTTTTCTTCAAAAAGTTTGCGTATGCCTTGGTGCTCGCGCAAGACATTAAGCGTTATTTCGGCGTGGTTTTTGCAATAGCCGTTGCCGATTATCATATTTACGTCCTTGCCTATGCCCTCTGCGCCCAGCGCCGCCTTAGTAAAGCTTGTCGCCATAGAGAAGAAATAGACTATTCCCCCCTCGCGGACGGGCAGAATTGTGGACATCTCGGTGTTATGCACGTTTACGCAGTTAATCGACACATCGTATTCGCGCCCCAAGTTTGCCGCCAAAGACTTTTCAAGCACCTCTACGGGCATATCGGCGGAGGCAAGCACAACTTCGTCGGCTATGCCAAGGGATAACAGAGTGTCGGCATAAGCCTGTTTTCTTACGACGCCCACTACCCTGCCCTTGCTTCCCGCTTTCTTTTTAGCTTCGTAGCACACTAAAACTCCGCTTTTTCCGCCGGCGCCAAGCACAAGCACGCTGTCGCCCTCTTTGACGAGGTTTGCAGTTTGCGCGGGCGCGCCCGCAACGTCTAGCGCCGCTAAGGCAAGGTTTTCAGTCATGTCGGAGGGAAGCTTTGCGTAAATGCCGCTTTCAAAAAGCACCGCTTTTGCCACAACGTCAACTCTTTCTATTTCAACGTGCACGTCGGTAATTTTTTCAATTTTTAAAGGAGTTAAGGAAAGGGATACCAATGAGGCTACCGTGTCGCCCACCTTTAAGTCCCTGTCCTTTAAGTCCTCGCCTATATAGGCGATTTTGCCTATAAACATGCCGCCGCTTCCCGTCACGGGGTTTTGCATTTTGCCTATATTGCCCGTAATTTCCATAATTTTAGCGGCAATTTTTTCTTTGTCTCCCCCCGCTTCGTGCTTAATCTGCGTAAAGCTTGCGGAATCTATATTGAGCGATATTACGTCGCAAAGTATTTCATTTGAGTAAAGAGTGGTAAAATCGTTGTCAAGGCGCTTTGCCGCTTGGGGCAAAATCCCTTTGGGTTCAATGACTCTGTGCGTTCCGTATTTATTTCCTTTCATAGGTCTCTCTCCTTTTATTTTTTGTCTATTGATAAAATTTTTCTGGCTTCTGCCGTCGTTGCGATTTCTCTTTCAAAGATTTTGGCTATTTGCACGACTTTTTCCACAAGCTGGGCGTTGCTTTGGGCTTTTACGCCCTTGCTTAGATACACGTTGTCCTCAAATCCTACCCTCACGTGCCCCCCCATAATAATTGCCATAGTCGCCATTGGAAAAGCCGCTTTGCCTATGCCCGAAACCGTCCAAGTCGCATCATGCGGAATGCTTTCCGCCATAAAAATAAGGTCGCGTGGCGTTGCGGAAATACCGCCGTTTACGCCCAAAACAAAGTTAAAGTGCATGGGTGAGGTGATAATGCCCTTTTTATTTAAACGCAGCGCCATATCTATCATGCCCTTGTCAAAAACCTCAATTTCGGGCTTAATATTTTTTTCCGTCATTTTCTTTGCAAAATCAATTATGGTGTTTTCCGTATTGACAAAAATGTCGTCGCCGCCGAAGTTGCAGGTGCCGCAGTCAAGCGTCGCCATCTGCGGCAAAAGCTCAATGGGCTGCAACCGTTCTGCGTTGCTCATGCCTACTGCGCCGCCCGTGCTGGGTTGAATTATTACGTCGGGGCAAAGGGCGGAAATGGCGTCAATGCACTGCCTAAAACGCTTTGCGCTTTGCGTGGGGGTGCCGTCGTCTTCCCTTACGTGCAGGTGGATTATACTTGCGCCCGCTTTATATGCCAAAAAAGCCTCGCGCGCAATTTCCTCTACGGTATAAGGCACGGCGGCATTATGCTGTTTTGTTACTTCGGCGCCGCAAATGGCGGCTGTAATAATAAGTTTTTCCATATTTTTTACTTCCTTTGCTTATTTTTTGGCACTACGCAGGTGCCGCTAGCCCTGCAAACCAACACGGGCGGGTCTAAAACGTCGCACGCCGAGGGGGACAGGTCGGGGCGGGGGGCGATAACTTTTTTAGCCTCAAAAACCATTTTGCGGCTGCTGTTTCCCACCGAAAGGATTTTTCCCGTAACTTCAATGTAGTCGCCCGCGTATACGGGGGCAAGGAACTCCACATTGTCGTAGGCAACGAAAAGCCCTTCGTCGCCGTCGTGGATAATTAAAAGTTCCGTTGCAGCGTCGCCGAAAAGCGCCAGCATTCTTGCGCCGTCAACAAGGTTTCCGCCGTAGTGCGCGTCGGCGTTGCTCATCCTCAAACGAATAGTTGATTTGACTTCCATTATTTACCTCCCGCAATAAAAAAAGCTATCAGCATAGGGAAAGACCCTAAATACTAATAGCGCTTCAATTTTATAAAAATTGACAGTAACCCCGCAGCTTATGCGTGGCTCCCAAGGAAAAATCTAGCGGAAAACTTCTTCTCCTTTCGGCGGAAAACCCCTTTGCGCGTAAAGAGCCGCTCCTCTTATTTTGCCGCGCTACCTTGAATTCCGCTACCTCTATATTATTTAATTTACCTTTTATATTATATAACAAAAACCTTTTCTTTGTCAACTGCCAAGATTAAAAATTTGACATAAAATCGTCGCTTAACCCCAATAGGCGGCACACCTCTATCGCGTCTTTTGGCGCGGGTGAATTTAAGGATACCCGCTTTAAACCGTAATCCATGAGGCGCGAAATCTCTTTTAAGCCTATATTTTGCCCCTTAACGCCCTCTTGTCTTAGTCCGCCCGTTTGATAATGGGCGGCGGCGTAAGGCGCTACGTTGTCGTAGTGCGTCGTCAAAAGCGCATAAAGCTCGGGCGTTTTGTTAAGCGTTTTTACTACGGCGGCAAGTATTTTTTCCCCCTCGGCAGCGTTGGTTCCCCGCGCGAACTCGTCCATGACTACAAGGCAATTTTTGTCTTTAAACAAAGCGTAGCCGCCGTTAAGTCTTACTACGTCGCAGGCAAAGCCCGAAAGCCCGTCCTCCTCCTTTTCACCCTCAAAGGGAAGATAAAAATAGCCTTCAAACAAAGGTGAAGAAAAACTTTCCGCAAAAACATAAAAGCCGAACTGCATAAGCAGGCAGTTGACAAGCAGCGACTTTAACGCCACCGTTTTGCCCCCCATATTCGCGCCCGTAAGCACCGTCGCGCCTTTTTCAATTTCAATGTCAAGGGGAGTAAACTGTCCGCCCGCTTTTTCAAGCCTGTCTTTGATATGGGGAAGAATCATTTGCTTTGCCGCGATGTTTTCTTCAACAATTTGCGGGCGGGCGCAATGGTATTTTGTTGCCAACTCTGCTTTTGCAAGCAGCAAATCGTAAGCGCCCAAAAGTTTGTAGTTAAAAAGCATATCCTCTTTATATGCTTCCAGTTCGTCGCACATTTGCTTTAAAGCATCTCCTTCAAGCTCTTTTTCTTCCGCCCAAAGCTTGCCGTGAAGGGCAAGGCACTCTTCCCTTTCACTTCCTTTTAAAGTTTTTAGTTTTGCGTCAAGTATTTTCTTTTGTTCCCTTACGCTTTTTAGCTGCGGGCGCCCTTTGCCGCTTATAAAAAATACTTCCGCCCTCAGCCCTTCGGGGTCTAAAATGAGAAGGGGCATTTTAACGTCTTTTAGTTTATCGTGGCTTTTAAAGGCGCACGTTTGTCTAAGGGAACTTATCAAAGGCAACATTTTTTCGCATGTCAGCAAAAACCGCTTGATTTCAAACAGTTCCACCTCGTCAAGCAAGCCGCCGCATTTTAAAAGCGTTTTTTCAATTACGCGCGTTTGCATCAAAAGAAAGGAAACGTCCTTTCTTATTTTTGCCGTCTGCGGATAATTTTCTATAAGCGTGCCGATATCTTGCAAATAATCCCTTAGTTCTTCCTCCTCTCCCTTTAAAAACGGTTTTAAGGTAAGTTTTTCGCCCAAAGGAGAATTAAAACTCAATAAATTTAAGCAATAAGTAAAGCCGCATATTTTTTGCTGCTCTTGCGTTAAGTTAATCATAAAATTTACCTCTCGTATCAAAAAGGGGCAAATTGGTTTTTGCCTTTAAATCATCCGCAAATTTGTTTGCGTCAAGTATATACCCCTCTACGGAATAAGGGTTTATGGCGACCGCCGCTAAATTAACGCTTTTTTTGACTGCGAAAAATACGCCCGATGCCTTAGCCCTGTAAAAAATTTCTTTGGAAAGCATTATTTTACTGCTGTCTTCAGCAATGACAGTTAACGGCTTTTTGCCCTTAGCTTTAATCAACGGCATAAGTGCGCCGTCGGTAAGCGCCCCCTCAATTTCGACAATTTCTTTTTCTTTTATTTTATTCAAAATTTTTTTATTATTATCGGCGCGGGACAAACCGCTTTTTGCGCTTGAAGTTGAGGCTAAACACCCTTTCGGGGCGAAGGAAAAGTCCTTTTGTTCTTTGTAAAGCTCTCCGCTTGGGTTTTTTATAAAAGACAAAGGCAAGCCTGCCTTGTCAATGTTTTCTTCCGCCAAAGGCAGCGTCAAAATGTCAATGTTAAACAGCGTTTCTTCAATTAAAGCGTCATAGCTAATTGAAGAACCTGCCCCCGCCACAAGCAGGCAGGCGTCGCTTAATTTCGCGGTAATTAAAGAGCGGCGGGAAAGCGCGCCGTCTATCAGCACTTTTTGGGCGCCTTTGTCAAAAAAAATATCTTTTAAACCTGCCAGCTGAGACGTAATTGAAGGTCCCGCCAAAATAACTTTACCCCCGGACAGCGCCCTGCATACCGCCACTACCCCCAAGGGCGTATAAAAATCCGTTACCGCAATAATTTCTTTGGTTGCAGTGCAAAGCGGCAGAAGTTCTTTTGCAGTCGCGAAAAGCATACCGCTTTTTACGTATATTTGCGGCTTGTCGGTGCCGGACAAAACGTCAACTTTTTCGCCGTCAAGCCCTATGGAAGTAATCGCCAAAGGTTCGCAGTTTTCCCTCTCAAACCCATCAATTAAGGTGTTGAGCAGCGTGGTCTTTCCCGCATTTTTGCATATTCCCGTAACGGATAGGCACTTATATGAAGATAAAAGTTTTGCAAGCGTCATGTTATTTTTACCTTATTTTTATTATAGCATATTTTTAACCCAACTGCTCTACCGTTTAGACGATTTCAAGATTACAACATATTGTGGCAAAACATAAAATTGCTGCTTTAACTTACAAAAAAATGAATTATCTAAATGGACGAAAAAATAAAACCGCCGCCGTTGACGATGGAATCTTCCAACCGCCAAACAGCAACATAAAGGCAGTATAAAGCGTTGGGTATTACGACTTACAACCATTTGTCGGCGGCAAAAATACAAAAAAGTCAATCTGCCCTAACGATTTATAGGCGGCAGAATACAGCTATGATATTGTCCGTTTACAAAAAAAACGAAAAAGGCAATATTTTGAAATATATATGTTAAGTCTGGCAAGGACGGCAAGGATGATGCCTTGCGCCGTTTTCCAAAAAGACTGGGCAGTATAAAAAATTATTTCAAAATATTAAAAGGAATATATGCGGCTTGCCCTTTTACCTATGTATTGCTGTTTGCATTTAATTAATGTTGCCGCAACCTGCGTTAAAGCTTATCGCTTGTTATTTCACCGCGCAGATTTTTTTCCATCATAGCTGCCAGACTTTCCCCCTCAAAACCGAGCGAAAGCAAATGGTAAAGCTTGCATACCGCGCTTTCCGCCGTCATATCAAAGCCGCTTATAGCGCCAAAATCTTTAAGCGTTGAGGAAGCCTCGTAAAGACCCAAACGCGCGTTGCCTTGCAGGCACTGCGTAACTATGACTATCGCCGTGCCGTTTTCCTTTGCCTTTGCCAAAAGCCTTGTCAAGCCGTTGTCCCCCTGCGGCACGTTGCCCGAACCGAAAGCTTCCAAAACAATTCCTTTCAGTTCAGGCTTTAAAATATTTTCAAAAATATCAAACTGTATGCCGGGAAAAACTTTCAGCACCGCAATAGGAAAAGCTTCGAAGGGATGAAAAGAAAAAGCTTGCGCGCTTCTTTTCAACAAATATTTTTTGTTAATTCTCACCTTGCCATCCCTCTTCCATTTGGCAAGGGGGGCAAAATTAGGGGAAGCAAAGGCGGCGAGCGCGTCTGCGGATACCTTGGTAGCTCTGTTGCCGCGAAGCAGCGTTCCGCCAAAACACACGCAAACTTCCTTTAAGCTTTTGTGCGCGGCAAGGCGGAAAGAGTAAATCAAATTTTCGCCCGCATCGCTGTTGCTTTCGCAGAAGGGAATCTGCGAACCTGTCAAGATTACGGGCTTGTCAAGCCCCTCAAACATAAAGCTTAGCGCCGATGCGGTATAGCACAGGGTGTCCGTGCCGTGCAGCACAACAAAGCCGTCGTAATCTTTATAATTTTGAAAAATGACCGACCCTATTTCATTCCATTGCGCCAAAGACACATTGCTGCTGTCTAAAATGACGGGCAGCTCAATAAGGTGGTATTGAGGCATCCCCTCCCCATTAAGGGGGGCAAATTTTTGCAGTTCCGCCGCAAAGAAACCTTTTTTTGTGGCGTAACCGCGGCTGGTCTTTGTCATACCTATTGTTCCGCCGCTGTGGATAACGCATATTTTCATTTTGACAAAATATCCTCCCGTCAAGCAAAAACAGTATATATTATTTTCCTCTGCCCTGTCAATATCGGCGGCAAAAAATGCTTTTTTAGCGCGGCAAACAAATATAATTTTTATAACGCTTAGAAAAAATATTCCGCAGCCTTAAAAGTTTTTGCCGCAAGCTCATTGCTGGTTAAAAATCTAACGCGCGGCAAAAAATACCGCGCCCTTGCATTGGCAAAAGGGCGCGGGGTTATATGCGGACTATCAATAGGCACATTTCGTGCAATTATAACGCGTATGTAGTTAAAGCGTAAAAAGGTTTTTATTTAACCAAATAATACCTGTTTTAATTGGCTTTAACTGCGTTTAATGCTATGCGGCATTTTTACGAGGGAACTTCAAGATAAATCCTTATAAGGGGAAGTTTAAACGCAACCCCGCTGTAAGAGTTATATTCCGCCCATGTCAAGTCCGACTGCGTCAAACCAGCGCCCCCTTGTGAAAGGGGCTTAATAAGGTTTTCATAGGGTTCAAAGGTAAAAATCATATAAAGATCAAGCTCGTTTTCGCCGCTTACGCTGTTAAGCATAACGCCCTCAATCAAGTTGATAATTTCAGCAAAAATCCTGTCGTCGCTGTTGCTCGATTCTTTAAACTCAACGTCCTTTAAAACGCTGGCAAAATAGATTTTGACCGTTTGGCTATCGTCGCCGCCCACCTTTACAGTTACCGACATAACCCTGAGATATTGCATAAAGAGGTCAAAATCGGCGCCCGTAAGCCCGCCGTAAAGCGGCTCGTCCTCTTCCCCCTCTGCGCCCGCCATTAAAAAAGATGTGTCGTAGCCCATTAAAGAAAGCCTAATTACGTTACGCGCGTCAGACCTGTTTATAATCGTAAACTTAAAGGTGTGCTTTTGAGAGGGCATCAGGTCTGCCATTTGCATAGAAGTTTTAACTTCGGCGGCTTCCTGCCCCGTTACATACATGGGGTTTCCCTCTAACTCTTGATACTTATATCCTATTACGGTTACCCCGTCGTCGCCCAACAACGGGTCAAGGTTTCCGTCATAATTTCTGTCAACGCCCTTTGAAAGAGTGATTACCGAGTCAATTTTGGCAATTATCAACTCTGCGCCCCCCATTGAGTCGTAAATTACAAACCATGCAAATACGGTGCCGATAAGCAGCATAAACGACGCCGCAAGCAATGCTATTAAACTGATTATCCTGCTTTTTTTCATTTTTTTATTTATTGACGGCGGTAATTACAATGCGCCCTATCTTAAACGCTTTTTCCGACAGCTCTTTAACGCCGTTTACGCCGTCAATCTGTTTAGTGTCAAACGTAAGCCTAAAATGCAGCGTAAGCTGACTTTCCTCGTCGTTCCATTCTTTTCCGGAAATGATAATAAAGCTTTTAAGGCTGAAAAACTCGCCGCCGCCTGTTATTTGGGGGTCGTCGCCTGCGTTCGCATAATTGTCAAGCCAAATATTTTCGCCCATAGCGCCGTTTTGGTCAAAAAGGTTGACGCGGTAAACTGTCAGCACAGAACTATATCCTTCGCCGCATGCAAACATATCTCCCGTAAGGTTTTCAAAGCGCAAATCAACGGAAAAATCCGCATTTGCGGCGTCTGTTTTGTTTAGCGGTATATAAAAGTCTACGCTTTCACCGGGCCAAAGCCCTTTAATTGAAAAGGGCTTTTTATTTTGGTCGCCGTCGAGCACAAACTCCCACTTGCCTTTCGCCGCATTGTAGGCAGATTCATAATATACGCCGTCGCCGTCCCTTTGAAAATAAATTGTCGTTTTATTTCCCTCAAAACCTCTTTCTATATAAATGAACTCGTCTATATCTATTTGCGCGCCATTGGCGCTTAGGGAAATGCCCTTTGCGTCGTTGTCAAGGCTTAAAGCATACCAAGAAAAAACAACGGAAAAAAGCGCCGCAAAACTTAACACAAGCGCGATTGCGGTTTGCAGTATGTGCGCCGTCTTTTTTGCTTTTTGTTTTTTGTTGCTCACAATTTCTTTTTCCATTATTCACCCGTGCCGTCACTTAGCCTAGTTACGCTAAACTTTGCGGAAATGGAAATGGGTATCCATTCGTAATCGGCGCTGAAAATACTGCCGCCCGTTTGCAGATAGGCTTCGTAGCTGTAAGTCATTGTAAATTCCGTAGCGGTATACGCGCTGCCGGAATAACTGAACGTGATACTCCAATACCGCAGTTTGTCGTCCTCGTAAGGCTTGGTTATGCCGTAGTCGGCGGGGTTTGTGCTTAAATATTGGTAAACCGTTTCAATAGAAACGCCTTGGGGCAGCACGTCCTGATAGACTATATTTTTCATTTTAGCGTAGTCCGAGGCGGAGCTTCCCCCCGTGTATGACTCGGTAGCGCTTATATGGTAAATCACTACCCCTCTTTCCAAATACAGCTGCTGATAAACCGCGGTATTTGTTGAACCCATCGAGCCGTAAGTGCTGTTGGATAAATTGGTCAAAACATCCCTTATCGCCGCCCAAGAAATGGTTGAGGTATGGCTGTTGCCGTAAGTGTAAACCACTTCAATGGAGGCAAAGGAAGCAAGGTCGGTAAAATCAAAGATTTTGTTGTTGCTTAAATCAAGTATTTTTAAGCCGCTTAAAGCCGATAAAACGCCTATAAAATCGTTATCGTCGCCTGTGGGGAAGGCAGCCGACGACTGCGCCCTGTCGTAAAGCCCGTTGTTGGAAAGATAAAGCTCTTCCAAACCCTGCATTTGCGCGATATACTTTACCGCGTTTAGCAGTATAGCGGTGTTTGCCGTTGACGTTCCGATATCGTTTAGATAAAGCGCCTTTACGCCCGCTAAATATTCAATGCCTTTGTAATTGGTTATTGACAAGACGTTTGCGTTATTATTTATGGTCATTTCCTTGGTAAGCCAGCTTGTCATAACGTATTTTGTGTATTTGTCGGAGTTAAAACTGTAACTGTCGCCCTTTAAATTATAATTGTCATAAATCCATTTGTAAAACACGGTATCAATTACCCCTGTTTCATCCGTGTTGCCGTTAGTATAGACGGTTCTTAAAATTCCCGGCAAAATAAAGGAGCTGTCTGCGGCATCGTAAGAAATCCATTGCGTCATTCCCGTATAGTCGTAGGAGTTTTCCAGCTTTGAACCGAACTTATAATTGTATTTTACCGAAATATTACAGTCGGTTTTTCCGATTTGGTCTATGTCAATGTTAAACGTCCACTTTGCGTCGCCGTAGGCTATGAGTTGATTAAGTGTCAAGCCGTTTGCCGCAAGATGGGCGTCAAACGCGTCGGTATACGAAGCGTAAGAGCCTAAAAACAAGTCGTGGGCAACACCGTTATAATATATTTGAAGCGTAATTGCGCCTTCGCTGTCGCCCGCTATATCGTAAACTACGGCGGGACTGCCCGCGGGGTAATACAGCGGCATATCAAAGGACAGGTAAGTGCTTGCGCCGACAATGCCCTTAAACACTCTGTTAAGGTAAATATAGTAGGGCAAAAAGGCGTGGATTTGGCTGTTGCCGCCTCCCGTGGTGTCGGGGTCATAAACAACGGGTATAGAAATGCTTACCCTTTCGTCCTCAAACTCAAACGTCGCAGTCAGATAAACCCTTTGCAGTTCGTTAGGGTGCTTGCCCGCAACGATATGCAAAATGCTTTTGTCGGCAGAAAAGCCGTAGGTGCCGTCAACGTTATTTGAAAGGTCGTAATCCACCGATAAAACGCCCTTGCTTGCAAACTCCGAAACATTGTAGTAGAGCGTTTGATAGGTATATTCGTTTATGCCCATTACCGAATCGTTGGTTATAACAATTTCGTTTGAATACCACTGCGCAATTATATTTTGCGCCACCGAATAATTGTCTTCAATGGTAATAGCCTGACCGCGTATGCGCAAGTCGCTGGTAGACAGTGTTTCCCCCTCCAATTGGCAGGTAACGCGTAAAAAGTTTATGTCGGCAGACACTGCAAAGATATAGGCGTTGCCCACCGTTCTAAAATATTCCCTTTCGCTTACTCCCCCGTCCATATCCCGCGTTGTGTCAACGGCGTTGACTAGGTCGTCTTGGTCAAAAACTTCGTATATAAAAGTTACTCCGCCCATCTCTTCGTAGGAAGGCAAGCTTATTTCGCCGCTGAAAGAGTAACCCAAAAAATCTTTTTCGCCGTCTCCGTCGGTGTCGTAATAACCTAGGTAATTTCTTAAATAATCTAAAACCCTCGCCCTTGCAAGCTGGACGTGCGACAGCGCGTCGTCGGGGCTTATCAAAATAATATCGTAGTCGTAGCAGGCGTAAAACTCGCTTTCTCCGCTTGAATTTATAAAGCTTATGCGGGCGGTAAGCGTTACTTTTTTGGCTTGGGCGCCGTTAAAAGTTACTTCCCCCCTGTCGTTTATTAAATCGCTTTCCCCCTCGCTTGATACGCTGGAATATTCAATTTTTAACGCGTAATTATGGTAGCTTAAAGGCAGGTCAATATTGCCCCCTATGTAGTAGCAATAGCAAATAGCGTCTTCTTCAAAGGGGCAGTAGTAGCTTGCGCTGTTAAACTTAATTCTGCTGTAATTGTTGCTTGCTATGTCCTCTTCGCTTCTCCCATCCAAAGCCAGAAAAACCTTGCCGTAGTCAATCCTTTCTTTATCCTGCGTGTAGCCGCTTTTTAATAGACCCGCTATCATATAAAAAACATTGTAGGCGATTATTTTTTTGTCGGCGTTGATATAAACGATATATTCGCTTGAATCAAGCGCGCTTTGCGACGCGTCGGTAAAGATAACTCCCTTTAATGCGGTATCGGCGTTGGGCGTGTTTATGTAAAACTTTGAAAAGGAATCGCTTTTTTGAAATAAATATCCGTTTTCTACCACAAAAGTCCCCATATAGTCATGGGAAACAGTTACGCTGTGCCCGTTTAAATAAAGGGTAAACCCGTTTAAATTGAGGTTAACATCGGCTGTAATCAAAAGGTTGGAAGTTAAAGTAATATTGCCCTCAAACTTAACCGTAACCCTTTTTTCGCTTATGGTGCCGTGAGGGTTATAGAAGGTATCTTGCGTCGCCTTGTAAAGCTGCTGCTCGGTATACACAGCTACGGTGCTTTCGCCGTCGTCTTCTACGGTTAACACGGGTTCTTTCCCGCTGCCTATGGGCATAATCTCTTGGAAAAAAGCGTAAACGACGGTAGCACAGCAAATAACTGCGACAAGTAAAAGCGATAAAGTTGCAACCGTCCTTTTTTTCATTTTTCTACCCTAGTAATATTACCTCAAAATCTCTGTAAAAAGTGTAGCTTCCCACCGTTATTTTTGCCCTTAAAACCGTTGAGGAGGAGGTGCCCGTACCGCTGAATAAGTTTGTGTATCTGTAAACAAAGTCGCTTCCGATTGCAACTTTACTTAATTCTGTTTCTGCGTTGTTTTTTATTTCAAACCATTCAATGCCGTATGGGTTGTCTGTTGGGGAAGACGAAACATAAACCTTGCTGGTAAGCAAAGTGTATATGCTGTTTGAAGAACCTATTTCCTTTAAGTAAAAGAGATAGTTCAATATAGTTATTTCTTCTTGCGTAAGTTCAGTTTCAAAAAGCGTCCTTTCGCCGCTTAGCGTATAATAAATTTCGGGGTACTCGCCCTTAGCGTTTTTATAGCCGTAATATATTTGCGAAAAAGTCGCAAGGTTGTTTTGGTAATTCATACCCGTTTTATGCAAATCAAGGTAACTCAGCTTCTTTAAGTTGAGATTGGTAAGCGCCCCTCCCTGCGTTAGGTTTCCGTTGCCCGAAAGGTCCAAATAGGTCAAATTTTTAAAGACGCCTATTAAGGAAATATCGCCCAAAGAGGCGTATTGCATCACCAGCTTTTCCAGCTTGGTATTATAAAGAGTAATTCTGTTGAAAAAGTTTCTGGCGTTATTTGCGCTGGTAAATATCGGCGTTAAGTCGCTGGGAGCGCCAAACACATAAAGCTCTTTAAGGTTTGTAAAATAGCTAAGCCCCTTTGCGTAAGCGTCAATTATGGTAACGTAGGGGTAGTAAAGCGTTTGGTAGTATTCCTCGTCGCTTATCTCTTCAATTCTATGAGCTTTAAAGAAATATTCGCTGTTTTTGCTGTCGTAACTTAAAATATACGCTAGGTTTTGCGTAAAATCGCCGTCTTCGCCCATATATAAATAGACGCTTCCCAATTGGCTTTGCTGCGCGCTTGTAAGCGCATTATACATTTCCTGCGAAGAAGATAATTCCGTTACGGAAGTTTCTTCAAAGTAATAGTTGGGCGCGTTAAAACTTAAACGGTAATAGGCGTTTTTTGTATACGCCGCGCTGCCTGTGCCGGTAAATTGATAAATTGAGCCTATCTGCGTTTTGTCGGCGCTTGCAATGACGCCATTCATGCCGCGCAAAATCTTTTGGGTAATATTGAGCAGGCTAAGGTTTTCCGTTTCGCCCTGAGCGTTTTGGTAAAACTGGTTGAGTAGCGCTATGCCGTCGTCGGTAAAGACGTCAACTTGCGGCACGTTGGCGTTCCAAAGGGTTGCAAAACCGCTATGTGCGGCTGGCAGAGCCTTGTTCCAAAACTCAAATAAAACATCTTTTTCTTCAAAAGAAACGGTAGCTTTGCCGTCGGAGTAATTTGAAGACGTTGAAGAAAGGTAACTAATGCCCGCCGCTGTTCCCGCGGTGGAAATGCCGCTTCCCTTTGCCCAGTTGAGCAGCGTATTGTAGCGGTTGGCGATTATGCTTTTCATTGCGGAAACTATTGCGGTTTGAAGCGCGTCGTCGTAAGTGTATTTAGCAGTAGAAGCTAAACCCGCGTCAAAGTAGCCGTAAGTTGTGCTGCCGGAACTGAAAGTTCCGTCGGCTATATAGCGGCATAGAATGTAAAGGTGTCCGTTGGTATAAGTTGAGGTGGTAGTGCCCGTATAGATGTATCCTTTGCGGTAATTGGAGCTTCCGCTATTGAGGTTGGTGGTCATTTGGCTTTCGCTGGCGTTTGTAGCGGGGGTAAGCAAAACGTAAAAATCCGAGTTACTTGGCAGGCTCAAAGCGTTCCTTGCCGATTCCCAAGCATTAGCAAACTCTTTAAAACCTATATTAGAGCCGGCATACGCCGCTACAATGTCGGCAATTTCCTGCGTTGTAACGCCGGGGTTTATCCTTTCCGTTGTAGTCGCTGTGCTTTTGCCCAGCGACGCGCCGTAATCTGACATCAAAGTGTATTTTTTTGTAAACCCCAAAAACGTGGTATGGTAGCTTGTGCCCCTTGCCCAGTCAATATATTCCGAAAAGGTGTCGGTAGGAGTGCTTGTGGTGTTAAAGGGCAGCGAAAGGTTTACAAACTTCGCCAAAAACTGCGTAATGCCGTTTGTTGGGGAATTGAGCAGTAAATCAATATCTTCTGTTCTTAAATTGTATGCTTTTGTTGTCGCGGCGCTCCATTGTGTGTCAAAGCCGTCGTATCTGCCCAAAAATGCCGCTATCGCCTCTTTTTCTTCCGCCGAAATAAACACATTGCCGTCGGAAACGTTTTGGGCATAATCACTGCCCTCAAAAAAGGACATAACCGACTGGACTTCCTGCCCCGCGTTGGTTATGGAAGTCGCCCAGCCTAAAAGCGCCGTAAACAGCTGTTCGGGAGAACCGTTTTGAAAAACAAGCGCCGAAACAAGTTTGACGTCCCTCATTAAGATATAGTCCCAATTTGCAATGGAACTTACGTCAACTTCGCCGTCAATTATGCCAATATCCAACTGCTCGTTTTGGGGTAGCTGCTGCCATACTTGGAGCTTTATGGCGTTATATATTTCCTCGTTTGAAAAGCCCTCCGAGTCTTGTTTCAAAACTGCGGGCGCGTTAAAGTATAGATTTCTGCTTTCGTCCACCCCTTCCAAAGAGGGCTTGTAAACCCTTACCGTTAAAGCCGCCGCCGTGTCTGTGGAATTAAAATTGGAGGCGTTTATGCCTATGATATATTTACCGCTGCCGTTAGAGGTTACAGAGGACACAATACCCTGCGAATAGGCGTAGCTGTATTCTATATCAAAGCCGTTATAGCTTGAAGGAAGAAGGAAATCTCCCTTTTCCACCTGCATACCGTAAAGCACGCGGGTGTCAATGATATTTTGCAGCACGTCAACGCCCGAAAGACAGCTTGAAACGTAGTCAAAAACGTTGTCCAATAACTCCGCGTTTTCGCCAAGCTCAATTTTAATGCCTATGCTGCCCGTGTATGATTCCGTGCCGAAATACCCCGTTACGCTAACTTGCGCGTAAACTTGAAAAGTGGGTTCTTTTAAATATATCTCCGTCGGTTTTGTAGCTTCCAAAGCGTCGGCGTCGCCCATTTGCAAATAGTAAAAGCTCGGGTCAACCTGGTATTGCAAAGCGGTAAGCCCCAGCTCCTTGCCCCCCGTAAACTTGGTGTAATGATTTTCATCGCTTTCGTCAACTACGGGCAAAACAAAGGAAGAACCCGTTTGGGGGTAAACGTCTAAAAGCTTTATGGGGTTTAAACGCGCAAGCAAATACAAAAACTTCATTTCGTTGTCTTGGCGCACCACATAAAAACGGAACACTTCGTAATAAAGGTCTTCGTTTATCTTAATTGTCGCCGTTAAGAATACTTCACCCTCCGCCTTTTCTTCTATTTTCCCGCTGTTGGAAATCAAGCTTGTATTGCTGCTTTTCCAGCTTATCGAAGCGTTGAGCGCCTCAATTCTTAAAGGCAAAAAAAGGTCATAGGTAATGTTGGGCACGCTGCCGTCCCCGCTGCCGCCGGGAATATGCTGCAAGTAATCAGCCTTCAAAGCTTCAAAAGCGCCCTCGTCTTCCCCCACCAGTTTAAAAATAATCTTTTCGCCGTCAAGCGTTAAAGAAGTGTTGACTGAATTGTAAAGGGAAGGCGGGGTAAGCAAGCCCGTAGAGTTTTCAAAAGAATAGGGCGCGTCAAGCGGAATTTCAAAGGCAATGTCGCCTTTCATGTTTTGGCAGTAGCAATAAAGCGCCCCCAAAGGCTCAAAGCTTTGCGCGCCGTAAAGCCTTAGATTGGAAAGTTTTGACAAAAATCTCTCTTTCATGAGCTTTGCGGCAAGCGCGCCGTTATACTGTAAACCGTTTTCGCCGTCGCTAACAATGTCAAAGTTATAAAACGCATAATCTTTTACGCTGTCGGCAAAGTCAACAACGCCAAAGGGGTTGTTTAATAAAAAACCGCCCGCGTCGGCTGATTCGCCCTCGTTTACAAAAACCTTGCTTGAAATAAAATTGCGCGAGCTTTTTACCGTTAAAATGCCTTGGTGCAATAAATTGATGTAAAAACCGTTAAAGGTAATATGATGCCCCCTTAAATCTATGGCGCAGGGATTGGAGGCGTTTAATGCTTGCAATTGAAGCTTTTGCAGCTTTGTTAAATATTCGGCGTCTTCTGAATCAAGGTCGGAAGCTAACTCGCTTAAATCAATATCAGCCGTTAAAATAATTGTCTTAAAAATATCGCTCTCTGCCGAAATATCGTAAAGCGCGTAGCGCAAATCCTTTGCGGAACTTACAAATATAACCTTGTTTACGTCGTAGTTTTGCGCGTAGCTTAAAATATTTACTTTGCAGCTTTTATCTTCAAAATAAGAGCCGTCAGCCGCGTTATGCAGCTCAAAGGTCAGAGTATGCTCTTCGGAAGAGGGGGAAGACGCGCTTCCCTTTAAAAGATAAAAATCATTATCAATTTTGTGTTCGCCCTTTTGAGCAAGCTGCGCCAGCGTCCCCAAATATTCGCCGTCAAAATAGACTAAAATTACCTTTTCAAGACCGTCCTCGCCCTCGGCGCGTTGGTCCATTAAAGCAATTCCGAAAAAATAATGATAATACTCGGAAGAAGTGTTTGAAATGGTTATGGGAATCTCTTTCTTTTCCCCGGGGTATGTAAACTTAAAATCGGTAACCAAGTTTTCAAAGGAAGTTGAAACGCCCCAATCTATTTCGTGAATAATTACGTCGGAACCTATTGGCACGCTGCTTGTAAAAAACGCCGCGAAAACGGATGTGGCAAACACTGCCGTCAGCAGAAGTACCGCCGCTATTGTTAAAGCTATTGTTTTTATGCGCGTATTGTTCATCCTATCCTTTCAAAAAAAAGCCGCATTAACAAAAAACTGCTAATTACGGCAACTGGCTGTCCAAAATAAAGAAAAGCGCCGAAATAACTAACGTTATTTTCGGCAACTGGCTGTCTCTTTCGGGACCCTATAGCTTTGCGTCGCCACCTTACGGATAGCTTTGCTTTGATTCACAAAAAGATTATACAGCTCCTTTACAGTTTTGTCAATAATAATATCAATGCTTTTTATTTCCCCTTGCCGTTAAACTATTAACTTTTATTACTTTTGGCTGCATTAAAAACGCAGTTTAATTTTTTCTTAGAATATAAGTTGTTTTTCCATTTGATATACTATGTATTTTTAAATAAAATGTTTTGAGCACAACTAAACCAAAAAAGAAGCTTAAAACAGCTTCTTTTTGGAGCTAGTGGCCGGATTTGAACCGGCAACCTGCGCATTACGAATAAAAAAAGTTCCGCGAAATAGCGTTTTTAGCATGTGTAACAAGCCTGTTTTTTGTAGTTTGCACAGCTTACTTGGTAAGTTTTTTAAAATATCTGTAATTCGCCATATACCTAACTTTTCTGTTTTTCGTAAGTTCTTATAAAAAAGTTTTATAAAATTTTTATAAGACATTTTTAGAAATTTTACCAATTAGAGATAGCAAGTTTTACTAATAAGACAGAAAGCATTAAATTGGAAGTGCTAAAAATCGGCACTCCCTTTTAATTTAAAATACATTTTGCTATTAATCTTATAATGTCAACCAGCTTTCTGTTAGTAATTTCATTTCCTGATGTAATGGCTGCAAAACCCACTTTCGTCTATTCCATTAGTGCAGGTATATTGCCCATAATATTGACAAGAGGGGCATTTCGTAAATTTATTTGCCTGAATTTTTGCAGCCTTAGCCGTCGCCTCCTGCGCTTTGACTTCTCTTAACCTTAGTTCCCGCTCCTCTTCTTGACGACGAATCTCACGCTCCTTTTCCCATCGTTCGTGATTTCTTTCACTCAATTTCTTTGCATAATCGGTGACTAAACTCAAAATTTCTTTATCGTCGCTATCTTGATAAATACTCATGCAATTTATACCGTCTTTATTTAGCTGTGCAAATTTATTTAAATAAGAGTCGTCATTATATTTTGCTTTATAGTCTCCAAATTTTTCTGAATTATCATAGAAGATTCGAATAAAATCAATAAATCTGTCTGCCATTTCTTTGTTTGTCATGTTGCTTTGGTCGAGTTTTTTCAAGTCTTCAATAGAGGCTTGCATTGTCGCAAGCACTTCCTGCAACTCTTGCTCTGCTTGCTTTCTTTCTTTTTCCCTTTCTTCTGCCCGCCTTGCTTGGCTTGCGGCAGCCGCTGCATATATTGCCGCAGACTCCGCTTCTTGCTGTTTTTTTCCTTTACGAAACCATATAAGTACACCCACTACCGCGCCCACTACATATATAGGTATAACAAAAGCGGCAATAGGCTCTATAATTGAAAATATAATAAATACCACTACAGCCACAATTGCCCAAAACCACCATAATTTGTAAAACGGCTTTTTCTCATTTGAATTATTTCCCATTTTTGAATACCACCTTTTTAAATTAATTATTAATGTTTAACGATAAATGTTTTTTACTTTAGTTTCCCTTGTTCCATTTTTTTCCCAAAGTTTCAAGTTCTTTTTATTGAGAAAAATTTTCTGACTTTTGTACATGTCAAAACAGTTGGTTTCGACAGCTACGATTTATGTTTGTTGTTATCAATCCAAGTCACTCATGTATCACTTGAGTTGGAATATTTTCACGCCTACTTAATGCATCTCACTTAGTGCTGTTTATTTATATAAAGCAGAATCTATTTGGTCTTTATATTGGTTGTTGATTTTTACTAATGAACTCTTGCCGTCCTTGAACTTTATAGTATAGGTCGTTTCAAGATTTGTGCTTGAATGAATGGAATAATTCTCTATATCAGTACCATCAAAACGATACTCTTCCGGCTTTGTAAAAAATATTAGCGCACTATTTAGCGGTTTGTTACCAACACCTGCTATGGTAACAGTAGTTTTATCACTTTTAGACCCAGACCCCACCATAACGCCTTTGTAATCTCCTCCAACAACTTGTCCAATTTTTGGAACCGCCGCCATTACCAAATTCTTTAAAAACCCCATTTGTTTAATCTCCTTTGCCGATTTAATCCTACGGCTCGGTTATTTGCCTTTAATATAATATAAATTACGACTATTTACAAGAAAAACAACAATATATGTCTATTTTTATTTTATTTTTACGCATATAACACTATTTAGCCAAGTCTGGTGTACAAGTTTGCTTTTGACAAGGATTTATAATGGAATTATCAAAGATGCGAGGTAACTTTATGAATAAAACCGATATTATCGACCGCATAGGGTATATAAGAGTTAGGGCAAAACTTACCCAAAAAGCTTTATCCTTTGCAATAGATATGAATCCTAGTTATATAAACAGATTAGAAAGTAAAAAAGATTTTTTACCGAGTTTAGAAGTTTTATTAAAAATCATAGAGGCTTGCGGCAGCACGCCTGAGGAATTTTTTTACGGCGATTTGTCTAATTACGAAAAGGACAAACAGCTTTTAGAAAAATTAAAAACGCTCTCGGTTGAACAAATAGAAGCTCTTTTAAAATACGATACCGAACTTATGTATATATTTAATAGACTAAATAAACTTGGCGAAAAAATAGCGCCTGACGAGTTGGCAAAAATAACGCCTGTTGATAAGAAAAAATAAAGCGGCGACGAAAAATTAAAAAATATTATTGCCCGTTGGCAATCTTTCTTTATGTCAAATATAACGCGTATTTTACACCGACACGCTAAAACCAATTATGCCGTTTATTTTTGCGAAATAGATGTCGAACTTTAAAAATATTTTTTCGTAAACGAGGTCTACATTTTATACTCTCAGTCAACTAACAGAGGTTAAAAGGTTATGGTCAGCAGTATTTTAAATAATGCGGTTGAATTAGGACATATTAAAACTAATTATGCTACAAAAAAGTTTTCTGACCAAAAAGACGCTAAAAGGCGCAAGCGCGATATCTATGACGAAGATGTTAAAGCAGTTTCCCTAAGTGTCGGACGCGCAGATATAAAAACAACACTCAATATCTACGCGCAATACACGCGCAAAGCCGATATTGAAGTTTCAGATAAGATTAATGAATTATTAAGTTAAATGAAAACGAAAACATAAAGCCTTTGTAACACCAAGACACGCAAAAAAAGAAGCCCTTAAAACAGCTTCTTTTTGGAGCTAGTGGCCGGATTTGAACCGGCAACCTGCGCATTACGAATGCGCTGCTCTACCGTTGAGCCACACTAGCGTATTCACTTTTTAAAAGGCTTTATGTTCTTAAAAACGCAGTTTTATTACTAAGAAAATTCACGTTACCAACTTAAACCGCCTTTTGCTTGCCGAAAAGCTTCTTACATAGTCTTACTTTTTCGGAGCCGCTGCGCAAAAAGGTCACTACGGGGCGAAAGCCTTTTGTATTATAGCACAATTTTTTAATTAGTCAATTGTCTTTAAGCCCAAAAATTCAAATTAACGAGGGCTGCTAATATATTCCTAAAAACATCCTTTTTGGGAGCGCTCATAATTGGTTTTCAAGACCCCAAAAGCGCTTCTTATATGCAGCGTCTAAACTGTAAGCACGCGCACCCCTTAATACTTTCTTTCGCCGTAATCTTTAACTTGCCTTTCCAAATCGCGTTTGACGTCTTTTTCTGCGATTGCGTCCTTTTTGTCGTAAAGCATTTTGCCCTTTGCCAAAGCTATTTCCACCTTAACCAAACTGCCGCTAAAATACATTGAAAGGGGCACCACAGTAAAGCCTTTTTCCACAACTTTTGAGCGCAGGCGTTTGATTTCGCGCTTATTCATTAAAAGGCGGCGCGGCCTTAAAGGGTCGGCGTTTGCGTAGCTACCCTTGTCGTAATTGGCTATATTGCAGCTTATAAGCGTCAAACCGTCGTCAACCTTAACGAAGCTGTCTTTTAAGTTCACCTCTCCTTTTCTTAAAGACTTGACTTCGCAGCCTATAAGGTTGATACCCGCTTCAAACTTTTCCACAATAAAATAATCGTGATATGCCTTTTTGTTCGTGGCTATTATTTTCATAGTTTATCTAACAGAAAACCTCTTTTCCCCGAATATTTGTGTTTATTTTTCTTTATTTGCCGCCGGATTAAAAGCCAAAATATGCGCTTTTTCCCTAACCCGCTTAATAATAGTGTTTTGCCTTTAATTTGTCTTTAAAGGTAGCTTGGTTTACAAGTATCTCTTTAAGTAACTTAGACATTGCGATATAACGCTTTTAAATTTCGCAAACCGTTTTTCTCGTTTCTAAGGGACTTTTAAGTTTTTAACTTACCATATCTAATTCATGCCCTGCCTAAAAAACAAAAAAAGCGGTCTGCCTTTTAGCAACCGCTTTTGTATCAGTAAAATTACAGCCCCAAAACAAAGAATACTATGGAGCAAACCGCTAAAAAGCCGGCGCAAATAAAAGTCCAAAGCTTATACTGCGATTCCTTGTTGCGCCCCTTGTTCCTCTGGTAAAAGGATTCGCTGGGACTGCCGCCCGAAAGGGCGCTTGTGCCGTCGGAGTTGCTTGACTGGAACAACACCAGTACTATCGCCGCAACGCCGCTTATCAACATAAATATCGCCAAAACAATTCTTAACGCTATTACAAAGGTCATTTGAACTTTTCCTCCCAATCTTGCCGCAAAATGTATTATAGCACAACGGTCTGCCCCTTGACAACTGTTTGCCGAAGATTATTGTTTTATTAAAGATTTTCCCGTCATTTCGGGGGGCTGCAAAAGCTCCATAGACTGCAAAATGGTAGGCGCAATGTCGCATAGCGCCCCGTCTTCCTGCCTTAGCTTAACTTCCCCCAGATTGTTGCCAACAAAGATAAACGGAACTTTATTGGTGGTATGCGGGGTAAAAGGTTTGTCTTTTTCTATCATTTTTTCGGCATTGCCGTGGTCTGCTGTAATAAAAATCCTTCCGTCACGCGATAAAACAAACTCCGTCATTTTACGCACGCACTCGTCCACCGTTAAAACGGCGGTTTTTGCCGCTTCAAAGTTGCCGGTATGTCCCACCATGTCGCAGTTGGCGTAATTAAGTATCATAAAGTCGTAGTCGTTTGCCGAAAGCTCCATTATGGCCCTTTCGGTAACGGCGCGAGCGCTCATTTCAGGTTGCAAGTCGTAAGTTGCCACTTTGGGGGAGGGTATAAGTATGCGCGTTTCTCCCTTAAAAGGTTTTTCTACGCCGCCGTTGAAGAAAAAGGTAACGTGCGCGTATTTTTCCGTTTCGGCGGTATGAAACTGCGTCAAACCCATTGAGGAAAGATATTCGGCAAGGGAGTTTTTAACGGTTTCTTCCTTATACGCCACGGGCAGTTCAAAGGTGTCGTCGTATTTTGTAAAGGTAGCGTATTCCACACTTCTGCTTTTGCCTTTTAATGAAAAAGGCGCAAAATTCTTTTCGGTAAAGGCTCTTGTAATTTCTCTCGCCCTGTCAGGGCGGAAGTTAAAGAAAATTACGCTGTCGCCGTTTTCCACCGAACCTAAGGGTTTGCCGCCCCTTAAAACTACGGTGGGCAAAATAAACTCGTCGGTAACGCCTTTTTTATAGCTGTCCCTTACCGATTGCAAAATGTCGTAAGTAAATTCGCCCTTGCCCAAAACGAGGGCGTCGTAGGCTTTTTCCACCCTGTCCCAGCGGTTATCCCTGTCCATCGCGTAATACCTGCCGCATACGGTGGCGATTTCGCCTAGATTAATTTTTTCCATATAGGCTTTAAGGTCGGAAAGGTATTTTTCGCCCCCCTCGGGAGAGGTGTCCCGCCCGTCGGTAAAGGCATGCACGAAACATTTTTTTACGCCCTGCGCTTTTGCCATATCTAAAAGGGCGTAAATATGGCTCATATGGCTGTGCACGCCGCCGTCGGAAACAAGCCCCAAAAGGTGCAGCGCGCCCTCTTTGCTCTTTTTACAAGCCTCAATAAGCACCTCGTTAACTGCAAAAGTGCCGTCGGCAACACTGTTGGATATTCTTAAAAAATCCTGATAAACTATTCTTCCCGCCCCGATATTAAGGTGTCCCACCTCGCTGTTGCCCATTTGCCCCTGGGGAAGCCCCACTGCCGTTTCCGACGCTTTAAGTGCCGTATTGGGATAATTTTCCATTAAAAAGCGGACGAAAGGCGAGCAGTTTGCGCCTACGGCGTTGCCCTTCGTCTGTTTGGACAGCCCGTAGCCGTCCATTATAATAAGCGCGTTAAGTTTTTTCATGACACAATTATACGGCGTTAACAATTGCCGCAAGCTTTTCGGGAATTAATGAAGCTCCGCCCACAAGCCCGCCGTCAATGTCGCGCTGGTTTAGCAGCTCTGCGGCATTCTTTTCGTTTAAGCTCCCGCCGTATTGAATACATAAAGCGTTCGCAATTTCTTCGCCGTATAGCTCCGAAAATACTTTTCTGATATATTTTATTGCGCTTTGGGCTTGTTCGGCGCTTGCCGTAACGCCCGTTCCTATCGCCCAAATGGGTTCGTAAGCTACGATTACCTTGGCAAGCTGCTCTGCCGATACTTTTCTGAAACCTTTTTTAATCTGATACCTTAAAACTTCCTGCGTAAGTTCCGCCGCACGCTCTTCGCCCGTTTCGCCTATGCAGGCAATAGGCTTTAACTCGGCGTTTAAGGCGGCGATTATCTTTACGCTTACAATCTCGTTACGCTCGTTGTAATACCACCTGCGCTCGCTGTGGGCGATGATGACGTATTCCGCGCCCGCTTCTTTAAGCATTTCCGCGCTGATTTCACCCGTGTAGGCGCCGCTTTTTTCCTGATGCAGATTTTGCGCGCCGATTTTGACGTTGCTACCCTTTGTCATCTCAGCGGCTACGGCAATGTCTGTATAGGGCACGCACAGCACCACGGTATTTTTACTTTCTTTGACAAGGGGTAAAAACTTTTCAATAAATTCTCTTGTTTGGGCTACCGTTTTATTCATTTTCCAGTTGCCCGCGATAACCTTACTTCTTCCCATCACTTTCCCTCACTTCCCTCTTTTCTCTTAGGGGTTTTTACGCAAAGCGTAAATATCTTTTTTCTTTTTATTTATTTCTCTTTTCCGTTTTCTCTTTACCGCGCTTCTTTTTATTATTCCCTTTTGCTATGGAAAAAACAATTTTTTGCGCTTAGGTATTTTATTCTCAAACTTTGTCCGCAGTTGCAACTATTTTTATTTACATGCTTTTACATCTTATAAAGCTGCCGCAATTAAAAATCTGATTATTACTTAAAGCTATGACTATTTGTCGTCTAAGCAGTCAATGCCGGGAAGTATAAGCCCCTCTAAATATTCCAAGCTTGCGCCGCCCCCCGTGCTGATATGGGTAATTTGCTTTGCCACGCCTGCTTTTTTAACGGCGGAAGCGGAATCTCCCCCGCCAATTACCGACATTGCGCCGCTGTTTGCCACCGCTTTCGCAACGGCAAAAGTGCCAAAGCTGAAATTGGGCATCTCAAAAGCCCCTAACGGTCCGTTCCAAACTATCGTTTTAGCCTTTTCAATATAACTCTCAAAAAGCTTTACGCTTTTTTGCCCTATGTCAAGCCCCATAAAACCTAGCGGAATATCGCCCTCGCAGGTTATAATTTTTTCCGCGTCGTTGTCAAACCTGTTTGCCGCAACGTGGTCTACGGGCAAAACCAAATCCACTCCCCTTTCCTTTGCCTGTGAAAGCAATTGTGACGCCAATTCAATTTTATCGTATTCGCACAAAGACAAACCTATTTCCTTGCCTTCCGCCTTCATAAAGGTATAAGACATCGCGCCGCCGATTAAAAGGGCGTCCACTTTGCCTAAAAGGTTTTTTATCACTCCTATTTTGTCGCTTACCTTTGCTCCGCCTAAAATGGCTACAAAGGGTCTGGTTGGGTTATCAAGCGCGTTTCCCATAAAGGCAAGCTCTTTTTCCACCAGCAGCCCGCTTACCTTAACGGAGCAGTATTTTGCTATGCCCGCAGTTGAAGCGTGGGCGCGGTGCGCGGTGCCGAAAGCGTCGTTGACATAAATGTCGCCGTAGCTTGCAAGCTCTTTTGCGAAAATGTCGTCGTTAGCCTCTTCTTCGGCGTAAAAACGCAGGTTTTCAAGCAATAGCACTTGCCCCGTCTTTAAGCTTTTTGCCGTTTTTTTAGTTTGCTCCCCCAAACAGTCGGGGGCAAAAAGCACCTCTTTGCTCAGTAATTGCGAAAGCCGTTTTGATACGCATTCTAGGGAAAATTCTTTTTTGACTTTGCCGTTGGGACGTCCCAAGTGAGACATTAAAATGACGCTTGCGCCGTTGTTCAATAAATAGTTAATAGTGGGAAGCGTCGCCGTAATTCTGTTGTCGCTGGTTATGTTTCCGTTTTCGTCAAGGGGAACGTTGTAGTCCACCCTCACTAAGCATTTCTTACCCCTTACGTTTATGTCGGTAATACATTTTTTGCCCATAATCCCTCCCGATTTTGTTGCGCTTTGTCTTTTTTAGTTTCAAAAAAAATTGACTGTTGTATTCAGCCAAAAAAATTATACCATTTAACGCCTTAAACTGTCAAACCGTCACAAGCAAAAATTCGGCGGCGGTATTTTTAAGTTCCTCCAAGCTTTTGGCAAGGTTTATTTTGTCGGCGGCTTTTTTTGCCCCCCGAAAACCTTTTATATAAAAAACGGCGTGCTTTTTTATTTCGTTTAAAACCACCCTTTGCGGCAAATAATTCATAAGCTTTTCAATATGGAAATTCAAACTCCGCAAGATATCAAACTTGTAAGGAAGGGACAATATTTCGCTGAAAATATAGGGGCGCCCTATCGCCCCCCGACCTATGCCTACACCGTAGCAGCGCGTTTTTTCAAGCATTTCGTCATATTTATCTTTGCAGTCCACGCCGCCGTTTCCGTAAAGGGGAATATCCAGCGCGTTTGCCGTCTCTTTTATAACCTTTAAGTTTGTTTCGCCGCTGTAAAGCTGTTTTTTGCTTCTTGCGTGAAGGGTAAGATAATCTGCGCCCGCCTCTTGCATAGCAAGCGCAAAGGGAAGGGCGGAGGTATCGTCGTTTATTCCGCTTCTGAACTTTACCGATACGGTTTTTCCGCTCTCCTTAACTGTTTTTACTATTTCTTTTGCCAGAGGGATATTTGCCATTAAAGCGCAGCCGTCGCCGTTGTTGAATATTTTGGGGACGGGACACCCCATGTTTATATCTATAACGTCAAAATCTTTTAAAATATCAAGCTCAACAACCTTTCGGTAGGCGTTTAAGTCGCTGCCGAAAAGCTGAACCGCCCTTAAAGAGTTTTCACCCAAAGAAACCAAAAGCGATTTGGTGTTTTCGTTGCCCATGGCGAGAGCTTTTGCCGAAACCATTTCCGTAACGGTTAGGGCGGCGCCGTAATGGGCGCACAAATACCTGAAAGGGGCGTCGGTGTAGCCCGCCAAAGGGCAAAGCATTGTATTGTTTTTGGGGGAAAATTTCACTTTTTGGCTTCCTCCCAAAGCATGTCCAGCTTTTGGGGCGAAGCGTCTTTAAAACTAAGGTCTTGCGCTTTGAGGGCGTTTTCCACCTTTTCAAAGCGGGAGATAAACTTTTGCGTCGCCTTTGAAAGCGCCGTTTCGGCGTCAACGGACAAAAACCTCGCCGCGTTGACGCAGGCAAAGAGTAAATCCCCTATTTCCTCCTCAACGTCTTTATAAACGCCGCCCGCGGCAGCCTGTTGCACTTCCGCAAGCTCTTCTTGCGCCTTTTTTAAGGCGGAAGCTGCGTCGGCAAAGTCCATACCGCTTTTTGCAGCGCGGCTTTGCACTTTTTGCGCCCTTAAAAGGGAGGGGGAGGTAAAGGGGACTTGCTTTAAATATTCCGTTTTTGAAGCGTAATTATGGGCTTTAAGCTTATTGTTTTCCCAAGTGGAAAGCGCCTTTTGGGCGTTTTGCGCAATGTCGCCGCCGAAAACGTGGGTGTGGCGCGAAATAAGCTTATTACACAATCGGTTATAAACGTTGCCGTAGGTAAACTCGGCGTTATCTTGGGCAATTTGCGCGTGAAGCAAAAATTGCAAAAGCATATCGCCCATTTCTTCTATGATATCCTCTTTATTTTCCCGATTAATCGCGTCAACGAGTTCGTAAGCTTCTTCAACGGCGTTTGCTCGTATGCTTTGGTGCGTCTGCTCCCTGTCCCAGGGGCAGCCGTTTTCGCCTCTTAAAATTTCTACAATTTTTACCGCGTCAAAATAATCAAACTCTTTTTTGTTAATTAAGGGGAGGATTTGCCTCCGCTCTTCTTCCGTCCTCTTTTCTTCCGTCATTTTTACTCCTTTTCCCCAGCCTGCCGATTTCGCTTTTATCAAAAACCTTAAATGCCGCCGTTGCCGACCCGTAAAGCAGCACGCAAAGCACAATTGTGACTAAGGTGCCCGCCTCGCTCATCACAAAGTCTTTTGCCAAAAGTGAAAGCGCAAGCAGCCCCGTTAGCATTATACTACAACAAGCGACGGGTTTTATCAAGGTATTTAAAGCGTCAAGAGAAAGCTTTGCCCGCGTTTTTATATAAATGCCGGCGGCAAGCGCTGCGAAAAAATAACAAAGAGTTTCGGAAATTGCCGCGCCGTATATATTCACGGCGGGCATGGGAAGAAAAATTGCGTTTGCGGCAAACTTTACCGCAACCCCAATGCCCAAAGATGTCACCCCCGCGTAGGGCTTGCCCATAGCTTGCAGGGCGGAAAACATAGTCTGTGTCAGCGACAAAAAAACCACCGACAAGCCGGAAATAACCATAAGCTTAGCGGCTACCGCTATTTCTTGGGCGGGAAGCCCGTTATAAAGCAAACCCATAATGGGCTGGGACAACGTCATAAGCCCGATTGCCGAGGGCAACGCTACCACCAGCGTCAATTTAATCGCAAAGTTATATTTTTCTTGAAGTCTTTTTCCGCTTACGGCGGTTCGCGTCAATGCGGGAAGCGCCGAAATGGCTATGCCGCTTGAAAGCGTGACGGGAAAGCCCAGCAAGGAATTAACGGGTCCCGTCCAAAGCCCGTAGGCGGAGGTGGCGTTAGGCAGCTTTAATAAATTAACCACCATTACGCTGTCTAAAAGCTGCGAAAGCTGCATAATTATTCCGCTTATTACCAGAGGAAGCGCAAGCGTGAAGATACTGCGCATAAAGTTGTTTTGGCTTTCTTTACAAACGCAGGGGCGCCGCTTTTTGTCAATTAAATAAGCTGTAAACATTATGATAAGGGAAAGCCCTTCCGACACCGTAAGCGCTAATGCCGCGCCGCAGACGGCTTTTACGGTATCGGGCATAAGTGCGCGCGCTACGCTTAACCCTATCGCAAGCTTTACACCCTGCTCTAAAATCTGCGAAAGGGAAACGGGCAGCATTTTCATATTGCCTTGAAAATACCCCCTAAAAGCCCCCGTTACGCACACAAACAAAATGGCGGGTGAAACTATTTTGTAAGCCGCCGCAATCTCAACGGCGTTTTGCGTCCTTGCAAGCGCGTCGGAACATAAGAAAAGCAGCAGGCTTCCCGCAAGCCCCGTAAAAAAAAGCAAACGGCGCGCCTGACGGAAAAGCTTTTGCGCATTGTCGTATTTATATAGCGCGTATTGCTCCGACAGCAGCTTTGAAAGCGCCGCGGGTATGCCGAAATTAGCTAAAATTAAAATTAAAATGTAGGGGGGGAATACCAGCTGATAAAGCCCCATTCCGTAAGAACCCAAAAGATTTGTTAAGGGAATACGGTAAATTGCGCCTATAACTTTTGCTATCAAACCGCCCGCGCTTATAATCGCGGCGCTTAAAATAAAATTGTCGCCCCATTTGTTTGCTTTATTCATAGTAATCATTATATGAGTTAAACAGCGCTAAAACGCCTTGCTAGCTTACAAATAAAGCCAAAAGAAGCTGTGCCGCAAAGCGGATTTTTTCGTTTTCTTTAATATTTTCGCCCACAAGCAGCAAACTGCCCAGGTCTTCCTTTTCTTTTAAAGGCAAGGCAAAAACATTGGCGTTTTCCTTTGTTTCAAACACCTTTTCGCCCTTGGCGTAACGGTTAAGATTTGACGCAATATCGTTTTCTAAGGGATTGACGGCGTAAAGCACCTCAAAAGGGGTGATTAAAGCGGCGTTGGCGCCCTCGCTTTTTGCAAGAGTGTTAAGCAGAACGCTGACCTTGCTTTGAAGCTTGTTTAAAGGGGAAAACTTTCTCATGACAATAAAATCGTTTTTTACGGCGAACTCCAAAAGCCCGCCCTTTTCTACCCCAAGCTGTCTTCTCACTTGTTTTGGGATAACTATTCTGCCCAAATCGTCTACCCGTCTTATAAGTCCGCTCTGCATGTTTTTCTCCTTGCGCCAAAAAATGTGTTAGTAAATGTGTTTTGCGATAATTTTTGTTTTGCCTTTTGTAATTAAGGCTTTTGGCGATGCCATTATTTCCGCAAAACTAATCTTGCCTGCTTTTGTTATTTGCTTTTTGCTTTAATATCCGCCCTTGTTTTCCTTAATATGTGCCCTTTAAAGAAATAATTGTTTTTTAAAATTGCCCCGAATTGACGGCAAACAAAAACCCCCTTTGGCGTTATTGTGCGCCAAGGGGGGTAAAGTATTCTTTTGATATTTTTTTACAATCTACATAAATTCGCCTTCTGGAACACAATGCATACGCGTTGAGGGAAGCGTCCTAAACCCGTCGCATTTGCCTTTAAAAGACCTTATACCGAACTTAACCGCCCTTAAAGTGCGGTAAAGTTTCAAGATTTTTAAGTCGTTTGGCGTAAACTGCGAGGTAAAGACTTCAAGCGCCCTGCTCTGGGCGTCAAAGGTTTTGTTAATTCTTATGTAGGCGTTGGGCTTTGCCGTATAGTAGTAGGCAATCATTGCCGCCGCGTGCGTGTCTGTTATCCCCTCCTGCTCCATTAAAGCTTTCCAAGGAGCGTATCCGCAAAGGGCGTATGTCGCCGCCTGCCCCACCAAAATGTGGTCGGGGTGGCATTCCGTCTTAACTTTAAAATCGGGGCAAAATACCACGTCGGGCTTTGACCGGACTATTTCTTTTGCAAGGGCGCGCCGCATTTCCAATTCGGTATAGCCCCCGCCGTCGTAAAAAGGCAAAAACGTTACGTCGGTAACGCCGAGCATGGCGGCGGCGGCGACAGCCTCTTTTTGGCGGATTTGAACAAGCTCTTCCCCCATAAGCTCAGGCTTGACAGAACCCACCCTGCCGTCCGTCGCAACGACAAAAGACACCTTTTTGCCCCCGTCGGTAAGCTTTTTGACAGTTGCGCCGCAAGCCACCTCAATGTCGTCGGGGTGAGGACCTATAAACAAAAAGCTGTTGTAACGCTCAATCTTTTTTAAAGCCGTAACTTTTTTTAAAATCAAATCAATCATCTTTTTAATCCCTTTTTCTTTAAAAAATTATAACACCTTAATAAAAAAATAGCAAGACAGAATATTTGTCTTGCTATTTATAAAGCGTATAATTTATCCGCTAATTATTTGTCAAAGGTAGGCAGCGTTACATCGTAGTTTTTAACGATTTTTTTAATATAGGGGCGCAGCTTTATAATTGTATTTTTAAGCATTTCCGCGCGCTCTTCCGTCAAATACGCAGAGTATACTTCGTTAAAATATACCGACATAAAGCGGTATTCTATCGTTGTGGTGTCGTAAATCTTTAAAATACCTTCGGCGTTTTTAGCTGAAAAGTCGGGGGTTTGGACTGCAATGTCGCCCGAATAGTAAATAATATGCACGCCGTATTGGGTAACGGCTACGCTCCAATTGCCAATGTTTTCACCTATCTGCGCGGGATTTTCTTCATCCGAACCGAAAACGGCTTCCTTTGCGCCTTCAACGAATTCCGTAACCCACTTGGCGGTATAGCCCTCGTCGGGCGTTACGTTTACGACGTAGTCGTAGTAAGAAGAGTGCTGCGCCACGTCTACATTGTAGCGTTCCATTAAATCTTTAAAGTCCTGCGCCGAAGCAATATTTTTTAAGCCCTTGACGGCGTTGCCCTTTGAGTCTGTAAAGCCCTTGTAAAGGTCGGAAGAAGTGTTTACGGTAAGTTTGCCCTCTGCGACGGTAAAGAAGCTTTTATAATTTTGGCTTTCGTCAACGTAGTCTTTGGCAAGTATCTGAGCTGCTAAGGTCAGCCTGTAATTTTTAAGCTCTTCTTCCCTTTGCGCTATCTGCGCTTTAAGCACGGCGATTTCAGTCGCGCCCGACGCGTCGTCAAGCTCTTCGTTTAGCCCGTCAATTTCCTCTTGCAGCGCGTCAAGCTCGGCAGTTTGAGCGTCGGAAAAAGGTATTAAAATATTTTTTACAAAAACATAATTGTAGTTGGGCGAAAGCGCGTAAATAAAGGCGGTGTTGGAAAGTGCCTCAATATCCGTTGCCCAAGCGGCGGGGTCTATAAGGTATTTGTCTATCGCGGCTTGTTTCTTGCTTTGCCACAAGGTATTAAGTCTTGCAAAAAGTGCTTCCTTATCTTGTTCTACCGTTTTAAAGCTAAGTTCTTTTTGGAAAAGCGTAACAAGTGAGTTATTTATGGTTTCTTCAACCTGCATTACGACAAACTTATCCACCGAAACGCCGTAATTGCTTTTTACCGTTGACCTGAAATTTGTAAGCGCCTCTTTTTGCGCCTTAATATATTCTTCTTTTGTTATGGGCTGGTAATCTGCGTCTGAAACGTCAAGCTGTTTGTTGAGCGAGTCAAGCCTTGCTTGAATCTTTGCAAGCTCCGCCTCGTCGGTCGTATTTACTGAAAACACATAGTCGGTATCAAAATTGGTGTAGTCAAGACCGCCGGGCGCGTTTAAAAGATATTTTTCAACCTCTTCGTCAACCAAATTAAAGGCGTCTGCGGAAATACTTTCAAGCAACTTTTTAATAAGCATATCGCGGCTTGTCGTTTCTTCTTCCAAAAACACGTGTTTTTCCGAAAGCGAAGTTTTAACAAGCTCGTCAATAGCGGAATAAATGGCATACTTAGAGTATTTAAGGACGTATTCAATATCTTCCGCAGAAAGGTATTTGGAGTCCTTAAAGACGCTGACGTATTTATGGTCGTAGGTATTACCCTGCGCGTCGGCAACTTTTTTGTATTCGTTTAAAAAGGTATTTGTGTAAACCAACTGCGTATATGCGTAGTTGATTAAGTCGGCTTCCGTCATATAGCCGTAATAAATATAATAATAATAGGTGTTGTATAAGCTGGTATAGGCGGAAAGGAAGGTCCCCACCGAAATCTTTTGGTCGCCTACGGTAAATGCCGTTTCGTTTGAAGAAAGATAGGTATCCTCTTCAAACATCGCACAGGCGGAAAGAAGTGAGGAAAAAACTAAGACCAGCGCGAGAAGTATGCAAATAAGCTTTTTCTTTGACATTTTTTTATCTCCTGACAGTATAACGGTAAAACCGATACTAAATGATTATACACAAATAATCGCCAAATAGCAATTGTTTTGTCATATTTATTTGCCCTTTGCCCCTTTTGGGCGTTCGCTCAATGCACTGTGTCATTAAGCGTAAACGCCGTCGTAGCAGCCGCGGCGCGTTTTTTAAGCTTCGCTTTTGCTTTCGCTTAAATCTACGCTCAATAAAAGCGCTAAAAGATTTACGAGCAAGCTTTCCTTTTCACCCGCGTTTGTATAGGTAAGTTTTAGCGACGTGGAACTTATCGTCAAGGTTTCTTTGTTTTGTTCTATTAGGTCAAAGGTTTCTTTGCGGAAAAAATCATTTTTATATTTAAAGGACAGTTCCGCTTTGCCGCCTAAAATTGTTACTTCGCTTATTCCCCACAGCGAGGCGAGATACTTAATTTTTACCGTATCTATCAAATTTAAAACGCTTTTGGGGGGATGCCCATAAATATCCGTCAGCTCCTCCAAAATCTTATCCCCCTCTTCAAGGGAAGAAATGGCGGAGGCGCGCTGGTAAATACTCATTCGCTGGTAGGAATCGGCGACATAATACTGCGGAATAGTAACTTCGGCGTCGCTTTCTACCGTGACAAAAAAGTTCTCTCTGTCTGCGCCCTTGCCGCCTTTAAGCTCTGCAACAGCTTCTTTAAGCAGGCGCGTAAACATGTCGTAGCCCACTTTCTGTAAATTTCCGTGCTGCTCTGCGCCCAAAATATTGCCCGCGCCCCTTATTTCAAGGTCGCGCATGGCAATTCTGAATCCGCTGCCCAGCTCGCTGTATTCCATTATAGAAGTTAAGCGCTGGTAAGCCGTTTGGGAAAGCACTTTGTTTTGACCGTAGACAAAATAGGCGTAAGCCAGCCTGTCGCTTCTTCCCACGCGGCCCCTGAGCTGATACATTTGCGACAATCCCAGCCTGTCGGCGTCAAAGACAATTAAGGTGTTTGCGTTTGGCATATCTATGCCGTTTTCTATAATTGTGGTGGAAATAAGCACGTTAGCCTTGTTTTGCGCGAAAGAAAACACCGCGTCCTCTAAAACCTTGCTGTCCATTTGCCCGTGCGCCATTACAATTTTAGCCTGCGGCACCAATTCCCTTATTTTTTTTGTAAAGTTTTCTATGCTTTCAACGCGGTTATAGACCAAAAAAACCTGCCCTTCGCGCATAAGCTCGCGGGAAATAATTTCCTTTATAAGCTGCAAATTTTCTTCCACCACGAAAGTTTCCACCGCTATGCGTTTTAAGGGCGGGGTATTTATTAATGAAATATCCCTTATGCCCGAAAGCGCCATATAAAGCGTGCGGGGAATGGGCGTAGCCGAAAGCGTTAATACGTCCACGTTGGTTTTAATGTTTTTTAGGCTTTCCTTGTGCTCTACGCCGAAACGCTGCTCTTCGTCCAATATCAAAAGCCCCAGTTTGTCAAAACCCACGTCCTTTGACAGCAGGCGGTGCGTGCCAATTATAAAATCAATTTTATGTTCTTTAAGCTGCGAGATAATTTTCTTTTGTTCGGCGGCGCTTCTGAAACGGTTTAAACAGGCGATTTTGATGCCGAAACTTTCCATGCGGTCTTTTGCCGTAAGAAAATGCTGTTCCGACAAAATGGTTGTGGGCGCTAAAAAAGCCGCCTGATAGCCGTTGGCTATTACCTTAAAGGCGGCGCGCAAAGCCACCTCCGTTTTTCCAAAGCCCACGTCGCCGATTAAAAGCCTGTCCATAATGTCGCGCCCCGTCAAGTCGGCGTCAATTTCCGCAATGCTTTTAAGCTGGTCGGGCGTTTCGGCGTAGGGAAAGCTTTCGTCAAAAGCCTTGCACAAGTAGTCGTCTATGCGGTAAGAATATCCCCTTTTGTTTTGGCGCAGGGCGTAAAGTTTGAGCAAGTCAAAGGACATTTCTTTAATTGAAGCTTTAACTTTCGCCTTGACTTTTTCAAAATCTTTGCCGCCGATTTTAGAAAGCTCGGGCGCTTTTTCGCTTCCCGAAAAGCGCGAAAGTGAAGAGGCGTTTGCGACGGGAACGTAAAGTTTATCGTTATTTTTATATGTTACTAAAATATAATCGCTGTTGCCCTGCCCGCGCTGCAACGTGGTAATTCCCTCGCAGCGCCCTATGCCGTGAACGTCGTGCACAACATAATCGCCAGCGGAAACCGCAAAGAGCGCGGAGAGGTTTTTTACGGGTTTTTTAACTTCTTTAACTTTGCCGCCCAAGTCCTTTACGCCTATTGCTACAAGCTTGCCGGTATGCGACACAAAGCCCTTTTCAAGCAGCAATGGCGCTATAACGGCTTCTTTTGCCCCCTGCGCCGTCTTTTCAATACCCTCAACACAAGGAATGCCCAACAGTTCAAGCTGTCGGCGCGACCTCTTTACGCCCTCCTCGTCCCCTGAAAAAACCACCGTCCGATAGCCTTGTTTCGCCCACTCCGTGTAGTCCTTTTCAAGCTGGCGGGGACTATATTGATAGTTGTAAAGGGGCGTTGAATGAAAGGAAATAATCTCTTGCGGCGTAAAAAACGTACCGACGTAATTTAACTGTTGAAGGGCTATCTGCTCAAAGGGCAGGTAACCGCTTATCATTTCGGCGCGGGGCAAAAGGGCGCTTTTGTGCTCAAAAAGCACCTCGCCGTTTTCGGCAAGCGCTTCGCACCTTTTTACAAAATCTTCGTAAAGCTTGTCAAGCCTTTGGGAAATTACCTTAGGCTCTTCCCAAAGCAGCAGGGTATTTTGGCTTAAATACTGGGATAAAAAACTTTTTTCGCCCAAGCAATAAAGCCAGCGGCTGAAAGGGCTGAACTCAATGTCCGACAAGATTGAGTTGATTCTGTCCCTTGCGGAGCTACTAAGCTTTTGCTGCGCCGCCTCTTTTTGCGCCCTTTCCAAAAGGTCGCCGCGCGTTTTAAAGACAAGCGAATAAAAGCTCGCTTGCTCAAACTTTTCGCCGCTTGTCAAGTCGGCGTTAATTTGCCTTATGCTTTCTATTTCGTCGTAGTCAAAACTGATTCTGAAAGGGAAGTCTTCCGTCGGCGTAAAGACGTCTAAGATATCTCCCCTTACCGTAAACTGCCCCTTAACGGATAAGACCTCCGTTCTGTCGTATCCGCAGGCAATCAAATTATCTATAACGCTTTGCAGTTCAACGCTTTGACCCATTCGGTAGGTAAAAACCTTAAAATCTTCTTTTTTGGGAAGGAAATTGCAAAGCGCTTCGGGGCAAACCACTAGAACGTCAAAGCCGCTATGCATTTCAAACAAAGCCTTTGAAAGAGAAAATATAAAAGAGTTGTTGACGCTTTTTCTGTGCAAAAGCGGTTCTTCGGGATAGGGAAGGTAAAGCGCCTTTTTGCCCAGCCCCAAAAGCTGCCTTAAAGCGTTTTGAGCGGAAAGATAGTCGTTTGCCACATATAAAACGGGCACGTCAAAGCCCGCCGCAAGCAGTATTTTTTCCCCTTGCAGCATGCCGAAAGCCGTGATATATTTTTTATCACGGTGGAAAAGCTGACTATATCCGTTATAGCCGCGTAAAATATCGCCTTTCATAAATTACTAATTCCGTTTTTTAGGTCTTTTGCTTTGGATTTGACCGCTTTCTTTGGTTGCTTTGTTGGCGGCAAACGCTAAGCGTCTACACTTTTGTTTTGCGGGCAGCCTCTTAAATTATTATCTTAGGATTATTGCCGCATAGCATTTTAACTTTAATTGTCTTCCGCTTTATGCTGAGCATTTTTTAAAGTTCGCCTTTTGCCCTTAACCTAAGAACTTAATTGCAGGCAACGCTTTAAACCTAAACGTCATTTTTCTTTTTTGATTGCCGCCTTTCAAAGCCGCCATATTTAGTTTTTCCGCTTAGTTGTATTTTAGCATGACTTTTTCAAAGGTTTCGCCCTTAACAAAGTCAACGACGGCTTTTGCGCCCCTTTCAAAAGCGCTTTCCAGCGCGTCCTTGTCCTCTTGCCTTATTTTTGACAAAACGAAAGAAGCTAAGTCCCCTTCGCGCGCTTTTCCTATGCCGATACGCATGCGGTAAATCTCTTCTGTCCCCATTTTTGCGACGATGTTTTTCATTCCGTTATGGGTGCCGCCGCTCCCCTTTTGCCTTAACCTGACTTCCCCCAAGGGCAAATCCACATCGTCGTAAATAATTAGGCACTTGTCTTGCTCAATTTTATATTTTTTGACAAGTTCAAACACCGCTTCGCCCGACAAATTCATATAAGTTATGGGCTTTGCCAAAATAATTTTCGCGTTTGGCAAAGTGATATGAGCGGACACAGCGCGGCATTCTCCTTTGGAAAACTTTGCCGAAAGCAGCTCCGCCGCCCTGTCAATGCACATAAAGCCGATATTGTGGAAAGTTTGCCGGTATTCCTTGTCAGGATTTCCCAGCCCCACTATAAGATATTTGTCTTTTTGTTCAAACATAGGAATATTTTAACATACATTTGCAAGCTTTGCCTCAAAAATAACGCTATTTGTCTTCTTTAAACGCCTCAATTTTCCTTTTGACTTTAAAAACGCCGTTAGCTGATTGCAAAAAAAATTGACTGCATGTAAACAGCCATAAATTGCCAACACGACTATGAGTTTTTAAAAAGCTATACTTTATACTAGCTAAGCTAAACAGCTAGGGCTATTTTTTACAATACATTATTACGCATACACGTAACAACTCCGCCATAGTTGAAGTGCTGTAAAACAATTAGGCACTATATAAAAAATAAAAAACAAGGGTAGTAAAAAGACTAATTTTAAAAAAAACAAAAAAAGAAGGGTGTTAATTAAACCCTCTTTTTTTGTAAAATTACTCGCTTTTAATTTAAAACGAAACTTATTTAATTATTTCCACAATTGCCGTTTCCGCTGCGTCGCCGCGGCGGGGACCGGCCTTATAAATAACGGTATAGCCGCCCCTGTTCCCCTTTTCCTCCGCCCTTTTATCAAATCTGGGGGCGTAGTCGTTGAACATTTTTTCAATCAAAGGGTGTTTAACGTCGGAAGTGCGAATTTTATAAGCCGTGCGGCTCTCTTTCTCGCCCTTAGTTTCTTGGATATCGTAAAGGTTTGCCATAAGCTTTCTTCTTGCGGCAAGCTTATTGGGTCCGTCGTTCAACATTTCTTTGGTACTTTTTGCGCCCTTGACTACCACGGGTTTTTCCACCGTAAGGGTATCCTTGTAGGTGTTAACTGCCAGAGTAATATATTTCTCCGCAAGGCGGGCAACCGACTTAGCGCGGACGTAGGTTGTTTCAAGCCTTCCGTACCACAAAAGATAACTGACCTGGTTTCTGAGTAGCGCCAATCTTTGGTCGGTGACTCTTGATAATTTATACGATGCCATTTTGATTATTTCTCCTTATTGCTAGCCTTTTTAGTCGTCCTTGTTTTTTAGCGAAAGCCCTAGGCTTTCAAGTTTGGCTATTACTTCGTCAAGGGATTTTTTACCGAGGTTGCGCACTTTGAGCATATCGTCTTCGCTTTTTCTCGTTAAGTCTTCAACTATCTGTATGCCCGCTCTTTTCAGGCAATTATAGCTTCTGACGGACAAGTCGAGGTCTTCAATGTTCATAGCAAGCGTGCTCTTCTTGGTGTCGGTGCTGGTCGGCACTAAAATATCGCCGAACCCGTTAAGGTTGTCTGCCAAATCAACGAACATTTTAATATATTCTTCAAGTATCCTTGCCGAAAGCGATACCATTTCCCTGCCCGCGAAAGCTTTGTTGGTTTCGCATTCAAGCGTCAATTTGTCAAAGCCTATGTTGTGCCCTACGCGCGCGTTTTCAACGTTGTAGTTTACCTTTCTTACGGGAGTGAATATAGAGTCGGTAGGTATAAAGCCCAAAGGATAACTAAGCCTCAGTTCTCTATTTATTTCTTTGTTTCTGTCGGCGGAAACGTATCCGCGTCCTCTTGCGACGTAAAGCTCTGCGTTGAGTTTTCCCCCCTCTTCAAGCGTGCATATTAAAAGCTCTGGGTTTACCACTTCCACTTCGGCGTCCGTTTCAATATCTCTTGCAAAAACTTCGCAAGGGCCCGTCTTGTGTATGGTAAGCATTCTGCGGAATTCTTTGTCTGTATTGCTTGACTTTAACGTAAGGCGCTTTAAGTTAAGTATGATTTCCGTAACGTCTTCTCTTACGCCCGGTATGGTGGTAAATTCGTGCTCTACGCCTTCAATTTTAACACCTACTGTGGCTATGCCGGGAAGAGAAGAAAGCAACACCCGTCTTAAAGCGTTACCAAGCGTTATGCCAAAGCCTCTTTCTAATGGCTCTACCGTCACGTTGATATTGCTTCCGTCGGGCGACTCCTTAAAGTCAATTCTGGGCTTTTCTATTTCCATCATAAGCAAAGCATTCTCCTTTTTTATTTATTTTATAGCTTTATAGAGCAGCTACGGCTTTTTCAAGGACAATTATTACTTAGAATATAACTCAACAATCATGTGTTCTTGAATGTTGAGGTCAATGTCCTCGCGAGCGGGCAAAGAAAGCACTTTTCCTTTTAGGGTGGCGTTGTCAAACTCTAACCATTTGGGAAGAGTTGCCGTCTTCATTTGTTTAAGCTCGGTAAAGTAGGGTAATGCCGTTTTGTTTGCTTTTATGGAAACAATATCCCCCGCTTTTACTTGGTATGAGGGTATGTTTACAACTTTGTCGTTTATCGTAACGTGCCCGTGGGTTACTATTTGCCTTGATTGCGCCCTGCTGGCGCCGATGCCCATGCGGTAAGCTACGTTGTCAAGTCTCGATTCAAGGAAGATGAGCATTTGCGCGCCCGTTACGCCGCGGGTGCGTTCAGCCATTTCATAATACTTATGAAACTGCTTTTCTTGCAGACCGTAAAGCCTCTTCGCCTTTTGCTTTTCTCTCAATTGAATGCCGTATTCGGTAACCTTTTTGCGGCTGTTCCAATGTTGTCCGGGGACTTTGGCTCTGCGGGTTATGGCGCATTTAGCGGTAAAGCATCTGTCGCCTTTTAAAAATAATTTGGTTTTTTCCCTTCTGCACTGACGGCAATCGGGTCCTATACTTCTTGCCATTAAAATTCTTCCTCCCCTTAAATCCTTCTGCGTTTCGGCGGACGGCAGCCGTTGTGCGGTATGGGCGATACGTCTTTTATCATAGTAACGGAAAGCTCCGCCGTTTGAAGCGCGCGTATGGCGGCTTCTCTGCCTTGTCCCGGTCCCTTAACGTAAACGTCAACGCTTTGCAAGCCGTATTCTTTTGCCTTTTTGGCGGCGGTTTCGGAAGCTTGCTGCGCGGCAAAAGCCGTGCTCTTTTTAGAGCCTCTAAAACCTAACGCTCCCGAAGAGCATTGAGCCAAAGCGTTTCCGTTGGAGTCTGTAACCGTAACTAACGTGTTGTTAAAGGAAGCTTGAATATGAACAGCGCCTTTCTCAACCTTGCGCAAGCTCTTTTTCTTTACTGGTTTTTTTCCTGCCATTTTTCAATTCTCCTATTATTTGGTAACGGCTTTCTTGCCGCGCGCTACCGTGCGTTTGGGTCCTTTTCTGGTGCGGGCGTTTTGCTTGGTGGACTGACCGCGGACGGGAAGTCCCTTACGGTGGCGCACGCCTCTGTAAGAACCGATATCTTTCATAGCCTTAATGTTTTGAGCCACTTCTCTGCGCGCATCTCCTTCTACGCGCAAATTGTGTTCAATGTATTCTCTCAACTTTGTAACGTCGCCTTCCGTTAAGTCCTTAACGCGGACGTCAGGACTGACGCCTGTTTCGGCGAGTATTTTTGTAGCCGTAGGTTGTCCTATACCGTATATATAGGTTAAGCCAATTTCAATGCGTTTTTCTCTGGGTAAATCTACACCGGAAATACGAGCCATTTAACTTTCTCCTTATTATTTTGTGTATATGTCAAGACCAAAAGGGCGATATTTGCGTTTGCCTTGTTTTTTGGAATGAAGGCTTTGCCCTTTTTGCCCGTTATTTTTGTCTTTATCCTTGGCGCTGTTTGTGCTTGGGATACTTTGAGCAGATTACCATAACTCTGCCGTTTCTTTTTATTACCTTGCATTTATCGCAAAGGGGTTTTACAGAAGGTCTTACTTTCATTGTTAGCTTTTCTCCTTATTGTTGGTTATGGGTTTTTATGGGGTGGTGGTGTGGGGTTTCCCGATTTTCCTCTCCAAACGATTCTTCCCTTAGAAAGGTCGTAGGGGCTTATCTCTACCTTGACGGTGTCGCCGGGCAGAATTTTAATGTAGTGCATTCTCAATTTGCCGGAAATATAGGCGGTTATTATATGGTTATTGCTTAACTTAACTACGAAACTCGCGTTACGCAAAGCTTCCACAACTACGCCTTCTACTTCCAAAAGGTCACTTCTCGCCATCTATTCCCTCCCTGTCGTTAAATTCTCTCAGCGCGCTTCTCAGTTCGGCATCGTAAATCTTCTTATTTAAAAGAAGCTTTTCCGCAATGCATTCTAAAACCGCGCCCGTCGCCTTAATATGTTTTATGTTTTTCTTTTTAGCCTTTTTTAAAGGTCTGAGTTCTCCGTCGGCAATATAAACAAAGTCCTCTTCAACTTTTACCACCGCGAAATATTTACCTTTATCCCTACCTTGTTTTGAGTAAACAACGCAACCTAATTTAATGGGTTCAAGCATATTTGCTCCTTATAAAGTAAGAATTACCGCGCCCTCGTCAGTTACCGCAACGGTGTTTTCGTAGTGCGCGCTTGGCAGACCGTCCCTCGTCTTTACCGTCCAGCCGTCTGAAAGGGTGTAAACTTCGTAGTTGCACATATTTATCATAGGTTCAATGGCTATCGCCATTCCGCTTTCAAGCCTAAGTCCCCTACCCGCTCTTCCGAAATTGGGAACACAGGGGTCTTCGTGCATTGCGCGCCCTATGCCGTGCCCGCAAAGTTCTCTTACTACGCCGTAACCGAAGCTTTCAGCGTAACTTTGTATTGTTTGTCCTATATCCCCCAGCCTTACGCCGGGTTTTATAATATTTAACGCTTCAAAAAAGCATTGGCGGGTAACTTCTATCAAATTTTGCTTTTCTTTGGAAATCTTTCCCACGCCTACCGTTCTTGCCGCGTCTCCCTGCCAACCGTTTAAGCAGGCGCCCACGTCGTAGCTTACGATGTTTCCCTCGCAGAGCAAACGGTTTTTGTGCGGTATGCCGTGCACGACTTCGTCGTCAACGGACACGCAGATAGAAGCGGGATAGCCGTTATAATGCAAAAAGCTTGGGGTTGCCCCTTGGCTTGTGATGTATTCGTATGCCAGTTTATCCAGCTCTTTGGTAGACACGCCCTCTTTGGTCGCCTCAATCAAAAGGTCCAAAGTGTCTTTAACGATTGTTCCCGCAAGGCGCATTAATTCAATTTCCGATTTGCTTTTGAGGTAAATCATCTTTCCAATATTTTTATTATCTCTTCGTCAACTTCTTGGGGCGTCCTGTTGGCGTTTACGCACACAAGCTTGTTTTTGCGCGCATAAAAATCAATTAAGGGTTTTGTGTTTTTTTCGTATTGCACAAGCCTGTTGGCGACGGCTTTTTCGTCGTCGTCCTCGCGCAAAACAAGCTCTCCCTTGCAGTTGGGGCAGGCGTTTTCAGTCAAGTTATCCTTTTGGTGAACGCTGCCGCAGCATTTGCAGGTGCGCCTTCCGCTTATTCTTTTTATGACTACGCCGTAATCAACTTCCAAATCAATTACGCAGTCAATGTCGGCAAAGCTTTCAAGCGCTTCCGCTTGGGGGATAGAGCGGGGAAAACCGTCTAAAATATACCCCTTTGCAACGTCGGGGCGGGAAAGCCTTTCTTTGATAATTTCAACTACCAAGTCGTCGCTTACCAGTTCGCCCTTGGCAATAATTCCCTGCACTTTTTTCCCTAAGGGAGTTTGGTTTTTTATATGCTCGCGCAGTATGTCGCCGGTGCTTATCTGCAAAATATCGTATTTTTTTGTAAGCATTGCCGACTGCGTGCCTTTGCCGCTTCCCGGCGCGCCAAGCAGAATTATTCTCATTTTAAGAAACCCTTATAGTGGCGCATCATAATCTGGTTTTCCAAAGACTTGTCAAATTCAAGCGCTACGCTTACTATAATGAGCATTCCCGTTGAGGAGAAAGCGTTAAGCAAGCTGCTGTCTGTCGTAACAAGCCCGAAAATTAAGGAAGGCACAAGGGCGATTATTGACAAAAATACCGCGCCCCACAGCGTTATGCGGGAAACTATTCTTGACAAGTGTTCGCTTGTTTCTCTGCCCGGTCTTATACCAGGCACAAAACCGCCGTTTTGCTGCAAGTTTTTGCTTATTTCAATGGGGTTAAACTGCACCTTTGAGTAAAAATAGCTGAACAGGAATATGAACAGAGCGAGCGACACCGTATAAACAAGGGTGCCTATCCAGCTTTGACCGCTGCTTGTCATATATTTTGTCCACCAGTTGGCAAAATCCGTATTTGCAAAAAAGGTGCTGAATATCATGCTGGGAAAAGACAAAATGGCAAAGGCAAAAATCAAAGGCAGCACGCCCGAGCCGTTTACCCTTATGGGGATATAGGTTGATTGCCCACCATACATTTTGTTTCCCTTAATTTGTTTGGCGTATTGAACGCTTACTCTTCTTTCGGCGCCGTCAACCCAGGTGATAAAGGCGAAAATTACTACGGCTATCAACAAGAAACCGAGCAATTCCCAGCCTGCGGGATTCCAGCCGTTTGAAGAAATGCTTGCTACGGATTTTACGATTGCCGTTCCCGCGGTGCTTAAAATACCTACGAAAATAAGCATTGAAATACCGTTTGTTACGCCGTATTCGGTAATTCTTTCGCCAATCCACATGCACAGCATGCAGCCGGCAACCAAAATAAAGGCGGCGTAAATAAATACCAGCCATTCGGGCAGCGCCGCAAAGGGACCGCCTGCGGCTAACATATCGGTGTTAATGATGCCGCTGTTCCTAAACGCAAGCAAAATGCCTACGGCGGAAACTACGGCAAGACCGAGCGTAACGTAGCGCGTAATTTTTTCAATCTTTTTGCGCCCCGTTTCCCCTTCCTTAGAAAGCCTTTCAAGGGCGGGGATAGCAATTGTAAGCAGTTGCATTATAATGCTGGCGTTGATATAGGGAGATATGCCGATTGCAAACAGCGTTCCCTGCGACAATGCCGAGCCTGTAATGGCGTTTAGAACGGACAGCAGAGAAAAGCTGTCTGAAAAAGAGCTTGATACGCTTGACATATCAAGACCGGGAACTGGTATGAAGCAACCAAGTCTGTAAATGAATACAAACAGGATTGTCAACAGTATCTTGTTACGGACTTCTTTTACCTTAAAGGCGTTCTTAAACGTTTCAAACATTATACAATTACCTCTATTGTTCCGCCTGCCTTTTCAATTTTTTCTTTTGCCGAGGCAGAAAATTTATGAGCTTTTACGGTGAGCTTTTTTGTAAGTGTCCCATCGCCTAAAATTTTCAAACCGCTGGTATGCTTAAAGTTGATTGCGCCCATATCGTTTAAAATTTCGGGCGTAACAACGGCGCCTTCTTGGAATTTTTCTAAAACGTCCAAGTTGACTACTACATAATCAATGGTAAAGCGCTTATTATTAAAGCCTCTTTTGGGCAGCCTTCTGGCAAGGGGCGTCTGACCGCCTTCAAAACCGGGGCGCACGCCGCCGCCGCTTCTTGCCCATTGACCCTTGTGGCCTTTACCGCTGGTTTTGCCAAGACCCGAGCCTATGCCTCTGCCCAGTCTTTTTGCCTTTGTAGTGGAGCCCTCCGCGGGAGATAAGGTGTGTATTCTCATTTTTTTAGCTCCTTTTTAAATCTCTTCCACTTCAACTAAGTGGCGGACCCTGAAAAGCATTCCCTTAATAGCGTCGTTGCTCTTAAAGACTTTGCTTTGTCCTATTTTGGCAAGCCCCAAAGCCTCAACCGTTGCGATATGCTCTTCCAGACTGCCTATGGTGCTCTTAATAAGAGTCACTCTTAATTTTTTGTCGGTAAGTTTATAAGGACTGCTTCCCTTCTTGGTAATTACGGGGTGAAGGGGTTTGTCGCTTTTTACCACATATCTGCCGTTGATATACAAGGGCTCGTCTCTTTTCTCAACTTTTTTCGTAGCCATTTTATTAAGCCCTCCTTTTTATAGTTCTTCAACCGTCTTGCCGCGCATCGCAGCTACTTGCTCTGCCGTGCGCAGTTGCGTAAGACCTACAAAGGTAGCTTTTACGCAGTTGACGGGTGTGTTTGTGCCGTATGATTTGGTGCGGATATCCTTCACGCCCGCAGCTTCTAAAACGCTTCTTACGGGACCGCCCGCAATAACGCCCGTTCCTTTGTCGGCGGGAAGCAAAAGCACGTGTCCGCGCCCGAACTTGCCTACTATTTCGTGGGGTATGGTGGTGTCTTTTCTGGAAATCTCCACCATTGAAGCCTTTGCCCTTGCGGTGGCTTTTTCAATAGCTTGGGGAACTTCGCTTGCTTTGCCTGTGCCCAGTCCCACCTTGCCGTTGCCGTCGCCTACTACGACTACCGCTGAAAAACGCATCGTTCTGCCGCCCTTAACAACCTTTACAACGCGGTTGACGGAAACGGTCTTTTTGATTAAACCGTCGTCTTCCTTTACGTCGCGGTCGCGGCGGGGGCCTCTTCCCTTTCTGTCGGGACGGTCGCCTTGCTGCTGTCCGCCCTCTCTTTTTTGTCCAAAGCGGTTAAAATCGCGTCTTACGGGGGCGCTTTCGGTTTGAGCTGTGTTTGCCGTGGGGGCTTGGTTTTGGTTTTCTTTAATTACATTATCGTTCATTTTGTTAATTCCTCCTAAAACTTCAAGCCTGCTTTGCGGGCGCCCTCGGCAAGAGCTTGCACTCTGCCTATATAAATATAGCCGCCTCTGTCAAACACCACTTGTGAAATACCCATTTCAACTGCCTTTTTACCTATCGCTTCGCCTACGGCGTGGGCTTGTTCCACTTTGTTTTTGCCTTCAAGTTCCTTTTTAAGAACAAAAGATGAGGCAGAGCAAAGCGTTTTGCCCTCAATGTCGTTAATTATTTGGGCATAAATATAGCTGCTGCTGCGATACACGTTAAGACGGGGAGAAACGCTTGTTCCGAAAACTTTTTTCGTTACCCTTTGGTGGCGTGCTTGTCTGTTGGCGTTTTTGTTTTCTTTGATTATCATAATTTATCTCTCCTACTTACCGGCCTTTTTGCCTTCTTTAATTACGACAATGTCCGTCTTGTATCTTACGCCGTAAGAGTGGTAAGGTTCTACCACGCGTTTGGCTTTAATATCTGCCGCAACCTGACCCACTTCCTCTTTATCAATTCCCGAAACTACAATGTCGGTAATTGTGGGGCATTCAAACTTAATTCCATGGGGGGCTGTAATTTCCACGGGGTGGGAATAGCCGAGGTTAAGCACCAGTTTGTTTCCGTTAACCGCCGCTTTATAACCAATACCGTTTATAATGAGCGCCTTAGAAAAACCCTGCGTAACGCCGATTATCATATTATTGACCAAAGCCCTGTAAAGCCCGTGCTTAGCGCGCGTTTCCTTCAAATCGTCGGGGCGGGAAAAGGTAATGGTGTTGTTTTCCATTTTATAGGTTATTTCCTTGCCAATATCGCGCGTTAAAGTGCCCTTTGGACCCTTAACGGTGATAACGCTTCCCTCTTGCGAAACTGTAACGCCAGCGGGGATATGAATGGGCGCTCTACCTATTCTTGACATAACTTTTCCCCTCCTTACCAGACGTAAGCGAGGACTTCACCGCCGAGGTTAAGCTCCCTAGCCTTTTTGTCTGTCATTATGCCCCTGCTTGTGGAAATGATAGCTATGCCCAGCCCGTTTAAAACTTTGGGAAGGTCGTCGGAATTGGAGTAAACCCTCAAACCCGGCTTGCTTATTCTTTTCATACCTACAAAGGCTTTGCCGTGTGCGCCGTATTTCAAGGTTACCTTAATGGTGCCTTGAATGTTGTCGTTTTTAACTTCATAGCCGTTGATATACCCCTCTTCTAAGAGTATTTGGGCTATGGACTTCTTTACTTTGGAGGCGGGAATATCTACCTCGCTGTGCTTAGCCGAAGCCGCGTTTCTTATACGCGTGAGCATATCGGCAATAGTATCGGTTACTACCATATCAAACTCCCTCCTTCCTTACCAGCTAGCTTTCTTAACGCCGGGGATTTCTCCCTTATGCGCAAGCTCTCTAAAACAAATTCTGCAAATGCCCCATTTACGCAAAACTGCGTGGGGGCGGCCGCATATAGTGCATCTCGTGTATGCGCGGGTGCTGAATTTAGCGGGTTTTTTCTGTTTATTTATCAATGCTTTTTTAGCCATTTGTTACCTCTCCTTTATTAAGCCCTAAAAGGCATTCCCATGAGCTTTAACATTTGTTTGGCTTCTTCGTCGGTTTTAGCCGTAGTTACAAACGTTATGTCAAAACCTCTCGTCTTTTCCACCTGGTCGTAGGTGATTTCGGGGAAAATGAGCTGTTCTTTAACGCCCATAGTGTAGTTGCCTCTGCCGTCAAAGGACTTGTCGGACACGCCGCGGAAGTCTCTTATGCGGGGCATAGCTATGCTGATAAGTTTATCCATAAACTCATACATTCTTTTGCCTCGCAAAGTTACCTTGGCGCCTACGTTCATGCCTTCCCTTACTTTAAAGTTGGCTACGCTTTTTTTGGCTTTGGTAATTACGGGCTTTTGTCCGCTTATTTGCCTTAATTCTTCAACGGCTACTTGGAAAGATTTGGAATTGTCCTTAATATCGCCCAAACCGCTGTTGAGGGTAATTTTTTCAAGTCGCGGAGCTTGGTTTACGTTGCCGTAATTGAAATGTTTTACCAAAGCGGGCACCACAACGGTAGTGTAATGCACTTTAAGCCTGTTGGGAGAAGAGGGTTTCTTTTCCTGTTTGACGCCCTTTTTATCGGCAGCCTTAGCCTGCGCTTGGGGCGCTTTATTTTTAGCAACCTTTTGGGTTTCTTTCTTTTCAGTCGTCTTAGGCTGGGCGGGCTTTTTAGCGGCGGAAGTATTTTCAGCCCCTTCGTTTTGGGCGGTTTTCTTTTCTGCCATTTAATTAGTCCTCCTTAGCTATTTGCTCTTTAAGCTCTTTTGCGCTCTTGCGTTTCGCCGTCTTTTTAACGGTTTTTTCTTGCTTAGCGTCAATAAAAGCTCCGCACTTTTTGCATGTGCGCCAGTATTTTTTACCGTCGGGAGCAAGCGCGTGACCCACTCTTACGGCTTTTTTGCAAGAGGGGCATACCACCATAACGTTGCTCACGTCAATAAAACGGGGTTTATCTACAATGCCGCCCTTTTCCTGCGCCTTGCGGGGGCGGGTGTGGCGTTTTACCATGTTTACGCCTTCAACTATCACGCGGCCCTTTTCGGCGTCAATCTTTAAGATTTTAGCGCGCACGCCCTTTTCTTTTTCGTCGCCCACCATTACTTCAACGAGGTCGCCTCTTTTTACGTTTAAACTTGCCATTGTAAGCTTTCCTCCTTAAAGCACTTCGGGCGCGAGAGAAACTATACGCATATAGTCTTTTTCTCTAAGCTCTCTTGCTACGGGCCCGAAAATACGGGTTCCGCGCGGTTGTTTTTGGTTGTCTATTATAACGGCGGCGTTATCGTCAAAGCGGATATGCGTGCCGTCCTTTCTGTTGATGTCATATGCGGTGCGGACTATTACGGCGCGCACTATCTCGCCCTTTTTAACTATGCCGCCGGTGTTGGCGCTTTTGACGCTGGCTACTATAATGTCGCCGATGCCGCCCGCCTTTCTTACCGAGCCGCCAAGCACCTTAATGCACATAAGTTCCTTAGCGCCGCTGTTGTCGGCAGCTTTAAGTCTTGAAAACGCTTGAATCATTTGTCAGCCTGCCTCCTTATTTCGCTTTTTCAATAATGGAGACAAGTCTCCAATTTTTGTCTTTGCTAAGTTTTCTCGTTTCGGTGATTAAAACGGTATCGCCTATGCCGGCAATATTGCCCTCGTCGTGCGCCTTAAACTTCCTGCTTGTGCTTATCGTCTTTTTGTAAAGGGGGTGCTTGAACTTGCTTACAACCGTTACTACAATGGTTTTGTCCATTTTGTCGGAGGTAACTATTCCGATAAACTCTTTTCTTTGATTTCTTTTAAGCTCTTCCATATTATCTAGCCTCCCTTTCTTTGAGAACAGTCAACACTCTCGCTATATCTTTTTTGCAGGTATTTAGGGACATATTGTTGCCAAGCTTGTCCGTAGCGTGATTTAAGCGAAGGTTAAACAACTCTTTTTTGAGGTCGGCCAACTTAGCGTTGAGTTCCTCGTTATTCATTTCTCTTATTTTATTCGCCTTCATTTGCCACCTCTTCCTTCTTAATAAACTTGCACTTTACAGGCAGCTTGTGGCTTGCTAGGCGCAGCGCTTCTCTCGCTTGGTCTTCGGAGATGCCTGCCATTTCAAACAATACTCTGCCCGGTCTGACTACCGCTACCCAAAACTCGGGAGAACCTTTACCTGAACCCATACGGCTGTCGGCGGGCTTCTTGGTTACGGGTTTGTGGGGGAAAATATCCACCCAAACTTGACCGCCGCGCTTTATAAATCTTGTCATCGCGACACGCGCCGCCTCTATTTGGTTGCTCTTTATCCAGCCGCATTCAAGTGTAACTAGACCGTAATCGCCGTAAGCAATGGCGGTGCCCCTATGAGCGGCGCCTTTCATTCTTCCGCGGTGGACACGGCGTCTTTTAACTCTTTTAGGCATTAACATTAGTCGTTACCTCCTTGCTGAACTCTTTTCTTTGTAAGGATTTCTCCTCTGTAAACCCACACCTTAACGCCTATTACGCCAAAAGTGGTGTGCGCTTGGGCAAAACCGTAGTCAATGTCAGCTCTTAATGTGTGCAGGGGTATGCTTCCCTCGTGGTATTGCTCGCTTCTTGCGATTTCGGCGCCGTCTAAACGTCCGCTTACCATCGTCTTAACGCCCTTTGCGCCCGCGCGCGTAGCCCTTGTCATAACTTGGCGCATTGCGCGGCGGAAAGAAGTTCTGTTTTCAAGCTGAGAAGCGATATTTTCAGCCATCAACTGCGCGTCCATATCGGGGCGCTTTACTTCTAAGATGTTTAAGGTAATTTCCTTGCCTTTAACAATAGGAGTTAATTCTTTCTTTATTTGCTCGGTGCCCGCGCCCGCTTTGCCTATTAAAACGCCGGGGCGGCCCGTGTAAATGTTCACTGTGATTTTGCCTGCGCTTCTTTCAATGGATATTGAGGAAAGCGAAGCTTGGTAATACTTCTTTTTTAGGTATTTTCTGACTTCGTCGTCTTCCTTTATATAAAGGGCAATGAATTTTTTGTCTGCAATCCATCTGCTGTTCCAGTCTTTGTTGATACCTATTCTCATTCCGATAGGGTTAACTTTTTGTCCCATAATGCCCTCCTACGCCTTTTGGTCAAGCACGATTGTTATGTGGCTCGTGCGTTTAAGGATGCTGTGCGCTCTTCCTTTTGAAACGGGTTGGTATCTTTTGAAGACAGGACCCTGCCCCGTGTAGCATTCGGCTACGAAAAGAGCGTCTTTGCTTAGCCCTTGGTTGACTTCGGCGTTTGCCGCAGCGCTGTTGAGGCATTTTAAGATGGGCTCGCTGGCGCTTTTGGGGCTTGCCTTTAAAATCGCCACCGCGTCAAAATAATTTTTGCCGCGGACAAGGTCAAGCACTATATCTACCTTTCCGGGAGCGATTCTTATATATTTTGCTTTGGCGAAGGGTCTTTTTTCGCGCGTTTCCTCGCGCTTAATTCCCTTTTCCTTACTTCTTGTTGCCATTATCCCTAATCCTCCTTATTTAGCGGCTGTTGACTTGCCGCCGCTATGCCCTCTGAAAGTGCGGGTGGGAGCAAATTCGCCAAGCTTTAATCCTACCATATCTTCCGTGATATATACCGGAACGTGCTTCTTGCCGTCGTGGACGGCTATTGTATGTCCAACAAAATCGGGGAAAATAGTGGAGCTTCTTGACCATGTCTTTAATACTTCTTTTTTACCGCTTTGGTTAAGAGCTTGCACTCTTTTAAGCAGTTGGGGCTGAACAAAAGGCCCTTTTTTAGTTGATCTACTCATCTTTCCCTCTCTCCTTAATTCACGCGCTTAATGATAAACTTGTTGGACGCGTTTTTCTTCTTTCTCGTTTTATACCCCAACGTGGGTTTTCCCCAAGGAGTAACGGGACCGGGACGTCCTATGGGGCTCTTGCCCTCGCCGCCGCCGTGGGGGTGGTCAACGGGGTTCATAGCGCTGCCGCGGACGGTGGGACGAACACCCTTATGCCTTGTCTTGCCAGCCTTGCCGACGTTGATAATGCTATGGTCGGAGTTGCCTACGACGCCTATTGTGGCGCGGCATTTTAAAAGGACAAGCCTCGTTTCGCCGCTCGGCATTTTAAGGGTGGCGTATTTGCCTTCCTTTGCCATTAACTGCGCCGAAATGCCCGCCGCTCTCGCTATCTGCCCGCCCTTTTGGGGTGAAAGCTCAATGTTGTGGATAATGGTGCCCACGGGTATAGCCGCCAAAGGAAGGCTGTTGCCCGCCTTAATGTCGGCGCTTTGGGCAGCTACTATCGTGTCTCCTACGTTAAGACCTACGGGAGAGAGAATATATCTCTTTTCTCCGTCGGCGTAATGTAAAAGGGCGATGTTTGCCGTGCGGTTGGGGTCGTATTCTATTGCCGCAACTTTTGCGGGGACGTCGTATTTGTCCCTTTTAAAGTCAACGATTCTGTATTTATTGCGGTTGCCGCCGCCGATATGGCGAACGGTAATTTTACCCTGAGCGTTACGTCCGCCGGTCTTTTTCTTGGTGGCGAGCAGGCTCTTTTCGGGTGTTTTCTTTGTGATTTCCTCGTAAGCCGACACCGACATAAAACGGCGTCCGGGGGTGGTGGGTTTATAAATTCTTATTGCCATTTTAATTTTCCTCCTGTTTAAGACAAGCTCTCAAAGAATTCAAGCTTCTTGCTGTCTTGCGTGAGGTGCACAACGGCTTTTTTCCAGCTGCGAGTTTCGCCCACGTATTTGCCCTGTCTTTTCTCTTTTCCTCTTACGCTTAAAGTGTTTACCTGCGCTACCTTAACGTCAAAAATCTTTTCTATCGCCCTTGCTATCTGAATTTTGTTGGCGTTTTTAGCAACTTCAAAGGTGTAAACCTTGTCTTGAATGCCGCTGTAACTCTTTTCAGATAAAATGGGCCTTCTTATAATATCGTAGGGATTCATACTAAATAAGCCTCCTCTATCTTCTTAATTGCGCCCTTTGTAGCAATTATGTTCATAGCGGTTACAATCTGATATACGTTTACCAATTTCGCCGTAGCCACTTCAAGTTTTTCAATATTTCCGCTTGCGCGTAAAATTTCTTGGGTGGTTTCTTCGGTAATGATAAGCGTCCTCTTGTCAAACTTGAAGTTGTCCAAAAGCTTAGCCATTAACTTTGTTTTGGGCTGTTCAAGCGCAAGCTTGTCTATAACTACTAATTCATTGTTTGCCACTTTATAACTGATTGCGCTTATAAAAGCTGCGCTCTTAATTTTCTTATTTATTTTTTTGGAAAAATCGCGGGGCTTGGGCGCAAACACCACGCCGCCCTTCTTCCATTGAGGCGCGCGTATGCTTCCCTGGCGGGCTCTGCCCGTTCCCTTTTGTCTCCAAGGCTTAATGCCTCCGCCGCGCACTTCGCTTCTTGTAAGCGCGCTTTTTGTGCCCTGCCTTTGGTTGGCGTTATACGCCACAACCACCTGATGAATCAAGGCGGGCTTATATTCGGCGGCAAATACCGCGTCTTCCAGTTTTACCTTGCCCACTTCCTGAGCTTCGGTGTTAAATACCTTAACTTGCATGGTAAACTCCTCCTGTTAGTTAGCCTTGACGGCGTCGCGCACAAAAACTATGCCGCCTTTGGCGCCGGGAACGGCTCCCTTCAAAAGCAAAACGCCCTTTTGAGCGTCAACCTTGACGACTTCAAGATTTAATACCGTTACCTGCTCTACGCCGTATTGACCGGGGAGCTTTTTGCCGGGGAAAACTCTGCTGGGGCTGCTGTTTGCGCCCATTGAGCCTACTTCCCTATGAACGGGTCCTACGCCGTGCGTTTCTTTAAGCCTATGTTGATTCCACCTTTTGATAACGCCCGTAAAGCCGCGTCCCTTTGTGATGCCCGTTACGTCAACTTTTTCGCCCTCTTTAAAGGTTTCACAGTTTATCGTGTCCCCTACTTTGAGCTGGACTGCGTTGGGAAGGTCAAATTCTTTTAATACTTTTAAATTGCCCGCGGACGCCTTTTTAAGGTGTCCTTTTTGGGGCTTGTTGAGGGAGCTTTCCTTTACTTCCTCAAAACCCAGTTGAATTGCGCTGTAACCGTCGCGCTCAACCGTCTTCTTTTGGACGACTTTGCAAGGACCCGCTAAAATTACCGTTACCGGTATAAGCGTGCCGTCTTGCTTAAACACTTGCGTCATTCCAAGTTTTTTGCCTATGATTGCTTTATTCATTGATAAAGTTCACCTCCGTAAAATTGCCTTTGTTATTTAGAAAAGCTTGATTTTAACGTCAATGCCGGCGGGAAGATTGAGCTTCATTAAGCTGTCAATTGTCTTCGCGTTGGGATTGTAAATGTCAATCAAGCGTTTGTGTGTGCGTAATTCAAACTGCTCACGTGAGTCCTTATGCTTGTGAGGAGAACGAAGTATGGTTATAATCTCTTTTTCCGTAGGCAGCGGGATAGGTCCGCTGACTTTTCCGCCCATCTTCTTAGCCGTGTCCACAATTTTTTCAGAGGAAACGTCAATGAGGTTGTGGTCATAAGATTTGAGTTTGATTCTCATTTTAGTAGTTGCCATAGTTGCTTTTGCACTCCTTGTGTATGTTTTTTGTTCCGCAAGAGCCTTAGCGAACAACACATCCGTGTGTGTCATCGGTGGAATTTTAATAAAGCACCTTGGTGCTTTTCATTTATCCCTTGCTTGTCTTTTGCAGTTTGCTTAACGCACTTGCAAACAACATTTTGGGAAAACCTTTCTCTTGTCGGCGGAAAGGGTCTTATAGCCTTTTCCTAGGTCGGCGGAAGTTATCTGTTTTCTCAGTAACCTCCCGCGTCAGCCCTCTTTTTCCACAGCTTGAATAATATACCACATCAAAAACCCCCCTGTCAACTGATTTTATTGTTTTTATGCAATAAAAGGCAAGGGGGCGAATGTTTTTATTAAGTTAATTAAGGGTTAGCCTTTTAGGTTAACATATATGACGCTCAATACTATTGACAGGGTCAAAAACAGCAGTCCGATAATTATTAAATGCGCAGTTTTGGGCTTTTCAGTATGCTTGGTTTTGACGTATTCATAGTAGTCCTGCTGAGGCCTTATAAGCCCCGTGCCGGGAATAATGTTTCTTGTCAAGTTTGACCAGTTATAAGTGATTCCGTCAAAAACCCCTTGGTGGTTGACGTATGCAAGCCCGGCGGCGGCTAAAAGCAGACACCCCGCCGCAGTGGAGCCGTTTGCTATTGCCGTTAAGCGTTCTAATTCTGTGGCTGTGCCGCTAAACAGGCCGCCTATCGCCGCAATGCCTATAAATATGGCTGAACCTACAAGAAAAGTTATTCCGTAGTATTTTAAAAACCTCTTCATTCGTTATTAATATTTTACCGCTTTCAAAATAACGTTATGCCTTTTTAGCGGCGATTTCTTTCTGATACCTTTCAAATTCTTCGGTATTGCAGTAAATAAAGTGTCCCGGACAAACTTCTCTCATTGTGGGCTGTTCCTTAGAGTAGTCGTGGTCTGCCACCGGATTATACGTTATTCTCTTGCGCTGCTTTTCGTAAACGGGGTCGGGAAGAGGAATTGCCGACAGCAAAGAACGCGTATAGGGGTGCAGGGGGTGGTTAAACAGTTCTTGCGACGTAGCAAGCTCAACAAGCTTTCCGTAATACATAACGCCTATTCGGTCGGAGAAATATTTGATTACCGACAGGTCGTGCGCAATGAAGAGAAGCGTAAGTCCCAGCTCGCGGCGCAAATCGTTAAGCAGGTTTATAACCTGTGCCTGAATAGAAACGTCAAGCGCCGAAACGGGTTCGTCGGCTATAATAAGCTCGGGTCTCATTATAACGGAACGCGCAACGCCAATTCTTTGCCGCTGCCCGCCGCTGAACTCGTGGGGATATCTGCTTGCGTGTTCTCTTACAAGGCCAACCTGCTCCAAAGCGTTAAATACTTTTTCGTCAATATATTCTTTGTCTTTAATGCCTTTTATTACCAAGCCTTCGGCGATAATGTCCCTTACAGTCATTCTGGGGTCAAGAGAAGCTATGGGGTCTTGGAAAATCATTTGAATCTCATTGATTAACCTTTCCCTTTTGGCAAGGCGGATCTTTTCTTTGTATTCCGTTTTAAGAGCGGCCTTTTGCGTGTCGCTTGACGCCTTTGCGTCCTTTTGAACCCATTCCGCGTTAAGCGCGTCAACTAATTTCTTAGCGTGCATTTTGTCGCACTCTTTTTGGTCTTTGTGCGCCGCTTTAATTTTTTCTCTTTGCTCTTCAATTACGGCGCTTAACTGCGCCTTAATTTGTGCTATTTCAGAATCGGCTTCCGCCCTTATGCGCGCCTTTTCTCCCTCGCCTATATTGCTTTTTAGCTTTTCGTCCGTCTCTTTTTTGATTTTATCAAATTTTGCCGCAGCGGAAGCCCTTTCCGCTTTGATTTTGTCTTTATAAGAGCGCACGCCCGCGACGATACGTTCGCCTTTAAAGTAAACGTTACCGCCCGTTGCGTCGTAAAGCTTGATTATGGCGCGCCCTATGGTGGTTTTACCGCAGCCCGACTCGCCTACAAGCCCGAAAACTTCGCCCTTGTGGATGTCAAAGCTTACCTTATCTACGGCTTTAAGCTCGTATTTAGGTCCCATTTTAAAGTATTGGCAAAGCTCTTCTACTTTTAATAAAACTTCTTTCTCTTTAACCATTGTTAGAACCTCCACGCAGTTTCATTCGTGCTATACGATCGGTAACGATTTTAGGCGGGTCAACCTTAGGCGCTTTTTCGTGCAACAGCCAAGTTGCGGCGTAGTGGGTGTCCGTTATTCTAAACATAGGCGGCTCAGCCTCAAAGTCAATGTTAAGCGCGTTCTTATTTCTTGACGCGAAAGCGTCGCCCTTGGGGGGATAAATCATATTAGGAGGCGTGCCGGGTATTGCGTCAAGCTTGTCGTTGGTGTCAAGGTCGGGCATAGAGGACAACAGCGCCCAAGTGTAGGGGTGCCTCGGCCCGTAGAATATTTCCATTGAAGAGCCATATTCTACAATCTTGCCCGCATACATAACGGCAATTCTGTCTGCCATATTTGCAACGACGCCCAAGTCGTGAGTAATAAATATAACGGAAAGCTTTCTTTCCTGCTTCAATTTGTTTATAAGTTCAAGTATCTGCGCCTGAATTGTAACGTCAAGCGCCGTGGTGGGTTCGTCGCAAATCAAAATATCGGGGTTTGCGGCAAGGGCGATAGCTATAACTATACGCTGTCTCATACCGCCGCTAAACTCAAAGGGATATTGGTTGTATCTCTTTGCGGGGTCTGAAATGCCCACTTCGTCCATAAGCTTTAACGCCGATTGTTTAGCCATGGCGGGGGTTATTTTGTATACAGAGTTGGATGCCGATTCTTTAAAGAATTCAATTAAATCTTCCGTCGCCTGAACGCTGTTAAATTTATCTGCGCCCGCTATCTGCATTTCGTAGTTTTTAATGCAGTTATCAATTATTTGCAGTATATTCTGACGGGGTATTTCAAGGTCAATAATGTCGGCGGGAACAATTTTCCAGTCGGGCTGCTTGCCTTTTGCCGTCAGCGCCGCATGCTTAGCCGTTTGCTTTTCAAAGCGCGCAGTTTCGGTAATATTTTTAATCTTTCTTGTAAAATAAAAGTTAACCGCGCTCCTTAAACTGCTTCCGAAAATATAGGCGTTGCTGTCTTTGATAATTTCAAGGCGGTTGATTCCTCCTTCCACAGTTTCGGTAAGCTCTTTAATAAGGTTGTTTGCGGCGTCTCTTTCAAGTGCGCCCGCTTCAAAGTAGGAACGCTTTTCTTGTAAAAGCTTAATAGCCTTTTGCTTATTGAGCAATGCCGTATTGAAAGAGTGTTCAATACCCTTTTGCGCCCTCATTATAAAGTCGTCCATAAACTGGCTGTAAAGAGTTTGGCAAGTCATTGAGTTGAGCTGGTTTACATCGTCGGTATTTGGAATTTCGGGATTGACAAATTTGAGGTAGTAGCCCAAGCTGAAAAAGTTGGGTTTGGGCTTTGCTACCGCTTCTTTTAAAATCGCGTTTATTCTTTGCAAAATTACAACGCAAGGAACGTTGTCGCCTGCTTTTTTAGACTGCGCGGCTGTATCTTTCAATAAGCCGATCAATTCCGCAAGCTCCGTTTCGTTTTTATAAACTACAAAGCGATTAAAGCTTTCGGAAGCTTCTTTTCTGATTTCGGCACAGCTTCTTACAATGTCTTTGACGACTTTCTTTTCTATTTCAAAGAGGAGCAGGTTTATTTCCTCAATGGCGTTGTTTGCCGAGGAATATGCCTCGTTGTATGCCTGCTCGTGTTCAACGTGGACGTATTCAAAGGCATCAAAGTCTTTGACTTTTTGCATGTTTATATTGGCGGCTGAACCCTCTTTTGAGCTGTGTTCAAACGCCGCGTTCATATTTTCTAAAAGCAGGGCAAGTTTGGCGTTAAACTTGTTTCTGCTTTCCTTACGGCTGGTTTTATTTTTCAGCAGCATTGCCTCAGTAAGCTGATAACCTATTTTCAAAATGGGGTTAAGGCTGCTTAGAGGGTCTTGGAAAATCATGGCGACTTTGTCCCCTCTTATGCTGTGAAAGTCCTCTTCGGTGATTTTCAGTAAATCTTTGCCGTCGTAAATAATCTCGCCGCCTTCTACGATAGCGTTATTTGCCAAAATCCCCAAAATGGCTCTGCTGGTAACAGATTTTCCCGAACCCGACTCGCCGACGATTGCAAGGGTTTCGCCTTTATATAAGTCAAAGCTTATGTTGCGCACTGCCTGTACCTTTCCGTTGGTGGTTCGGAAGGATACTTTAAGATTTTTTACAATAAGTTTCTTTTCCATTCTTTTAGTCCTCCGTGCCTCTTAAAGACGGGTTAAACGCGTCGCGCAAACCGTTACCAAACAAGTTAAAGCTTAGCATCAACAGCGAAATGAATAAAGCGGGGAAGAATATCATGTGGGGATAAGTTGTCATTTGCGGTTGAGCGTTTGCAAGCAGAGTGCCTACGCTAGTCATATTTCCTGTGTTAAGATTTATAATTCCCAGATAGCTCAAAGACGACTCTGTGAAAATTACGCCGGGAATTACCAAAACGCTTCCCGTTATAATTGTGCCCAAAGAGTTGGGGAAGATATGTTTAAACATAAGTCTTCCGTCCTTTGCGCCAAGCGTCCTTGCCGCCAAAACGTATTCAGAATTCTTAAATCTGTAAAACTGCATTCTGACGCGCCCTGCCATACCCATCCAGCCCGTCAGGAAGAAGGTTATAAACAAGAGCAGCAAGTGGCTGGTATTTGCCATATGCAGTTTTAACAGCACTATGACAATCATGGTGGGAATGGAACCCAATATATCCGCGATACGTTCCATGACAAGGTCTGCCGCGCCGCCGTAGTAGCCTTCAACAGCGCCGTAAATAGCGCCTACGAAGAGGTTGATACCCGCGACTACGAGAGCAAGCAGGAAGCTGAATCTTGCGCCGCTGCCCAGGCAGGTGAAAATATCCTGTCCCGAAGTGGTTGCGCCGAACAAAAACAAAGGTTCGGAGATTCTGTCTTGCAAGATTGTAGTATGGTAATATATATAGTATTCTCGGTAGTTAACCCTTATTTGGAAGCCCGTTTGGTTTCCGACGGCATAGTCGTATTCATAATTTCCCTCGCCCTCAATTCTTGCGGTGCTGGTATAGCCGTCATCGCCGCTATATGCTTTATAGATGTCTATAAAGTTTCCGTTTTCGTCAAGCACTACGGCAGTTTTTCCGCCCTTAAAATCGGTTTTATACCAATAATTTGCGTTTTCCATGTCTTGAACCGCTTTTGGTCTTAATTCTTTAACTGTAATAGGATAAATTATTTGAATACCCGTTTCGTCCTGATACTTTTGAATCTTTGTATAAGTATCCAAGTTTACGCTCATATACACCATACCTACGGCATTATAAGTATCAAATCTAAAATTATACACTACGCCGCTGCTGGTAGTTTCCGTTTCAAATTCTTGATTTTTTACCGCGTTATGCCCAGTTTCCACACCCATACTGTAATAGTAGTAGAAACTGTCTTTTGACATGCTCTTATTTGTGCAGCCGTCCCAAAAGTTCCAGCCCGCTTCATAAGCAAGCTTGCTCCTTGGCAAAACGTATCTGTAATTGGAGTCGTTGTAAGCTACCGTATAAGGTGAGAAGATAGGCGCAAGTATGGCAAATAAAACGAGTATGCCTATAATTACCGCCGCGACAACGGAAGCTTTATTTTTCTTGAACCTTAAAAAAGCGTCCTGAAAATAATTTAATGGCTTAGTTTCAAGTTTTAAGTCGTGTAGGCGTCCCTCAACGGGCGCAAATTGAAAACTTTTTTCGTTAAAATCGTATTTTTCTTTCATTTTATTTCGCCCCCATTCTAATTCTCGGGTCAATGAAACCGTAACTTATGTCAACTACGATGCCCGCCAACAAACCTACTAAGGTATAGAAGCCTGAAAGCATCATAAAGAAGTCGTAGTCTTGGGCGTTAATGGAAGACAGGTAAAGCCCGCCTACGCCGGGAATGGAAAAGATTTTTTCTATAATTAAAGAGCCTCTTAAAATGCTTACAAACTCGCCTATAATCATGGGGAAAATAGGCACCATCGCGTTCCTTAAAGCGTGCCGAACCGTCGCTTGCCGCTTAGTTAATCCTTTTGTGCGGGCAAGCAGCATAAACTCGCTTGTCAATACCTCCGTAAGCTCCGCTCTTGAATACCTCGCATATCCCGCTATTGAACCGAAAGACATTGCGAGCACGGCAGGAAACATGGACTTGAACATATTCCAAGAGAAATAATCAAAACCCGCCTTCATTGTTATTGGGAACAACCCCAGTTTAAAGCAAAGGGTATATTGAATTAAAAAAGCATAAACGTAACTGGGCACGGAAATAACAACCATTACCAATGTACTTATAATATGGTCCGTTAATTTGTTCTTTTTTAACGCCGCCCAAATGCCCAACGCAAGCCCTATGGGAACGGATAAAAACATAGAATACACGTTTATCAGCACCGTGGGGGGAAGTTTTTCAATAAAGACGTCCCAAACGGGCATGTTCCTGTATTCGGGCATATTTACGCCTATTCCCCAGTCGCCGTTAATAAGTATTCTTCTGATGTAATTGACAAGCTGAACAAGTATAGGGTCGTAATAGCCGCGGGCTTCAAGCTGAGCGCGGATAATATCGGCGTCCTTTCCTATTTGAACGTCAATTACCACCGGCAATGCTTTTATTAAAACGAAACACATTAGCATGATGATTACAAAGGTAAAAAGCATCAAGCCAAGCCGTTTTAATACGTATTTAAACATATACATAGTTTCTTTTCTCCTATTGCTGCTTCCTCTTCAAAATGTAATTTCATTTGAGTAGGTTAGTATTCAATTGAAATTACATTTTTTCGGTAGTAATTTAGTAGTGGGGCGAGCAAGTCGCCCCACTGCACCGTTAAATTTTTTTAATAACTATTTAACTGCAATTAGCTCTTATAGTCAAGCGTTTTGCTTCCAATATAATTAGCCCATTCAGTATCGTTGTAGTTATAGGTTAAATACCTTACTCCGCCGTAAGCCATAAAGGTATTGTATTCATAGGTTGCAAAGTTAATCTTAAAGCCGCGTAAAGAAGCCGTAAATCTGTAATACAGAGGAACTGTGTAGTAAACAGACAGAACTTCCTTTTCAAGGGCGGCAATAAGCTGCAATCTCAATGATTCAGCAATGGAGCCCGTCGCCCAGTTGTATTTAGCGCTGGAAGCGCCGTTAAGGCAGTTATACCAAGCAAGTAAGCTCATTGTATCGGTAATGTCGCCGCCGTTTTCGCCAACACCCTTCATTGTGAAGGTCATCATAACTTCGTTGGTCTTCCAAGCTCTGGAATACATATAGCTGGGGCTGAGGTAAGCGAGCAGGAAGTAACCGGGGTCCCAAGCCGCGCCTGTCCAACCGCCCGTGCAGATGTCGTATGCGCCTGCGCGGAAGTCGTTTGCCCAAGCCGTGCTGTATTCTTTGAATTCCATGTCAAATCTGCCTTCCAAAGGAGTGGTTTTAACCATTTCTTGCCATGTGTTCAAGCAATAGTCAAACATTCTTTGACCAGACTCGGTTATGGTAGAAGTTCCCATTGTGAGGAATATAATGTCAGTGGCGCTGATGTCGCCCGCAGCCAATGCTGCGTTATAAGCGCTGGTAACAAGTTTTCTAGCTTCCGTCAAATCATAACCCGTTATTGCGGCGTAAGCTGCGTCAAGGTTAGCGTAATCGTTTACGTTAACGGCGTAAATTTCGCACAAAACTTTCTTAGCTTCGTCGGTGTTCCTGTAAACGCCGCCGTTAGCTACGTCGTAGTAGTGCATTGAGTTAAAGAGACCGAAGCCCGCCAAAGAACTGGTAGTGTTAACTCTTGCGTAGTCGGCTCTATCCATTGCCAAAGACATTGCCTTTCTGAAATCAAGGTAGCTCAAAATAGTCTTGTTCTTGCCGGCTGACTGTCTTGATATTAACGAGTCTTTGTTGGATTGCAGTTGCATTGAACCTACGAAGTCGTCAGGAGTGTAGTAAGCCTGTTGACTTCCCTTATAGTCGGTTGCCTTAGAAACGTCAATGCCTATCGAGTCAAGGTTGCCCGCCAAGAATTTTTGCCAAGCTGTTTCATATTCTTTAATGGTTTCGCAAACGATTCTGTCTGTCTGGTACAGTCCTTCGTATTGTTCAATACCGTATCCGAACCAGTTTTCGTTCTTTTCAAGAATATATTGTTTGCCCGATTGGAAGTTAACCAACTTATAGGGACCCCAGCTTGCCGAAGTTGAAACACTGCTGTTATAGTTGCTTGTCCACAGCGTTGAACCGGCGGCGGGAGCCTTTTTGTTGTCTTCAAATACAGATTCTTTTACCAAAGGAAGGTCGCTCATATTGTAAGCCGCTTTGTAGCTCAATGTGCCGTCGTCCTTTAAGAGGTATAAGGGGTTGTCCAAAACTAAAACGATTTCATATTCTGTGTCGCCTACAAAAATGCCGACATCTTTAAAATCAACCACGGGGAAGGTATAGTCAACATAAATTTCATCAAATACGTAGCCGTAAAGAGTGTCGTAGTCCATTCCGCTTCCGGCTTGCGCTATGTCGCCGATATAGAAGTTAAAGAGTTCTTGTATGGAAACAGTTGAATCTACAACTGCGTCGGCAGCCGCAACCCAAGTTTTTGTCTCAAAGTCATATTTTCTTGTTGCGCCGAAGGAATATTTCCAGTTGATATAACCTTTGCCTGCGCCGTTTTCAGCAAAATATGCCGCTTCGTCGGCATAGCCGCCGCGCGCAATAGCTTCGCCCAAAGACACTTCGCCGTGGGTTTCTTCGCCCTGGAAGACGTAGTCCTTAGCATTGTGCAGAATAAGAGCTCCCACATAGAAACTGTCTGCGCGGTAGTTCTTGAACAGAGGGTCAAGTTGTTGCTTCATGGTGTAAACGAAGTCGCTTGCTTTAATAGGCGTTCCGTCATCCCATTTAAGGTCGTTTCTGAGAGTAATTTTCCATACCAGGCCCGATTTACCGGCAGTTATGTGGTCATATTTGCCGACATAGCTTGCCGTCAAATCTTCCAGCTTAGTAGCCGCCGAATACTCAATTTCAAATTGACCGTCAATAATGTTACCTTGGGCGTCATATTTGAAATCATATTCAAAGAAAGACGAACCAATGTAGTTCATTATTTGAGTATCGTTGTTGTCCTGATACGTCAACGCGTTCCAGTTGGAGGGAGATACCGATGTATATATATTATATGTATACGTCCCGTCATCTGGAGTTGGGCACGCTACTAATACGGACGAAACTACCATTGCCAGTATTAATAACAGTGCTATCAGCTTTGTTTTTTTCATAGTTTTACCTCCATTTTATTTTTTTGTAACTTTATCACTTTTAAACCTGTTTTGTCAACAGATAGTGTCAAGTTTAATAGAAAAAACAGCCTCAGGGCGCAAAAACACTCTCAAAAAGTAAACGATAGAACTAATGTTCGTCTTTTTGTCCATCTGCACTCAATTCGGCTTATCTTTCATTATATTAACACAAATCAGTAACAACACTATAACAATTTTAACCAATGAGCAACCCGCTGTCAATACTAAGCCAAAAATTTTCACATTTTTTTTACTGAACTTCTTTCACCTAATGCTTTTTTGAGTAAAAATCTTATAAACCGTCTTTTTTTAACTTAATTCATGCAAAATACTTTTAGTCTTTGACGGAAATATTTGCCAAATAGCGAAAATTTTTAGCGCTGTAAGCGATTTTGGTCTTGAATTAGCTTGTCCTCTCTGCAAAACTTAAAATTGCTTTTTGGTTTTTATATAGTTTGCTCCCGATAATTATCCCTGCGTTTAATAATACGTTTTAAATATAAATGACAAGGCAATAAACGCATACGTTTTTTAACGTATGCGCGGCAATATTTTGCCGCGCGTCATTTTGACATTTTTCATTTATTTTGTTCTTAAATGGATTTTCGCTCAAAATTGTTCTACGCGGGAAGGGGTATAATGGAGGGATTGCTGACGGGAATACGGGTTTTATCGGGAAGTATTTCCTTTGACGAAGTTTTAGGCAGCGCAAACAAATCCCTTCCTTCCATATAGCAGTTGAACCAGTCGCTTAGGTCGGCGCCGTAGTTAAAGCTGAAAGCGTTAAACAAATCTTGCGGTGTGGCTGTGGTAAAGGCGCATTTGGTATAATAACGCTTTAACGACCGTTGAAATTTTGCCGCGCCAATCACATCGTAAAGCTCGTAAAACATTAGGCACCCCTTTGCGTAAGTTATGTAGATATATTCCTGCTGTGACAAAAACGCTCCCAGACTTTTGCTCATTGAGGTATCAACGTCTGTTAAATAGGTATTTAAAATATCAAGGTATGTGGTGTAAGACGCCATAAGACTCATAATCTGCGATTTCAAAGTCAAGCCGTATTGCGGGTGAGCGTCAAAAAACAGCAGTGTGGTAAACTCCGTCAAACCCTCGTCTTGCCATGCGTCGTTTATCTGGTCGCTGCCTATAATGCCGTAAAACCACTGATGGGCTATTTCGTGAACAATTGTCTGCTTGCGCTGTTCCGCCGAAAGTATGTCTGAAATATAAACCAAGCGCGGATACTCCATTCCGCCGTAGCAAAAGTCCGCCTGCGCAACCGCAAGCGTAGGATAAGGGTATTCCCCCACCAAACCGCTGAAAAATTCCACCGCCTGCTTTGCAATAAGCAGGCTTTCCTCGGGGGCATTGTCGGCGTAGTAATAGTAACTTATTTGAGTGCCGCAGACAGTATCGGTTAACACCTTAAAAGAATTGGAAAAAGTCAGCGCAAAGTCCCTTACCGCCGTCGCCGTCAAGGAATATTCCTTTCTGCCGTTAACCTCGCTTTGCTCGGTAATACTTCCGCTGCTCGCCAATACCGACTGAGCGGGCAGGTTTATTTTTACGGTGTAATTTGCCAAGTCTGAAACAAAGGGGTCCCCCAGCGCGTAATAGGGCGTCAAAAGATACTTTCCCTCAGCGTCTTTGGCACAAAGTATTGGAAACCAGTTGCCTAAATTTACCGTGTCGTCGCCGTAACCCGTGCGGTGCCAAATATTCGCCAAATCAATTTCATATACCATCGCGACGGTTACTTTCTGCCCCTTTTCCAATGGCTTTTCTAATGGCACGCTCAAAATATCTCCGTCCGTGCCCTCTATTACAAAGGGCATGGCGGCGTTGTTTATGCTTACCTGGTCAAAACTTATCGAGCCGTAGCTGTAACCCTTTGGGTAAGCCGCCGTTCTGTCGGCGGTGGGCACTACCGACGTTGCCGCCTCTTGCCTGTACATGGCGGCGTAAATATGAAATTTTAAGGCTGAGCAAGCCTCCTCGTGCCTGTTTGTAGTCTTTACAACTTGCAAAACGGAAAGGCTGTGCGAATTTTCGTCATAGTTGACGGTAAGGCTGTAAGAGTCGAGGTTTGCCGCGACTTTTTTAAGGGTTGTTCCCTCGCAGCTTGCGAAACTCAAAACGAATGCTATAATAAATATCGCGGCAACAACCGCCGCCGCCCCTCTTTTTTTCATAAAAGCGTTTCTCTCCCAAAAACTTTTTGTATATTGTATGAAAAAACCTTTCCTATTATGAAGTCCGCGCTTGCAAAGCTTTTCTATTTACTGTATAATGGCAATAAAAATATGCGTTTATTTTTGGCTTTTAAACTGCCGCTGACTGCGGCAACATATCTTGAAAAGATTCAAGCGCAGCTTAAACCCTTTGCGAAAGAGGGAAGCTTTGTGCCGAGCGCTAATTTGCACATAACGCTTAAATTTTTAGGCGAAGTTTACCCCGACAAACTTTATGCGCTTTACGGCATTTTAGACGAGCTAAAAGAGTATACCCGCCCCGCTTTTTCCATTCAGCAGGTAAGCACGCTAAGGGCCGCCGACATAGTATGCGCCAAATTGAAACACGACGGCGCCGCGGCAAAAATTGAAAGTACCCTTACCGATATGCTTGAAAAAGTCGGCTTTACTGTGGAAAGGCGCGCCTACGTCCCCCATGTTACCCTCATTCGCCGCTATGCCTTTGAGTTGCCTTTTTCAGAAGTAGTCAAAAACGTGTCGGTGTTTAATAAGCCCTTTTGCTGCGATGAAGTAATACTTTACAGCTCCACGCTTTATAAAAACGAAGCCCCCGCATACAGCGAGCTTTACAGCGTAAAGCTGAAAGAAGAATAACTGCTTTTTTTATAAATCATCTTGTTCCAAAGTGTTGCTTTTTTTGTAAATAATATTGCGTAAAATGAAGTTTTTATAAATCATATTCTTCAAAGTGTTGCTTTTTTTATTATCTTTACGTAAAGCTGTGGCTTTATGTATAAATTATCAAGGCGGACTTTTTGAAATGTATTCTTTTGGACAGCAGAAATATATAAGTTCTCCCCCCCCACACACACAAAAGCCTTAAAGCGCATATTATGAATATATATTGTCAAGCTTTGCCGATGCGTGGGCGGGTCTATATAGCTTATTTGCTTGATTAAAATTAACGTGCCAATGAGGTTTTGTTTATATACCTAAATAAAAGAAAAAATAGCGCTGTTTTCTTATCCTTATTATATATACATTTTTAAACGCAGATTTTTATGGATGCTAGATTTTTGTAATTATAAAATTGCGCACTTTGCGGCTTTTAGGAGCTTGCATCAAATTAATGCTTTAATTTTCCTTGTTCAAGCGCAATTTGTTTTTTACGACCAACCGCTTATCAAACAAATAAGGTCTATCAAATAATTATCCTTAGAACTATATAAATAGGTATGCTGTTTGTTTATAAGCTTATGGATATTTAAACTAAGCCGCGCAGTAATTGGTTAGCAAAAAATGCGTTTAGTTATTAATATTAAGATTTTCGGGTTAACTGCCGCGCGCAGCAATTAGCGTTAAAAGTATGGCTTTTTTATTGACGGCACAGTTAAAATATGGCATAATGTTTTGGCAACAAAAAAAATACGCTGATGTAGCTCAGTAGGTAGAGCGCGTCCTTGGTAAGGACGAGGTCGCGGGTTCAAATCCCGCCATCAGCTCCATAATGTCGTTATTCCCGCTTTAAGGCGGGTTTTTTATTGCTTTCGTGAAGAGTTGATTTTTGTCAGTATATCGTTTATGAACAATGACTATTTTTTTGCTGACAAAGCTTAAAAACTGTAAGCATGCAGTTTGAGTATTGTAACAAATAAATCTTTTAGTTTTATAAATGGTTAAACGATAAGATGGGAATGCCAAAACGATGCTTGAAACATAGTAATAAGCTAACTCATTTATACAGAAAATTGGAAATCAAGTATGCCTTGAATTGAAAAAACTTAAAAAGAACCGCTTGATAAGCGGTTCTTTAATATTATGAAACTTTATTATATTAACTTTTTTGGGGCAGCGTTTCATTGAAACTTAAACTACCTTTTCAAATCATATTATGCCGTGGTAAATGTCTTTTTCACAATTCTGTTGCATTCAGTTCTGTATGCCGTCTTAAACGTATGGCTACAAACTTAAAAAGGTTTATTCTTAAACTACCGTCGCAAGGCATTTATCTCCATGTTTAACAGGGATTGCATAAATAAGTATAACGCTTTCTCTCCTCCGTAGAAATTATGCCGCTCCTTTTTTAAGCTATTCATACTTGATATACTCTTTTCCGTCAAAATAAAGCTTTTGGGTTGAGTCGTCGTATTCAAACTCAAACACGTCATCGTCAAATCTGTATTCCATTATATATCTGTCTCCCGTTACGCCCGTTACCTTATACCATCCGTATACACTGCTTCCCGGTTTATAAACATGATAGTATCCGTTTGGATAAAGCTCAACGCCCCATCCGTCGCCAGTCTCAAAAACCGACACAAAAGGAAGACCTTCGTATATTTTTAGATTTATTACATAACTGCCCGCTAAGCCGCCTGTAATTATTTCAAGGGCGTGCGCGCCGTAATCAATATCAATACGCGCGTCAAAACTTATGCTTTCAAAAGTTGCGGTAATGGAAACGCTTTCCTCCGTTATATCGGTAACAATAAAGGAGCCTGTTTCTTCGCTTCCTCTCGTGCCAATATATGCAGTCATATTTTCAATATCAAAAATGAAGCACTTTTCAAAGTTTCCGTAAATGTCTGATAGACTCATAGGCGGATTTACAGTTATTACGCTAGTTATTTCAAGCGCGGTATATCCCGTAATTATCTCTCCGCTATAACTGGAAAATGCGTATTTATAAACCATGCCTTCAAAAATAAAAGTCGTTGGTAAGGCGAACCCCTTCTTAACTTTATACGACATGCAATAATCCCTTAAATCTACATCGTCGGAAGTTAACGTAACGACGGCATAAATATCTTCATTTATACGGCAAAATTCTGAATCGCTGTCTTCATCAATTATTTTTTCCGTTGATTTTTCATAAACCAATTCATACGTAGATCCAAATCCCGAATGGATAAGTTTCCAAGTCCCGCCGTTTTCTTTTGCGGTGTAATTAAAATCCCATCCGTTTAAACTTATTTTATCATTGCAGACAAGCAGTATAATATCTTCGCACTCGTAGTATCCCAAAAACTCTTTCCCCGAATAATCTTCTTGTTCAAATATCAAATAAATAAAGGTATCCTGGGTAAAAATCGTATCTTGCGTAATAAGCCCCCGGGTGGTTATTTCATTTGTAAGATAAAAATTGCCAAGCAACGCAAAAGCGTCAAGCTGCTCAATTGTTAATTTTCCCCCTGTTGCCAATAACCCTACCGACATGTCGCAGCCGTCAAAATTAACGATAAAATCAATTATAACATTGCCCGCTTAAAGTTTTGTAAGTTCGCGGTAACCGCTAAATAACATCTCTTCTGTCAGCGGGTCATAAGTAAAATAATAGTTACTGCTTCCTATTCGTGCCTCTATCTCAAAACTGCCGTCATACGTTACCGTGTAAGTTACGGAAGTCGGCGCAGCGGGATCCTCTTCTAACCCTAAATATAGCAGCGCGCGGGAATTATCAAGGAATGTGATACACTTATATACCAACGGATACTCGTAATAGTATTCCTCATACCACGCGCCGATAAAAGGATAGGGAGTAAAATCCTTTTCGCGTCTGTCTTCGTGAGCGCAATGGGAACAAACTCTCTTCTCTGACCCCTTTTCGGTATATGACGCCTCTGTAATTGTCGCCCAAGCGCCGTAGCTGTGACCCGTGGCGGGTATTACAGTTATATCCGTTTTATCGCCGCAGCGGGAACAATGCCTTGACCTAAAACCGTCGCTTGTGCAGGTTTCATGGGTATCAACGGTAAATTCAGAAGAATAATCGTGACCTAAGGCGGCGGTTTCTTCCGTTTCCTTATACTCGCAAGCATTGCAGACCCGCTCTTTTAAACCTTTTTGCGTGCAAGTGGGCGCCGTTACGGTCGTCCAATCATTTAAAGTGTGCTTTTCCTTCCATATGGCGGTGAATGTTTTGTCGCCTGTGCTGCCACAAGAGATATCGGAACCCTCTTGCCAGCCCGCAAAAATATAACAGCCGCTTATCGTGGGATTGGCTAAGGATATGTCGGGGGTTTCTATATTATAAGTCGCAGGATTGCCCGCCGCATTGGTTCCGCCGTTAAGGTTATATGTAACGCTGTATTGCTTTGCAGTCCATACGGCTTTGACCGTTATATCCTTAGTGACGTTGTCAAAAGAACCGTCCCAAGAAAGAGTATAGCCCTCTTTTTCATATAAGGGCGCCGTTACTCCTTGGTTTCGCTTGACTTTTTGCACCTCTTGACCGCTTATAAAAGTTCCGCCGCTGCCGTCAAAAGTTACCGTAAGTTCTTTGCCGTCGCATGACGCAAAGCAAACCGCGCTTATAATAAGTATTATAAGCAAAAATAAAAAGCCTTTCTTTCTGTTCATGTCTTGACTCCTTATAAATAATTTCTTAATATTAGTTGACAAAAGTCAATGACCGTGTATAATTAAATAGATTATGTCATTGACATTGTCAATGATGTTAGTATATTATGCTAGTATACAAAAAGTCAATTGATAATTGAAAAAAGGAAGATTTTATGAAAGAACGGTTAACTAAAAGAGAACAGCAGGCTATTGAAACGAGAAAAAGGATTTATGACTCTGCAAAAAGCCTTTTTACCAAGCACGGATACAGCGCTGTAAGTATTGACGATATTGTAAAGGAGGCGGGCGTCGCCAGAGGTTCTTTTTATGTTTACTTTATGTCCAAAGAGGATTTATCCGTTTATTTAATGCTCGACGGCTTAGAGGGTATGCAGTCGCAGCTTAATGACTATTGGGCTAATTTAGACAAGAGCTTGCCCGCTTCCCATTTGATTATTCAAACGGCTTGCGGTATCAGCGCGACGGTCCAAAGTATGAGCGTAGAAACCGTAAGGACTGTATATAAAATATTTATTGAAAGAAGCGCGACAACGGGCGGCGCCGTAAAAGAGCTTTTTGACATGCCTTTTCTTTTTACCGAGCTGTATAACTTTGGGGTTCAAAGAGGCGAGTTTATTAAAACAGACGCAATAACCTTTGCAGAGGGTATTAAAATTATTTTGATAGGCTTAACCTTTGAATGGTGTCTTTATCACCCCGATTACGATTTTATCGGCAAAACCAAAACCGCTATTTCAAATTACCTAAGAGGATTTATTATGCCCGCCAACCCTAATTAAACGCCAATGCGCTTTCACCTAACTAGGGTTGGGACGGTTATTTTTCTGTAAAGAATATTTTGTTTTTATCTAAGATATCTACAATAATTTCAAATAGTAATTCATATTTAGTTATAAAAGTTTCTCAACAACTGATTTTCTTGTAGTTTTTCATTAATAAAGCGGAAAAATTCTAAAAAAGGTATTGAAATATTTTAAAGAGACGCTACAATATATTTATGTGAGCGAATGCTCACGAGATTTGAAAAGTTTGCTTAATGCAACCGTTGGCAGAATGTTAGAGGGAGTAGCGGAAATGCTTAAAAATTTGAGCGGTTTTGAGCCTTGAGAAAGTTAAGAACCTTTTGCCGCATTTGAAAAATTACAGGAAGGGGCAGTCTGATTTTCCTCTTCTTGGGAAGATACCATACGCATACCAAACGTCAAAATCCTAGGGAAAGGCAGTTTAAATACTTTCGGGCGGGCAAATAGATTTAATTTAAGGAGCACTATGTTAAAGAAACTGAGCGAGGAAAAAATAGCGGATTTGCTTGAAACGGGCATTGAAGAGTTCTCCAAATACGGACCCGACAAGGCTAATATCAACGTAATTGCAAAAAAAGCAGGCGTGAGCGTAGGCGTGCTGTATAAATATTATAAAAATAAGGACGACTTCTTTCAGGCGTGTTTTAAACGCAGTCTGGAAGCGCTTAGCAGCGTACTTGAAGAGGTAATTCATTGCGAGGGCAAAATATTGCAGCGCGCCGAAAAACTTATACGCGCCGTGCAAAACAGCGCCAAAACGCAAAAGGTCTATAATATTTTGTATCACAAAATTACAGCGGAAAGCTGCAAACAATACACTTTGGCTTACGCGAGGGAAATTGAGTCGCTTTCCTCAAATATTTATTCGCAGTTTATTAAAAATGCGCAGGAAAAGGGAGATATCCGCTCCGATATGGACGCGAAAATGCTTGCCTTTTTCTTTGATAATCTGCTGCTTATGCTGCAATTTTCCTACTGCTGTGACTACTATAAAGAAAGATTTGAAATATACTGCGGTAAGGATATTTTTTCAGACGACGAAAAGGTCGTCGCGCAAATGCTTAAATTTTTGGAATCGGCGTTTACCACCGAGAAAGAGTCTATCCCCCACCGTTCGCTTTAAGGAGGCGTAAAAAATGCATGTTATCTCTTACGACGTAGGCACAACGGGCGTTAAAACCTGCCTGTATAAGGTTGGAAAGCAAATTGAGCTGGTTACAAGCGCGCTTTCGGGCTACGGGCTTTATGTTTTGGACAACGGCGGCGTAGAGCAGCGCGCCGACGAGTGGTGGGAGGCAATGAAAACCACCACAAAAAAACTTTTTGAAAACTCGGACGTTACGCCCGACGAAATTGACGGCATATCTTTTTGCTCTCAAATGCAGGGGCTTGTGCTGGTGGACAAAGAGGGAAAACCCGTGCGCAACCCCATGAGCTATATGGACCAGCGCGCAAAAGCCGAAATAAAAAAAGGCATAGCGCACGGAATTAAGGCGGCGGGCGCTAATATTTTTAAGCTTATTAAAAGCGTAATTATTACGGGCGCTGTTCCTTCAAGCGTAAAAGACCCTTTGTGGAAATATAAATGGGTGCAAAACAACGAACCGGATAATTTTAAGCGCACATTTAAGTGGCTTGACGTAAAGGAATATCTTATTTGCCGCTGCACGGGGGAGTTTGTAATGACGGAGGACTCGGCATTTTCCACCTTTCTTTACGATACGCGCAAGGGCAAAAAATGTTGGAGCAAACAGCTTTGCAAAATGTTTAAAGTTGACATAAACCGCCTTCCCCGCGTTATAAAATCTACCGACCTAGCGGGGAAACTTAACCAAAGCGCAAGCATAGACTTAGGCTTGCCGCAAGGCGTGCCGGTTTTCGGCGGCGGCGGCGACGCAACGCTCATAGGCGTTGGCGCGGGCTGCACTTCTTTGGGCGACACTCATATATATTCTGGAACTTCGGGGTGGGTATCCACAGTCGTTGACAAACAAAGCGTGGACGCGGACTGCATGATTGCCGCAATTATTGGCGCTCAAAGCGGGCGCTTCAACTACTTTGCCGAAATGGAAACGGCGGGCAAATGCTTTGAATGGGTAAAAGACCATTTGGCGCTTGACGAAATTGACATTTATCTTTCGAAAGTTGACGTGTCGCAATCAAAAGAACGGCTTTACACAAGCCTTTACGACTATCTTGCCCAAACGGTAAAGGGGGCGGAAGCAGGCGCGGGGGGCGTCATATTTACCCCCTGGCTGCACGGAAACCGCTGCCCCTTTGAAGACCCTTCCGCCGCGGGCATGTTTTTCAACATTAAACTGGAAACGGGCAAAACGCAGCTTATACGCGCCGTATTAGAGGGTATTTGCTACCATTTGCGCTGGATGTTAGAATGTCAAGACAAAAAAATCAAGACTTCGCGCACAATCCGCTTTGTGGGGGGCGGAGCTTTGTCCCCTGTAACCTGTCAGATTTTAGCCGACATTACGGGCAGAAAAATTGAAACTGTGCCAAACCCCCAAAACGTGGGCGCGGTCGGCGCGGCGGCGGTATGCGCGGTGGGGTTAAAAATTATAGATTCGCTTGAAACCGCGGGGCGGTGGGTGCCCTTGGCGGAAACTTATTTGCCCAACAGCGCGGTTAAACAGGTTTACGACAAAAATTTTGAGATTTTTAAAAAACTTTACATATCAAATAAAAAGAACTTTAAACAGCTAAACAACAATTAAATTAACGGGAGGAAACAATTATGCAACCGCGCTATCGCTATGTTGACGCAAAAGCAGTAACTAAAAAACTGGACGAGCTTATCAAAAAGCCCATTTACGGCATAGGCAAAGCCGCTTTGGAAAAATATGAAAAGGAATACTACGGGCAGCGCTGCAAAACTTCAAAGGAAAAAGTGGAGCAGGCGTTTAAGGTAATTCCGGGGGGAGTTCAGCACAACCTCGCCTTTAACCACCCCTTTCCGCTTATGATGACAAAAGCCGAAGGAAACAGGCTATACGACGCCGACGGCAACGAGTATCTTGATTTTTTGCAGTCGGGAGGCCCAACGGTTTTAGGCAGCAACCCCAAATATGTGCGCGAAAAGGTGGAAGAGCTTTTGGAAACCTGCGGTCCTTCCACGGGGCTTTTCCATGAATACGAATATTTGATAGCTAAAAAAATTACCGAGCTTTTCCCCGCCGTCGCGCAGGTTCGCATGTTCGGCTCGGGCACGGAAGCGTGTATGGGCGCGGCAAGGGTCGCAAGGCTTGCCACAAAGAAAAAGAATATTGTCAAAATGGGAGGCGCTTACCACGGTTGGAGCGACCAATTAGCTTACGGAATACGCATTCCCGGCACAAAAGGGCTTGAATCGCACGGAATTCCCCGCTATGTGTTCAGCCACACGCAGGAATTTTTCCCCAACGACTTAAACAGCCTTGAAAGGGTGCTGAGACTAAACACTTTAAGGGGAGGCACGGCGGCGGTGTTTTTGGAACCCATAGGACCCGAAAGCGGCACGCGCCCCGTTGACTTTGACTTCCCCGCGGGCGTGCGCAAACTTTGTGATAAGTTCGGCGCGCTTTTAATTTTTGACGAAGTGGTAACGGGCTTCCGCTTAACCACCGGAGGCGCGCAGGGGTATTTCGGCGTAACGCCCGATTTAACGGTTTTTGGCAAGGTCATAGCGGGCGGCTACCCCGGAGCGGGTGCTTTGGGCGGAAAACAGGAATTTATGAAATATCTGGGCGCGGGGCTTGACGGCACGGGAAGGACCAAAAAGGCTTTGGTGGGCGGCACGCTTGCGGCTACCCCCATAAGCTGCTGCGCGGGTTACCATACCATTTGTGAAATTGAGCGCACAAACGCCTGCGACAAGGCGGCGGAAATGGGCGACTTGCTCACCGACGGCTTAAACGCCTTAATTGAAAAGCGTTCTCTTCCCTTTGTGGCTTATAACGTCGGCTCAATTTGCCACCTTGATACAGTAGGCACCTTGCACTTTGCAATCCGTTGGTCAAGACTTTGGGAAATTCCAAAGGTATTGAAGCAGACGAGTTTGCGCAAAAAGGAAATGCAGCACGTGGGCGCGGCATATATGGCAGAGGGGCTTGTAACTCTTGCGGGCAACCGCATGTATACAAGCGCCGCTTACACAAAAGAAGACATAGAAAAAGCGCTTGCCGCATTTGACAGAGTGTTTGATACCATGGAGGTGTTAGGTGATTAGCGAACAGGAGGCAAAAAGCGCCGTCATTGAAGCGGGAAAAATGCTTTTGAGCGAAAAGCTTACGGCGCGCACCTGGGGAAACGTAAGCTGCCGCACGGGGGAAAAATCGTTTGTCATTACCCCCAGCGGTTTAAGTTACGAAAAAACCACCGTTGACGACCTTGTAAGCTACGATATGGCTACGGGACAGTGGCGGGGCGCGCGTAAGCCTTCTTCTGAAAGGGGCATACATTTGGCGGCGTATGAAATTTTTCCCGACGCGGGCTTTGTGATTCACACTCACCAAACTTACGCTTCGGCAATAGGAATGGCGGGGTTTTATGACTTAAAACTTTCAAATGAAGAAGAGGCGGTATTAGGCAAAATCGCCCTTGCCCGATACGGTCTGCCAAGCACAAAAAAGCTGGTGGAAAACGCGAAAAACGCATTTAAAAGCAACGCAAAGATTGTGCTGATGTATATGCACGGCGCAATAATAGCGGCAAAAGATAAAGACGAAGCTTTTTACAGGGCAAAACTTTTAGAAGAGGTTTGCAAAAGGGCAGCCAAGGGACAGCCCGACATGCGGGGCGCTAAGGAAAAAGATACCGCGGCGCAGCCTTTCCCCCCTTCTAACAGCATGGAAAAATTAGAGGAGTTAACCAAGCAAGCGGCTCCTTATTTCCCCTTTACAGACTGCGCTTGCACTCCCGCGGCGGCGGAAGTTTCACGTATATCATCATCGTCCTTCCCCGCGCAATTAGACGACATGGCGCAAATGATAGGCTCAAAGCTCATTACCGTAGACAATAACGTTAAGTTTACAGTAAAAGCTCTTAAAAAATATCCGGCAATCCTTGTAAAAGATTTAGGCGTTATTTGCCGCGCAAAGAACAAAAGCGACTGCGACGCATTAAAACTGCTTGTAGAAAAAGCTTGCGTGTGTTATCTTCATACTAAGGCGCTAAACGTTAAACGCGCATTGTCCCCTATTGACAGGGCGCTCATGAGATTTGTTTACCTAAGCAAATACTCTAAAAAATCGGAGGGCTAAAATATATGGAAAAAACGAAACGCAAGGAAATACTGCGCGCTATTAAGTTCCTGCTTTTTTCTATCAGCGCGGGGTTGATTCAAATCGGCAGCTTTACGCTGCTCAACGAAGTAATAAAACTGCCCTATTATTGGTTAAGCTACACAATCGCGCTTGTCCTATCCGTTATTTGGAACTTTACCTTTAACCGCCGCTTTACATTTAAGTCGGCAAACAACGTGCCCATAGCCATGCTTAAAGTCTTGGCTTATTATGCCGTTTTTGCGCCGCTGTCCATCGCGCTTGAATACTGGCTTGCCGATTTATTGGGTTGGAACGAATATTTGGTTACCGCAATAAATATGGTCATCAACTTCGTTACGGAGTTTTTGTATCAAAGGTTTTTTGTTTTCAAAGACAGCATTGACACCAACAAGGCGGCTCAGGAAGAGTTGACTAAGCAAGAAAACGAAAGCGGTCAAGAGCAAAGCCAAGAGGGAAAGTAAAGTAAAAAATAACAGCGCGCAAAATAAGTCTTTTTTAATAATGAGAGTAGATAACACAGCTAACAGCCGCGCTACATAAAAAATAAGTGCGCCGCTGATTTGTCCGTTCAAAAAGAAGGAAAAATATTTAAAAATATTGCGGAAATAATTAGGCAAAGATATTAAAAAATGCCCCAACTGCGGAGCAACGGCGAAGTCCAAAGATAAGTTTAAAACAACGAGCCGTCTTATTTCGCCGCCTGTAATAGTTGCAAAGTATAAAGCGCAAACAACTTACAAAAACACTTTCTTAGCGCGCTAACAAAACTAAATTCATAAAAACTTGCTAAGCGCAAGCGAAAATTTTAGGGAAACAAAACTATGGATTTTAAAGCTTTGATTGAAAAACAAAGAGAATACTTTTCGACGGGGGCGACTTTGCCCGTTGAGTTTAGAAAGGCTATGCTAAAAAAGTTAAGGCTGGCGCTGATTGAAAACGAGGACTTAATAAACGCCGCCTTAAAAAGCGATATGAACAAAGCGCCCGACGAAGTTTATATGACAGAAAGCGGCTTGGTGCTTGACGAAATAAGGTATCACCTTAAACACCTGTCAAGCTGGGCTAAAAAAAGGCGCGTTAAAACCCCCTTGGCGCAGTTTTACGCCAAATCCTACGTTTTGCCCCAGCCTTACGGCGTGGCGCTTATTATGTCGCCTTGGAATTATCCGCTGCTTCTTACTCTTGACCCTTTGGTAGGCGCAATTTCGGCGGGCTGCACGGCGGTGGTAAAACCCTCGGCATACGCCGCCAACACCAGCGCCGCAATTGCAAAGATTTTGGGGGACATTTTTCCGCCGCAATATATCGCGGTGGTTGAAGGGGGCAGGCAGGAAAACGCAAATCTGCTAAACGAGCATTTCGACTATATTTTCTTTACGGGAAGCGCCGAAGTGGGCAAGACCGTAATGGAAAGCGCGGCGAAAAACTTAACGCCCCTTACCCTTGAACTGGGGGGTAAAAGCCCCGCAATAGTTGACGAAAGCGCCGATATTTCTCTTGCCGCTAAGCGCATTGCTTTCGGAAAAGTAATAAACGGCGGGCAGACATGCGTTGCGCCCGACTATCTGCTTATACACCAAAGCGTGAAAGAACCCTTCGTCGCGGCGTATAAAAAAGCGCTTGACGAGTTTTTCCCAAAAAACGACATGAGCGACATGAACGTTATCATAAACGAAAAACACTACCAAAGGCTTGTAAAGCTGCTTGACAGCGGCAAAGCCGTAGTAGGCGGGCAAAAGGACGACAGCCGCAGGTTTATATCCCCTACGCTGCTTGACGGAGTGAGCTTTTCTTCCCCCGTTATGCAAGAGGAGATTTTCGGACCCATTCTGCCTATAATTACCTACGCCGATTTAAACGAATGCATCAGCCATATTACAAGCCGCCCCAAGCCCTTGGCGCTTTATCTGTTTACTTCTAAAAAGAAAATTGAACGTAAAGTTATGCAAAGCTGCCATTTCGGCGGCGGCTGCGTAAACGACACCTTAATTCATCTTGCCACCCCCTATATGGGTTTTGGCGGCGTGGGCGCGTCGGGAATGGGCAGCTACCACGGCAAACTCAGCTTTGACACTTTTACGCATTACCGCAGCATAGTCAACAAAGCCTGCTGGATAGATTTACCCATAAGATACCGCCCTTATACCAAATCTAAGTCCAAATTACTTAGAAAGTTTTTGAAATAAGCGGAAAATAAACCCGAAGAAAAATAAGGGCGCGGCGCCGCAACCTCAATAAAAATGAGTATAAAGCAAAAAAGCTTAGACGATATAAGCTATCAAAAGGCGGTAATGCGATATTTCCATATATGGAAAAAAAATAGAAGATAAAACAAGACGCGTTTAAAACAGCAAAATAACTAAAAACTAACGCGGAGATTTAAGGTAAAAACTTTAACGATAAAATTGTTAAAAAACTAAGTTTTATTAAACAGCAATATTAAGCAACAATTACCCCTTGCGTTATGCAAGGGGGTAATATTTACGTTTTCATATTTTCAATCTGTTTGATAATATCTTGGCGGCATTTGTTTATGCCCTCGTAGTCGGTGTTTTTGGAGTAAAACTTCTCTATATTTTTATGGTGCGTTTTCGCCTGTTCTAAAAAACTTCCCGCTTTTTTTATAAGCTCGTCGGTTTTCTCCTGCGTCCAAATTTCTTCCCCGCTAATGGGCGTTTTAGAGGAAAAGCAAATAAGAATATCGGCGTCTTCAATAAAAAGCTTTTCGCATCGGGTATAGGGATAAAGCAAATCCATCATCTGCGTAACGCCGTAACCCAAAGCGTTTACCCTTTTGATTAAGTCCCTTATATTTTCTTGGGAAGTTTGCGCTGCATGGATAACCTTAAAACTTTCTTCGCAGAAAATGGTTTTGACACCCTCGCCCGTTACCGCGCTTGCAAAAAGTTTTCTGTTAAAGGGCGTTTCTCTCTTTTGTAACTTTGGTAGATTAAGCTCTGCCAAAATATTATCAAGGTGAAAGCCCTCTTGCGGATTTTTTTGCTCAAAGATTTTTTGACAGTCCTTTGTCTTTCTTGCCGCGGCAAGCAAAGCGTGCGCCGCGCTAAAACACTCTTGCTTTTTGCCCCATTCCCGCATAATATCTTCTTTGTGTTTGCTTATTTCCTCTCCGTCGGCAAAGCCGTATAAACTTACGATTTTGCCGTCGATAAAAGGTATGTCCGCTTCGCGTTCGTGCGGGGGCGTGCCGTCAATTACAGCCACATTAAGCTGCGGTATCCTTACGCCGTCAAGGCTTGAAATGTCAGAGGAACAGTAAAAATATTCAACGTCGTAGCCCTTGCCGTAAAAATGCTCTCCCACTTTGCGCATTAAAGTGCTCTTGCCGCTTCCGGGTGAACCTTTTAATATAAAGGTATAGCCATGTTTTGACTTGTCGTTGATAAAGTCAAAATACTGTATAAACCCCTCGCCCGAGTTGGCGCTGGCTAAATATTTTTTAATAACGCTCATAGTCTTATGATATTAAACAACTCTTACCTTTGTGAGCGCTTATTTGTAATTTTAAAATTATGCTAAGAAAAGCGGCTTAGGTTAGAACCTTGCCATCAAAGTTATTAGTTTATAGGGTTAAATAGACAATAATATGAAAATTAAAAAAATAGTTTTCTGCAAAGCAAGATATTCGGGTATAATACAAAAGTTTTTTAAAATGGGGCGTAAATATGCTATAAGTTAATAACTTATACGTTAAATACAAGCAGCAAAAAGCGCCCTACTTTTAGGCGCTTTTTTTATTGTTGTATTTTTTTAGATATCCGCTCTGCAAAATCGGCATTAGTTTTAGTAAAAAACTGCTCGCTTCCTTTGGTGGGCAAACTTTTTTGCCGTTCACACTTATTTGACGCCGTCCGTACTAAACACTACCGTTTTAACAACGCATTTACTTTTTCAAGAGCCTTACTTAACCAAGCGCCCTCAAAAAGTTCTATTTCTCCTCTGTCGCAAGCGGAAGCAAGCTTTTCTTCTATGGGAATCCTCCCCAAAACGTCAAGCTTATATAGTTTTGCCGTTTCGTCCAGCTTACTTTGCCCGAAAACGTTTATTTGTTCGCCGCAGCAAGGACATTTTACATAGCTCATATTTTCTACAATTCCTAAAACGGGTATGTTCATCATTTCAGCCATATTTACAGCCTTTGCCACAATCATTGACACAAGCTCTTGCGGCGAAGTTACGACGATAATGCCGTCTACGGGAATTGACTGAAACACCGTCAGCGGCACGTCGCCCGTTCCCGGGGGCATATCAATAAACATTACGTCAACGTCGCCCCAAAGGACTTCCGTCCAAAATTGTTTAACCATATTCGCCACAAGGGGTCCCCGCCAAATTACGGGGTCGGTGGGATTTTCAAGCAGCAGATTGGCAGAAATTATTTTTATGCCTTTTCCGCTTACCGAAGGGATTATGCCCTGCTCGTTTGCGGCGGCGCGCCCGCTTACTCCGAAAGACTTAGGAATGGAAGGTCCCGTAACGTCTGCGTCAAGTATCGCCGTTTTTAAGCCCTCTCTTTGCGCCGATACTGCAAGCATGGAAGTAACGATAGACTTGCCCACGCCCCCTTTGCCGCTCACTATGCCTATAACCTTTTTGATTTTGCTTAGCGCGTGGGGTTTTTCCCTCAAATCCTTTTGCCCGCACTCCTCCTTGCAGTCTTTGCAGTTGTTGTCCTTGCTCATTTTTGTATGCTCCTTTTTAGGAAAGTATTTTGTTCTTTATTCAAAAGCGCTCATCAGTAAACTTGGATTTCACGCCGTTATGAGAAAAAATATTGCAATAGTATTATTTTTCTATTTCACTTTTTAAAAGGGTGAAAAACACGCGGTCTGCCGTTGGCGCGCCTTTTTTGCTTTTGATTTGCGATAGGTTTTTTAACTATTTCCTCAAATTTTACGCTTAGTTCGCAAAGACGGGTTTTATCCCCGCTCCCCGCCTTTATGCCTTTGGCAGCCCCTGCCCCCGCAACCTTCGCCCTTACCGTCGCAAAGCTTGTATTCGCCCCCTTCAATAATAAGAGACTGCCCCTTGACAAGCGAAAGCGCAAGTTTTTTTCTTGCCGCCAAATAAATCGCCTGCACGGTGGTTCGCGCAACGTTCATGCTCTCGGCGCATTCCTCCTGCCTCATACCCTCTAAGTCAATTAAGCGAATTGTTTCGTATTCGTCTACCGACATTACGATATTGCCGCTTTGGGCGACGCCGTCAAGCGGTCCGAAACGATTTTTATCGGGAAGTCCGCAAACCTTTCTCCATTTTTTCGGTCTTGGCATAATTATTACCTCTTTGCTTGATAAAAAACCATAAGGGCGTCCCCTCAATGGTCTTTTAAACTTTTTTACGCTTTGCTCAGCTTTTCGTTGATTGCGTCAATTCTCGCTTGGAGCGCCTCTTTTTGCTGTGTCAAAGCTTGACCGGCGTCGGAATAAGAGCAGTTTCGGCTGTTTCTTTTGCAGTTCAAGCCTCTTTGCCCGCGTTCTCCGCCCTTTTCGCATTGGGGTTTGCCGCCGTAACAGGTTCCCAGACCTTGTCCCGCCATAGCGCCCTGTCCTAAGGGCCCCCTTCCGTCTCTTCTTGGCATGCGAAAGCACCTCCTTGGTTTTATTTATGACATATGTCAATTATAATTATATATTGTTTTTGACAAATGTCAATAACTTTTGCAAAAAAGTTTAAAAAAATTTATGTAATTTGTAAATATAAAGATACTTAAACTAAATAACTTAGGCGCCGTCGGCAAACCGCAGCTAAACGCAAACTAAGTTTGCCATTATCAGCTCTTATTTAAAAGTTAAACGGTCAGTTCACGCAGTTTAGGTTTGTCTAAAAGGGTGATTTTGCCGCGTGAAAGGCTCAAATAGCCCTCATTTGAAAAATAATTGAGCATTTTTGTAACCACTTCGCGGGCGCTTCCCAAATGGCGCGCTATTTCGTCGTGCGTGACCGTCAAAACGTCGCTTTCTTCAATTACGCCAAGTTCCAGCAGAAACGCGGCTAGGCGGCTGTCAAAACTGGTAAAAAGTATCTTTTCCATAATCCACATTACGTCGGAAAAGCGCGACGCCATTAAATTGTTTGTGTGGCGCGATACGGGCAACGAAGTCCTCATCAATTCCTCGTATAATGGTGCGGATACCACAAAAAGGTCGGTGTCTTTTTCCGCCTCAACGTGTATGTCAAAGTTGATATTGCTCATAATGCAGGACGCGGAAAAGAGGCAAATATCCCACGAAAAAAGACGGTAAAGAGTGATCTCTTTTTGCTTGTCGGAAACTATGAACACGCGCAGCTGCCCCTCTTGCACCAAAAACAGCCCCGCGCAATCTTCTTCGCCGCCGTAAAGTATCTGCCCTTTTTTATAGTGCCTTACTTCTGTGCTTGACTTGATTTGTTCTCTTTGGCTTGAAGCCAGTTTGTCCCAGCAAGGAAAAATTTCTTCAAAGCTCGGTAAATTTTGTTCCATATTACTTCCCCGATAAACCTTTAAAAGCCTTTTTTGAGGTAAAGTAAACCAAATAATTTTGGCGTTACAGGCAACCTCAGATACTTCAAAAACCGCATTTTTAGCTTTAAACGCAATAAAAAATGCAGACCTAATACAATATTATAAGGTCTGCAAAGGTTTTAGTCAATAATAAGGAAGTAAGGAAAGTTCTATTTCTTTTGTCTGCGGAAGCACATAAACCAGTCAAGGCAGTATTGGTCGTCGTCTTGGCTTTGCATGCGTTCTTTCGCAGTGCCGCAAGAGCCTGCGGTGGGGACGATTACGTCTTGACCGGGGCGCCAGTCGGCGGGAGTTGCGACGCCCTCTTTGTCAGCCTTTTGAAGCGCCAAAATTATACGCTTTATTTCGTCAAAGTTGCGTCCTGTTGACAAGGGGTAATACAAAATGGTGCGGATTTTGGCTTGGGGGTCAATTACAAACACGGCGCGAACCGCTTGGGTATTGGACTGTCCCGGCTGCATCATTCCGTATTTGTTGGCTACGTCCATGCGGATGTCTTCAATTAAGGGGAATTTGACTTCCACATTTTTCATTCCCTTCCATTCAAGCTCCTGAATTTTTCTAAGCCACGCGATGTGGGCGTAAAGGGAGTCAACGGAAAGCCCTACCAATTCGGTGTTAAGCGCCTTAAACTCTTCCGCCATAGTGGCAAAGGTCATAAATTCCGTCGTGCAAACGGGGGTAAAGTCGGCGGGGTGAGAAAATAAAATTACCCACTTGCCTTTGTAATCTTCGGGAAAGTTGATGTCTCCCTGCGTTGTTTTAGCTTTAAAGCTTGGTGCAATATCGCCTATTAAAGGCATTCTCGTTACTTGCATTTCTTCCATAATATAATCTCCTTTTAATTTGTTTGTTGGCATCATTATATGTTAAATGCAAAACCCTTTCAGTAACAAAGTTACATATTAAACAAAGGCTGTTTTAAGCGCGAAAAAGAAAAAACCTAATTTATAGACTGCGAAAAAGCTTGAATTATTAAAGAAATGTGAAGTAAGTATGGGGGAAAACATGCTTGCGATACAAGAGCTTGTTATTTTGTGGCGCTTTCGCCAAAAAATTGATGTGTTAATGCTGTTGGTTTAGCGGATGAATTGCGGCTTTTACCTTAGGCACGGGAGCGGGGTAAGATTACGCGGCAAAAACTCCCTTTCTTGCCGCTAACGCTAACCGACTTTCGCCAATCTACTCTTGCCAACCGACCTTAAAAAGATTTTGTTTTTCTTTTGCGGTTCGCCCGAAAAACCGGTTTTATGTATATTCATAAGCTGTGGGCAGCTAAAACCATTAAAGCGATTGCTTATAAAATCCTCTTTTGTTTTGCCTGCCCTGCAATAGCAAGCTACGCACAGTAAACCTCCTTGCAGTAAACCTCCGCGATAAAATAATTGACGGTATCTGTTTTGAAGTCGGAGAAGTTCACAAACGCCGCAAAAAAAGCGGGGCTTTCGCCCCGCTTATAGTTTGGTAGTTCTATAAAAATGTTATACAAAACTTTGCCGTTACCTGTAAGTATGTTTTAATTTAACAATGTTGTCTTCTTGCCTAAACAAGCTTATTCTTTGGGTTCTTCCGAAGTTTCTGCGCCGTTCTTTCTTTTCTTTCCCTTAATGCTGAGCAAAAGGTTAAGCAGTATGCCAAAGATTGCGGCTGAGGCGATAGCGGGCAGTTTTAAGCCGAATACGGGTATCATGCCGCCGTCAAACGCGTAGGTGCCGCCTAAACCAATAATCATAATGGTTGCGATTACCGCAAGGTTTTTAGCGTCAAAGAGGTCAACCTTTTTGTTTACCATAATGGTAATGCCTTGCGCGGCGATTACGCCGAACAAGTAAATGGAAAGTCCGCCGATAACCGCGTTAGGAATGGAATAAACGGCAGCCGTTAAGGGGGTAAAGAGCGAGATTACCATCGTGATGATGGAAGCGCCAATTAAAACCCAAACGGAATAGTTTTTGGTAATTGCCATTGTGCTGATATTTTCGCCGTAGTTGGTTCCTGCGGGACCGCCTATAAAGCCTGAAATAATGTCGCCTAAGCCGTCGCCGATTAAGTTTTGACCAAGCATACCGGCAATTTTGTATTCGTCCTTGCCCTTTTGCTTTGCAAGGTCGTTTACATAAATGTCAAGCTGGTAAATGTGCGCGGTGGATTCGGGTATCGTTGCGATTGCAATGGGCATTATAGCCAAAATTGCTTTGCCTATGCTTGCGGGGTCGGCTTGCCAGGGGAAAGAGAATTGAGGAAGGGCGAATATGCTTGTGGCGCCCAATTTGTCAAAGTCTACGAATTTCACGCCCGTAGTCCAGGTCAATATTAAAGAAAGCAGGTAGCCTGTTAAAAGCCCGAAGAGTATGGGCAGTTGACCCCAGACGCCTTTTTTCAAAAATACCGAAAAGCATACCGTTGCAAGCAAAGTAACTACGCAGATTACAAAGGCGAGGTTGGTTGCCATGCTGCTGGTGGCTTCCGTTACGTTAACGGGCAGCGACGTAAAGTTGCTCATGGCGTTTCCTGCTAAGGAAAGACCTATGACCATGGCGATACTGCCTGTTACGGTGGCGGGTAGCACCTTTTCAATTGCTTCCTGACCGAAGCGGCGAATAATCAAGCCCGCGGCGATGGACACAAGACCCGACAAAACGATACCTAATTGCGCCGCCGCAATTAAGGGTTTGTCGGCGATTTGCCCTATTTGCTCAACTCCCGTAATGGAGCATATCGCGGCAATGTAAGAAAAGCTTGAACCGTAGTAAAGGGGTATTTTTCTTCCCGTTACCAGAATAAAGCACAGCGTCGCAAGACCGCTAGCGAAAATGGTCGTGGATACGTGAAATCCTGTTAAAAGCGCTACCAATACCGTAGCGGGGAACATAACGACAATCTGTTGGAGAGCGAAAAGTACTAGCTTCCAAAATGGCGGCCGTTCGTCGGGCAGGTATCCCGTAACTGTGATTTCCTTAGTTTGCATTTTTGTTTACCTCCAATTTTTTATATTGATATTTGTGTTTTTTTGTTTTGTATTGCTTTTGTATGTTCTTGTTTATTTTGTGCCTTTTATATCTCTGCTCAAAAAAAAACTCTTTCTTTTTGAAAGAGTTTTTTTAATTAAAACAACTAGCCTTGGGGAGTAAATACTCCGCCGCCGTATAACGCCATCAATATGAAATAAATAAGGAACAGTATCGCCGAGCCGTAAAGTATGGGGTGAACGTCCTTAATCTTGCCCTTTAACAGCTTAATCAATACGTGGAAGATGAAGCCGAAGGCAATACCTATTGAAATGTTATAGGCAAAAGCCATAATAGCTACCGTTAAGAAAGCGGGGGTAGCTTCTTCAAAGTCGTGCCACTCAATTTCCTTAAAGGCGCCTGCCATCATAATACCTACTACTATTAAAGCGGGTGCGGTGGCAATTCCGGGGACAAGAGCAAACAAAGGAGCTAAGGGTATGCAAAGCAAAAACATTATAGCAGTTGTTACGCTTGTTAAGCCTGTTCTGCCGCCCGCTTCAATGCCCGCCGCGCTTTCTACGTAAGTGGTGGTGTTGGAAGTTCCGAACACGGCGCCTACGGAAGTAGCGATAGCGTCCGCAAATAAAGCCTTGTCCATCTTGGACTTAAAGCCTGTGCTGCCTTCAAGGTCTTTGATATCTTCGTCTGAGAAAATGCCGCTTGCCCTGCCTGTTCCGATAAAGGTTCCTATTGTGTCAAAAGTATCGGACAAACTGAAAGCGAATATAGCGAGTAAAGCAAGGGGAAGCTGGGCGATTTTATCTACAAACAGTTCGGGGAAGCCCTTTGTAAAGGCTACGCCGAAGGTTTCGCCAAGTCCCGTAAAGCTTTCGCCTATTTTTTGGAAGAATGCCGTTCCCGAAGCAAAAGGCGTGAAGTCCATTAAGAAATCTGCGCCGGGAGCGATAAGTTTAACTACAACCGCAATTATGGTAGTAGAAGCGATGCCGATTAAAATAGAGCCCTTAACTTTGAGAACCAAAAGCACAACGGTAATAATAAGACCTACCAACGCGATGATGGGCGCCGCCGTTGAGAAGTTGGTCAAAGCGGGAACAATGCTGGAGTCGGAGAAAATAGTTCCGAAGCTTTCAGTGTAGGTGCCGGGGTCAGAGGTGAAAGCAAGCCAGCTTGCGTTTTTAAAGCCGATGTAAGCAATGAAAAGACCTATACCGCCGCCGATAGCGTTTTGCAAACTCTTGGGTATAGCTTTGATAATCATTTTTCTAATCTTTGTTACGGTAATAACAATGTTGATGATACCGCAAATGAAAACCATTGCCAAAGCGGCTTCGGGTGAAAATTTCAAACCAAAGCATACGGTATAGACAAAGAAAGCGTTAAGCCCCATGCCGGGAGCTTGGGCGTAAGGAACGTTGGCAAATAAACCCATTACAAGCGTTCCGATAACAGATGCAAAGATGGTGGCTAAAAATACGCCGCCCCAAGACAACCCTGTTTGAGAAAGCATTTTGGGGTTTACCGCTACAATGTAAACCATCGCAAAGAAAGTGGTAAGACCCGCAATAATTTCTTTTCTGAAAGTCGTGCCATTCTCTTGCAGTTTGAAGAACTTTCTAAGTTTCTCCATAAGTTTCCTCCTGTATATTAAATATTTTTTTCATAAGAAAAGCGGCTTTTTCCATAACCCAATATCAGCTCAGAAAAGACCGCCCGAAGAGAGCCTCCAATAGTCAAACAATTTCGGCTGTTTGGTAGAAACTCAGGAACCGTACTCTTCCTAATTATATTGGGGTGCAATAATATTCAATTTTTTTAAGCCCAAATAGACTATACAACGTTTAAAGGGGCTTTGTCAATCGTTTGCTCACAAAATTAACACAAAATTAACACCTCTTTTTTTGCTGTTGTTTAAGCAGCTTTATAAAATTAAAGCGCCTTACAACCTTAATTTCCTTGCCTAAAAACCCCTTTTTAATTATAATTGACTATATAGGAAAAAATACCAAGTAATATATGAAATTATTTTTTGAAAAAATCAAGGAAGCGGCGATATCAGTTTTACCGTTAAGCGCGGTCTTTTTACTTCTCCACTTTACAGTGGCGGAAATGCCTCTTTGGTATCTATATACTTTTTTAGCGGCTATTGTGCTTTTGATTTTAGGTATGAGCGTGTTTATGATTGGCATTGAAAACTCAGTAATGCCCATAGGCGAAATGATAGGCACGCAAATGACAAAGTCCAAAAAGCTGTGGATTATTCTTGTTATGGGCTTTATTTTGGGCTTGTCGGTTACGCTTGCCGAGCCGGACTTACAGGTGCTTGCAATGCAAATAACTTCTGTAAATAAAACGCTTTTTGTAACAAGCGTGGCTGTGGGCGTAGGCATTTACTTAATGATGGCGCTTTTAAGAATTGTCTTTCAGTTTTCAATGGCAAGGATATTTCAAATCTCCTACGCCCTTATCTTTATATTGGCAATATTCGTAAAGCCCGAGTTCATTTCAATAGCTTTTGATTCAAGCGGGGTTACGACGGGTCCCGTTACCGTGCCCTTTATTTTGACGCTGGGTATGGGCGTGTCCTCCATAAGAGGGGGCAAAAGCGCGGAAGAGGACAGCTTCGGGCTGTGCGGGCTGTGTTCGGTGGGACCAATTCTGACCGTGCTTATTTTGGGGCTGCTTTACAAAGGCGATTTTTCCGACTATGTAATGGAAGTTCCCCAAATCAACGACATAAACAGCTTTTTTTCCGTTTTAAGCGGCGAGCTTATAAGCACCGTAGGCGAAGTGGCAATCATACTTTTGCCCATTGTGCTTATTTTCCTTTTCTTCCAAGTGTTTAAGCTTAGGCTTTCTAGAATCAACCTTTCAAGGATACTCATAAACGTTGTGTTCAGCCTGATAGGGCTTTCGGTATTTTTGACCGCCGTAAACGTAGGTTTTATGCCCGTAGGCATTTATATCGGCGGCAAACTCGCGTCGCTGCCATACAATTGGATACTTATGCCCATAAGCATATTCATAGGTATGTTTGTGGTGCTTGCCGAGCCTGCCGTCCACGTTTTAAACAAGCAGATATATGAAATTACAAGCGGCGCCATTCCCAAAAAGATGATGCTTATGGGGCTTATGGCAAGCATGTCCTTGGCGCTTTTGTTTTCGGTGATACGCGCGCTGTATTCGGTGAGCATTTGGTGGTTTGTGCTGCCGGGATTCGCCCTTGCGATAATCCTCACTTTCTTTACGCCAAAAATCTTTACCGCCATTGCCTTTGACTCGGGCGGGGTAGCTTCGGGCACTATGTGCGCCGCCTTTTTGCTGCCCTTCGCGGTGGGTATAAGCCAGTCGGTAGGCGGAAACGTGATGACGGACGCATTCGGGCTTGTGGGCATTACCGCTATGATGCCTTTAATAAGCGTCCAGCTTATGGGGCTTATTTATAAGGTTAAAATGGACAAACTTAAAAAGAAAGAGCTGCTTTTAGCGGAGCAAGACCAGCCCCAAGACGTACAAGGGAAAATTGCGCCCGCAAGTGAAGAAAAACAAAATCTTAGCGGGCTGCAAGGGGACGGTGCCAAACAAAGCGCAGATGAAGAGCAAACAGGCTTAGACTTAGCGGTAAACGGCAATGAACAAGCTTACAGCGCGCAAATTGAAAAGGGCAAGCAGCAAGTAAGCCAAGAGCAAACCGTAAAGCCGATAAACGCAGAAACCGCCGCAGAGAATAATCTTTCCCGACAAGTTCTAAATCGGAAAAAAACACAAAAAGGGAAAAATGACAAGGGCGGTCCAAACATAACTGCAAACAAAGAGCAAGCGGCGAAAAATATACCCGATAAGCAAAAAACTACTGTAAATGAAGTTTTTTTGCAAAATGAGGGAAAAGAAAAAGAGCAACTGACAGCTTCTTCAAATCAAGCTATAATAAAGGAAGAGACCATAACTAATCAAGGCGAAACTGGGCAAGAAAAACAAGAGCAAGCGCCCGCCTTAAACCAAGACGGAAAGGCTCAATAGATATAAAGATTTTGCGGCAGGCAAAATTAACTTAGCGCGCGCTAGGCGGCAAATGACGCAGTCGAAATAGACCGCGCGGGAAATCGGTAAGGAAACAGGGGTAAAAAATGTCAAATTTTTTAATTGCGGTGGTGGATAATAACTATTCCGAAGACCTATTGATATCAACGCTTAAAGACCGTAAAGAGGTCAAAAGCCTTATGTCATTAGGGCATGGAACGGCGCCCACTACTCTTTTAGCGCTTTTCGGGTTAGGCTCGGCGGAAAAAAGGATTTTTTGGTTTGAGCTTGACGAAAAAGAGGACGAAAGCGAATTGTTAAAAAGCATAGGCAAAAAAATTAAAGGCAGGGGCATCGCCTTCACGCTTGAAGGGCACGCCCAAAGCCAAAGTGAGAATGGGGAAAACATTATGGAAAGCCAATTCAGTTTAATAGTAGCAATAACGGATAAAGGTTATACCGAAGACGTAATGGAGGTTGCAAGGCAAGCGGGCGCAAGAGGCGGAACGGCGCTTAACGCGCGCGGCGTAGGCATGCCCCCTTCGGAAACTTTTTTCGGTATCAAACTTCAAGAGGAAAAAGAAATGATTTTAATCATATCCAAGGCGGAACAGGCGCAAAAAATAATGGCGGCGATTTCGGGCGTTAAGGGCACATACCCGCAGTCGCGCACCGTCGTATTTTGCATCCCCGTCAAGGACGCGGCGGGTTTTTCCTTTTAATTAAGGAAAAACCCACTTTACATTTAGGAGAAATTATTTTAATGAACGGATTTTTAGAGATTTTGGGCGCATGCGTAACACTTTTAGCGGGCACGGGCGTATTTTTATTCGGAATGAAAACTATGTCCGATGGCTTGGACAAATACGCAAGCAAGGGCATGCGCAAACTTTTTTCACGCGTAAGCAACAACAGGTTTATAGGGCTGGGCATAGGCACTCTTTCTACTACGGTAGTCCGCAGCTCCACTGCCATTTCGGTAATGGTGTTAGGGCTTGTCAACTCAGGGATAATGAACCTTTTTCAAGCGACCTCCGTTATTATGGGCGCAAACATAGGCACAACCTTTGACAGCTTGCTTTACATTTTTCCCGATTTATTTAAAAATGTCCCCAATTTTGATATAACGGCATACCTTGCCCTTCTTGCCCCCATCGGCGTTATTTTAACAATGATAGATAAGAAGGAAAAGACCAACCGCATCGGCGAAAGCTTAGCGGGCATGGGTTTGCTTTTTATAGGGCTAAGCATGATGAGCGGAAGTTTTTCGCAGTCAGTAGTTTTAGAAGGTTTATTAACCCAGCTTTTTCAAATAGTAAGAAACCCTTTTCTGCTCATTTTAATAGGCATGGTGGTTACGGCGTTGGTGCACAGCAGCCACCTTTTGACGGCTGTAATAATTATTCTTGTGCGCAATATTCCAACCTTTGAGCCCATTAGCGCTTTTTATCTTATTTTAGGCAGCAACATAGGCACCTGCTTTACGGCGGTAATAGCTTCAATAGGCACAAGCACAAACGCAAAACGCACCGCTTTTATACATATCTTCTTTAACTTCATAGGCGTGGTGCTGTTTTTGGCGTTCATGCTGCCCGCGCAAGACTTTATCGCAAACCTCTTTGTTACCATGTCAAGAGGAATTGAAACCGTTCAGGTTTCGCTTTTCCACATAGTATTTAACGTAGTGTCGGCGGTAGTTTTCCTGCCCTTTGTAAAGCAGATAGTATGGATAGCGGAAAAGGTAATTCCCGAAAAGAAACAAAAAATTGCAGACAAGCATTTCAAGTATCTTGACCAGCGCCTTTTGGAAACCCCCTCGGTAGCGGTGGCGCAGCTTTTAAAGGAGATTTCTGCAATGGCGGTTTTGGCGCAAACCAATTACGGGCTGTCAATGGAGGACGTAATTAACGCGCAGGAAAAAAACTCCGATGAAATAGCAAAAAACGAAAAGGAACTAAATTACCTCAACCACGCGCTGCTTGACTTTATGGCTCAGCTTAGCACAATGCCCCTTTCGCGCCACGACGAAAAGCTCATAGGCTCTCTTTACCACGTAGTTTCCGATATTGAACGCATAGGCGACCACGCGGAAAACTTTTTAGAGTTTACCCAGCAAATGGGGCAGCAAGGGCTTGCCTTTACGGACAACGCCTTAAAGGAAATTTCCTCAATGCACGCGGCAATAACGGAAATGTTTAAACATACTTTGGTTATTTTTGACACCAACGACTTGGAGCTCTTGCCCGCCGTAGTTTCTTTTGAGGAGCAGGTTGACAAAATGAATATGGACTACGCCGACAACCATATTTCGCGGTTAAAGCAGGGTATTTGCTCTGTGGAAAGCGGCAAACTTTTTTACGAAATACTGTCTAACTTGGAGCGCGTCGCAGACCACTTGATAAATATTGCTTACAGCGTTAAGTTGCAAAAGCCCGAGCAATACAGAATGAAAAGAGCTAAATCGCCTCAAAGCAAAGCCAAATCTAGCTAAAAGATTACATAGCAAGCAAGAAAACGCGCAACGCTTGACGGTAAAGAGCGGTCTAAAAACCTTAAATTGTAAAAGTAAACTTAAAATCTAATTTAAATGAAAATGCCCTCTTAAAAAAGGGGCTTTTTTATTTTGTCTATAAATGGGCAAAAAGTTAAAAATACGCGATGCAATTTTCAATTTAAAAACTTGCACTTAGTATTTAATGCAATATGCGCGGGTTTACAACTCAAAGCGGTATTTGGCTTACGGAAATTAAGATTGTTTTTGGAGTTTAATTTTTTTGTTTTGCGAGTTAAATATACTTAAAGTTTATGTTAATTTATAGATAATATTAATTTATCGTAAACGCTGTATTCTTTTTGTCGTATCGCGACTTTTTCTTTTCTCTTTGTTTAAACTTAGCTTTAATTACGACACTATTTTATTTTAAATCTCAGCTTTTAATTTCTTAATTTCAATCTTAAATTGTGGCTTGTTTGACTAATTTCCGTTTTTACCTTTTTATTTTTGCCTTTTTGCTAAGCACAATTGCTGTTCTTGCGATATTGCCCCAAAAATAACCTTGCTAAACCTTGGCTTTTTGTTCCTTCACTTTTGCGCAGTCGGGGCAGACGCCGAACATATCCAAACTGTGCCCCTGAATAACAAAGCCTGTGTTTCCCTCAATATGCCGCGTAAACTCCTCCAAGGGGCAATGCGTTAGCGGCAAAATCTTGTTGCATTGGGTGCAAACAAGGTGGTGCGTGTGCTTTTCGCTGTATTCATAAAGCGTTTTGTCCATTGCGGGTAGCGTCAAAGGGGTGATTATGTGTTTTTCGGCAAGCGTCAAGACAATGCGGTAAACGGTGGAAAGGCTTATTTCCCTGCCTTTTTCCATAAAAATACGGTAGATTTCCTCGGCGGAAAGGGGGCGTTCCTGCTCTATCAAGATTTGAAGCAGCAAACACCTGCCCTTAGTGATTTTTACGTTTTTTGCCGAAAGTATTTGCCTGACGTCCTTTTCGGTATTTTTCATTTTCCCTTCCCCCCCTTGCTTTTTGCACGCTTAACCATTGATTTTTTTAGTTTATTATAACTATTCTTTTCCCTTTTCTTAGCGCAGGCATTTTTCCCTAATACCTATACAAAAAACAACTCTTTTTTTATGCGGCAATCTTATCTTGTTATATAAGCCGTCCGTTTTTCTTTCAATAAAACGCGTTAATCTTCTACATAAAACGATTTGTTTTTCCTTTTGTCCGACATTATATAATCTAAGAAAAGGCAGTTCTGTTTTATTTTTCTAGGCGTTTTATCAAAGGCACGATTTGGATATATTCACTATTCCAAAATATATTCGCGTGATTTTATTCCTTTTCCCCTTCCTTGGCAGCCGAACTTTTTGCTTTTTTACTTTTTAAAGCTTTAAAGGCAAGTAGTATTAAAAACACCGCAACCGCCAAAAGCACCACCGCGCCGCTTGGCGCAATATCGGCAAAATAAGAAATCAAAAGCCCCGCCGCCATAAAAGACAGCGCGAACGCGCAAGAGGTAAAAAGCGTTGCCTTAAAGCCTTTGTTAAACTGCATCGCGCAGGCAACGGGCAGTATCATTAGCGACGAAACCACCAGCGCCCCCACAATTTTTGAGGCAACCGACACCGTTACCGCCGTCATAACGGTAAATATGACGTTGACGGCTTTGACGTTTATGCCCGAAAGGCGGGCCGCTCCCTCGTCAAAGGCGGTGTAAAAAAGCCGCGTATACATAAGCGTAAACACGATAATTACCAAAGCGCAAAGAGCCGCTATTACCCAAAAGTCAAGCGCGCTTATCGTGGCGATGCTTCCGAACAAAAAACTGTTAAAGTTTGCCGGGGAATTAAGAAAATTCATAAGCACCGCTGCCAGCCCTATGCCCGTTGACATTATTATTGCTATTGCCATTTCGGAATAGCGCGAAAGCTTACGCCTTACGCCCTCAATGGTAAGCGCCGCGATTATGCACACCCCGACCGCCCCCACAATAGGGTTAAACCCCAGCAAAAGCCCCAGCGCCACACCCGCCAAAGAAGTATGACTGAGGGCGTCGCCTATCATTGAAAGGCGCTTTAAAGACACAATCATGCCTATAAGCGGAAGCGCCGCCGCGACGGCAAGCCCCGCGCCGAAAGCCCTTAAAAGATAACCGTATTGAAGCAAATTTTGGAAAAAGTTCATAAAAATTATTCCCCGCCGCAAAAAGAGCCGCTTTGCGTTTGGTAAAGCCTGCCCTCGTTCATCAAATACACTTGGTGCATATATTTTAAGGCTTTTTCAATTTCGTGCGTAACCATCAAAACGGTGATTCCCCTTTCCTCGTTAAGCTGTTTTAAGATTTCCATAAGTTCCTCAATCGCTTTGGCGTCCAAAGCGTTTGTCGGCTCGTCAAGCAAAAAAAGCTGGGCGTTAGAACACAACAGCCGCGCCAAAATTACACTTTGCACCTGCCCGCCCGAAAGCGCGCCGATAAGGCGGTTTTTATATTTATCCATTCCTACTTTTTTTAAGGCTTCATCGGCAAACGCATAGCTTTTTTTGTCGGGACGGCGCAAAAAGTTGGAGGAAGGCAGACCAGCGCACACCACTTCCCAAACGGTCGCGGGGAAACCTGCGTTAAACTCTTTCGCCTGCGGAATATAACCCACCTTATCAAAGCCGCGAAAAGACGTTATATCGCTGCCGAAAAGATATATTTCCCCCTTTTGAGGCGTCAGCTCGCCTAAAAGCAGTTTAAGCAATGTGCTTTTGCCGCTTCCGTTAGTGCCTATTAAAGCAAGAAAACTGCCCCTTTCCACCGAAAAGTTCAAGTTTTTTAATACATTTTGGTTTTCGTAAGAAAAACTCAAATCTTTAATTTCAATTATTTTTTCTTTTTGCATATATTCGGCTTCGTATTCCTTTAATCGGTTATTTTTTAGCGCGCTTTCAGGCAAAAGACCTTAACAGCGCTTGCAGATTTGCCCTCATTAGTGAAAGATAGTTTTCCCCTTCGTCTATTTTGTCCTTTGAAAGCGTTTCGCAGGGATAAAGAGTTTCAATAGTCAAAGCGCGTCCTTTTTTTGCCGCTTCCTCTTTAATGCGCAAAAGAAATTGCGAAGTGGAAGAGGCGTTGTCCCAAAAAAGCGCGGTTATATTTTGCTCCATTACTATTTCAACGATTTGCGCTATTTGCGCTAAGCCCGCGGTCTGCTCGGAACTTATCTGGACGGGGATTTGGTTTAGACCGTAGTCGGCGCACAGGTAAGTAAAGGCTTTGTGCGACACGACGATGCTTTTGCCGCTGTAAGGCGAAAGGGCGCTTTGATACTCTTGCTCTAACTCCAAAAGGGCGGCGTCAACGGCTTGGAAGTTTTCATTGTAATAACTTTCGTTTTGGGCGTCTTTTAATACAAACGCGGTATAAATACTTTGCGCCATTTCCCGCATATTTTTTATGGAAGTCCACGTGTGGGCGTCGTAAAGCCCGTGATGTTCCTCTTTGTCTTCCTCTTCTTCGTGCGCCTCTCCGCCTAAAATAAGGTTAATATCCCTTGAAGTGTCCACTATCAAAAGCCCTTCCGTCAAGTTATTTCCCTCTTTGTCAAAATAGCTGTAAGAACCCTTTTCAAGAGAAGCTATAAAGTTTTCCCCCCATTCCTCCATTCCCGCGCCGATTAGTATCAATATGTCAGCTTGGCGCATTCTGCCGCTTTGCCTTAATGAAGGTTCGTAGCCGTGCGCGCTTCCGCCCCAAGGCAAAACACTGTAAACTTGGGCTTTTTCGCCCCCTATGCTTTCCGCCAGAAAATAAAGGGGATAAATGCTTGCGTAAACTTGCAGTTTGTCTTTGTCTGTTGCGTCGCAGGAAGTTAATAAGGGGGACGCCGCAAAAAGAAATATTAAAACTAACGCGATATATTTTATTTTTTTCATATTTTTTTCCTAAATGCTAATGATTAGCGTTTGCATTTATAATAACGCTATAATTATTGCCTTGTCAAGCAAAAAAATACTTGGCTTATAAATATAAAGTAACAAGCGCCTGACAAAAAACTTGCACGGACATTTACAATAAACCTTAAAAAGACGCGAGAAAATGTTGCTTTTTAGCTTTTAATTTTTGCCGCCGTAAAGCTCTTTAACCTTTAAAATGTCCACCTTCGACATGTTTGTGCGGGGAAGTTCCTTAACGAATACGATATCTTTGGGTATAGAATACTTAATTAAGTATTCTCCGCAATATTCCAATATTTTTTTGCGCAGGTTTTTAATATAGGGAACGCCCTCTTTTATTGATACAATCAGTCTTACTGCGCTTTTGCCCTTAATTTTTGCTTCCACTGCGCACGCTTCTTTGATAAAAGGAAGTTTTTGCACGACTTCCTCAATTTCAGAGGGGAAAATATTGTAAGAAGCTATATTTATAAGGCTTTTCTTTCGCCCGCTTATAAACAAAAACCCTTCTTCGTCAAGGTAGCCCAAGTCGCCCGTTTTAATATAGACAACTTCGCCCTTTTGCGCCATGCAATGATTTTCGCCGTCAAGGTAGCCGCTCATTACGGTAGGACCGCTTATTACTATTTCCCCTATTTGGTTTGCCGCAAGGGGGGTGTTCGCGCCCCCCTCCCAAATTTCAATATTGACTAGCGGCAAAGGCTTGCCCACCGAAGAAAACTTGTAGCATTTGTCGGTGTTTACGCTTGCCACGCCGCACGCTTCCGTAAGCCCGTAACCCGCCAAAAGTCGCGCGCTGCCGCCCTGCGCCTTTACCGCCTTGTTAAAATCTTCTTGAAGCGCTTTTGACACAGTGTCGCCGCCGCAGTAAACGGTTTTAAGCTTTTTAAGGTGAGGGGAATAAAAGCTCTTTTGCGCCATCATTTTAGAAATCATTAAAGGAACGCTTATAACAGCCGCAACGTCGTATTTTTTTAAGCAGTTGTTGACTTTTTTTGCGTTGAACTTGGGAAAAATAATTTGGTTGTATCCTAACGCCAAAGAGGAATGGACGCACGCGGCAAGCCCGTAAGCGTGGAATATGGGAAGCACTACGGGCGTAAACTTCCCCTTGCCCTCCTCCTGAATATGGCGCGTCTGCTGTGAAATCGCCAAAACTGCCCTGTTTGTCAAAACTATCGTTTTAGGGGCGCCCAAAGTTCCGCCGCTGTGAATATAAAGCGCCGCCAAATTTTCTTCCTCATCTTTCTTTTCTCCGCCCTCAAAGCCATGGTTGCCGCAACTGTCCTTAACAGTTCTGCGCTCGTTTTCTATACCGTTGGCATCTGTGCAATTGCCCTTATTAACTCCGCGCCCTGCTTCAACACAGCCTAGGTCGGAAACGTCGCGCGCGCCGCCGTTAATACTGTCGCGCCCGATTTTTCCGCCCCCATTGCCAAAACCGCAAAGGTCGCCTTTGTTTTCACCTTCCCCATTGCCAAAACCGCAAAGGTCGCCGCCGCTTAAATCAGTGTTAAAATCATTTCCGATAAAAACCCCATCATCAAGACAGCCGCCTTCTTTTAAAATGCCGCCGCCGCAGTCGCTTTTGTTATCGGTATTTTCTTTAATATCGCAATCACCGCGACCGCCAAAGCCGCTTCTTCCGCCGCCATATCCGTTTCCTTTATTCTGCCTTAAAATATCGCCGTAACAGATTTTGTTTTTAATTTTCCCGCACCCGAAACCCTTAAACATTTCGTAAAACATAAAAAAGGGTTTTGCTATGCCGTAAATATAATTTGAAGTTTTCGCCAATATAACTTTTATGTTTAAGCAGTTTAATTCTTGCGCGATTTTACATGCCAATATGTCAAGCGCCAGTATCCCCCTTGATCTGGTTTGCGCTAAAATGCCCCTTAAAGCGCTTACGGGCGTAAACGGATGCACTATGTTCGCCACCGCGCCTATTTTATTGAGCGCGTAAAAGGCGGCGAAAGCATGAGGGGTGTTGGGCATATAAATTGTAAAGGCGTCCCCCTTTTTCAGACCTAAGCTTTTAAAAAACTCCGCGAGAATATCGGCATGGAGCAGAAACTTTTTTATTCCCGTCTTGCTGCCGTAAAAATAGAGATAATTTTCGTAATCCCTCGCCTGCGAAAGGCTTAGTATTTCTTTATAGCAATTCATTTTTCAAGCCGCCTACATATTTTTAACTCAAAAACCCTGTGTAAGACATTGTCAGCAAAATATATAATAATCATTGCCATAGCGGCAATTATTCAAAACAATCCGCTTGCCGCCAATTGGAACTTAACAAAATTATAGTATCAAAAAAACAAAAGTCAAAGGGGTATTTTAAATTATTTTACGGCAAGTTTCTAAAAGCGCAAAAGTTTTAAGACATTGATGCGCTTTTTATTTTTTCAATATTCTGTCAAAACGACATTGATATTCTAAGTTTTAAATTAAACGTTTCTTTTGACTTCTGCCGCGAAATAAACATTTCTTTTGCTTTTGTTATGTCTAATAGTTCAAAAAACGTCAAAAACAGGACGCTTTGATTAAAAACCTTTCAAAAAATAACTTGTTGACATTTTTTGTTATAAGCAATACAATAAAATCAAGTATCATTCGTCAAAAAACTTATCATTTGCATACACGCAAACATTGCCTCACAGGAGAGATATTATGAGTTTGTTTTTGGAAATGAAACAAATCAAGGATTTGTCCCCCTCGGAAAGACATATCGTTGAATATATTTTTGATAATCTGCACGAGGTGGTAAATATCGGCATCGTAGAGCTTGCCCAAAAGACCTTTACTTCCACTTCCACCGTAAAGCGGCTGTGCAAAAAACTCGGCATAAACAGTTATATTGATTTCAGGCTTCAACTTGCCACCGAACTGGCAAGCTATATGAAAAGCTCAATTTTAAAAAGGGGCAGGGAGCCCGTCGGCAGATATGACTCAATTGAAGACATAATCAAAAAGGTTTCCAACCAAAACGCGAAATCTATAATAGACAGCAGCGTGCTCAATAAAGTGGATACTTTTGAAAAAGTAATCTCTATGATGAGGCAGGCAAAGGGCATTGACTTCTACGGCATAGGACCTTCAAACTTTGTGGCATTGGACGCGCAGGTAAAAATTATGCGGCTGGGAATCCCGACAAGCGCTTACGGAAACCACATTGAAATGCTTATAAACGCCAAAAGCTCCACTCCCGACCGCCTTTCCTTTTTGATTTCTTATACGGGGGAAACGGACGATATACTAATGGTTGCGCAGGAGCTTTCAATTTTAAACGTTCCTAAGGTGAGTTTAACCTCTTTAAACGAAAACAGCTTGATGAAGCTTTGCGAGGTCAACCTTTTTGTAGACGCTTCGGAAACATGGAACCGTTTGGGGGGCATGTCAAGCCGCATTTCCACTTTAAGCGTGGTGGACATTTTGGTAACGGCGCTTATCAACAGCGATTTTAAACACTATTCGGAAATGATAGAAAAGACGTATACGGGCAAACGCCCCACAAACGTGTCGGGAAAGGGAAAAATGATGTATTGATTGTTTTTAGCGCAATAAACTATTTATATATTTAAAAAAACAGGGGCTTAACAGGGGATTAGCCCTTTTTTATATAATTTAACTAAAATTTTAATATCAAAATAGGTTTAAGCAGCCCCTTTCTTTTCGCATAAAAAAAGAAAAGGCATAACCTTTTCGTGCAAAGTATGGTTTTTATTGTTTTTCCAAAAGCAAAATTAAAAGTGAAATCAAGCGTAAATCTAATAAAATATCATGCGGTTACAACAAGCAAAAAGGTCGGCAAACGCAAAGCCTGACAGCGCATTTGCACTGTCCGTCATCTGTGTCTTTACAGCTTTTCGGAGTTAAAAATGCTTAAAATCTCTTTGGCAATTTTTTCCTCGTCTTTGCCGCTCACTTCAACGGTGATTGTTTCGCCCTGCTTGACGGCAAGAGACATTATTTGAAACATTCTCTTTGCGTCGGCTTTTTTGTCCCCTATCCTAATAATAATTTCAGCTTCTTTATAGGGTTGAAGCGCTTTTACCATTACCCCTACGGGTCGGGCATGAAGCCCCATGGCGTCGTTTATTTTATATTCAAAGGCGGTCATATTTTTGCTCCTTATTTTTCGTTAAGAACGTCGTTGTTTTTAAGCGCCTGCGCAATTATGCCCTCGTAGTAAGTTCCCTTTAAGTTTGCCTCGGCGCGCCTTAAATATTTTTCCGTCATGCCTTTATCCCCCTTGAAGTGGTATAACTTAGCTATACGGAACTGCGTAACCCCCCTCATTACGGGGTGCTGGCTTTTTGCAGCTTTCGCCACAAGGCTGTCTATAAAAGACACATCCTTTTGGACGTATACCCTTACGATTGCGTCTGCCTCTTCCATAATGTCTTTATATTTTTCTACCTTTTCAGCCTTTACGCTTTTCAAAAAGCCGAGCAGCTTGTCGCGGCTTGCAACCGCCTCTTCTTTGTTGCCCTTGCTTATATAATAGGAAAGACGTTTTTGAAGGTATTCCACCAAAATTCCCGGGTCAAGGTTTTTTTTGTCCATTTTGGAAATAATTTGCTCCGCCTTATTGTCGCTGCCCGTTATCATATAACCGTCAAGCAAAAACAAATCCATTACTACTTTGGGAAAAAGTAATTTTAGCCTTTTGTTTGTTTCAAGTCTGCTCACATATTCGTCGGGGTTTTGGGCGAGCAGTTTTTTAAGCTCTTCCTCAACTTCTTTGCGCCCCTTAGCAAAAAACCTGAAAAGCGCGACGCTTAAAAGCGTAAGCAGGACGAAAGCGAGCAAATATATCCAATAATATTGGGAAAAACTTGAAAACGACAGCAAACTTTTCATATCTCTTTTCCTTTACTGCGGAAAAATCAAAATAGCTTCTTTTGCTACTTCTGCCGCGAGTTTTGCCAATTCTTTGGGGGAAAGCTCTAAGTTAAAGGTCATTTCGGTATATGCCGCGGTGTTTAGCCCCGCCACTACGGCGAAGTTTTCCTTTTCCAGACATGCTGTCGCGGCTTCTCTAAAAGGCGAACCTCCCGCAAGGTCGCAGCAAAAAAGCACGTCAAAGCCGTCAAGCCCGCTAAGCTGGTGTATAATTTTTTCTTTAAGTATACTAAGGTCGTCCTGCTCGTTGAAATCAATATAGCTGTAATCCTTGATTTCTCCAATGAGCATTCCGATATTGCGCTTAACTCCGCTTGCGTATCCGCCGTGCCCTATAACAATTACTTTTGTCATTTATTTTCCCTAACCTTAAATAAAATTATAGCTTATAATAATACCTTTTGCAAAGATTTTTTATTTTTACCCCCTTTCTCGGAGAAAGCCCCTCATCAAGGGGCAATCTCCGAAAAGTTTTGGGTATTGGCATAAGCAGTTACATATTCTTGTTGCCCTTGACTAATTCGGTGTAGCTTGAATATACCTCGTGCATGTATTCTTTGGGAATACTGACCACGTTTGGTGAAACGAATATGAACATTTTATGTCCTAATTTTTGCAGTCTTAACGCCGTTTCCGAAGCTATCGCCTGAGAAATTGTAATTACGGCGACCGTTGAGCTTGCGCCTACTTTTTGGTCGTAGCCAGGAATGGGGACCAAAGAGTCTTCTAAGGGGCAACAGTTATCAATCAAAATGTCCGCTAAGTCGCCGAGTTTTTTACCCGAAGAATGATTGGGTTTGGCTTTTTTGTAATTTTCGCCGCTTGTTATGACTATAACTTTAAGCCCTCTTTCCTTTGCATACATAGCCGCTTCAATGGGCGCCGCGTTAAGTCCGCCGTGCGAATATACTATCATTACTTCGCCTTTCTGGAAGTTATAGCTTTGCAAGAAGTTGGCGATATATCCCTCCTGCCTTTCTATCCACAAAAGTTCGCGCGCACCTCCGGGCCCTATTACGTTGTTCCACATAAGTCTTGGGTCCATTACGGGGTGCCAGCCCACTACTCCGCCGTAGCGGGGAAACACGTCTTGCACGGGCAAAACGCTGTGCCCCGAGCCGAAGAGGTGAACGAGCTTTCCCGAATGAATGGTTTTCGCGCACAGTTCTGCCGCTTTTTCAATATTTTCCGTTTGTTCGGCGTCAATTTTCGCAAGAACTTTGCCGATATTTTCCAGATAAGTTAATTTAGCCATTTTATGTCTCCCTTATAATGCATTTTAAAAGTTGCCAAAGTTATCCCGCGTATGCTCCTATTGCGGGAATGTATCCTATTGCCGTAAGCACTGCCGCAAGCGCTAAAATCAATCCCATTATAGCGATAGGCTTCCAGCTGCGCTTAGCATAAAGATTGTAAACTAGTAAGGTAAGTCCCAGGGGAACCACTTTGGGGAACACACCGTTTAAAAGCTTGTCAAGGTTGAGCGCCGATACTAATACTTCCACTTCCTGCCCGTCAATCCATGTCTTTTGAAGCGTCTTGATGTCAATGTTAAGGGTGCAGGTTACAAAGTTAGCCGTTAAAGAACCTATTACGATAAGTCCCAGTATTGTCGCCGCCGACATTAGTTTGTCAAGTTTTCCGCTTCCCATAAAGCGCTGTATTCCCTCTAAGCCCGACTTATAGCCAAGCTTGAACATATTCCAGCTTACTATGCAGGTGCCGATAGGATATCCGATTAAGTAAACCAAGGGTCCAATCCATGGAGCCGCGGTGATGCTGTTTGAAAGCGTTAGGCAAATAGTTAAAAGCAAGGGAATAATTGTCGCTACCCAAAGGGAGTCGCCTATCGCCGAGGTGGGTCCTATTAAAGCCGTTTTTGTTTCAATAATGGCTTCTTTTGTGCCAACGCCGTTGGCAAGCTGTTCTTCCATACCTATCGCAAGACCCAAAACTATTGAGCCTACCTGCTGCTCGGTGTTAAAGAGCATGAGGTGCCTTTTCATTGCGTCCGCTCTGTCTTCCGTCTTGTCATAAAGTTCTTCAATGGCGGGGCACATAGCGTGGCAGAAACAGTTGCCTACGATTCTTTCCGCCTGTTGGCTTGTTCCGTTCCAAAAGAACCATGTAACGAAGGATTTTTTGAAAGCTTTACTGCTTAATTTCTTTTCCGCCATTTTAAGCTACCTCCTTGGTCTTTCTGTCAACGATTGTGTAGTAAATTACCGCAATTATAATTGCGACAACGGCGACAGCCATAGTGCTAAGTCCAAAATACGTTGCCAAAACAAAGCCGCCCAAAAATACTGCCCAGTGGAACTTTTGCTTTACAAGGAAAGACAATATAATGCCCATTCCAAGTGCTGCCATCATTCCGCCGAAGTTGCCAAGCCCCGTTACCAGCCAGCCGGGAACTGTAAAGCCCGCCGCGTCGGAACCCGCTTTAATTGCCAAAAGCACGATTACGCCGGGAACAAAGCGGCACAAAAAACCTATTATTTGTCCGCCTAAAACGCTGGGCATCCACATTTTTTTGACTTCGCCTTTTTCAGCCACTCTGTCAGCCCAACGGTTGAGGGCGAGGTTTAACGCGTAGCTCACGTTCCACATCGTTCCGCCTACTACCGCGCCTATTGCGGCGCCAGTAAAGGCTACGCCTATTACCGCTTCGCTGCCCGTTACAATGCCGGTGTTTTTAAACGCAATTGCCATAGCCGTTCCGATATAGGTCGCGTAAGATAAGTCCCAAGCTACCGCACCGCCAGGCGTTACGTTTACCAGATAAGCGACTTGCAGGGGAATGCCTACCAGCATAGCCGTTTCCATGTCGCCCATTATAAGGCCGACGACAAAGGCGGCAACGAGAGGTCTGCCCAAGCAATACCAACCGATAGTGTTACCGACAATTGACCCGATTGACCCCAGATAGACAAACAAGGCAACCAAAATCACTTGTACAATTGTCATATACTTTCCTCCTAATATTTGATGCGCTCTTTTTGCAAGCGCTCTTAATCTTTATTTTATAGTTTTTCTCAGCGTTTCCCAGTCTTTACCCATAATGGTAGGCATTGACTGATAAACTATGCGTATACCTTTTGCCGTTAAACCGTCCAAAACCTTTACGTCATCGTCGCTGGCGTAAAATATAGCGCCGCCGCTTTTTGAAATAATATGTTTGGTATCGGGGCGGGAAGCTGCGTTGCCTATGTTTACCAGTTCGCACTTTTTAAGCAATTCGCCGAAGCGCGCCAAATCCTGCGTAAAGCGGGAAACAAAAAGGCGGTTCAGTTCCGACGGCTGCTCAAAAAGTTTCAATCCTTCGTCCATTGTAACAATGTGCGCTTTTATGTGGGAGGGTATGCCCATTAACATAATGGATTGAAGCATCTTGTTTGAGGCAAGCTTGTCGTCTATGGCGACGATTTCCTTTATGCCCCAAGTCCCCGCCCAAGCGGTGCAAATCTGACCGTGTATCAGCCTGTCGTCTATTCTGACATAGTTTTTGCCCATTTCCAGCACTCCTTTTTGCCATTTAGCCAATCATATAAGCAAAGTATAACAAAGCATTTTTGTAAAATCTATTTATTGTCGTTAATAGACAATTTTTGCCGCCCCAAAGAAATAACTACCCGTTGAATAAAAATTAGCGGTGTGGTATTATTATCGCATAAAAATAGCACAAAAATGTAAGACCACCTTTTTGTAGTTTTAATGTTTTAGCGCCAGCAGAGCATTAGTCGGACATATGCGGCGTAAAAAAACCGATAGCGGAAAAACGGTTAAACGGAAAAGAGTAACTGCCATTCCCACAAAATTCGGCTTAAAATGAAACGCATTGCAGAAAACAGTCCTCAGCGCTTTAAAAACTTAACCAAAACTTACGGGCAGTGTTTTCGTAAAGTTATAGACGGTATAACTGCCCGCGGCAACAAGCGCCGTGAAAGAGCGCCAATCAAAAAGGCAAATAAAACCGCAGAACCAGAAATGCTTTAACTGCGGCGGCAGGTCAATGGGCAGAACTGTTAACCTATAACCTAAAAGGGGAAAATATGAAAAAAATCTCTTTATCCAACGGCTCATCAAAAGCTTTTTGCGTAGCGGGCGACATAGCGGTGCTTGCGGCGGTAGCCCTTCTCGCGTTCTTCCTTAGAGCCACCCCCTTGTATTTTTGGGGCGTAGTTATAACGGGCATTATAGTTTTTTGTTTTTTAGCTCTATATACTTATGTTATTTTTGCGTCCGCCGTAATTTACGACGAAAAACAAAAGACATTAACGCTCAAACTGACGCGCGAAATTGATTTTGACGCAAGCGGAGTCAAATATGTGTATACCCGTGAGGAACAGCAAAACTCAAAAGCCGTGCGCGTTATAGGTTTTTCCAACGAAAAGGGCGAGGAACTTTTTGATTTGCCCACTATGGTTACCTTTAACAGAGGCGTTAAGTCGGAAATAATCGCAAGCCAAATCGCCGACGCCATGGGCAGGGAATTTGTAGCCACCGTTGACAAGGCGGAATACGACAGGGAAGCGCGCAAAGAAAAAGAGGAAAAGGCAAGGCAAGCCATAAAAGCGCAGAAAGAGGAAAAACGCCTAAAAAAACTTGCTAAAAAACAAGGAATTGAATATGTAGCGCCTCCCGCAGAAAACAAGGAAGAAGCGCCGCAAATAAATTACGACGAGCAGGACGACCAAAAACTAAATAATAAATAACTCCTTTTCTAAACAACAAGATGTTAGATACAAAAAAACAACTCTGCTTTTAAAACAGTTTAGCCGCAATAACGTCAAAATTTGCTAATCCTTTTTTACAAAGGAAAAGCAATGAGCTTTTTATAAATAACAAGATATATTTTATCGCAATAATAATATAAAAGATAGCGGCGGTCAAATCCGCCCTTATTTTTATCCGAGATATTTTAATGTCCTTGACATAACCGCTTTAAAAGCTTAAAGTGGTAAAAAGATTCTTCCCGCAAGGATGCATAGGATAAAATGAAGGTCGTATTTATAATAGGCAACGCCGCCGTGGGCAAAATGACGGTAGGGCAGGAATTGGCAAAGATTACCCCCTTGCGCTTATTCCACAACCATATGACGATAGAACCCGTAATTGAGATTTTCGGCTATTTCAATCAAAAAGCGACAAGCAGGCTAAGGGAAGTAATATTTGAGGAATTTGCCGCGTCAAACGTTGCCCGACATTTGCGGCGGTAAGACTGCCTTAAAAGCGAATGAAACCTATCGTTTATTGAGTTTGCCGTTCAGAAAATCACTGCGAAAAATTCTGCACAAATGCGGCTTGCCGGTCGGCGATTACTTTTGCAATAATATCCTAAGCGGCAAAAAACTGCCGTAAGCAATTTAACTAAAAAAGCGTTTAAAGCTCGTATAGTTTTTCTATCAGTTCCCCCACCGCGCCGTCATTGTTTGAGCAGGTTATAATTTGGCAAATCTCTTTAACTTCCTCGCAGGCGGTATCGGGACAGGCGGAAATATCAGCCATTTTAAGCATCGCGTAGTCGTTTAAGTAATCTCCTATGCACACAAGTTTTCTGCCGCCGTAGTTTTTTTGCTCTATCGCCTGTTTTATGCCCTCCGCCTTTGAAGTGCCTTTAAGCATTATTTCCAGATACATCGCCGACGACTGCGTCCCCTCGATTAAAGAGGATTGTTTAAGCGCGGCAACCTGCTCTTTAAGGGAGGGCATCCGCTTTGAGTCTTGAAGCACAAAAACCAGTTTCGCAACCTCTTTGTTTAAATATTCCTCGTATGTCCAGGGCTTGCGCTTAAAGGTGTCTTTCAATAAATCGTCCTTTTTAGTATCCGTCATAACCTGGTAAATCGCCTCCGCGTCGGAAGCCACCAGCCAAACGTCGTCGTGCTTTAAAAAAAATTCCAGCGCCTCCTCCTTAAAGGAGCGGGGAAGAGACTGGTAACTCAAAAACTTTTTTTCGCTTTGGTCGTATATATAGGCGCCGTTGCAAAGCACCATGGGCGCCGAAAAGGTGAAATCGCCGAAAAAAGCCGAAGCGTCAACATATTGCCTGCCTGTCGCGATAGAAAAAGCGCCTCCGTCTTTTACAAATCTGTTGAGCGCGCCAAGGTTTCTTTGGGGAATAACGGGACCTAACGCCCAATCGGTAAGCATTGTGCCGTCCATATCGGCGTAAAGCAAAATATCTTTGGGGTTCATATGTAATAAGCTCCTTTATTTATGCCAAATCTTTACTTATAACATTGTATCATAAGCCCGCTGCCCTTTGCCAGCCTTTGTCTTAATGCGGTAATTTTTAACAGCGCTTTGTATTTTGGCGTCATGTATGCTAAACTGTATGTAACAAATATATTGCAAAAGGTGTATTTATGAAAAACAATCTAAACGACGAAATACTGACCTCTTCCGATAAGAACAAAAAGAAGGAATACAAAAAACTTTCCCCCGCGAGGCTTATAAGCGGATACCTTGCCTGCGCCGCGATTATAGGTTTATGCGTTTGGCAGGCGGTAATCTCTTTCCCCGCCAAAGCCACCGAAGGGGCGTTTTATATTGTGCTTGCCGCCCTTGCCGCCGCTTTCGCGGTATTTATGACAATAAGCCAGAAAAGAAGCGGGGGTAAATAACTATGAAACAATTTTTTTCAAACGCGCTGATTTTGACGGAAAAAGGCTTTGTAAAAGGCGGATTTGAAGTTGAAAAGGGGCGTTTTTTAAACCTGGGCAAAGAAATAACGGGGGGCATCAACTTAAAAGGCGCAAAAGTGCTGCCGGGGCTTTTTGACATTCATACGCACGGCGCAAGCGGCTACGACTTCAACACATTAAAAAACCAAGATGAAATGGCTGAAATATGCCGCTATTATACTTTAAACGGCGCTACAAGCGTGCTTGCGACGCTTTTAACGGACGACAACGAAAAACTGTTTGACCAGCTTCAACTGGTGTCGGATTTGTCTAAAAAATTCCCCGTCATAAGGGGCATTCACCTTGAAGGGCCTTTTTTATCCTTAAAATATAAGGGGGCGATGCCGCCCCAGCATTTAAAAGCGCCCGATATTGAACTTTTTAATAAATTTCAGGAAAAAGCCGGCGGGCTTATTAAGCTTATTACCATTGCCCCCGAACTTGACGGCGCGGAAAAATTTACAAAAGCCGTCGCCAAAAGCGGCGTAACGGTGTCGCTGGGGCATTCTGGCGCGGATTTTAACCAAACGCGCCTTTGCGTTAAGGCGGGGGCGAAATGCTTCACCCATATATTTAACGCAATGAAGCCCATAGACCACCACGACGCAAGCATAGCGGCATACGCGCTGTATTCCGACAATTACTGCGAGGCGATTGCCGACGGCAAGCATTTGGAAAGGAATATTTTAAAAATGCTTTCCAAAATTAAGAAAAACAGGCTTATAGGCGTAACCGACAGTTTAAGCTGCGCGGGGCTCCCCGACGGAAACTATTTTTTGGCGGGCACCCCAATTTATGTTAAAAACGGCGATGCGCGGTTAATTTCCTCCGACACGCGCGCGGGAAGCACGCTCAATATTTTTGACGGCTTCAAAAACTATATGGAGTTTTGCGGCGTAGACGAAGTTGAGGCTACTAAGGTGTTTGCAAAGGCCCCCTCAAAACTGCTTTCGCTTGATAAAGAACGCGGTAGCATTGAAGCGGGAAAGTTTGCCGATTTTATAGTGGTTGAGGGGCAAAAAGTTACGCATACCTACATTGAGGGCGAAATTCAAAATTAAGGACAAGATAAAAATGAAAATATTTAAAGGAATAGGCGCAAGCGAGGGAGCGGCTCTTGCTCAGATATTATTTTTACAGGAATACGATTTGACAGTTGTCAAGACGGAAAACTGCGACAAAGGCATTGAACGCCGAAAAATTGCGGACGCTTTAAGCGCGGCGGAAAAGGAAATTGACCTTTTATTCGCCAAAGCGCAAAAGCAGGACAAACAAAGCGCGGCGGTGTTTGAAGTCCACAAGATGATGCTTTCCGACTTGGATTTTACGCAGGGCATCGACGATATTTTAGAGCAGGGCTTAAACGCCGAGTATGCCGTTCGCCAAACGGCGGATTCGCTTAAAGCAATGTTTGCGTCCCTTGACAGCGAGTATATGAGGGAACGCGCCGCCGACGTAGAAGACGTTGCGGCAAGGGTAATAAGGATATTAAAAGGCATTGCCGAGCCGGAGGACACGGGAGATAAAAAGGTTATAGTGTTAGCGCGCGACCTTTTGCCCAGCCAGACGGTAAAGCTTGACAAGGAAAAAGTTTTGGGCTTTGTTACGCAGCAGGGCGGCGTTACCTCCCACTCTGTTATTTTGGCGCGCACAATGGGCATTCCCTGCGTTGTGGGCATGGGAGAACCTTTTAACAATATTCCAAAGGAAGGCATGCTTGCCATTGACGGCAAAAACGGCGAAGTCGTTTACGACCCCGACGAAAAAACGCGGGCAAAATACCAAAGCCTCATAGGCGCTTACGGCAGAGAAAAAGCTTCTTTGGAAGACTTTCGCGGCAAAGAGGCGGTTACAAAAAGCGGGCATAAAGTAATCGTCGCGGCAAATATAGGTTCTGTCGCCGACGCGCAGCTTGCGCTTGACAACGACTGCGGCGGCGTAGGGCTGTTTAGAAGCGAGTTCGTTTACCTTGAAAGCGAAGACTTCCCTTCGGAAGAAAAGCAGTTTGAAATATATAAAGCGGTGCTGCAAAAACTTGCGCCCCGTCAGGTGGTGATACGCACATTAGATTTGGGAAGCGACAAGCAGGCGCCCTATTTCAACATTTCCGACGAAGAGAACCCCGCTTTGGGTTACCGCGCAATAAGGATTTGCCTTAAAGAGCAGCATATTTTCACAACACAGCTAAGGGCGCTGCTAAGGGCGTCGGCATTCGGCAGCCTTGCGGTAATGTTTCCCATGATTACTCACATTGAGCAGGTTATTAAAATAAAAGAAATAGTTAAAAAGACTAAGGCGCAGCTTGACAAAGAAAACCTGCCTTATTCAAAGGACGTTCAATGGGGAATAATGGTGGAAACCCCCGCGGCGGCTTTACTTTCAGACAAGCTTGCCCCATTGGTTGACTTTTTTTCCATAGGAACAAACGACCTTACGCAGTATACCCTTGCCGTTGACAGGACAAACGGGAAAATAAAAGACCTTTTTGACAGCTCAAACGAAGCGGTGCTTCGCTTTATTGAAATGACGGCAGACAACGCCCGCAAAAACGGCATTTGGGTGGGTATTTGCGGCGAAAGCGCTGCTAACACAAGCCTTACCGACTTTTATATGAAGTTAAAAATAGACGAGCTTTCGGTGTCCCCCTCTTCCATACTAAAAGTCAAACGCGCGGTAACGGAAAGCGAATAACTAAATACTACACTTCACATTCTTCGCGCGCGTTACAAGAATAACAATTTAACAACAGGGCGCCGTCTTTTAGCGGCGTCCTGTAAGTTTTTACAGTTATGCATATGATTTTTAAGTCAAATGACGTGAGTTAAATAAAAACTATATTAAACACTTTTTAAAATAATATAATGTAATTGAAATTGCAATTTGACATAATACCTTTAAAATATTACTGCGGCAAATGATATTTCTTATTTTAAAACGCGGCAGTTTATCAAGCTTGAATATTAAGCGCCAAACCGCATAAACCTTTATATTTAAGCTGCATCAAAAATAAAGGGTGGCTTTAAAAATGAGCCGCGGAATTTGAAGAACGATTTAATAAGAGCTTACTACAATAACGCAAATGTATTCTTTAACTTCAAAATTTGGCAGTTTACCAAGTATAAAAAAACTAATGTCAAATTACACATATTTGTATAATAAATTTCCTTTAAACTAAGAATGTGTTTAAATAAACCGCCGATTGAGGGGCGGTTCATTAAGCAAACTGCAATGCCATAAATAAGATTTATCTATAAAGTGCCGCACAGTGTCCGCGCTAAATGGCGCATTATTTTTCTATTAAGGTATGAGCGGCTCTGCCTTTAATTTCTTCTTTTTTGTATAAGCCTATACCCTCTATGCCGTTGTTTGTCAAAACAGTCAGCGCGCGCGGAAGTTCTTCTTCCTTTACGCGCAGGCATATGCCGCACCCCGCGCTTATTTGGGGAGGCAAAGGCAAAACGCCTGCAAAAATTTTATCTTCAAGCAGGCATTTTTCGGCTTTTATCGCAAAATTAGTGCTTTTAAAAGTAATAATGTATTCCATTTTATAAAGATTGGGCAATTCGTTTCAACGCGTCTATGCCTTTATAAACTTCCTTTTTGGTGTTAAAGCAGCAAAAAGAAAACCTTACCATGCCGCTATTAACGGTTCCAAAACGCTTGTGCAGCAGGGGGGCGCAGTGGCTTCCCGCGCGCGTTGCGATTTCGTAGTCTTCCCAAAGTTTTTGCGCCAGCTCGGAAGAGGTAAGCGGAAAAAGATTAAGAGAAAGTATGGGCAGCCTGTCTTTGCAGTCAAAGTCGCCGTAGATTTTTATGCCCTTTATGTCTTTGATTCCTTGGTAAAAAAGTTTGAGCAATAAGCTTTCCTCTTGATGAATGGTCTCAACCCCCCTTTCATTGACGTAGCAAACGCCTTTTTGCAGACCGTAAAGCGAGTGGCTGTTAAGCGTCCCAACTTCAAAAATATCGGGCATATCGCCTGACTGCACCCTCTTAAAGCTGTCCACCCCCGCGCCGCCCGTTTTGACAACGGCAAAATCAAACTTTCCGTTGGTTATAATTCCCCCCGTTCCCTGCGGACCGAACAGCGCCTTATGCCCCGTAAAGCAAAAGATATCCGCCATGTCAATTTTAACGGGTATTGAGCCGAGAGTCTGCGAAACGTCTAAAATCATCGTAATGTTTCTTTCCTTACATAGCTTGTAAAGTTTATAAACGTTTGTAATGTTTCCCGTTACGTTTGAGCCGTGCGTGCAAAGAAAAAACTTTGTGTCGGGTTTTACCAGCGCGTCAAAAGAATCTGTTTTTAAATTGCCCTTTTCGTCGCAATCCATTACGCGTATTCCGCACCCTTTTAAATACAGAGGGCGGAGCAAAGAATTATGTTCGCTGACGGTGGTTATAACGGAATGGGTTTTTTTGATTAAGGCGTTTATTACCAAGTTTAAGCTTTCGGTGGCGGAAGAGGTAAACGCTATGTTTAAGGGGTCGGGGCAGCCGATAAGCTTAGCGATTTCTTCGCGCGTGTTATAAATTTCGCGGTTTGCGTTTAAAACAGCGCCGTAAAAAGAGCGCCCCGCGTTGCCAAAATTATTTACAGCGTATTTTACGGCTTCGCCCACTTGCGGCGGTTTAATTAAAGTTGTGGCGCTGTTGTCAAAATATATCATTTGCTTTTTCTCCCGCAAAACGCCTTTATTGCCTTAGCGATTTTTTATTTCATCAGGGTTTCTTGCGGCTTTTTAGCCTCCTAATGCGTTCAAACTGCGCAAGTCTATTTTTCCTTAAATACAAGCTTTTTGATGCCTATGCCCTTTTCCTCGCCGCGAATTAAACGCACGATATTTTGCCTGTGGGCGATAATTATTACGACCCAAGTTATAAAAACCGCTATAAAAGAAAGCAGCGCCGCGTATTGTTCTGTCAAATAAGCGTTAGTAAAAACCGTAACGGCGGTATATACTGTTTGCGCCGTAATGTGTATAAGGGCAAAAATGCTCACCTTGTCGGTGGTCAAAATAATAATCACCGCTAAAAACAGCGTCGCCAAAGTAAACCAGGGATGAAGCATTAAAAACAGCCCCAAAGAAGTGGCTATGCCTTTGCCCCCCTTAAACTTCAAAAACACCGGTCTTACGTGCCCCAAAACTGCGCAGGCGCCGAAAAAATAACCGCCGAAAGTCGTTACCGCAAGGCTGTCTGTCAACGCGCTAAGGGCATATTTGGCAAGCAGCGCCGCCATTACGCCCTTTGAAAGGTCACAGGCAAAAGTCAAAAGCCCCAGTTTAAGCCCGAAGTTTCTTACCACGTTGGTGGTGCCGGGGTTTTTGCTTCCCAACTGTCTTATGTCTTGATGCTTAATTCTTTTTGTAAAAATAATGGCGAAGTTTATATTGCAGAAAAAATAGACGATTAAACCCCCCGCCAATAAATAATACCAGTTTTGTAAAATCTCCACAAACTTTTCCCCCTAGCGGTATTATCGCATAGCGGGGCATTATTTTCAACTTAATGAACGGTTTTTCCTGAAAATGCCAAATTAATTATAAAGAAAAATACTGAAAATAATTCAATAATTTGCCCCGAAAATAACAAGATAATTTTTGAAAACGCTTAAAAATAATAGTATTTTTTGATAGTAAAAGCCAAGGCGTTTGTGGTAAAATAACGGAAAACAAAAACAAAAGAACGTCAATATAAGGACTTGGGATTTTTAAAAAAGCGCTTTGCGCAGCATTCTTATTTAAAAAGTTATTAGCGAAAAAAGACGCGCAAAGTTTTTTTCTTCAAGCCTCAGAATTAATTAACAGTGTTGCATTTTAAGCGGCGCTGTGATAAAATGCAAAAAAGAAAAGGGCATACTAGATGGGCGAGAGTATTATTAGCGAAACTATTTTATATTTGGAATTAAATTCTTTTGGAATTTTAATTCTTATCATATTGCTGGGCAATATGCACATTAAGCATAGGGCGGCAACCTTTGACCAGCAGCTATTTACGGCGGTAATGTCTTTGGGAATAGTTATGCTGGTGCTGGACACGTTAATGTTTCTGCTTGACGGCAAAACCTTTCCTTCGGCGCTTCCGTTAAATTATGTAGTAACTACGCTGTATTATATCTGCCAGCCCTTAATCTGCGTAACTTGGGCGCTATACGCCGACTATAAGTTAAACGAAAAGCTTAAACGTTTTCGCGTGGTTTTTATTGCGGCTGCGGTAATCATAGTTGTAAATACCCTGCTTTCGCTTTTAAGCATTAAATACGACATATATTTCACCATTGACGCAAACAACGTATACAGCCGCGGACAGCATTTGTGGGCGGGGGTGGCGCTGTCTTATATTTCTTTTTTGTATTCACTTATATTGGTGTTTACGTCAAAACGCAACAAAAAATATAAAACGACCATTTTGTTTTTCCCGCTGTTTACTTTTGCGGCGTCTATATTGCAGCTGATTTTTTACGGACTTACTTTGATTTGGACAAGCGCGGCGATTTCCTGCGTAATGGTTTATATAAACATTCAAAACACGCGCATAGCCACCGACGGCTTGACGGGTCTTTTTAACAGATGCCATTTAAGAAAATACCTTGACGGCAAGGCGGGCAGCAAAAAGCGCAACGTTTTTGTCATTATGCTTGACGTCAATAACTTAAAGGCGATAAACGACACCCACGGGCACAAAATGGGCGACGAAGCCCTGCTTGCGGTAAGCTCTATTTTGACAAACGCCGTAACGGGCACAAACTGCATAGTGGCGCGCTACGGCGGAGACGAGTTTTGCGTCGGCGGCATTTGCGAAGGGGAACAATTCGTTAAAGATTTGGTGGAGCAAATATACTCGGGCTTTGCCGATTACAACAAGAAAAACCATCTTAGCTACAAACTGTCGGCTTGTATGGGCTACGCGGTGTGGGATAAATCAAATAAGCAGGATTTCAGCGCCATTGAACTTATTTCTCTTGCCGACGCCAAAATGTATGAGGACAAGGCGAGGGGGAACTGTTAATTGAAACTTCTCAAAGGCAATGCCGTAGCTTCCCAACTAGCGGTACAATGCAAAGATTTTATAGCGTTGCATGGTGTTTCGCCTTTGCTCAAAATTATCCGCGTGGGCGAAAACCCCCATGACCTTGCTTACGAAAGGGGTATTTTAAAACGCTTTTACGACTGCGGCGCCCGAGTAGAAGTTGAAGAGTTAAAAGGAACCGTTACGCAAACGCAATTTGAAAATGCCGTACTGCTCGCCAACGAAAGGGAAGACGTTGACGGCATTTTAATTTTCCGCCCTCTGCCAAAGCATATTGACCAAGATAAAATCAAAAACCTTATCAAAGCGGAAAAAGACGTTGACTGTATGGGCTATGCCGCCTCGGGGCGCCTTTACGAGGGTGTTTCAAAAGCTTCTGCGCCCTGCACCGCAAGGGCGGTAATGGAGATTTTAGATTTTTACAAAATAGATTTATCGGGCAAAAACATAACGGTGGTAGGCAGAAGCGCAGTAATAGGCAAGCCTGTCGCCATGCTTTTAATTTCTAAAAACGCGACCGTTACCGTATGCCACACAAAAACGCTTGATTTAAAGGAAAAATGCCGCGCCGCCGACATCTTAATCGCCTGCGCGGGCAAAGCAAAAATGATAGACATTTCTTATGTCAACCCCGACCAAGTTGTTATTGACGTAGGCATAAACTTAGAGGGAGATAAAATAGTAGGCGACGTTAATTTTGAGGAAGTTGAAGATAAAGTCGCCGCGCTAACCCCCGTTCCGGGAGGCGTAGGAGCCGTCACTACCGCTGTTTTGCTTAAACAGACGCTAAAAAACCTCGCCCTAAAAAAGGGCTTGGAGTTTTAACAGATAAAATTTTCCGTAAGTCTTTTATAGATTTCTTGATTTTTATTTTATCTAATAATAATCAATTTTATTATTTTGCAGTTTTTCGGTTGCTATGAATTGTAAGCCTATATTATGTCGGCAAATAATAATTTTGGACGCTATATTGAAAAAAATTATAATATTTTTGCTTACGTAAATCGTTAAGTATGTGTGTTTTAAACCTTGCGTTTAGACCGACCCCCCACCGAACAAAGATTGCCTTTGACAACTCTATCCAAGTAGGCAAAGACGGCAAATCCCAACCTATACCCAAAACAGGGGGCGGAAAAGCAATTTTATCATTAAAAATAATATTTTAGCCGCCCGTTAGATTATACCTTTGAGCGTGTAAATTTTTGCTTTAATAAAATATCAATTAAATTATTTTGTGCGGCAAAATAATTCAATTTACCGCAAAAAGCTAAATGGCTTGCATATTAAAAAGACTGGTATATACTTTTAAATGTAAAATCATAAAGCTATTAAAACCGCCCGAAATGTTTTGGGCGGTTTTTATCGTTTTACAGTTTCAGCGTTGAGATGGGTCGTTTTTACAGCGAATCAAGCATATCTTGGCGGGCTTTTTCAAACTCGCCGCTTTTTCTGTCAAGTTTTAGTATTTCAATAATTTTTTCCTGCTTTTGTTTAGTAAGGTTGTAATTTGACGCGATTATAATTCCTACCCCTAAAATAATTATGGGCAGCACCGACATTGTAAGACGTATAAAAAGCTGGGCAAGCTGGGTCTGCGCCATAGGCACAAGCTGAACGTTGGTTTCGCCCATCGTTATTTTAAAGTTTTCAAGCGCCATACCCAACTTTTCAAGCGCCAGCTGCGCGTTAGCGTCATAGCTGTTATAGTCGGCAAGCGATATATACTGAGTTTCAACGTAGCCGCCCAGCGCGCCCATAATAAGCGGCGGAAGGGCAAGCCCCACCGCCTGCGCAGTGGTGTTTAAAAAGTTTGTAAGCCCGCTAAAACCGCCCTCCGTCCTTTCGCCGAAATAAAGCTCGCCCACGTTGCACACGTCGCCTAAGGAAGAATGGGGGACGTAGACGCAACCGCCTATGCCAAAGCCCATTAGAAAGGCAAGGAAAATGATAAGCCAGTCGGGAGTGCCCGAAACGCTCGTTAAAGTATACTTTGTTACGCCCTCAACGACGCTGCTTGTAATTTGCGGCGAAGAGCTTTCACCCGGCATAAACGCCAAAACAAGCGCCAGTATGCACCAAATAAAGGCGCTGGTTATATAAGCAAAGCGTTTGTTTTTTGCCTTGATTATTTTTAAATACATTGGCAGGGCAAAAATCTGGGCGATAAACATCATTGCCGCGGCAACGGTTGCTATGGGGAACCTGCTTGCGCTTTCGCCAAGAGCTTGAAAAGCCATAAGCTGGGCGTAGGTATTTCTTCTTAAATAAAAGTCGCAGAATATAAAGAAGAAGCTGCTCATAACCGCCATTCCCATGCTGGTGCACATTTGCATGCCCAAGTATTGGCGGTAAGTTTTAAGCTTTAAGGGGCGGAAAAACTGTTTTAAGGAAAGCTTGTTTTGGACGGGGGGCGTATGCACCTGTTCTTTGGCAAACAGCGCCGAAATAATGACCGCCGCGCAAAAAATCACGCCGAAAATCGCCGCCATTACAATGTATCCGTAGCCCTGACCTTGCTGCGCCGCGCCAAGCTTTGTTTCAACCAAACTCAGCACCATTCCTGGCACGGCAACGCAGACTATGCTGCTTAAAACGGAAAAAGCGATTCTGATGGCGTTTGCCCTGTTCCTTTGGGTGTAGTCGTCGGTAAGTTCGCTCGCCAAGGCGTAATATGGAATAAGTATAAAGGACTGCGCAGTAGCGTAAAGCATGTATACGATTATGACGAGAATGATTTTTAAAGGGACGCTGTCGGTAACTATATTCCACGGAAAAAACAGCAGCACCAGACAAACCGCCATAACGGGCGCGGCAATAAGCATAAAAAAGCGCCTTTTGCCAAGTTTGCCGGGCGTTTTAGCGTCGGTGATTTTTCCTATGAAGGGGTCAATCAAGCCGTCCCAAAACTTTGAAAGAAGTAAAATGGGGCTTGCCCAAACCATAGGAATGCCTACCGTAAGCGTCAAAAAGGGAAGAAATAAAAAACCTATAATATTAAAACTGCCCCCGCCGAAAATATCGCCCGACGCGAAGGCAAGTTTTGTTTTTAGGGGAAGCTTGTTAACCGTGTTTTCCACTGTTTGTCTTTCCTCCTATAAAAATAAGATATTTTGATTTTAACAACGCCGCCTAAAAATGTCAATGTCGGAGGTAAAAATATAATAATTAAAACCCCTTAATAATTTATTGCCGCCGCATAAACTTTTTATAACAGCTTTTAGCGCCCCCGCAAAAGCGTTGAGTTGTTTTTTTTGTTACAAAATGGGACAAATACAAAATGCGCGGCAAAGGAAAAAATAGACACTTAGATAAGGAAACATATAAAATAAAAAACAATAGGCAGAGAAAAAGCAATGCAGTAAGAGTATAGAAAGTAAAAAGTAATTTGCAGATAAGGAAAAATATAAAGTAAAAAACAATAGGCAGAGAAAAAGCATATAAAAGAAAAGAAAAAAGCAGAGAAAAACTTAGAATTAAAGCAAACCAAGCGGCGACGGCAAACGCAGGGGCGTAAAGGTCGGCACAGTTTAGCGTAACAGATGTTTTGTGTTTATCGCGGCGGCAAGAATCGGAATAATTATAACCGCAGACAAATGCCTTTACGCATTTCGTTGCGAAGGCAGGTTTTTTGGCATGAATAGTCAATTGCGGCTGTATGTAAGCGAGGCGTAAACAAAAATAAAAGACGATATTCTTATGTGAGTTTGTTACGGCAAAACAATAAATTTCGGTATATAGTAAATTGAAAGATATACCGCATTTCTCAATGAAGGGTTAGTTTGGCGGCGGCTGTTTGTACTTCGTGCTTTAACAAACCGTTTAAAACGGCTATTTTACGGCAAAACCGAGGTCTTATTTTAAAGGACACTGAGCTGAAATGAGCGTCAAAAGTTTTGCGGATATAAAAGAGAAAAAACATAAATCTTTTTCTTATACAACATATTGTGTTAAAAATGAAAAAATACACAATATATTGTGATTAAAGCATTGACATATAATAATATGAGGTATAAAATAATGTTCGCACATAATAAACAGGAAAGGAGAAAATGACAATGTATGAAGTCATTAAAAGAGACGGCAAGGTAGTGGACTTTGATTTAAGCAAAATTACCGTCGCCATCAAGAAGGCTTTTGAAGCCACCGGCACAGACTATACGCCCGATACCCTTGACAGGCTGAGCCTAAGGGTTACGGCGGACTATCAAGGCAAAATCAAAGAGGGAAAGCTTAGCGTAGAGGACATTCAAGACAGCGTGGAAGTAGTGCTTATTCAAGCGGGCTACGTCAACGTCGCCAAGTCTTATATTCTTTACAGAAAACAGCGCCAAAAGCTGCGCAACATTAAAGACACCATTTTAGACTACAAAGAAACCATTAACAGCTACGTCAACGTTACCGACTGGCGCGTAAAGGAAAACAGCACTGTAACCTATTCCGTAGGGGGGCTTATATTAAACAACAGCGGCGCAATTACCGCCAACTACTGGCTTTCGGAAATTTATGACAACGAGATTTCCGACGCCCACCGCGGCGCCGACATACACATACACGACTTGTCAATGCTTACGGGCTATTGCGCGGGCTGGTCATTAAAGCAGCTCATTCAAGAGGGTTTAGGCGGCGTTCCCGGCAAAATCACTTCTTCGCCCGCCGCGCACCTTTCCACCCTTTGTAACCAAATGGTAAACTTTTTGGGTATTATGCAAAACGAATGGGCGGGAGCGCAGGCTTTTTCCTCCTTTGATACTTACCTTGCCCCCTTTGTAAAGGTGGACAACTTAACCTATAAAGAAGTAAAGCAGTGCGTACAATCCTTTATATACGGCGTAAATACCCCCAGCCGCTGGGGAACGCAGGCGCCCTTTACCAATATTACCCTTGACTGGGTAGTGCCGCAAGACTTAGCGGAACTCAACGCGCTTGTGGGCGGCAAAGAGCTGGACTTCAAATACAAAGACTGCCAAAAAGAAATGGACATGGTAAACAAAGCCTTTATTGAAATAATGATTGAGGGCGACGCAAACGGAAGGGGTTTCCAATACCCTATCCCCACCTATTCCATTACCCGCGACTTTAACTGGGCTGAAACGGAAAACAACAGAATGCTTTTTGAAATGACGGCTAAATACGGCACCCCCTATTTTAGCAACTACGTCAATTCCGACATGGAGCCAAGCGACGTGCGTTCAATGTGTTGCAGACTGCGCCTGGATTTAAGAGAACTTAGAAAAAAGAGCGGCGGCTTTTTCGGAAGCGGCGAAAGCACCGGCTCAATAGGCGTGGTAACGATAAATATGCCAAGACTTGCTTACCTTTCCAAGACCGAAGATGAGTTTTTCCAAAGACTTACAAAGGTTATGAACCTTTCGGCAAGGTCGCTTAAAGTAAAAAGGACAATCGTTACAAAGCTGCTTAAAGAGGGTTTGTATCCCTATACCAAGAGGTATTTGGGCACTTTTGAAAACCACTTTTCTACCATAGGGCTTTTGGGAATGAACGAAGCCTGCCTTAACGCCAAATGGATAAGCAAAGACATGACAAACAGGCAATCGCAGGAGTTTACCAAAAAAACGCTTAATTTTATGAGAAACAAGCTTTCCGACTACCAAGAGGAATACGGCGACTTATACAATTTAGAGGCGACTCCCGCAGAAAGCACGAGTTACAGGCTTGCGATGCACGACAGAAAGCGTTACCCCGACATTATTACCGCAAGCGGAAAGGATAAAACGCCTTACTATACCAACAGCAGCAACCTGCCCGTAGGCTACACGGAAGATATTTTTGCGGCGCTTGACATTCAAGACGAGTTGCAGACGCTTTACACTTCGGGCACGGTATTCCACGCCTTTTTGGGGCAAAAACTTCCCGACTGGCGTTCGGCGGCAAACCTGGTGCGTAAAATCGCCGAAAATTACCGTCTGCCCTATTACACCCTTTCGCCCACCTATTCGGTATGCGCAAGCCACGGCTACTTGGAGGGCGAGCAAAACGAGTGCCCCGTATGCGGCGCAAAAACGGAAGTTTACAGTAGAATTACAGGCTATTACCGTCCCGTAGCCAACTGGAACGACGGCAAGAGAGAGGAATTTGCTGAGCGCAAAACTTACGTCGTGGGCAATTCTCACTTAAAGGAACGCTGCGTATGCGAAAAACCCGAACAACAGGCTGACGCTTTGGGAAACGATTTGCTGCTTTTTACCACCAAAACATGCCCCAACTGCAAAATGGCAAAAATGGTGCTTGACAAGGCCAAAATAAAATACACGGTAATAGACGCGGAAGACGAAAAAGAGCAGACTTTGTCTTACGGCGTTGCCAAAGCTCCCACGCTTTTAGTTCCCAACGGGGGCAAATACGACGCTTATACCAATGCAAGCGACATTAAAAAATACGCTGAACAAAGATGAAAGCTGAAAGCAGCCACGACATTATAGTAATAGGCGGGGGGGTAGCGGGTTTAACCGCCGCCCTTTACGCTTTAAGAAGCGGACGGAGCGTGCTGGTGCTTGAAAAAGAAGCGGTGGGGGGACAAATTGCAAACAGCCCGCGCGTTGAAAACTTTCCCTCGCAAAGCAGCATAAGCGGAATTGACCTTGCAGACAGCCTCTTTAATCAAGTGTTGGAGCAAGGGGGCGAATTTGAGCTTGAAAATGTTGAAAGCGCGGAAAAAATCGGCAAAGCATTTGAGGTAAAAACCGACTACGCTTTAAGGGGGGCAAAAAGCGTCATAATAGCCACCGGCGTCCATCATAAAAAATTAAGGCTGCCCAAAGAAGAAGAATTAAAGGGCATATCTTATTGCGCCGTATGCGACGGGGCATTTTATAAGGGCGAGGAAGTCGTTTTAATAGGCGACGCCAACACCGCGCTGCAATATATTTTGCTTATGTCCAATTACTGCAAAAAAGTTACCGTCCTAACGCTTTTTGACCGCTTTTTCGGCGACAAAGTGCTTATAGACAGAGTTTTGCAAAGAGAAAACGTATTATGGTTAAAAGAAGCTGTTACGGTAGCTTTTGAGGGCGAAAAAGAGCTTAGCGGCGTTACGTATAAGGATAAAGAAGGCGCGCTTCATACCGTAAACACCCGCGCCGCCTTTATAGCCATAGGGCAGGCGCCTGACAATAAAGTTTTTTCTTCCCTTGTAGCCCTTGACAAAGAGGGTTACATAGCGGCGGGCGAGGACTGCGTAACCTCCTGCGAAGGGATTTTCGCGGCGGGCGACTGCCGAAGCAAAAAAGTAAGGCAGCTAACGACAGCCTGCGCCGACGGGGCGGTAGCCGCCCTTGCCGCAAACGCCTACATAGACAGTTTGTAATGACCCAACTAAAAAAGTAACGGCGTGGTCGGATGTCAAATACCCTGCAAAAATTTTGCGCAGGCAGATCTAAGATTTTGATAGGAGTTTTTTTGATAGAAATACAAGAAATAGATAAGCAACATATAAACGAGTTTTGGGACTTGCATTGGAAATATATCAATAAAGATTTGTTTAGCGAAAAGGAAGACAGCGAGTATTTCCGCAGCGAAGAATACCGCGGCGCCATTAAAAGGTTAATGCAAAGGGAAACAGACAGGGCGCACTTAATTTATTTCTTAGAAAAGGGCGTCCGCGTGGGTTGCTGTCAATTCGTCACATACAAAAGCGAGGACGGAAAATGTTTTATACTGGACTATTGGGTTTTTGAGCAGTTTAGAGGAAAAGGCGTGGGACACAGGTGCTTTTTAAGCCTTTGCCAATATGTAAAAGCCGACGGCGCAAAATATTTTGAGATTAACGCGCCCAATGAACGCTCCCGCAGTTTTTGGAAAAGCCTGGGGTTTTTTGAGAACGGCGTTGACGAATACGGCGAATTGCTTATGAAAAAGAATGAAATAGGTTAAAACGGACTTAAAAAATCATTAGATTGCTTCAAAAGGCTATCGGGCAAAACTGGGAAAAGGCAACGAGGAAGTTTATAAAGAAAATGACCCGCAGCCGCCCGACAGACAGCAGCAAAAGCGTCACGGTCTTTTGGCGGGCTAGTAGCCTCTTAAATATACGTTTTTAATATATTTGCTTAAAATACGGCGGAAAGTTTCCGCCTTTTCTTTTTCTACGGCGTTAAAGCCCCTTTGAATACACTCTTCGCTGTCGGTAAACTTTTGAAGGAAATGCTTTTGCGCGCCGTTAAGCCATTTCCCCATCTCTTCCATTTCCTTTTCGCCGTGAAATTCTTTTATCAAAGTCGTTCGGAACTCGTAAGATACTTTGTTTTGTAAAAGCAAGTCAACTGACTTTTTTACTTCGTTTAAGCCTAAATCGCTTCCGCAAACCTGTCCGTAATTTTTTTTATCGCTTTTTATGTCCATAGCAACGTAATCAATAAGCTCGCTTTCAGTTAAGTCGTATAAAAGTAATGAGTTTGTGCCGTTGGTGTCAAGCTTTACTTTATAGCCCAAGCCTTTTACCCTGGTGATAAAGTCTTTTAAGTCCTTTTGCAGCGTCGGCTCTCCGCCCGTAATGCAAAGGGCGTCCAATAGCCCTTTTCTTTTTTCGAGGTAGGCAAAAACTTCTTCTTCCGCGATTAAAGGGAAGCTGCCGTAAACCAAAGAGGAATTATGGCAAAAGGGGCAGCGCCAGTTGCACCCCGCCGTAAAAACCGTAGCCGCCGTGAACCCGTCGTAATCCACCAAAGACAGCTTTTCTATTCCCGCAATTTTCATAGACTTATTATATCATTTTTGCCCCTTAAAGTCATTTCAATTTTTGCTTAATCAATTAATAATTGGCTAAAAAAAGAAAAAACCTATTGACAATAGGGAAAAGCAATATATAATCAAAGCAACTTTTTTACGCTAGCTTAAATGCCATTTTAACGAAAATTAAAAATAATCTGCTTTCTGGTGAGAAAGTGAGAAGTATTCCGTTGATACAATGGCGGCATATAATATAATCATATGGAGAACGAATTATGAAAAAATCATTAGTTATGAAATTGTTTACAATACTACTGATATTGATATTCATTTTTTCATTTGAAGGCTGTAACGGGAATAAGGCGTCAACAGAGGAAAAAATTGCGGGAACATTTTATAGTCTGCAAGAGGCGTTTGACCAGGGGCTAATCTCACACGATGATTTAGAAAAAATAGCGTCCCGTAATGCCCTTAGACAGGGGGCATTGAACGCCGATATTGAGTTGGCTATTAAAGAAACCCACGCTGCTTATTTACGAAACCGGAGTCCTTTTTCTAATGCAATAGCAGATGATGTTCTTATTATTGATTATGCGGGGACCTTTAACGGCTATGTCGCGGTGATGATTGCAGACCTGTATACCGATTACCCTGCTGTAATGAGAGAAGTTTATATTGATAACGTTTTAATACAATATAGCGACGGCAATAGTATAGTTATTTGGAGGCAACTATAACATATTCTTCTTAATGCCTTTAAAAGCGCTGAAAAATGAATAAAACTGCTAAGCAAAAGAATAGAAAACAAAGACGTAATTGTGCTTAACAAAAAGCTTTGTTAAGTCTTATGTAAATCTCACGCTTGCAAGAAATATAATCTATACCAAATATTTTACTATCAATCAAGTTGCCCAAATGGCAGAAGAAAAAATAAGCTAAACACCTCTAAACGATTTCATTTATTTAACTTAAAAACTCCCGCTTTAAGCGGGAGTTTTTAAGTTATTTCTTTAAATGAGAATTGCCGTAAGAAAATGCTGCCAAGTTAATGTGCTTTACTCCTCGCTCATGTAGGGATAGCCTACCGTTACGGGGGGCAAAAAGGTTTCTTTTATGCAGCGCGGCGATACCCAGCGCATAAGGTTCCATAAACTTCCCGCTTTGTCGTTGGTGCCGCTTTTGCGCGCGCCGCCAAAGGGCTGCTGACCTACTACGGCGCCCGTAGGCTTATCGTTTATGTAAAAGTTGCCCGCAGTGCCGCATAGCGCTCTTTCAATTTCCACAACCGCCTGTCTGTCTTGGGCAAAAACGCTGCCCGTAAGGGCGTATTTGCTTGCGCTGTCGCAAAGGGCAAGCGCCTCTGCAAGCTTGTCGTCCTCGTAAACGTAAACAGTTAAGATTGGTCCGAAAATTTCTTCAACAAGCGTTTTGAAGTTTGGCGTTTTGGCTTGGATTAAGGTGGGGGAAACAAAGTAGCCCACACTGTCGTCGTAGCCTGTCGTTATGACTTCCGCGTCCTTGCTGTTTTTTGCGTACTCAATATAACTCACTATGTTGTCGTAACTAGCCTTATCAATTACCGCGCCCATAAGGTTGGTAAAGTCTTTAATGTCGCCCATTTTTATCTTCTTAATTTCAGCAAGCATTCCTTCCTTTACCCCTGTCCAAAGCGACGCGGGGATATACGCGCGCGACGCGGCGGAGCATTTTTGCCCTTGGAACTCGTAAGAGCCGCGAACTAACGCCGTTACCAAAGGCGCGACGTCGGCGCTTTTATGGGCAAACACAAAATCTTTGCCCCCCGTTTCGCCTACCAAGCGCGGGTAATTGCGGTAGTTGTTAATGTTTTCTCCCACTAATTTCCAAATGCCGTTAAATACTTCTGTGCTTCCAGTAAAGTGGAAACCCGCCATATCGGGGTGAGAAAGCACAAACTGGCTCATATCGCTTCCGTTGCAGGGCAAAAAGCTTATGACGCCTTGCGGCAGCCCCGCCTCTAAGAGCAGTTTATAAACATAATAGTTGGAAAGCGCCGCCGTAGTGCCCGGCTTCCACAAAACCGTGTTGCCCATCATGGCGGGGGCGGTGGGCAGGTTTGCCCCTATTGAGGTAAAGTTAAAAGGGGTAATCGCCGCGACAAAACCGTCAAGGGGGCGGTATTCCATTCTGTTCCAAATGCCGTCGCTGTTTTGGGGCTGTTCGCGGTAAATCATATCGGCAAAATGCACGTTAAAGGTTAAAAAGTCTATAAGTTCGCAAGCGCTGTCAATTTCCGCCTGAAAGGGGTTTTTGCTTTGCCCAAGCATAGTAGCGGCGTTGACAAGGTAGCGGTATTTGCTTCTTAAAAGCTCCGCCGCCTTTAAAAATATAGCGGCTCTGTGTTCCCACGGCGTATTTGCCCACTGTTTCTTGCTTTTATCGGCAACGGCAACTGCCTCTTTAAGCATTTCCGGGGTGGCTACGCTTAGGTTTGCAATTACGTGCTTGTGGTCGTGGGGCATGACGATTTTTTTACTCTTTTGTGTAAAATATTCCTTACCGTCAATTATCACGGGAATGTCAACGACTAAGCCGCTTTGCCTTTCAAGCTCCTTTTTGAGCAGCGCCTTTTCCTTGGTGTTGGGCGCATAAGAATAAATTGGTTCGTTTTTTGGGAATGGGAGATTAAAAATGCCGTTCATGCTTTATACCTCTTTTTTATATTTTGCCTTTATATCATAACAAAAAACAAAAGCCAAATCAAGTTTTAAGTGATTTTAACAAGAAACTTAATTTGGCAGTTACTTTTTTATTTTTAATTTGGTCGTCTTTGCTCTAACGCGCTTTATACAGTCTTATTTATTCCGCTTCAAACGTTTTATTTATTGGTCGGAAGCCGCTACGCAAGCTTGCATTGCCGCGCATTTTAGTTAGATTATCCTATTCCGCGCCGTTGCAACCCACTTTTTAAGATTTCGCAGGCTTATTTATTGATTTTTTAAGCGTTTATGCGTCAGTTCTTGCGGAAATTTATACGCTTGCCCGCCGCCCATTCCTTTTGCCAAAGTTTGACTTCACATGATTTTTTATCTTTTTGTATTAAGCGCTTTACTAGTTTCGTCGCGTTTTCCATTTGTAAGCGTTATCTTATCTAAAATAATTAGTCTACGCCCTTTCAATGTTTTTTAAGAGTAATAGTCCTCCATGGAAACATCTTCCTTTTTGTATCCCTCTATATCCAGTGTGTATTGGGCAATTTCGTAATAATTTTTGTGTTCAATGTGCGTTTGACCGTTTGGCTTTAAGGTAATCATGACGCAGCCGCGTTGGTTGCCGTAGTTATCTATGCCGCTGTAAGCTAAGTAGTCAATACTGTATCCGTAGACAATTTTAATGCCCAAATACTCAACAATAAAGTTATTTAAATGGTCGTGTCCGTTAAAGACGGCTTCGGTGCTTTTTAGCCTCAGCATTGTTTCATAAAAATCGGTTTCATAAAAAGGCCCGTAGGCGATTTTTGTGCCCGCGGGGGAACCTGCCTTAGCTTCGCCCGCAACGCCCCTTATGTATTTTAAATTGATTGTGTCAACTCTGCCCGCGCTGACGTATTCATCCCAAGCTTTTTGAGTTTCTTCCGTGGGGATATGGTAAAAGGCAAGCGACTTGGGCATTATTCCGTCGTTTTCAACTTTAAGCTTATTAAGAGTTTGCTCATACCATGCTATTTGATTGGGGTGCATATTGTCATATTTCCCGCTAAGCCCCAAAAAATCGTCCACATAGTCGTGGGTGTCAAGCATTATAAGCGCCTTGACTATTTCCCCTTTTGTATTCTTGATTTTTATTACTTGGTTGCCTTCGCCGTCAATATCGGCGGGGCCTCTGTTAAAAAGGCAGAAACTGTTGCCGCTTTCGGTAAGGCTTTGGTAAAACTCCCCCACGTCGCTTCTGCTGTAAATGTTATACGATTCGCTGTCGTGGTTTCCGAAAATAACCGTCCAGTATATGCCCAGCTTATCCATTAAGGCGGCAAACGCCTTGTGGCAGGCAAGGTTGTTTATCGTCCCCGATATAATGGGCACGGGAAATACCAAATCGCCCGTTACAATGATTAAATCGGGCTTTTCGTAAAGAACCATTGCGGCGATGGCAGAAATCGCCTTTTTGTCCTCCTCTGCGCTGTTCCAGCCGCCCCCGAAGTGGACGTCGGTAAGCTGCATGATTTTAAAGTCCTTGTCGGTAACAAAGGTAAAATTGCCTTCCGCGTCCCTTTGGGGAACTATCCGTTCGCTGACTTGCACCGTAGGGAGAGTTTTGATATAGGCAAGGGAACCTTTTATGCTGTTGACGTTGCCTATGTAAGAAGCGAGATTTAAACCGCCTATGATAATTACGAGGGCTAAAATAACTGCGGCAAATCTTTTTAGCCGTTTTTTTGCCCTTGCCTTTTTGATTTCACTTTTGCTTTTTATATATTTTTCCTTTTCTTCCTGCTGCCGCTTTTCGTAGCTTTTTTTACTTTCAAACAGCTTTCTCTTTAACTGTTTGGGCTGCTGTGTGTTTTCATTTTTCTTTTTAAGGCACATAAAGTTTTTCTCCTTTAAACAGACAAATTTTTTGCATAAAAATTATACCACAACGCAGCGCCGCTTACAATAGGCGGCGCCGCCAAATATTAAAAACGTTTGTCCTTATTTTTCGGGTATTTTTTTAATATTTCCTATGCAGCTTGATTTGTCTTTTGAAAAATATATAGAAAAATGTTTTGCCGTAAGATTTACCTTTTTTTAAAAAAGGTTTTAATTTATATTCTTGATACGTGGGCTATTTACAAAGTATTTTACGGCGTTCGCCTCAAAAGGTTTTTTTGTTTCCGATAAAATTATTCTGCGTATTGCGCAAAACAACGTTTGCAAAAGAAAAACGCGCCGTGAAATTCACAAGCGCGTCTTATTGTTTAGTTAAAAATACTTTACTTTAAGCTTTTAAGGTATTCGTCTATGGCTTTTGCGGCTTTGCGCCCGGCGCCCATAGCTGAAATAACAGTCGCGGCGCCCGTTACGGCGTCCCCTCCGGCGTAAACGCCTTTTTTGGAGGTTTGACCGTTTTCTTGCGCGATAATTGTCCCTTTTCTTGAATATTCTATGTCGGGCGTAGTATTTTTTATCAATGGGTTAGGAGAGGTTCCAATCGCCATAATAACACAGTCGCAGTCAATTACAAAGTTGCTTCCTTCAATTTCTACCGGCGAACGCCTGCCGCTCGCGTCGGGTTCGCCAAGCTCCATTTTAACGCATTCAATGCCTTTTACCCACCCCTTTTCGTCGCCCAAAATGCGCACGGGGTTTGTCAAAAGGTTAAAAATAATGCCCTCTTCTTTGGCGTTTTCCGCCTCTTCCGCCCTTGCGGGAAGTTCTTCAAAACTGCGCCTGTAAACGATTGTCGTTTCGCTGCCCAAACGCAGAGCGCAGCGCGCGCCGTCCATAGCTACGTTTCCGCCCCCTACCACCACGGTTTTTTTGCCGATAAATATAGGGGTTTTGTAATCTTCGCGGTAAGCTTTCATAAGGTTTACGCGCGTTAAATATTCGTTTGCGGAAAATACTCCTTTGAGTTCTTCCCCCTCAATGTCCATAAAACGCGGAAGTCCCGCGCCCGTGCCAATAAATACCGCCTTAAAGCCTTCTTGAAACAGTTCCTCAACGCTTTCGTTACAGCCGATAATCCTGTTGGTTATAAGCTCTACTCCCTTTTCTTTAAGGGAATTGATTTCGCTTTCCACAATAGATTTAGGCAGCCGAAACTGCGGAATGCCGTAAGAAAGCACGCCGCCGCCAACATGAAGCGCCTCAAAAACCGTGGGCGCGTAGCCAAGCTTTACAAGCTCTCCCGCGCAGGAAAGCCCCGCGGGACCGCTGCCTACCACGGCGATTTTAACGGCGTCTTTATTAAGAATGGGCTTAACATCCTTTTGCTCTGTTTGCCCCTTGTTTTGTTTTGCCTTTTCGTGAGTGTCTGCGGTAAAGCGCTCCAAGTTGCCTATGCCTACGCTTTTGCCTTTAATTCCCAGCACACAAACGCCCTCGCATTGGTTTTCTTGGGGGCAAACTCTGCCGCATACGGCGGGCAGGGAGTTAGTAGAGGTTATAGTTTCGTAAGCCTGCTCGTATTGCTTATTTTTTAAGTGCGAAATAAAAAGAGGAATATTTACATTCACGGGGCAGCCGGCGACGCAGCGGGGATTTTTGCAGTTAAGGCAGCGCGAAGCTTCGCGCAGCGCCTCTTCCTCGTTGTAGCCCAGCGCCACTTCCTCAAAGTTTTTCGCTCTTTTTTCCGCCTCTTGGTGAGGCAGGGGAGTTCTGTCTATCATTATTTTAATTCCCCCGTTAAATTACACACGTGGGGCTTTTTGTGTCCCTCATACATATTGTTGCGTTTTACAAGGTTGTCAAAGTCAACGCCGTGGGCGTCAAAGTCGGGTCCGTCAACGCAGGCAAACTTTACCTTGCCGTTTACCGTTACCCTGCAACAGCCGCACATGCCTATGCCGTCCACCATAATGGGATTTAATGAAACGGTGGTTTTAATGCCGTATTTTTTTGTAAGGTTGGATACCGCCCTCATCATAACTACCGGTCCTACGGCAAAGACTTCGCCGTATCTAACGCCGCTTTCAATTAAAGCTTCAAGTTTTGTGGTAACAAAACCCTTTTCTCCCGCGCTGCCGTCGTCGGTAACAAGGAAAAAATCCTGGCAGGCGCTTTTCAGCTCGTCGCACATTATAACAAGGTCTTTTGTCCTGTAACCGCTTATAAGGTCAACTTTTACGCCCTTTTGTTTAAAGGCGTTTGCCACCGCGTAGGCGATTGCGTTGCCCACGCCGCCCCCCACGACACAAACTCTTTCAAGCTTTTCATCAATTTTTGTAGGCACGCCCAAAGGTCCCGCCAAATCGGTAATATAACCCCCTTGGGCAATACTGTTAAGTTCTTTCGTAGTATCTCCCACCACTTGGAAAACTACTGTGATTTCCCCCGTTTTTACGTCGGAATGGGAAATGGTTAAGGGGATTCTTTCGCCCTTCTCCTCAACTCTCAGCACGACAAATTGTCCTGCCATCGCCTTTTTGGCGACGGCAGGAGCAAAAAACGTCATTTGTGTAACAGCTTCGTTGAGGTTTATTTTTTGTGTTATTTTAAACATTATTTCAGCAATTTTTCAAGGCGCGTTTTAATTTCTTTGATGAAAGCAGTGGTGCTTGCAGCGGTAGGAGTCATGCCTTCAACAAGTCCTACCAAATCTTTTGTCATAACGCCCTCTTCAATGGTGTCTAAGGTAGCCTTTTCCAAACAATCGGCGTAGTTAACCAAGTCGGGTAAATTGTCAAGCTCGCCGCGCTTACTTAAAGCTCCGCTCCACGCGAAAATCGTAGCTACGGGGTTGGTGGAAGTTTCTTCGCCCTTTAAATATTTATAATAGTGTTTTGTTACCGTTCCGTGGGCTGCCTCGTATTCAAACTGACCGTTGGGGGAAACAAGCACGCTCGTCATCATGGCGAGGGAACCGAAAGCGGTGGATACCATGTCGCTCATAACGTCGCCGTCATAGTTTTTGCATGCCCAGATATAACCGCCGCGGCTGCGGATTACGCGCGCTACCGCGTCGTCTATTAATGTGTAGAAATACTCTAAGCCGAGTTTTTCAAATTCCTGCTTGTATTCCTTGTCGTAAATCTCTTGGAAAATGTCCCTGAAACGTCCGTCATACTTCTTGCTTATTGTGTCTTTGGCGCTAAACCACAAGTCTTGCTTGGTGGCTATCGCGTATTTAAAGCAGGAGCGGGCAAAAGAAACAATGCTGTCCTCTCTGTTGTGCATTCCCTGGTAGATTCCCGGTCCTTTAAGCTTGGCTACTTCTACGGAAGTAGTTTTTCCGCTGTCGCCGACGAAAGTTAAAGTGGCTGTGCCGCCTTCCTGCGTCGCAAACTCGCTTGCCTTGTATACGTCGCCGTATGCGTGACGGGCAATGGTAATGGGCTTATCCCAGTTTTTAACGACGGGCTTAATATTGCTTACAATGATAGGAGCGCGGAAAACCGTGCCGTCTAATATGGAACGAATGGTGCCGTTGGGGCTTTTCCACATTTGCGTAAGGTTATATTCCTTCATTCTCGCGTCGTTGGGGGTAATGGTGGCGCATTTTACGCCAACGCCCAGCTTTTTGATTGCGTTTGCGGCGTCAATAGTAATTTGGTCTTGGCTCTTATCTCTTTCCTTTAAGCCCAAATCGTAGTATTCCGTCTTTAAGTCCACATAGGGCAGTATAAGTTCGTCTTTAAGGTTTTGCCATATAATTCGCGTCATCTCGTCGCCGTCAATTTCAACAACGGGAGTGGTCATTTTAATCTTTTTCATTAATTTTCTCCTTTTATTTTTTGTTGAGAGCGGCGTAATAGTTCATTAAGCAACCCTCTAAGATGATACTTTTTTCGTCGGGAGTGAGGTTCTTAACGTAAAGGATAATGTCCTTTACTTCCTGTCCGCTTATGACCTTGGCGGGAATTTTTTCCTGTCCGCTTTCAATTGCCGCCCTTACGTTGGGAACGAACACGAAATCGCCGTTATTATATTCAAAAGGGGTTTCCTTGTCAATGGTGAAGGGAACGATACCCCAGTTGATGCAGTTGCTCTTGTAGCGCTTTGTTGCGTATTCGTAGCAAATATTTGCGTCGCCGCCCAAAACCTTTTGGCAGCTTGCAGCCTGTTCTCTCGCGCTGCCGTCGCCCGGTCTGTTTGCAAATACGCAGGAACCGAAAGAGGTAACTTTCGCGGCTTGCTGGGCGTTATTTGTAACCTTTTCCAAAGCCTTGATAATTTTTTCGTCAACTTTGCCCTCTCTTCTTTGCCTGTCAAGCTGCTGCACTAATTGGCTTCTCTTAACATACAAAGGTTCTCTCCTTGAAAGCGCGAAAGTCGCAAGCTTTAAGGGGTTGCTTCTGTAACTGCTCGTTTCGCCGCTGGGGATAAGTTCGTCGGTAGTCGTTACGGGATCGTGTATTACCGCTGTTAGTTCAAGCAGCATATTTTCCGACAGGGGATACATTTTGGGCCAGTCGGTAATGTTGGGTCCTAGTTTAAGCTCTTCTTGGGGCTGGGGTTTGCGCCAGCCGTTATAAATACGCTTTTCGTAAATGCTTCCGTCAAATACAAACTCGTTTTTGGGCATTTCGTATTCTACCTCGGTAGCGGCGGTAAGTTCGCCGCCCCTTGCGGCGGAGGCGGCTATTGAGCGCGCGTCCATTAAAGCGACTGAGCTGATTTGACCGTCCTTGGGTATGCTTCCCTCTCTGTTGGGGAAGTTTCTGGTGGTGTGTCTTATGGACAAACCGTTGTTGGAGGGAACGTCGCCCGCGCCGAAGCAAGGTCCGCAGAAAGCGGGCTTAATTATTGCGCCGCTTGCAAGCAACGCTTCGGCGGTGCCGTCGCGCGTAATTGCCATATATAGGGGCATTGAAGCGGGATAAACCGAAAGACCGAAATAGTCGTTGCCGGTAGTGGCGCCCTTTAAGATTGCGGCAGCTTCTTCCATGTTGTCAAACAAACCGCCCGCGCAGCCCGCGATGATGCCTTGGTCGGCGTAAACTTTGCCGTTTTTTATCTTGCTTGATAAATCAAGCTTAACCTTTTCGCCGAACTGCTTTTTGGCGTCGGCGTCAATAGCCGCAAAAAGTTCCTTGGCGTGTTGCTGAACAAACTTGATGGGGTATGCTTTGCTGGGGTGGAAAGGAAGCGCAATCATAGCTTCTTCCGTTGAAAGGTCTATTTTTATCATTGAGTCGTAGTAGGCTACTTGACCCTGCTTTAAGGGAGCGTAGTCATTTACCTTGCCGTGTTTTGCATAGTGTTCTTTTACTACGCCGTCGGTAACCCAAATAGAAGATAGGCAAGTGGTCTCCGTCGTCATAACGTCAATGCCGTTTCTGAAATCTATTGGCAGCTTGGCTACGCCGGGACCGGCAAACTCTAAAATCTTGTTGTTTACAAAGTTATTGTCAAATACTTCTTTTACCAAAGATACTGCTATGTCGTGGGGACCTACGCCCTGTTTGACTTCCCCTTCAAGCCATACCAAAACGACTTGGGGCGCGTCAATGTCATAAGTATTGTTTAAAAGCTGCTTAACAAGTTCCGGTCCGCCTTCGCCCACGCCCATGGTGCCCAAAGCGCCGTAACGGGTGTGGCTGTCGCTTCCCAAAATCATTGAGCCGCATTTTACCATAGCTTCTCTTGCGTATTGGTGGATAACGGATTGGTTTACGGGGACATAGATGCCGCCGTATTTTTTAGCCGCGGACAAACCGAAAACGTGGTCGTCCTCGTTGATTGTGCCCCCTACCGCGCACAAAGAGTTGTGGCAGTTTGTCATAGCGTAGGGCATTGGGAACTCAGTCAGACCGCTTGCTCTTGCGGTTTGAATTATTCCCACGTAAGTAATATCGTGAGACATGAGAGCGTCAAAAACAATGTTCAGCTTTTTGTCCGTTCCCTTGTTGTGCTTACGCAATATTTGGTAAGCTATTGTGTTTTCTCTCGCCTCCTCGGGCGAAATAAGGCCCGCGCCTCCCTCAACAATGTCTTTACCGTTTTTCAGATAGACACCGTGGTTAATCAGTTGTATCACAACTAATCCTCCTGTTTTGTCCTTTTAATATTTAACCCTTGCGGATTATTTCTAAGTCAATAAGCTTTTGCGCAAATATGCAAAGCGCAAGCATATCCGCCGCGCCTCCCGCGCTGATATTTCTCTTTATGCACTCGCCGTCAAGTCTTTCCATATGGGCGACGCTGAAATTTTGCGAGATTTTTTGCGCCTCTTTTGCAAGCCACCGCGCCCCTTCGGCGCCTCCCCGTCGGTATGCGTTAGCGTCTTTTACAGCACCCATATAATACAACAAAACACGCAGATTTGCAATGTTTTCCCCTTCTTTTGGGCGGAAATTCCCTCTTATTTCAAGGGCGGAAAATATTTCTTCGTAGCCCGCCAAAGCGTAGTCAAAAGCCGTGGGAATATTGTGCGCCCTGCAAAGCCGCGCCCCCTCCGTTTGGTCGTCGCGCTTTAAGTTTTTTGCGTAAAATACAACCTTTTTAAGCGTTTGGGACAATGTCGGCAAGGTATTTTCCTTTGCCGCCAGACAAGCGCCCGAAAGAAAAAGCCCTAATGAAAAAATCGCGCCCCTATGGGTGTTGACCCCTTTTGTGGCTTTAAGCATTTCCCTTTCCCCCTCAATTCCCAGTTTTTGTAAAAGGGGAGATGCCTCTTGCCCCAAGCTTTCAACGCACTGCGCCATAAGCTTAAAGTAAGGTCTTAGGGTTTTTGCGCTTAACACAAAAAGCGCGTAGTCCATATCGGCATGCGCGCCGCAGTTGTTTTTGTCTACCAGACCCGGTTTGGGGGTAGTGTCAAGTTCTTCTATCAAAGAGGCGTAGGCGGCGTCAGCAATTTTTGCCGCAAGTAAGCCTTTATTTTTTATATTTAAACCGTCAATCACTTTTTTCCTTTGTCTGTTTTGCTTTCTTCTCCTAAGGCGTATTTGGCGCAATCCGTTAAGCTCTCTTTGTTTTTTGATTTTGTTTAAGATTTATCCTTTTTTTGCATAGTTGCTGTCACTTGACGCCAAAAAGTCGTAGGTGGGCTGCGGAACCAAAGGCTTGATTTCTTCAAGTTTTCCCTGCGCAAACAGCGCGCGCACCCTGCTTGCTGAAATAACCTCGCCCCCGAAGGTCTTGCGCGGTATTTCAACGCATTCCACATTGTAAAGGGGAAGTTCTTTTTGCATCAGCGCGTTGTAATTGACCAAAAATATCTCGCTTTCGCTGCCGATAAAACGCCTTGAAATGTTTAGTGCGGGCGCGATTTTACTGCCAAAAATATTTAAGTCAAGCTGCATTTGAGTTACGGCAATTTCTATGTCGTCTTTTAAAAAATAAGAGGGAAATGTCGCCGCCGAAATAATATAATCGCTTCCCTCGTGCAAAATGACATTGGGCAAATCCTTTACTGCTTCTTTTATAAGACGGAATCTGTCGGCGTAGCGGAAAAGCGACTGGTCCTCTTTTACCACGAAAATATGGAGATTGTCAACGCGCTTGCTGGCTTCCTGCATCAAATAAAGATGCCCTTTTGTAATGGGGTTGCAGTTGACCACCACTCCGCCGCTTACGCCCTCTTTTTTTAATTTTGAAAGCTTGGCGCAGTAGTCTGCTATGCCCTTTTTGTCGCTTTCAAGCAAAATCGCCTTTTCTCCCCTGCCCACGGCGTAAAAAGCAAGCGACTTAAAGTGTTTTTCGTATATGGGCTTTGTAAACACAAAGGCGTTTGTGTAGCCTCCGTCAAAAATGCTTTTCCTTATATAGCTTATAAGCCCGTTTATGAGGTTTTGCTCCCTCGCTTTTTCGCTTACCGCAACGCATTTTATGACGTTGTTAAAAAAGCCCCCTCCCGCGACAATCTCATCTCCGTCGCAAAAGGCAACATAACGCTTCATAGCCTCGTATTTAAGCCCGTTTTGCGTTAAAAAAGCGATAACCCTACGGGCTTCGCTTTTAATACGTAAATCTAATTCTTTTAACTGATAATTTTCAAACATTTTTCTTAAAAAAATCTTCAACTTTTTGCTCTATCGCCCCATTGAGCAAAGAATGCGGGTGAGTTTTTTCTCTCGCGCAGAGGGCGGCGTCGCTGCCGCACAAAAGGCATTTGCGTTTTTCCTCCCCCACGCTTTCCCTTGACAGGGGGACGCCCTTTAAGTCGAGTATATCTATATCAAACAGCCTGCCCAAGGGGTGGGAGTTTTCAATTTGGCAGGAAATTTTTTTTGCTTCTTCTGGGAGCATATCCAGCGCCGCGAAATATTCAAATCCGCTGTCTAAGTCCCTTTGCTCTTCAAACAAAATGCTGCCGCAAAACGCTTTTTGTGTTTGTCCGACGCCTTCCTTAGCGATTTTTAAAGTGATATCGCTTCTTTTAACCGTTCCTGCCGCCATTACAGTGAGGGAAAGCAAGGGACAACCGTATTTTTTTATCAGTTCTTTTTGTCTTTTTGCCCTTTCTTCCCTCGCCGCCAACAGCTCGGTTAAAGTAATTTCTTTAATCTTCAACTTCTTTTATTTGGTAAATCAAGTCCAAAATCGCGTTGTCGGAAGAAAGCACCACGCCTACCACCTTGTCGGCAAAGGGCAGGGGGTCGGGTTCGCCCAAAACCTTTAACGCGCGGTTTTTGAGTTCCTCAATGGGAAGGACGTTGATTTTTGCTTTTTTGAGCCGCTGCGCCACTTCGGGGCGGGCGGGGTTGACGGCAACGCCCTGATCGGTAACAATTACGTCAACGCAGCTGCCGGGAGTAATTAAAGTGGTAACTTTGTCAACTACGCAAGGGATTCTGCCTCTTGTTAAAGGGCATACCACGATTGAAAGCGCAGCGCCCTGCGCCGTGTCAGGGTGTCCGCCGATAGCGCCCATAACGACGCCGTCGCTGCCCGTTAAAACGTTTACGTTAAAGTTTACGTCTACTTCCAGCGCCGATAAAATTACTACGTCAAGCCAGTGGATTGCGGAACCTCTTTCAAAGGGGTTTGCGTATGTGTTGGCGCATACCTGCTGGTGGAAACGGTTGTTTTTTAAAGAACGCGCCGCTATAACGTCAAAGGACTGCACGTCTAAAAGTTTGTCAATAAGCCCCTCTTCGTGCAGCTGCACCATATGGCTGGTAATACCGCCCAAAGCAAAGCGCGCCTTGATGTTTTTCCTGAGCATCGCCTCTTTTATATACTGCGTGCAGGCAAGCGACGCGCCGCCGCTTCCCGTTTGCATTGAGAATCCGTCGTAAAAATAGCCACTGTGTTCCACAACTTTTGCCGCCGTTTGTGCAAGAAGTAAGTCGTGGGGGTTTTTGGTTTCGCGTATAGCGCCGCTTGCGATTTTACTGGCGTCGCCTACTTCGTCAACCATTACTATATAGTCAACTTGGTTGGCCTCAATAGATACCGGCACGTTGGGGTAGGGGACTAAATTATCCGTTAAAATAATGACCTTTTTGGCGTAATCAGCGTCAACCTTGGCGTAACCTAATGAACCGCAGATGCTTTTTTCTTTGTCGGAACGGGAATAGCCGTTGGCGTTGCCCATATAGTCGCACGACGACGCGCCCAAAAAGGCTATGTCAATTTTTATTTCTCCCCTTGCTATGGCGGCGGCCCTTCCCCCGTGGGAACGGAAGATAACGGGCTTGTCCATTAAGCCGTGGGAAACCGCCTCGGCAAGCGCGCCCCTAAGCCCGCTCGTTTGGATTTCCGTAACTACGCCGCTTTCAATGAGCTTAATTAAGGGCGTGTGGACTTCCGAAAGGCTGCTGGGGGCTATTTTAATGTTTTTATAGCCCATTTTGGCTATGGCGTCCATAACGTAATTGAGCATTTTATCGCCGTTGCGGAAATGGTGGTGGAAAGACACCGTCATACCGTCTTTAAGCCCCGCCTTTTTGATTGCCGTCTGCAAATCAACAAGCTTTTCGCTTTTGACTTGAAGCTCCATCCTGGGGGTAGTGTCTCTTTGAATGGTTTCCTTGCTCCAACCCTCGCTGTATACGGGTATACCAAGCTGTTTGGAAAGTTTTTCTTTATCTAACGCTATATCTTTCATTTTAAACGTCCTCCTCTTCCAATACGCCGCAGGCGACTGCAAGTTCTATCGTCCTTTGCGCGCGTATAACTACGGGTTTGTCAACCATTTTTCCGTCTAAGGCGACTACGCCGCTTCCCTTTGCTTCGGCGTCGCGTATAGCGTAAATAATTCTGCGCGCTTTTTCAATTTCTTTTTCGGTGGGCGCGAATATGGAGTGGATTATCCCTATTTGACGGGGGTTGATTATGGATTTTCCGTCAAAGCCCAGCTGCTTAATGAGCCTCACTTCCTGCGCGAAGCCTTCGGTATCGGACAAGTCGGAAAATACCGTGTCCAAAGCGTCAATGCCCGCGGCGCGCGCCGCAACGACTATTGTTTCGCGGGCAAGCATAAGCTCTTTGCCCTCTTTGCTTCTAGATACTTTTAGATTGGCGCAGTAGTCCTCGGCGCCTAAGGCGATACCCATCATTCTTTTTGAGGCGGTCGCTATGCCATAGGCGTTGATTACACCCAAAGCCGACTCAATAGCCGCCATTATAAGCGTCCTGCCCTTTGCGCCTATTTCTTCCTCAACTTTTTCTATTTCTCTTTCAAGCTCAACAACTTCTTCGGGTTTTTCCGTTTTGGGCATTCTTATAACGTGTACGCCCGCCTTTACCATCGCCTCAACGTCTTGTTTGCCAAAGGGGGTGGAAAGGGGGTTTATTCTAACCACAAGCTCGCAGTTGCCGTAGTTTATTGATTTTAGCGAATTATAAACAAGCATTCTCGCCGCGTCTTTTTCGGCAAGCGTTACGCTGTCTTCCAAGTCAAACATTAACGAGTCGGCGCCGTAAATATGCGCGTCCTGCATCATGCTGGGGTTGTTTCCGGGGACAAACATCATTGTTCTTCTAAGTCTTGACATAATAATTTCTACCCCCTTACCACTTATAGCCTTGATCGCCGCGCGCGCGGATGACGGCGGTGGCAACCCTTGCTCTAATGGTGCAGTCTAAGGCACCTTTGTCGGTGGCGTTTACGCTTACTCCGTCTACGCCCATTTCTTTAAGCGTCTGTTTAATCACCGCTTTAATTTTGCGTCCGAATTGGTGCGCCACGATAGACTGTAAGGTGATTTCCGCACCGCTCTTTTCCGTTGGCGAGATTTCAATGAAAATGTCGCCCGATTCCAACGTTCCCGCAGAGGATTTCTTCATTTCTCTTTCTCCATTTTGCTTGGGAAAAGCCTGGTCTTTGAGCAGCCCTCCCAGCGCTTTTAATTATAGCTTACGGCGGTATTTTTATCAAGGCTTAAAACAAATATTAAGTCATTATTCTTAAATTTTTTTAACTTTTGCGCCCATAATTTTCTAATGATTCTTGTCAGAAACATTAATTTTTTATCTCCCTCTTGCTATATCTATTATGCGCAACTAAAACTAATACTTCGCAAGTTACGGGCATAATTAATAATTAAAAAGTAAACTTTAAGAGCTGATATTTTCTGTCCTTAAAATATGAATTGCAAATCAATTATCTTGGCAATCTATAAAGATATTTTTAATATAATAAATATTTAAAAGCTTATTCAAAAAGCCGGGAAATCTGGTCAACTCCATAATAGCCTGCATAATCGGGTTCGGCGGATTCAATAAAATCAAGCTTTTCTAATTGCTTAATTGCGTCAATTATATTCTCTTTGCCTTTATTTGTTATAAATAGAATATACATCATATGAAATTCTTGATTATGCGGCGGGGGGCTTGAATAGTAACGTTCCGTTGCGCAATATAAACTGTTTGCGTTTGATATCTTAAAATCATCAAGCGTAAGTCTTTTATCAAGCGCTTTAAACGACGTTTCCGTATTTAACACTATAAGAATGTAGTCGTCGGCAAAATCCAACTTCTTATCTTTATATTTATAATTCGCATTATGGTTTTCCGCTATTTTGAACAAATCATCTTTTGTTAAACGGCGTTGTTTATACGCTGTCTGCAAGGAAAAAAACTTGCCGCCGACATATGCCAATATTCTATTCGTATCAGTATAATTTATATCAACATCACCAACGGTTTCAATTGTTTGGGCAGAATAATGCAAATTGGACTTGCCGCTTATGATTACAATATAACAATTATTATATTTACCGTAATAATTTACAATTTTAAGGTCATTGACGGTTAGTTGGAAGCTGCTTATATACCTATCCATTGATGCCTGCTTGCTAAAATATGCTTCTTTAATTTCCTCTTCCTTTTTCATAGTCAGCTTACCGTTTTCGTCGCCGTAATCGTCTTTTATTTCACAACTGCACAGCGAAAAAATGAAAATAATTATAAGTAATGCTGAAAGCAATCTTATCAATAACGACTTTTTCATAATGCACTCCTATATATTATATGCTGCTAGATTTATTAACGGAACTTCCTGCGTTTCAAAGAGAAAGCGTTCTTTTGTAATTTTCAGTTAAAGAGTAACTTTGTCGTAAATTATTTTAGCTTATGTACCAAAGTGTATAAATTTTACAATCATTCATTCCCTATGTCAATAGGTTTCATCTTTATTAATTATTGACAATTTTTTGTGTTTATTATCAATATTGACATTCTCATTATAAGCTTTAAAAAATGAAGTCTATTTTTAAAACAAAAAACCTATTTTTAGAAATAGGCTTTTAACGCTGCTAATTATATAAATACGCGAAAAACTCTTTATGTTTTTTTGCTATTTGGCTTAAATCATTTTGAGATAAATATCCTTTCTTATGCGCCTGCTGCAATCTGAAAAACCCTTTTCCCGCAACATACACCCAAAGAGTATTGGAACTTGGATAGGTAAATCTAACGCCGCTTACAGCTTCGCCCGTAATGGCACAGGTATAAGCCAAACCGTCAATCATATAGACAACGTAAGCGCCGTTATATTCGCCGTAATAGTGCATGACTTTTGACTGGCAACTATAACCGTCGTATTGCTCCGCCCGCATTTTTGCATGGGCTTGCTCAATTTCCGTTTGCTTTACTTGGCTCAAAGTTTCGTCTTTAACGCCGCCCGCATTGCCTTCATTCTTTTCGTTGGTCTTAAAGATTTCGGTAATTTTTGCGTTATCGCCGTTACAGCCGCACAGCGAAAAAACAAGCATAAGCGCCATGAGCAGTATAAGTATTATTTTTATTGACAATGTCTTTTTCATAATTTACCTATTTTTAAAGCTATACTTTATTATATAGTCTTGCGCAAATGTAATTTTGTTGCACAAAAAGAAAAACTTTTAAAAAAATCTTAGAAATATTTTTTGCTTACCAAAGAATAAAAATGTTCAAAATGATTAGGCGTAATTATGATTTCAAACTGTTTTTAATATTGACTTTGCCGCCCTTTTACCGTGTTAATATGCGCAGAGCGCAATACTAACACTTTACAGACAGATATAAATATGCTTATAGCTGTCTCCTTTTAACGAACGGTTAAAGGGACGCCCCTTTCGCACAGCACCCTTGACAGAAACTCTTGCGTTCTTTTTTCGCGCGGGGCGTTAAAAATTGTTTCGGGCTTGCCTTCTTCAACGATAACGCCGTTATCCATAAAAATCACTCTGTCTGACACATCCTTGGCAAATGCCATTTCGTGCGTAACCACAAGCATGGTAAGACCCGTTTTGGCGACTTTTTTCATAACTTCCAGCACTTCCCCTACCATTTCGGGGTCAAGGGAGGAAGTAGGCTCGTCAAATAGTATAACCTCGGGGTTCATACAAAGCGCGCGGGCAATTGCAACCCTTTGTTTTTGTCCGCCCGAAAGCTGCTTCGGCTTTGCATTTATAAATTGCAGCATGCCTACTTGCGCCAAATATTCTTTGGCGGTTTCCTCCGCCTGCTGATTGCTTCTTTTAAGCACTTTCATCTGACCTATCATGCAGTTGAGCAAAACGTTCATATTGTTAAAAAGGTTAAACTGCTGAAAAACCATAACCACCTTGGCGCGGTAACGCTGCAAATCAATTTTATTGCCGCCGATGTCGCCGCCGCGATACCTTATTACTCCGCCGCAGGGGCGTTCAAGCATGTTTATGCACCTTAAAAGCGTGCTTTTGCCCGAGCCCGACGCGCCTATTATGCTTACGACTTCGCCCTCCTCTACACAAAAATGAATATCTTTAAGCACGCTGTTTTCGCCGAACTTTTTTTCCAAATGGTCAATTTCTAATATCCGCGACATTTTATGCCCCTCCGGTTTTTGGGTTTGAAGGAATTTTGGGCTGCATATTGTTGATTTCGTAAGTTGCCGACCCGTCCATTTTCTTTTCAATAATGCGCAGCAGTTTGGTAATGACAAACGTTAAAATGAAATATATCACCGCCGTAATAAAGAACGCCTCAAAATACCTGTAATATGTTCCCGCGGCGGACTTCGAGGCAAAAAACAGCTCGTTTACAGAAATTACGTTAAGCACGGAACTGTCTTTGATGTTGACTACAAACTCGTTGCCCAAAGAGGGCATAATATTTCTTATAGCCTGCGGAAGCACTACGTGCGCCATAGTCTGCCAATGCGTCATGCCCAGAGACTGCGCGCCCTCAATTTGACCTTTGTCAACGGAAATTATACCGCCGCGTATAATTTCCGCCATATACGCGCCTGTGTTTATTGAAACTATTAAAACGGCTGCGAATAACGGTGGCATGGCAAGTTGGAGGTATTGCATTGCGCCGTAGTAAATTACCATGGACTGCACTATCATGGGGGTTCCGCGAAAGATTTGTATGTAAGCCGTAAGAATCCATTGCGCAATCTTTACGGTAGCTTTTTTTAAAAACGGCGTTTTTTTGTCAACGTTTACAGTGCGCGCAACGGCGACAAACAAGCCTATGACAAAACCTATCACCGTGCCCGAAACGGAAATTATTATTGTGTTTAAAGTGCCGCGCATAAACAGCGGAAAATACTGTTTAAATATAAACGCCACCCACTCAAAAAAACTTTGCGGCATACCCGCCTCCTTTTTATCGCAGCCCTAAAAGGATTTCCTTTTAACTGCAATCGCTGACAATATTTTTAAAACTCTTTTGCAAATCAGCTACGACAGCGGCTGATTGTCAAGCGCGTCGTCCATCATTTGTTCCCTGTCTTCTTTGCTTAATTTTTTAAGTATTTCGTTAATTTTTGCAGTAAGGTTGCTGCCCTTTTTTAGTCCCGCGGCAATCATTACGTCTTCGGGGTTGGTTTTAAACCCCTTGTTTGCTTTAAACTGCACAAAAGTAAGTCCGCCGTTTGCTTTTACCGCTGAAACCGCGCCGGGTTTTTCTGAAATATAGCCGTCAATAGCATTGCTGTTTAAGGCGGTTATCATCGTCGGAAAGTCCGCCATTGCCGTCTGCTTGCGCACATTGGGTATTTGCCCGATTACGGAATAATGGAAAGTCCCCTGCTGCCCTGTTATTCTCGCGCCCGACAAACCCGCAAGGCTTTCCGCTTTTGCGTATGCGCTGTCCGCCCTCATTACCACCACAAGCTCGCTTTCGTAATAGGGGTCTGAAAAGTCAATGGTGAGTTTTCTTTCCGCAGTTGGGCTCATGCCCGCGATAATGACGTCAATAACCCCCGATTGCAGCGCCATTACAAGCCCCGTCCACTCAATTTTTACTATCTGCAACTCAACACCCAGTTCTTTTGCAATGTATTTTGCAATCTGCACGTCGTAACCGTCGGCATAACCCCCTTCGCCGCTAATGGCTGCCGTGCGGTCGGAACTTGCCGCCTGCGTCCAGTTAAAGGGCGCGTAATCGCATTCCATGCCGATACGGATAACCCCCGTTTCGTTTAGTTTAGCGACGTCGTCCACAAAGGGTCCGCATGCCGTAAGGTTTGTAAAAACCAAAATTGCCGCCAACACCAAAAATAAAAACTTCTTCATTTTTTCCTCTCCTTTTTTTATATAAAAACGGTCGGAGCAAAACACTCCGACCGCAAAATAATCATTAAAAAAATGATAATTACGAACGATAGCGCTCCACAAATCTGTGACAGTCGGCGGGATATTTTCCCGTCTCCCAACGGCAACCTCCTCAAAGAAATTCCGTTTCGGCAAAAACTCCTTTCGCCGGCGCTTTAACGTTGTTTGAGCAACTTTGCGCCGCTAATTTTAGTTTTCGCAACCTCTATCTTTCTGTTATTTAAGGGCTTAAAACCCTAATTTACGGCGCTACTTTTTTTTGGCGGGCGCCGTTTTTGTTAATGCCTCTATAATAGCACAATTATTTAAAAAGAGCAACAAAAAAATTGACGATAAAGGGCTTATTATAAATAAAAAACAAAATATTTGTAAAAAACTGCTTAAAATTAAAAATATTTTATACGCTTATGCTTTTGGGGCGGCTACCTGTTGCCTTGCCTATCTCAGGGCGAAAAACGATAAATGAAACTGTGTTTTGCATAGTACATTCTTGTCTTTATAAAAATAAACACTAAACACACAATTATTTGAAAAAATTTTCTCTTGTTTTTTCTTAATCATATTGATTTTTGCCGACGATTTGCTATACTGAATTAAAAAGCGGCATTTTACTATACTTTTCAGATAAAGAAGGATTTTATTCCAAATGAAAATTAAAAATCATCCGATACTTAATTTTTCGCCCCAAAAAGAAGTGACTTTTACTTTTCAAGGGAAAAGCTTAAAAGGCATTGAGGGGCAGCCAATCGTATGCGCCCTTGCAGACAACAAAATATCGGTAATAGGTCACAGCCACAACCGTCCGCGGGGGCTTTACTGCGCCATAGGCAATTGCAGCTCGTGTCTTGCCACGGTAAACGGCAGAAGCAACGTGCGCACCTGCATTACCCCTTTGGAAGAAGGAATGGTAATTGAGATGCAAAAAACTGTGGGGGTGGTCAAAGGTGATTAAAGTTGACGCATGCGTAATCGGCGGAGGTCCGGCGGGGTTAAGCGCGGCGCAGGAGCTTGCAAAAAGCGGCGCTAAGACGCTGCTTGTTGAAAGGCACAGGCATTTGGGCGGGCAGCTTATAAAGCAGACGCATATGTTTTTCGGCAGCGAAAAGCAATACGCCTCAAAACGCGGAATAGATATTTGCGAAATCTTAAAAGAAAAACTGCAAAATTATCCAAACCTAAGCATTATGTTAAACACCACTCTTTTGGGAATATACGAAGACGGCGTTTTGACGGCTCAAAGCGGGGATAAATACATAAAAATACAGCCGAAAACTATCGTCGTGGCAACGGGCGCCAGCGAAAAGTTTTTGGCTTTTCCAAATAACGATTTGCCGGGCATATACGGCGCAGGCGCGGTGCAAACGCTTATGAACGTTTACGGAATCAAGCCCTCGCAAAAAACGGTAATGCTTGGCGCGGGCAACATCGGCTTGATTGTAAGCTACCAGCTAATGCAGGCGGGCGTTGACGTTAAAGCGGTTTTGGACGCTTCCCCCGTAATCGGCGGCTATCTTGTCCACGCCTCAAAGCTTACGCGCATGGGCGTGCCCATTTTAACTGGCACCACCGTAAAAAGGGCGATAGGCAAAGAAAAGCTTGAAGCGGTGGAAATTGTAAAGCTTGACGAAAAATGGAGCGAAATAACGGGCAGCGAACAAATAATCCCCTGCGACAACCTGTGCATAAGCGTGGGGCTTACCCCGTTGACGGAATTGCTTTATCAGGCGGGCTGCAAAATGACTTTTGCCCCCACTTTGGGGGGATACGTTTCTTTGCGCGACGAAAAAAACCAAACGAGCGTAAAGGGTATTTTTGTTGCGGGCGACGCTTCGGGCGTAGAGGAAGCAAGCTCGGCCATGGTAGGCGGGCATATCGCGGGGCTTGGCGCGGCTGAATACCTTAACTTAAAAATTGACGGCTTTGAAGAACAATTGGCGGACTATAAAGCTCAGGCGCAAATGCTTAGAAGCGGCGACACGGGACAAAAGATTTTGGCGGGGCTTGAAATAGCCCGCCTTGCGAGGTAACTATGCTCAAAAAAGAGGGCGTTATAGAACAAGAGCAGTTAGAAAGCGTTACGCCTGCCGCAAAGAGGCTAAAACTGGGCGGCATAGCTATAACGGAGTGTTTTCAAAATATCCCCTGCAACCCCTGCTACATCTCCTGCAAAAGAGGCGCGATGCGGGTAATGGAAAATATCAACGACTTGCCGCAAGTTGACGCCGACGTTTGCAACGGCTGCGCAATTTGCGTTTCAAACTGCCCCGGACTTGCCATTTTCGTAGTTGACGGAAGTTATTCAAACGACGTGGGCACGGTAAAGCTTCCCTACGAGTTTTTGCCCCTGCCGCAAGTCGGCGATATTGTCTTGGGGCTTGACCGACGCGGAAACTTCATTTGCGACGCCAAAGTTTTAAGGACGGTAAACGCGCCGTCGCAAGACAAAACGGCTGTGGTATGGCTTGAAGTTCCGCAAAAATATTTAATGCAGGTGCGCTTTTTTAAAATTAAGGAGCAATACACAGGGCAAGAACAATTAACGGCGGCAACGCAAACGATAAAAGAAAACCTGTCGGCGGAAGAAAGCGGTTTGGCGGAAGAAGAAATAATCGTGTGCCGCTGCGAGGGTATAACCTTAAAGCAAATACGCGACTGCATCAAAAAAGGGCTTAAAACGGTAGACGAAATAAAGCGGGCGACGCGCGCGGGCATGGGTCCCTGCTCGGGGCGCACCTGCCGTCAAATCATTCAGGGAGAAATAGCCAAAATGACGGGGGTTAAAGTTTCCGACCAACCCCTTCCCACTTTCAGGGCACCTTCAACGCCCATAAGAATGGAGCTTTTGGCGGCGGAGGAAGAAGATGAATAGAGCCGATATTATTATAATCGGGGGCGGGATAAGCGGCGTTGCCACCGCCTACGAACTGGCTAAAAAGGGAGCGAAAAATATTCTTCTTTTGGAAAAAAGGTTTTTGGCTTCGGGAAGCACGGGCAGATGCGGCGCGGGCGTGCGCATGCAATGGGGCACAAAAATGAATTGCCTTTTGAGCAAATACGCCATTGAGCGCTACGAAAATTTACAGGAAGAACTTGACTACAAAGGCAGTATAGACTTCACCCAAAGAGGCTATTTAATTTGCGCGGCGACGCAAAAAGAAATGAATCAGTTTCAAAAAAACGTTGCTTTGCAAAACAGTTTGGGAATACCCAGCAGACTCGTTTCTCCCCTTGAAGCAAAGGAGATTATCCCCTATCTCAACACAGATTGCGTTTTAGGCGGCTCCTTTTGCCCCAAGGACGGCTTTTTGAACCCCTTCCACACAGTTATGGCTTACGCCCAAGCGGCGGCAAGGCAGGGCGTTACAATTCAAAAATACACCAAAGTTGAAAAGATTTTAATTGAGGGCGGCAAAGTGAAGGGCGTGGTTTGCGACGGGCAAGAGATACTTTGCGGCAAAATTTTGCTTGCCACAAACGCCTATACAAAGGAATTGACAGACCCCTTAAACATACCCTTGCCCTTTTATTCGCAGCGCCATCAGATTTTGGTTACCGAAAAAGTGGCGCCTTTGCAAGGTCCTATGTTTATGGGCTTTGTGCATAATATTTACTGTCAGCAGTCCCCCGAGGGAAGTTTCATTATGGGAAGGGGCGACGACGAAGAACCCACCGACGGAAGGGTAACGAGCGGCTGGCGCTTCTTAAACGAAATGGCAAAAAGCGTTGTAAAGCTTTTGCCGCTGCTTAAAGAGCTTAACGTAGTGCGCCAATGGGCGGGGCTTTACTGCATGTCCCCCGACAAGCAGCCTATCTACGATGAAATCAAAGGCGCTAAGGGGCTTTACATAGCGGCGGGGTTTTCGGGACACGGCTTTATGTTCGGACCCGTAACGGGCGTTGTAATGTCGGAAATGATGCTAGGGCTTACCCCCACCGTTGACGCTTCGCTTTTAAAGCTTGACCGCTTTGAAAAGGGCAAATTAATAATTGAACCCTCCGTTGTATAATTAAAGGAAAAAAGCAAAAATACCGCGCTTACGTAGCGGGGAAAATTGTAAAAAAATAAAGATATATAGCGGTTTTTGTCTAAAAAGAGGAAAGTTTTTTCCTCTTTTTTTGGGTAAAATGAGGGAAAATATTACCTTGATATTGACATAAAGAAGAAATTATTGTAGCCTTATTTTAAGGGGGTTTACTAAATTGGATTTAGCAACAAGACAAAAATATACCGACATTTTGACCGAAGAGCTTATCCCCGCGCTGGGCTGCACAGAACCCGCTTCCCTTGCCTTAGCAGCCGCCCGCGCCAAAGAAGCGCTGGGCGAAATGCCCGACAGAATTGTAGTCGAGGTTAGCGGCAATATTGTCAAAAACGTAAAAAGCGTCGTCGTCCCCAAAACGGGAGGGCAAAAAGGCATTGAAACGGCTGTGATGGCGGGCATTTTAATCGGAAAAAGCGATAAATCGCTTGAACTGTTTACCTGTCTTAACGGTGACGATGCGGAAAATATAAAAAACCTTTTAAAAATAATCCCCGTTGAAGTAAATCTATATAAAAAAGATAAGATTTTTTACATTAAGATCACCCTTTACAAGGGTGAAAACTACGCTTCGGCAGTCATTGAAGACTTACATTCCAACATCACGTCGGTAAAATATAACGGAAAAAGCGTCAGCGCAAGGGGCAGGCGCACAGACTTTTCCCAAAAAAACTGTTGCGACAGAAGCTGCCTTAATACTGCGGACATTGTGGAATACGCCGATACCGTACCCGTTTGCGACATTAAGGAAATTATTGAAAGGCAAATAAATTATAACAGCGCGATATCGCAAGAGGGGCTTAAAAACGCTTGGGGGGCGCAAATAGGCAGAGTTTTGCTTAGGCACGGCGAAGATATCGCCACAAAGGTTAAAGCCGCCGCGGCAGCGGGAAGCGACGCTAGAATGAGCGGATGCGAACTTCCCGTAGTGGTTGTGTCGGGCAGCGGAAACCAGGGCATCACCGCAAGCCTTCCCTTAATTGAATATTCAAACAATATAAATTGTTCTCACGAAAAGCTTATCAGGGCGCTGGCTTTGTCCGACCTTGTTACGCTTCACCAAAAGCGTGGGATAGGACCCCTTTCCGCCTATTGCGGCGTGGTATCGGCGGCGTGCGGGGCGGCGGCGGGCATTTGCTATTTAGAGGGGGGAAAACTTGAAGAAATCTCGCATACAATTGTAAACACTCTTGCCGTAAGCAGCGGAATAATTTGCGACGGCGCAAAGCCCTCCTGCGCCGCAAAAATAGCCGTAGCGGTAGAGGCGGGGCTATTGGGTTACAGAATGTATTTGGAGGGAAGACAGTTTTATCACGGCGAAGGGATAGTTTGCAAAGGCGTTGACAACACGATTGCCAACGTAAGCCGCCTTGCCTCAAAGGGTATGAAAGAAACTGACAAGGAAATATTGATGATAATGACGGACAAAAAACAAGGGCAGGATAACTAATTCTTTGCCCCTTTTTTTATATAGCATATTTAAAATTTAACAAAAACACCCGTTAACTCAACTTAGCCTACCAAAAAAGACGATTTTGGCTTAAAGGCAAATATCGCTTTCAGCTCAAATAAATTGCAGTTTTACTAAGGAGAAAAATGTGGAAGATTCTTAAAGTGTTTCTGTTGGGGGTAATTTTTGTTTTTGGCATTATTATTTTGAGTTTTTGGCTAAATTACTCATACTTTGCCTGCTTATGCGCGCAAAATCCTGAAAATAGTTCATATTTTGAAGATTTTGACAGAGAAAGTGTATTTATTTCCCAAAATAAAATCTTTTTTGAGGGCGGCAAATCTTTGCTGAGTAAAAAAGAAGCGTCGGAAAAACAGTTGGTCAGCATAACTTATCGCGTTTTAGAGGGCAGCCAGAAACAAGATTACATTTTTTATATCAATAAGGGCGAAAGGGCGGAAGATATAGCGCTTTATTTAGGGGGCGCGGAGGCAGCTTACGGTTGGTTTGCCGACCTAACCTTAACTCAAAACTATGATTTTTCTATTGCCCTAGAAGAAGACATTACCGTTTACGCTCAAAAAACTTTGTTTTTTGAGGGAAAAGGAAAGAGCGACTGCCCCGTCATAATTAAAGACGCCGGCGATTTGTCGCTTTTAGCCCAAATAAGCAATTTGAAGTGTTTTGAAAGGGTTTTTGACGTTGTAAGCCAAAGCTATACAAGCCTGGCAAGCGTTTTTTCTTCTTTTTATTTTTTGACGGAAAGCGATATTGAGATGCAAAACTGGACGCCGCTTTTTAACGTTTCGGGTCTGCCCTTTTGCGGCGTTTTTGAAGGCGGAGGCAAAACGCTTATTTTAAAGGGCGGCGAAAGCAACAGCTGCGGCTTGTTCGGCTATATAAGCGGCTGTTTAATTAAAAATCTTGTTTTAGACGTAGATTTCACTTTGGCGGCAGGGGGCGCTTTTTACGGCGGAGGCATTGCGGCGCAGTCCCTTGACGAAGTGTATATTGAAAATATAACCGTAAAGGGAGGCATTAAGACAAGCAATTCCTCGGCATCGGCGGGAGGTTTTATAGGAATAGGCAAGGGCTATTTGAGCATTAAAAACTGTAAGTCAGAAATAGAGCTTGACGCCTTAAACAATGTCGGCGGGTTTTTGGGTTATTTTTATCCCTCGCCTTCGGCTCCTCGGGAACTTGACATTGACAACTGCTTTTTTAGCGGCAAGATAATCGTCTCAAAAGAAAAAAGCAAAAATATCGGGGGATTTGTCGGCTATATATACTACGGCGCGTCAAGCGTTTGTTTAAACAGCTGCATAAGCGTCGGGGACTTTGATATCGCGCCCTTTGCCACTTGCTTTGGTGCAATGGCAGGCAACTACACCACCACCCTTGCGTCAAAAATTACCCTTATTGACTGCGCCAACTTTTCCGACATAATTTGCCAAAGCGGCGAAAAAGCGGGAGGATTGCTGGGATATATAAGGTGCCGCGAAATTGAGATAAGCAACTGCGCCAACTACGGAAAAATAAGTTGCCAAAGCGAAACCCTTTCAACAAATTGCGGCGGCATTGTCGGCTATGTTGACAGCGCTTGCCAAAACATGAGAATTGAAAACTGCCTTAATTACGGCGAGGTTGGCGCGTCGGGCTGCGGCGGGGCTTTTGCGGGGTATGTTTTTGCGGGCAATGGCGTTTTGGCGCTTTACAACTGCATTAACGCCGCCAAAATTGAAGGAATTTTAAGTTCCGACGTTTTTATCGGCAAAAACAACGCAAAAAGTGTTCTTTACAGCGGGTGCTTTGACCTTGCGCAAGAAAAAGATTTTCCCTCAAAAGAATGCGTAAATGGATTAAAAAATGTCTATTGCCAAAGCGGTGATGAACCGCTTAAAGCCGATGTGTTCAGCGCGGTTTGGAAATATATTTTTGAAAGTTACGCCGCTACGCCCGATAGGGTTTTTCTTGATTTTGTGAAACCTTTGCAGGACATTGAGGTATGCCGTTACAGTTACATATACGACCCCTCCCTTGGCGCAGACGTTTTAACCTTTTTGGAAAGATGTGCGGAAGTATCTTTTGAGACAAACCGTGCAAACTTAGCTTTGGCATGTCAACCCTCTTTATATGTAATTAAAGTGTATTGGGAAAACGAAGAAGGCTTTGATTACATATTTTTTGAAGCAAAATATCCGCTTAGCGATTTTGAATTGTGTTTAGAGCAAAGCGGCGAGCCTCCCGTTTATTTCAGCGACGCGCAAAATATTTACAATTTTAACTTTTGGCAGCAAAGCGGCGGTCTTTATTCCCTATATGCAAATAACCTTAGCAAAGAAGAAGGCTACTCAATGTCCGTTACCTTTAACGGCGCCTTTCTGCCGCCAAACGGAAACGAGGCATATGAGTTTTATATCGGGCAAGGGGGAATATTGACGGTAAAGGTTTTTAAAGGGGACATAACTGTAAAAACGGTAAGTATTGCCTTTGAAGCCGAGTTCGTTTTACCCGGGGATATGGGAACCAGCGGCAACCCTTTACTTATAGAAAGCGGCGAACAGCTTAAAAACTATATAAATTACACTTACGGCGGAAAAAATGCAAAAGGGGAAAGCGCATATTTTCAGCTTTGCAAAAGCATTGATTTTGAGGGCGGAATATGGTTAGGGCTTGACAATTTTTACGGCGTTCTTGACGGCAACGGCTTTACAATTAGTAATTTTATTTTAAAAAGCGGCGAAACTAATGCGGCTTTTATAACTAATTTATACGGAATAATTAAAAACATAGCTTTTGAAAATATTAGTTGTCAAACTTCGGATCTTTACGGCAGTATCCTATGCATTAATATTTACGCTAATGCAGCCGTTTATGGCGTTATTTTTAACAATTGCAACGTTTACGGCGGGCGCAATTGTTTGGGCTTGGGCATTTTGGCATCGCGGGCGGCGGGCGGGGGAAGCGTCAATATCAGCGATTGCGCTTTTAATAATTGCTCCGCAAACGGCTATACAAATATCGGCTGTGCCGTTGGAATATCGCAAGAGGGAGTAAACCTTTATATTGAGGGCGTTACCGCGCAAAACTGCGAAGTAATCGCTGAGGACTTAAACGCCGCCTTGTTGGTTGCCTGCGCACAAGGCGGACTCAGCGTTCAAGACTGCTCCATTATAAATTGCGCCGTTATTGCAGATACAGCCGCCGCTGCAGTTGTCGCCTGCGTTCAAAAGGGAGAGCTAATCGTGAGCGGCGTTGCAATAAACAACTGTCAGATTTCTTCAATATATTCCGCGGGCGGCGTAGCCGCGGTTGTTGAGGGTTTAAAGGCGCAAATTGCCCAAGTTTTTATTGATTCCTGCGTTATAACGGAAAAAGGCGCACAAGCTTGCGGCACTTCGGGCGTTGGCGGCGTTTTGGGATACTGCGCCGCGCCTGTTTCAATTATTGAGTGCGGCATCTTTCAAAGCATTTTTTCCTCCAACGCTTTATACGGCGGCGTCGGCGGAATTGTCGGCGTTTTAAATAACCGCGGCGAAATAAGTTATTGTATAAACGGCGCGCAGGTAATATCTTACGGCATTTACGCCGATGCCGCTGGAATTTCGGCATACTGCGGCGGGGAAGAGCTGTTTATAACCAATTGCGCCAATTTAGCGTTAATACAGTGCTTTTACGGGCGCGGGGGCGGAATTGCGTCCAAAGCTTTGGGCGATATAAGCGTTTTTAACAGTTACAATTCGGGAAAAGTTACCGCAAGGAAATCCGATGCTGTTATCGTCGAAATATGGGGTGAAATAAAGCTTTTCAATGCTTTTTACCTTGCAAACTGCGCTCCCTGCGCCTTAGAGGGCGCTTTTGCGTTTGAACAGGACGGCTCTGTTACAATGGGCGCGGCAAGCGAAAACATTTTTGATTTGCTTTATTATTACGATTGCGAATGGGTAATGAAAGAGGGTTTTTGCTATCCGTTACTTAATGATTTTATATTTGATTTTAAGTATTCGGTTGATGAAAATGCCATATCTTTAAAAGAAAAAGGCGCTTCGGCTTTTTTAAAAACACAAACCGCAAAAGACGCCATGCAACACAACTTTTACATATTTTTGACGGAAACAACGGCTGGCAAGAATTATATAATTGATTTTAACCTGACTTTTGATTGTCTTTTGGTTTATAAAAACGGAAAGTTTTTAAGCGAGCAATACGGTAAATCTTTTGAGCTTTTACCTTTAAAAGCCAACGATTTTTACTTTTTTGCTGGGATAACCGATAGCCGTATATTTTTTACCGTAAGCGTTTCTTTTAACCTGCCTTTTGAATACGAAATTGCTTCAAGCGATGACTTGCTTGCTTATTTGCAGGGGCTGCAAAAAGAAGGGCATTTTGACACAAGTCTGATAGATTTAAGCGGCAAATATACTTTATGCGCCGATATAGACCTTTGCGATTTCAAAAACGTATGGACTCCTTTGGGAAGTTTGCAAAGCCCTTTTTGCGGAAATCTTGAAGGGAACGGATTTAAAATTAAAAACCTTCAAATTGTCGGCGAAGACTACACGGGCTTTTTTGGTTATACCAAGGGTGCAATTATTCAAAACCTGCGCTTGCAGGGCGTTTATGTTGAGGGCAAAAGCTATGTGGGCGGCGTTGCGGGCAGCGCCCAAAACTGCTATGTTAAAAACTGCTATGTAAGCGGAAGCATTTACGCTAACGGCAGCTATGCGGGCGCGCTTATAGGCTATGCCGACGCCGCGACAATAATAAGCGGCTGCGCTGCCGGCGGGGAAAAAGACCAAGCCAGCCTTTATGCATACTGGGCAGACTGCGGATATATCGGCGGAATAGTTGGCTGCGGCGGCAAGTTTTATGACTGCGTGAGCTGCGTTTCAATATATTCCCAAAGCGCGCAGTATGTCGGCGGAATAGCGGGCCGGGTTTTTGACGGCGCGGTTTTAGAAAATTGCTTTGCGGCGGGAGAGATTTTTGCAAAAAATCTTCTTGCCCCCAGCTTGCCCTACGCCGGGTATCTTTTTGGCGGCACAGCGGGGGAAAACATAACCGTCACAAATTGCGGTATTTTGCTTACTTTGTGCTGCGACAGCGCCGCGCAGATAGAAGAAATTGAACTTTTTAACGCGGCAAGTTACTGCGAGTTAAGCCTTGTTCCCGACGGCGAGGGAAGAATAACAGTTATCTTTCAAGTAATTTTCTGCGGCTTTGATGTTTCCCCTTCTGCTTTTGAAAGCGCCAACTACGGCGGGATAACGGCTAGACTAAAAATGAAAAACGGTCTTTATAAGTTTGTGTCTTCTTTTGACAAAGCGCAGTACGTTTTTAAAACTTATGTCGACGTTATATGCGGCGCTTTAACCTCCTATATCGGCAAAGAGTTTTTTACCGTTGAAATTGATTGCGACGGCAACGCTATCGCCGAAATATCTTGCGCCAACGATTTTGAATACCTTGCGTGGGCAATCAACGGCGGGCTGCCTTTAACGCTGATAACAAAAGAGGGCGAAGAACATGGATATTCTCCCTCAGAGGCAAAGTCGCTAAGCGTAAAGCTTACGGTAAATATAGATTTGACTGCGCCGCGCTACGCCGTAATTTATGACGGAAAGGCTGTGCCCTGCCAAGAAAACATGCAAGGCAGCTTTGTTTTAAATAAAGTCGGAGGCAAAAAAGAAGGAGATATTATTTACAATTTTTACGGATTTGGCAATACTCCTTTTTCGGGCTACGGCGGCAGCATTTTCGGGCAGGGGCATACTTTAAACGTTAATATAAATATGCAAAACAGTTTCGCCGCGGGTTTAATCGCTTTTAGCTCTAAGGGCGAAAACGAGGTTTGCATAAAGGATATAACGCTTTCGGGCAGCATAAAAGGAGGAAAATACGCCGGTTTAATAGGTTTTTATCACGGCAGACAAGAATGCCAACTGTGTTTTGAAAATGTTGCCGTAAAAGCGTGCTTTGAGGCGGAAAACGCCGCTAGTTTTATTGGGGCGGCGTTATCAGAGAGTCCTTTGAAAGTTAAAATTAAAGATTGCGTTACCGACGCTAACTTTAATTGTAATACCGCCGCCGCCTTTGCGGGAAAAAATCTGAGCGGAACGGATAATCTTACCTTTTGCTTTTATGGCGTTAACAAGGATTATACCCTTTTAAGCTACGCGTCCCAAAGCTTTACCGTAGCTAACGGGGAGGTTCAAAGAATTATTAAACTTCATTACGGCAATTTGCAAGAAGAGTATTGCGAGGTTTTCACAACAAACGCAAACTCTTTAAGCATCACGCTCGGTTCTTTGACCGTCGCGGGCGAAACGTATTTTTTTGAGCCTGTAACGCTTGTTTTTAAAAAGGAAAGCGTAGTTAAAAAAGAATTTTATCTTCTTATTCTTTGCGGCTCGCTTTCAAAAACTTACGACGGCAATCCCGTCTTAGCTTTAAAGGAACAGAATTATTTAGGCAGCTGGAAAATCGCTGCCGATGAAATTACCGTAAGCGGCGCAGACGCCGCCCAAAACATAAATTACGATTTGTCCCGCTTAGCCGTTGAGGGGGAAACGCCGATAATCGTTTGCGCGCAAAGTTTTTGCGTTAATATTAACAAAGCGCCTGTAACGCTCTCTTTTTTCACTCCTTCGCCTTTGATTTATGACGGAAACGCCCATATAATTGAGGTCGACATAGACGCAGGTTCTTTTTCGGATACTCTTAAATACTCTTTGGTTTACTATCTGCTGACCCAAAACGAGCCTGTAAAAATAAGCGGTCCTCCCGTAAACGCCGCTTCTTACCGCGCAGAGTTTGTTTTAAACGACGGCAACTTTTATATTATGGGGGAAAATTTCCTTGATTTTGATATTGAAAAAAAAGAAATAGAGGTAAGTTTTCCCCTTGGCTACGTTAAAAGCAAAACATGGGGAAGTGGCGACCCCCTTTGGGAAACAATCTCTTTTGAAGTTCTTCTTAAAAATTACAGCGAGATAATCAACATTAGCTTTTTAAGAGAGGAGGGGGAAAGCGTCGGCGTTTACGGCGTTTTGCCCTGTTCGTCAAACGGCAACTATGAGATAAAACTGGCGGAAAACGGATATTTTGAAATTACAAAAGCGCCGATAACGCTTTTCTTTGTCGTTACAAGCAAGGTTTACGACGGCAAAGCGGCAAATTTTACCGCTTTTGCCCAAGGAGTAGCGGGTAACACCCAGCCTAAGGGGCAAATTACCTATTCATATTATCTTGACGGAGCATTGACGGTGCCTACGACGCTTATTTCCGCGGGCGCTCAAAGCTTAGGCGGCGCGCCTATATTTGCGGGCAGATACTTTGTAAAAGCCCAATACGGCGGCGACGAAAATTACGCGGCGGTTACTGCGGCGGAAGAAATTATAATCGAAAAAGCTACGCCGTTTTTTACCCTGCCCGCGGTTAAAGAAATCTATGCGGGGCAAAGTCTGTTTGACAGCGCTTTTACAGGCGGAAGCGGCGAGGGTAATTTTTCTTGGAAAGAAAACCGCGTTTTAAATATTGGCGGCGAGTTTTGCGCGCTAGCCGTCTTTACACCCGCAGACGGCAGAAACTATTTGTGCGCCGAGTTTGAAATCTTTATTAAAGTTTCGCAGCTTATCGTAATTTTTAAGGACGACATAAAAACTTTGGAAGTTGGGGTTTTATACGGTCAAAGCGTTGACAAAACGCTCTATTCGCCCCTTCCCAAGCTGGGTTATAGGGCTGAATGGGAAGACATTTCCACTCAAAATATTACAGATTTTATTGTTGTCAACGCGGTATATACTTTGATTGCGCCCCAAATAAGCATTGAGGGCGACAGCGAGTGCGTTTACGGTCAAACCCTTATGTTAAACGCCGTCGCTTTTCATCCTTTGGATAATTTAAGCTACGCGTGGCGCAAAGAGGGAAGCGAAGATACTATAAGCGCTTCAAGCGTGCTGACTTTAAACGAGGTAAGCCAATCGGGAAAATATATCCTTACCGTAAGCGTAAAGGACGGCAAAAATAAAGCCCTTGCCCAAGCAAGCGTTGAAGTTAGCATAAGGCGCGCCTACTTAGACGTTAAGGCATATTCTTACAGCGGGGTTTACGACGGCAAGTCTCATTCAGTTGCCGTTGACGCGCCGCAGGACGCTAAGGTGCAATACAGCTTTGACAAAGTAACTTGGCGCGATTATGCCTTTTCTTTTAAAAACGCCTGCGATTTTGAGGTTTTTTTCAAAGTTTCAAAGGAAAACTATCATGATTTTGTCGGCAGCGCCTTTGTAAAAATTGATAAACGACAAATAAGCATAGCAATTGACGACAAGCAAGGCGTATATTCGGCGGCGCTTTTGCCTTTAACTTATAAAATAACCAAAGGCGCTGTGCTTGACGGCGACAGGCTGGAAGTAGCGCTTACAAAAGAGAACGGAACAAACGTCGGGTGCTATGCAATAAGCGGCGCTTGCAGTAACGAAAATTATATAGCCGAATTTAGTTGCGGAGTTTATTTTATTACGCCCTTTAATTTGCCGTTAAGCAATTTTAATTTTTGCGACAGCGTAAAAGAATATGACGGCAGCGCTCAAAAACTGTGCGCCGAAGGGCTGCCCGACGGCATAAAGGCGGAATATTACTGCGACAGTTTATGCACAAAAATATTTGAGGGGGCTAAGGAAAGGGGCGAATACGATGTTTATGCCAAAATCTCATGCCCTTACGGAAATTACTTATTTGAAGGCGAAAACACTTTGACGCTTTATGCAAAGCTAACCGTAGTCGTAAAGGTGGAATTAAAGTGGACGGTTCCGCAAGAGCTTGTTTACTGCGGCGGCGAAATGCGTTCTCTTGTTAAAGCTTGTTATGTTGACGAAAAGGGGAATACCGTAGCGGCGCCGCTTACCTTTACCCAACAGGGAGAGCAATGCTTCTTTTTAAACGCGGGCATTTATGTCGTCTATGCCTCTTTGGGGGATTTTTACATAAGCGGTTCGCCCCTTTTTAAACAAATTGAAATAGAAAAAGCAAAAATAGACTTAACGGGAGTAAAGTTTAACGATTTAACGGCAGATTTTGATAACAGCGTCAAAAAACCCGAAATAACGGGGGAGCTTGCGCAGGGCGTGTCGGTAAAATATTTTTGTAACGGCGAACCTTTTTCGGGAGCTTTGCAAGGAGGCGAATATGTTATTACGGCGCATTTTTCGGCGGGAGAAAACTATTTTACCTGCCAAATGACGGCAAAATTGACTATAAACAGAAACGTTGAGGCCGAAGAAGCGTTTATTTCAGGCGTCAGCGGCATAAAAGCCGTGTATTTATCCAGTTACGAGCGGCTAAAAGAGCTGTACAAACTCTATGAAGAAATAATTTACAAAGAGGGCGTAAAAAGCGCCAAACAAAAACTGGACGCCGCCGCAAAAGACTACGGCGAACTGGTTTTAAGGGCAAACAGAAGAAGCGAACAAGCGCAAACGTTTTTGGAAAAACTTTTTTCTTCACCTGTTTTTGCCGCCTCATCTTTTGCCGCTTTTAGCTTGACGGCTTTTAACTTTGCGAAAAAAAGAAAGCGACTGTTATAAGCAGTTTTATAATAAGGAGGTAACGAAGGATAAATGGACAAAAATATTATAAAAGTTTTAACGGGCAGTTTAGTAATAATTACGCTTTTTGCTTTATGTTCCTGCGACGCCAAACCTACGTTTGCCAAACTTCAAAGCGCGTTAAACGGCTCAAAAGAGCCTTATTACATAGAGGCAAGCGCGGAATATTGCGAAAGCGGAGTTATGCTAGTAAATAAATATACGCTTGAAATAGGAAAGGATAATGAGCAAATCAAAGCGCTTTACTCTTGGCAAGAGCAGGAGCTTGCGCCCCTTGGGAGCGAAGAACAAATTATTTGTTCAAGCGGCAGTGATATTTTTTTTGATAAAAATTATAAAAGCTTGTGTAAAAAAATAAGCGGTGGCGAACAGCATTTTAAACTTTTAAGCGCATCGGAACTGGCGATTAAGAAAAATTATTTTTTAAAATACGAGTTTAAGCAAGAGAAAAACACAGACTATTATTATTTTTACGGCGAACTGAACAGCGCGGGCAGAAAGATGGCTTTCGGCGGCGCCGAAAAAGAGATAGTAAAAGCCGACATAGAAATTAAGGTTTTAGGCAAAGAAAAAAAGGTTTTAGGGATTGTCGTAAACTTTCAATACAGCGGCGGAGGCGAAGGTAGAATAACTTTTTTATATGGCTATGACATGCAAAAGATTTAAAAGACGAAACTTGTGCGCTTTGTTTTGCCTTTTTTAAAAATGTTTTTTTTAGCAAAATCAAAAAACTTATGCTTTTATAAGCATCAATTAATGCTTTCGCAACAGCGACTTTGTAAAAATCAAAGTTTAATAATAAATCAATAATATGCGCAAAAAGTTTTTCTTTGTTTGAAGGCGCGGAGTTTATAAAACAGAAAAGACTAGAAAAGACAAACCAAAAGTGCAATGTCATTTTAAAGGTTTTTTAGCAATAGCGGCGGCGCACTTCTAATTCTTTATATAAATTTATAATGCGCGCGGTCTGTTTTTCTTGAAAAATTGAGCCGTCTTGTGGTATAATTTTTTATAGAACAAATTAAAAAGAGGAAGAAATAAAGTGAAAAAAATTATCAGCAGCGATAAGGCGCCAAAGGCGATAGGTCCGTATAGCCCGGCGCTATTACAAGGGCAAATGCTCTTTATAAGCGGCCAAATGGGCATAGACGCTTCAAACGGCGCGCTTGAAGAAGATATCGCCCGCCAAACTAAGCGCGTCCTTGATAACTTAGGCGAGCTGTTAAGGGCAGCGGAAATGGATTTTTCCCACTGCGTCAAAACGACGGTTTTTCTTGCCGATATGGGCGACTTTGCGCTGGTCAACGAAATATACCAAAGCTATTTTTGCGCGCCTTACCCCGCAAGAAGCTGCATACAGGTGGCAAAATTGCCCCGCGGCGCGTTAATTGAAATTGAGGCGATAGCTTTAAAATAGGCGCTTACAAAATTTTAGGAATAATTTTAAAAGATTTGGGCGATATGTTTAATATGCAAGGCGTTTGTTGCGATAGTTTTACTGCGTCTAACGGTCGCGCGCGAAGACACATACGACGAGGCAGCTAAACACTTTTGTGCAAGGAACAGGGCTAAATGTTTATCGGCGGCGTTTACTTAGTTAAGGCGTTGCGGCGGTTTTGGAAACGTCCGACCTTTTAAAAATATTGCAGATAATTTGCGCTAAAATAATCCGCAAGCAAAAGAAAATACGCGCATATTATGAAGACTTTGGTTTAAGCAAAGCGCAGTTAAGTGAAATAGCGTTGCCGCTGCCTACTGCTCATTAAAAAACTTTTGCGCTGTGTGATTTAGATAATTAGGAAGGAATAAGTTTTGGCGGGACTTTTAGAAAACTACAACAAAAAAGCGGGGGCGCTGCTGCATATTAGCTCTCTTCCCTCGCGTTACGGCATAGGCAGCCTTGGCAAAAGCGCCTATTCTTTTGTAGATTTTTTAAACAAAAGCGGGCTAAGCCTTTGGCAGGTCTTGCCCTTAACGCCCCTTTCTTTTGGAAACAGCCCCTATCAAGCCCCCTCGTCAAGCGCTTTTAACTACTTTTTAATTGATTTAGACCTTCTAAGCGAACAGGGTCTTTTAACAAAAAAAGAGTTAATTGGCCAAAAAAGCCGTCAAAGAAACAGAGTTGACTACGAATTGCTTTATGCCTCCCGCCTTGACGTTTTAAAAATTGCTTTTGAGCGTTATCAGGGCAAAGGGGAATATCAAGCGTTTCTTTCTCAAAAAACTTATTTTGATTATGCGCTTTTTATGGCGCTAAAAGAAAAAAACGGCGGCGCGCCTTGGTATCTTTGGGAAGAAAAATATAGGTTCGCCGACAATCTTGCTTTAACCGATTTCGCGTCGCGCAACAGCCGAGAAATTGAGTTTTGGCAGTGGCTTCAATTTATCTTTTTGCGGCAGTGGAGCGCTTTAAAAAGCTACGCCAACGATAAAGGCGTTTTAATTATAGGCGACATGCCTATTTATGCGGCGCGCGATTCCGTTGAGGTGTGGAAAAATCCCCAAATGTTTTTGCTTGACGAAGATAAAACCCCTCTGTCCGTCGCGGGCGTGCCCCCGGATTATTTTTCCAAAAAGGGTCAGCTATGGGGAAACCCCCTTTATAATTGGCGCTATATGCAAAAAGACGACTACGCCTTTTGGAAAAAACGCATTAAAGAAGCGCTTGACGTTTACAATTTTGTGCGCATTGACCATTTCAGGGCTTTTTCAGCTTATTATTCAATCCCCTTCGGAAGCGAAAACGCAACGCGCGGCGAGTGGAAAGAGGGTTTCGGCAAAGACCTGTTTAAAGACTTAAAAGAGGAAAATATTCTTGCGGAAGATTTGGGAGTATATGACGGCGCGCTCAAAGAACTTATGGATTTTACCGGTTTTCCCTCTATGCGCGTGCTGCAATTTGCCTTTGACGGACTAAAAGAAAATACGCATAACATGGAAAACGTCGGCAGAAACTGCGTGATTTACAGCGGCACGCACGATAACGACACTCTAATGGGTTTTTTAAAAACGCTTAAAGCGGATAAAAAGCGCGTTTACGCAAGCGAGGTTGAAAAAAGACGCGAAAACTGCGGCATCAGACATTTTTTAACCGACAGGGGGCTTGCGGGCGCGGTAATTGAGCTTGCTTTTGCAAGCGATGCCGCTTTTGCCATAATACCTATGCAGGATTTTCTTTTAAGGGGCAAAAAATACAGAATGAACACACCGGGCACATTAAACGAAAATAATTGGCGCTATAAAGAATGCCAAAGAAGTTTTTTCAAAGCGCTTGCTGTAAAAATAAAAAATCTCTGCCGAAAATACGGCAGATAAAACATGCGAAGCGACAAATAACCTCAAACTTTTGCTTAATTTTTTCAATTATTAAAAACCGCCGCGGGGCTGCAACAAAAAGCTTTTGCAAATCAGATTTGCGGTGTCTATACGGCGGTAAAAAAAGGCGTTACCGCCCTTTGCATTTTGTCAAACTTTTATTTTCTTATCATAATTATCAATTTAATTCGCCGCTTAAAAGCATTGGTAGCCGCTTAAATCTTGGAAAATATGTTTTAAGAATTATGATTGGCGCTGTCTTTGCCGTCAGCGCCCTTAGTTTTCGCAAGACGTATGTGTTTAGTCTTTTGTGCTTTGTTTTGCGCTTTTCCGCTTAAAGTATTTGCCTAAACCCTGTTTACGAAAACGCATTCACTGCTTTTAAAAACACCAAAGTCCTTTGCTTTTTCGTAAAAAGCTAATCTTACCCCCCCCGCGCGCAATAAGTTTGCCTGCAAAAGCGGCGGTTTTTGCTGTGATTTTTACAAAGAGCGGAAATAAGCGTCCGTAAGCTGTTGAAGCACGCCTATTAAGGACGCGTCGGCAACGTCCGATTTCATAAACTTGGTGGTTATGGGTATTTGCGGCTTTTTGTCGGACAGAAACTTTTTTATGTTTGCGTATATAAAGTCGTTGATGCCGCCCTCCGTCGCGTTTATTACAAGATAATTGGGATTAATAAGCCAAACTATGTTGTAAATTGACGAATACAATATTTCCATACGCCGCTCAAAATCCCCGCTTTTTGCCGCAAGCAGCCTGTCTATGGACACTATGTCTTCAAGCCTTACAAAACCTTCTTTTGTATTGACCAAAACTTGACCCGTGTCCCCCGCAATTTGGTCCGCCCCCACATAAGGGGTGTTGCCCGTTACAAGCGCGCCCCCTACGCCGTCGCCTATATAAAGGTAATACAGGCTTTCTTTGGCGTTTTTAATGAGTTTTTTGCTTTGCGCGAGGGCTGCGAAAGTAACGTCTTGACCTATTATTATATTTTGCGTTTTGTAACAATTTGAAAGAAAACTATATGGCGCAATTTGGTCATACCAATCGTAAAGGGTGGAAAGCATTTTGTCGGCGTCCTTGTCGCAAATGCCCGCTATGGAAACCCCAACCCCCAAAACGGGCATATTTGCCTTAACGGCGTAGTCTTTTATGTCTTCGTTGAGGGCGTAAAAAGCGTCGGCGTAGTCTTTTTTAACGGGTTTTTTGAAATAAGCGGTCTCTTGCATTTTTACGTTGTAGAGCTTTGCGGTAAGGTTTTCTTTAAAGGTCAAATCCATACACACAAAAAGCCCCTGCGCCAAGTTTAAAGAATATAGCCGCCCGTGCCGCCCCACCTTCCCCGATTGGTTGGCGTAGCTGCTTATGACGTTTTTTTGCTGTAAAACCTGCACAATTTTGCCAAGCGTTACTATGGTGGTGTTGCATAGCTTGGCGAGGTCGGCAATGGTCGTTTCTTGGCAGCCGCATAAATACTTTAAAACGTTAAACTGGTTTGTCTGTCTTATGTAAGACGAATTAATAGGTTTTTCATTCATAAAAAAATCATATCACACCGCGTGAATAATTACAAGGCGCAAAGGGTTATTAACCGCCCTTTCAAGTAAAAATGATAGGGCGTTTTCTTTTCGGCAAATATATTCAAAATCCCCCTTGATTTGCGTTAAATAACACTTTTCAACCGTTATTGAGCTTTGCGATGCCCAATACTTTTTTAAGGTCAAGGGTCTGAAAATCGCAAAACATATTTGCTGTTGAAAAAATGATAAACCGCTTTTTTATCCAGCCTTTAACAGGCGAAAGTGCTTTATATAGGCGGGAACTCTTTGATGTCGGGCTTAGAAAATCTTTTGTATTTGAAAAGTGTTTCTTAACTCTTTTGGCAGGTTTTTTCTTTTGTTTAGCATGAATTTTGCTTTTAGCAAACAGTGTTATTTTTTATTGCATTAAAGGCGCTGTATGTGCTAAAATATAACTATAATAAAGAAAAGTCTGCTTAGTTTTGCAAGCTTTTTCTTTAATATATAATTCAATAAGCGAGGTATAAAGAGATGAAAATTGTAATTATCGGAGGCGTGGCGGGCGGCGCTACCGCGGCTGCAAGGCTCAGACGCCTTTCGGAAGAAACGCAAATCGTTATATTTGAAAAAGACCAATACATTTCCTACGCTAACTGCGGCTTGCCTTATTATATAGGGGGAGTGATTAAAAACCAAAGCGACCTTTTGGTTCAAACCGTTGAGGGCATGAGCAGACGCTTTAACCTTGACATTCGCATTAAAACGGAAATTACACAAATAAACAAAGAAAGAAAAACCGTTACCGCAAAGAATCTTCAAAGCGGCGAAATTTACGAGGAAAGCTACGAAAAGCTTATACTTTCCTGCGGCGCAAAGCCCGTTATGCCCCCTATAAAAGGCATTGAAGGCTCAAAAGTATTCGTGCTGCGCAATATTCCCGATACGCTAAAAATTAAAGAATTTGTAAGCGGCGGCAGCGTTAAAAGCGTCGTTGTCATCGGCGGCGGCTTCATAGGCGTTGAAATGGCTGAAAACCTTACGGAACTTGGCATTAAAGTTACGCTTGTAGAAAAAATGCGGCAGGTTTTGCGCACCCTTGACTTTGAAATGGCTCAAATCGTGCATACCGAGCTGGAACTAAAAGGCATAGACCTTATTTTGGGCGACGGCATAGCTTCCTTTGAGGGTCAAAAGGTTGTTTTGGAAAGCGGAAAAACCATTGACACGGATATGACTATTTTGGCGATAGGCGTTACACCCGAAAACGCTTTGGCAAAGCAAGCCAACCTTGAAACGGGCAAAAGGGGGCATTTAAAAGTAAGCAAAACGTTTAACACCTACACAAACGGCGAAATAAACGACGACATTTTTGCCGTAGGCGACATGATTGAGGTTATCAACCCCCTTGACGACACCCCTTACGCGGTGTCGCTTGCGTGGGGCGCCAACAGGCAGGGACGCATTTTAGCCGACCATATTATGGGCATTGAGATAAAAGAAAGCAAGATTTTAGGCGCGAACGCGCTTAAAGTATTTTCGCTTACGGTAGCTTCGGTGGGCGCGAACGAAAGCGTCTTAAATGAAAAAAATATTCCTTATACCGTTGTGCATGCGCACAGGTCAAACCATGCGGGATATTACCCCAACGCCAAAAATATCACTTTAAAACTGCTTTTTAACCTTGAAACGGGCAGAATTTACGGCGCGCAAGGCGTTGGCGGCGAGGGCACGGAAAAGCGTATCGACGTTATTTCAACCGTTATGAGGCTTAACGGCACGGCATACGATTTAAGCGATTTGGAACTTTGCTACGCCCCGCCCTATTCTTCTGCCAAAGACCCCGTAAATATTTTGGGCTATATCGCAGAAAACGTTAAAAAAAATACCTATAAATTAGTGAGGCACGACGAAATTGAAGAAGTTGTAAAAAAGGGTAACTACTTTTTGGACGTTCGCACCCCTTTTGAATACAACAACGGGCACATTGAAGGCTCCTATAATTTTGAGCTTGACGCATTGCGGAATAATTTAGACAAAATGCCGCAAGACAAAGAGGCGCCCCTTTACGTTACCTGTCAGGCGGGTCTTAGGGCTTATTTGGCGGTAAATATTTTGCGCGGCGCGGGTTACAAAAACGTCTATAATCTTTCGGGGGGATACGCCACCTTTAAAACCTTTAAACACCAAACGGGCAAAAATAAAATTCTTACCGTTAACAGGGAGGGCAACGATATGCAAAACACCGTAACAGACAAGGCGGCAAACAGAGAAATTGACGTGGCGGGGCTGCAATGCCCAGGTCCTTTAATGGCGACTTACAAGGCGCTTAACGAAATGAAAGAGGGAGAAACGCTTTGCGTTACCGCTACCGACGGCGGCTTTGTAAAGGACGTGGAAAGCTGGTGCCAAACCAACGGGCATACCCTTTTGGAAATGAAGTCGGAAAAAGACAGGTATATAGCCAAAATTCAAAAGGGAGTAAAGGCTCAAAATTCCGTTGCGGGCGAGCAAAAAAACGCCACAATCGTGCTGTTTAGCGGCGCGCTTGATAAGGCGTTAGCCGCAATGATTATAGCCCAGGGCGCGGCCGCGCAGGGCAAAAACGTTACCATTTTCTATACTTTTTGGGGACTAAATGCCTTGCGCAAAGACAAAGCTGTAAAAGTCAGCAAAACGGGTATGGAAAAAATGTTTGGCGCAATGATGCCGAGGGGCGCGGCAAGGCTTCCCCTTTCCAATATGAATATGGCGGGAATGGGCAGCAAAATGATTAAAGGCATTATGAAAAAGAAAAATGTTGACGACTTGCCCACCATGATTAAAAAGGCGCAGGAAGCGGGCGTAAAAATGATTGCCTGCACAATGAGCATGGACTTAATGGGCATTAAAGCGGAAGAGTTTATTGACGGAGTGGAGTTTGCGGGCGTAGCGACCTATATAAGCCGCAACGAAAACGTCGGCACAACACTGTTTATTTAAGGCGGCATAATTTGCGGGTGTTAGATAAAAATAGTGCCCCTTGACGGTATTTTGCGGATAAAACTGCGGCAAGAAGAATAAAAGCGCACCTGCCTCTGCAAAGCATTTTTGTTGATTAAAATACTGCGGCAAGACATGGCAAAGCGGTAAACTAAGCATTTTGTAATTGCATTGCAGAAAACTGTCTTATATCTTTTTTTGAAAAGGAAACAAAAAGCAAAATTAAAAAGCAGCTATAATAATTTTAGAAGTCTAATAAATATAATTATTATAAGAATTAAAGGCAAACAAAAAGGCGGAGAGTGTCTCCGCCTTTTTGTTTTTATAACCTATTACATTTAGTTTAATTTATTTGTCATGCGCGCTGTTTGCAGAAAAGTAAAAACGCGTTATTCTTGCATTATTCTTTTTTATTTTTCTTATTTTGTCAAAGCCTTTCTGATGCCTATTAATGCCTTGTCAAGTTCCTGATATCCTATCGTAATGGGCGGCGCAAAGCGTATTGTCCTTTCGTGCGTTTCCTTAGCCAAAACGCCGTTTGCTATAAGTTTTTTGACATAAGGCGCGGCGTCAACGGTAAACTCTACGCCTATGAGCAAACCCTTGCCCCTGATTTCAATTATCTCGTCGTTTTTAATTTCCCTTAACTGCTTCATAAAATACTCGCCTTTTTCTTCCGCAAGACGGGGATAATTGTCGCGCACAAGTATCTCCATAGCCTTAATCGCCACCGCGCAGGCTAGCGGATTTCCGCCGAAAGTGGAGCCGTGCGAACCCGGTTCAAACACTTCCATAATCTTTTTGTCGGCGGCTATTGCGGAAACGGGCATTACGCCGCCTCCCAAAGCCTTTCCCAAGACGTAAATGTCGGGTACGACGTTTTCATGCATGCAGGCAAACATTTTTCCCGTGCGGGCAAAACCCGTCTGCACTTCGTCGGCAATAAATAAAATGCCGTGTTTGTCGCATATTTTTCTGACCTGTTTTAAGTATCCCGCGGGGGGCATAATAATTCCCGCCTCGCCTTGAATGGGTTCCGCCAAAAAAGCGACGGTGTTAGGCGTAATGGCATCTTCAAGCTCCTTTGCGTTTCCGTATTCCACAACCTTAAAGCCGGGAGTATAGGGACCGTAGCCGCGGCGCGCCGATTCGTCGGTGCTCATTGTAATTATAGTTATTGTTCTGCCGTGAAAGTTGTTAGAGCAGCAAATTATTTCCTGCTTGCCGTCGGGGATACCCTTTACAAAGTTGCCGTATCTGCGGGCGGTTTTTAAAGCCGTTTCCACCGCTTCGGCGCCTGTGTTCATGGGCAGAATCATTTCTTTGCCTGTAAGCGCGCAAAGTTTTTCGTAAAATTCGCACAGCAAATCGTTGTGGAAAGCGCGCGAAGTCAAAGTAACTTTGTCAAGCTGTTCTTTTGCGGCGGCAATGATTTCGGGGTGGCAGTGCCCGAAGTTTAATGCGGAATAGGCGCTGAGCATATCAAAATATTCTCTGCCTTCGGGGTCGGTAACGACGGCTCCGCGAGCCTTGACGATTACAACCTCTTTTGGGTGGTAGTTGTGCGCGCCCAGTCTTTCCGTTTTAGCGATAATTTCTTTGCTTGATAACATTTTAACCTCCAAGAAAAACATTTGTTATATAAAAATTATATCATACCCCGTCCCCATAAACAATACCTTTGCGCTTTTCCCTAGGGAAAAAAGTAATGAAGATAAACGACCGTTTTAGCGGACAAAAAAGGCGGTAATAAATTAATAAAGAAAGAATAATAATAACTTAAAAATTAAGCGTCTGCAAGCATGGAAAAGAAATAGATACGCTGCGGCGCTTTTATGTTTATTTAAGCCAAATGTTTTACTTATTAATTAAACATTTCATTTGAATACGGTTGCGCGCATTTTTAGACTAAAAAGCGTATGCGGAAAATATGAAAGATTTTTCAACATTTTAAGCATTTTAAAGGACGCAAAAAGATAGCAAATAGCAATACAAGTTAATGAACAACAAGTTTTTGAGGAATAGCTGTTTTCGTTTTATTATGGCTCACTTTTGAATTACGCAAAAACACAGTTTTTTGCGGGGGGAAAGAGAGTTGACTTGAAAGTGCCGACAAGCCCATAAAAAAGCCCCGCTTTAATTTCGGGGTTTTATCAAGAACGGTCGGGGTTCCTATTAAATCTATGATTTAATATAGGGGTTATTTTTGGCACTCCCACCGAGAATCGAACTCAGAACTAGCCCTTAGGAGGGGCTTATTATATCCATTTAACTATGGGAGCTTATTAAATTATTATGCAAAGCGTATAAGCTTTAAGCTGTTAAACACTTTTGCCGCAAGAATTATGCTTTCCGCAAGCTTATACATTATAATACACCCTTAAAAATTGTGCAAGCATCTATACAGCTAAGCTTTTTAGTTTAACGATTTTACAAATTTTGCATAAAACAGTAATATTTTTTATACCAAATGAAGCAAAATAAGCAGCCGCTTATTTATTTTTTAAAGAAAAAGCGGGCGGAGCGGTTTTAGTTATGCCGAAATTGTAGCTTGAAAGGAACATTACGATTGCGTCCGCGGCTCCTAAAATCAAAACGGAGGAAAAAGAGCGGAATATTAAATAGACAAGAGGGGCAAGCATTTTAGCCGCCGATATAAAAACCTCACGCCGCGCTTGGTTGTAGTGAACCATATTTTCTTCTTTTATTGTTTTTACATAAGTGGTAAACTTGGGCACGAAGTTGAGTGGGATAGCGACAGCCGCGCACATGCAGAAAAAATACACCGCGGTTGAGTTTTTTAAAAATGCTGCAAGGATAAGGAATATAAAAAACAGCGAGCAGGAAAGCGCCATCGCAAGGTTATACAAGCCCTTTTTATAAAAAAGTTCCCCGATTTTTGAGCATAAAAGGCGGGCTGTTTCCGCCGCCGCAAAAATTAGCAGCGACACCCTTACGCTGTTTTGAGAAAAAATAAGGTAAAGCGGTATCATTTCCAAAACTACGCCGTTTAGCAGCCCCACGGAGGAGTGGAATATATCGCGCTTAATGTTCTTGTAGGGCTTATGTATTGTTTGCTCAATGGTTTTGGCGTTTAGCATAGGTATTTGACCGTCAAGAATAAGGGGGGCGATTGATACCAAATGAAGAAGGAATATAATGAGCACTGTCCAAACAGAAAAGCTCAAAGAGGGCAAAACCCCGTATTTTATTAAGCCGAGCAGCAAAACCCCCAGCGTAAAGGGCGTTTGTATTACTGCCGCTAAGCTGTTTTGAACTCTTACGGCAAATATCACGTTGAGCGCCACTATATAAAAAACTTCCGCCGCGGCATAGGCAAACGCCAAAAACAAAACGGACGCCCAGCCAAAATGCAAAAACAGCAGCAGCGAGTTGCATAAAAATAAAAGCGCCGTATGCATAACTATGGAAAACAGGGGATTTTTAGTTAAAATATTTTTTGCCGCCAAAACCACCAGCGCTTGAAAGAAATATTTCGCCAACAAAAATACAATGGCAAAATATATATTCTCCGTTTGTGAATACAGATATACCGGCGCCGCTAGATTTATAATTACCGTTGCCCAGCCGTAAAAAAACCTATGCAGGGACAGCGAGTTTTTCTTAATAAATGCCACTTTTTTGCTCCAAACAACGCTTTTACATTTGTAAATTAACAGTGCGCGGAATAAGGTCTATACTCCGCCCATAATTGCGCTTACCAAAAAGGGGTAAGCCCATAAATAAACCCGTTACCGCTTATTGGTGATAACGGGGCTAACGGGCTTTTTGCCGCTTAGAATAAAAGCTAAATCAAAGTTATTTTATTCTAAGCTTTGCAAACAGCCGCGCCAAAGCTGCTTGTCCCAGCTTGTATTCCACGCGGTTTCTCGCTTCTAAAACCTTCCGCTGATGTTCTTCTATTTCGCGGCGGACTTTGTTGATTTCTATTTCGTGCGGCCACTCCATAGTTTGGCAAAGCACCATCGTTACATCTTTGCCCACCTGCACAAAACCTTCGCCGCATACGGCGGTAAGCTGCTCTTCCCCCGTGTTGATTTTAATCAGCGCCGGTTTTAGCCCTATCGCCATAGGTATGTGGTGCGCCAAAATACCAAGGCTGCCCGCAGGGGTTTCCACCGTCAGGCTTAAAACCTCGCCTTTATAAAAACTTTTTTCGGGGGTTATAATTTCTAGGTTAAATTTGCTCATCGTTTATAACTTTACCGTCAATTTTGTCTTTTTCGTAGCGCTCTTTTACTTGGGCAAAACTTCCCGCAAAATAAAAATAACTTTCCGGTATAGCGTCCCCCTCGCCTTCAAGTATACGGCTGACGCTGTCCACCGTTTCCGATATTTTTATATAGCACCCCGGCATATTGGTAAAAACTTCCGAAGTATAAAAGGGCTGCGAAAAGAACTTTGTAAGCTTGCGCGCGCGGTAAACCGTCAGCTTATCTTCCTGCGAAAGCTCGTCCATACCCAGTATTGCTATAATGTCTTGCAGTTCCTTATACCGCTGCAAGGTAAAAAGCGCCTTTTGCGCGACGGAATAGTGCCTTTCGCCAACCACGTCGGGCGAAAGCAGGCGCGAAGAGGATGCCAGCGGGTCAACCGCGGGGTAAATGCCCTGCTCCACAACTTTGCGCGACAATACCGTAATGGCGTCAAGGTGTGAAAATATTGCCGCGGGCGCGGGGTCTGTAAGGTCGTCTGCGGGCACGTAAACGGCTTGAACTGAGGTGATTGCCGCGTCTTTTGTGGTGGCTATTCTTTCTTGCAGCGCGCCCAGCTCGTTTGAGAGTGTGGGCTGGTAGCCGACGGCGGAGGGCATTCTGCCAAGCAGCGCCGAAACCTCGCTGCCCGCCTGAACATACCTGAATATATTGTCAATAAAAAGCAGCACGTCCTGCTTTTTTACGTCGCGGAAATACTCGGCGACGGTAAGCCCCGTAAAAGCCGCGCGCATACGCGAACCCGGCGGCTCGTTCATTTGCCCAAAGACAAGGGCGGTGCTTTTTAAGGTGCCGCTTTCTTCCATTTCGCGCAGCATGTCGTTGCCCTCGCGGGAGCGTTCGCCTACGCCGGTAAATATTGAGTAACCGTTGTGTTCCACCGAAATACTGCGTATAAGCTCAAACATAAGGACGGTTTTGCCCACGCCCGCGCCGCCGAAAAGTCCGATTTTGCCTCCCTTTGCGTAGGGCGTAAGCAAGTCTATGACTTTAATGCCCGTTTCCAATATTTCAGTTTTGCCCGTTTGCGACTTAAACAGCGGCGGCTTTTGGTGAATGGCGCGGTAGCCGTCTGCGGCAATTTCGCCTTTGTCGTCCATGGGCTTGCCCAAAACGTTTATGACGCGCCCCAAAACCCCTTCGCCTACGGGGACCATTATGGGCGCGCCGCTTGCGCGCGCTTTGGCGCCCCTTGCAAGCCCTTCGGTAGCTTCCATTGCAATGGTGCGGACTTCTCCACCCTCTAAAAATCCCGCCACTTCTAAGGTGATTTCACCTTCTTCTCTTTCGGCGGTAATTTTTTCGTATATCCTCGGCACATATTCAAAAAAGCGGACGTCCACGACAGGTCCTAAAACCTGCGTAACTTTGCCTAAGCGTTCTATACTTTCCATATTTTCCTTTAACCCTCCCGCTTGCCCGAAACAATTTCAATTATTTCGGTAGTAATGCGCCCCTGCCTTGTCCTGTTGTAGTCAAGCTCCAACTCGCTAAGCATTTTATCGGCGTTGTTGGTGGCGGTATTCATCGTCAGCATTCTTTCAAGGTGTTCGCAGCGCACCGCTTGCAGCAGTGCGTTATACATTATCCCTATAACGTATTGCGGCACAAGTATGTCAAAAACTTCTTTTGGCGAGGGCTCAAAGCGCATAGGCTCAATGTAGTGCTTGGTGTCCTCCTCAAAAAAGTAAGATTTATTCAAGGGCAGCAGCCTGAGTGTTTGAGGCACGCCCGTATTGCCGCGCGAAGCGGTAAAAATGACGTTTACCTCGTCTGTCTTATCGTCGTCAAAAAGGTCTAGCATATAAGCCGTTATGCGCCGCGCGTCTTCAAGGGAAGGGTTTTGCGCGCAGTAGAGAAACTGGGCGTCGGGCTTTATTCCCTGTTCAACAAAAAACCTGTAAGACATTTGACCTATTGTATATATCCTTTTTTGTTTTGCCTCGGCAACTCTTTTTACGGCGTAGTTGAGTATTTTGTGGTTATAATCCCCCGCAAGCCCCGTATCCCCCGCCACCACCAAAAAAACTGTGCGTTTGCCGGGGCGTTCCTGCAAATAGGGATGGTCGGCTTTGCCCGAATACTTTATGATATTTTTTATTACCTCGCGCAGCTGCTCGTAGTAATTTATATTCTTTTGGTATTTGCCGTCAATTTTGTGCATTTTGGAAACGCTTATAAGCTCCATAGCCTTTGTTATCTGAGCCGTTTCCTGCACGCTCTTGATGCGCTTTTTTATGTCTTTTATGTCCTGCATTTAGTCTTCTCTCCCGTTTTTGCCGTATGAATCGGCAAAACGAAGGGTAATCTCTTTCAGCTTTTCAAGCTCGTTCGCGTCCAAGTCGCCTTTTTTGATAATTGCCTCGGCTGTGTCGGGCGATGCAAGATTAACATAAGCGCAGTATTCGTTTAAAAAGTCTCTTACCTTTTTTATCTCTATCTTGTCAATAAAGCCGTTTACCATGGCGTAAAGACACAATGTTTCCTTAACCTCGTCCATAGGTTTTTGCTCGGGCTGGCAAAGAGCCGCCACCATGCGCTCTCCGCGGGAAAGTATGCCCCCCGTTACCGAGTCTATGGAAGAACCGAACTGCGAAAAAACGGCAAGTTCGCGGTAGTGCGCTATGTCAAGGCGCAGCTGCGCGCTTAAACGGCGCATTATTTTTGACTGTGCGGAACCGCCTACGCGGCTAACGGAAAGCCCTACGTTTACGGCGGGGCGCTGCCCTGCGTTAAAAAGCTCTTTTTCAAGGTAAATCTGACCGTCCGTAATGCTTATTACGTTGGTTGGGATATATGCCGAAATGTCGCCCGCCTGCGTTTCAACTATGGGCAAAGCGGTAACGGAACCGCCCCCTTTGCTTTCCGAAAGCTTTGCGGCGCGCTCTAAAAGCTTACTGTGATTGTAGAAAATATCGCCGGGGAAAGCTTCTCTTCCCGCGGGGCGTTTTAAAAGCAGCGAAATTGTTCTGTAAGCGACGGCGTGGCGGCTTAAATCGTCGTAGACTATAAGCACGTCCTTGCCCTTATACATAAAGTATTCCGAAATGGCAGCCCCCGCGTAAGGCGCCAGATACTGCAAAGGCGCGCTGTCGGCAGCCGTTGACATTACCACGCAGGTATAAGACATAGCGCCTTTTTCTTCAAGAGTGCGCACAAGCTTGCCCACTGCCGAAGCTCTTTGCCCTATCGCCACGTAAATGCAAATAACGTCTTTGCCCTTTTGATTTATTATGGCGTCTAAGGCGATGGAAGTTTTGCCCGTCTGCCTGTCGCCGATGATAAGTTCTCTTTGCCCCTTGCCTATGGGCACCATTGCGTCAATAGCCAAAACGCCCGTTTTAAGGGGTTGGGAAACTTGCGCCCTGTCTATAATGCGGGGCGCCTCAAATTCCAATCTCCGCGAAAAACGCGTCCGTATGGCGCTTTTGCCGTCAAGCGCTTCGCCCAAAGGGTTTATGACCCTGCCTAAAAGCTTTCGCCCTACGGGGATTTCCATAATTTTACCCGCCTTAAAGGCAAGGTCGCCGTAAACGACGCTTTCGGCGTCGCTTAAAATTATCGCTCCCACGCTGTCTTTTTCAAGGTTCATCGCAAGCGCGTAGCCTTTTTTGCCTATTTGCAGCAGTTCGCCGTAGCGGCAGTTTGAAAGCCCGTCTATGTAAGCTACGCCGTCGGCGGCGCTTACGACATAACCGCACACGTCTACGTTGACCGTTTCGCTTATATTTAGCCCCCGCTCCTTTAAAAGGGAGGGGATTTCCTTTGCGGGGACTTTATCTTTTTCTTCGTAAATAATGCTGTCGTAATTCTTTTTAATTTTATACAGCTCTGCCGACAGCGACGCGTCAATGACGGTTTCCCCATCCATGACGATAATGCCGCCCACTATTTCGTCAAGCAAATACTTAAACCGCGCTTCCTCTTTAATGGCGGCGGTAATGCCGTTTTCAAGGCGTGATTTTTGCTCTTTCGTAAGCTCAATAGATGATTTTATTGTGATTATGCGCATAATCTTTCCTTTTTGTTTTGAATTAAACCAAACCTTGCCTTTAAAAGGCGTTAAAACGCGGCGCTAATTTAGTAGGAATTTTCGTCCTGTTCGGCTACCTTTTCTAAAACGGAAGTAATAAGCGCGTCGTTGTCTTCCGCTTTAAACTCGCGCTTTATTAGCTGCGCGGCAATGCCCACAGCAAGTTCCGACACAGATTCCGCCATTTCTTCCTGCATCTGCTCTTTTTGCCGTTTCAAATCGTTGTAGCCCTTTTCCAAAATGTCGTTTGCGTCTTTTTTTGCCTTTTGGATAATATCTTCCGCTTCGGCGCCCGCCTGTTTTTTGGCGTCGCGAATCATTGACTGCGCTTCCGCTTCGGCAGCCTTAACCAATTCCAAGCGCTTCTTCTTCCATTCCTCCGCTTCGGCGGCGGCTTTGCGGCTTTCTTCCTTGTCGGCAAGATATTTTTCCGAACGCTTATTCATAAACTTTTTTATCGGCTTATAGAGCAAAAAAGTCAAGCCGACAAGCAAAATTAAAAGGTTTAATAAATGTAGCAAAAACTCTGTGAGGTCAAGCCCCAGCAAGGTATCTTCCGCCATCAGCAATATCATAGACATCTCCTTTGCCAATTATAGAACTATTAACAGTATGGCTACCAGCAGGCTGTAAATAGCAAGCGTTTCTATAAATGCAAGCCCAACCATTAAGGTGCTGCGGATTTTATTATCCGCTTCGGGCTGTCTTGCTATGGAGTCTACGGATTTGCTTATGGCAATGCCCATCGCTATTGCGGCGCCAAGCCCCGTAACCGCCGCGGCTATCGCCGCCGCTATACCGTTAAGGCTAACCTCCGACGCCAAAAACATAAGTGCTGTCGCTAATGTGTGAATCATATTATTTTTTTCCTCCGTTTGGAATTTATTTTTTATTTTTTTAAAACGCCCGAATATTGCCGCGCGTGAAAATTGTTTTTGCCGCCCCTTGTGTTTTTCCGCTTCCCTGTAAGACTAAGTTATGCGGCGAAATAGGGCGGGGCTGTTTATATAAAAACAACAAAAAAATAGCACAGATTTTATAGAAAAAATCCATAGCTAGATTGCCGCCCCACCACCCTCCATACTTTTTACTATTTTCTTTTTGTTGGGATTTGCCGCCTTACAAGCGGCGCGGAAGGCTTACTCTACTGCCTCCCTTATAAAAGCCAAAGTCAGGGTAGTAAAAATAAACGACTGTATAAGAGCGTGGAACAGTGTGGTTACTACGGAGACTACCGCGGGGAGCGCAATGCTTGTCAGTAAGGACACATAAAGCAGTTCCATAATAATGTAACCGCTCATAATGGAGCCGAACAGTCTAAGCGAAAGTGAAAGCGGAACGGAAAGGTCTGTGACGATATTAACAGGGTTAAGATACCGTTTTATCCGCCCTATGCCTTTGTGCTTAAATCCGTTTATATTGATGGCGAAAAAGCCCAAAACGCCCATCGCAAGACAGGTATTTATATCTGCAAAAGCGGGTCTTACGCCCACCAGCTCTACAAGTGTGGAAAAGGCTATAAAAGACGAGGCAGCAAACACAAAGGGCCCTACATAGTTTGCAACCCCGTGCGTGCCCGAGGCTTGATTTTCAAAAAGGCTTACGGCGCTTTCAAGCAGGGCTTGGAAACGGCCGGGCACAATTTTAAATTTGGGAATGACAAAAAGCCGCAGTATTAAAGCGGCTATCAGTATAAAAGCGGTAACGCCTATTGCCGTTAAAAAACTGGGGTTAACTTGCAGCCCGAAAAAATCTACGGGTTTTGGGTTAAGCGACTCGCGCACCGCGTCGCCTAAGGGCGAACTTGAAGCCGAATATAGACCGCTGCTGTTTTTAAATATTATTAACCCTTTGCCCGCCGCCGTTATCATTAAGATTTCTCCTTAATAATTTTATCGTTTAAGCGGGCGCCCGCAAGCGTTTTAAGCGCTTGTAAAAAACCCGCGTGACACTTGCGATTGTAACACAGTAAAATTATTAAAGCAAGGGAAAAGCGGCAAGATGATACAATATAATAGAACTGTGTTTGCTTTATAATGAATAACCCGCAACGCTCAATTATTATTACTTTTTACCGTGATTTTTTAAAAAACGCCGCAATAATTTAAGCTGCTTTTGCCCGCTCTTTCTTCATTGCGTAGCACCTGCAATTTTTTCTAACTTACTATTTGTTGCTAGTAATTTTACTTACTATTTTTGCCGTTAAAGTATTTTTTCTAACTTACTATTTTCTCGGTCAGCGCATTTTCTTAATTAAATCTGAAAGCACTATTGCCGACCCAATGCAATGGCAATCTAGTTATTTTCCAAATGGATTGCTGCAAAAAACGGATTATACAAAATGGCGATTACTCCCAAATATGCGGCATGTTACCCTCCCTTTGCATCCTGCTGGAAGAAATAATTACCCAAGAAATGGGCATCGTCAAATTGTTGACAGCTTTTACAGAGAAATAATTACAATAATTCGCAGAGAGATAAAAAACAAACTATTAGGCAAATACCGTTTTTATACAATAACCGTATAAAACTTTCATGTGGCAAAGTTAAACTAACATTTAGATAAGGAAAGAAGAAAAAAAGAACACATTACAATTCCCATATACACGATAATCATTAGAAAACTTTGTCAAGGAAGGAACTGGTTATAAAGAGATACAAAGGGCATTACATATAATGTACAAACTCAACTTATCGCGTCTTATCGCCAATAGGGCATTGAAAAGCCGAATGAAAGCCTGCCGCGGAAGCTGGTTTATAGTGTCATATATGCATATTGGTTGATACTCACACTACTAAAAATGGCACTACTTTTGGCACTAGAAATTGAAAATTTTTTATAAAAAACCTACTTAAAAATGAAAATGATAAATAAAAAAGTAAACGTCAAAAATTAACACTATCAACAAATAAAAAAATCACTACATCAAGTTTGTAGTGATTTTTTTGTGGGGTTCAAATCCACCACTGGTGGTAATTGGCGGAGAATTAAGTGTTTGTTAAACT
>JAEWZT010000007.1 GCA_023458375.1 Bacillota bacterium
CCTCTGTGGAGGCTCCGGCACTGTTGGTTTGGGTTAGCGGGAGGTTAAGGGCGTTAAAGGTGTATTGGGAGGAAATGCTGCCGCCCGTTTGAACCTTTGTCGTGTTGCCGTTTAAGTCGTAGGTATAGGTTGTAGTTACGCCGCCCGCGGTAACTGTTTTTATGCGGTTTAGGCTGTCGTAGGTATATAACAGCTGTTCGCCTAAAAACTGGGCTTTTGTCTTGTTTGAGCAGTAGTCGTATTCATAGCTTACAACATAACCGTTGCCGTAGTCAATAGAATTAACTTCCCCGTAGGGGGTGTAGGTATATGAGGTTTCTAAAAGGGAATCTTTGTAAACTTCAATAAGCTCCCCGTTAAAGTTGTATGTGTAGGTATATTCCTCAGCGCTTGTTGTTTCCCTTACGAGGTTGCCTACGCTGTCGTAGAAATACTCCGTTGTATTCCCCGCCCTGTCCGTTTTAGAAGTGAGGCGGGAAAGAGCGTCGTAGGTATATGTTTCGCTGTGCGCCGTTTCGTCGGTAAACTTAGTTGTATTGCCAAAAAGGTCATATTGGTATTTTTTGCTGTAACCCGCGGGGTCGGTTACCTTAGTGAGTTTTCCCATTGCATTGTAAAAATATGAATATATAACGCCGCCCGCTGTAACGCTTGTAAGAAAGCCCTGTATGTCGTAGGTATATTGGGTTGTTTCACTTAAAGCGTTTGTTTGAGATATGAGGTTATTTTGTTTGTCGTATGAATAATGCGTTTCGTTTTCAAGCGCATCTTGCGTTTTGGTTTTGTTGCCGTAGCGGTCGTATGTAAAGTCTGTCGTAAAGCCTCTGCCGTCCGTTATTGAAGCAACGTTTCCCAAAGCGTCGTAGGTGTAGCTTAGCGTGCCGCCGTCGGCGTTGGTCTGCAACGTAAGCCTGCCCATTGTGTCATAGATAAAGTGCGTTTCATTTTCAAGCGCGTCGGTTATTTTTGTGTTATTGCCCATTTTGTCGTACTCAAACAGCGTTTCCCTGTCGCCGTCAATTTGGCAGACAAGGTTGCCGAACGCGTTGTAGGCGAAAAGCTTTTGGTTGCCCAGCGCGTCGGTTTGCTTTATGACATTGCCTGCCCTGTCGTATGAAATGGAGGTTTCGGAGCCGTCGGCGCGCGTTGCGGTAATGGTTAAATAGTCGCCGTTGGAATAAATATATGAAAAGACCGTTTCGTTTTCAAGCGCGTCAACAGTTTCGACAAGCCTGCCGTCGGCGTCGTAGCGGTAGCTTTCGGTTATGTTTCTTTCGCCGTCCCATTGGGTTTTTGAAACCACCCTTTTAAGGGCGTCGTAGCCGTATATAATTTCCAGCCCGTTTGCAAGCGTTTCTTTTACAAGGTTATTTACTTCGTCATATTGGCGCGTTGTCTGTGAAACCATATTACCGTTGTCGTAAAGCCTTTGGCGGGTTAAACGACCGCGGGAATCGTAGACATAGGTTATGCGTTTTCCCTGGGGCAGATTTTGTTCAATGAGGTTACCGTTGCCGTCATAGACGAAAGTCGCCGTCCTGTCCGCCGCGCCCCCTATTATGCTTTCTTCCTTAATTATGCCGAACAACCCGTAATACTCTATGTTTACATTGCCCGCCTCGTCCGTTTTAACGACGCTTGAAAGAACGTCATCGTATACAAAAGTTTGGAAATTACCCTCTTTGTTGGTGATTTTGGTTACGCGCCCCAAAGCGTCGTATTGGACAGCTTCCGTTGCGCCGCTTGGATGGGTCGTCTGAACAAGCCTGTTTAACGCGTCGTATGCAAACTCTGTAATTCGGTCGTTGCTTTCGGCGGATGAATCTAATTTTTTAGTTAATATAAGGTTTTTTGTTTGGTCGTAAAAATTAAGCGTTACGTTGCCGAGGGAATCTATGCTTTTTGTCAAGAGCCCCAGCCTGTCGTATTCGTAAGAGCTAAACTTTAACACCTCTTGACCTGTTTGGCTTAAATGGATTTCCTGTTCTTCAATAAGCCTGCCCGCATAGTCGTAGATATATCGGTATTTTACCCCGCCTTCAACGGCTTTGCTTACCAAAAGCCCCGCGGAATTGTATTCGTAACTTTCCTCAAAAACAGTTACGCCGCCCTCAACTATTGTTTTTGATTTTACTTTGCCGTCAAGATATAATTGATAATTCGTTATTATGCCTTTTTCATCAATTTGGCTGATAAGCCTGCCGTTTCCGTCATAAAAATAAGTTGCTTCGCCTATTTCGTCCTCAACGCCGGCAAGCTCGCCGAGCTGCTTATAGGTATATTCGGTAACATTGCCGTTTACCGTTTGTTTTTTAAGCTTTCCGTCAAGATAGTATTCATACGCCGCATTGTATTGGGCAGTGTCTTGCGTATGGTTTTTGACTTCCGAGGCTGTGTTGCCTTTTTCGTCATAGGTAAACTCAACGCTTTCTCCCGTAGAATAACTTACCTTTTTTACCTTGTGCGCAAGATAAGGCTCGTCGTCTAAACCATAGTATTCATAGAGCGTAACGCGGTTAAGCGCGTCTGTTATATAAAGCAAGTCTATGCCGTCGGCGGAATATGTATATAACGTTATATTGCCGAGCTTGTCCGTATGCTTTATTAAATTGTCGTAAATATCGTATTCAAAAGTTTCGGCATTGCCCTTAGCATCGGTTGACTTTACTATATTACCCCTTTCGTCATACTCGGTAACAGTGTTTGCTTCCGTTAATACGCCGTTGTAATATAAAAGTTCGGTATAAACGGTTCTTTTGCCTACGCCTTCAAGTTGAAGCTGCGTATATCTGTTATAGACGGCGTCATTTTTGGAACAGTTTGTATAGTCAACCCATTCCTCCGCAACGTCGTCGTAAAAGTAGTATTGATTTTGCCAAAGCACTATTTCGTTATTGTCGCTGTCAATATAGCTTTCTTTTAAAGGCTCTAAAAGCGCGTTGTATGTTACGCGGTATTTAGTGCCGTTTGACTTTATATTGTATACTTCAAAGTTTATATTGTCGTAAGTAAAAGCTTCCCTGCTTGTTTTGTCGTCGTCCCAGTGTATATATTTGTTGCGAATTCGTCCCAGCATATCATAGTCAAGGGATAACACCAATTTATCGTTAGCGTCTTTAACTTCTTCTAAAAGACCCGTTATGGAGTTATATTTGTAGCTCTCTTGCCTTTCTTCCCCTCCGCTTGACCATTTTACCGACATAAGGAAACCGTCGCCGTTGTAAGTATATAAAACGCTTCTGCTCCCTGCCGTCAGTTGAGTTATTTTGCCCTCTGTTACAGCAGCCGCTATCATGTTGCCGTAAATATCTTCTACCGTTATACTGCCGCTGTTGTATGTAAAGTTAAGTTTTTCACCTTTTTTATCGCATATTTGGGTTATCCGCCCGTTTTCGTCAAAGCGGTATTCCACTCTGTCTTTTGAGGTATAAACTAACCCGTCTGTAAGAGAAAGGGTTGCGACGCCGGAAAGCGGGCTCCATACCCCGCCCTCGTTAATAAGCTTGTCGGTGCCTCCCGTAGGCAGCGTTATATTATACCAGGCGCCTTTGTAAAGACAGCTTGTTTTTATGTAATATTCCGCGCCGTCAAAACTTATTTTAGAATAGTTGCCCTCTTCACCGACCAGCGTAATTTCAGTTCCTTTTGAAACATATCTGCCCGCTTCAATATCTGCGGGCGAAACAAACAACTCTGCCGTAGGCGTTGTAACCAACGCTTTTGTGCTGTCATTTACATAAAGGGACTTAGCGTCAAATATGCTTGAATATCCCTTGCCGAAATACCCCGCGGTATTCCCCGAAAGTGAATTATATGTCCTTAGCACTTTCAAATATTCCGAAGCGCCGTAATAAGACAAATCTGTGCTCTGAGCTATATAACCGCCCGTAAGAAGATTTGCCGCCGCGTTAGACAGCCATTGGTTAACTTCCTCGTTTTCCAACCCGGCATAGATATCTGAAAAAGTCATCTGCCGATTTTCCACCCTGTCTCTGCCGTATACCCACTCTTCCGTTTCCCATACTGAAATAATACTGCTGCATATTTCCTCTATTGTCTGTTCAACGGAACCGTTTATATTTACTTCGTAATAAGCGCCTTGTCCCGCCTGCGCCGCTTGGGTCAGCTGGGTTTTGTAAGCGTCAGTTCCGCTGAACATACTTATGACATCGGTTTTTATACCCGAGGTAGTGTATGCGCTTTGAATTTGTGTTTGTAATGCGGACGGGCTTCCGTTAAGCCTTATATAAATTATTCTTTTGTCTATATCTCCCGTTGAAAACATCTGTTTGGCATTATTTAGGTTAGCATCTTGAGTTGGTCCCGCATAATAATTTTTCATGCTGTTTAAAGCATTAAGTTTTTGTTGCAGCGAGGTTGTAAAACTTGCTTTCATCCCTCCGCTTGATGTGTTTTGCGCTATTCCTACCTCGTAATCCGCTTGGTTTAGCACCGTGGTAAGCGCCGAAGCCACGTCAATCTCTTTATATGTAGTGTCGGTAAGCTTATTTATATAATTAGATACCCATTGCGATTCGCAGCCCGAACAGTATGTCGTTCTTGTTTTGCAGCCCGAACAGTATGTCGTTCTTGTTTTGCAGCCGGGACTGTGATAAGTAGTTCTTGTTTGACAGCCGGGACTGTGGTAAGTAGTTTCCGTTTGACAGCCGGGACTGTGGTAGACCGTTCTGGTCTTGCATCCGCTACAATATTCTAAAACAGCCATCGGCGTAATAAGTCCGTCCGTTTCACAATCATCTTCGTGTTCGTTAACCTCTTCGGTATCAGAAAACATAAAAGCCCACGGCACCATTAAAATACAGTCTATCCTCCCCCCGTTGCAGCGAGGATGAATAACGCAGGCATAAAAGGGTTCGTGTCCCGGGCAGTAGGTTTCTTCGTGTCCCGGACAGTAGGTTGAAGTATGTCCGTTGCAGTAATATTCCGTATGCCCATCGCAATATTTCTCTGTATGCCCGTTGCAATAATATTCCGTATGTCCGTTGCAATAATATTCAAAATAACCGTTGTCGTAAATATACTGTTTTTCTATTAAAATTACTACTTGGGTGTCTTTGCTGTAATCTGTTTGCACAGATTTATCCGCTACAATGTATGTTCCCGCTTTTTCAACCGAAGCTTTCAAAACGCTGCCGTCAAGAACGGCTCCGGTTATCTGCTCAAACTTCTTTTCCTGAGCATTTACATAATAGATTCTTAGATTTGCCATAGTCGTAGGTATTTGAGCACCTGCGAGATTAAATGCAATTTGTATGTTCTCGGCATTTTGCGCAAGCACATTGACGGGTTCAAAAACATCTTTAAGCGACAACAGGAAAGCGTTTTGGCTTTGGGCTATTACTATTTTTGAGCGGAAAATATTTATTCCGCCGCCAATTTCTACTTCCCATCTCCCCGCGCTCTTAGTAACGGCATATCCGTCGGTTCCGTCCGTATTGCGAAACAGTCTAGAAGCCGCCTGCAACCCGTCGGGAATTCCGTCGCCGTCACTGTCGTATTTCATAGGGTTAGTGCCTATAATAAGTTCAAAGCCATCCCACAGTCCGTCGCCGTCGCTGTCGGGGCTGTATAGATTTGTGCCCAACTGCTCCTCTTCAAAATCCGTCAAGCCGTCGCTGTCGCTGTCGTAACCGCCTGTAAAGGACATCGCCTGTAATCCGCCGATAAAAGCGTCTTCCGATTCGCCCAAGTTATTGCAGGCGCGTATCTTTATATCCGTTATAGTGTTTCCTTCAAGAATCAGTTCAGTGCCTATTACATTAACAGTTTCTTTCTTGCCCTCTATTTTTGCCGTTATCTTATACCATTCCGCTCCGTTTGACTCGTTCCACTTAAGTTTTACGGCGCCGTCAAGCTCTTCGCTTAATACTACGGCGACGCTTTTAGGCAATCTTTTAACTTCAATAATATTGGAAAAACCGCTTGCCTCTCCGTTAGCAACAGCGCGGACTGCGTAAAAATATGTAGTGTCCGACTCAAAGCTTTCGTCTATAAAGCTGCCGCAGCTCAATGCCGATGCAATAAGTTCATATTGAATTCCGTTTTTGCTTCTGTATACGTTATATAAATGATTTTCTTGAACCTCCCAAGATACTGTAAAAACCCCTTCTCCTTATTCCCCCGATATACTAGGCTTGACGACGTTGCCGCCGGAAAAGAATCTTAACAGACTATGTGTAAATTTGATACTATTTCTAAAACTTTCGTTACCGCGCGTTACCACTACGGTAAACAGCATTTCTCCTTCAACAGGCAAATCAACTTCAAAATTAGCTATTCCTTCACTGTTGATTTCATAATCAACTATACCGCGCGCCATCATATCTCCGCCTGCCGCAATATAATATTCTATTATATCGTTTTCGTTAGCTTTTACTTTGACGAAAACTGTGGGCGAATCATATCGTATATCTATCCTGTTTTTATCATAAATGGCTTCAGGCTCAACTATTGTTCCTTGCTGTGTATAACTGCCAAAATACTTATTTTTCAAAGAATCCAAATACTCTTGGTCAACGTACTTTTCTCTTGTAGCTTTGTCCCGCCCCCAAGCGTAAGCAATGTTGCCGTTTTTAACGGGAACTAAAATTAAAGTTAGGGCTAAAATTAAAGCTAACACGAACGAGATTGATTTTTTCATTTGATGATCTCCGATATTTAATTATTTGCGCAAATCCGCGCGGTTTAATCTTTAGATATTTATGTAAGTATAAGAAGTTAATAGCATTATACATTATCTCTATTTTGTTTTTCAATGTTTTAATAGAATTTTATCAAAATATATACTTTTTTTTGCTCTCGATAAGCTTATGAATTATGTTTCAGCTTTTGATACATAAAAACATTTTAAAAATAATTCTAGTTTTAAATCTATATTTTTTTGAAGGCTGATTTATATTTGCGGCTTTCTGCTTATTTAATACAATGTTATCTTTTATTTTAGAAAATAATAGAAGTTAATCAAAAATACATAAAAACTCCACTCAGTAGTTTTTCTACTGCCGCAAAACCTTCAAGTGCCATCCGCACCTACATCGACAGCTACTTCCGTGAGGACGCTTTATTTTGCTTATAAATATTCATAAGACTTGTTATAGGGCGCAGTTTTTGATATAATAATTAAAATCTACATTAAGCAAAAGGGAAAGAAATGCAAATAAAACTTAAAGACATAGTTCTAAGAGACCCAAAAGAATGCGATATGGCGGACGACGCGCGTTGGGTGCTTACCGATAACGAATGGCACGACTGGGACGCGCCGTGGGAAAAGCAAGAGGATATAGAGAGTTATAATCTTGACGAGGAAAGAGAAAAAGCTCTTAAAAAAATACGGCATAACGGCGAAAATCCCGACAAAATCCGTTATTCTTTTGAGTTGGACTTTATGGACGCGCATATAGGCGGCGTAAATTGCTATATGACAAACGAAGACTATGATTATACAAAAGAAAACGACGGAGTTTATTATACCGTCGGTATAGACATTTGCGAAAAAGAATATCAGGGCAGAGGAATAGGAACTGTCACCCTTTGCGCGTTTATAAAGTATCTGATTGATAACGGCTGCGATAAAATCTGCACTCAAACTTGGTCGGGCAACTTCCGTATGATTAAGCTTGCAGAAAAACTGGGCTTTTACGAGGTTAAGCGAATAAAGGATAAGCGGTTTGTCAACGGTAAAAACTACGACGGCTTAACATTTAAATTAGATAACATCAAATTTGAAAGATTTTATCAGTTGTTAATTCAAACAGATTAAAGTATATTTCTATATTTTAAAAAGAAGGGTTAATTATGCAAACGTGGATTAAGGGTAAAACGGGCGAGTTTTTTGTTTTGCTTATAACAAAATTTTTAGGGAAAAATTACAAATGCTTTAACAATTACACTTTTAACGACGGTGAAAAAACTGTGCAAATTGACCATCTGATTGTGTCCCCTTACGGCATATTCGTCGTTGAAACAAAAAATTATTCAGGAACAATTTACGGCAATGATAATTCCGATAAATTCATACAATATGCGGGAAATGAAAAGCACGAATTTTATAGCCCTATTAAGCAAAACAAAGGACACATTTTTTCCTTAAATAAAGTCTTAGGGAACTTCAAATATATTTCAATTATAGCTTTTTCTGGTCATTCAAAGTTAAATGTTGAAAGCGAAACTTTTGTGGGCTATATTGGCAAAATAAATAGATACATAAAAAAGTTTAAAGACGCCGTTATTGCTCCAAATGAAGTTGAGTTGATTTGCCAAAAAATAAAAAACACCGCTTTAACTGGTTTCAAAATACAAAGACAGCACGTTAAGGATATACAGCAGCGAATGCAAACGTATGAACAAAAAATTATCAATAATATCTGCCCTAAATGCGGAGGAAACTTAACATTAAGAAAAGCGCAATACGGCGAATTCTACGGCTGTTCAAATTATCCAAAATGCAAATTTACAGTCAAAAAATGAAACTATCGTTAGTTGTAGATATGTATGGCTGTCCCAACAGATGCAAACATTGCTGGTTGGGGCATATGCAAAATAAAAAGATGAAAGAAGAAAGCGACCTCTTCATCGTCAACTATTTTAAGCCCTATTTTGACCAAATAGCCTACTACAGCTGGGTAAGAGAGCCTGATTTCTGTGAGCATTATACAGAGCGCTGGGCGCGCGACAATGATATTTCGGTAAACGCCCAACCGCTGCGCTTTGAGCTTGCAAGCTTTTACCGATTGGTAAGGGATAAAAACTACGTCGGATTTTTAAAAGAGACGGGCACAAAAGCCGTCCAGCTTACTTTTTTCGGGTTAGGCAAAATGACGGACAAATACACAGGCAGAAAGGGCGCCTTTGAGGAGCTGCTTAATGCTACGCAGATTTTGGTTGAAAATAAAATTTCGCCCCGCTGGCAAGCCTTTATAAATGAGGAAAACAAGCAAGAGGTAGCGGCGCTTTTGCCTTTAATTAAGAATTTGCGGCTTGAAGAAAGGTGCTTAGAATTTGGCGGCAGCTTTAAATTTTTTGTCCATGCAGGCTCTTGCGACGGCGAAAATTATAAGCTTTACCATTTGCGCATAAATAAGGATAACATTCCCGCTCAGCTAATCCCCTATTATTTAGACTATGAAAAGACAGCGACTGAACAAGAGCTTTGCGCTAAAATAAAAAACGACAATTCAAATCTTGAGTTTGAAAAAAGCGGAGACACGGTGTTAAATATTTCAAATCGTTTTGACGTTTATTTTAATTATGCAAATATGAGCGAAAAATGGACGCTGGGCAATATGCTTACGCTTTCGCCCTCTCAAATGATGGAGAATATTAAAACCCGCAATGTATTCGCCATTAACGTTTCAAAAGAAATAACAATTTCGCATTTGGTTGAAAAATACGGCGACACAAGTTCACAAAAAATATTCTTTAAAGAAGATTATAAGTTTTATTTGCTGCTGCGCCATCTGGATGCTTTATCTTAATTAACTTGCTAATAGTAAAAACTTTCTAGGCTATGCAAAACTTTTGCCAGCGCGCTTTGAAATATTTATCTTTATTAATTTAAAAAGAATGCGAAAACCGTTTTATTTGGCGAAGTTTTATGCTATAATATTTTAGGCTGAGAAAGTTCCTCGCCTAATATTTAAACAAAGGAGATTAAACAATGGAACAATTATTCTATGTTTGTAAACATTGCGGAAATATGGTCGGTATGCTTTTTGCAAGCGGCGTCCCTATGGTGTGCTGCGGCGAAAATATGGCCAAACTTGAACCCAATACCAGCGACGGCAGCGGCGAAAAACACGTGCCCGCCGTTGAAAGAAAAGGCAATTATCTTACTGTTAAGGTAGGCTCCGTTGAACACCCCATGATTGAAAAACACTACATAATGTGGGTTTACGTTCAAACGGAAAAGGGCGGAATCCGCCATATTTTTAAGCCCAACGAAAAACCCGAGTGGACTTTTTGCGTAGACAACGACAAGCCCGTCGCCGTATTTGAATACTGCAATTTGCACGGACTTTGGAAAGTAACGCTTTAAAGTTAGAAAAACCGCTGAAATGCTTTTTAAAAAATAGATGCCTGCGGATAAGCAAATTTAAAGCATAAAAAACTTTATATATTGACAAAAAGCCCTAGGTTTTGAAGCGGCAAAAAGAATTAAAACATAAAGGCTGAGATTTTCAGCCTTATGGGCGATTAACCCAGTTGGTAGAGTGCTTCCGTCACATGGAAGAAGCCACAGGTTCGAGTCCTGTATCGCCCACCAATAAACGGCAAAAAACAATCAAAACTGAGTTTGTTGAGGCTTATTTAATTTTAAAGCATACTTTTTATGACAAAAAAGTATGCTTTTGCTTTATAGGCATATTGTATAAAAAATAATTTAACCCCATTTTAGCCCCATAAAAACGCGATATGCTTCTTTTCCCTTGCGCTACGCTTATCGTAGTCCTGCGCGCACTTGATATATAATTTGGACAGACTTTTGCCTCTCACATACGCGCATATGTATAAGGGCAGTTTCAAAATGCAGCTAAGGAATATGGAGGAAAAATCGTGCGGTGCTTATATAATATAAGCAAAAATCCATAAAAAGACAAGCCTTGTTGTCTTCTTTCTTGTTAATAAATTTAAGCCTAAGCTGCCTTTTGCGATTTTTTTATTTTAGACTTTACCCAATCGCCTTTTTCATTCCTCCTTAGTTGTTAATTTGTGCTATCTTGCAAAATGTGTCTTGTTGATTAATGTAGCGCTTCCTTTCTATTAGCCGTTTATTAACATAGTTAATTTTTAGCTTTATTTTTGCGGTTTTTTAATACGGTTAATTTTGTGTTTTTACTATATATAATTTTAAAGTAAGTTATTTGTAAAAAATGCCAACCTTTCAAAAAATATTGGTGCATATGATAAAAAACTTGTTATAATGTAATTATGAAAAAGAAAGGTTTAATTATTTTTGTTTCAATTATAACGGTGCTTGCCATTTTAGCAGGGGCGGCGATAGGCGTAAACCACGCCGTTGCAATTGCAAAATACGACAGGGAAATTTTAAATTACAGCGGAGAGCTTATCTGCCCCACGGGCGATTTCATTCAGCCGTGGATGTGCGAGCAGTGGGAAGTTGAAGACTTTGAAGCCCACCTTGATAATCTAAGCGAGGCGGGCTTTGACACGGTTTTGTGGCAATACAGCGTGGTGTCTTACGGAACGGACGCCAATATTTATTATCCCACCGGCAGCTTAGACGTCTATTACAGCGGCAATCAGTATAAAAGCAACTCCTCCTTAACGGAAAAATTGCTTGAAGCGGCGCAAAACAAAGGCTTTAAAGTATTTATGGGGCTTTCTAACGACGACGACTGGTGGAAGCTGACGCGCGATGAAGACTACTATTTAGCCAAAGCCGAAAAAGACAATTTAATTGCGCGCGAACTATATAATTTGTATAAGAGCAAATATCCAGACGCATTTTACGGCTGGTATTGGTCGTGGGAAATGTTTGTAAGCCCCCTTATGCTTGAAGATTTATGGGCTGCAATGCTAAATAAAACGCTTGGCGCCTTAACGGAATTGGACGATACCATGCCGCTTTTGTTTTCGCCTTTTGCGCAAAAGAATTTAAGAATATTGGACGGCGGCACGGCAAGACGCATGTGGGAGAGATTTTTTACAAAAACCAATTTCAGGAAAGGCGATATTTTTGCCCCACAAGACAGTATAGGCAAAATAAGCGCGGCAGATATTGACAAAAAGGCGCTCGCTTCAACGCTGACATTTTTAGAAAGCTGTTATTTGGCTTCAAAAAAGAGTGAGAACGTCAGGTTTTTTGTAAATTGCGAGCTGTTTTCCAGCCGCAGCTTATCCACCCCCGAGGGCACTTTTGATACTTCAAGTTTTGAACGCATTAAAGACCAGCTAAAAATTGCATCGCGTTTTGCCGAGGGAATTATAACGTTTTCTTATTCTCATTACATCGCGCCCAACTCCCCCAACGGCAATATGAGCCAAGCGGACAAACAGGCAATGCATCAGCGCTATATAACTGAAATTGCGGGGAAGTAAAATCAAAGTTGGAGTCTTGCGCAGGATATAACCGTTAACGGTTCCAAACTTTTCACTAAAAAAATTATCTCAAACCTCTCTTTTGGCATTATAAAATAATAATCAAGTTAAAAAACAAGTTGCTACATAATACGCCCGCAAGACTGAGCGGGCGTATTATTGCGTAGTTTATTGTTTGCTATCTTTATTCGTTAAAGTCTTTGTGGCATGTTAATGTTTATTATCGGTTAAGTTATGAGATTAAATTAAAAGATAGTATTTTAAACTTGGAATATAAACAAAAAACGGCGGTATTTACTCCGCCGCCTTGCGCTTTATTTTATTGCGACAAGCTCTATATACCCGCGCTCTCCCCTGGGTTCCAGTTGTATCCGCGGGTTGTCCTTGTCCCATTGATAGCCGAGAACTTTCGGGTCATATTTTTCTATTGCGTTCCACAGCGCCTCTATCGCCTCGCAATAGTTTTCTTCTTCATAAGGTTCTCCTTGAAACATTAAATACTTTGCGGCAGGTAAATCTATTAAGTCTAATCCCTTTGGAATCTCGCCCTTGTAATCTGCCGCGACTTCTACGCCCTGAACATATTGGGACGTATTAGGCTTAATCAACTTCTTCGGCAGCCATAGGCTGACAGGCTCGGGGCTTATTCCTTTAATGCTTAAAAGCTGCCCCCACAACTCGCAGCCGACTTCCTCGCAATATGCGAAATAGTCCTCTGCTTTTACCCCGCATTTTATAAGAACCTTTCTTGCGGGTTTTTCTATTACGGTAATAAAAATGTTTGTAGTTTCTTTCATAGATTTTTGCTCCTCTTTTTTGTATTGGACGTCAAAAGGATAGAAAAGCGTAATCATTACAGGGTTTAAAGCATACTCTTTGGGGTTTAAGCCGAACTCTTTATAAAAAGCCCTTGTATAGCTTTCGCAAGCTTCAAAACCCGCTTGTAAGGCAACGTCTATTACCTTAACGCGTTCATCCCTAAGCCGTAACGCCGAATTAGAAAGCCGGAGTTTGCGTAAAAATCGGAAGGGCTGTGCCCCGTATAAGCTTGAAACAACCTATACGAATACCACGGGGAATACCCGCACGCCGCCGACAAAGCGGGCAAGCTTATCTCTTCCATAACATTCTCACGGATATATTTTTGCATTTTGTAAACCGCTTCGGCTTTGTAATCCACTTATCCCAACCTCCGCCATCTGAAAGTATTATAGCATTTATAAAAAATTAAATCTTGACTTTTCTTGCTGTAATAGGGTTTTATAAAAATATGTTTGATTGCTAAAAATCCGCCTCTGTTATTTCAGAGGCGGATTTTTAGCGTTTTATAAGTCTTCCAGGCGTTCAATTGACAAAATATCTTCGTTTTTTACAACTATATCCGCAAGGTATTCGGCTGAACAGATTAACTGAGGGCGTATTACCGCTTCGGCTTTAAGTTCATTTCCCTCCTGACTGACCTTAAAGCGTGAAAACTCATTCATCATAAAATATTCCTGCAACTGCGTTTTTGTTTCCTCCGAATACTTAAACTTTACAAGCAGCAGCTGTTGGTAGTTTTTACGCTTATAAAACTTAGAATGGAAAAAATATTGCGTTACCATTATCACTACGGTGCTTGTAAACGCAAGAATATACAAACCGGTGCCCATTGCCATACCTATACCCGCGGTTGCCCATATTCCCGCCGCCGTGGTCAATCCGTGCAAAGTTTCTCTGCGGAAAAATATCATGCCTGCGCCCAAAAAGCCTATACCGGAGGTAATTTGCGCGGCAATGCGAGCCTGGTCGTTTTCAAACGACATTGAAATACATGTTATAAGCGCCGAAGCGGCGGCTACGATAAAGTGAGTCCTAATTCCCGCTTCTTTTTGCCGCTTGCTTCGTTCTATCCCCAGCAGCAAACCGCAAATCCCCGCAAGAACAACCCGCAGCAAATATAAGGATTCCGCAGTAATTGCGTTTTTAAAATAATCCGCCATTCTCTCCTCTGTTTGTTTAATAAAAGCGGTATCCATAAAAGATACCGCCCCCTTTAAGAACTATTCTTTGAGGCAATCTTTTATATTCTATATTACTTCAACTTTGCCTATGGCAATACGGTTTTTAGTATTTTTGTCAAACAGGCAGATTTTATCTCCGATAATATTGCATTTAATGGGGTAATCCATCGGATAGTCTACGGCGCCGAATACAACGGACGACAGCAATGCTCCGCTTAGCGATACTTTAACAATTGTTTCCATGCCTGAGGGCAAAGTAGAATATGCAAGCGCGTCAATTTTTCCCTTATCGTCAATAACTAAAAATTCCGGTCTTATTCCTACCGTTACATTTGTATTTTCCAGCAAAACGTCTTCGTTGGGCACAAACTTAAACCTTAACCCCAGCATCTCCAATTCTATCGCGCCCGCCTTGTTGTGCTTTACCGCGGCGTCAATAAAGTTCATTGTGGGGTTGCCGACAAAGTCTGCAACAAACAAATTATTGGGGTTAGAATAAGTTACCAGGGGCGGGTCATACTGTTGAAGCACGCCCGCGTCAAGCAGACATACCTTAGTAGCAAGCGTCATTGCTTCCAGTTGGTCGTGCGTAACATAGACAAAAGTCGCGTGCGTGTCTTTGTGCAGACGTTTAAGCTCCGTCCTCATTTCGCCGCGCAGTTTTGCGTCAAGGTTGCTGAGCGGTTCGTCCATAAACAGCACTTGCGGATTAGGCGCCAAAGTCCTTGCAATGGCAACGCGCTGCTGCTGTCCGCCTGACAGTTCACTTGGGTATCTGCTTGCAAACTGCTCAATTTTTAACGTTTTAAGCAGCTCGTCAACGCGTTCTTTGATTGCGTCCTTTTTCCATTTAAGGTTTTCCAATCCGAAAGAAATATTCTGCACAACCGTCATATGCGGCCAAAGAGCATAGTTTTGAAACAAAAAGCCCACATTGCGCTTGGCGGGAGAGATATTAATTCCCTTTTCCGCGTCAAATACCGTTACGCCGTCAATTATTATTGAACCTTCCGTAGGGGTTTCAAGGCCCGCTATCATGCGCAGTGTAGTTGTTTTGCCGCAGCCTGACGGTCCCAGCAGGGTGATAAACGCCCTGTCTTCAATAACCATATTGAGGTTGTCTACGGCGACGAAATTGCCCCATCTTTTTGATATATTTTTTAATACTATTTCTGACATTTTTAGCCTCCTACGCCTTTATCAATTGACGCGCCCGTAACTTTGTTTACGACTAAGTTGATAATAAGAACGATTACTATTATTAATAAGTTGATTCCGTTTGCAATTTGGGTTACGCCGTTGATTTGGAAGTTTTGCAAGACCAAAGTCAATATTGTGCCCTGACCCGCAATCAAAACAAACAGCGATAATTCTCTCATACAAGAGACAAAGGGCAATAAATATCCGCTGATAAAACTGGATTTTTGTATGGGGAACAATATCTTGGTCATTCGTTTCCACCACGGCACGCCCACAAGTATTGCCGCCTCTTCAATTTCGCCCGATAACTGCATCATCGCGTTTGTCCCGCTTCTAGACGCAAAGGGCAAAAATTTAATTGAACCCACAAGCGCCAGCAGCAAAAACGAACCTCTTAAAAATGAAAAGGCGCCGGTGTAGGACAAGCTTAGGTATATTGCGCCGAAGCTCATTGCGGGAATTAAATACGGGAAAAACGCCAAGCCGCTGACAATGCCCGCTAACTTCTTTCCCCTATTGCGCGCCACCGCGTATCCAGTCAAAATGCCCAGCGTTCCCGCCGTAAGCGCTACAATAATGGATAAGCCTATGCTCAGCCCCAAAGCTTTCCATATTGTAGGATTGACTAATATTCCGCTGCTGTCTCCCGCAATACGGCGTTCTATCTGGTCTGTTGTCGTCCAATAGTACGTTGTGAAAGTTGATAAGTCTCCCGGCTTTGCCAAAAAGCTTTCCATCGCAAAACTGATAAGCGGAACAATGGCAAAAAACACTACTACAAATAAAACTACGCTTAAAATTACATATTTTAGCTTTCTAAGCTTTACTAACGCGACTTGCCCCGATTTACCCGTTACTGTCGTAAAGGATTTGCGTTTGCCCGTAAACCAGTTGCTAAGCGACATTATGGCGATGCTGAACATCAGCATAACTATCGCGACTGCAAAACCCTGCCCCTGAAAGTTAGGCGTTGTAAGCAATCCGCGCATCTGTGTGGACAGCACCGTAAAGGAATTATTTTTATTTAAAAATGCCGGTACCGTGTAGCTGCTTACACTGCTTGCAAAAACAAGCAATACTGTTGAAATAAGCGCGGGCATGATAATGGGCAAGGTAATTCTTCTTAATGTTTTAAACTTTGAGGCTTTAAGTATGGTCGCAGCTTCTTCTAAGTTTGCGTCCATATTGCGCAAAATGCCGCCTATAAGAATATAGGCAAAAGGCGCATAGTGAATGCCTAAACATATTGCGGAGGGAATCAGCCCGTAAAGCATTCCTTCTGGAACGCGTATTCCCGTTAGGTTTTCTAAAATTCCAACCTGATTGTAACACGCCGCAATGGCGCTGTTTTTAAAAAAGTTTTCCCAAAACATCGCGATAGACCAAGAGGGCATGATATAGGGAAAAACAAAAACGGTTGACACAAATTTTTTGCAGGGAATATCAGAACGCGTAATTAACCATGCAATCGTCCCTCCGATTACAACAGCTATCGCGCATGCGACCAAAGCCATAGTAACGGAATTAACCAAGGGTTTCCAAAAGCACAGCCACGAATACTGATATTCGGGGTCGGTCAATAGGTCGGTCCAATGGGCAAATGTAAAACTTCCCTTCGGAAGCCCGATTCTTCTCACTTCTCCGCTGTGCACTATAAATGAGTCAATGACAAAGTTAAGCAGCGGCAACAGCACGGTAGCCGTAAGGAGAATTAAAAATACAACTAAAATAATATTGGCGGGCTTAGAAAAAAATGCCTTTATCTTGTTGTTTACTCTGCTAAATGAAATTGTCGGTTTAAAATTATCCACTGTTTCTCCTAACTAATTTTGGGGAGAACATTCTCCCCAAAATTAGCTTTTTTTCTATTTAATGGAAAGTTATTTGCTTTGTGCTTTCGCAATTTCGGCTTTGATGAATTTGTTTACGTCATCAAATACGTTATAAATAAAATTGCCGTCCTCAATAATCAAATGATTTCTCCAAAATGCGAGGGATTGGTCGCCGCTTGCAATTTTCGCGGTGTTGTTTACCGAATAGTAGCCTAAATCGCCTACCCAACCCGCTTCAAAAGCTTCCGAGGTGGTCAAATAGTTGATAAACAGGCATGCCGTAAGAGGATATTTGGACGTTTTTAAGATTTGTAAATACATCTTGTACATAAATCCTTCAAAACCTTCAACCGTTGAATTCAAGCCCGAAACTGTCATTTTAGAGGTAGAACCGGGAGTTTGTTTTTCAGCGTCCTTAAATTTTGCAAGAGGAGCATAAACAATTGTGCCGGCGGGGATTGCTCCGGAACCAACGTTTTTAACGGCGTCGGTGTCCGATGTGTGCCATGAAGAAACGTTTGCAATAAGTTCGGCAATAAATTTGAAACCGATGTTTTTATAGTTTGCATCGGCGACATAATCTTTGCCGTAATAGGACTTATAAGCAGCCGCAAGTTTGTTGCAGGAATCTTCGCTGGTAAGCATAATAAGGAAGTTCATATTGATGCTTTCGCCGGTAGGATTTTGGAATGAGAAATTGGAAATGTGCTTAGAGTCGGCCGCGCTGCCCGCAAGCTGCCAAACGTTTGTCAAGCTGGGCTGTGATGCAGATTTTGTGTAGATGAACAGTTTGTTAAAATATACCCCTGCTAATGGGTCTTTATCGGATTCTGCCAAATCTACAAAACCGTTGGGGAGATAGTTCAAAAAATTACCTTGTGCAATTTGGTCTTTTAAAGAGTTCGCGTCCTGCACCAAAACAACGTCCGCATAGTATTCCCCTGCGTCAAGCGCGGCGGAGATTGCTTCGTATTGCAGATAGTCTTTGTTGGGCGTAGTTGATGCCTCGCAAGCAATACCGTATTTGGCTGCAAAAGCCGCTGCGGCTCTTGTCAAACCAGATGTAATACCGCTTACTTTTAACGTATTGGAGCCGATTTCAGCTTTTGCCGCTGCAATCAGTTCGTCAAGCGTCATGCCTTCGGCTTCCGCAATTGTCTTTTCCAATTCAGAAACTTCCGTGGCAGGGCACGCTGTCAAAGTTAGCAAAGATGCAATAATCATGATTACTGCAATCATAAGTGATAAAAACTTCTTCATTTATTTTTCCTCCTAAGTAAGTTCAGGGTTTAATATTCTACTAATTATAACACGGTATTTATTAATGTCAACGGATAATTAAATTTCTTTTTTCTTTTTTGGCGCACGCTTTTTTTTGAGTTTTTTTGGCAGTAGTATATGTTCCGCCGCATTGCCCATGCTAGCTATTCCGTTGACATCTATATTAATAAGTTGTAGAATAAAGCGATAAAAATACATCAAAAGGAGATTTTTATGTCGTTAGTTACCACCAAAGAAATGTTTGACAAGGCTTATAAGGGCAATTATGCCATAGGAGCTTTCAACGTAGACAACTTAGACGGTTTGCAGGCGGTCGTTCAAGCCGCGCAAGAAACCAATTCACCTGTTATTATTGCCATTACCGAAAAGTCTTTAAACTATTTTCACCCCGTTTATTTAAAGCATATTATCAAAGCCGCATGCGAAGAAGCAAGCATTCCCATTGCATTGCACCTAGACCATGGTAAAAACTTCCAAGTGTGCAAAAACGCCGTAGATTTAGGCTTTACTTCCGTTATGATTGACGCCAGCGCGCATGACATGCAAACCAATATCAAGCTTACCAGAGAGGTTGTGGACTACGCGCACGGCAAGGGCATTGTGGTAGAGGCCGAGCTTGGCTGTATCGCGGGTATTGAGGACGATTTATCAGTTGACGACAAATACGGAAAATTTACCCACCCAAACGACGTGGTGGAGTTTGTGACAAAAACAAACATTGACAGCCTTGCAATCGCAATAGGCACGGCTCACGGCGCTTTTAAGTTTAAGCCCGGTCAAGTGCCAAAGCTGAGATTTGATATTGTTAAAGAAATTGAAGAAAAACTGCCCAACTTCCCCTTGGTGCTGCACGGCGCAAGCAGCGTTCCCAAGCACCAGCTTGATATTTTCAACAAATACGGCGGACAAATCGCCGAGGCGTGCGGAATTCCCGAAGCTATGCTGCGCCAAGCGTCAAGCATGGCGGTATGCAAAATCAACGTGGGCAGCGATATCAGAATCTGTTATCTCGGCGCTTTAAGAAAGGCTCTCGCGGAAAAACCTACCTTAATTGACGCGCGCGAGTTCATTACCCCCGCAAGAGATTCCGTAGTGGAAATGGTAAAAGACAAAATGATAAATGTTTTGGGAAGCGCAGGGCATGCCAACGATTAATTGCGGCAAACAATCCCCCAATAAACTTGCAATGTTTTCCGATTTTTGTCTGGACGTCGGTATCGGCGAAAGGCTGGAATTAATTAAAGAGGCGGGGTTTGGCGCCGTCATGCTCAACACTAACGACGGCGGCTGCGATATAAAGTTTGAACGTCAGTTAAGGCTGTGCGAAAAAAACAATTTGCGTATTTCCTGCGTGCATCTGCCCTTTGACAGTTTGGATAACTCTTATACCGCAAACGATATTTGGCAAAATGAAAACCGTTTTTTTGACAAAATTGCGTCAGACTTAGTGTTGTGCGGTCAAAACGGAATTAACATAGCCGTGCTTCATTTAACTTTTGGTCCCAACGCTCCGCAACCTAACGAAACGGGATTTGAAAGAATGAGGAAACTTTGTTCAATCGCCCTACGCAACAATGTCAAACTGGCGCTTGAAAACAGGCGTAACACACCGCACATAGAAGAAGTTTTCACGCACGTTAACAGCCAGGCGCTTGCTTTATGCTACGACATCGGACACGAAGCGGTATATCAAAAAAATATGTTTGAGCCTCAAAGGCTTGCGCAGATTCACCCCGCGGTCATAGTGCATATTCACGACAACAACGGAAAAAAGGACGACCATATGCTCCCCTTTGACGGCACGGTTGACTTTAACGCAGTTGCAAAGCAAATGAAAGCTATGAATTACCAAGGCGATGTTCTTTTAGAACCGAGGAAAAGTTACTCAAAGCAATACCAGCCGCTTTCGCCGCGGGAGTTTATCCACTTAGCTTATGAGAAGGCAACGGTCTTTCAAAAACTTTTTAATAACTTACCATAAAATTCTAAGGGGCTTAAAAAGCCCCTTTTAAATTAAGTCAACATTATTTACAGTTTCCATTTTAAGGTTATTTTTTACAGCTTTTATATAAAGCCGTCGCAGGAAAGCGAGTTAAGTATTAAGCCCAAAAAACCGTTGACATAATCAATCAAGAACGCTTAACTTTTCACTAACCGCATGGGTTTCAGCCGCCCAAACAAGTTAAATCAATATAAAAAAATTAAGAGCAATAACCTAAAAACCCCTTAACGGCGCGTTTAAAAGGAAGCGAAGCCCCCTTTTTTTATTTGTTTTATTGCCGACTTTTAGCTTATATAGCAGCCTGACTGCAAGAAAAGTTAAGGACAATACCTCAATTTTTCACGTTACGGCAAAAGCGGGAATATAATATGTATAACGAAAAGTCGGAGGGCAGATTTGAGCAATTACGAAGAAAATGTTTTCAGGTCGCAGACAAGCGATTTCGGACCTAACCCTTATGTAACCAACATCAGCGCGGCGGCGCGTCAAAACAATAATTTCCGCACGGCAATATGGACGGGCAAACATTTGCAGGCGACGCTTATGAGCGTAATTGACGAAATAGGGTTAGAAATGCATCCCGACGTTGACCAGTTCCTATATATTGAAGAGGGAACGGGGCGCGTATCGGTGGGCGACAGTAAAAAAGACGTAAATCACCACGCTCAGGTAACGAGGGGATTTGGCATATTTGTCCCCGCGGGCACTTGGCACAATGTTGTAAACCTTGGGGACAGACCGTTGAAACTATATACGATATACGCGCCGCCCGAGCATCCGCACGGCACCGTGCATATTACGCGCCAAGACGCAGAAGAAGCGGAAAGAGCGCAAGCCGGCAACGGCGCCGCGGCAAACGTAGTTGAGGAAAACAAGGAGGAGCCTGCCAAAACTACTTAAAAATAAATACATAAACTTTTATGCTAACGGAAAAAAAATTAATCGTTTTGAAATAAGTTGACGAAAATAACATATTGATTTTAACGCAAAAAATTGATTGCTTTAAAATAAGTAACGCAAAATAACATATTGATTATACAGTTAAAAAACGCGGCTGAAAAGCCGCGTTTTATTTTTTTGCAAAGATTGTTCTATATCCTCAAATCAATATTTTAAATCTGCTTTAAGTTTTATGCGGTTTAAAGCGCGTTCTATAAAACCAAGCCTTTTAAGCTTTCATAAACATTTCTACGTCGCCATCGGGCGCGCCTATGCCCGCTATGCCAAACTTTTCTACAAGCACTTTGGCAACATTTGGGGACAAAAAGCCGGGAAGAGTGGGTCCTAAATGAATATTTTTTACTCCCAAATACAGCAGCGCCAAAAGCACTATAACCGCCTTTTGTTCATACCATGCGATGTTAAAAACTATGGGAAGCTTGTTTATGTCGTCAAGCCCGAAAACCTCTTTAAGCTTTAAGGCAATTACCGCCAGCGAATAAGAATCATTGCATTGCCCCGCGTCAAGCACGCGCGGAATTCCCCCTATGTCGCCTAAATCAAGCTTGTTGTAACGGTATTTCGCGCAGCCCGCCGTCAAAATAACGGCGTCTTTGGGAAGCTTGCGCGCAAACTCGGTGTAATACTCCCTGCTCTTCATTCTGCCGTCGCAACCCGCCATGACAAAAAACTTTTTAATCGCGCCGCTTTTTACTGCTTCAACAACCTTGTCGGCGACAGCCATAACTTGATTGTGCGCAAAACCGCCTACGATTTCGCCCTTTTCAATTTCTTGGGGCGGGGGAAGCGTTTTTGCCAAAGCAATAATTTGCGAAAAGTCCTTTTTACCCTTGCCGTCTGCCTCTATATGCTTGCACTTGGGATAGCCCGCCGAACCGGTAGTAAAGATTCTGCCTCTTACATCCTCGCTTTTTGGCGGGACGATACAGTTTGTGGTAAACAAAATTGCGCCCTTAAAGCTTTCAAACTCGGTAACCTGACTCCACCACGCGCCGCCGTAGTTTCCCGCGAGGTTGTCATATTTTTTGAAGAAAGGGTAGTAATGCGCGGGAAGCATTTCGCCGTGAGTGTAAACGTCAACGCCGCTGCCTTTTGTTTGCTCTAAAAGCTGCTCCAAATCAGTCAAATCGTGCCCTGAAATGAGTATGGCGGGGTTGCCGCGGACGCCAATATTCACCTTTGTAAGTTGCGGATTGCCGTATCTGCCGGTATTTGCGCCGTCTAGCAGCGCCATAGCCTTAACGCCGTATTCCCCCGTTTTGAGCGTAAGCGCAAAAAAATCTTCCGCGCCCTTGCATTCAAAAAGGGTGGCGTCAAGCGCCTCGTATATAAAGGCGGTTATTTCATTGTCTTTTTTGCCGATATTTTCGGCGTGCTCCAAATAAGCCGCCATGCCTTTAAGCCCGTAAATTATCAAGGATATCAGCGAACGCACGTCCTCCCCCTCAACAGACAAAACGCCCACCTGCGCTGCTTTTTCAAGCATTTCCGCCCTGTTTTCAATGGTAAAGACCGCCGCGTCGTGCAATTTGCCGCTTAAAGCAAATTTCAACTTTAAGCCGTCGCGCAATGTGAGCATTTTAATTATTTGTTTTTCTATCGCAATGTCGTCAAAGTTAGCGTTGGTAATGGTCATAAACAAGCTGTTTAAAACTTGACGGTTGACTTCTTCCAAATCGGAAAGAGGCGCGTTAGAGCGCCTGATTATGTAAGAAATGCCCTTTAAGGCGTAGAGCAAAAGGTCTTGAAGGTTTGAAACCTCCTCGCTTTTGCCGCAAACTCCCCTTACTGTGCAGCCTACGTTTCTCGCCGTTTCTTGGCATTGGTTACAAAACATTCCCATATATGTTCCTCCTGTTTTTTTCGGTAATATTTACGTTTGCAGTATTTTTTTATAATATTTTGCAGCGTTGGTCAAAGCTTCTTAAAAAAGCAAAAGGCAAAACAATAGCTCCGCTTTATCCGCCCCCGTTTTTAAAAACTCAACAAAACATCGCTTTTTGGCGGATTTTTTGCGGAGAGTTTGCCGATTGCTTATTCTATTGCTTCCCCTCTGACCGAAAGGGTTACCACCTGCCAAGGCAAAAACTTTCCGCTGTTTATAATAGCCCTTTTAACTGCGTTTTCAAGCCCGCCGCAGCAAGGGACTTCCATGCGGACAACGGTAACGCTTTTAATATCGTTAAGCTTTATAATTTGGCTGAGTTTTTCGCTGTAATCGCCTTCGTCAAGCTTAGGGCAGCCTATTAAGGTTATTTTGCCTTTCATAAATCTGTCGTGGAAATCGCCGCACGCATAGGCGGAACAGTCGGCGGCAATAAGCAGCTTTGCGTCTTTAAAATAAGGCGCATTTACCGGCGCAAGCTTTATTTGCACGGGCCATTGGGAAAGCATGCTTTCGCGGGGGCTGTTGTCGGCGGGTTTAGAAACGCTTTGAGAGGTAAAGCTGTGCTTTAATGCGCGCGACTGGCTGCCGGGGCAGCCGCAGGGAAGCGCCTCACCCTGTTTTTGCATTTTATTTTTCATAACCGCCTGCTCATTGTATTCGGGGGCTTCTCTTTCTTCAAAAGTAATGGCGCCCGTAGGACAAGCGGGCAGGCAATCGCCTAAGCCGTCGCAGTAATCTTCGCGCGTAAGCACCGCCTTTCCGTTTACCATTTCTATCGCGCCCTCGTGGCACGCCTTAGCGCATAAGCCGCAGCCGTTGCACTTTTCTTTGTCAATTTTAATTATCTTGCGAAGCATTTTAATCTTCCTCCTTTTTGTCATTACCAAAAAAAATCATAGTTATTTTTTAGAAGCCTTGTCTTTGCAGTATTCAAGCCGCAGTTTCATTTTGCTAAAACATATTTTATCAATAATAGCTTTAATTTTGTTGCATTTTTATTATAATGTATAATAAAAAATCGGTAAAGGATTATTGCTGCTCTATTAAAAGGTCATAAATTTGAGAATATGCCCGCGTAGCCTTATCTCCCCAAGTCTTGTCAAGATACTTTGCCACGTTGCGGTTGGGCACGTTGATTTTAATTTCTAATACCACTTGTAAATTGTCAATAATTCTTAAAATTACGTCGTAGGTGCCGTCGCTGCATTTGTTATAGGTGCTGTTATATTCCTGCCTGCGGCGGTAATTCATTCTGTTGGCGTTTATGTAGTTTTTTATAGCGTCGCGCACACTTGACGGAATGCGCATAAAAAAGTGGGCAAGACAAACTCTGCCCTCTACCGTAATGTTGTAGAAAGTTTCCCCCGCGTTGCTTGGCACTTTGCAAATAAACTTAGCGTCTATAAGCTGTTCAAGCGCAAGCTTGCAGTCAACATAGTCAATCCAATTGTTTTTGTTTTGGCATAAGTCCATAATGGTATTTTCCGATAAAGGCATTTCCATTTGGTCAATTATGAACAACAAAATCAATTTGTTTAGGGTGCTGTCTAATGTTAAACCCGCCATCAGTATTCCTTAGTAATAGTCTTTAAGAAATTATACAATATTTAGTCGGCAAAAACAACATACTTGCGTCCTTTTTTTCCCTTAAAATAAAAAAAGCTATGAAAAATTATTCGCGTATGGTATAATTTTTAGACGAGGAGAAGTATGGAGAACAATTTTCTTGCCGCATTTGTCAAAAGGTCAAACGAAGTTATAGAATGCAAGCTTATTTTAGCAGACAAGGCTATTACGGGCATGTTAAAGTTTATCGCTTCCTGTCCGCCCTTGCTGGACTGCGCAAAAGCTTCTTTGGAAGAATACGGATACGGCGAAGAGTTTGTGCGCTGCCGCTCCGTCGTAACGCTTCCCGACAAAAGCACAATAACAAGATTAAAACCCCCTCCCACTCCCGCGCGCATATTTGCCTTTGTGCTGTGCCTTTTTACAGAGTTTGACACAAATAAGCGCAGCCTTACCGATTTTTTAGAAGAGTTTTATCCCTTTGAAAACCCTCACGATTCCTACGCCGCCTTTGCCGACCAATTTTTGCGCCCCTTTAAGCACGCGGGGGAAAGCATTTTAAGCTCCGCAGACCCCCAAAGCTTTAATTATAAGGAAGAAGAAATTGCGGAAATGTATTTTAACCAAGAAAAAGTCTACATAAGCAGTTATGCAATGCAAACTTTGCTTGCTTTAATAGATAAGCTGCGCGGAAAAATGGAATATGAAAGCTTTTACTCGCAACAGGAAAAGCAAGACGCCTTTGAAATAATTTTCGCTTTTGAGCGCGCTTTGCAGCTAAAAAACCCAAAGCTTATACGCCTTATTTGGATTGGTTTTAAAAACACGCTTTCGCGGCAAAAAAGCGCCGAGAGCTACCTAAAAACGATTTACTCGCACTTGGCGGAAAATAATTTGATTTAAATTATATACTTCCTCTTGTATAAATATAAAAGCGGCTTCATTTTTTAAAAGCCGCATTGACCCCTTATATTGCATATTTATTTTTTGTTCTTTGTTATCTTTTTATAAAACCGCCTTGCGTTTGTTTTAAAGTTATAATAAAAAAACTATAAACATTTTGCTTTAAAAGCTATAAATTATATTTTTTTATCAAGGCTTTGGCTTTTGAAAGCAAAGAGTTATAGTTACCCTCGTTAACGATTTTTTCGTCAACTTTAAAGGGCGGTTTTTGCATAGCCATAATGTTTTTTATTCCCTCTTGGTCGGCGTTGTCGCGCATTGTTACCCTGTCAAGCCTTATATCTTCTGCGGCATTGATTTCAAACACAAGGGTAAAAAGGTCTTGCATTTCCTCTTTAAAATTGGATACTTCCACAAAAACTGTGTTGGATGCGCAGTTTTTCAGCCTTTCTTTTAATGCCTCAACGGTGCGGGTAAAAAATATATCGTCCAACGCTTTTTTCTTTTGCTCGCTGCCAAACACTTCATCGCGCAAAGCCCTTCTGTCAAGGACGCCCTCCAAAACGAACTGTTTGCCGAAAGTCTGCTCAATTTTTTTAAGCACCCCGCCGTCATAAGACACCTGCCGCGCGATTGCGTCGCAGTCAACCGTTTCGTAACCGAGTTTTTCCAAAAGCGAACAAAAATAACTTTTACCGCTTCCTATGCCCCCAGTTAGCGCGATAACTTTATTTGGCGTCATAAAGATTTTTACCCTCCCCCACGCTTACGGTAAGCTTTACCAAAAGGTTTGCCGCGCTTTCCATTTGTGTCTTTAACAACGCTTTGACCTTTTCTTTTTCTTCCTCATAACAATCTATCACCAGTTCGTCGTGAATTTGCATAATCATTTTGGATTTTAAGTTTTGTGCTTTAAGCTCTTTATCCACGCCCAGCATAGCTTTTTTGATGATGTCTGCCGCGCTTGCTTGCAGCGGCATATTCATCGCCGCGCGCCTGCCGAACTTTTTTAAGTTAAAGTTGGTTGACTTTAACTCGGGAATAAACCTGCGCCTGCCCGTCATTGAAAGGGCGTAGCCCTTTTCTTCCGCCCAAGTTACCGCATCGGAAAGGTATTTTTCCACTTCGGCATGGCTTGAAAAAAAGTTGTTTATATAATTACGCGCGTCGGAAATTGAAATGCCGAGGTCGGAGGAAAGTCCGAAATCGCTCATACCGTATATTATGCCGAAGTTGACCACCTTTGCCATTCGCCGCATTTTGTCGGTAACCAGCTCAGAGGGAACTGCAAATATGTCGGCGGCGACTTTGCGGTGAATATCTTCGTCGTTATTAAATGCCGCAACCATAGAAGGGTCTTTTGAAAAGGCTGCGAGCAAACGCAATTCAATTTGGCTGTAATCGGCAGAAACAAGGGTGCCGTAGCGCGACACGAAAACCTTGCGTATTTCCTTACCCGCATCGTCGCGGATAGGTATGTTTTGCAAATTAGGCTCGGAGGAAGAAAGCCTGCCCGTTGAAGTAAGCGTTTGGTTGTATTTGGTATGAATAATGTTTCCCGTTGAAATATGCGCCTTCATTCCGTCAACATAGGTGCCTTTTAACTTGGAAATCTGCCTCATTTCAATAAGCAAAGGAATTATGGGGTGCCTGTCGGCAAGGTCTTCTAAGACCTCGTTGTCCGTGGAATAGCCCGTCTTTGTCTTTTTTGAGCGGGGCAATTTTAATTTTTCAAAAAGTATTACCGCCAGCTGCTTGGGGCTAAGTATATTAAAAGCTTCCCCCGCCAGAAAATATATCTCTTTGCTCAGCCGCTCAATATCGCCTTCAAAAGTTTTGCCTAAGCCGTTTAAGGCGTCGGCGTCCACCTTGACACCTACTTTTTCCATGCCGTAAAGAACGTTAGAAAGAGGAAGCTCCAAATCAAAATAAAGGGGGAGCATATCCATTTCTTCAAGTTTTTTCAAGTATTCCTCCGCGGCGGTGAAAAGGATTGCCGCATAGTTTTCGCTTGCGTATTTGTCCTTTAAGTCCTCGGCGCTTTTTAGCGGACGGTATTCGGTAAGGTATGCCATCAAGTCAATATCGTAATAAACATTATTGAGCGACACCTCAAACTCCGCCAGAATATGCTTTAATTTTTTTCCGTCAAAAAGGATTTTTTTGACATTGCTTTCAAACAAAGGCTTTAAGTGGGATAAAACCTTTATAAAATCAAAGCAGCCAAAAATATCCTCGCGCGGGGTGATAATATATTCTTCTTTATTTGAACAGGCAAGTTTTATGTCTTTGCCTATGTAAAGCGCCAAATACTCTTCGCCTAAAAGCTTTTGCACAACTGAGGCAAGGGTCTTTTCATCTTCAACCGCTACGGTACTGACGGAAAATGTCTTATTTAAGGAAGATGCTTCGCTGAAATTAAGTCTTTTTATAAGTGAATTAAATTGCAGCCTGTAAAAAATGTCTTTCAGGTTTTGAGAAAAAGCGTAATTGACGCGCATTTTTTCAAGGGGGCAGTCAATTACAACGTCGCTTTTTATTTGAGCCAGCTGCTTGCTCAAATAGGCAATTTCTTTACCCTCTAACAGTTTTTCTTTGAGCGAACCTTTTATTTCCTCAATATTTTGATAAACTCCGTCAAGCGTAAGATATTTTTCAAGCAGCGACTGGGCGGTTTTTTCGCCTATGCCGTTAACGCCGGGGATATTGTCGCTCGCGTCGCCCCTTAACGATTTAAACTCCACCACCTGGTAAGGCGCGAGTTTATATTTTTCAAGCAAAAGAGCTGCGTCAACACGCTCAACTTCCGTTACGCCTTTTAGGGTAAGCAGCACCGTAGTGGTATCGTCAATAAGCTGAAATAAGTCTCTGTCGCCCGACAAAAGCAGCGTCTGCTCGTCGTATCTTTTGGAGATTGTGCCTATTATGTCGTCAGCCTCTACCCCTTCTTGCGCCAAAACAGGTATTTCCATAGCGTTAAGCACTTCTTTTATGACGGGAAGCTGGCAAGCTAAATCGTCGGGCATACCTTTGCGCTGGGCTTTGTAGCCGTCAAACATTTTGTGTCGGAATGTTTTTCCCCTTTCGTCAAAGGCGACTGCCAAATGCGTAGGCTTATATTGTTCAAGCACTTTAAACAAGATATTGCAAAAGCCGTAAACGGCGTTGACGTTTTTGCCCTCTACGTCGTTTAGAGGCGGCAAAGCGTAATACGCCCTGTTAAGTATTGAGTTCCCGTCAATTAAAACTATCACGCTTTATCTCCTCAACTTTACCGCTTTTTCGCGCCTTTTCGGCGTAATAGGCTTGTATATGGCTTTCTAAGGTGGCGTCAATATAGGTTACGCCCCCTTTTTCTTCCTTGCCCGTCATAATGTTTACAAAGTCGCTTATAAGCGACTTGTCGCTGCTGGCGTGAATAGACAAAAGTTTGGCGTTTGTCCTTATTTTTCTCGTCGCTTTGCCGAAAATATTCAAAGTAAAATAACCGTCAATGTCGTTGCCGAACATTTCGCCCTTAGTGCCGTAAATATGGAACTTTCTGTAACATTTTTTAGAAAACGCCGTCATATTGAGAGTCGCCGTAACCCCCTTTTCTAAGTTTAAGTTTACCGTCTGCTGCTCCATAACATCGTTGTCGCAACGGAAAACGCATCTGCCGTAAGGCAAAGTTTTAAGAGTCTCTTTAAATAGTTTTAAAGTGGGGCGCGCTTTTTTGGTTATCAAGCGCATGTTTGTAATCATTAGCGGCAGGGTGTGCGGGGTGATTTTATAATAAATCTTCGCCGCGTGGAAAGGGCAGTCCTTCTCATGCGGACAACCGTCAAGGCAATGTTGCGGCGCGTCTTGCGGGGCGTTTTTATTGCTAAAATATTTAAGTTTGCCGCTGCTTGACAGGCTCAAACATCTTTTGCCCGTCCACCAGTAAATTATATCAAGGTCGTGGCAGCACTTTGCTAAAATTGAGGGGCTTGATTCCTCTTCCCTGCGCCAGTTTCCCCTTACGTATGAATGGGAAAAGTGCCAGTAACCGACGTTTTCAGTATGGTTTATATGCGCAATATCTCCTATTGCGCCGCTGTCAATGAGCTTTTTTATCTTTATATAATAAGGGGTATAGCGCATAACGTGGCATACCACTACTTTAAGCCCCTTTTGTTTTGAGAGCTTTGCAATTTCAAGGCATTCTTGGGGACGCGGGGAAATGGGTTTTTCCAGTAATAAATTGTAGCCGTTTTCAAGCGCGGCAAGAGCGTGCCTGTAATGGTCGCCGTCTTGCGTGGCTATAACCAGCACGTCGGCAAGACGACCCGCCGCAAAAAATTCCCTTTCGTCGGTAAAGGTCTTGCCGCAGTCAACTATCCATTTTTTCGCGCAGTCTTGCAAAAAATCCCCGTTTATTTCGCACAGAGCGGTAATTTTGACTTCTTTGTGTTTATTAAGGAAATTCCCATAGGCGTTTCCGCGGTTTCCCAAACCTATAATGGCGACTGTAAACATAAAAACAATTCCTCCCTTATACATTTTAACCTAATCGGGGCAAAATTACAAGGGTATAATAGTTATAGCGAAAGGTTGCAAAATCTTTGTATCAACTTCTTAAACTAAGCTTTTCTTGATTGCGAAGCTAATGAATCAAAAACGTGCAACTAAATTACCGCGGTTTGCGGCGGCTAAGCTTAATTTGCCTTTATTTTAATACGGTAATACATACTAAAATAGCTTTTCCCGCATGAAAAAAAGCGGGTGCTATTTTCGCAGTCCCGCTTTTGGTTGTTAACTTGCCTTATCAGATTAGGGCTTTGAACCTAATCTTATGTTATTTTAGCTGCAAAGCTTTGATTGGTTATTCGCCCTCTCTTTTTCCAAGTTCTTTGTTGAGCAGATACAGCCCTTGCGAATCTTTGGCATATAGGTTGTATTTTGTAACCAGCTCTTCTGCATTCTTTTCTTCCTCAACCTGTTCTTTAACAAACCAGTTTAAAAACTCAGCCGTCTTGTATTCCTTGACCTGAGCCGCTTCGGTATAAATATTGTCAATCAAAGAGGTTACATACTTTTCATGCTCCAATGCGGCGGCAAGGGGCTGGTCGTATTTGCCGTATGTTTTGTCGGGCGCGCCTATGGGAAGAAGGGCGATTTTTTCGCCGTTGTCAAGCAGATACTGCATAAACTTTTGGGCGTGCTCCATTTCTTCTTTCGCCTGTAAGTTAAACCAATGCCCGAAGCCGTCAAGCCCCTCGTGGTGATAATAATTTGCCATGTCAAGATATAAATAGGCTGAATACATTTCCTTGTTTACTTGTTCGTTTATAAGTTTAGCGGTTATTTTGTTAAGCATAACGCTTACCTCCTTTATTTTTTTAAATTATAGCATAAAGGACAAAAAACTAAAAATGTATTTATGCCCCAATTTGTGTCTTTGTCACATAGCAAAAAAACGCGGTTTTATAGCCTGCTTTTAAGTTGCGGAGGTTTTATAAAAATAATCAAAACCAACGCCGCAAGAGAAGCCGCGGAAGCGATTATAAAAGCGGGGAACATTAAGTTTATATCGTTTACCGCTATGTTTTTGAAGTGCCCCGCGACAAAGGAAGAAATTACCCCGCCCGCGCCGAAACCCAGCATAACCAAACCGTAGTTAAAAGTCATATATTTTTGCCCGAAGTAGTCGGCGGTGATAGTAGCAAAAAGGCTTAAAAATCCGCCGTAAACAAATCCTATCACAGCGATTAGCGCAAAAATAAAATAACTTTGAGCGGCGTTTACAAGAAGATATAAAAATGTATTTACGCTAAGCAAAGCGATAAGCGTTCTTTTTGCGCCCAATCTGTCGGAAAGAAAGCCGAAAAACAGCCTGCCCGCGGCATTTGAAAGTGAAATGATTATGACGCCTGCCGCCGCTGCTTCCCCCATGCCCTTAGCCTGCGCAATGGGCTTTGCAAAACCTATCACCATAAGCCCGCCCATTACGGCAAGCAAAAAAGCCAAGGCGAGAAAATAAAATTGATAAGTTTTAAGCATTTCTTTGGGGCTAAAATATTGAGCTGTTAAGGGCGCGCTTTGCTTTGAAACGTAATTCTGCGGCAGATAATCTTTTGGCGGTTCAACTATAAAAAAGCCGCCGCCGCAACAGATTATAAGGAAAAGCCCCCCTAAAACAAGAAAAGTTTTAAGTTCGCCGCTGCCCGCCGCGCCGCTTGACAATAAGCGCATAAGCCATTCGGCAAGTGGGGTAAAAAGCACGCCGCCCATGCCCAAAGCGGAAATGATAAGACCCGTAACCAAGCCCTTTTTGTCAGGAAACCATTTTTGAGCCGTTGAAATTGTGGTGGAGTAAGCCATGCCCATACCGACGCCGCCCATAACCCCGAATGTAAGCCACAAAAGCCAAGGCGCAAACGCCGTCGTAAAGGAAGCGGCGATAAAACCGACGCTAAGCACCGCGCCGCCTATGACGACGCATATCTTTGAGCTTACGCCTTTGCTGCGCAAAAATCCCGCGATAATGCCCCCAACAGAAAGCGTCGCAATCATTAAAGAAAAAGTAAGCCCCGCAAGCGCGTTGTTTCCGCCAAAAAGCGCTTGGGCTATTCCGCCCTGAAAAACGCTCCAAATGTAAGTTGAGCCTAAGCACAACTGAATAAAAACGGCAGAAACGACGGGTATCCAACGTCTTTTCCCCAAAGTAAAATCCATAAAACCTCCTAAATAATTAAGTATGCAGTTATCGCGTATTGCAACGCCGTTAGACCATACACTTACGATTTTGGGTAACTAAGCCATATAATTTTTGCCTTTTGAGCAAATGTGCTATAAAATAACGCCAACTTTACCGCTCATTTGTTTTTATTAAAAAAATACCAGTTTTTATTGCAAACCTAAGCGCCTGCGAAAGACTTTAAAAGACAGGCATCAAACAATTAAGTTACCTAAGAACGGACGGCGCTAGTTAATTTTAAGTTTGCATTTCTGCATAACCCAATTAAGCGCGACTGTTAACCCTCTATTGCCATTCCAGCTTAGGCGTTGGCGCGGGCTGTTTTAGTTACTTTGTCTTTATCCTTGCCACCCTTACCGCAAGGCTTGTGCCGTAGGGAAAGGGTCTGGGGCGAAACTCAACTCCGCTTTGGTTTGAAACATATTTAACGGCGCTTTTGTCGTCAAGCCAAAGGATTTGCTTTACCCCTTTTAAAGGTATTTTTACAATATCTTCCGCCGCCGTAAAGGTTGAGTCGGGGTTTGACGACATAGGAACGTTAAATATCACGGCGTAATAATATTCCCCGTCTTTTAAAAGCGCCGCGTTTTGACATTTTATTTCCGCCGATTTTACACTGTAAATAAAACCTTTATTTACCTTTACCCACTTGCCGACTTCCCCCAAAATACTTTTGTCGGCGGGATTTACGCTGCCGTTGCCAAGCAATCCCGTGTTAAGCAAAAAATTGCAGTTATTCAGGCGGCAATCTACCAGATTTTCTATAAGCGTTTTTACCGATTTATAGTTGCAGTCGTTTTTGGCGTATCCCCAATGGTCGTTGAGCACCTGGCACATTTCGCCCGCGCGGTGCCTATCGAAATTGTCGGCAAAGGCGGGCTTGCCCCGTTCAAAGGTTACGCTGTCAATTTCGGGGTGCCCCACCTCGCCCTCTCTGGAAATTCCGGTATTGTTGATAATCATCGCTTGCGGCTGGTGCTTTCTTATAGTTGCGTAAAGCCTGTCTTCCTGCCAGTCGGCTTGGGGTTTATTCCACGTGCCGTCAAGCCAAAAACCGCCGATTTTTCCGTAAGAAGTGCAGAGGACTTCTATGCTTTTTATAAGGTAATCAATGTAACGGGGAAAGTTCTCGTTATAATCGCGGTGCCGCCAGTCAAGAAGGGTGTGGTAAAAGAAAGGCGTAACTCCGTTATCGCGGCAGGCAAAAACAAATTCTTTTATTAAATCGCGCCCGCATTTTGAGTGCGGGGCGTCGTAGTTGTTAAGCCCTTTTGTGTCGTAAAGCGAAAAACCGTCGTGGTGGCGCGTGGTAACGGTAATATATTTGCACCCCGCCGCCTTTGCGGTTTTAACAAGGTTTTGCGCCCATTGCTCTTTGACAGAAAACCTTTCCGCCAAAGCCTCGTATTGTGCGTCGGAAATGTTTAAAAGCAGCTTTGCCCATTCGCCTTTGCCAAGAACGCTATATAGCCCAAAATGGACAAAAAGACCGTAACCCAGTTTTTCAAAATCAGAAATATATGCCCTAATTTCAGCCATTTTTCTTTTTACCTCTTGCTTTTTCATTTTATTAAAAAACGCGGCTTATTTAAAATATTTTATCATAAAGTCAATCTATCTCCAAGAGTTAAGGCAAATTTAACGCGTTACTTTTATTTTTCGCAAGTAAACAGCAATGCTTTATAAGAGGTCAATAACTTCCTTGCTATAACGAAATAGTTTGGTGTTTTAATTAAAATAAAACAAAGGGTAATACTAGTCTTATGAAGAAAAATTTTTGGAGAAGCAAAGTCCTTTGCACATATTCCGCTCTCAATAGCGATATTGAGACGGAATGCGCCGTTATAGGCGGCGGGCTTGCGGGCATAATGTGCGCCGCCGAACTGTTTAAGCGCGGGCAAAAAGTCTGCGTCCTTGAAGCGCAGAGGGTAGGCTGCGGCGATACGAGCGGTTCAAGCGGAATGATTTCTTTCGCGCACGACTTGATTTATTACAGACTTATGCAAAAGCACGGCGAGGCAACGGCAAAAACTTATTTGGAACTTAACAAGGCGGGGGCTGAAAAAATCAGAAACTTAATTAAAGAATACAATATTGACTGTGGTTTGGGCAACTGCGATATGTATTTATACGCAAAGACCAAGAGCGGTTTAGAGGCGTTAAAAAAAGAAAGGCGGGCTTACGCGGCGCTTGGATATTCTTTTGATATTGAAAACCAAACCGAGCTGCCTTTTGAAACAAAGGGTGCGCTTAAAATACCCAACCAAGGATACCTTAACCCCTATCTTTTTACGGCGGGGCTTGCGGGCGAAATTGCCAAAAAAGGCGTTAAAATCTATGAAAATACTAGGGTAATTGAACAGCCCAAAGAGGGCGTCTTGCGCGTCGGCGAATATGTCGTAAAAGCAAAAAACTTTATCGTCTGCACGCATTTCCCCTATATCAACGCACCGGGATTTTATTTTTTCAAAATGTATCAAAGCAGAAGCAGCAATATAGTATTTAAAACGAGCCATAAAATAAGCAATAAATACGAAAGCGCCGAAGAAAAGGGCTTTGAATACCGCCCCGCAAACGACAGCGTGCTTTGCGGCGGCGCAAGCGTAAGGTGCGGCAAATACAAGCATTCAAGCCGCTACGAGATTGTCAAAAGGCATCTTAAAGAGCAATTTGAAGTTAAAGACAGCGACATTTTGTCGCAATTTGCCGCGCAGGACTGTATGACTTTTGATATGCTTCCCTTTGCCGGCAATTACGGCACGGCGACTGACAATATATTTGTAATAACGGGCTTTAACAAGTGGGGCTTTACCAACTCCGCCGCCGCTTCAAAAATTATTGTAGACTTAATTGAGGGCAGGCAGTTTTGCAATATTTTTGACACAAGGCGTATATACGCCCTTTTAACCCCCATAAAGGAAGTAAAAAACGTAGCGATGATAGCCGCGGGCTTTGCCGACCTTTTGCTTTCTTCCGACAGTAAAAAACTCCGACGCATACAAAACGGTCAGGGAGCCGTAGTAAAATATAAGGGAAAAAGGCTGGGCGTTTTCCGCGACGACAAGGGAAAACTAAAAATAATAGACGCGGTTTGCCCACATTTGGGGTGTGCCTTGCAGTGGAACAAAGACGACCTATCTTGGGACTGCCCCTGCCACGGCTCGCGCTTTGACACCGACGGCAACATTATAAACGGACCCGCAACAAGTTCCGCACAGCGAATAGAAAGTCTTAATATTCAAAACTCCATATAAGCCATTTAAGCTTGAACAATGTTAATTTTTGTCGGCTGCCCAAAACCCGCATAACGCTTGTAAATTACAATAATCGTAAAAACTAAAAACCTCCGTTTATACAAAAGCGGAGGTTTTTGTGTTAATTACTCATAAAAACTGCAATTTTTTACGAGGTCGTTTTAGTTTTTACAAAACAATTTGCGGTTTTCGCTATTTGCCTATTTTGTTGGCGATTGTGTTGTCCACCAAAACTGAAAAATCTACCCTTTGTTTAAGTTCGCCTGCGTTTTCCAAAATGTTTTGCAGCCTTTCCCAGCTTGCGGGAAGCATTGCGGGGGTAGTCATCCAAGTATCGTATGCCTTGTAGTTTCTAAGCGCGTTTATAATTGAAATCTTCTCAGTGCCGGGGAAATGCGGCAACAGCAAATCGGCGAGCGTCTCGTTGTCCGTTTCCATAAGATACTTAGTCGCCCTGTAAATGCAGTCTAAAAATTTTTCAAGCTTGTCGGGATTTTTTTGAATATACGACGAGGTAGCGACATAGCAAGTGTAAGGAATTTCGCCGCTTGCAAGCCCTATGCCCGTTAGAATATATCCCTTTCCCTGGGCGGCAAGGTTACTTGCAACGGGTTCAAACAGCGGCACAAAATCGCCCGTGCCCCCTGTAAAAGCGCCCGCCAACAGCCCGAACTGAATTTCATAATTCATTGTGATATTTACGCCGTTGTAGTAGCCGTGAGTGTTGAGTATATACTGCAAAATCATCGCGGGCATTCCGCCCGTGCGCCCCATCAGTATTTCTTTGCCTTCAAGCCCGCTCCAATCAAAGTTCGCAATAGGCGTTCTGCCCACCAGAAAGCTTCCGTCGCGCTTTGTCAACTGCCCGAATACCTTAGGATAGTCTTTTCTTCCTTCCAAATAAACATAAATGCTTATATCTATAAGGCACATAAAAACAAGAAGAAAAGCCACCTTTCGGCAGCCTCTCTTCTCTTCTTGCTATTATCTTTCCTTCGCGGTCTTCCCGCGATTTTCTGCCTAGAATGTATCACGCTAATAAATGGTTGTCAAGAGGGTTTGGAAAAATATTTATGCCGCTTTGCTCAACTCATACCCGCTCATCTCATATAAGGTTTCCTTTTGTGTCTTGCTTAGCTTTAAACTGTTTATGTAAGAATGGACGACTTTATCTCCTTTCCTATTCACATAACCAAGATACCCCATAATTATATACTTTTGCGCCGCTGTCAAATTAAGGCTGTTTATGAAAGCCTGAACCTTTGCTTTACGGCTACCTGAAACAATACTCCCTTTATTATCTAAATCTGCTTCAAGTTGCTGTGCTTGCGCAACTGCCATTGCTAATTGTTCTATGGGAATTGCTTTACTGAACAGAATATTTTTATTTTCCAAGTCCTCACCTAATAAATCCTCTAAGCCTAAGTTGTAGTAGAAATCGTAAATAGTTTTAACCGCCTTTGCTTTTGCCGCGTCGTTAAGTTTGCCAAACAAATTTGAGTTTACCATTACTTTTACTTTTTCGTCCGCTTGCGCGTAAATCTTTTTAAAGGCAGTATATTGTTTGTTTGTGAGTTCTATCTCCTCATTGTTGTAAATAATGGTATCGCCTAGACTTTTTGGCAAAACATTTGTGTACCCTGCCTCTATTAAATCCCTCATTGTTTCAAGGACTTTATCGTCTTTAATCTTCCCCGTACGGCTGTTGAACATAATATTTATGTATCTATCCGCTGCGCTGTAATCGCCTTTTTCTAATGCTTTTGTAATAGAGTTCATATAGGCTGTATTGCTTTTCGTCTTAAACAGCGCATCATATTCCGCCCTCGTTTCGGGGCTTATATTTCCTACTATTCCTATGCCGTAGCTCTCAATATTACGCAGAGGAAGCCCTAACATTTGAGCAAAGCCCAAGGCAGTCCTCCGAGCCGCTGAACGGGTTTTAACGGGGTCAATTTTATCATCGGTAACTAACGCGCCGACACCTTCCCAAACGTCCTTAGCCGTGTTTGCTATCGTTGACATAGCACTGTAAACGGGGTTGTCTAGGTCGTAACCGCTAAGAAGGCTGTAAAACTCGCTTCCGAGAGGGAGCATACCCATTAAGTTGCTTACTACTTCGTTTACTACAACGTCTCCTACTTCTTCATCATCCTTAAAGCCCTTAATTGCTTTCATTGCAAGGGCTATTAGGGTAAGCCAAGTCGCATTCATAAACACGGCTGTGCCCGATTTTGCGAAAGCTGTTTTTGCTTCTTTCATTCCCTCTTGCCCTATTTTAACAAGTTCGGCATCGCCGCTTTTAATCATTTTCTTGTAAGTTAAAACACGGTCTATTGAAGATATGAACTGCGAGGCAAGCTGGATAGCGTCCCCCTTAAACATTGAGAACATACGGACTAACTCATTTTTGTTTCGCATAAATGCCGACCGTCCGAGTTGGTCGCTTGTCTGCTGACTGCGGAAAACTACTTCTTCCGTGCGTCGTGCCGCTGCGATTTTGTTTTCCTCGCTGTCAATAGCCCAGCCGTTAAGGTCTGCCTGCTCGTTTAACAACGACTGATAAATTGTCGCAATTACTTTTGCGTCCATTTTTTCAATGAGCTTCATAGGAGCTGTGATTACTTGCCCAATTTGTCCGAGTTTACTTGCCCCTTGCCTTATTTCTTGAACATCTATGTTTCCTATAAGCTCATTTCTTTCCGCCATTAAAGGGGAATATTTAACAACATCCGCCATAGCTTGTTTTACGAAAAAGCCCGACATTCCCTTTGCCACATACTTAGGGTTAATTTCGCTTAAAGCAGAGGCAATAGATACCGTTTGAGATAACAAAACTTTTGGATTGAGGTTAAGCGAGGATAGAGCAAGTCCTAAGCGCACGCGGTTAATCGCCCTGCTTCCCCAAGAGTTTCCTTGCTTACTGATTCCTTGAATGTTAAGCAGTAACTCGTTCATATAACTTTTGAAGTTAGGGTTAATTTTATCCACTTCGTTTTGAATGTTCACTCCCTCAATTCTTTTGTTCATTACGCGGTTATATGAAGTAATGGGGACTGCATAGCCGTAGTAAATTGACATATCGTTAATGTGCCTTGCCAAAACCTCAAATACATTTTCAATCACAAGTTTAGTCTTGGCGTTGGGGGCTGTCTCAATATTAAATCCATACCGTTTTAAGATATTCTTTAAGAAATCTTTGCCTATCTCTGCGTCGGTATAGAGCTGGTCATCGGCGCTTCTTAAAGGGAAGTAATTATCCTGTAAAGCGTTTGTAACGCCTCTAAGCAGCATATCCGTATCCGTCTTTGCCTGCTTTGCGACTTTGTCTAAAAACTCCCTTATTGCCTTAATAAACTCTTTTTCATCCGTAGTAAGATTTTCTTCGATGCTTTTTAACATTGTTTCGTCAACATTTATGTCCTTCCCGTATGTTTGGGCTTCTTTCATTTTCCCTTTTTCAACTAACTTTTGGTCTAATAACCTCACCTCTTTTGTGTTTAGAATGTGTGTTAAGCCCTGCTCTCTTTTCATTGTTAGGTAAAGACTTAGCATCTCCCCCCGCGTCATTGTGATATTGTCAAAAGTTACATTTTTAAGCATAGACTTTTGGAAAGTTTCGCTTTTGGTATATTTGCCTAAGACTTCTACCGATTGAGCGACGAACTTCGCCCTGCGGCGGTTTCCGTCTAAGAGGTCATTGTAAAATGTTTCGCCTATACTGTTGGGGATATACCCAAATGTTGACTGCATTAAGCGGTAAGGGTTGTAAATCTGCTCAAAGAAGTTTCTCATTCCGCCGGTGATACCCTTATGTTTTGTGCGGATTTTTTGCGTGAGCCGTGCTTCTTTCAGTCCCTTTTCGGCACATTCAGTTTCGCTTACGGCTTTTTCCTGTATAATTACTTTGTCGTAATTTTTTGCCTCGTGAATAAAGTTTTGAAGTATTTTATCTACATTCTTAATTTCTTCCGTTGTAAGTTCTTTACTACCTAAGGCTAATTGAGCAGCATAATCAATATAGTAATTGCCTTCCGTCGCTTCTGCACCGAATACCTCTCTATATAATTCTGTTATTTTACCCAGCGTTTCTCTTGAAAGCTTACTGATATTCCCTCTCCAAGTTTCAATTTTAGCTATTTCTGCTACAAAGCGTTCAACCTGTTCAGGTAGTTTCATACCCGCCGAAACATATCCTTTATAGTTTTTCGCCCGTTGAACTGTTGAAAGCAAATTGTTTACAGCCTTGCTTCTTACTTTTTCGTCTTTAAGCAAAGATTTTAGGTTTGAGATTTGGCTTGTATATTTTTCAACGGTTTTTGCAAAAGTTGTTTTATGTCCTGTTTTATCATACCCTAATAAAATCTCACGGGCGATAGCGCCTTTTAAAAGTTTCAAATCCTCACCGCTATATTCCGCCGAAAGCCTTTTCTTTGCCTCTTTTTTCAAGTTACTTACAGAATGGCGATACATTTCGTCTATTTCAAAGAAAATATCGGCTTCCGTTCTACCTTCGAAGGATATGCCTATATCTTTGGCTATTTGGTCTGCCGTAAAGCCTTTTGTCCCTTGACGCTTGTTCCAAAGATTAAAAACATTATTATTGGTGTCATATTTTGCTTTAATTTCGTCTTTAATGCCCGATAGGTCAACGGAATGTAGATAATCGCGTAAAACTCTAATTATGTATTTGTCCGCGCTGAAATCTTTATCCGCAAAAATGTCTTCCATTACTGCGTTTTTAATAATTATATCTGCTATGTCTTCGCCTGTTTTTAAACGGTAGCCCTCGGGTTTTGAGTTAAGAGCTGCCCAAAGAATATCTACTACTTGACTTCGCGTTTTACCGTCTATGTTAATAGTCTTGTTATCTATCCCTATATTTTCTAAAATGTGGCTTATAATCCGTTCTGCGTCTGTGCGGTTATATGCCACTTCCTTTGAATGTTCGGCGACATACTTAGCGACTTGACCTTTGGAATACTTGTAGTCTTCTTTGAGGGAATAACGAATATCCTCGTTGGTGGTTGGGTTTTTGTTGGTGGTGAGTTTGATTTGGGAGGGGGAGAAAGCAACAAACTCTATTCCGCTTCTTGCATTGGTAACTTTCACTCCATCAAAGCCTTTTTCTTCCAAAAAGCTTTCTAAACCCAAATTACTTAAAATATTGTTAATTTCTTGTTTATCTAATCCATACCTTTTATTTAGTTCAATGTTTATAAAATCATTATAATCAATGACGAATGGATTTTTAATGTTTAGGTGTGCTTTTATAGTTCTTCCGTAACTATCGGCAAATTTCTTATTTGTCGTGAAATAAAAACCTTTACCGTAAAACGCAGAACGAGCTTTCATTTTATCAAATGTATTAAATTCGTTTTTTGTCCCGTGATAAACCTTTAACAATCTCCCCTGCTCATCTCTTACCTTACTATCCTTAAAAAACTCCTGTTGTTCGGGGGTTAAGGTGTTGCCTTCGCTGTCGGTTGTGGGTAAGGAATATCTATTATTTTCATTTTTAGGGTTGACATTTTCGGAATTATTGCGTATACTATTAGTAGATACCGTTTCGGTTACTTCACGCCTCGTTTCTTGGCTGGGAGTTTCCGTAGCGGCATTTTTATTTGTAAGGCTAAACCTCGGTATTATATTATCTTTTTTGAAGTTAATAATATCATACAAAACAAGGTTATTACCTTTCGTTATTCCAACGACTACTTCTGCCGAATAATCATTTTCTAGTATTTTTAGCAGTGTTTTTCCTCTCGCAAAGGCAATTATATTGTCATTGCGCGTATGGTTTAATCCCTCGTTTACATAGTCAGTTGAGGCTTGCAATACCTCGTCTATGTAGGATATCGTCCTAACTTTGTCGCCATAAGATTGAGGCTCATTGTTTTTGACATAACTTGTGTATTGAGAGTTGGCAACTTCTCTCCTTGTTTTGGTGTTTATTTGAATGGCACTGTTTGCTACATAAACAACACGACTTTTAAGGTTGTCATTTATTATTTTTTTCCACTCGGTTTGTGGTATTCCGTCTAAAACATCATCTGATATTTCAACATACATTCGTCCGCTGCTATCTTTTTTAAGACTAAACCGCATCGCCGCTTCATTTCGTCCCTTAGTTCCTTCTATGTCCGCATCTTCCGTTTCCGCCATTTGCTTATACAGCGTCAACGCCTTGTCTATATCGCTAAGCCCTACACCGCCGACAGAGTGCTTAATAGCATCGGCAAACAGTTTTTCTGCCTGACGAAGGAATGTGTCGCCCTTGCCAAAAAGTTTTGAAACAGCAGACTTTAACCACTCGTAAATACGGAGGGCAACGCTCTTATTTTGATTTACAATTCTTTTTATGCTTTCCTCATTGCCTAAAAGGTCGCCCAAATATTTCGCTACAACCTCTGTTCTAGCCTCGTAAAGAGTAATTTCTCTTGCGTTTGCGCCTTGCTTTAATTCGGTGTTTACATTTTTGTATTGCTCAATTTTTTGCGCTATTCTGTCCTCAAAGTCGGGTAAATTGTCCTCTACAAAACTCGCCAGCTTGTCGTATTGCTTTGTTCCCTCTAAGGTGTGGGTAATTTCGTGAACTGCTACCGCTCTTGCAATGTCCGTTGAGGTTGCGTTTTTATTGATGTAAAAAATTCCTGTTTTGTTATCTACAAAAGCGTGGGCTTTATCTCCGTTATTGTCGGTGGCAACAATTTTAGCGTTAGGAACGAGCGATGTTATAGTCTTTTTTGCTTCTGTTTGAAACTGCGTAAGTTCGCCGCTTGTGGGCGCAAACTGTAGTTCGGTATTCCTTAAATTAGGGCTATACGCGGCTTTATTATGACTTGCAATCGGTGTAATGGGAGCGGTTGCGTTAGTGTCAACCTCGGCTTGTTTTGCGTCAGAAACGATTATATCGCCCTCTACGGTAAACTGCTTGTCAAGGCTGAATTTCTTGATAGCTTCCGCCCTTTGCTCATTGTCCATACTTTTTAGCTGTGAGCTTATATTGTTCATTTCCGCTTGGCGGTTTTGTTCAATGGCGGTTATTTTGTCGGGGGTGTATTTATCATTCTTCCAAAGGTTATTTTCCTTAGTATCAAGGGTATTTAACTCTTGTAAGCTCTCCCCTATATTTACCGCCTTTAAGCCGCCCATTTTACGGCTTGAAACACCTTGAACCGCATAAGAACCACCCGCCATAAGCCCGCCCGTAGCTCCGCCGACAGCGGCTTGGTAAGCCACATCTTTTAAGAAATTGGGGTCTTTGTATTCTTGTAAAGCCTCTTTGCCTTTGTAAATAGATTTAGCGGCAGGCTCTAAAAGCGCTTGCGTTCCCTCTTCAAAAGCCTCGCTGCCCATTTGCTTTAAGACTTGTTTTCCTAAGCTGCCAGTTACAAGGTCGGGTCTGGCTATTCTTCTAAGCCCCGCTCCGAATACTTTATCGCTTACCGTTTCCATAAGGAGTTCCATACCGCCTTGAACAGCGCCGTAGCCTAAACCTTTGTAATAGTCTGCTCCGTCATTAAAAGCCTGTTCCGTTCCTCCGCCCATTGCGCTGCCGAATAAATAACTTCCCGATAAAGCTTGTCCTACGCCGGGGACGAGTTGGAGCGCAACGGCGGGAAGCATTTGACCTACGGCACTTCCCACGTCTCCAATAAAGCCCCCTACTTTTGTAGTTTGAAGTAGTGAGGCTTTTGTATTTTCAAGTATGGGGTTGGTTATGTTTTCGCCCGTCCAATCATTTGAGATAAACTCTTTCGTCCTGTTTTGGAAGTCTTTATCCCAAAGACCGCCAATTCCTCCGACTATGCCCGCGCCCGCGTCTATAAGCCCCTCTATGCCCTTAGCAAAACCGCCCAATAACCTCGCGCCCCCAAAGTCGGCAAGGGTATTGCCTAATGTTTCCCAAAAGGTGGCGTTGTCTATTTCTTCCTGTTCCTTTTGTATTCGGGCTTGCTCCGCTTCGTAAGTTTGTTTTTGAGCGTCGTATTCCTGCTGATACTGCCTTTGGGCAAAGCTTTCCGCTCTTTTTCTGCGGTATTCGGCGGCTTGCAGTTGTCTGTTATATAAATATTTAGTTAAAGCTTCGTTAGCCATGTTTTCTCCTCAATTTGTGCATTGAAAAAGGCGCCGCTTTCGCAACGCCTTTTAGGCTTATTCTTTTTATTATTATTTTTTCCAGCTTTCCTTTTCGTATTTTTCTGTATCTTCTTCCAAACTCTCTAATACTAATAATATCATTTCCATCGCAGAGTGTATGCCTTCGCATTTTAGCAGAACCTCTCTCAAACTAAACTCTTCCTCACGGGCAGTGTTACACGTGTCTAATCCGTAGTGATAAAACAGCGAGGACACATATGTTTTCAAAGAAGATATTTTTATCTGCATATCGCCGAAAATGTTTGCTAACTGTTCCATTACGCTACACCTCCCAAAAACTTACTTATAAAATAGGTTTGTCCTTTGCCTGTAACTTTGGTAGTGCGTGTTATTAAGATTGAACCGTCGGGATTGTAAATTGTTCTTTCTTTTACCTCAAACAATTCAAGTTCCATAGCCCTTTGGGTAGGCATATTGCGTGATTGTCCGTATTTGATTAAAAAGCCGTTTTCTCTTAGCCAGTCAAAAAGTCTGTTTTGCCCCATTTCTATACCGTTTTGTCGTATTAACTTTGCTAAGTCGCCGATTAGTATTGAAGTCTTAGAGGCTTCTACCGCGTCGGCGAATAACACCTTTGGCTCGTTCTTTTTGGCTTCAAGCTGTAAATGCTCTTTGGCGGTGCGTTCCTCTTTTAAGGCTGTAAGGACTTTAATCCAAGCGTCGGGGTCGTTCATAATTTCCTCTAACTTGGCGGGGGCTACGTATGCGCCGTGCTTGCGGATAGATTTTAGTATCGCCTTAACTTCGTTCTTAAAGACTTTGGCTATCGGCAGCCTACTTTGCATAAGGACTTCGTATAGTCCGTCTTCGGTTAAGAACCATTGGTCTTGCTGTCCTTGTAATGCGTAAGGATTGTTTACGCATTTCTTTTCGGCTTCGTCAATGTTTTGTATCATTACTCTTGTGTTGCTGTGTTCTATCCATTCTGCAACGTCTTTTGCTAAGAACAAAGGTTCATCAACTGTTCCGAATATACGAAAATCTTTACCTAAAACCTCTTGCTGCTTGATTATCCTTAATTCTGTTGAGGGTAGGTTATTTACCCCCCCCCCGTAATTGGGGTTATTTTGTAATTTGCTAAATCGTTCATTTTTTGTTAAACTCCTTATTATTTAATTTGGGTTTGACAAAAAACTCTTTCCGTTATACAATTATTTAAGATAGAGCAATCTGTCGGTTGAAAAGTCCGTTGATGTGGTGATAAGCACGCGGGCTTTTCTTTTTTGTTACCTTTGAAGGTGCTCAATTACAATCATTCTTATTAGCGCACTTACGTTTAGCCCTTTGTCTTTGGCTTCACTCTTTATCTGCTCTAATATCTCAGGCGGCAGAAATATGTTTATGCGCTCTGCCTTGTCAGCACCTATTGTCTTTTTAGGGGACACTCCTTTCACCTCCTCTTGTATGTATGTATATTATCACCACTTAATATGCATTGTCAAGAGGTTTTACAAAAGTTTTTTGTATTTTTTTATTTGGTATTTACTTTTACTGTATTTTTTTGTATTATTGAGTTATAAAGGGGGTATTCCTTATGCGTTGTTATAATTGCGGCAAAGAAATTGACGACAAAGCGGTCATTTGCGTTGGCTGCGGGGTTGCGGTTAAGCCTATAAAGCCCCAAGAAAAGAAACTCTCGGGGCTTCAAATAGCGGCTTACATACTCTTTGGACTTCAAGCCTTTGCGCTTATAGGGTTAGGGTTTCAATACGGTGCGGGGGTAGTCGGCACTGTTATAGGGTATTTGGCTTTTACTATTGTCGGGGTTATTTGCCTTGTTGTTGATAATAACAAGAAGACAAAGGGGGTTGTGAATGAGGCGAAAGAGGCTAAGCAGGAGCAAGGCGAAGAAGAAATAATTGAGGAAAAGGTAATGCCTGCAAGCTACTATAAAAATGTAGCTGCTTTTTGTGGTATATTATCCGCTATGGCATTCATTTCCTTTGTAATTCTTCTTGTTATATTTTTATTAGAAAGCGGAGAATCAGATATTTACGAAGTGATTATGGGAGTATTAGGCTTTATAATTCTCATTTCTTTTATAGTGTTTTTAGTCTCTTTACGCGAATACAAGAAAAGAAAAGAAGAAACAAGTGATGCCAAAATTAATCTTACTTAAAGCCACCGATTGCCTTGCTGGCATTGTCGCCCACTTCATAAAATTTACCCTTATAATACATTATATGGTAGTTTTTTCCACCCGCAACGGTATCTATTACTGCCCCATCGGGAAGACCTCCTGCTTGCGCAGCTCCTAGCCATTTTTCTACCTTTTCTTTTCTCGCGGGGTCATTGCTTTCTATAATTGCCACTCCTGTTGGTCCTAAAAGGGCTGCCCAAAGATAATTCCATCTACTCATTCCTTGTCCTTGAATATCTGCACTCGCAACCTCTTTATATGCATACATCTGTTTTCCGTCTGCTTTGACCGTTAAATAGCCGTTGTTGGTAATTTTAGGCTCGCTTCCCGTGTATTCATTTCCTTTAAAAGTTGCTCTATAATCAGTCCAGTTATCCGCGGTTTCTTGTTCGGTTTCCGCTGTTGTTTTGCTTTCGCTCGGGCGCAAATAAACATTCCATCCCAGTAAACCTTTATACTGCCATTCAGCCAAATAAGGCTTCAATCGTTCAAGCTCTGCCTTAAAATCCTCATCGTTATCAAAATACCCGTCTCGCAAGTCTGTCATCATTTCTTGATACAGTATATTTTGGTCGGTGACGGTCATTTCATTTGCATAGCGAGCGTCAAGAATGGCGTCTCGTTCTTTGGCGTATGCGGTTTCGTCCGCATAACGACTGTCAGAAATGGCGTCTCTGCCGCGTCCATATTTCCTCTCATCCTCTTCAATAAGTTTACGATATGCGTCCAAATCGCGGTTATACGTGGTTTCGTCTGCATAGCGAGTATCGGAGAGAGCATCCCTGCTGCGATTGTAAGCAAGTTCATCCTCATAGCGACTGTCTGCCAAAGCATCTCTGCTGCGCCCGTAATACTTATCCAAAATGCCTGTTTGCTTCGTTGAAAAATCTTCCTGTATTTGGGTTTTATTATCCAAATACTTTTGTAACAATGCTTGATTTTGCGCCGAAAAATCGCTGTTTATAGCCGCTCGGTTTTGCTGGTAAGCGTTGTTAGCGTTAACAAAGTTTGTCCCCACCTGACCAGTAGCGGCACCGCTGGCGAGGGAGGACTTTCCTAAATACCTTTGAAGGCTGGCGTTTGAAATACTAGCCGACTGCTGGGCGTTTGTTTGCTGCTTGACAAGGGATGATTGCTGTTGGGCTAAGTTGCTGTCAAGGAGATTGCTTTTTTCGGTTTTAAGATAGTTGTTTAAGCCTAACTCGTAGTTTTGGTCGGTAACGCCTGTGGGCTTTTTACCTGTTTTGTAATATTCATAGATTTCGTCATCAGACCATTTTGCCATTTTCGTTGACCTCCTGTATTTTTATAGTATCGTTTTTTATTTTTTCTTTTTTCTCTATTTCAATTTCGTTGTTTATCCGTTCAATCTCTCTCTTATACCAAACAACAAGTTCTTCCGAACAGTATTCCATAGCTTGGAACATTTTTATTAAGCCAAAGCCCAAAGCCATAAATAGCTGTAATACAAGTCCCACAAGGCACGATAAGTCCACAGCCATAGCGATACTCATTACCGCAAAGGACAATAAGGCAGATGTAATAAACTTTGGCACCGCTTCTTTTGTTGTCGTAGTGGCGAGGTATTCTTTTTGACTTCGGGGATTAACGGTTTTGTCCTTTGAAACAAGCCTAAGCCACTCGTCCCTTGCTTCTTTTACTTCGGGGATTGTATGACCTTGCTTTATACCCTCTTGTTTGAAAGCTAAAAACATCATTACCGTTATTAATGGAACGGCTAAAACCATAATTCCCCACAAAAGCCATCCCTGCCAATTGGTGGGAAAATCCCTCATGCTTATCCCTGCACCGTCCACACGGAAAAGAGATATAAGCATCATAACAATGCACAAAATACCGATGGCAACCCAGTTAATGGACTGCCTTATTTTCTCCTGCACCTCTTTAAGGTTTACACTTTCATTCTCATTCACTTGTTAATTTCCTCCTAAATATTTTTTCACAATGGTTTCTACCTTTTCGCTTACTGCGTCCCCCGTCTTTTCTAACAGCAATTTTTCACGAGATTTCTTTAAGGCTGTTTGGAAAATTATTAAATCTATTAATTCTCCTATCGCTAACATTCCAATAAGCAAAACTAGGTCGTTTAAGATATTGGAAAGCGCGTAAAACAAAGCAAGCAGAAATAAATAAGTTGCTATCCTTTTTTGCGGAAGTTTGAGCCTGCCTATAACTTTGAGAAACATCAAGACAAGCACCATTATCCCGCCGACAGATAACTTAATCGCGTCGCTTGGGGCTTGCACATAGATACCCCACCTTGAAATAACGGTAACCGCAAAGGGCGCGACAGAGAAAAGAAAGCTAAATATTGTCAGCATGAATATCCGCCATTTCAGTTTGCGTATCTTCATCTTCTACCTCCACTTTCATAATTTCGTTTGCATAGCCGTTTTTGACAAGTTCCTCGCTGTTGCAGAAGCCTATTTTTGCAATACGGGCTAACTTAGTAATTTCTTTTTTTATACCGCGTATTTCGCCTTTTTGGGCATCTAAAACAAGACTATTTTGCTCTCTTATCTTTTCTAGTTCCTGCGCATAATGAGTATGGATAGCTTTCATTTCCGCAAGTGAGGTGTCCTTAAAGTCGGTTATTGACAGTTGCGTATTAACGACTTTTTCGGCTACCCCGTCGTATTCTTCTTTGGAGTTTTTGAACAGTTTAACAGCCGCTTTAATGCCGTTAAATACGGGCGCAAAGGCTATTAGAAAGGCAATCAGCCCCGTTCCAAATGCAATTACAAAAGGCGCGGCTTCGTCCTTAAACCAAGCAACCCAGTCAAAAGCTTCCTCTTCTGCTGGTTCTCCCGTATCTATTTCCTCTGCGTAAGCTATGGGCGCTCCAATTAAAAAGGCGACGAGTAGTATCGCCGCCAAAAGTATAAGTATTTTTTTCATTTATTCTTCCTCCGAAAATAAATCTATTCCTTCAAGCGCTTTGACGCGCCGAATAAGGTCTTTGTAGTCTTTTAGCAACGTATCCGCATATTGGTTTATAAGGTTTACGGCTTCCGTAAGCTTATTATTTTGCAATGCGATTTCGTTTAGGGTTTCTCCGTATAACTTTTCAAGGTTGTTGAGGCGGGCATAACAGTCTTTATCCGTCATTCCGCCCGATATTTGCCACTGGGTTTTAGTCATTCCGTTGAAATTAGTTACCCTTATAGGCTCGCACTCCCACGATTTTATAATGCCCTCATTTCCTAATTGACAGACTGTAAGGCTCACATATTGCTCTTTGCCTAAAAGCTCATTGGCTTTTACTTTGTTGTTTTTTATGGGCTTTTTAATTTCGCCGATAAACTCGTTGTTAAAGACCGCGATATAAGCTCCTTGTTCGGGCAATAAAAAAGACACCTCGTAAGTGTCTTTAATGTCTTGAAAAATCGGGGTTCGGTCTATAAGAATTCCTTGACCCGTTGATAACAATTCGTATTTCATTATTCCTCCTCGGGTATATAGGTTATATTCGCCCAATACTCCTCGTCTAAAACTTCAATATCTGTTAAAATGATAGTCGGGCTTGCGCCTAAACCTAAATAAAATCTCTCGTCGGTTGCGCAGTTTCTCATATACCACCCTTCGGGGTCGCCCGCCCAGTCGTAAATATATACATAGTGAACGCAATTTGCAATTAAATGCAATTCGTCGCCCTCAATATATCCGCGCCCGTCTTGTGCGATATAGATATCTCGTGGAGTTGCTTGGGGTGGGTTTTGAACTATAAAATATGTATTAAGCATTATATACCTCCTAAATACAAAAAGCGAAAGATACGCCACGCGGAACGTCTGCGGAATTCATAATGATACCGCCAGATGAGGCAACACTATGGAAATAGCTAGAGTTTACTGTGGCGGCGGAACGAAGATACCAGTAAGCCGCAGAATCGCTGCCATTAGATAAATATTTTATCCTGTTGGCGTTTACCGTGCCGTCTTTTATAGTTTTCCAATAATCGTACTGTACGCCTTCATTGACATAAACGGCGGTCGTTGTGTTATCAACTTCAACTTCGCTAAATAGCCAAAGTTTGTCCGCCGATGTGGTGATTGACGAACTTTGACTTCCTGCCGACGCTTTTTTGTTTACCTGTTTTATAGCCGCTTGCAGGTCGGCGGGTAGTTGAGAAAGGAGCGTCGCCATTGTGTTTGTGCGCATTACGCTACTATGCCACCCGCCCGCATTTGTGGCAGTCGCGTTCATTGGATAACGTGTTGCTAATAATTGTGTCATCCCTATTGTCATTTTAGCTTTGCCTCCCGCCTTTAAATCGTCGTGATTAAAACCTAAAATTACAACAGTTATTACTTCGCTTGTCGTCATTGTAATATTTTTTGAATCACCGACACTATAATAAGCGCTAGCAAATCCTTGTTGCGCAACTACATTTATTACCTCCCAACTGTCAGAAGAAAATGAAGCAGAATAAAAACCTTCTGTAACTCCTATGCTGATATTTTGTATAACAATTGTAGGATTGTTGCTGTCGGTGGATACGTTAGTTACTGTGGGAAATGTATATTTGTTTGCTTGCGTAGCAACAACATAGACCTCATCATTTTTTACACATTGAAATGAATCGCCGCTTGCAGGGTTATTTATCTTCAATATCCCATTTACATATATTTGAAATGTTTGGACGCCAGTAGGTTTTGCTGGATATGTAATAGTGTAACTATTACCGCCGCCAGCCATCATCAATCTTCTTCTAAACAAACTCATAATTGCACCCCGACAATAACGCCTATATTATTTACAATAGATACTTGATACGTCCAGCCGACTTCTAGGGCGGTAATATCAAACTCGTTAGCCCAAACTACACTACTAGGAACGCTAAGCATATTTGCGGCAGTTGCTTTGAACTGGAACATGTATTCGTTTGCCCGCCCTTCTGTTACTTCCCCCAGAGTAATTTCAAGACTTGTTATACTGCTATTTGTAAATATGTAAAGATTATTGGGTAATAAAGATTTACTTATCGCGCCGCTATCATTAACAGATATTGTAGGAATTATAAACGGTGCACTTTGCGCATATCCCGCATTGGTAGCATATAAAGCATTTTGAGCGTTAACTGCGTTTTGGGCGCTAACCGCAGCATTGGCATTGCCCACGGCTTGCTCCCCATTAATAATTTTTGCAATCATTAATTGATTGTTAACCGCATCATCTATGTCGGGTAAGTTGTCAAGGTCGTTATAGTCATTGGTTTTTGCCACTTCCGCAATTCCTATAATATCGCTTACGTTTGACGTAACCCCTTTGATAAATCCGTTACGGTTGCGGGATATTGTGAAGAAACCGCCGCCTTGATTCTCATTGTAAAATCTTACTGTGCCGCTTGAAAACAGCTCGAAGTTATTCACACTTACCAGCTTCCCGTCTGTTCCGATTAGGAACATAGTTATTAGGATTTCTTTGTAGTCCTCAATGCCGTGCATAGCCTTTGTAACTGTAACTTCATATCGGTTGCGCTCTTCTGCAAAAACCCAGTTATTGCTGTTTAATTCTTGTTTATAGGGCACGTCAATCTCTGCGCTTTGAATAAAACTTTCTACTTCCGATAGAGAAATATTTGTTTCACCCACAAGCCTGTCAATTTCGGCTAAGGCAGAATTAGCGCTGTCTGTAACAAATTGAACAAGCCTGCGTTTGATTTCACTAGCGCCAATTTTCATTTCGCTAGGTCGGTCGGGCAAAGTTTGCGCAGATTTGCGAACAATCGCATTTTTTGTAGCCGCGCTTATTTTATTTATTTTTGTAATAACCATTATCTCACTCCTTTGTTTATTTGATTTATTTTGTATCGGATTGCGATTGAGTTTACGGCGCAAGGGTATTGATTGTCCGACATATATCTAATAACAATGAAGTTGAAATTGCGTTCTTTTGCTCTTAGTGTATAACTGCTAGCAAAAGAGCCTTCAAATGAAAAGTCTTCAAAGTTAATATCGTTAAAATCAAACTCCCGTGTCCCGCGTGATAAAAAATCTCTGCTTAGGTTTCGTGTTTGATATCCTACTGTTATTGAGCCTTTTTTCAGCGGCTCGGTGGCAACCGTTACATTAAAAAGCGTCTTGGAAAACACGTTCGTCCCTAAATCGTATATCGGTGTAAACCACTCCGCCTTTATGTTTTGCTTATACTTGATTGTAGCCGTTAATTCAGTAGGCAGATAAAAGTCATATATGGCTAATTGAAGAACCTCGCCGCTCTCAAATTCTTTTAACTGAAACTCGTTGTTTTCGTAGTCTATGTTGATTGCGTAGAGTATGTCGGCCGACACCTTTTTGCAAAGCCTAAACCCCCTAACATTTGGGTTGATTTGCTCTCCGTCTTTGAGTAAGGGGAAGCGCAGGTTATCCCTATCTACAATTCCTATTTCATATTCTGTATAAGTTTCAAGCGCCGCCTCTCCCAAGCTGTCGGCATAAACCTTAATTCCGTCGTAGATTTTGTCTATGTTTTCCTCCGAAACTACAACGTAGCCCTCATCATCAATGGAAAGTATTTCGTCATTGTTCAAAAACAAAGAGTATAAGTCCCCGTTTGTAAATTTAATTTCGTCGTTTTCGTTCAAATCGCGGTCAAGCATCGTATTAAAAGCTATTGCGTTTTTAACAGGAAGAAATACTAAATCGCCCTCTTCGGTATCTTGGTAAGTTATATCTGCGTAACCGTCGTAGAACTTACATATAAGCCCGTCAGAAGTCCCAAAGTATAATTCGTTATCAATTACGCACCAAACTCTAGCGTCTATGTTATCCCAATACCACCACTCATAATTGTAAGAGCTGTTTATGTCTTCCTCGTTTTGGAAAGTAAATTGCCCGTCTGCGATATACACAACTCCGCCGACCGACAAAAAGTATTTATTCTCAAAAACACACGCGCAAGCATCGGTTAAGTTTGTATGCTGTAATAGTTTTTTGCTTATGTTGCGCCCCCTCTCTTGTAGGCGGTAATTTTCTATTGAGATATTTTCATAAAGCTGTAGCCCCTTAACCCCGTTTTTTGTAAGAATAATGTTATCGCCGTTTAAGTTAGCGGAAGCATACGGCGTGAGTATTGTATCAGCCATACTCCCCGCTTTCTTGTAAAACTCGGTAACAAACACAATGTCGCCCCGATAATCTTCTTTTGCCGTATCTGTTCCCGTTATGTAATAAATAGCGGCATCGCTGCCGTTTGCCTCCTTGAAAGTTAGGAGCGTCCCGTCGCTTTCACGCACATATCCTATAATGGCGGAACTATCGCTGCCGATTTTATCAAAGTTGTTATCGGGGAAGTATGTAAAATCATAAAGTTCGCTCCACGCGTGAACATTACGGCGGTTACTGTTTCCGCTCACAAAAAGCCTGTTTGACGCGCCCCCTCCGCCGAATACCGTGCTTATAGTTGCGTTTGCAACATCGTCTTCTTGTCCTTCTACGCTTTTTTCAAACTTGATAACTATATTTGCGCTGTCTTCTTCTTGAGGTTTGGTGTTTATGTTAAGAGTTATTTTTCCTGTTGCAAAATCAACCGTCCCTGCAACTGTTAAATCTCCACCCACTTTATAAAGCTTGGTCTTGTCTTCTAAGCGGTTGTTTAACTCAATCTCAATAGGCGTAGTCCCGTCATAGGTAAATACTTTTATTTCTATGAAACTATCGGAGTTTATCGCTTGCGTAACGCCTTTAAACGCAGTGTCCACTGTCCAAGTTCCGCTTTCCGCATCAACGCCCAGCATTTCATTTTTACGGTAAGGCGATAAAAGGTTTACTTCGTCCAGCGCCCCCCTGTGCTCATCGTCTGCGCCGTCCTCATCAATGTTTATGGTAGTAGTGGGAATGTAAGTATCTTCATTGTTATAGACGCGGCGCAGTTCAAAGTTTTCGCCCCATTTACCGAAAACAAGGTAATCCCCCGCGCCTATGATATAGGCTTTATTGGCGTTTATTTGCACTTGCAATCGGCGTTCTACTAGCCTCCCTGTATCTATTTGGGCAGGCTCGTAAGTGCAGGAATCGGTTATATTAACGCTCTCATATTTGGACAAGTTTTCATTCCAAATAAGGCGGTAAAACTGTGTCCCCGCGTAACATAAAACGATTTCTTCGTCTTCAATCTCAAACGAAAAAAGTCCGTTAATCTTCGCAGGTAGCTTGCAAAGGCTCTGCCAGCCGTTTCTTTTGCGGACTGTTCCGTCCTTATAAATCAAGTTCTTAGCCTGCGTAGCACGATAGCCTGCGACTTTATACGGCGAAGTGGAAAAATCTACACCCTTGAAATTATCAAAGGTGTATGTCTTTCTTTCCTTTGCGCTTATATTACGATTTACTCTAATCCCCATATTTCTCCTAAAAATGTAAAATTTGCTTTATGCGCGTTTGATTGCCTTGTGCAGGTTTTTTGAGGTCGTCAAGCGACATTTCAAATATATTTCTTGCATCTGCCGCAAGGGAAGGTTCTTCTTCTTGGTATAATTCCCCCTTGATAAAGTAAGGGAGCAGCCTTGCTATATGAGCAGGCAGCCATATCTCGTCCGCGTCGCCTATGGTATCGTCAACCGTTTTAAGCGTGGGATAATAAAGAATGGTATATGTAGAACCGCTTTCAAGAAGAATGTTATTTCCTTCAAGCAGATAATCTGCGTTTCCGTTATAATTTCCCAAGCTATCTACTGCGACTATTCGGTCTATGACATACAAGTCTTTTATTGCCGAACTATTAAAACGGTCAAAGGGTTGCCCTTTCGTAAACTCACTGTTTTTGATAGTGTAAGATTTTAACGCAACTACGCAAGCATTTTGTATGCGGTCAATGCCTCTGTTGATTGAGCCGTTCATACTCACTAAATAGCTACCGTAGTTTTCATCTCCCTGCATATTCGGCAAATCGTTTATTCCAAAGTCAAAGGAATAGTTTGCAAACATTAGTTTCAATGCTTCAATTTTTATATCGCCAATTTTCATAATCACCTCAACTTTTTGAGAATGTTAATATCCCCAGTTCGCCCAATAAACAAGTAAACGCTGTTCCCGCGGGGCGGACAAAGACATTACATAACAAGAAAAACCCAAAAGGGACGTTAAGAGAGCCTGCGAGGATTGAGACCGTTTCGTCGGGGATAATGGGAAAGATAATCGCTAAGGGTAAAGTCCATTTATTCCTTTTTAACTTCTCTTCCCATTTTTTTGTGTTTTCATCTCCCTCTATCCAAACTACCCACTTACGTCCGAACTTTTTTCCAATTAGATACGATACGCAATTTCCTATTGTCTGCCCTACGGTGCACATTATTACTGTTCGCCAAGTGCCGAATAAAAGCACTCCCGCGAGAGTAAGAACCGCCGCGGGGAGCGGAATACAAATAGACTGCACTACTTGGACAGCTATAAATATTGCATAGGCATAAGTAGTCGCCTGTATAATTTGCCTAAGCTCATCGGGGGACATATCCAGCAAGCCCGTCAATTTCAAGGGCAGGTATGTGGCAATCAAAAACCCCGCAAATACAAGCCCGCTTATTAAGATTTTTTGCCATTTCTTCATTCTTCTTCCTTTGCAACGTGCTGAATCGCACAGCTATACTTTTCGTTGCATAAAAAGGGCGCAGTATTTATACCACGCCCTCTAATTTAAGGTAGCCTAAAAGCTGCTACTTTTATGTCCGCGCTTGCGCCGACGATGATTATTTTGCCTTTGTTGTCGCCTGTTACATTTTTAAACGCACCGCTTTCAAGCGAAATAATAACATATTTGCCTGCGGCTATTTCTTTTTCTATGTCGGTAACGCCCTGTATGCCGTTGCCAGCTTTTATCGTTACCTTTTTTGCTGCGCTTTCGTGTGCATTGGTTATTAAAAGCAAGCATTTTTCATCGCGGGCTTTTAATGCCACCTCTGCCGTAAGGCTCGTTGAATCAACGGCTGCGGTAAGGCTAGCGTAAGTTTCCGCCGCTGAAAAAGTATTGTATTCCGTTAGTTCATTAACCGTAATTACTGTGTTCGCCATTTTAAATTTCCTCCTTATGCGTATTTAACGTTTAAGATGACCATTTCCTTAGGACGGACAATCTTTCCGTCGTAAAGAATAAATCCCTTAACCGCATCGGCGAATTTCTTTTCGGGTCTGTAAGCCTCAACGTGCGTCATCGGATTGACAAAAGCTATCGCCCTTTGGGTTCTTACCATTATGTAGTCCTCCGCCCCGTTGCTTGATTTCGCCACGTTGTTTGAAAGCTTAACAAATATGTTGCCATACTTGCCTACATATCCGTTTTTCAAAATGTCGCTGTTGTCCGTGTCCTTGCTCGCGTAGTCGCGTCTAAACAGTTTGTAAAAACGCGGTGTTACGGTCATTACAACCTTGGTGCTATTGGACACGTCGTTTTCTTGTAACATTTGGATAGCTTCGTCTATGGCTTCCAAAATGTTTATAGTGCCCTCGCCTGCCGTGCCAGATACGACTTTCTTAGTGGCTGCAAACGCCTTTATGGCTTCTGTCTTAGCCGCAAAAGAGGCTATGTATTTATCCATTTTGTTAGCTAACCCCTCGCTCGTTTCAGCCTGTAAAGCCGCCATAATGCCGTTTGTCGCCTGCGCTTTATCTATATCGCCCACCATATAATTAAAATAGTTTATTTTGTTTATGGGCAAAAAGATAGAGGTGTCTTCCACCTCCTCGGGTCCCGTTATATCTCCGCTAGCGCCAGACCTTTCTAATTCTCTTATCGTAGGTTTCCCTACTCCAAGAATTTTAACGCTTTCGCCTTTTTCTTTTACTTTGCCTTCATACTTGCGGTTGCAGTCTTCTGCGAACACGCAAAGCCTTTCTAACTCTCTCTCTATTCCCTCAGCCCAAACTGTTGGAATAAAATTTGTGTATGCCATATTTCTTTCTCCTTATTATTTTTTTATTTCCACCTCGTTTGGCTAGCCAAGATTTTTTCATAGTTTTTATGAACTTCTTCCTTTGACATATCCTTGACTTGTTCGCGGGTGAAATAGTTAGAGCTATCCGTGTCTTTTGAGGATAGCTTGCCGGGGGTTGCTGCGGTATTTGCGAGTATTTGAGCAGCTTTTGTTTTAGCTCTTTCCTCGCTCAGTTTTTCAAATTGCTGATAGTCGGCATAGATTTTTTCCAACGGAAATTTGCCGACTTTTCCGCCTGCAAAAGCTGAAAACATAGTGTCATTAACAAGGTCGTCAAGTTTAATATCGGGGTGTTTGGCTTGAAAATCAGTTTTATCTTTATCAAACCACTCTTCCTGCTTGCCTGCTTCTTGCTCGATTTTTTGCTTCTCTTTTGCTTTTTCTTTCACAAAACGCGAATAGTGTTCTACGGGGTCTTTACCCGACTTTTCAATTTCTTTCATAGTGAGGTATTCCTCAACGTCCGCCTCGTCTTCCATTTTTTCGTTGGTGTAGGGGTTTATTCCGTTGAGGGTTTCAATAATAGCTTCACTTTTCGCTTTTTTGATTTCAGCCGCTTTTTCCGCTTCTCTGCGTCTGCGTGCATCTTCTGCGTTTCTTTCGTTTCTTCCAAGGTCTTTCTTTTCGGCGGGTTTATCTTCTTTTCCCTTCTTGTCTTCCGTATTTGGTTCGGAAGTGTCGGGTGTATCGGCAAAATCCGCTTCGTTTTCGTTGTCGGCGGGAGTATTATCAGGTTCGTCAACTTGATTTTCGGTTATCTCGCCTTCTGTCGGTTGCAATTTTTCTAATTCGTCCATATTAGTCCCTTTGGATTTTTACGCTGTTCCTGCATTATTTTTGAGATTTTTACGCTGTTCTCTTGCTATTAAAGCGGTTGCCCGCCTTGATTTTTTAATATTCCTAATCTTCTTGCTTCGTTCTCGGCAAGCTTAGTCGCGTCAGCACGATGTTCTTCTGCCTTAGCAAGCGCGCCGATAAGGATTTTATTTGCTATGTTCATCTTTTCAGTGTATATAGCGTCCTGCTCCGTTTGTTTTTGCATATATTCCGCTTGAAGGGCAAGCAATTTTTCTTTTAAAGTGCGATTTTCGTCAACAATAGACTTCGCGTTATTAATAGTTTGCTCTTGCGCCTGTATAAGCTGCTGAGCCTGCGCAAGCTGCGCCTGTGCTTGTTCTATCTGTGCGGTAAGTTGATTTACAATCTCGTTCTTTTCCTCTTCTATGCTTTCCAAAAGTTTTTGACGATTGGCTAAGGCGTTTTGCGGATAAGACGATATGTAGGTTTTAAGCGTTATTGCACCTTTTTCGAAAAGGTTGTCCAACAGATTAATATCCGCAACGCCGCTCATCACGGTGCCGGCGACTGCTTCTGCCACAACATCAAAACTCGTGCTTTTGAAATCTTCGCTGTTAAACTGGTCGCTTAAAAGATTTTCTTCCTTGTCTTTATATTTGAACTTTTTGTCTGTAAAGAAAAAACGGAAGAACTGTTCAAGTATTTCCCCCCACTTTTCCATAGACCGCCAAACGCCTTTTTGCAAGTCCTCAACGGGCTTTAATGCTTGGGCTTGAAGCTGCGCTATCGCGGCGCCGCTCATTCCCGCCGATATTACTTCGCCGTTCATTATCTCGCTTGAATTTGTAACAACACGGGTAACATCGGCTAGTCTTTCGGCAATATTCATTGAGCCTTGTGTCATCTGCTTTGTTTCAAGTTTCTTTATACCGTTACCTTCGCGGGAATAGTCTGTTATGATTTGATTAGGCTCATTGGTTATTTGCTGCCCCCTTAGAGTGTCGGGTTTAACAACGGTTACGCCCATTGCCTCATCCTGCGACATTAGCAGTTGCAGCCCCCAGTTCCAGTTGATTGCCTTTTGGTTGGGTATTAGTTTTTCTACCTCGCCTCTCCCATATATAGATTTATCCCTTTCTTTCCACGCGGAAAATACAATGGGATATTTTGTTGCCTTGTGAGTGGTTTTTAAGTATTTATCTTCAGGTTTGGGTTCTTCTTCTATTTCCTCTTTGCCTTCAAGTCTATTTTTAGTTTGTTTTACATTTGGGGTAAAGGGTCGTGGTTTTGTAAATATAACTCCCTTTGTCGCTTTCAAAAAATAAACCTCATCGTTTTGCCTGAAAAAGAAAGTAAAAACTGTCGCGTATTTTGTAGTGTCGCTTTCTTTCTCGTTATAAACGCTGTTATTGTCGTCTTCGGTTATTTCTCCTTTGTCTACTCCTGCATCGGCTTCTTTTTTAATTTTCTCTATATCTTCGCGTGAAGTTAAAATTATCCATTTCTGCTTTTGCTCGTCTTTTTCTGTGGGGTCGGCGAAATGAACATCTAAGGGGTCAACAACTTGCGCGCCTATGTCCCCCTCAACAAGCCCATCTATGCCAACAATATCTTTGTCCCAATACCCATAGAAGCAGTAGGAGCCTTTAATTATTCCGTCCAAAACCGCCCTATTGTTCATATCTCTTTGCCTTATGCGGGATTGTTCGTAATCAGAAAAGCGGTTGAACTTCTCAACCGCTTCATTTCCGTTTTCTGCCTTATAGACTAACTGTATCGGGGAAGAAAGGACTTGCGACTTCTTGTTGTTGCAAATCATTTCAATAATATTTACGACGGGGCGGGGGAAGTGTTTAGTGTCTTCCGTTACCTTCGCCCACTGGTCGCCCTCGTAAAATCGCACACATTCAGGGATGGTTGCCCTTAATCCTAGTTGTGATTGATAGGCGATACTTTCTTCATACCACTTGACTATCTGTTGCGCAGTTATTTCTTCTCTCATTTTTCTTTATCCCCTAAAAAATACTCTCGCATTAACTCTTGGGCGGTTTTCTCTTTTTTGTCATCGGGTTTGTTTTGCGCAGGCTCAAGCCTTGCTTCAATCCTCTTTAGCCTTTCGTCAAGGTCTTTTAATACGCTCTCAATTTTTTTTCTTACCATTTGATGTATCTCCTTTCATTTTGCTTTGCGCTTACTTCGCTTACCCATTCCTCAATGGTTTTGGGTTCGTCAACTTCTCCCTCTTTTATCCAATTCGGCTCGCCCTGTTGGGAAGCTATGAAGTTAGCTATTGCCTTAGCCATTACAAGGTCGTCATGGTAGCCTTGCTGTGCTTCCTGCTTGCCGTTTTCCTTGCGCACAAAGGTCAACATTTCTTTCAGGGTATCAATATCGCACTCTACGGCGGGGTTTTCCCGCATTAGGGCTATTAAGTTAGATATGATTATCGGCTTTGTTGCTTTTGTGGTTTGAAAGCCGCTGATTTTTGTTAATTCATCATTGTGTTGGTCTAGCCTTTCCCTAAGATATAGATTAGGGTATTTAAGGGCTTCAAGCCTTCGCATAGGAACGCGGGAATAGTTAGTTTCAATGCCTATCAATGCCCAATGGTAATATTTACCTAAGCAATACATTTGGTCGGCATATTTGTCTTCGTCAATATGTTGTTTTCGCAAAGTTGCCACCGTGCGCCCGCCCATAACGCTTACTACTTTTCCCGTGTAGTAGTCGCTTCCTTCCCCAGCCGTATCGCCCGCTAGCGCATAAGGTTCTTTCCATATCTGCCCATTATTTTTGTCTATTACTTTCGCTAGCTCGTGCAGGGTTATTAACCCGTTGGGGGTTTCAACGAAAACAATATCTGTCAACTCCTCTTCCGTGCCTACGACTTCACCCTTTACTTCTATCGGGGTGATAATTTTTTTATAATGAAACTCGCCTCGTTTTTGGGCGGTTGCAAGTGGTCTTACACGCTCAATCTGTGTTATGATTGACACTTTGTCAAATAAGCACTCCCCGCTTGTTAAGAACGCTTCTTCGGGGTTTGAGGGGTATTCCTGCTTGAAAAGGTTTATATCGTTTGCGCAGTTATTCTTTATGCACCAGCGCCGCCACGCTATTTGTTCATTGTCCAGTTTATACAGTTCTTTTTGCTCTTTTTCGTCGGCAGTAAGTTCGCCTAGCTCGTCTGAGGGCATACGGTAATCGGGCATTTCATACCACGCGCAGAATACAGGAACAAAGTCATTTTCTCCGCTTACTGCCATATCCCACAGCTCCTTGAAGTGGTCATAGCCGTTTGCCGTGCTCTCAATTACAACCAACGTATCGGGGTTATTTGGAATAGCCTGCATAAGACCGTTGAGCGTATCCTTTTTATCCCCCGCCCATAACGCATACTCGGATATGTGGAGGTTTTGTATAGTATCGCTTCGCCCTATCGCATCTCCGCCTGCGGTGAAGCATTTTATTCTGCTTCCAAACCCTTTCCCGTCGCGGGTGTCAAACAGCAACTCTTTTGCGTTAGACAGCCTTAGCTGGGGTTTTAAAGGTTCAGGCAGGTATTTATAATACCTTTTTGACATTTCAAATAAGTTGGTGGTTGCATCGTCTTTGTGCGTTACGATAGCAGAGGATACGTTGTATGCCGTAGCGGTCTTCTTGAAAATGACAGCTTCCGTCAATGTGGAAAAACCTATCTGCCTCGCTTTTAAGACAATTATTCTTTGAGGCTTTCCTGCATCCGCCTGAGACTTAATGGCGTTATATAGTTTCTCCTGCGGGGCATTCAGCCTAAAAGGAATTATCTTGGCATCCTTCGTTTTGATTTTAAGGAACTCCTCTATATACTTTCTCGTGTTAATAATCATTTTCGCTCTCTGCCTTTTTTACATAGTCTTCAATTCTGACATTTGCTTCCATTTCCACCTTTTGCGGCGCGTCATACCCTAGCATCTTTGCGGCGCGTTCTATCGCCTTAATCGCGGTGTTTCTAGCCTGCACGTTCATCGTGCCTTTTCCGTTTTTGTCAACAGCCCACATCTCTTCAATCGCTTCGTCCTTGATTTTCATAAGGTCTTTTAACATTTCTTCTTTTGCCCAAAAGAACTTATTTTCGTCTTGTAGGCGCAGTTCGGCTATCCTTGGCGCTACCTTGCTATCTGCCGCCAACGCCGAAGCGCGTTCCCAAATTGACTTGTTCGTCATTTTTTTGCAGTTATAGTTGTTTCTGTATGCGTCCGACTGCGACATGCCACTTACTGCTATGTCCCGCGCAAAGCCTTCTTGTTTAATTGTTAGTTTGTTTTTTTCGTTTTTCATTTCTTTCCACTAAAAAAGGCGAACTGTTGTCCGCCTGTTGTTTTGATTTTAGGGGGTGTTTTACGCCACCCCCTTTTTTGTTTCCCCGATTGCCTACGGGGGAAAGTTATAAACAAAAGCGCCTTAACGCTTTCGTGGCTCCTTCCACACATGGATGGATGAGTTTAAAATTATTCTCCTCCCGCACACGGGCGGCTGACCGCCCGCGGCGAAAAACAAAGGAGGATTACGGGGTATGAGTAATTCCCCATTAACATATTAGCATAGAAAAAGTAGACAAAAGTAGACATTTTAAAGTTTCTCATATTTGGCAATTCCTCTTTTAACAATATTGCCAATAGAAGTTATTCCATAATGCAATTCTGCCGCAGCCCAACGATAGCTCTTACCCTCGATAAATATTTTATGAAGAACCTTGTAATACGTTGGGGGCAGTCTTTCAAGTTTTCGTATAATCTTTTTAGCCTTACTCTCCGCATCCCACACGGCGTCGGAATACTCCCTTTCTGCCTTAGCGAGCTTGTCCATCAGTTCCTCTATGTAGTATTTGTTGCTGTTACCTTTGGGCAGGTCTTTAAACATTACACCTTTCATCGAGTATAGGCGCGTCCTTAGCTGCTCAATTCTTATGCTACGATTTTGCATGATATCTACCAGTTTCCTGTATGAGCGCAGCTCCTCTCTCGCTTCTTGTCTAGTCATACTATTCCCCCCAAAAGTAATCATCCGCAAACCAACACCAATGAAGCGTCCGCGTATAAAATTCTTTATATTCTTTGCCTATGAGCCACGAATACTTTTCAGCTAGCGCAAGTTTAGCTTCCACTTCCCGCACAAATATTGGAAAATATTCGCTTATTAACTCTAACTGCTCGGGTGTTATTTCTTCTAACACTTCTTCGGCGCTAGGAAAAGCAATTATATCGGCGACATCGGTGTATAGTTCTAGGTATGTATCTAAGTATTCGGTGTTCCACCTGTCAAGTTCTTTCTTTATTTCTGCGCTTGCCCAAATTGTTCCGCCGATAGTTGTGCCAAGTAATATTGGGCTAAGTATTACGAGAATGAGTAACATAACATTAGTTGTTTTTATAAACTTCTCTTTGTTAGTCATCTTCCACCTCCACCATATCGGCTCTAACAAGTTTGGCTTTTCCCTTAGCGGACACCAAGAGGGGCGGTCATGGGGGTCAACCAGATATTCCTTTGATATGTAGCAATAGTGATAAATACCTGTATCATCATCAGCAGAAAAGGGGCACGACTTCCGATGCTCAAAGTCTAAACACTTTTCAGGCATTTCTTTCATTTCAGTTTCTATGTAGATTTTCATAGTTCCTCCTCGCCGACAAACCCGCAGCCCTCAATATTAAGCCCCATTTCCACTACTTTTGCGGCTAAGCAAAAGACGCACAATGTTTCACCGTTGCAGTTATAGAGTGGTTCGCCTTTCTTAGCTTTCCCGCATTCTTGACATTGTTTTTTCATTTATGTATTTTCCTCCTTATCGCTGATTATGTATTCTTGTAGCATTATTCCTCCCTCATTTCCTTAAAAATTGCTTCTAAAACCGATACTACTATGCTGTTTCCCGCCTGCTTGTAGCATTGGCTGTCGCTCATTCCGATTGCTTTTACTTTGTCAAAATCGGCGTCGGTAAACGCCATCAAACGAAAGCATTCGCGTGGGGTAAGTTTGCGGATAATTGGCTTCTTTTTAGGCAACAGTAAATAGTTGTCCTTTTGCACAGTGGTAATGGTATTCGTTAGTCCGTCTTTGCGTTTTTCCAACTGTTGCATATTTTTCCTTTTTTCGGTTAATTGCCCGCTTTCGTATAGTTTCCTTACCGCTTTGCCATATTCTGTTCGCTTTGGTGTTAAAATCCTTGCTTCCCGTCCTCTTACAGCGACTATCTTCGGCTCTCTGCCACCCCCGCTTATTGTTTCTATCGTAGGGCATAGCCCATCAGGCGAATATACCCTATTCATTTGGTCGTTTTTATAGTGTTTTAAGTCGGCAACTTGTTTTAACTTAATTTCCATACCCCCCCCGCAACATAAACGGCGTTATCGCCCGAAGTGGTAATTGTCCTTGAATGGTTGGGGTAAATGCCCCTGTCAAAGTTTTTGCTTTTGTTTACATAAAATCCGCCCTCTTTAATTTCTTTCATTTTCTACCTCTATCAAGTCCCAACAGTGGCGGTCTGTTGACCCTCTGCCCCCGGAGCGGACAGTTTTACACAGGTCGGGTCTTTGAAATCTCTTGCGCACAATGTCCTGCAAATCCCCCCCCGTCCTGTATTTTGCTTACATTTTGCTGAAAAGTAGAGTTCAGCGTTGCTTCAATCTGTTTTTCTGACAGGTAGAATTTCTTGTCAACGGGTTCGGGTTCAAGCATATCTTTTAACCTTTTTGTTAATTTTTGTCCACTAGGGAAGACGTAGAAGAAATCCCCTAAGACGCTTACCATAAATACCCTTGCGCGGTTTTGGGGGATTCCGAAATCTTTTGCGTTCAAAACCTCGTATCGGCTTTTATAGCCTAAACTGTCTAAAAAACTTATCCAGTCCGCCCACCCTTCGGCTTTTAAAACAGGCGGGACATTTTCCATCAAAAGGACTTGGGGTAGTTCTTTTGTTTCTTTTAACAGCCTTTCAACTTCCCACAATAACCCACTGCGTGTTCCGCTGCCTTTTGTCATTCCCTTACCTTTGCCTGCGTTAGATAAATCTTGACAGGGGAAGCTGTAAGTCATTATGTAGCAGTATTTATCGGTGTCCGTTATAGCTAAGTCTTTTGCAGTGATTTTTGTTATATCGCTCGGCTCAAAGTCTGTTCCGTGAATTGCGTTGTAGCTTTGGACTGCAAAACGGTCATACTCGCATATACGGTAATGCTCAAAGTTTGCACCGATATTTTCTAAGGCTTTGGCTTGGGCACCTATCCCAGTCAAGCGAACAACTCAATTAGTCTAATAGGTTTGTTTATTTTGAATTTTTCATTTCCATCAAACATAGATATTTGGTTGCTCATTTATTTACCACCCCCCTTTTGTGCATATTTCCACTTAAAATCTCCGCAAAAATTTCTTGTTTTTTCGCATACGGAGCGTATGTTATATTGGTTTAATTTATTTGTCCGCCCCGCCTCCGCTATTGAGGGATATTCACAAATTGGAATTCCGTTTTTTGTTAGCTTCACAACTGCGCGAGGCTTTCGTCCTGCTTTTCCACTCCACTTGTTAAGCCCATTTTTATATGCGTGTTTTTGATTTATAGAATTATTTGCCCACTCTAAATTCGTTATCATTGCATTTTGCTTATTCCCGTCAATATGATTAACCATAGGAAGATTTAATGGATTGCTTATAAAATGTAAGGCAACTAATCTATGAATTGTTAATGTTTTTTTATTATTACCTTTCATTAGCCTAACGATTAAATATCCTTTTTTATTGACTTGAGGTTTTAACATTCTCATGGGCTTATTCATTATGCCAGTATGGTTCGAAACTTTTCGCTCACAGCTTTTTATTCGCCCATAGTTGCTTATTTCAAAAAGTCCCTCATAATTTTTAATTGGTTTAAATATTTCTTTCATTGGCTTGCTTCCATCAAAAAGGCTTATTTGCATTTGCTACACCTCCGCGTCCCCTATGTCCCCGAATGCAGCCCTCAAATCTTCCTCTTTGTATTCGCGCTGGGGGTAATCATTTAAGGTATTTTTAGGCTTGTCCCATTTAGGTTGTTCGTCCTCTTCCGCTGTTCCATTCGCCTTGTCGTAATTGTTCAATACCCATAAGAGGTCAAGTTGCTGATATTTGGGTTGGACTATGTAGGTCTTACTTATGTGCTTGAAAAACGCGTCAAGGTCGGCGGGCGGGGTAAAGTCCATTAAGAGTTGACCTAAGGAATAATCACTGTTGGGGCGGGCTAAATGTCGCTCATAAAGTTTAGGGCAGTGGGTTTGACAAGAGGTTAAGACCGCTTTTAGGGTGTTTTCTAAGGGTTTTAATTCTTCTCCCCCCTTAACAATCCCCCCTATAATGTTAGTATTATTAGAATTATTAGTAATAGAATTAGATATAGTAGGGTATTGATACCCTATTGATACCCTATTGATACCCTCAATATTTAACTCAATTCTGCAAACATTACTTTCCTTTTCACCCCAGTTTATTTGGTTTATTATTTCTTCTAAAAAGGCTATGTGTTTTTGGCTTTTTACAGTTTTTAAACACTTTTCAATATTTACTTTTAAGAGTGAAGAGTTAGTCCAATTATGCCTATACCACTTAAGAATTAAAATCTCGCTTTTTTCCTCGTCATAAAGTATGTATTTATACTTTTTTTCAAATCTTTCAAGTAAAACTTTGACTATATCTTTTGACAACCCCATTTCATCGCTAATTGTTTTCAACGACAGGCAGCAAGTTCCGCAAATAGTGTTGTGTCCATTGGTTAATAGATAGACCCAAAAATACTTGTCATCTACGGAAAAATTATCAACTATGTAAGGGTCAGTCCATATTCCTGTATCAAGCATTCTTTTAACCATTTTTCTCCCTCAAAACTTTCAAAAAATTATCTCCGTGTGCTTTTTTCATTTCGTTGCGCCAAAAATAATACGAGAGGTTGAATATCTCTTCGGCAACCTCATAAGGCTTTTTTCGGCAGACAATTTTAAAATTGTATCTGTTTGCGCACTGCCAGCTCATAAGGGTTGAGCAGATATGTAATCCCGCCGAAAATCCCCTGTTGCCCGCAAACTTGCAGACATACTTTTTTGCCTCTGTAAGGCTGTCTATGCCCCCTATGAGCAGTATTCTTTCTTCCGCCGACTTCATTCTTTTCAAAACGTTTTCCAGCCTGTCTCTTTCGCAGGTGTTATCGTCCTTTCGCCCCGAAATGTTGTTGTAAACCTCGCCTAAGTCGTTTTTGCGCTCAATGAGAAAATGGGAGCGGTAGTCTTTTCCGTCAATTTCAAAGGAATAGTCCCCTTGCTTGAAGTTGTCGGGTCTTATGCAGCGGCGGGTTTTGATTTCGTTGTGTGCGAAATATTTCAGTATCTCAAAAGCGCCGTTTTCTTCCTGTTCGCGGCTGTCGTATAGAATTGTTACATTTTGCGTGAAGTATTCTTTTTCAGTCATAATCCACCTAGAAAGGCAATTCAACATTGGGGTCGTCTTCTAAGGGCTGTAAGTCGTCAATAGTCGGCTTCTCTTTCTTTGTTTGCCCCTCTCCGCTCGTTTTTGGCACAAACTCCACGCTGTCGGCTATGATTTCCGTTATGTATCTCTTTTGTCCGTCAATTTCATAGCTTCGGTTTTGAACCGTGCCTGTTACAGCGCAGGGGTCGCCTTTGTGGAAATACTTACTTACAAAGTCGGCTTGCGCGCGCCACGCGATACAATTCAAAAAGTCCGCTTGTCGGTTTCCTTCCTTGTCCTTGAATTTGCGGTCAATGGCAAGGGTAAATCTTGCGCAAGACACGCCGTTAGGGGTCGTATTGATTACGGGGTCGGCGGTTAAGCGACCGATGCCGATAAAAATATTCATTGGTTTCCTCCTATTTCTTGTAAACCCGCTTCTCGTCTGAAAAGTCAGGGTATTTTTGGTCTAAATATGCCTTCACAAAGGCTAAAAGGTTCTTTCTTTCCGTTGTTTGGTCTAGGCGGTGGTGGCACTTCCAGCATAAGGCGATAAGGTTTTCCTCAATTCCTAAGCCGCCGTTTTTCCTACTTATAAAATGTGCCGCTTGCCCGCCGTAGTCGCGTATGAACTCACCGCATAAGGCACAGCAGTAATTTTCGCGCTCAAAGACTTTTTGCCTTACTTGGGGCTTGATATCGCAAGCTTTACTTCTCGCTGATTTCATTTGCCCTCCATAATCGCCGCGAGCTGCTCCTCGCTTGCGATTTCGTCTTCCGTGCGGTAGTCTATTTCCAGCTCCCCGCACTCGTAACGCGCCCCTTGAAGAAGTTGCCAAAACTCCTTGCTGTTTAAGCTGTGGGTTTCCTTAAAAATCTCGTAATTTTCCCAAATCTTACCCTTGTTGTCTTTTTCCTCGCCGACATACTTTGCATACTTAAACTCTGTTAAGGCTGCCCCTTGGGGTATTTTGACCCAAAAAGGCGAGTTATCGGGCAGAGTTGCGGGCGTGCCGTATTGGAAAACTAGGTTCTTTTTAACTTCTTCAATACTGCTTAAAACGTCGTTGTGCTTGGCAATTTTGCTGCATAGGCTGTGGAAATATTTATTTGATTGATTGCCTCGCGGGTCTTTCCATTCGTCTATGTTGATTTTAAGGGGCTTATTATGACTTGCAATTTTGGTTAGCAGCTTGTTTAGCTTACTCACCGCAACCGCCTTATCTCCGCTTAAAACCCCAAAAGAAAGGCTGATTTCACCTTTATAGGGAGAAAGCACATTGTAGGCTAAAAGCTTGGTTTTAATTTCCATAATTCAAAAGGGTAATTTTTAGGAAGCCCTTTACTTCGCTTGTCTTTAAAAACTCTTTTGCTATTTCGGGTCTTAGCTTTTTAAGTTTCGCGGTATCTATACTTTCCCGCGTTGTAGGCTTAACACAGTTAATGCGGACATAGTTTTCAATTTCAAACTTGTCTACACCCTGTTCAATCATTTTGTTGTAAAACAATTCTCTTAGGGCTTTGGCTTTTGCTTCCGCTTCGTCGGCTTGGGTTTTTAACTCATATACAACTTGTTCAATACCGACTAATTCTTTTAAATCTTTGTCGGCGACAGCAAGTTCTTTTTCAGTGTAGATTTCGCTCTTTCTTTCGCAGTCCAAAAGCCTTTCTACCTCTTCGATGGGGATAAGTTCAAGGGGTATGTATCTGCCGCCATTGACTAGATGAAAAACACCGATTTTGTTTTTTTCGTAAAATGATTTGTCGCCGTAGTATTCCAAAAAGGTGTAAACTGAAAGCTGCCAGCGCACGGACTTTGCATATATTACGCTTGTTGTTTTTACTTCCTTTATTCCGTCCTCGCAAAATAAATCGTAAGTCCCCGCAACTATGTCGCTGCCGACTTTATTTTCGGCGGCGGTTGGGATGAGGTTGTTTTCCTCGCAAAGGCGGATAAAGTCTTGTAGCTCTTGCGTGAAGCCTATATCGCCGTTTTCTACATAGTTAGTTATTTCCTCGTGTATTAGCGTTCCTTTGTCCGCCGCCTTATTTAGAACGGTATCGGACACGGCGGAATAATCGGGGGAAAGTCCGTGCTTTTTAAGTAATTGAGTAACGGATATGACAGGCTTTCCGTCAACTGTGTATGAATGGTCTTGGGGGTTAAACTCAATTCTCACTTCCCGCCTCCCTTGCTTCCTTTTCGGCTTTCATTTTCGCTAAGGCTTCTGTTTTTTGCTTTATAGCCGCTTCCATAATTTCAGTTGTCAGGTCGTCAATAGAGATTTTGTTGTAAGCGGCGACTTTAACAGGGTCAATTTTTAGAATTCTAGCCCTTTCAAGGGTTTTGGGGTCAATTTGAGGGACTATTTCTTTCTTAGGTTCTTCCTTTTTTTCGGACTTGATAGACTTTGCACCCTTGCCTAGCTCCTCGCTAGCATGTTGGTCGGGGTCTTCGCCTGTTTCAATCTTATAAGCCTTTAACAGGGCATATTTGTCCGAATAGGTCATCGCCTTGCCAGGTGCCTTGTCTTGCGTGTCAACTCCGTCGCCGTAGGTGGTTATGTCAATAAATTCTTCGGGATTTTCTGTGTTGATAAAGCGATAGATTGTTTTGATACGCATAAATAAGTTTGTTTTTTCCGTTTTTTTACCTTGATACTCTGCTGTCGTTATAAAAGCGTTACTATCAATAATTTCACGGCTTAGGGGGTAACTATATATCCCCAACTCAACCTCAACGGGTTTTACGGCTTCTAATACATCAGCTTCGCCAACAGCCTTATATTGATTTTGCCCTACTCCTACGCTTAGGTTCTTTGCGACTTTGGTTATTTTGTCGGTCGCGGCCAGCATTTTTTGATAAATGTTCAATTTATTTTCCTCCTTATTTAATCAAAATCAGGTTCGCTTTCTCTCGCTTCGTGCTTATATTCGTCTGTGTATTTGGAAAGGCAGTCCTCGCAGACTGTTTTATCGTTAAAATCGTAATAGTCTTCGCCGATATAAATAGGCTCGCCGCAGATATCGCAGGTTTTGTTTGACGGGGTTGCGCTTTCGGGTTCGTAGGTGTCGTAGGGGTTTAACATTTCTTTTTCCTCCCTAAAATCTCGTTTAAAATCCTTTCCCCCTCAGCCTCTTTGCGCTGTTTTTCTATTATGAGGTAGGTCAGCTTTACAATGTCTTCCCAGCCCAATCTCATTACCAGCTCCTCTTGCAGTTTCATTTTTCTTTTCCTCCCAATTTGTAATCGCTTTGTATTGAGCGGTTAATCTTCCCAAACATACTTTCGCCCAATGGGTTTTGTCCCGATATCCGCACTTTTTCAATTTGTCCTCGTCAAGCAGCACTTCGCACCATTCGCGGGGAAGTCTTACCGAAAAGCGGTAGTTTTGCGGTTCAAGCGGCTCGGTGCTTTTGCCTACGCTTAAAAGGTCAATTTCTTTTTTAGCGTAAATATCTAGCGGCTTTACTCCCAGCAGGGCGCAGATAGTTTTCATATCCGCTACGGTTGGAAGGTTTTTCCCTCTTACTAGCCTGCTTGCATCGGCTTCGGTTACGCCTAACTTGGCGGCGAAATCTTTTTGCAGCAGCTTTTTATTTTCTAAAATCGCACGGTATCTCGGCATTTTATTTTTCCTCCTCTATTACTGGCACAAAAGTTATGTAGTCCCACGTTTTCAACGGTGCCAGTTTCCTTTTCTTCCTTTCGGCGTTTACAATGTCTATGGCTAAATCGTTAGACATTTTGCCGATTAGGACGGTTACAGTTAATAGTTCGGCTAAGCCGTAGAGAATGTGGTATTTCATATGCTCTTCCTTTTTGCTAGCATCTTTCCGTAAAGCCCGCACTCTTCCAGCGGCACTTCTCTTAAAACCGTCAATTTGCTTGTCCGAACCTTACCGTTGCTATTTTTGGGCAAAACAATGTCCTCTACTTTGGTTTTGACTTCCAAAATTGCGAGGTCTTCCCAGCCGCGCCCGAAGTCTAATGCCCAATTCAAATGGCATATGTGCAGTCCTTCGCCGCAATCTCGGTCGGTATTCGTTTCAATCGCGTTTGAAATGGTTTTGCCTAATTCATAAAAAAAATTGTTATTGTGGCTGGAAAAATATTTATCTCCGTCTTTATGAACCGCCTTGTAAAATGTGGCAGTCGTTTTGGTGTGTTTTATGCCGTAAAAGTCCATAAAGTCAAAAATACCTTTGGGCAAATAAACGATACGGGCGTTGCCCGATATTTTGATTTTTGAACCTTGGAGATAGTCCACTACCTGCACATTAGAAGAAGCCACTACCGAGGAGTTTTCCCTAGCCACTACCGAGGAGTTTTCCCTAGCCTCTACCGAGGAGTTTCCCCAAGCCACTACGCGATAGTAATATCTTTTGTCCACTACGGCGCGGGTATAAATTGTGCCGAATTCAATGTATATCCTGCCTTTGAAATCGGTTGGGATATCATTTAATTCCTCTTGGCTTTTTACGGTTATTTCGGTTAGTTTTAAATAGTCTTTCATTTATTTATCTCCCTTTCCTTTTTTGACGGATAGCTTGTCCCATTTTTAAAGTTTTTTATAACGCCTCTAATTCCTTGCGGATTTTATGTAATTCGGCTTCAAGCTCTATGCGCCTCTCCGCGACGTATTCCTTGTGCTTTCCCAAATTGCGCGGGTTGATGAAGTTGATATTCAATGCAATCTCCGCGTTGGAAAAGAACTCTTCGTTGTTAGAACGGTCAACCTTGAAAGGCTGCGCCATAAATTGCTCGTTGGTCATAACCCGCCCGTCTGCTAAAACGTGGGTTATATTGCAATCTTCACTTCTTTTTTTCATTTCTTCACCTCGCGATATGATATGTTTTTGGGTTTTTTTGGGTTCGTTCTTGTTAAATGTGCTACATATTGCGCTTTTTTAGTTGACAACTACTACATATTGCGGTATATAGTGATTATCATTACAAAGGAGGTAACGCTATGAATAAGAAACAAACCTCAAAAACGGTTGCGACCACTGCCAGTAAGATTCTTCAAGACAACCGTTATAGTCCAGCAGCTAAGTCAACAGCGGGTAGCGCTCTATCGCAAACCCGCACATCACGCAAGAAAAAGGGCTAATCTTTCTTGCTATTGTCCTTCTCAAAGAGCCAAAGTAGATTTACATCCGCAAAATGCCTTACATAAAGCGTTATTCCTTCGTCAAGCGTGAACTTTCTATCGCCCCATAGTTTTTGGCGAAAAGCTTTAACCGTTATTCCAAGGGTTTTGGCAAGGTCGGCGGCTGTAAGTCTATTTTGCTTCATAGCGTATTTAAGGTTTTTATACATAGCGCTTTTACCTACTTTTTGAAACAGTTGACGATTTCCTCAACGGAAACGCCGAGGGCGGAAGCAATTAAGGGAATGTCTGTAAGAGTTGGCTTAGACTTACCCGCTTCCCACATAGATACGGTAGTATTCCTCTTGCCTATTGAGGTCGCAAAATCCTGCTGCTTTATTCCTTTTGATTTTCGTAATTCTTTAAGTGTCATATTTTTCTCCAATAATATTGAATTATTTTTATTTCGTGGTATAATATGCCTATCATAATTAAGGAGAATTTCAAGATGGGCATAGGTGATAAAGTTACTAATGCAGTCAAAAAACGCAACCTTTTTCTAAATCCTACTGAGGAAGCTTTTATCCGTTTACCTCTCATTTCTTTAGTGCTTGTGACGGGAGTTGTTACTAAATTAAGTGCTTTAAATCTCAGAGACTCCAACGTCCTCATAATCCGAAGGCTAGGCTATACCATAAAGAAAGGAGACAAGTTCATAGACGAACACGATACAACTTATTTTGTTGAAGAAATTGACCCTCACTTTATTTATGAATTTGGCGGCGAAGCTAAACTTAGCTTAGAAGTATTTAAGGTTACATATAGGCGACAACCTTTAGAGTTGCCCAAAAACACAATGCAGCAAATTGCAACCATAAATAACACTATTACTATTACTGCCTCAGGCGATGTTAGCAATGTAACCGCTAATGCTAATGCTTCACAAGGCTTAACATCCTCGGAAATTTTAAGCATTTTAGAGAATGTTGTTGAAACAAGTTACGACATTGAAAATCTGCGCAAAATGATTGAAGAAATCAAGCAATTAAAAGCAAAGCGCGCAGAGATTAAACTCAGTAAGTTGTCTCACTTCCTCAAAAAGGCAGGAACTGTATGTTTTGAACTTGTTAAAGCTTTTGTAACTACATATGCCGCAGAGTTAGTCGTCAAGGTTATCAGCGGATAAGTTTTGTTACCACCTTATAGATTTTGGCTATTGTTTTTGGTTGTAAGGAATAGTCAATTTTTATTGTTGTGGTTTCGTTACGCTCTTTGTAAACGGCTTCAACTACTCCCTTTTCGTTTTTCATTTGTTTTAATTGCTTTGACATTTTTTCTTCCTCCTCCGTTTCTATTTCAAGCCACTTGAAATATGGAACAAGTATATTTGATAATAATTGGAATGTCAAGCCCTTTTTACAAAATAATTGAAATATATTTTTGAAATATGTTATACTGCTTTCAATATTATTGAATTAAGAAGGTTGTTATGAAAAATAGACTAAAAGAACTGCGAACAAAGGCGGGACTGCTTCAAAAAGATGTAGCATCATTATTTAGCATAGCGATTAGCACATATAGCTATTGGGAAAAAGGGACATATGATATTGACTTAGAAAGTCTCAATCGTCTAGCTAAATATTACGGAGTAACTATCGATTATATTTTGTGTCGGGATGAAGCGCCTTCCCTCACTGTCCCCGAAGAATACAAAGACCTTCCCGTAGCTTTTTATGAGGGGGCAAAAGACCTTAAACAAGAAGACATTGACGATGTAATAGAGTATATGGAGTTTTTGAAATCAAAGAAGAAATAAAGGCGCATTAGAAAATAAATAATTGCACTATCAAGTTTGAGAAGCAAAGGAAATGGATGAGAAAGTGGTTAGTGCAGTTTTTGCACTAACCACTAAGCACGGAGCCATAAAAAAACTTTACTGAAAATCTATTTGCTGACACACAGTTGTCAACATTAGTATGATAAAATAACCTCTGTGGATGCCATACTTGCAAAACTATATTTGATAGCCGCAGAGAAGAGCATAAGAATTGATTTTCGCTCTTTGCACAATAAGCTGGGTTTCGCTTTGTGCTATAACGGCGGTTATGCGATTGCAATTGATTACGAACGGACAAAAAGCGAAAAAGAAGAAAAACAGGTAGTCGCGGAAGAAATAGCGCATTGCATAACTAACACACTGTATCCTGTTTCGGCGCTTAATGTGTTTGATAGCAAAGAAATAGTAAGAGCGGAAAAGAAAGCGCAAGACTACGCTTCAACTCTCTTAGTTGCCCTTGAAACTCTTACGCCCTTATTAAACTTGCCTTATTACGAGATAGCGGAAGAACTGAATGTTGAAGAAAAAATGGTTATAAAAGCCATAGAATATTATGTAAAAAAAGGAATGTTGAATGAATACTAATCCCTTACGAGCCGCACTATATCCCCGCGTATCAACCGTTGAGCAAGCCCGATTTGGTTATAGCTTGCCTGCGCAGGAAGACAAGCTTAGGGAATATGCCAACTATAAAGGCTATGAAATCGTCAAGGTTTATAAAGATGAGTTAAGCGGCAAAAACTTAGAGCGCCCCGAAATCAGGGCGTTAATTTCAGATATAAAAGCGGGTAAAATAGACATCGTTATTATCTATAAACTTGACAGGCTTTCGCGCAAAGTCAAAGATGTCTTAACCCTTGTCGAACTTTTTGAAAAATATAATGTTACCCTTTACAGCTTAACCGAAAACATAGATGTATCTTCTCCTTTCGGCAGGGCTGCGCTAAAAATGTCGGCAACCTTTTCCGAACTTGAACGCGAAACTATAATTGAGAGAATGCTATTCGGCAAAGAGCAGCGCAACAAGCAAGGGCTGTTAATGTATAACGGCAGACCGCCGCTGGGATATGAGTTTAACGAAAAAACTAAAAGATACGAAATTATCCCTTCCGAGGCGGAAATCGTCAGAAAGATTTTTGACCTGTATAACAGCGGAATGTCTATAAGAAAAGTTCACGATTTTTGCAAAGGGAATTATGACCATCCGTTTTTCAAAGGTAATAATATGTCTTGCAGAGCGATACTTAAACGGAGCATGTACATGGGCTGGTTTGAGTGGAACGGTGAACGATTTAAAGGCGAAAACTTTGACCCGATTATTTCTCCCGAAACATACTACTTTGCCCAAGAAAAAATGAAAAAGTCAGATACCTCTAAGCTGCGGGAAAACTCCCCCTATTTGCTTACAGGGCTTCTGCTTTGCGGTGAGTGCGGAAATAAATATGTAGGCAAATACTGGGTAAAAAGCTACAAAACAAAGGGCGGACCCGTGCTGCACGAAACGAGAGGGTATGGCTGCGCCGCAAGAGTAAAGCGGGATAAAACCTACCACCCTGCTAAATGCGAAAACAGAATATACGCCGCTAAGGAACTTGAAGAAAAGATTGAAACGGCAATTATTAATTTTGAATTTACCGACGAGAACTCGGATTTTTCCCCAAGCACTGTCATTGATGCGATTATGGAGCAAAACGCTACATACAAAAAGCAAATAGATAAGCTGCTGGATTTATACCTTGAAGACTATTACGACAAAGATACGCTTGACGCAAAAGTAGGGGCTATTCAAAATAAAATAGACGATAACGATAAAGCGTTAAAGGCAATGCAGGAAAGGGAAAGGGATAAGCTGCCTGTGTCGGTTGAATATTTGCGGCAGAAGCAAAAAGAGTTTCCCACGGCGCCGCTAAACGAAAAACGCCTTTTTGTTCAAACTATTATAAAAAGTATCATTATTGAACGAGATGATATCACAATCAAGTGGAGAATTAAGTAAAAAAGCTCTTGTTAAATAGTGCGGGTCTAATGATATAAGTATGTACAGCGTGGTCTCGGGACCCATAAGCCCGATGTCCGCTTCCTTTGTAAGCAGGGCTGTCATGGTGTTGTCGGCGCCCGCTCCGTTTATAAGCTCTATTTCAAGCCCCGCTTCTTCAAAATAACCCAGCGACATCGCCAAATACTGCGGCGCATAAAAAATAGAGTGCGTTACTTCGTTGAGCCTGATTTTTCCTTCGTTGTCGTCGCAGGCGGAAAACGCCAAGACGGGCAGCAAGAGCAGGCAGGCGCACAGAAGTATTGATACAATCCTTTTCAAATATATTACCTCCCAAGGGTGTTATGGTAATATAATATTCTTCCTGCGGTTATGCTGTTAAAGCAAAGGGAATATTTAAAAAGACTTACAGCGTTTATTCAAACGGACGGCAGATAATACTACTTTTTAGGGCGGTCAGTTTCAATGCTGACAGCAGGCGGCGGCATGGACAAAAGATTTTTCAGTATTTTTTAAAAACTGTAAGCCAACGGTTTCAAAATCAAATTATATTGCCGCAGATATCAATCTTAATTATTTTCAATCAATTTTAGTTTGTTTTATATAATATTTTGGTCAATCGGGTTTCTTTTTGACTGCCGTTATACTTTTTTTAGGGTTTTGCCGTTTCACACAAAGCTGCCAAAAACACTATAATGAATATGTAAACAAAGGTGAGGCTAACTTAAATTGACTGTATTAAAACTTGAAAAGGTTTGCAAAACCTTTTACTCAAAATACGCCGAAACGGAAGCCGTCAGAGACTTGTCCTTTACGGTGGAAAAAGGCGAATTTGTAGCCCTATTGGGCCCCTCGGGATGCGGCAAGACAACGCTGCTTTCTTTAATCAGCGGCATTTTACCGCTAAGCGGCGGCAGCATTTCCATATATTCGCAGGGAGAAAGCAAAGTCGGCTATATGCTTCAACACGACCATCTTTTTGAATGGCGCACTATTTACAAAAACGTCGTTTTGGGGCTCGAAATCCAAAAAAAGATGACGGAAGAAAACCTTGCGCGCGCGGTATCGCTTTTAAAAAAATACGGGCTTGGCGACTTTATTGACAGATACCCCAACCAACTGTCGGGCGGTATGCGCCAAAGGGTTGCTTTAATCAGGACGCTTGCGCTTGACCCCGAGATCTTATTGCTTGACGAACCTTTTTCGGCGCTTGATTTTCAGACGCGTCTAAAAGTGTGCGACGATGTGTATTCAATTATCAAAAGCGAGAAAAAAACAACTTTGCTTGTTACGCACGACATTTCCGAAGCCATCAGCCTTTCGGATAGGATACTGGTGCTTTCTCCCCGCCCCGCCCAAATAGCGCATCAACACACGATGGATATGTCGCATATACTCAGCCCCCTTAAACGCAGGGAGCACAGCGGTTTTGCGGCGCACTTTGACAGGATATGGCAGGAGTTAAATAAATGAAAATAAAACCCCTATCTAACCAGCACGCTAAATATTTATTAGGTCAAAAGCGGTATTCTACCGCCGTTATTTTATCTCAGGCGGGTTTTCTTGTGCTGGTGCTTTTGGTGTGGGAGGCGCTTGCAAGGCTTGAACTCATTGACGCTTTTATAACAAGCTCCCCTACGAGGATAATGGATACAATAATTCAAACCTTTGCTACGGGAAACCTGTTTAAGCATTTAATGGTATCCACCTACGAAACGGTTGCGGGCTTTTTGCTGGGAACACTGCTTGGCACGGGCGCCGCGATAGCGATGTGGTGGTCGCAGTTTTTGTCCGACGTGTTAGAGCCTTACGTAGTCGTGCTAAACAGCCTGCCAAAAATCGCTCTGGGACCCCTTATAATCATTTGGGTGGGCACGGGTACCGCAAGCATAATCACAATGGCGGTATTGGTTTCCGTCGTTGTAACGACAATAACGATGTTAAACGGCTTTAATCAGACCAACGGCGACAAGATACTGCTGCTAAAAACCATGAACGCAAGCAAGGGGCAGATTTTTCTAAAACTTGTCTTTCCCGCCAATATCTCCACCTTAGTGGCTGCTTTAAAAATAAACGTGGGAATGGCTTGGGTTGGCACAATTATGGGGGAATATCTGGTAAGCAAGGCGGGCTTGGGATATTTAATCGTTTACGGAGGACAGACCTTTAAACTTGACCTTGTAATGAGCTGCACAATAATACTTTGCGCTCTCGCCGGCATAATGTATTTTTGCGTTTCTCTGCTTGAAAAAGCCATAATACGGTGGAAAGACTAAACAATTAAAACTGTGAAAATACCGCGCATCTTCAACATAGGCGCTCCACACCGCGTTAAATAATTTTAACGCGTTTCAATATAAGGGGGCGAACATAAAACCCCGTTAATACTCTGTTTTAACGGGGACCCCGAAATAAAACCCCATTAAAACTTCGTTTTAATGGGAACCCCTAGAAAAACCCTATTTATACGGGGCGCAAAGGTTACTCCCGTTTAATTTGACGGGTAGTTTTATGGCAAACTATGATTTTGCAAAACATACGGAAAGTTAAGGGCAAAAAAACTTTTTCGTTTTTACAGTTTAGAGTTTGCCAAGGGAAAATGTTCGCCCCCGCGGTCTTTAAAATAACGCCCGTTAGCCTTTTTTGGGATTAACCCAACTTTAATTCCTTTCTTGCAAAAACGCTGTGAAGCAGCGAGGCAATAAAAATTATTCCGAAAAGCGCAATTAAAGGGTATGAGGCGTCTATTATTGAAGAAAATCCCAAAAGCGAAAAAAGCGTTGCGGCAAACATAACTGCCGTAACGGACAAAAACTTGTTCTTTATTTTTATATTTACGCTGTTTATTAAGGGAAGAGCGTTGCTTATTACCGATGTTACCACAGATAGGTAAAGCACGGCGGTGGCGATGTAAAACAACGGCTTTCCCCTTTCTTTGGCAAGGTAAATTAAGGGCATAGGTATATAGGCAAACACGCCGTCGTTAAGGCGCAAAATTATAAGCACAAGCAGCAAAACGATTAAACCCGCCGAACACAGCGAACATATAAGCATTTCTTTTTTTGTAAGCTCCCTTCCCAAAGGAAGCATTACGCCGCAAAGCAAAAGGGAGTTAAAACTGACATAAGACAGGGAGGGGGAAATTGCCGATTCCTCCCCCAAAGCGGCGTCAGGTATGCCCTTACAGCAAATAAAAATTATAAAAAACATCATTACGGGCACAAAAAGCGCGTTAATTATTTTTAGCCCCTTTAAATTATACATAAGTGCCAAGCCGCACAGCGCCGCCGTAACGGCGGAAAAAAGCGGTATGCGCGCGTCTAAGTTTATTAAAGGCGCAAGGCACATATTAGCCCCCGCAAGCATTGTTGACAGCAGCAAAAAATAGCAAAACAGCAAAGAGAAGCGGGGAATTTTTTCATATTTTCCGAAAAGGCTTGAAAAAAGCCCGTCAATGCTGTCGGCATTAAACTTCTTTCCGACGTAAAAAATCAAATAAAAACAAAGTGAAAAGCATATAAAGCAAACCGCCGCAATGTAATATACGTTACCGCCGTGAAAAAACAAAAAAACTTCTTTGCCCGTCGCAAAGCCGGCGCCCACAAAACTGCCTAGCAAAACGCATACCGTAATAAGGCACTTTACAAAACTTTTCATATAGGCTATCTTACGACTTGGGGTTTTTGCTTAGAACCTTTTAAAAGCTTACAAAATCTGTTGGGAAAAGTCGGCGACCTTTGAATACTCAACCCCGAAAAGGGGGTAAATTGCGTTTTCGTCTTTTATTATGCGCGCAAGATAGGCAGCGACTACGCGCGAAGAGGCGGTGATATTTCTTTGCGCCATTAAAAGCCCCAGCATTTCTCCCTCGTTAATTACGCATAATATGTCGGAAGCGGAAAGCACGTATTTGGTGCCCATTACCGAAAGCGCCAGCGCCGTTTGCTCTTTTAACATTAAAGGAAGTTCCTTAGGCAGCCGCAGATTGTAAAACAGCCCTTCGGCAACGACGGGAATACCGTCGCATTTTTTCATCAAAAGGGCGTAAAGAACGACAGAATTGAGATTTGTCATATTAAAGCCCAGTTTGGAAGGGGTTACAAGTAGTTTTTTAAGGTAATTTTCCATTCTTGCGCCTTCAACCTGCGAAAGTAAAAATATGAAGTTCTTTTTTGTCGCGTCGGCAACGTAAGAGCTGTATAGCGCCCACTCTACCGCCTCAAACAATTTTTTGTTTGAAAAAATGCCGAAAAAGTCGGGAAAAGAAGTAATGTAGGAAATTGCCTCTGCCCTTTTTTCCTTGGGTATGTCGGTGCAGTATTCTTTAATTATTCCCCCGCCTTTTACAAAATCGTAGTTGGCGGTATAGTATTTAGTTACGGGGTTGGGCACAAAGGTTTCGCAGTCGCGCAGCATTAGCCCCGCGCGCTCGTATTCCCCCGTGTTGTAGCAGGCTATGGCGTAAGGTATGCAAACATGGAAATATTTTACATAGTCCTCCTGCCCGTCAAGGTTGCTAAGCCATTCATATGCCTCTTTGTGAAGCCCGACGTTTCCCAAAGCCATTCCGATTTCGCAAAAAGACCTTACGTCCCCCTCTCTGTCAACGCTTTTGTCAAGGTAGTTGAGCAAGCTTTTGAATGCCTGCTTTTCGCCGTTAAGATAAAAGGCTTGAAGCGCCAAAACGCTTACCTTTAAATCGTCCTTAAACCTAAAAAGCCCCCATTTGACATGCTCGGAAGCTAAGTCATACCTTTTTTCAGCAATAAAAGTTGGAACAGAGACCACCACTTTGGCATATTCGTAGATTTCTTTTTCCTCTTCCGCGTAGGGCTGCTGCTGCTCGTTTAAAAACTCCTCAGATTCCTCATCTTCCAACGCCTGCGTATCGCAAAAGGCGTTCCCCTCTTGGGGCACGCCGCCGCCGTAGTAATAGGAACGCAAATTATCCTCTATTGTGTCAAAATTGCTTTGCAGCGCCTTCATGCTCTGCTTGACGAAAACTCCTTTTGCAAGCAGAGAATATAACTCCTCGCAGGAAGGAATAATCATGCCCATATCGGCTAATGCGTAAGCCGTCAAAAGGCGGGCAGACGCGGTATTGGCGCGGCGCAAAAGCGCTATGCCGGCAAAATAATTGCCCTGCTCAATAAGCGATTTTGCAGCAGTCACAAGCTGACTTTTCTTTTGGGGGAAACTTACTAAACTCATTTAAAACCTTTAATATATTTTGGGGCGCATTATGATTTCGTTTTTTATTATACCCCATTATTTTGCGAAGTCGCACTTAAACCGTTTGCTTCGGTTTACTATTTTTAGCTTTTGTTTCCGCAAGCTTGCAGTTTTACATTGCAAAAATAGTTCTCACAAATATTAGATTACCGAAATCTAAACTTAGCTTTATTCGGCATCACCAACAAGGGGGCTTTACGCCCCCAAAGTTTTAATTTTTTTCTTTTTTAGTTACGGGGTGGAAAAGCGCGAAGGTTTTCATCATATGGGTCATCCATACCAGCACTATATAAAACGCACCTATAAAGAGCATAATCACCAAAATGAAGCTTGTGATAGAGGAGCTGAGGTTAATAAGCGCCAAAACCACAACGGGAATTAAAGCGATTATAAGCTTAAAGGAGTTGGGAAGAATATTCATCCACATTAAAAGCCAAGCGTCTTTAAGGTTAGTTTTTGCGTCCTGCTTATAGGTCGCGGCTACGGAAATTAAAATAAAACAATACATTCCTGCAAAGAACAGCAGTAGGTAAGCCAAAACAATAAATATTATTGACACCGCCTTAGGAAAACCGACTGAGCTGAGTAAAAAACTTTGCAGGGAGTATATGCCGTAATAAGCGACGGAAAGCAGTGAGGAACAAATCAAAGAATAAGCTATGCTTCCCTTAATCCCCAGCCAAAAGCTTTTGAATATCGTAAGCCTGCCCGTCCAAAAAGCGTCGCGTATAATGGCAAAGCCGCCCGAAAGGGTAAAAGCCAGCGCCGCGAGGGCGGGTATAAGCCAAAGGTGATACTCGTTGCTTATAATAAGCGACTGCCCGCTGACATAATCAGTAACGCCCGTCCAAACGGAAGCTCCCATACCCAGCGCGTTTGCCGAGGGCAAAATATTTGTTATCTGCGCAACGTCTAGGGTGTTAAAATAGAAAACTACCACCGCGGGGAGGAAAAATATCAAAAGCAAAATATTGGAAAGGAGGATTTTTAGCATTTGGTCGCGGTAAAGCACGGTAAAGAACTTCCATGTGCTAAGCCTGTTTAATCTTTTGCTAACATGCTCGTTTCTTTCATTTGCCAGTTTGATTTCGTTATATTTCAGCGCGCTCATTTTTTACCTCTTTATCATTCTTGTTTAATTTTACATTATTTTTAAGATTTATACAATCAATTAGGGGATACTTATTTCTTTTTTCCTTTTAATTGAGTTTTTGTCTGTGCAGAATTTTCCCCCGCGCGAATATAATTATAAAAGGAGAAATTATGAAAAATATCGCTGTAATAGGCGCCACAGGAATTGTAGGCGAAAAACTCATTGAGATTTTAGACAAAGAAGGTAAAAACTATAACGTGTCGCTTTTTGCCACTAAAAAAAGCGAGGGCAGGCAATACGCGCTATGCGGGCAAACGCTTAAAGTAGAGGAGCTAAATGATACCTCGGCTCAAAAAAACGACTTTGACCTTGCCTATTTTTGCGCCGAAAACGCCGTTTCGGCTAAATATCTGCCGATGTTTACGGCGCGGGGCACGGTGTGCGTTGACAACTCCTCATTTTTCCGCCTTGCTTCCGCCGTTCCGCTAATTATACCCGAAATAAACAGGTATATGCTTTTTTCGCACAACAACATTATAGCCAACCCCAACTGCACTTCGGTAATAGTGTGTTTGGCTTTAAACGCGCTCAATTTGCGTTTCGGTATAAAAAGGGTGGTGGCATCAACCTATCAGGCGGTAAGCGGCGGCGGCAAAGAAGCCGTTGACGATTACTTAAAAAAGCGGGGGGAGGGCAAGACAAAAAAACTGCCCCATAAGATTTATGACAACTGCATACCGCATATAGATGACTTTTGCCCCAACGGATATACCAAAGAGGAAATGAAAGTTGCGGAAGAATGCGCCAAAATACTTTGCATGCCCGCTTCGGCTTTTACCTGCACGGCGGTAAGGGTTCCGTTGCTCAACTGCCACTCCGTAAGCTTAAACGTAGAGCTTGCGAGCGCCGCTTCCACCGAAGAAATTACTTCGCTTTTATGTATGACGGAGGGGGTGGAGGTAATGGACGACAGAAAATCCTATTACCCTATGCCGCTACTGCTTGACGGCAAAAGAAAAATAGGCGTGGGGAGAATAAGGCGGGACGGCAGCAGAAAAAATACCTTTAATCTTTGGGCGACGGGAGATAACTTGCTTAAAGGAGCAGCCTACAACGCCTACCAAATAGGCGAAATTGTTTTGGGAGGATAATAAAAATGCCTTACATATTGGCTACGGCGCTTGTCGCGCCTTATACCGACGCCGCAATGGACTTTGACGCCTATAAAAGGCTCATTACTCTTCAACAAAAGGGCGGCTGGACGCACATTTTGGTAAACGGAACTACGGGCGAGCCCAGCCTTTTAAGCGAAGAGGAGAAAACTTCGCTGCTAAGCTTTGCAATTAAAAATAAAGGGAGGCTGCTTGTAATGGCGGGGTGCGGCACCACCGATACGCAAAAGACATTGCAAAGCTGCAAAAGAGCGGAGGAACTAGGCGCCGACTGCCTTTTGGTCGTTACCCCCTATTATAACAAGACCAACCAAAAGGGTGCGGTAAAACATTTTGAATACATTGCCGACAGAGTTAACCTTCCTATGTATTTATACAACGTTCCCGCAAGGACGGGTTTTGATTTGTCCGTTGAAAGCGTAATAGAATTGTCAAAGCACGAAAAAATAGTGGGAATAAAGCAGGCGAACGGCAATATCGCCGATACGGCGCGCCTGCTGCCCTATTTAAACGACGATTTTTGTCTGCTTTGCGGCGACGACGCGCTTACCCTTCCCTTTTCGGCAATGGGCGCAAAGGGGGTGGTGTCCGTTGTGAGCAACGCCTACCCGCGCCTTGTTGCGGAAGCTTTTTACGGCGACATTAAAGCCTATTCCGACCTTGTGGAGCTATCGGGTTTGATTTTTAAAACCACCAACCCCATGCCCATAAAATATTTGCTATATAAAAACGGGGTGCTAAGCCAGTATTGCCTGCGCCTGCCCCTTACGGAAATTGAGGACGGTTTAAAGGCTGCGATAGACAAGAAAGCCGAGGAATTAACAGACTATTTATGAAAAACATAATTATTTGGGGGAAGGGACGGCTTGCCAGCCATTTGGCATTGCTGTGCGAGGAAGAAAATATTTCCTACGAAACCATTGGAAAGGGGCGTTTGCCCTCAAAAACGGCGCAGTGCGTCATAGATTTTTCCCACCCCGGCGCGCTTGAAGACCTTTTAAGCTACTGCGCTAAATATCAAACGCCGCTATTAATCGCCACAACTGGGCACAGCGCCCAACAAATAGAATTGATAGAGCTTTTTTCGCGGCAAATACCCTTGTGCTGCGACAGCAATTTTTCTTTGGGCGTTTTGGCGCTAAAAAAAGCCGTAAAGGCCCTTAACTCTCTTTTAAGCGGTTGGGACACAGAGATTGTGGAAGCGCACAGAAAAGCAAAAGCCGACGCGCCCAGCGGCACTGCGCTCTCCCTTTCGCGGCTGTTTGACGCGCCGCCCCCCATACACAGCGTAAGGGCGGGGGATTTGGCGGGGGAGCACACTTTGATTTACGCTTCAAGGGGAGAGAAAATGACCTTAACCCACGAGGCTTTTACCCCGATAATTTTTGCCAAAGGCGCTTTGTTTTGCGCGAAAAAACTAATAAATATGCCCAACGGACTGTATTCCGCGCAAGACCTGTTTGAAGTTAAATAACTTACGGCGTTAATCAAGAGTAAAATAAGGGGAAAAAATTGAATAATGCCAAACTAAACGGCAAATATAAAAGCAATAAATTACAAAAAAAGCTTAACGAAAAATAAAGTGTTATGAGGGGTATGAAAAAATAAATGCTAACCCGTTAACGGGTATTTTGACGACAGCCCCATTGGCTCTATACGGCATTATTGGTAATGTTTATGCGGCTAAAAGTTTTTAAAGTTTAGTTTAATAACTAGCATAAAAGATTGCAAGCGTTAAAAATAAAGGGGGGTTATCTCCCTTTTATTAATTTTATGGATATACAGTTTAGTCCTATACAAGATTATTCGTAATAGGTTTGCAACTAAAAAGTTAAAGGCTTATCTAATAACAAGTGTAAATGATTTGCAACTCTTTAAACATAAATAAAGGGAGAAATTATCTCCCTTTTGTTTTTTATGGTATTCAATCTGAATATTTTGTCAAGAGAAAAAAGTCCTCTTAGCCTTTTTAGGTATTTAAAATATCCTGTAAATCGTTGTATTCAAAATACCATTTTTTGTTTTGACTATATAAAAAATCTGCGTTCTTGCTTTTGACTTTTACTCTTTATATATTATCCTTCTGCAATGTTCGCAGCGTATCGTTCCCTTTTCGTTAAGGGCATACACCTGTCCCATGGGAAGTTCCATACTGCAACCGCTGCATTGGTTTGTCCCCCTTAGCGGCACAAAGGGAGGATAAATGCCCTGCCTTTTAAGCTTTTCATATTCTTCCATAACCTCTTGCGGCACATTTTTGGCAACTTCCTTTAACTGGGCGCGCAGCGCGGCAATTTCGTCTTTGCGCGACTCTTGAAGCTGCTCAAACTTGGAGCGCGCATCTTTTGCCTGCGCTTGCACGGTGGGCAGTTTTGACCTGAAACTGTCGTATTTGTTGCTTATCTCTTCCGCTTCGGTTACTACGCTTTTTATATCCCTTTCCGCTTGGTTGAGCGCCTTTTCAACGTCGGCAAGCTTTTTAAGCATGAAGTCTACTTCCTGTAAGTCGGCGGCGTCGGCGGCGGAAGCGTTGTATTCGTTAAGTAATTTCGCTTTTTCAGCCATGGTTTTGGATGCGTTTTCAAGCAATATGTTGAGTTCCCTGCTTCTTAATTCCATTTTTTTGACTTGCTCTTGAAAGTCCGCCCAAACTCCGCGAATCCTTGCGTAATTTTTCCTTTCGTTTGACTCGTTGATTTGCTTTTCAATTTGCTTGAGCTGACCGTCTATTCTTTGATATTCAAGTATGTCTTTCATATATTCTCCTTTATCCCGTTAATCTTCTTTTTAGCTCTGAGTTTCCCCTTCCAGTAGCAACGTTACTAATTTTAGCCACTCTTCCTTTTCGCTGACATTTGCCTGCGATAATATTTTACCGCATATGCGCTTTTCCCTCAGCAGATAGTTTTTAAAGTCTTGCGAAAACTCTTGCAGGTTGGTTTTACCGAATAGTATTTCCATTTTATTTAGTTTTTCGCCCTTGCCCCTTTGCAAAAGCATTAAATTGTAAAACTTTTTGTCGTAAAGGATAAAATCCTTAACCGTTACATAGCTTTCGCACAAATATTCCCTCACCTGCGCAACGCTGCGCTGAGGGGACAGCACAAGGTAATGCGGCAAATGCTTTGCGTTGGCGATAATGTCAATTATTTCAAGCCCGCCCATGCCGGCAATCACCGCCGTATCGGCGTTTACTTCCTTTAACCCGTCTTGGCACAAAAACTCGCAGGAAAAATGCCCCTTTTTTTGGCATAATTTTTGAGCTTTTTGCAAAGAGGGATAGGAAATATCCACAAAAATCACCTTTTGCGCTATGTACCGTGACAGCGCCGCCTCCCCTATGTAACCGTGGTCGCAGCCGCAGTCGCACAAAACTTCGCTTTGCGGAATCAGGCTTATAATACTTTCCTCTCTTTTGTTCAAGTATCTAAATAATCTTTAAGCTTTTTGCTGCGCGAAGGATTGCGCAGTTTTCTTAAAGCTTTGGCTTCAATTTGGCGTATTCTTTCGCGCGTTACATTAAACTCTTTGCCCACCTCTTCAAGGGTGCGGGGGCGCCCGTCGTCTATGCCGTATCGCAGACGCAATACCATTTCCTCGCGGGGCGTAAGCTTGTGGAGCACGGCGATAAGCTGCTCGCGCAACATTGAGTAAGCGGCGACTTCGCTGGGCGCGACGGTTTTATTGTCCTCAATGAAATCAACTAAATGGCTGTCCTCTTCCTCGCCGATAGGCGTTTCAAGGGAAACGGGGTCCTGCGCAATTTTTTGAATTTCCATTACCTTTTCTTCGGTAATGCCCATATTAACGGCAATTTCGGAGGGCAAAGGTTCCCTGCCCAGCTCTTGCAGCAAAGAACGCGATACCCGCGTAAGCCTGTTGATTGTTTCCACCATATGCACGGGTATCCTGATGGTTCGCGCTTGGTCGGCAATAGCCCTTGTAATAGCTTGCCTTATCCACCAGGTGGCGTAGGTTGAAAATTTAAAGCCTTTGGTATAATCAAACTTTTCAACGGCTTTCATTAAGCCTAAGTTGCCTTCCTGAATCAAGTCAAGCAAAAGCATACCCCGCCCCACATACCTTTTGGCAATGGATACAACGAGCCGCAAGTTTGCTTCGCTTAATTGTTGTTTCGCCTTTTCGTCCCCTTCCTGCATGCGTTTTGCAAGGGTGGTTTCCTCCTCGCCCGTCAAAAGCGGCACCCTGCCTATTTCTTTAAGATACATTTTTACGGGGTCGTCAATGGGGACGTCGGCAGCCGCCCGCATCAAGTCGTCGTCTTTAATTTCCCCTATGTCAACTACCGTAATGTTGGCTTCTTCAAGGCTTTTGTAAACTTCGGCGCTCTGTTCGGGAGTGCAGTCAAATTTTTCCAGCTTCTCCTCAACTTCGCTGTAAGTTACAAAGCCTTTGGGTTCGGAGATATGTTTAATTTCCTCCACAAGGGTTTTGATTTGGTCGTCTTTTTCCATTTTCTCCTCTCTTGGGGTCTTAGCTAATTATAGCTAAGCCTTACTTATGTAAATCTTTTATTTTTTGTGAAATTTCTTTAACCCGCGTTAAAATATCTTCCTTTTGCTCTGCCGAAAGCTCCGCGGTGTAGCGGCTTTGCAAAGCGTTTCTTTTATCCGTCAGCACTTTTATTTTCCACACTTTCACGCTGTCGGCAAAAAGTTTTTCCTGCGCTTCTAAGCTTAAAGCGCCCTCTCTGTCGGGATGCCGCGTAGCTAAAAATACCCCCTCCGACTGCGGGTCCTCGCCAAACTCAAAGACCTTAGCCGCGGTAGTATTTTCTCCTTTTTCTCTTGTTTGCCGCACATAGTCAAAGATTTTTTGTAAAAAAGGATATTCATTACAAATAGGATAATAGTCTATGTAAGAAAAGGAAGAATTATAAAGCATGCAGCTTGCTACATAATACAAAGCCTTTTCTTCTTTGCATAAAGGGGTGTTTTTAGAGACGGGAAGGGGGTTTTTGAGCAGAATATTTTTCTTTGACGCTATTTGGTTTTTTATAAAATCAATGCTCATAGCCGTCTGTTCTGCCAAAAGGGCGGCGTAAGACTCTTTCTCAACTGCCGAAAGGGGCTTTACAGCCTCAATTGCCTCAGCAAGATATTTTCTGCGCGCTTGACGGCGCATTTGCTCTTCGCTGCTGTCTACGGGGTATTTTTCCCTCAGCAGTTTTAATTTATAGTCCGTTAAAGGCAGCGCGGAAGAAATAACCCCGTCAAGCCTTTCCTTTCCAAATTTTCTAATATATTCGTCGGGGTCAAGCCTGTCGGGCAAAGACACCACAAACACTTCAAGGCTTTGTTCCTTTAAAACGTCAAGCCCCCTCAATGTTGCCGCTTTACCCGCCGCGTCTCCGTCGTAGCAAATGTGGGCGACGTCGCTAAGGCGCTTTAACAGCTTTGCCTGCTCTTTTGTCAAAGAGGTGCCCATGGAAGCTACGGCATAATCAATTCCGCCCTGATAAAGGGAGATTACGTCGATATAGCCTTCAAGCACTAAAACTTTGTCTAGCCTGCCCGTATGGTTTTTCTTGACTAAGTTTATGCCGAAAAGGTTTTTATTTTTTTCGTGAACGGGCGTTAAGCCTGTGTTTTTATATTTTACGCTTTCGTTTCTGTCAAGCGTTCTGCCGCCGAAAGCTATAACTTCCCCCTTTGAATCTATGAGCGGAATTATAAGGCGGTTAAACAGAGCGTCAAAAAAGCCTTTTTTGCTTTCTAAGAGAACGCCGGCGGTAACGCAGTCTTTGAGCTTATAGCCCTCTTGCTCTAAACGGCGGGGCAAGCTGTCAAAGTCGGGCGAAAGCCCCAGCCCGAAAACCTTTGCCGTGGCGCCAGATATACCCCTTTTAACTAAATATTCGCGCGCCAAATGCGATTTATCGTTGTCAGCCCAAAGGGTTTCGGCGTAAAATCTGGCGGCGGCAGTGCAAATCCTCACGCAAAGCTGTTTAATCTTTTGCCTTTCAAATCTTTTTTCGTCCTCTTGCCCTTTTGAGGGGGGCGGCGGCATATTTGCCCTTTTGGCTAAAATCTCCAAAGCTTCTAAAAAATCGCACGCTTCAAGCTGCTGGACAAACTTGATTACGTCCCCCGCTATTCCGCAGCCGAAACATTTGTAAAACTGCCCTTCTCTGTTAATGGAAAAAGAGGGCGTTTTTTCGCCGTGAACGGGACAAAGCGCCCAAAAAGTCTTTCCCCTTTGGGTTACCTGCAAATAAAGCGAGGCTACGTCAACAATGTCGTTTTTTCTCTTTATTTCCTCTATGTAGGCGGAAAAATCCGCCGAAGCGCCGCTATTGTTTATTGTCATTAAAATATTTCTTTACACATTTAATATTCTTGGCTTTTATGCTTTTTCCCCTAAAATGTCTTAAAAAATCTAAGTTATTTCAAAACTCAAACAAAAGCGCAAAATGTCCGCACATTTTTATTTTAAATCCTCGGCTTTTTTGCGCCAAAAAGAGAAAGCGGCGGCTAAAACTTCAAAGCTTTTAAATTGAAATCCTGTATTTGATTTTTAAGAATAAAAGCAATTTATCTTTAACGTCTTAAACCAAAGATTATCTGCAAGCTTTAAAAAAAGCTTAAAAGCCGCGTAGTTTTTACGCGGCTTTTTTGGTTTTGTGTGTTTGTCTGTTCTTAGATTTTTGTTCTTAAAGATTTTTTTCTTTCCTTTATTGTTTGGGATACTTTAACGCCGCCTGAGCCGCCGCAAGTCTTGCAATGGGCACTCTGAAAGGCGAGCAGGAAACGTAGCTAAGCCCTAAGCGGTGGCAAAACTCTACCGAAGAGGGATCGCCGCCGTGTTCGCCGCAAATGCCCGTTTTGAGGTCGGGGCGGGAAGCTTTCCCTTCTTTTACAGAAAGTTCCATAAGCCTGCCTACACCCGTTTGGTCAACTCTTGCAAAGGGGTCGGACTCAAAAATCTTTTTGGAGTAGTAGTCGGGCAGGAACTTGCCCGCGTCGTCGCGCGAGAAACCGTAGGTCATTTGGGTAAGGTCGTTTGTGCCGAAACTGAAAAACTCCGCATAGCGCGCTATATCTCCGCTTGTTAAGGCGGCGCGGGGTATTTCAATCATAGTGCCAACAAGGTATTTTAGCGCCGTCTTGTTTTCTTCTATTACTTTCTTTGCCGTTTGGTCAACAATATCTTTTACAAACTGGAACTCCTTAACTTCGCCGATAAGGGGTATCATAATTTCGGGCAAAACGTCTATGCCTTCTTTGCGCACGTTTATAGCGGCCTCAATGACGGCGCGCGTTTGCATTTTGGCGATTTCGGGGTATGTGATGGTTAAACGGCAGCCGCGGTGTCCCAGCATGGGGTTAAACTCGTGCAGGGAAGCTATGGTGTGGCGCAGCCTGTCTGCGGTAATGCCCATTTCCTTGGCAATTTTAATTATGTCCTCTTCCTTTTGGGGTAAGAACTCGTGAAGGGGCGGGTCTAAGAAACGAATAGTAACAGGCTTGCCCGCCATTACGCGGAAGATTCCCTCAAAGTCTGAGCGCTGGAACTTAATAAGTTTAGCCAAAGCTTTTTCTCTGTCTTCTACCGTGTCGGAAACTATCATCTCGCGCATAGGCATAATTCTGTCTTCGCCAAAGAACATATGTTCCGTTCTGCACAGACCTATGCCCTCGGCGCCGAATTTTACCGCTACGGCGCTGTCTTTGGGGTTGTCGGCGTTGGTGCGAATCTTTAATTTACGGAATTTATCCGCAAGTGCCATTATTCTGCCAAAGTTGCCGCTGATGCTGGGTTCTACCGTCTTAATGGCACCCTTATAAACTTTACCCGTTGAGCCGTCAAGAGAAATAATATCTCCCTCAACAAACTTTTCGCCCTTGACGTAGAAGAAGTTTGCGTCGTGACCTATGTCTATGTCGCCGCAGCCCGCTACGCAGCAAGTGCCCATTCCGCGCGCTACAACGGCGGCGTGGGAAGTCATTCCCCCTCTTGCCGTTAAAATGCCTTGCGAAATCGCCATGCCTTCAATATCTTCGGGGCTTGTTTCAAGGCGCACTAAAACTACCTTTAATTTAGGGTTTGCCTTAACAGCCGCTATCGCCCTTTCGGCGGCGGTAAATATTGCACCGCAGGCGGCGCCGGGGGAAGCAGGCAGACCTTCCGCAATGTGCTTAGCTTCTTTTAGTGCAGTAGCGTCAAATTGCGGGTGGAGTAAAGCGTCAAGCGACTTAGGTTCTAACCTTAAAATTGCTTCCTCTTCCGTTATCCTGCCCTCGTCAAGCATATCCACGGCAATTTTGAGCGCGGCGGCCGCCGTTCTCTTTCCGTTTCTCGTTTGAAGCATATAGAGCTTGCCCCTTTCAATGGTAAACTCCATATCTTGCATATCTTTGTAGTGGTCTTCTAAGATTTTGCAGGTTTTTACAAATTCGTTATAAACCTCTTGGTTTTGTTCTTTTAAGTGTGAAATAGGTTGGGGAGTGCGTATTCCCGCAACGACGTCTTCGCCTTGCGCGTTCATTAAATATTCGCCGTAAAGCTTATTTTCGCCCGTTGAGGGGTTACGCGTAAAGGCAACGCCCGTGCCCGAGTCTTCGCCCATATTTCCGTAAACCATTGATTGAACGTTTACCGCCGTGCCCCAGTCTCCCGGTATATCGTTGATTCTTCTGTAATAGATAGCTCTGGGGTTGTCCCACGACCTGAAAACGGCAAGAATCGCGGCTATAAGCTGTTCTTTGGGGTCTTGGGGGAATTCGGCGTTTAACTCTTTTTTATATAAAGCTTTAAATTTTTTAACAAGTTCCTTTAAATCGTCGGCGTTAAGCTCGGTATCGTAGTGAACGCCCTTAGCTTTCTTCATTTCGTCAAGCAGTTTTTCATATTTAGCTTTTTCAACTTCCATAACGACGTCGGAAAACATTTGAATAAATCTGCGGTAGCTGTCGTAAGCGAAACGGGGATTATTGGTGTTTTTCGCTATAACTTCAACCGTTTTGTCGTTAAGCCCTAAGTTTAAAATGGTGTCCATCATGCCGGGCATGGAAGCGCGCGCGCCCGAACGGACGGAAACAAGCAGCGGATTATTTAAATCGCCAAGTTTTTTGCCCAACTTCTTTTCGGTAACTTCCAAAGCGGCGAAAATTTCATTTTTGACTTCATCGGAAAGCTTTTTTCCGTCGTCGTAGTATTTGTTGCAAGCTTGGGTGGTAACGGTGAAGCCGTCGGGAACAGGTAGCCCCAAATTCTTCATTTCCGCAAGGTTGGCGCCTTTGCCGCCCAAAAGTTCCTTCATTTTGCCGTTGCCTTCACTAAACAAGTAAACGTATTTTCCCATATTTTTCCTCCATTTTTCTCATCATATGCCTCAATATTTTACCTTAAAAAGGTATATATTACAAACGTTTTGAGCCTTATTTTGACAAAAGAATTATAATTCAATAAGTTGCGACAATGACTTGATTTTTAACAGCGAGCCCGATATGTATTTGTCAAGGACAATGAGCGCGCCCTTAATATATTCTTCTTTCAATAAAAGTTTATTTTGTTCTTCAAGGGGAGTGGCGCTTACAAGGCGCATGCTTGTAAGAACGGGCGGCTCAACGGCGATTGCCCCCAAAGAACGGCAGTTCACGCACACAAGCCCCCCCTTAATTACGTCAAGATAAAGCTTTGACAAACGGGAGCTTTGGCAGCAGTTGCATTTGTCAAATTCAAGAAAATACCCCGTCTGCTGCAAATAAGTAAGCAAAAACTTTAAAACGATTTGCATAGGCGGCAAAGAGGTGTCGTTTAAGGCCCTTAAATGCTTTAAAACGCTTATCAACAGGGCGGAGTTGCCTTCTTTGCATTGTTCAAGGGTAGCTACCGCGTCGCACACTACGCAGGCGGAGAAATACTTTAAGGGGTCGTTCCTAAGGTCGTAAAAGCATTCTATGGCGGCGCACCCCGTTACAACGCAGCGGTCGCCCTTTTTGGCAATGGAAAACTCGCCAAAACAAAAAGGCTCCGACGCGAATTTAAGCTGCGCCTTTGCCTTTTTAACTCCCTTGATTACGGCGGAAAATTTCCCTTCCTCGCAGCAGTAAAGCCACAAAAGTTTGTCGTCCTCTTTGTAATCAACGCTTTTTATTACTATCGCCTTGTATTTCTCTTCCATCTTTTTTTAATTCTTTGTAAAGCTTGTAGTAGGAAATGTTGCCCGTGAGTATAAACATATCCCACGCTAATTGCTCACTGTCCTTCATTATTTCCCTCCTTAATTAGAATGAGGAGGAAAGGCGGCGGTTATGCCAAAAAATTATAAATCTTTTTTGTTGTAGCCGATTTGATTGACAAGATACTCGCTTTCGCGCCAGCGCGGCTTAACCTTTATCCAAAGCTGTAAAAAGACTTTGTTTTCAAGCAGTTTTTCCATAGAAATGCGGGCCGCCGTAGCGATTTGTTTTAGCGTTTCGCCCCCTTTGCCTAAAATTATGGGCTTATGCGATTGCTTTTCCACAATGACGTTGGCGTCAATTTCCCACATGCCGCTTGGCGTTTGTTCCATTTTGTTAAGTTCAACGCCTACGCCGTGAGGCACTTCCTCGTCAAGGGCGAACAATATTCTTTCCCGCACTTGCTCGCAAACCATATAACGCAGCGACTTGTTCGTTACGTCATCTTCGTCATAGTAAAACTCGCCCTCGCGCAAAAACTTTTTTAAGTATTCCCTCAAATCTTTAACGTTTTTCTTATTCCGCCTGCAACTTACGCAAAACACCGCGTCAATGCCCTGCTTTTCGTTTAAAAGGGCGAGGTTGGGCATAAGTTTTTCAGGCTGCGTAATGTCGATTTTACTTACGGCGACCACCAAAGGTATTCCCAAACAGTTATACTTGTCCACAAGTTGCAGTTCTTTGTTTGAAATGCCGTCGTGACCGTCTATTACAAGCAATGCGCAGTCAACGCCCGCAAGCGCCGCGTCAATGCTTTTTGCCATGTATTCGCCCAAAACGTTACGCGGCTTAATTGTTCCGGGCGTGTCGGCAAAAATCATTTGGCAGTCGCCTTCCGTCCAAATTCCTAAAATTGTGTCGCGCGTAGTTTGGGGTTTGGGGGAAACTATGGAAACCTTTTGCTCCACAAAAGCGTTCAGCAAGGTGGATTTTCCCGCGTTGGGGTTTCCTACTATGGTAATATATCCTACTTTTTTCATACTTCTCTCGTAATTTTTAATGAGGACAAAACGTTTTTTTGCACCTCGTCCATTTTTTCTTTTTGCGCGGGTTCGGCGTGGTCGTATCCAAGCAAATGCAAAAAGCCGTGCAGAGCAAGGTATGCAGCCTCCCTTTTATAGCTGTGCCCGTATTCGCCCGCCTGCCACACCACCCTTTGACGACAAATTACGATATCGCCTATAAAAAGCTCGCCCGTAGATTTATCCACGTCAATCTTAAACTTTTCGCCGTCAATAATTTCCCCCTCTTCAAGTTCAAGGGAGGGGAAAGAGAGCACGTCGGTGGCGTCCTCTACGCCGCGGTAAGTCTTGTTTAGTTCTCTCATATATTCGCTCTTTACGAAACTTAGCGAAAGAGCCAAATTATTTGGTTGATTTAAAAACTGCAAGGCGCGCTTTAAGGTTTTGCTTATCAAAAATCTTTCAAAAAGCGTTGCGCCCTTGAAATATATTTTCATTTTTCACCGCCGAATTTCATGGTGGGATAATCAATGCGTTCGTGCTTGTAACCCAAATAGGTGTCTGTTATGGTGCTTTTTACAATTTCTATTTCCTGCATGGTTATGTCGCAGGAAGTAAACTGCTCAAACTGCATACGTTCCTCAACAATAGAGTTTACGATTTCGCGCGCCCGCGTTTTATCGTTTGCCGCGCGCAGCGCCGCCTCGCAGGCGTCGCAAATCATTAAAATCGCGGAAATTTTGCTTGCGGGCTTAGGACCGTCGTAACGGTAATTGTCGTAGGGTAAATCTCCGTCGGTAAGCTTTTTCGCCTTTGAATAAAAAAACTTTATGAGCATTGTTCCGTGGTGCTCCAATATACCCCTGCAAACTTCCTCTGGCAAATTGTTTTCTTTTGCCAAAGCGTAGCCGTAAAGCACGTGTTTTTTAAGGGAAAGCACGCTTGCTTCGGGCGAAAGCTCGTCGTGGGGATTGCGCCCCGACTGATTTTCAATAAACAGCAGGGGATTTTTGAGCTTGCCTATGTCGTGGTAATAAGAGACGGCGCGCGCCAAAAAGGGATTTGCGCCTATCGCGGAAGCGCAGGCCTGGGCGTAATTGCTTACCGTGAGGCAGTGGTTAAACGTCCCCGGCGCTTCGTTAAACAACCTTTTTAAAAGGGGCTGATTTGTGTTTGTAAGTTCGGCAAGGCGAAAATTGGTAACCTGCCCGAAAAACCTTTCCGTTAAAGGCACAATAAAGAAAAGCAGCATTATCGCCAAAGGTCCGGCGGCAAAGGCGGTAACCAAACTTAAAGTAAACGCCTCCGCCTCAAAAACCGTGTCAAACATAAAATAGGTAACCAGCGCAAAAGCGGCGTTTACCGCGCCTAAAATAAGCCCCATCCAAACGTAGCGTATCCTCGTCATATAGGGGTCGGTCATAAAGTTTGCAAATACGCTCCCCAAAATACCCGCAAAAAGTATGTAAAAAAGGTGCGCTAAGGGCAAGTTACAAAAAAGCGCGACGGCGGCAAAAAAGCAAAGCAAAATGGTTATGTTTGCCATAAAAGCCGTCCTGTTTTCTATTACCGAAGCGCCTATAAGCCCGCAAAGGCAATAGGGAATTATATAGTCAAGTTTAAAAAAGCGTAAAAACACCGTAAAGAGCAAAAAGCTCAACACAATTATAAAGGAAAGCGCCGCAGTCTTTTTTACGTCGTTGACGATTTTTTTTGAGGAAAAAAACAAATAGCTTAAAAATACGCAAAATACCGCAAGCTGTATGCCTAAATAAAGCAAACTGCCTCGTAGTAAGTTTTCAGTTTCTCTTATAAAAAATATCCATACCAAAAAATAGTTTACAAAGAAAACCGCCGTTAAAATCAGTAAACTTTTATATTTTTCATTTGTGGATTTTATTTTTTCCAAATTATTTCTCCTTTGCGCTTTCATAGGCTCTTACGATTAGCTGAACTAGGGGGTGGCGCACCACGTCCTTATCGTTGAGCATAACTATGCCTATGTCGGGTATATCTTTTAATATATGCAAAGCGGTTTTAAGACCGCTTATCTTACCTTCTGGTAAATCCGCTTGCGTTAAATCGCCGTTTATAACCATTTTGCTGTTTTCGCCAAGGCGCGTTAAAAACATTTTGATTTGCTCTTTGGTAGTGTTTTGCGCTTCGTCTAAAATTATAAAGGCGTTTGACAATGTGCGCCCCCTCATATATGCCAAAGGGGCGATTTCAATTGTTCCTTTTTCAAGCAGTTTGGTATAGCTGTCAAGCCCCAGCATTTCTTGCAGCGCGTCCATTAAAGGGCGCAGATAGGGGTTGACTTTTTCCTGCAAGTCGCCGGGCAAAAAGCCCAGCTTTTCCCCCGCTTCCACCGCGGGCCGCGTAAGAATTATTTTGTCAACTTTTTTGCTTCTTAACGCCGCTACGGCTAAGGCGACCGCCAAATAAGTTTTGCCCGTGCCCGCAGGCCCCGCCGACAAAGTTATGGTTTTTTTGTTAATAGCTTCAACATAGCGCTTTTGCCCCACCGTCTTGCAGCGTACGGGTCTGCCTCTGTTTGTTACGGCAACGACGCCTGTTAGCAAATCGTCAATTTCGTCCAGCCGCCCCTCTTTGGCTATCGCGCAAATGTAATTTACCCTTCCTACGTCTATCGCGTCGCCGCTGCCCGCTATTACCGAAAGTTTTTCAACTACGCGCCTTGCAAGCGCGACGTCGTTTTCTTCCCCTAAAAATTGATATTCACCCCTGTTGTTTACTACTTCTACGTTGAGCGCGTTTTTAAGAGCCCCCATATTTTCGTCAAAAGAGCCGAAAAGTTTCATTAAAGTATCGGTGTCGTTAATTCCTATTTTTTCTTTCGTTCTTGCCATTATTCTCCGTTTGCGTTTAGCAGTATTTCTCCGTAAGCGACGGCTTTTATGCTTTCGCCGCTGATTGTATATTCTATGTAAGCTATTTTAAAATCGGCAAGCGCCTTAACATCGTCGCTTAGCCTTTTTTTAAGGATATCTTCACCTTCACGCATAGTCATTTCTTTGTAGACAAGCGTCGTCTGATAGACGCGGCGCGTAACCACCTTTATGCCCAAAGGAAAAAGATAATAACAGCTGTTTTCGCTTTCGTATGTGTCAAAGGGAATTTCCCTGTTGCTTTCAATATACTTTCGCGCCATCTGCAAATCCACAAGCGTTACGCTTTGCCCTGTGCGCTCATACCGCCATTTAAGCTCGGCAAGGTTTCTTTGCGCCTCTACTTTTGCTGTGGCGTAAACTTCCCCCACCGCCCTTATGGGCTCTGTGCTGCCGTCTTTAAAGGTTCTAACGCCCTTAATAAGCACCTGCCCTTTTTTGACGTAATCGCCCACTTTAACTAAGGGCGTGCCGCTTAAAGTAACTATGCGCGTAACTATACCCTCGCGGTTTGAAACTATATCAAAGCTTTTGTCGTAGTCAACGGGCGTTTGTGCGGTAGCGCGGGGGATAATCTCCACAAAGAGCGTACTTCCCTCTCTGCCCACAATGGCGTATGCGCAGTCAAGCAAAATACAAAGCCTGTTTTCTACCGCGTCAATGTCAAGGGTATTTAAGTTTGAGCCTACCGTAACGCCGCAGTCTTCCAGCCCGCTAAGCACTTCTTGCCTGTAAGAAACGTCTTTTACCCTTATAACTAAGCATCTGCCGCTTAAAAACATTAACGCGCCGATAAGGGCTAAAACGCAAATTAAAAGGGCGGGGCGTGAAAAGGCAAGAGCAAAGGGACGGCAAATTCCGAGGTATTTGACGCTCGTAACATTATAGCATTTCTTCTTTAAATAAGCAACTACCTTTTTGACCTCCCACGCCTTGACGGTAACGCAGGCGCGGCGGCTGTCTTCTTTGCATAAGTCGCATAAAACGCGTCCGTCTTTTAAAAGATTATTCACTTCTCTTTGGACGTTTAACCCCTCAAAATAAACGGCGGCGGAAAACATCATAGCTTTTCTACCTCAACTTTATCTATTTGCCCCCAAATAAGGCAATAATTGCCCGTCATTTGCCTTATTTTTAACCTTACGCCCAAAACTGTAATGTCTTCCTTTTTCCCCAAAGAAAACACGATTTTTTGCGATGACAAATGCTTTAATCCCTTATGCCCCTCTACCGCAACAGCGGCATTGCCGAAAACGCTGTATTTATATTTAATTAAAGAAGCCAGCTCTTCTCCCAAAGCTTTTGTTATTTCTTCTTCAAAACTAAACACTTTTGCCCACCCCCGCTAAAAAGCCTTTATATACTTTACGCTGGCAGTCTTTAAAAAAGCTTATTATTTTTTATGACAACTAATTTTAAATAAAACTATCGATATAAACGCGCAATAGATAATTTGCTTTAAACTTTAAAGACTTTATCAAATTACGGTTGCTTACCGCAAATAATAATGTTTAATATAAATATGTTTTACAAAGCTACAAAAAGGACGCGTTAAAGCGCGTTCCCCTGCCTCGTAAAAATGCTCTTAATAATATTTACTTCATAACTGTAACATTTTAAAATGGTGCCGATTAAATAAAGTCGGATAGCTTTCCGACTTTAAATTGCTTTTATTGTAAAAGACTAATAAAACTTTCCGCTAGTTTGCTGGCTTCTTATTGATAAAAACTATCGCTCTTTATAGCAAGAATGCATAAAAATTAAAACGGCTTTTGATTAAAAATTACTACATTTTGCGCATGTGCGTTGCCGCATTTTCAAGTTAATACGCAAAAAACATTTCGCATAACTAATAAGCAAATAACATTATGCCGCGTATTAGCGGCTGTTTTACTTCTTCAATAGACAGGGTGATGATTATAATTCCCCCCGCACTAAGGCAAGGCCGCCTAAAACCGCCGCGTCAACGGCATTTGCCGATATTCTTACGGGCAGGCGCAAAGTGTCTAACAGGAACTTGTCAATACCGCTCAAACCCGCCGTGCCGCCGCACAAAATTATTCCCTCGCGCTTAACGGAGGAAAGGGAATCTTGCGGAAGGTTGGGCAGCGCCATTTGTATTGCCTGGGCGTAACGCTTAATATTTTCCGATATGATATTATACATTTCCCTTGCAGTTACGTTAATCTCTTCATCAAAACCTTTTACGACGTTCATGCCCTCTACGGTAAGCATGGAGTTGTCGTTGGGATACAAACTTGCACAATTTATTTTTAAGTTTGCCGCCTCTTCTGAACTGATTATCACGCCGTAACGGTCGGAAATAAAGTCCTCAATCTCCTTGTCAAGCGCTGAACCGCCGGCAAAAACCGTGCAGCCCCACTCAATTTGACCTTCGCGAACTATCGCAATGTCCGTCGTATCGGCGCCTATGTCTAAAACTACCGCAATATCGGCTTCAAACTCTGAAAAAAGCCTTTTGGCGGCGCATAAAGGGGCAAGCAAAAACTTAACCTGCTTTACGCCTATCGCCGAAAGGACACTGTCAATTACACCTTTATCGTTCTTGCTAAGCCCGCAGGGAACAATAACGTTAACTGTTATGCTTGAAAAAATAGCCTTCCCCGTGAGCTTATGTAAAAAGTTTTCCAAAAGATAAGCCGCGCTCTCTTTGTCTTTTACCGCGCCCTCCTGAATGGGGCGGGTCAACTTATACTGCGAGGAAGAAGAGGCATAAGTTTGGAGCGCGCTAAGCCCCGAAGCCTTAAACTGCCCGTTTTGGGCGTCGCAAAGCACGACGGAGGGGTCTTTGATAATATAGCCCCCCTTTAAGAATATTCCCTTTAAACAGCTTGAACCCAAGTCAAGCACCACGTTAAAATTAGCCATTGCTTTCCTCCGCAATCTTTTTAAGTTTTTCTTTAAGCATTTCTAAGGGAAGCCCTACTACGCAGGAGTAGCTTCCTTTAACTTTTTTTGCAAAGTCCGTTTCCTGAATACCGTAAGCTCCCGCCTTGTCAAGGGGCATTTCGCTTGCGACGTAGTTTTGTATATCCTCTTTGCTAAGTTTTCTAAAAGTAACCTGCGCCTTATCGTAAAAGTTTTCGCGCCTGTCTTTATAAATAATGCAAACCCCGCTGTAAACGGAGTGTATGCTGCCCGACAAATCTTTAAGCATTTCTATTGCTTCAATTTCGTCCTTGGGCTTGCCGAGCATTTTGCCCCTGCTTACCACAATGGTATCGGCGGCTATTATGAGGGCGCCTTGATAACAATCCTTAACGCTTTCCGCTTTAAGGCGCGCCAACTGTTTCACAATTTCTCCCCAACGTTTATAAGTAAACCTTTCTTCAACCTTTGGAGAAACTGTCTCAAAGTTTTGGAAAATATCTTTAAGCAGCTCTTTTCTGCGGGGGGAAGAAGAAGCCAAAATAACCCTGTCCATACCGCCATTATAAATTAACGTCGGAAAATTGTAAAGTCAAAAATAATTATGACCGCAAAACTGGCCCGCGCTAAAAAGTCCCCCATTTGCTTTTTTGCAACTTAAAAATATCATTAAGTATCACGTCTTAACATTAAGTGCCGCTAACCGTTGCGGCAGAGAAAAACCGCCTTTTGCTTTGACGCAATAAATACGGCAAGCGATATAGAAATCATTTTATAGCTTTGACGAAAAAAATATCGTTGTAAATAATAAACATACCAGCCGAAAGAAAGAACTCCGCCAGACAAACCGCGAGCGCAGAAATAACAATTCCAACTTATAACTTAAAATTAACTTCTGCTGCTAATAAGGTTAAGCCTTACAAGAGTAATTCTAATCCTAAGTTATAATTTTCACGGTATTTTAACTTATGTACATAGAAAATACAATAAACATCACAAACGCGCTGCGGCGCAACCGTTTTTTTTGATATTTTGTTAAACGAATAATCATAGGAAACGATACCAAACTTTTGTCCCGAATAATAACCATAGGTTAAAAGGCAAGGGGCAATATAAAAACGCCCCTAAGTTTTTAGGGCGTAAGTTTAAAATAGTAAAACTGTTAAGTTATTAAATAATTTCAAGGTTCTTCTTAAAGACTCTTTTAAACTCCAAAGCCCAGCGAATGGCTTCTTTTATTTCTAAGCTTGCGTCCCCCTCAACTTCCGTTTTCATTATTACCGAGTCGCCTAAAACGTCGCAGTTTATTTCTGTAACTAACGCGCTCCGCGTTACGTCAAGTGCAACGGCAAGTTGGAGCAGAACGGCAAGTTTTTTGCTCGCCTCTAAGTCTTCGGGCGTTAAAATGGTGTTATACCTTGCCCATTCGGTGTATGAGGTATCCTCTTTGCTGTAAGCTTCGCAAATATATGACGCCAAAACTATATCGTTGTGGGGCGCGCCGTAAAGATTGGATTTAAGCAGCATATACGAGCTATGCTTGCCGAAATCGTAAAACTTTACCACCTTTCCGCACTCGTAAAGCATACTGGCAATGCGCAGCACCTTGACGTAAGCGCGCGGGAACTTGTGCAATACCCTAAGCTGCTTAAAAAGCTGGACGGCAAGGTTGAAGGTATGCTCGGAATGCAGGGAATCTAAATTCCATTTCCTTATTTGCGTTTGAATGGAATGACCCAAAATATCCACAATAGGCTTGTCCTGCGTCGTGGGAAGGGCGTAGTTAAACATTATGCCTTCTCTTATTCCGCAAGAGCAGCAGGTGATTTTTTTAAAGCCGGTAAAGTCCAAAAAGGCCTTTAAAGCCGCAAGCGCGCAGGGGAAAACGTCGGCTCGCGCCGCCGACAACCCCTTGATTTTGCTTGCCTTTTCAAGGTCAAAGGGCTTTATCATATTGTAAATGTAATCAAAGTCGTTATACTCTATGTGGTAGTTATGCACCATTTCCAAAGGGTATTTTTTAATTTTTCTGTTTATTTTCGCCAAAGAACGGATACTTCCCCCCACGCCAATAAGCTGGTAGTCCTCTTCAATTTCTTTTAGCCACGTTATGGGAGCCAATTGCCCCTTGACATATTCTTCAATAAGTTCGCAAGACTTTTGAGGGGTAGTTTCTTCGTTTACAAACATACCTGCAAGCGTTACGGCGCCGAAAGGCAGCACAAGGCGCTGAATAACGTTGCGCCTGTTATATAAAACAAGCTTAATGCTTCCGCCCCCCACCTCGCAAATTACGCCTTTTGGCACTTCAATTGTATTGATTACGCCTATATAGTCGCGGTTGGCTTCCTCTTCTTCTGAAAGCACCACAAACCGCACGCCCGTAGCCGCAAACATGTCGGACAAAAACGTTTTTTGGTTTTTTGCATTGCGCACGGCGGCAGTCGTATAAGCAAGGATTTTTTCCACATTATATACGGCGCAGCGCTTTTTAAAAGCCTTTACGGTAGTTATAGCCTGCAAAACCCTTGTGGGCTTTAAGTTTCCGCCCGCTTCAGTTTCGCCCAATTTAACTTGTTCCTTAGTTTCTTCCACGACGGAAAAATACCCGCCGTCATAGACGTCGTAGATAGCCAGTCTTGCAGTATTGGAGCCTAAATCAATTAAACCTACTCTTTCCATTTTAATAAGTATATCCTTTTTGCATCAGTTTTTACGTTAATTTTTATGTTTTCGCCTGCCAAAAAGGCGCTACGCGCCATTCTCAACTATAATAGCATATATTATTTGGGTTGTATAGACGTTTTTGAAAAATATTCATCATTCTGCGCAAATATTTTAAGTATCGCGTCAAGCGTCAAGGGCATATAAAAGACGCAAAGGCAAACGTGAAAACAAAGGTTTGCCGCATGAATATTTTATAAAAAAGCATAAGATTTTTTTGTAAAAGCAAACGCCGTTAACTTTCCTCCTCTTCCTTTTTCTTAAAGCTCTTTATAGCCAAAACAAGCTGCCAAACGCCTAAACCTATTAAAAGCGCGCCGAAACAATAGCGCAAAATCTCCTGACCCACGAACTTGGTTAAATAGGCGCCCAAAACACCCGTTAAAAGTGCGGGAAAAACCAAATAACCAAGTTTGTAAGTTTTTAACAGTCCGTTTTTGGCATGGAAAATTAAAGCGGCGCCGCACATGGGTATAAAGGATATTAAGTTTATAGCCTGCACGGTGTGCTGCGATAAGGGTAAAAAATTAAGCAGCGGTATTAGCAGCGTGCCGCCCCCCATTCCCATTCCGCCCAGTATTCCCGATAAAAACCCGAACAATATAAGCAAAAAGATTTCCATTGTTTTTTTCTCCTAAAAAAACATTCTTGCGCCTGCAATAAGCATTATAATGGCGAAAATGAGTTTTACCGCGCTCCCCTTTAACTTATTAAGCAGAAGCGCCCCCGTAATTCCGCCCGCCACCACCCCCAAAGTTACAAAGAGGGTGGGCTGCCATTCAACATTGCCGTTAAGATAATAAATGAGCGCCGACAAAAGGGAGATGGGAAGTATTACAAGCATGGCTGTCGCATGCGCTTCTTTTTGATGCAAGTTAAGCACGGCAAGCAGCACCACGACCAAAAGTGTGCCTCCACCGCCGCCCAAAAAGCCGTTGATAAAACCAATTAAGATGCCCGCAATCAACAGCGCATAGCTTTGTTGTTTTCCGTATAACTGTTTCATACATTAAGTGTTGACAAATCGCGCCAAATTATATTTATTTTTTTACTATTGATTTACTTAATTTACTGTTGTAAAATTAAAACAGAGGTAAAAACAATGAAAAAGATTTTGTGTTTGTTATTGGCGGTTATAACGGTTTTTTCTTTTGCCGCCTGCGGGCGGCAGGAGGCTGACGGTTTTTATAAGCAATGGATGAGTTGTATTGAGGATGAAACGCTTTTAAAGCAAGTCGTAATACCGGGCAGCCACGATGCGGGCACAAAGGGAATGTTTTTCCTTGCCGAAACGCAGGGGGAAAGTGTGGCGGCGCAGCTTAGTAAAGGAGTAAGGTATTTGGACATAAGAGTGAGCAAAAAGAATGACGGCAGCCTTGTGATTTTCCACGGTCCAATTAAGGGGCGCAAGTTTCAAAAGGTAATTGACGAAATTACAAGTTTTATTGCCGCAAACGTTACCGAAACGCTTATACTTGATTTTCAGCACTTTGACGGGAACAGCCAAGAGGACGTAGCGCAGGCAATTGAATCAAACTGGGGGCAATATTTAATAACAAAAGACAAAGAAAAAAGCGATGCCGAGTTTTTTGACGCGCTTACGTTATCTTCTTGCAGAGGAAAGCTACTGATTTTCTGGGGGAGCGACCAAGGGGCTGAAAGAAATTGGGCGTTTAGGCGAAACAACGACGCGGGAACGCTTTCAGACACTCAGCTTGAAAGTTATTACGACGGCGACGAACACAAAAAGGGCAGCGACCATTTAATAAAATATTTAAGCAATTATATAGAAAGGTACAAAGAAAAAGATAGCGGGCTTTTCGTTTTGCAGGGGCAGTTGACCGCGCCTAAGCTTTTGGTTTCTCCCAAAAGTTTGGAAAGGAAGCACGGCGAGAATATGACGCGTTTTGTAAAGGCTCTAAAAGACAGCCCTGACCTAAACTATATAAACATAATAATGCGCGACTACATAACAAAAGGCGCCGAAAAAATTAACAGCATTTTATATTTAAATGCTAAAAAGGGCAATGTCAAAGAAACCGCGGTTGAAAACTTTTTACGCTTAACGCAAAGCGCCGCTTAATATGCACATGCAATAAAATATCAAAAAAACTACCGTTTTTAATTATTTTAAAAATGCAGAAACGGACGGTTAAAAACAACCAAAATAAGCCACGCAATTTTTTTCAAAAAATAAAACGCTTACAGGGCTTAAAACTTAAAGGCGACTAATTACAAAAACATATATTTTTGCGTAGTTTAAAATATAGTGTATAAGATAAAATATAGGATAGTGTTAGAATACAAAAGCTTCAAAAATATATCAATATTTTATGTCTTTTAATGCGTCTAAAATCTCTGCCGTAACTTTTTTCGCGCTTTTGCCGTCGGAAACAATCGTTATGTCGGCGTATTTTTCGTATAAAGGCTTGCGGGAACTGAGAACTTCTTCTATTTTTTCTACGGTAAGAGGAGAAAAAAGCGGTCGGACAACGCCCGATTTTTTTATCCTCGCGTAGCAAGTTTTTGCGCAGCAGGACAAATAAACTATGTAGCAAGTTTTTTGAATTTCGCGCATAACCTTTTCGTCAAGCACCGCGCCGCCGCCCAAAGATATTACCGCCTTGTCAAAGATGCAGGCGCACTCCGCGCTTTGCGCTTCAAGCTCGCGAAAACTCCCCTCGCCGTAAAGGGAAATGATTTCGCTTATCTTTTGCCCCCGCATAAACTCAACGTATTCGTCGGTATCAAAGGACAAATATCCTATCTGGGGGGCAAGCAGCTTTGCCGCAGTTGTCTTGCCCGCGCCCGCCATGCCTATTATCGCTATGTTTTCTTTCATTTCTTATCGCCGTTTTTTTATTTTAGTCTTTGACCCGCAAACTGCCGTCTTGCGGCAAAAGATTTGAATAATTCACTCTTACGGGTTTTGTTGCATTTTATACGGTTACGGTTAATTTTAATTTTATCGTTATTTGCTTTATTGGTTTTTTAGGCGGTCGGCAAAATAATCCACCGCCTCAAAATAGCTTTTTTCTTTTTTGCCCATAAAACACGCCTTAACGACGCCCTCTAACACGCGGATTTTGCGGAAATCCTCTCTCTTAGTTATGTCGGAAAGGTGAACTTCAACTGCCGCGGGGGCGCACTCAACGGCGTCCCTAATTGCGTAACTGTAATGGGAGTAAGCGCCGGCGTTGAGTATAATTCCGTCAGCTTTTGCGTTGTGAAGAGCGTCTATAATTTCCCCCTCGCAGTTGCTTTGAAAAAACTCCGTTTTTATTCCTTTTTCCTGCGCGTATGCCTCTACGGCTGCGTTAATTTCTTTTAAAGTTAAGCTGCCGTAAAGCGTTTTGTCTCTTTTGCCAAGCATATTGAGGTTAGCGCCGTTTATTATCAGCAATTTCATGTAAAAATTCTCCGTATCGGTAGTTTGCGTCGGCAAGTTCTTTGTTAAAAAAAAGTTTGTAAGCTGTTAAGCCCTGAAAATAAAGCATGGCAAGTCCGTTGATTGCCGCGACATTTTTTTCCTTTGCGCATTTAAGCAGCGCGCTTTCTTCTTTGTAATCGGCGTCAAAAACGAACCTGCTTGAAGCGATTTGCTCGGTGGTAATCAAGCTTAATTCCTTTTGGGGAGGAATAAAGGAAAGGATTCCCTCCGCGTCGCCCTTAAAGGGTGTAAGGCTTAACTCTTTTTCCAACGCCTTTGCTTTTTGGGCGTCTCTGCTGACGACGTTAATCAATGCACCTTCCTTTGACAATGCTTGACAAGCGCTATACGCCGCTCCCCCTGCGCCGACAATTAACAGTTTTGCCCCTTTAATGCCTATGCCGAAATGATTTAGCGCCAGCGCCAAACCTTTTCCGTCGGTAGAAGCGCATACCGCGCCTTGCGGCGTGTTTACAATTGTGTTAATTGAACCATTTAAACTATATAGGCGCGCCGCCCTAAACTTAAAGGGCGCAGTGATATTGACTCCGTCAAAGCTTTCAATGGCGTCTTTAAGCGACTGCCCGTCGGCGTTTTTGTCAAGTGAAAAAGTTGAATACTCGCAGGCTTCTCCGCCGATTTTTTGGAAAAATTTATAAAGTAGAGGAGATAGGCTGCCGCTGACATTACTTCCTATAAGAGCAAGTTTTTTCATTTCAAGTTCCTTTAATGTGTTAAGCGCAAAAGCGTTTAGTTTATAATTATTTTGTTTTTACGAGTTAATAAGGCTGTTTTGATTTTTGCAACGCCGACGCTCTCAACCTCTTATGCGCCTTTTGATAAACTTTAAAGAGGCGGGGCTTGAAATGCCTATGCAAGCAACGTCGTCAATTTCCGCGCCTTTTTTTGAAAGAGCGGCAATGACGGCAGAAGTCAAAGCTATACGGTGGTCGCCGTATGTTTTTATTGCGCCGCCGTTATTTTCCCCGCCTTTGCAAAATATTGCGTCGGAAGAAAATCCGCAGTCAAAACCCACGGAATTGAGCATTTCGGCAGTGCTTTTTATCCTGTTGCTTTCCTTGCCGGCAAGACGGCTTAGCCCCTCCATTTCAAAGGCTGAGTTTACATTTGCCAGCAAAAAACAAAGCAGCGGAACTTCGTCTATCAAAGCGCTTAAAGGCTCTTGAAAGCCCTTTAAGGGGCTTAAACTGCTCTTTTTAACAGTTATGTCGGCGTATTCTTCAAAACCGTTGCTTTTAAGAGATGTAATTGCGACGTTTGCGCCGCAAGAATCAAGCACTCTCAAAAAGCCCGTGCGCAAAGGATTTACAAGCACTTTTTTGACCTTTGTTTTGCCTTTAAAGGCGGCAAGCGCCATGTAATAATACGCCGTAGAAATGTCGTTTGGAATAAAAACTTTTTTGCCTAGCGGCACATGGGGAGTAATATAAACGCTGCCGACATCCCTTGCAATTAGGCTGTGCGAGGGGGCAAAAAAGGACAGAATCCTTTCGGTATGGTCGCGCGTCTTTTCATCTTCGCGTATTACGCTTTGACCTTTTGCAAAAAGCGCCGCAAGCATTACGCAGCTTTTAGTTTGCGCCGAATTGTCTTTTACGGTATAGTCTGCGGCCTTTAAGGTTGAGGGCAAAATCTTAAAAAGTGCGCCCTCCTGCATGACGATTTGCGCGCCCATCTCTTCAAGGGCGGCAAGCATATTCATAGGTCTTTTGCTCAAAGACTTATCGCCCAAAAAGACCGCCTCTACGCCTATGCCCGCCGCCGCGCCCGCAAGCAAGCGCGCCGTAGTGCCGCTGTTTTGGCAGTCTAATATCACGCTCTTGGGAGGATTTATTATAGGCTTAACATATGCTGTTTTCCCGATAATTTTAATTTTTGCGCCTAGCGTTATAAGGCAGTTTACGGTGGTAAGGACGTCGCGGCATAAAGAAATATTTTGCAACACGCTTTTGCCTTTTGAAAGCGCCGCCACAATCAAAAGACGGTGGGATAAAGATTTGTCGCCCTCCGCCTTGGGGTTTAAATTAAATTTTTCTATCGGTTTAAAAAACATGGCTCAAAAACTCTTTTAACTGCGCCGCCGTCAAAATTTTGTTTGCGGTGCAGTAATTTCCCGCGTAAAGCTCAAAGGAAATGCCGCCGCGGTTCTTTTTATCATTTTCGCACAGTCTTATCGCTTTGTCAATATTGAGGGATTTTATCGGCTCAACAAGGCGCATAATTTTGTCAAGTGAGCTAAAAAACGTTTCTTCGTCAATTAAGCCCAATTTATTAGAAAGTTTCAGTTCGTAATAAAGCCCTTGCAGCACCGCTTTGCCGTGAGGGATTTTATAGATTATTTCAAAGGCGTGAGCTAATGTATGCCCCAAATTAAGCGCGCGCCGTGCGCCTTTGTCGTAATAATCCTGCGCCGTTATTTGGCTTTTATAGCTTACGCAAGCCTCAATTAACTCACGGGAAGGTATTTTTAAAGGTTTTTCAAGTGAATAGCAGGCATAAAGCTTGTCAATTTTTTGACTTAAAAAAGTGTATTTCACAATTTCGCCCAGTCCGCTTATAATTTCGCGCTCGTTAAGCGTTTCAAGCAGCTTTAAGTCAATTATCACTTCGCCGTCGTAAAAAGTGCCCACCGCGTTTTTAACTTTGCAAACGTTTATCGCAGTTTTGCCTCCTACCGCCCCGTCAACGGCGGCAAGCAAAGTGGCGGGGACTTTAACGATATTTATTCCTCTTTTATAAATTGAAGAAACAAAACTCACCGCGTCAATAAGCGAACCGCCCCCCACGGCAACAAGCGTTAAACCTCGCGAAAAGTTTTTTTCAAGCAGCAGCTTTACAAGCTTTTGCACAAAGGAAAAACTTTTTAGTTTTTCGCCGCCCTTAACTTGCAGGTGCAGGTCTTTGGGAATATTTTCCAATTTCACCGCCTTGTCGGTAACGAAAAAATGTTCTCCCCCAAATTCGGCGGTATTAAACTCTTTAAAAATTACGTTCACAGCCTGCCCTCTCTCTCAATAACTTGAAGTATAAGCATGGCAAGCATATTTTCCGCAATTACGCCGATGTTGCCTACCACGCATGTGTCGCTCCTTTCAAAGTGGGAATAACAGGGCTGCCGCGTTACAATGTCATAAGTTAAAAGCCCCTTAACGGAAGGAATGGGCTTGACCGCAAGGTTTATTACAACGGGCGCCCCCGTTGAAAGTCCCCCCGTTATGCCGCCGCAATTATTTGTGGCGTAAGATATATTTCCGCCCTCAACTTTAAAGTAGTCCGCCGCCTGCGCGCCCGAAAGAGAGCAAAGCTCAAAAGCTTCCCCTATTTCTACGCCTTTAACAGAGGGGATTGCGGCAAGCTTATAAAAAATAAGCGCGTCAAGCCTTTTTTCGTAGTTGTATATTTCGCCTAGCCCGGCGGGCAGTCCGCGGCATTCAACGCGCGCAACGCCCCCAAGCGTGTCGCCCTCTTGCCTCGCTTTGTCAATCAAGGCTACAACTCGTGCTTCTTTTTGACTGTCGGGAAAGCGCAAAAGACTGTTTTCAATTTCTTCCTTTGTATATTCTTGCCTTTTTGCGCCAATGCCCCCTATTGAAGAGGCATAACTTAAAAAGGTTATGCCTTTTTCGCTTAGTATCTGCTTTGCCACAGCGCCCGCAAGCACATGCGGAAGGGTGTTTCTGCCGCTCGCAAGCTCGGCGGCTTTCCTTGCGTCAAGCATGTCAAACTTTACGCACCCCGCAAAGTCCGCGTGTCCGCTTCTTAACGCGGTAATAGGCGGCTTTTCTTTGAACCTGCCGTCGCCGTTTTTAACAAAAAGTTCCAACACGCCCCCGTCGCTTTTGCCCTTTTTAATTCCCCTTTTAACGATTATCTCGTTTTTTTCCATACTTTGGCGCGCGCTTCTGCCGTAGCCTTGCTGCCTGTGCTTTAACTCAACGCAAAGAGAGGGTATATCAATTTGATACCCCTCCTTTAAGCCGTAAATCCTTACGCCCATAACTTTGCTGTGGCTTGTGCCGTAAACCTTGTATTTTATCATTGGCTTATCTTAATTTTATCCTTTTTAGCTTAACGGATTTATTAACCCGCCGTTGATTAAATTATAGCATGTCATTTGCGCGCTTAATATAAACAGCGAAGCGGAAAAAGTAAAACTTTTGCCCTTGCTGCATGCCCAGCTAAAACCGCCGCCGCTAACCGTCAAGACAATGCTGCCGTAGTCCATAGTTGTAAAAATGTTTTGTCCGGCGAAAACCGCAAGCCTGTCTAGCGTAACTTGCCGCGGATGGTCGTATTTGTTGTTTTCCCCCGCGCTGATTACCGCGTATTCGGGCTTGACTTTTTGCAAAAATTCCGCAGACGTTGATTCCGCGCCGCCATGGTGTCCCACTTTCAACACGCCGCAGTCGCCGTTCCAGCTAAAACCGTCGTTAAAGGTAAGTGCCGACAAGTTAAACATAAAGTTTTGCTCCGCCTTGTCGTCGGCGTCGCCCGTTAACAGTATTCTGTTTTCGCCGTAGCACAGCACCATAACGGGGGAGATATTATTTTTAGCTTTTGCCGTTGACAAACCGCTATACATTTCTTCGGCGGGGTTATACAGATAAATACGCCAGTTTTCCCCTTCTATCGTCATACCTTGAAAATTGAAATATATTTCGCCGAAAGCGCTGCCCAGTTCTTGCTTTTCAAGGTAAACGGCTTGGGCGAAAGAAGCGTAAACGCCGGTGGAAATCGTGGGAACATTTTCCCAGTTGCCCTGCGGGTTATTCATTCCGTATTGGACGACGTAACTTTTTAAAAGGTCGTTTTCATATTTACTGTATACGCGCGGCTGATAAACGTTGATTACGTCTATTTGAGTATTTTTGATTACCTCGTCTAAACTTCCGCAATGGTCGCTGTCGCAGTGGGTAAGCATTAGGTAATCTATGGTTACGTCCCCCTCGTATAGCGCCAAAAGATAGTTTGTAATGCCGCTTGCGACGGCGCTTCTGTTTTCGCCCCCGTCAATAAGCATTGTTTTTCCGTCGGGAAACTGAATAAAAATGCAGTCGCCCTGGCCTACGTCAATAAAGTGAATTTTTAATTCTCCGTCGGCAAAAAGCGGAAGGTTACCGTCCTCAAAGTTGCCCACTCCGTATGTATAGTATTTAAATTCAAAGCCTTCTAAGGCGAAATCAAGGGGTTCTATGTCAAAGTAATACATTACCCCCGCGGCAAAAAGCACAAGGCAAAGCAAAACTATCAAAAGATTTAACCCCTTGCTACTCTTGCCTTTGTTTTTCTTTTTAGTCGCCACGCTTACGGCAACGCCTGCCGCGGCGACTTTTTTACCAAACGAAAGCAGGTCTTCCGCCTGCTGGGAGGAACTTTTTACTTGCCTGCCGTTATTTTCTTCGGAAGCGCTTTTAGCCGCGCTTTGGGAAATAGCCCCCTTCCTTGCGGCGGTTTTTGCTGCGGAAGCTTTTTTAGAAGAAGAGCTTTGCGAAGATACCGTCGCTTTTTTTGCGCTTTTAGGCGCGGCGGTTTTCTTTGCGCCCTCTTTTACCGCTTTTTCCAATTTGTCCGCAATGGAAGAAAGAGGGTCTTTCTTCTTATTATTAGCCATATTCGCCTCCTTATTACGTAATTATTTTATGCCCAAAAGCTCTTTTATCTGCGGCATTTTTTCTTTCGCCGCCTTATATCCTTCTTGCGCCATTTCTTCAATATCCTGATTTACCGTCGTAGACCTGAAACGCTTGACATCGGGAGTTATTACCACGTCGCTGTTTTGATATCCCTTATACGCCGTAGATTTCATGGCTATGCGCCAAGTGGCAAACATTACGTCGGTAAGCTTTATAGATTGCGTGCCCTCTCCGCGCGTGCTGTTTATGTCAACGCCTATTACCATTTCCGCCCCCATGAACCTTAACACGTCGGAGGGCAGGGTATTTAAAAGTCCGCCGTCAATAAAATACCGATCTTCCCTCTTAAAGGGCTGAAAAACGACGGGCGCGCAGCAGGAACACGCCACCGCCGAAGCGACATCGCCGCTTTTGAATATTTCTTCCTGCCCCGTTTCAAGGTCAACGGCTACGCAGCGGAAAGGTATAAGCAGTTTGTCAAAGGTAACGTCGCCTATCATTGAGCGCACTAAGCCGTCAATATTTTTGGAGGGAGAGGGAAAAATTATAGAAGAACTCGTTCTTATTTGCCTGTCGGTAAAGGTTTTGCCGAAAGAAAGCATTTGGCTTGAATTGTAGCCCGCACAGTAAAGCGCGCCCACAATACTCCCCGCCGAAGTGCCCGAAACGAAGTCAAAAATAATGTTTTCTTCTTCAAAGGCGCGCAAAGCGCCTATGTGGGTAAAGCCGCGTGCGCCGCCCCCCGCAAAGGCAATGCCTGTTTTAAATTTAAGTTTCCGTTTTTGAATTTCCTGCGTTTTTAAAGGCGTTTGCTTGTGCTTGAAAAAAAATGCCATAAATATAAGCTCCTAATAAAGCTTATTATATATCATTTGAGACTTAATTGTCCATACTTTTTGTTTACAACGAAAGGCGGGGCGGTTATAATAAAAAAAGAGGTAAAAATGACTATCCAACAGTTGCTTGCCCCATTTAGAAAAGCGGTGGTTGATTACGATATGATACAAGAGGGCGACAAAATCGCAGTGGGAGTGTCGGGAGGAAAGGACAGCCTTACCCTTTTGGCGCTTTTGGCGGCGTACAGGCGCTTTTCGCCGCAAAGATTTGATATTATAGCCTTAACCGTTGACTTAGGCTTTAAGGGTGCAGATTTTTCTCAAATAGAAAATTACTGCAAAGAGCTTAACGTAGAGTTTTATCTTGAAAAAACTACCATTGCGGAAGCTTTGGCGGCAAAATGCCCACAAAACCCTTGCAGTCTCTGCTCAAAAATGAGGCGCGGCGCTTTAAACACGTTGCTTGTTCAAAAAGGCTGCAACAAGCTTGCGTTGGGACATCACGCCGACGACGTAATTGAAACGTTTTTCCTTTCGCTGTGCTACGAGGGGCGGCTTTCCACCTTTGCGCCCATCAGCTATATGTCGCGCACAAAAGTTTCGGTAATACGCCCCATGGTTTATATTTACGAAGGCGACATAGCCGCATACGCCAAAAAACTTCCCGTTTTGCATAACCCCTGCCCCGCCGATAAACACACCCGGCGCGAATATATGAAAAGTTTAATAAAAAATATTCAAAAGGACATACCTTCCGCAAAAGACAGAATCAAGGGGGCGATTATGAGCCCCGACCGATACAACTTATGGGACGGCGTTACGCAAAAATACCACAGGCAAATAGAGGGAAATGAAGATGGCGAAGTTGAATAATTTGCTTAAAGGCGGTTATGTGAGTAGATATGCGCAGTTTGAAAGTGAAAGGCTAATGTGCCGAGAATACCGGCAGGAAGATTTGAAAACGTTGGTTGAATCACCGTCAATGCTAAAACCCGTTACAACTTCGTTTAATTTTAAGGCATAGTTCATTTTTCAAAGCTCCAACAAAATTATCTATTTTCCTATCGGCGTCATTATATCAAAAGCTGCTTTGTTAAGTCAATAACCTCTTTGCCAACCCCTCTTTTAAGGGGCGTTCTAAGTTACATTTTCCGACAATATACTACTATACTGACCAAGGTGAGGGAGCAAATCAACCGTGAAGCAGTATATAGCCGACAGGACCCTTTCTATCGCGGACTTTATTATTGACAGAAGGTCCACTTTAAGAACCGCCGCAAAATATTTCGCAGTCAGCAAAAGCACGGCGCACAAAGACGTAGCCGAACGTCTGCCCCATATAGATTTTACGCGGCATTTAATGGTCAAGGAAGTGCTCAACGAAAACTTTGAACAAAGGCACATCAGGGGCGGCAAGGCAACAAAAGAGAAATACCTCCAACAAAAAGGGCTGTATTAACAGCCCTTTTAACTACGTTTTATTGTTTTAAATATGACTAAAAACAGCGGGAATACTCAGTTTTTACGAAAAAAAGCAAATATCGCAATTGAACTAATAATTAAACTTTTAAGCCCTTGCTTATGACATAGGGCAGGTTATAGCTCCCCCTTAAAACGTTGTCCTTTCCTACGACGACGTTTTTGTCAAGCAGGCAATACTCCATAACGCAATTTTCCCCGATAAAACCGTTTTGCATAACGATGCAGTTTTTTAGCACCGCCCCGTCGCTGATGATTACGTCGCGGAAAAGCAGGCAGTTTTCCACCACGCCTCTAATTTCGCAGCCGTCGGCAATTCGGCTGTTTAACACCTTTGCCTGCTTAAAAAACTTTGTGGGGGCGGAATCTTTAACCTTTGTATAAACGGGGCGGTAAGGCGCGCCGAAAAAAGCGTTATTAACGCCTCTGTCAAGTAAGCTCATATTTGCAGAAAAATACCTCGGCAAAGAATCTATAAAATAGAACAGCCCCTCATACCTAAAACCGCCGATTTTTAAATGTTTGATATTTTTACCTATAATGTCATGCTGAAAATCTCTTTGACCGCGCGAAACGGCGTTGTTTATAAGCCTTATTAAAAGCTCGCGTTTAAGTATTATAATATTTAAGTTGGCAAGCGCCCTCCCCTCTTCCATGCGGTGCACCAAAAGCCCCGTTACGTTGTCGTTTGCGTCTACTTCCAGACAGGATTTATGCGAGGCGAGCGCCTTATCAAAATACATTTCCTTGTAGGCAAGGGTAATATCGTTGCCTTTGGCGATATGGTAATTAAACATTTCGTTAAAATCCATATTAAAAACGCAGTCGCCGTCGCAAAGCAGCACATATTCCTCTTCTGAGCGGTTGATAAAGTTTATAGAAGAAGAAAGTGCGTCAAGCCTATTGGCATGCGAATTGCCCGACTGATTAAAACTGTGCGGCGGCAAAAGATAAAGCCCGCCCGTGCGCCGCGCTAAATCCCAATCTTTACCCCCTTCAAGGTGGTCCATTAAAGACTGGTAGTTTGCACGGGTAGCAACACCCACTTTAAATATGCCGCTGTTTACCATTGAGGACAGGGGAAAGTCAATTATTCTGTAACGCCCGCCGAAAGGAACGCTCGCCAATGTGCGCTTTACGGTAAGCTCGGGCAGCAGTTCGTCGTGAATATTTGCAAAAATCATACCTACTGCATCCATATCAGTTATCCTCCTCAACGGTTCCGCTTGCGACGACGGAATTTTCCCTTACGCGGCAGCCCCTTGCAACCACGGTAAGCCCTTTTTCGCTTGTTTTAGGGCTTCCGACGCAGGCGCCTTCGCCTATCTGCGCCTGTTCGTCAATTATGCAGTAATTTATTTTGGCGTTTCTGCCCACCTTTACGCCTTCAAAAAGCACGCTGTCAATAACTTCCGCGCCCTCTTCAACAACTACTTCTTTTCCGATAACGCTATTGATTACGCTTCCCTCAATCAAGCTGCCGCCCCCCGAAATACTGTTTTTAAGCGAGCAGTTTTTGCCTGTTAAGATAGTTGAAGACATAGTGTTGCGCGAGTGAATGCGCCAAGAGTAGTCAAAAATATCAAAGGCGGGGGTATCGCCAAGTAAGTCCATATTGGCTTCCCAAAGACTTTCTAACGTGCCAACGTCTTTCCAGTAGCCGCTGAACTTATAAGCAAACATTCTTTTGCCCTCTTTAAGCATTTTTGGAATAATATTTTTGCCGAAGTCGTAAGAAGAAGACGGGTCTGCGGCGTCCTCCGTCAGGTATTTTTCAAGAGCTTCAAAATTAAAAATATATACACCCATAGAAGCTAAGTCGCTTTTGGGTTTTTTGGGCTTTTCTTCAAAAGCCGTTATGCGCCCCTCGTCGTCCGCCGTCATTATGCCAAAACGCGAGGCTTCGTTTAGCGGCACCTTAATTGCGGCTATGGTTATGTCGGCGTTTGAGGCGGCATGGAAATCTTTCATTAAGGAATAGTCCATATTGTAGATATGGTCGCCCGACAGAATAAGAACGTATTGAGGGTTGTAGCGGCGCACAAAATGCAGGTTTTGATAAATGGCGTTTGCCGTGCCCTTATACCAGTCGCTGTTGCCCTTTGCCTGATAGGGCGGCAAAACGAAGACGCCGCCGTTAAGCCTGTCTAAGTCCCATGGCTGTCCGTTGCCTATATATTCGTTTAATATCAAGGGCTGATACTGCGTCAAAACCCCTACGGTATCTATCTGGGAGTTTATGCAGTTGCTTAAAGTGAAGTCAATTATGCGGTATTTCCCGCCGAAACTCACCGCGGGCTTCGCGACGTTATTTGTCAAAGAGTAGAGCCTGCTCCCCTGCCCGCCCGCAAGCAGCATGGCAATTATCTGTTTTTTGTAAGGCATTTTTGTACTTTCCTTTATGTTACTATTTCTTTGGCTTTGCTCGTGCCTATGCGCTCCGCCCCCGCCTTTACCAGTTCAAGGGCTTGCTCAAAAGTTTTTATGCCGCCCGCCGCTTTAATCTTAACGTTGCTGCCCTTTAAAGCTTGCGCCATAATCTGCACATTTTTAACCGTTGCGCCGTGGAAAGAAAAACCCGTGCTTGTTTTAATAAACTGCGCGCCGCCCAAGCGGACAGCCTCGCAAGCCTGCTCAATTTGGTTTTCTGTCAAAAGGCACTCTTCTACAATAACTTTTATGGTTTTTCCGTAGGCGGCTTTGACAACCGCCTCAATTTCTCCCTTAATTTTGTCAAAACGGTTTTGCTTGGCGTCGCTTAAATTGACGACGAAATCCACCTCGTCGGCGCCCATTTTTATAGCGTCTTTGACTTCAAAAACCTTTGAGGAAACGCTGCTTTCACCCAAAGGAAAGCCCGCTACCGTGCAGATTTTTATGTCGCTGTTTTTTAGCAGACTGCAAGCTAACGGGACAAAATGGGGCATAATGCATACCGCCGCAAAGCGATACTTTGCCGCTTCAAGGCAAAGCGAGTAAATCTCGCTTTCCGTCGCGGGTTTTAACAGAGTGCTGTCAATTAAAGAAGCTAATTGCTCTTTTTCCATATCCTTTTCCTTTACAAAAAAAGTGTAGCATAACGCTATGCCCTTGTCAATACGGATAATTACGGCCTCTTTAAAAGAAAACGCAATAAAAAAGCAAAAGCCGCAAAATTATTCAAGCCGAATAAGGTTTCCCTTTTCGTCTATTTCGTAAAAAACATATTCTTCCTTTTTGGCACGGCTGTATTTAAGGCTTTTTTTATTTTTTATAAACAGCACCAGATGATATATCAAGTAAGCTAAAAAGGGCAGCATTAAAAGAACGCAAACCAACACAAAAACTTCAAGACCCTGCATAACTTTTCCCTCCGTTAAGGTAATTTTACATAGCGTATACAAAAGAGAAAAGTAAAAAAACGCTTGAAAAAAGCATAAAACAACGAAAAATACTCATATTAAAACCAAATATAACCCCATTAAAAACTTTTTATTTAATGGAAAATCCCTAAAAAGGAGTAAAACGTATGAAAAAGCTTATATTTTCTTTGTCGTTATTGATGCTCTGCCTTTGTTTAATCCCCACGGCGGCGGCGCTTGCAGACGAAAAATGCGGGGAACGGGGCTGCGAAAGAGGCTGCGGGCAGGAAATTTGCGAGCAAATAAAGACTATGGATAACGTAGCCGACTGCCGCATGGCGCTTCTTCACAGGCATGTCTTTATAGCGGTTAAAACAAAGGGCATCACAACTTCCACTTCAAATAAAAAGCTTGTGGAAAACATTAAGACAAAGGTAATGGAAATCTGCCCCGACATTGCGGAAATTTACGTCAGCACTTCCGTTAAAGCATTTACGGCGATTGAAGACATAAATAACAGAAAAGAGCTTAAAGAGCTGCTAAGCCTTTTCGGGGTAAAGTTTGAGGACTTTATGCCCAAGCGCGAACCGCGCAGAGACAAAGAAGAATCAAGCGCCCCTTCTGCCGCCGTTACCTTTAAGCCCCCTATAAAACTGCCCTATAAAGACGGCGACAAGAGGGATTTTAAAGACATTATTCCTAAACCACTGAATATCGCGTAACTTATCTGTTGTGTTTTAAAAAGCATTCCCTAAATATGTTTTAGAAATATCAAACTTTTTTAATAGATAGGATTTTTTGAAAAGATTTTAAAAAAGTTATTCGTGCAATTTGTAAAGCAGACATCAAAACAAATGGTTTAGAGCCGATAATTTCGGCTCTTTTTATTGAAAAAAAAATAAACCCGCGTAAGCGGATTTAATGGTGTATTTGGAAAAATGTCAGATATTAAATAATAGAAGTTTTACACACGCCGCGTAAAAAATTAAGATACGCCGTTTTTGTATTTATTTAAAAATATTTCAAATCCCTCACCTATTAAGGGTTTAGTAAAGTAGTATCCCTCAATGAAATCCACGCCCAAATCCTTTGAAAGGTCAAGTGCTTTTTTATTTTCCACGCCTTTTGCAAGCACATGGCAGCCGATATTTTTTGATATCTTGATAAACTCGCGAAAAAAGCTCATTCTTCGCGATTCGCTTAATTCCGTAGCGAATAAGCCCCCTATTTTAACGGTGTCAAAGTCCAATTCGGCAAGCAGTGAAATGTCAAGGTAGCCAGAAGTATCGTATGCTACGTTAAAGCCCGCATTTTTGAGGTTTTGAGCCGCAGACAAAACGCCCTGCATATTCTTGCTTTCAAAGTCTAGGTCAAACTCTATTTCCTGCGGCGAAATACCCCAGGAGGTTAGTTGGCCAACAAGCGTTTTTACGTCAAGCTCAATAAGGGTTTTTTTGCTTAAATTGATTGCCACCTTAAAACCTTTTTCCACAAACCCTTTGCTTTTCCAGCTTTTAAGCGCAGTGAAAGATTTCTGCATAACGCGCTTGTCAATTTTTTCAAAGAGGTTTTTTTCATTGGCAATGTCTTTGAACTTCGCCGCCTCAATAACCCTGTATTTGTCCTTATTCCACCTTACCAAACTTTCGCAGCCCGTAATTTTTAACGTCTGCGGGTGAAAAAAGGGCATAAAGAAAGGGGTGAACTCGTCAAGCTTAAAACCTTTTTCCATTTCTTTATTAAAGTCGTCAAGGTCCTTTTTAATTAACCTCAATTTGTCGTCGGCAACGGTAATTTCCTCCCCGCGCTCCTTGCCTTTAAGCATTGCAAAATGCGCAAGTGAAATAATAACCGACAAATCCCTTTCGCCAAAAATTCCCCCCGACGACGCCGCACCCACCGTCAAAGCCGCTGTATAATACTGCCCTCCTTTGCCTGCGGAAAACTTTTGGCTGGAAATCTTTTGAATTACCTTGCGGCAAAGCTCGTGCTGCTCCTCTTGTCTTTCTTCTTCGCTTTGGCGTATAAACTCCTGCGCCACGACAATTTGGTCTGAGCCGTATAGAAAAATCTGCTCGCCGGAAAAAACCTCCAAAAGTCTATGGTAGATTTTTTCAAAAAGTCTGCCGCTTAAAGTAATATCGTAAAAGCGGCTGTATGTATGAAGGTTTGTGACCTCAATAAAAAGCACGAAATAGTCGCCGCTAGTCAGGCTTTGAAACCTTTTAATACTTTTTTCTGTCAGAACTATTTTAAACGCCTCCTTTTAATTTGATGCCCTCCCCTTTGAGGAGGACTTTCCCGCAAGACTCTTTAATGCCCTGCGGGAAACGTCTTAAAAGAATCTTTTCTTCTTTTTTCCTTTATTCTACGGGCTTTACATAATAGTTGCCGCGGTTTCTAAGCAAAATCTTAGTGCCCTCAACTATCGCCGTAAGAGGATTGGGAGACAAAACGATGTCTAAGCCTATTTCTTTGTGGAAAAACTCGTCAACGCCGTCAATTAACGCGCAGCCGCCGTTTATTAAAATGCCTTGCTCAATTATGTCGGAGGACAGTTCGGCGGGCGTTTCTTGCAGCGCCTTTAATACCGTATTGGTAATCATTTGAAAAGCGGGTATGATTATGTCGCGTATTTCCGATTGCTTTAAAGTAATTTGACGGGGCAAGCCGCTTAACAAATCTCTGCCGTTGGCAAAGGTAGTTTTTTCTTCCGCAAGATTTGCTCTTAATGTGCCGATTTCTTCCTTAATGCGCTTTGCCGTCGTTCTGCCTATAAGCAAACCATGGTGATACTGCACATAGTTGATAATTTCATTGTCCAAGTATGTGCCCGCAACGCGCACCGATTCGCTTACCACAATATCGCCAAGCGACAAAACGCCTATGTCGGTTGTGCCGCCGCCAATATCAATTACCATAGCGCCTTTTGAGCTGTAAATATCCAGCCCCGCGCCGATGCCGCCTGCCTTGATTTCTTCTTCTATAAAGACGTCGGGAACGCCTAGTTTCCGCGCAAGTTCCGTCATGGAATCCCTTTCTATTTGCGTAACCACACTGGGGCAGCAAATCAAGCAGGTGGCGGTCTTTAAGTTAATGTCGGTATTTTCAGCCTTTTTAAGGGCAATTTCTATAAGCATTTTAGCCGCGTCCATGTCGGAAATGACGCCTTGCCAAAGAGGGCTTACAATTTTTATGCCGCGGTGGTTTCTGCCAAGCATCTTTGCCGCCGAATGCCCTACGGCAATAACCTCGTTGGTATAGTAATCGGTGGCTATTATGGAGGGCTCGTTAAAAATAATGCCTTCGCCTTCCACATAAACCAAAAGATTCGCCGTCCCTAAGTCTATACCTATCTTAACGCCCTTTTTACTTGAATTGTTATTTGTGTTCACCATAATTTCCTCCTATAATTGCAACGGGTTTACCAAATAGTCGCCGCGGTTTTTGAGAAGATACTTAGCGCCTTCGGCAACGCAGGTAAGCGGGTTGTTGGCTACCCTTACCGGAACTTTGATGCGCTTGGAAATAAATTCTTCCACGCCTTTTATGAGTGAACCGCCCCCCGTCAAGAGAATTCCGTTTTGATAAATATCGGCGGATAACTCGGGCGGGGTATCCTTTAAGACTGCCGCGATAAGCTTGACAACTTCCTCAAAGGTGGGGATAAGTATTTCGCGCACGTCCTCGCTGCTTATCTCAACGTATTTGGGAATGCCGCGCACTATATCGCGCCCCGCGTAACGGTTGACTACAAGGGTAGTATTTTCTCTTAAATCTGCAAGGTCGCGCTTGCATTGTTCGCTTGTCAGTTCGCCGATTTCAATCTTTTGGTTTTGTTTTATAAGTTTAGCGATTTCGCCGTCAACGTAGTTGCCCGCCATGCGGACTGTCCTTGAAAGAACAATGTCGCCGAAGGAAAGCACGCCTACGTCGGTGGTGCCGCCGCCGATATCCACAATCATAGAGCCTTTTGACTTAAAGATGTCAACGCCCGCGCCAAGCGCGCCCGCCTTAACTTCCTCTTCAATAAACATATCTTTCATGCCCATTTTTTTGGCAAGCTCTATCATTATGTCTCTTTCAATTTTTGTAACTTCCGAGGGGCAGCACATAACTGTGGACGAATAAGACATTTCCTTTTCGGTAATGTTTTCAACTTTTTTCAGCACATATGTAAGCAGCTCTTTCGCGGCGTGCATATCGCTTATCACCCCGTTTTTTAAGGGTTTGATTACCGATATTTTGTCGTGAACTTTGCCTATCATCTTGTGCGCGTCGCTCCCAACGGCTACAATTTTTCCGCTTTCGTGGTCAAAAGCAATTACCGAAGGTTCGTTATATATAATTCCTCTTTTTTCAAGGTACACAAGAAGGTTAGTTGTGCCTAAATCTATACCTAAACCCATTCTTTCTGCCATATCTCATTCCTCCTAATAATCACCGTAGTAATGCGGATTATCAAGCTTCAATAATTTCTTAGTTCCGTTGATAACCGTATTTTCGGGAGCGCTGGAAATCTTTACCTTCACGCGCGAGATATCTTCAAAATACTGTTGAATACCTTTTATTTGGGAGCCTCCGCCTGTCAAAAGTATGCCGTTGCTCACTAAGTCTCCCGACAGTTCGGGGGGCGTAATTTCCAAAGTTGCAATTAAAGTTGATTTGATGGACTCAAAGCAGTCAAGAAGAATATTTCTAATTTCTTCGGCATGTATTACAGACATTTTGGGAAGCCCTGTCATAAGGTCGCGTCCCATTGCTTCCGCCGTTAAGGGCGCACCCTCGTCGTCGCAGGGCAAATCTCCCGTAAGAGACGCTAAACGGATTTTGATTCTTTCCGCCGTTTGCGGACCGATTTCTAAATTGTGTTTTTCTTTTGCGTAGTGAATGATTTGCTTGTCAAAAAAATCACCCGCAATTTTTGTGGATTTTGAAAGGACTACGTCGCCCAAAGCCAAAACCCCGAAATCTGTGGTGCCGCCGCCGATGTCAACTACCATGTGCCCGTAAGGCTCGTAAATATTAAGCCCCCCGCCGATAGCCGCGGCCTTGATTTCCTCTTCAACATAAGTCTTTTTAACGCCAAGCTCGTTGCCCAGTTTGATGATGGCTTCTCTTTCTGTGTCGGTAATTTCCGAAGGCATGCACATTAAAAGTTTATTGATGTTTTTAACGCCCGATGTGAACAGCTTTTCAAATGTGAATACCAAGATTTCACGAATCATCTGTATGTCGGAAATAACTCCGCCGCTTAAAGGCCTTATTACCTCCACCTTGCTGTGCGTTTTTCCTACCAAGTCGGCAGCCGCAGTGCCAACCGACACCACCTTGCCCGTAGCTTTGTCGATAGCTATTATCGAAGGTTCATCAAAAACCGTCCCCCTGCCTTCAACGTATATAAGCAGGTTGGAAGTTCCTAAATCAACACTGACATTGATTTTACCTTGTTCCTTTTCAGCCATAAATACCTCCTTTGTTTTTTTGGCGCTTGTTAAGTTTTTTTGCTTTACTGTTTAAAAAAATATAAAAAAGCAACGGCGTCCTTTTTGGCAAAAGAACGCCGTTACAATAATTGTTAGTATCGCGATAAGAGTTGCCTATTTTTTTTTGAAAAACCGCGCAATGGAAAAAAAATACCAAAACGAAGTCCGACAAAAAGCGGCAATCGGATAATAAAAATATTGCAACCCAGCCGGCGTGGATTTTACAATCCGTAGCCCCGTTGGCTTTGCGTCCCCGCGTTTCCGCGAGTTTACCTTTTGAATATTTTTCTAATTATTAAGATATTAGCACGCGGGCAGGCGCTTGTCAATAGGCAATATTAAACTTTTCGCTATTTTTTTCATTTTTTTGATATTTTTTTACATAAGGATTTGTTGCAGCGTTCTGCACGCAGCTTAGTTAAGCAAATAGATATATCGCAATAAATGCCATCGGAGAAGTATTAAACGGCTAAGGTGAATTAAGGTTAAAATAGTATAGAAAGTTTTTTTAATAAACTAAAAGGTTTCAAAAAATATAACGTAAAACAAAGAGTTGGAAAGAATAAACTGCATAACGGCATACAAATAATGTCAAAAAATATATAAAACTGGTTAAATAAGGCTCAACTGTTAATTCAGGTTTTCAGTTTTGCCGACTAGTTGAAAAGCTTTTAAAGTTTAGTTATTAGGAAATTATTTATATATAACAAAAAACCGCAATAATTTTATTGCGGTTTTTTGTGAGATGGTGCGGATGAAGGGACTTGAACCCCCACGGTATTACCACTAGCTCCTAAGGCTAGCGCGTCTGCCATTCCGCCACATCCGCTTATTTGGTACACCTTCAGGGACTCGAACCCTGGACACCCTGATTAAGAGTCAGGTGCTCTACCAGCTGAGCTAAAGGTGCGTGGTCTAAGCAAAAACCCTTTTTGGTGACCCATCCGCGACTCGAACGCGGGACACCGTGATTAAAAGTCACGTGCTCTACCAACTGAGCTAATGGGTCAAAGTATTTGGGGTTTTTGCTTTGGCAGGGGTGGCAGGATTTGAACCTACGAGTGTCAGAGTCAAAGTCTGATGCCTTACCGCTTGGCTACACCCCTAAATCTAATATAAGGCTTGATCTAGCTTTACCTTTTTTGTTGTGGGGTGGGCGATGGGGCTTGAACCCACGACATCCAGAGTCACAGTCTGGCGCTCTGCCAACTGAGCTACGCCCACCACGCTTGGCGTGCCTGAAGGGATTCGAACCCCCGACAACCGGCTTAGAAGGCCGATGCTCTATCCTGCTGAGCTACAGGCACATTTTTCAAACGCTTAAACGGAAAGTGTGGTATGCCTTGCTGTTAAAGTTCGGTTTCCGTTTTTACGGTTTTTCTTGTAAACCGCCGCGTAAAACGCGCCTTTTTTACGCCTATTATTTGGAGCAGGTGATGGGAATCGGACCCACAACTACAGCTTGGAAGGCTGTCGTATTGCCACTATACTACACCTGCGAAACAATGCTAAATGATTTTAACACTTACACACTTCTTTGTCAAGGAAATGAGGGTAAATTAGAAGGCGGAAATTAAGCGTAAAACCGCTTTCGCAACCCGTTTTGCAGTTATTAAAAACGTTATCATAAATGCCTGCATTGTTTTCCGACGGCTATTAAACACAATGTAAAGCGCTGTTCTAGGGCTGTTTTTAGTATTTTGCCCGCGCGTTTTATTATACGGCTTTTTTGTCCTTTTTGAAAAATGGATTGAAAGGGTTTGATAAAGTTTTGAAAAAAGTAGGCAACAAAAGAGGTAATATTATTGACAAAAAATGTCGTTGCCTTTATAATAAGTTTCGCTGGTTTACAGCTTTTAGCAAGTAAAGCGGATTATCGCTTTTAAGCCCTTAAAAAGGCTTTTGCGGCTTGTTAAGCCTTGTTTATAATTTAATTAACCTTGGGGGTATAGCTCAGTTGGTAGAGCGCTTGAATGGCATTCAAGAGGCCAGCGGTTCAACTCCGCTTATCTCCACCACATAGCGGTTTACGCCGCTTTAAAGGGGGAACCAAACGGTTCCCCCTTAATATTTTTTCTCCCTTTGCTACGTCGCTACGCAACGCATGAGCATGAGGGCGCGCGGCTTGAAACGCTTCTGCGCCGCGCATAATTCACATTTCACAATTGAAAGAACACACTCTGCAACTAGTCATCGGGGCAAAGTTACCTTTGTTCCGACTATTTTATTGCCTTAAAAGAAAGCCCGCCGCTTGCGCGGCGGGCTACTTTTAGTCGGTTGAGTTAAGTTTTTACTTTTACTGATTTTTCAATCGTTTGAGTTAAACTTTACTTTGCTTAAAAGATATTAGTCTAAGGTTGCAATGGCGTCGCAAAGAGCCTTAACAGCCTCAAAGTCATAATCTTCAACTAAAGAAACAGAGGCAAGAGCTTTAACAGCGGCTTTTGCAACCTTTATCTTATTCTTCAACGCATTCCAGTTTGTTGTGCTGTAATCAGCTTGGTCGTAGGTAGCCAAGAGTGCATCAAGTATAGCGTATGCGTCTTCCTTAGCCAGTTCAAGTTCCGTCATAACGGCGTCAAACTCAGCCTCAACAGCAGTGAGGTCAAAGGTCAAGATAGCTGTTACATCGTCAAGGTTGTTAATTGCGTTTACCTTAGCATTGTAAATAGCATTCAACATAGCTACGCCGGCAGCGGTATAATCACTACGATCATATTCGTCATCAAGGTCTTCAAGGTCTTCAAGTTTAGCGTCTCTGGCTGCCTGAATTTCATCGTAAATGTCTTCAACAGCTTCGCAAAGACCTTCTACCGCAGCGAGGTTATAAACTATAACGTCTTCAATTGTTTTGAATTTGCCGATTTCCGTTCTGGCGGCTTCAATGAAGCCCGTAAGAGTCGTCCAGTTTTTAACGCTGTAGTCAACCACGTCGTAGTTGCCAAACAAGAGGTCAAGTTCTGCAAGCTTGTCAGCTTTGGCAGCTTGGAAGGCATCCTCGGCGCTTATGGTGTAAACTTTGTTAACAGCAGCCATAATGTCGGGAATGAGGGCGTTTTCCTCAAGGGCTATAAAGGCAGTAATTTCCGTAGCGGTAGCGGCAGAGCCTACTATTGCTCCTTCATTTACTGCTTCAAAAAGCTCTTCCCAAGTGTAAGCGGCGGTAACGGCAGCCTTGGCGTTTTTGATAATATTGGTCAAATCGGTCCATTGAGCGGCGTAGTAGCTTGCCTTAACTGCGGTATAATCTACCAGCAACGCATCAAGAGCTTCATTTACAGCTTTCCTTGCAGCTATGAGAGATTTTTCACCATAGTACGTAATAGTGTCGGCGTTTTCACCTGTTCCGCCTTCGGCTTCGTCTGCACCAAGGTCTATTACGTCTGCCCACTTAAGAACAGCGTTTATCTCGGCAATCATAGCGGTAGTGCCGTTAGCTTCAAACTCAAACTCGTCATATTCGCTTGTCTTGGTGAACTTGCTTACCTTTGTTTTAGTAGCGGCAACAATGTCGGTTATTCTCTTATAGAAATTACGCGCGCCTGCCCATTCGCCGGTGGAAGCAGTAACTTTACTGTAATCAGTATCGGTAAGTCCCATACCGGTAAACGCAGTATCAATGGAACCGGTGCCGGTAGCGATAATGGCATTCTTTCTTGTAGCCTCGGCTGTAGTTCCCGTAACGGTCTTATCCAATATGTCATAACCTGCTTTTACCGCAAGTTCAAGAGCGGAAGTGCCGGCTATAAGAACGCCGCTCTTATTCTTAAGAGTGTCGGTGTTCACATATTCGTCTAAATCTTCTATGTCGGTAAATGCCTCAACGGCAGCTTTAGCGTCGTCAAAGATTTTCTTCAAAGCGTTCCAGTTGGTGGTGCTGTAATCAGCTTTTGTGTAGTCGTTGAAACCGCCGTAAGCCTTTGATCCAATAGTCATTCCATCATTAAGAAGGGCTATAGCAGCGTCTTTTTGCAATCTAAGTTCCGTCGGAACAAGGGCGCACTGAACTTTTATAGCGGGGATATCAAGAGCGTTAAACGCTGTCATATTGTCAACAGTGGCAGCGGTGACTATCGCTTTTGCCTTGGTGATGATGGTGTTGATGCCGTCATAGGGGTCGGGACCTGGATCTTCTTTTAAAATATCAAAGTTCCAGTTGGTGTCATAATCGTCTGCTTTGTAACTAGTAAGTATAGCGTTAAGAGCGGCGGTTTTAGCAGCTTTTTGAGCGTCTAAAGCATCTTCTTCCTCTAAAACTGCGTCTAATACGTCCCAAACTTTGGTTTTAAGGTTTGCTTCAAAGCTATTGACAAGCTCAATTATAGTAAAGGAATTAACGGTGGCTTTTGCGTCGGCGATAATGCCTTTAATGACATTCCATTCAGCGGCAAAGTAGTCGCCCTCAAGAACGTTACAAGCTACTGCGGGTTCTCCTATCACTAAAACTAGCTGTACACCATCACTGGTTATGAAATCGTCAATCTTGGCATTTAAGGCAGTCTTGGCATTTGTGAGCTGCTTAGCAATGGTGAGGACAGCATCACAGTTAGACTTAACGGTAGCAACGACAACGGCGTCAAGCGCTCCTTGGTTCGCGGCGTCAGTAGCGGCCGTTATTGCCGTAGTAACATAACCTTTAAGGGTTGTCCATTCTGTGGTAGTGTAATTAGCCTGTTTGTAGGTCGCCAACAAAGTGTTAAGAGCAGCTATCTTAGTATTTTTAGCGGCGGTAAAGGCTTCATCGGCCTTGTCAGGAACTTTGTCCAGCTCAGTTTCTAAAGCAGAAACTGAGAGCGCCTCTAATTCAGCTTGGATAGTGCAAGCGTCAACGTCTTCCTTAAATTCGGCAACTAAAGCTCTAAGAGCTGCCTGTCCCGCTGTGCTGTATAAGGAATTCTTGTATTTCGGGTCTTTAAGAAGGGCGTCAAAAGCTGCTTTACGGCTAACCTTTGCGGTTTCAAAAGTCTCTTCCTGGTCTATGGTAAGAATTGCGTTAAGAGCAGCGGTCAAACCTGTGAGCTCGTGAGCCGCTACTGCGTCTGCATTAGGCAAAGCAGCAATTGTTGCCTTTTCCTTAGCTACGCGCAAATTAAAGGAAGTCCATCTCGCAGCACTGTAATTTTCTGAATTGTATTCCTTTAAAAGGTTTGTAATCTCTTCATATTTTTCTTCAATGGCAGTAGCTAGCTCTTCTTCGCCTTCTAAGGTAAGAACGGCGTCGCAAGCCTCTCTGATATCACCTTCAGCGGGAAGTTGGGCTATTGTAATAGCGGCGATTGTATCTGCATTTGCTTTGTCAATGATTTCTACAATTTTAGCCCATTTAGCGGCGCTGTAATCATCTTCATCATAATCACCGATTAAATCTTCAAGAGCGGCAAGGAGGTCTTCTCTTGCAGCTTCCAAAGCTTCGGTTTGAGCAATTGTGAAAATCGCAGCGCAAGCAGTTTGAACATTAGCAAGTCTATAGGTTTGCAGATCCGCTAAATTGGTATAAGCGTTAATCTGAGCCTTGGCATTGATAATGATAGCTTGAAGGGCAGCCCAGTTTTCATCGCTATAGTCGTCAATATTAATGTCATAAAGTTCTTGTAAAGTATTAAGTTCGCCGATGAAAACTTTTTTAGCGTCGGCTAATGCTTTTTCCTGAGCGGCAGTGGGAATCTTTCCGCAAGCAGTTGTTAAAGCGGCTGTGCTGTAAGCTTCAACGTCTGCCTTGATGGTAAGCGCGTCAACAGCGGCTTTTCCGCCATCAATTATGCCTACGATTTGTGCCCAGCCTTCAACGCTGTAATTAGCTTGAATATAGTTAGCAAGAAGAGCGTCAATTTGGGCTTTCTTGGCAACTTTAGCTTCTGCTAAAGCGGCTGCGGCTGCGGCTGCATCGGCTTCGGCTTGTTCTTGAGCTAATGTTTTAACGGTGTCGCAGCTAGCCTTAACGGTAGTCTTGCTTACAGCGTTAACAGCGGTAACTGTGGTAGCGCTGTTTACAGTGGCTTTCGCCGTTGTTATGTATCCGGTTAAGATTGCCCAGTTTGCTGTGCTGTAATTAGCCTGCGCATAAGTGGCTAACAACGCGTCAAGTTCGGCAATTTTAGCGGTCTTAGCAGCGGCTAAGGCAGCGGCTGCATCGCCAGCGGTGTCGTTAACAGTTATCGTTACCGTAACAGACTTATCATCTACGCTGAAAGTTACCACAACGGTGCCTTTCTTAACGCCGGTAATAACATATGAGTCGCCGCTAGCCGCGATAGTAATGATGCCTTCTTTGTCCATTGCGAACTTTAATGCATCACCACTAATGGCTGCGTCGCCATACGTTGCCTTAACGGTAACGGTAGCACCCACTTCTATTGTCTCAGCCGTTTTATCAATTTTTAATTCCTTCTCTTCGCAAGAAGTTAACGCAAATGAAAAAACAAGTAAGAAAATAAGTAGGAATACTACTAGTAGTTTTTTACTTTTTTGCATTTTTACTTTCCTCCAATTTAATTTTATTTTTACTAAAAGTTTTTTGTATTTTTCCTTTTAACCTAAGCCTCGGAACACGCCGTTGCACTATGTATCAGAGTTGCCACTCTTTAAAGCGAGTAAAAATTTCGCCGTATCCGTTGAACTTTGGTTTTTGCCGCTTATCTCATAGTGCCCTCCTTTACAAATATTTGCTAAGATATATAAATATAAATTTTTCACCGCAAGGCAAAAAATATTATTTCCGCTTATAAACTATATATATTCCCCCAAACAAGCAAATTTCTTTGCTTGCGCTACATAAATAAGCAATATATTGCCTAATTATGTATTACTCTAATACTTTTTTGATAATAAGTCAATACTTTCTTTAACAAAAAGTATAAAAAATATTATGTTTTATAAGTATTGGCGTTCGCTTTTGAGTTGAATTATGCCCCTTTTTGGCGTTGAAAATATTATATCATAGATTGAGGAAAAACTGCAATAAAATTTGAAAAAACAGCAGATTTAGGGTCAAGGGAGCTCCCAGCATAAAAACTCTCCCCTTCCTTATTATATATAGAAAAACAGTAAGCTTAGCAGGGTAAAATAAGTTGGAAATTAACGGAAAAAACCAAAGTTAATTAGAGCTAAAACTTAGCCCGCCGCTTATAGCGGCGGGCTAAGTTAGGTTGGTTGGGCGGTGTGTTTACAGTTACATTTACAAAGAAGGTTTTATTAAATAATAAAATCAGCAAGCGTCGCGGTATCGTTTAAGTAAAGTATGCCTTCGTCGTCCTCATTGGTAGAAGCAACAGACAGATTTTCCCAACTATAAATCTGTCTTAATCGTTTGCGAGGTTGATGTCTATGTAATAAAACATTTGCTTTATAGACGCGACAAATTTTCCATGAAGGAGTCCGGCAACTCCTTTAAGCTCGCCCAAAAACGCATCTTCTATATAATCACCATCTTCATCTCTTTCTTGCTCAATCCAAACGGTGGGAGTGTTAAGGGTTTCGCTTGTATTTATGATTTCCGCGCCTGTATCTAAGGTTAGTATGCTGTCTGAGGTGACATCTTTGCCTTTGCCTATTTCTATTCCGCCGAAGATGTTATTGCTTACATTAAGTTTACATTTTACAGTTACGGTTGAACCGTTGACTAAAAGCCCGCCGTCACCCTTGGTTAAGGTAACATTTTCAAGCACTATGCCGTTTGAAACATATACTTGAAGGGCGTAGGCGCTGCTCCATGCCCCGCTTTCCTTGCCCCTGTTTACCGTCAAGTTTTTAATCATGACATTATCCGCTTGAATTAAAACGCCGGATTTTACATCTGCGCCCGAGGCAAAGGTTAAGGCTTTGTCATTTCCGTTTATTACAACAGTCTTATCAATAACGATTTGCTCGTTAATGCCTGTTATGTTTCCCCAAAGCGCAATAGTATCTATCTCGTCTGCCATTGCGATTGCTTCTTTTAATTGAGCTAGACTGGAAACTGCAATTGAAATATACTGCTTACTTTCTTCGCCAAGTTTGCCTTCTAAATTCACAGAATTCATAAAGGTGATATTTGCTTGGTATATGCTATCTTTCTTACTCATGGGATAAGACTGCGCCTTACCTATTGCGTAGCCGTTTGCGCTTGTTATGCTGCCGCCGTCAATCGTTATACTAAGTGTAGCATTGTAGCCATCCGTAGCTTCCGCCATTAAGCCGTTACCCGTTATATTTGCGCCGCTGCCGTGGTAAGAGGGAAGAGCATAGGCGCCGTCAGCCGTTAAAGTGCAGTTTGTTAAAGTGAGCGTTCCGCTCTTAATGTGTATGCCCGTTGCGCCCGTAAAAGTGCAGCCTTCAAAGCTATAAATATATCCTGCTGCAAGATAAGCGCCGAGATTGTCGTTGCCCGGCTCGCCTCCTTCAAAAGAACAACCAACGGCGGTTATGCTTGCGCCTGCGCAAGTGCCTAACGTTTGCATGCCGCCGTAGTATCCGTAGATTTTAATTCCGTCTAAGATAACAGAAACACCTCCGTTTCCTTGAACTCTTATACCATAATATAATAAGGGGTTGCTCAGTGAGCCTACGCTGCCCGTCTCTCCCGCGCTGTTGTCTTTAACTGTTACGGTAAGCGTTTGTTCATAGTATTTACCGGCACTAATAAAATTTGAAAATCCAAGGCAGCCTCCGAAGTTGAAGCCGTTGAGGTCAATTACCAAATCGTAGCTTCTTGCGTCTGCTTTTACAAACTGGTTAAAATCAGTTGCCGTAGTGCCTGTAAAGGTTATGTCGTTTGCAAGAATTATTGCATCAGCCCATTCAACCGCTTCTGTAAACTGTGCAAGGGTTGAAATATTAGCTTGAATTACACTGTTTTGAGAATTAATTTTTGAGGCTTTTCCGCTTGTAAGCGTGCAATCGCCTTTGATTGAAACAGTCGCATACTCAACGGGAGTTACTCCGTCTTTTGCTAAGGCGTATTCTTCAACCGCGTAGCCGTTTGCGCTTGTTATGCTGCCGCCGTCAATAATTACGTCTAATGTTTGGAAATATCCCACCGTCGGTTCAACCATTAGCCCGTTACCCGTAACATTTGCGCCGTTGCCATTGTAAGTAGGCGTTGCGTATGCGCCGTCAGCCATTAGAGTGCAGTTATTGAGAGCAAGCGTCCCGCTCTTAATATGGATGCCCGTTGCGCCCGTAAACTCACAATTTGTAAAGTTATAGGTATAATTTCCCGGTAGATAAGCGCCAAACTCAGCTCCTTTGTAGGAACCTCCGCTGATGGTTACTTTGGCGCCTGCGGTTGTCCCGTTTGTTCCAAGACCAATCTTTTGGGCGGAAACGTTAAGATTTATTAATGTTAAATCAACGTCCTCATTTCCTATTACGACTATACCGTAATCAGTAGGACTAGTAACCGTGCCATTTTGAATAATTACCGTAGCGGAATAATCTTTGTAAGAACTGTCCGCAAAGTTATAATTCCTTACGCTTATTCTGCCATTTAATGTTTTACCGTTTAGATCTATTACTAAATCATAGTCACGGGTGTAGGCGTTGATGGCAATTTCGCTGTTAGGATTAGCGTCGTCAACAGGAACGGTTATATCGTTTAAGAAAACAATTTTATCAGCCCATTTAATAGCTTCAACAAGTTGGTCATAAGTCTTTACGCTCACAATTGCCTTTGAAAGGTCTTCGCTTAAATAATAGAACAGCTGATTTTTGC